>NZ_JBCIYR010000003.1:431306-837310 GCF_050455445.1 Paenibacillus sp. MABNR03
CAAACGGAGCGGAGGGGACGGAATTGGATCTGAAGAAGCGAAGCGTTCGCGTTTATCCCCGGATTTTCCCTTTGTGAAAAGGAATCAAAAAATCTGGGGATAACAGCGATCGGAGGACCAATCCGTCCCCGTAATGGTAGCATGACTTTGCATTTGGGTCATACCTACCTCACAAATTCAAAAGAAACGGTGATTCGTGCAAACGGAGCTGAGGGGACGGAATTGGATCTGAAGAAGCGAAGCGTTCGCGTTTATCCCCGGATTTTCCCTTAGTGAAAAGGGAATCAGAAAAATCTGGGGATAACAGCGATCGGAAGACCAATCCGTCCCCGTAGCGTCTCCCTTTGCACTAAACCTATCTTTTTAACTAACTAACAACAAAGGAAGTGGATTTACCTTGCCATCGGTTACACTGGAACGCAGTCGCAAAAAGCGGCTTGAACATGCACATCCATGGATATATAACAACGAGATTGCCTCGGTTGACGGGAACCCGGAACCGGGAGATCTGGTCAATGTACTGAATCATCAGGGCCGCTATCTGGCAACAGGGTACTACAACCCGGCATCACAAATTACAGTGAGAGTCGTCTCCTATCAACCGTTGGAGTTTGAACAAATGGACACGGCTTTTTTCGCTGCCCGTTTCAGTGACTGCTTGCGTCACCGGGAACGCTTTATCCGGGATGGCGAGGCCTATCGTCTGGTTTATGGCGAAGCTGATTTTCTGCCGGGTCTGATCGTTGATCGTTTTGGCAGTATCCTCGTTGTGCAGCTGCTTACGCTAGGAATGGACCGCTGCCGTGAAGCCATCGTACAGGCTCTGATCGAAGTGATGCAGCCGGAGGGGATCTATGAGCGCAGCGACGTGCCTATTCGTGAGTTGGAAGGTTTGGAGCAGACGAAAGGACCGCTGTATGGGGACTGTCCACGTCATGTGACGGTAACCGAAAATGGATTGCTCATTAAAGTCGATATCGTAGAAGGTCAGAAAACGGGTTATTTCTTCGACCAGCGTGAGAATCGGGCAGCGATTGAACCTCTCATGAAGGGCTGGGGTTACAAAAGCGGAATCACCATGCAGCACGTGGAACAAGATGGAAGTGAGCAGCTGTTACCCGTGAATAAAAGTGGTAAAGTGGTGACCTTCCCGTATTGGGACGGCGCAACAGTACTGGAATGTTTTTCACACACAGGCAGCTTCACATTGAACGCTTGTAAATATGGGGCCAAAAAAGTGACATGCCTTGATATTTCAGAGCATGCTATTGAAAGTGCCCGCACCAATGTAGAATTAAACGGCTTCACAGATCGGGTAGAGTTTGTGGTCGCTGATGCATTCCAATACTTACGTGAACAGGTCAAAGGTATAGACGATCGCTCCGTACGCGCACGGGCAGCTGAACAGAAAGTGGATACCTCCAAAGCGCTTGCAGCCGGCGGCGGTAAAACGTTCGATGTGGTCATCCTTGACCCACCTGCCTTTGCCAAAACGAAATCCGCAGTTAAAGGAGCATGCCGTGGTTATAAGGATATTAACCTGCATGGCATGAAGCTTGTTAATGAGGGTGGATATTTGGTAACGGCAAGCTGTTCGTACCATATGCGCCCTGATCTCTTCCTGGAAACAATTGCGGATGCAGCCGAAGATGCAGGCAAAGTGCTGCGTTTGATCGAATGGAAAGCTGCAGGTAAGGATCACCCGCAAATTTTGGGTGTTGATGAGGGCCATTACTTGAAATTTGCCATTTTTGAAGTGCGCAGCAAAACAAACTGATCCCTCTTGGTTTATTAGATTCCATCACGAAACAAGTCCACGGTTATAAGCTGTGGGCTTTTTCCTGTTACAGGAGATCATCTTGGCTTTACCGGATTGTGGCAAACGTATGTTCCGAACCAGGTCAGATATGTTATACTGAGAATTAAAATCTTGTTCGTGACGGTTTGGAGGATTAAACATGTCCGTACGCTTTATTATTGGCCGGGCAGGCAGCGGGAAGACGACGCTGATTACCCGGGAAATTACGTCTCAGCTTCAACAGGAACCCCAAGGTAAACCTCTCATTTGGCTGGTTCCGGAGCAGAGTTCGTTTCGTTCTGAGCAGGCCCTGGTTTCTTCGGGTGCGATCAAAGGCACCATGCGTGCCGAAGTGCTGGGTTTTCGCCGATTGGCCTATCGTGTTATGCAGGAAGCGGGTGGTTCTGCTCGTATTCCAATCGGAGCCGAGGGGAAAAAGATGCTGCTCTATAAAGTGCTTCAGCGGCGCAAGGAAGAGTTGAAGCTTTTTGGTGCCTCTGGCAACCAGTTGGGATTTATCGGGCATTTGAATGATTTATATAGCGAATTCAAGCGATATGAACTTGATCCCGGTTCATTGGAAGAAGGGCTTTCTACATGGAGTTCATCTTCTTCGGCACCAATTTTGGGGGATAAGTTACATGATCTGCTTCTTATATATCGTGACTATGAACAGGAACTATCGGAACTCTACATCGATGATGAAGACACGCTGACAGAATTGAATGATCGTTTGTCAGAAAGTGCGCTTCTTCAGGATGCTCAGATATGGATCGATGGTTTTCAGGGATTTACCCCGCAGGAAATGAGTGTGATTGGACGGTTGATGCTTCAGGCTTCTTCCGTAACCATTACACTGACCCTGGATCGACCGTATGATCATGGGGCACTGCCCAGTGAACTGGATCTCTTCCATCCAACCGCGAGTGCTTACGCACGGCTCAAAGGTATGGCGGATGATCTGGGCGTTGGGAGCGAGACGTCAGTGCTTGATCCAGATGTTTTACCAAGATATGAGGAAAGTCCGGGTCTTGCCCATCTGGAATCTGGATTCGACCGCCGAATTCGTTGGAGAAGCGATGGCCGTGATGCTGGCATCAAAATGTATGCAGCTGAAAATCGCAGGGCAGAGATGGAAGGAGCACTGCGGGAAATGCGCAGATTAGCTCAGGATGAAGGTGTGCGTTACCGTGACATGGCGGTGCTCGTTCGTCAGCTGGATGCCTATGCCGATATCGCTGAACCATTGTTCAGAGACTATGACGTGCCAGTTTTCCTGGATCGCAGAAGAAGTGAGCTTCATCATCCGCTCGCCGAATTCATTCGTTCCGCAATTGATATTGTTCGTCGTCGCTGGCGTTATGAAGATGTATTTCGCTGTGTTAAAACAGATTTGCTGCTTCCTCGTGATGGCTCCATTACCCGTGAAGATATGGACCAGCTCGAAAACTATATTCTTGCCTGTGGGATCCACGGATACCGCTGGACGGATGGAAAACCATGGAAATATGTTCCGAGCCTGTCCCTGGAAGACAATGGCCAGGAAGGTCGAAGC
Organism: Paenibacillus sp. MABNR03; assembly: GCF_050455445.1. Classification (NCBI taxonomy): domain Bacteria; kingdom Bacillati; phylum Bacillota; class Bacilli; order Caryophanales; family Paenibacillaceae; genus Paenibacillus; species Paenibacillus sp. MABNR03. The sequence continues at coordinate 434,660 of NZ_JBCIYR010000003.1, forward strand.
CGAGGTCGTGAACAAATGCTGTCGTTGATGGAAAAATGCCGAACGGTCATTACGGATCCGATGGGTGTTTTTGAAAAACGGATGAACAAGGCCAAGACTGCCAGAGAACAGTGTGCTGCCTTGTATGGATTGCTGGAAGATGCAGAGATTCCATGGAAGCTGGAAGTGATGTCTGCTGAAGCGACAGCGCAGGGGGATCCAGAACGTTCGCGGGAACATCGTCAGATGTGGGGAGCAGTCCTGGATCTGCTGGACCAGATGGTGGACATGATGGGAGCCGAACGACTGGATATCGATTTGTTCGCTGGTCTGATGGAGACGGGTTTAACCGAACTGAAGCTCGGACTCGTTCCGCCGGCGCTGGATCAGGTGCTGGTCGGTTCCATGGATCGGACGCGGCTGCAGGATATCAAATATGTATTTATTCTGGGTGCCGTGGATGGTGAACTGCCGGCTGTACCGCAGGAGGATGGGGTATTAACCGAGCAGGAACGGGAGCTGCTGACCGAACGGGGCTTGGGTCTTGGACCGGGAACAACAAGACGAATGCTGGACGAGCGTTTTCTGATATATACCGCCCTGACTGCGGCCAGCAGGCAATTGTGGCTAAGTTATCCTGTGGCTGACGATGAGGGGAAAACACTGCTGCCATCGGAGATTGTAAGGCATGTACGCAAAATGTTTGGTTTGAATGAATCACCATTGCTTGCCCAGCCACCGGTAACGGATTCAGAAGAGACTCACTGGCCTTATGTCATTCATCCGGAGCAGAGTCTGTCTGTTCTGATTGGACAATTGCGTAGATGGCGCCGTGGTGAGGAGATTCCTGAACTCTGGTGGTCTGTCTACAACTGGCATCTGTCCGATGAGGCCCGAAGACCCCAGTTGGAACGATTGTTGGGATCGATTTTTTATCGTAATCGGGCACTGCCGTTGCGTACTTCGACGAGTCGCCGATTATATGGTACAGAGGTGCGGACGAGTGTTTCGCGGATGGAACGATTTGTGGCGTGTCCATTCTCCCATTTTGCCTCCCATGGATTGCGATTAAAAGAACGGCAATTATATCGACTTCAGGCACCGGATATTGGGCAGTTGTTCCATGCTGCACTAAGTCAATTGGCTATACGGCTGCGCGAAGAGAACCGAAGCTGGGGCAGCCTCTCTCCGGAACAATGCCGAAAGGAAGCAGAGCAGACCGTGGAGCAGATTGCGCCACAGCTGCAGGGAGAGATTTTGCTCAGCACGAAGCGATACGGTTATATTTTCCGCAAACTGAAGGATATTGTTAGCCGGGCTTCGATCATTCTGGGTGAGCAGTCCAGGCGGGGAAGTTATGAACCCATTGGGCTTGAATTGGATTTTGGGCCAGGGAAACCTCTGCCGCCGCTGCGCTTCGAACTTGAGAATGGATGTGTGATGGAGATTGTGGGCCGGATTGACCGGGTTGATGTGGCTGAAGGGGAGAATGGTCTGCTGCTGCGGGTCATTGACTACAAATCGAGCCAGACCGATCTCAAATTGCACGAAGTGTACTATGGACTGTCCCTGCAGATGCTTACGTATCTGGAAGTGCTGCTTAGTGCGGCCGAAGAGTGGCTGGGAGAATCGGCGATGCCTGGAGGAACGCTGTATTTTCACGTGCATAATCCGCTGCTGCAATCAGCGAACGGCATGACGTCAGAACAGGCGGGACAGGAATTGCTGAAACGATTCAAAATGAAGGGCCTCCTTCTGGCAGACCGCGATGCCATTGCACAAATGGACAACACCCTGGATAAAGGGTACTCGGCAATTATCCCTGTCGCACTCAAGGCTGATGGCAGCTTCTATAGCAGTGCTGCTGTAGCTACGCCAGACCAGTGGGATACACTGCTTGCATCGGTTCGCAGTAATATCCAGGAGATCGGGACCCGGATTACGGATGGGGATGTGGCTATTGAACCTTATCGCATTCAGCAGGAGGTTGCGTGTACGTTCTGTCCGTATAAACCGGTGTGTCAATTTGATGAAAATATTGAAGGCAATGAATATAATCTGTTGTCCAAGCCGGGCAAACAGCAAATCTGGGACATGCTGTCACACAACAAGGGAGGGGATACAACGTGACGAATATGCCAAAACCGGAAGGCAGCTTCTGGAGTGATGACCAGTGGAGTGCGATCTCCCAGAGTGGGGAAGACATTCTGGTTGCCGCAGCAGCAGGTTCAGGGAAAACAGCTGTGTTGGTTGAACGGATTATTCGCAAAATAGCAGATCCTTCCCGTGGTTTCAGCGTGGATCGATTGCTGGTGGCTACCTTTACGAAGGCAGCGGCTGCTGAGATGAAACAGCGTATCCGGGAGGCGCTTGAACAGGCGCTTGAGGAGCAGCCTGAGGAAGAGCATCTGCGCAAGCAGTTGTCGCTGCTCGGGCGAGCTTCGATTACAACTCTCCATTCATTTTGTATGGAAGTCATCCGTCGTTACTATCAGCAAATTCCGCTTAACCCGGCCTTCCGGATATTGAACGAGAATGAAGCCGAAATGCTGCGTCAGGAACTTCTGGAGGAGCTTTTTGAAGATAAATACGGAGAAGAAGGCGAAGGCAGTACTTTCCGTGAGCTGGTGGATTGGTTCAGTGGGGAAAGAAACGATGATGCCATGCACCGGCTTGTGCAGCGGTTGTATGACTTCTCGCGGAGTCACTCCTGGCCGGATCACTGGCTCTCGGTAATGGCGTCTGCTTTTCAAGTTGAAAGTGTGGAGGCGCTGGGTCATTCTGCATGGGTACAGAGCATTTTACGCGATGCTGCACTGACCCTGAGCGGAGCGGTCGGACTACTGCGCCAAGGTATTGGCATTGCCCTGCAGCCGGAAGGACCAAAACCGTATGCAGATACGCTGAAGGAAGATCTTGCAATGGTCGAGGATCTTCTGTCAGCAGTGGAGGTTATGCCTTGGGAGAGACTGCCTGAAGTATTTCAGCCAGCCGCTTTTGGCAAGCTGAAACCCTGCAAAAAGGACCAAACGGATGCGGCGCTTCAGGAGCAAGTGAAGGAGCTTCGGGAAGCAGCGAAAAAAGCAGTCACCGATCTGAAAGGGTCACTTTTTGGCCGGAGTGCATTTTCGTTCTGGCAGGAGCTGGAGCAGGCTGCTCCGCTCATGCAGGAATTGTCCAAACTTGTAAGTGAGTTCGGTGAACGCTACAAGCTGGCCAAACAGGAACGTGGTCAGGTTGATTTCAGCGACCTGGAACACTACTGCCTTCACATTTTGCGTCATGAGGATTCCACGCCAGAGCTGTCAATGCCGTCAGATGCTGCGATGGAATACAGAGCACGTTTTGATGAAGTGCTGCTGGATGAATATCAGGATACCAATACCGTTCAGGAAGACATTGTCAGGTTGATCTCGAGGGAAAATCCGGGCAATCGCTTTATGGTAGGAGATGTCAAACAGAGTATTTACCGTTTTCGCTTGGCTGAACCAGGGCTGTTTCTGAACAAGTACCGACAATATGAGTCCGGCATCCAAGCGGATGGAGGAGAAGAAAATACAGCGCGTACGGGTAGACGTATTGATCTGGCACGGAACTTCCGCAGTCGTGCAGAGGTGGTACATTCGGTGAATATGCTGTTTCGCCAGCTCATGAATGAAGGTGTAGCCGAAATCGCCTATGACGAACGGGCCCAGCTCGCCTACGGAGCTTCGTTTCCACCGGAAACAGAGGGTGACGAGGCATATACGCCGGAATTGATGCTGATCGATCGACAAGGCGGAGGCCCTGATCTGAGCGAAAGTGTGGATGAAAATGGAGAACACCTGGCATCAGCTGAACTGGAAAGTGTCGAACTTGAAACGGCTCAATTAGAGGCCCGGGCCATGGCTCGCCGTATCCGGGAGATTGTAGGCGATACGGATCAGCCTGCGCTGAATGTGTACGATAAAGCATTAAAAACAATGCGTCCAGCGCGTTACGGTGACATTGTCATCTTGCTGCGTTCTGCCCTGATGTGGGCCCCCCTGATGATTGAGGAATTCAGACAACAGGGGATTCCAGCCGGAGGAGAGCAGAGCAAGGGTTACTTTCAGGCAACGGAAGTGGAGATCATGTTGTCCCTGCTTCAGATCGTGGATAATCCTAGACAGGACATTCCGCTTGCTTCAGTGCTTCGTTCACCAATAGTTGGTCTGGATGAAGAGGATCTGGCACAAATCCGTCTGGGAGATAAAAGGCAGTCTTTCTATGACGCTGTTGTATCTGCTATTGAGACCGAACAAGTGCGCGATCATGACTCATCAGCAATCCAGATGCAATGGCCGGAAGCGTGGTCAGAGATTCAGCAGGCGGAGCGAGAGGCAGCTGTTTCGGCAGAGGCAGAGGTGATGGAACCGAAACCTGGCGACAGAGAAACAAAGAACGACAGATATAAAGTGGATGAAGAGCTTCCAGAAGATGCGGGCTCGGAATTACAACAAAAATTAATTCGTTTTATGCGCCAGCTGGAGCAATGGAGGCTCGAAGCACGCCAAGGCAGTCTGAGTGAACTCATCTGGCGTATATACAGGGAAACGGGCTATTTGGACTGGGTTGGCGGTCTTCCGGGAGGAATGCAGCGTCAAAGCAATCTGAAAGCTCTGTATGACCGTGCACGTCAATATGAAGAAGCGACGGCGAACCGGGGTTTATTCCGCTTTTTGACCTATGTCTCCAGATTGCGCGAGAATGGCGGAGATTTGGGAACGGTGGCCGGATCAGGTGAACAGGATAATGCGGTACGAATTATGACGATTCACCGGAGTAAGGGGTTGGAATTTCCGGTTGTATTTGTGGCAGGCATCTCCAAGATGTTCAACCAACAGGACCTGAATGCACCGTTTCTGATGCATAAGGAGCTCGGATTCGGTCCAAGGTTTGTGGATCGGGAGAACCGGGTGGCTTACCCCACATTGGCCAATCTGGCCATTCGCCGCCGCGCCCAGTTTGAATTGCTGGCGGAAGAGATGCGGGTACTCTATGTGGCCCTCACTCGGCCAAAGGAGAAAATGGTTCTGGTTGGGACGGTAAAAGATGCTGCCAAAAAAGCAGCGGCCTGGTCACAGATAAAAGACAGTTCCGAATTGATTCTTCCTGATTACCTCCTAGCGGCAGGAAGGAGTTATCTCGACTGGATCGGACCTGCTTTGATTCGCCATCCAGCAGCTTCTTCATTGCGTGAACTGGCTGGTGTGCATGATTCATATGCTGCTTGCCTGATAGAGGACGAATCACGCTGGAGCATATCCGTCATTTCTGCCGATTGGGTATCCAAGGAGATCTTTGTGGATTCGAAACATGGTGACGAAAACGAGATGACGGAGATTCGTCAAGAGCGCATGAGTGCGCTGCAAGCAGCGAAGCCTGTAAACCTACTTCCTTCTACAATTAACCTTAACGAGATGGTTGTGAGTACTCCAGATGGAACGTCACAAGAAGGCATGGATATCGATCAAGTCTCACTGGAAAAGCAATGCGTCCAAAACGTTGATCAGCGACTGTCATGGACATACCCATATGAAGCGGCTACTCGGATTGCTGCAAGCACGTCTGTTTCGGAATTGAAGGCAGTGCTTGCCATACAGGACCATCAGCCTCTTCAGGTGATGGAAGAGCTTGAAAGACAAATGGATCATGCTGTCGTTCTTGAAGGTCCGCAGCCAGAAGATAAAGTTAGTGAAGTCTTTAATGATTCAATGGATAAAGCTAGCGAAACGTCCTTTAAGTTGCATTTGCGTCGTCCGAAGTTTATGGAAGAGAAACAATTGACGGGGGCTGAGCGAGGTACAGTGTACCACACGCTGATGCAGCATTTACCCTTGGACGGAACGAATGTGGATGCCGCGGTGGTTGAACAGACACTGGCAAGACTGGCCACACTTCAGATTTTGCTGCCTCATCAGGCAGAAGTGATTGAACCTGCGCATGTCGCACAATTTTTCCAGGCAGCACCAGGAACTGACCTGTTGCGTGCAGACTGGGTGAAACGGGAGATTCCGTTCATCTATGGACTGCCAGCAGATCATTCTCCAGCCGAGTGGCTCCGTAATCTGTCATCAAATTCAGGGATGCAAATGCTGGATGAAGGCAGTGGACTCCGGGCATCTTTGGATAACGAAACGGTCCTTGTACAGGGGATCATTGATTGCCTGTATGAGGTGGAAGGCGAGCTCACGCTGCTGGATTACAAAACCGACCGGGTGCTTGAACATCGCGGAGGTCTAAAAGAATTGACGAGTAACTATCGTTTTCAGCTGGAACTGTATGGCCGTGCGATTGAAGATATTTTGGGACGTAAGGTAGATCGGAAGTGGCTGTACTTCTTTGATGGCGGACATGCTGTAGAGCTTTAAGAACAGGTTAGGGTTTATATAAAGTGTTTGATTTAGAACGGATGACATGAAGGGGACGGAATCGATTCTGAAGAAGCGATGGTGTCCCCTTTTGTCCAGGATGTTTAGCCTTTAGAGAGAAATGATTCACGAAAGTTTGGAGACAGCAGAGATCTGATACAGAGATCTTGCAGGGGAGAGGGGATGAACGGAACATGCGTATTTTGCACACAGGGGACTGGCATTTGGGGAAAACGCTGGAAGGACGAAGCAGGCTGCGTGAACAGGAGGATTTCATCGATGAACTCGTCAAACTGGCGGATGATCAGCAAGCGGACGCAGTGTTAATGGCTGGCGACGTATATGACTCTGTTAATCCGCCTGCATCGGCAGAGCAGCTGTTTTATGAAGCGGCTGCCCGGCTCACGGAGCGCGGAAGACCGCTGGTAGTCATTGCAGGCAATCATGATCAGCCGGAACGGGTGGCTTCTGTAACGCCACTTGTGAACAGACAGGGCATTACTCTGGTAGGCATGCCAACGGCAGAAGCAGTGACCATTCATGCGCAGCGAACGGGCGAGACTGCCCGGATTGCAGCTTTGCCCTATCCTTCGGAGGCACGGCTGAATGAACTGCTCACTACCGATGGGGATGAAAACGTGCTTCGTCAGGCCTACAGCCGCCGGGTAGGAATGTTGATGCAGCGGCTGGCGAGTTCATTTCGTCCGGATACGGTCAATTTGGGGATGAGTCACATCTATGTACTGGGCGGGGTGGAAAGTGATTCGGAGCGCCCGATTCAGGTGGGTGGTGCCTATACGGTGGATCCATCCTCGTTGTCGATCGGTGCGCAATATACAGCGCTTGGACATCTTCATCGGGCCCAGGCTGTAAAGGGAGACGGTGTGATCCGGTACAGTGGATCGCCACTGGCTTACAGCTTCTCGGAAGCGGGACAGAGCAAATCGGTTACGATGGTGGATCTGGCGCCAGGCGGAACTGCAAATGTGGAAGAAGTGCTGTTAACCTGTGGACGTCCACTTGTGCGTTGGAAGGCACGCGGTGGACTGGCCGAGGTATATCGCTGGCTGGAAGAGGGGCGAGATGCCCAATCTTTTATCGATATGGAAGTGTGGTTGGACGATGCTATGTCACTGAAAGAGATCCAGCAGCTGCGCAAGTCGCATGACGGCATCATTCATATCCGACCGGTTTATCCGGAGATGGCTGCAGCAGGATTGCTGGAGCAGCGTTCCGAGCTGCCCGTGCACGAATTGTTTCGCAAGTTCTACCAGCGTCAGACAGGCGGGGCACAGCCTGAAGACAGTCTGGTGAAGCTGTTCCTGGAACTTGTAGATGAGGACGAGCCAGGCGTGCGTGAGGAGGTTGAAGGAAGATGAAGCCGATTTTATTAAAAGTGGCCGGTCTGCAGAGCTACCGTGAAGCACAGGAAGTTGATTTTACGGTACTGACGGAAACCGGATTGTTCGGCATCTTCGGTCCAACGGGGAGCGGGAAATCTTCCTTGCTGGACGCCATTACCCTTGCAATGTACGGCAAGGTGGAACGGGCGGTTAACGGGACGCAGGGCATCATGAATCATGCTGAGGATGCGCTATCGGTGGCTTTTACCTTCGAACTGTCATCGGCTGAAGGGACACGGAGATTTCGGGTGGAACGGCGTTTTAAACGTAACAATGAAATATCTGTAAGCAATACGATCAGCAAATTCATTGAGACTGTAAACGGAGAGGAACAGGTGCTTGCTGATAAACTGGCCGATGTTAACCGCTGCGTTGAAGAAGTGATTGGCCTTAAAATGGATGACTTTACGCGAGCCGTTGTGCTGCCGCAGGGTAAATTTGCTGAGTTTCTATCCCTGAAAGGCAGTGAACGACGACAGATGCTGCAGCGTCTGTTCCATTTGGAGAAATATGGAGATCAGCTTGCCATTAAGCTGAGCCGGCGAGTGAAAGATAACGATATGGTTCATCAAGCTCTCCTGGCAGAGCAGCAGGGTCTTGGCAATGCGAGCAAGGAAACGTTGGAAGAAACCGGACGACTTCTCCAAGAGGCTGTAAAGAATGCAGAACTCTCCCGGAAAATTCTGGATGAAGCAACGAAGGAAGCTGAGCAGCTGGGGAAAATACGTGAATGGAGTCAAGAGCGCCAGAGGCGTCTGGAAGAACAGCAAAAGCTCAAAATCCTTGAACCGGAGATCGAAACAGGTGAACAACGGTTGAAACAGGCTGGTGCAGCCGAGGCCATATTACCTGCACTTCAGACGATGCGGGATGCTGTAACAGAGCAGAAGCTGCGACAAACTGCAGCTGCAACAGCCCATGAACAAGCTGTGGAACACGAACGGTTATCTGTTCTTGAAGCAGAGAAGGCTGATACGGCGCGTATGCAGTTGGCTGAGGGTGAACCGAAACTGTTGCTCCGGCTGGAACAATTGGAACAGGCCAAAGAGCTGCAGCGGGAACGGGACGGTCTGCAAGAGGACGGTGCCCGTCTGAAGCAGCTCCTGGAGCAGGGGCAGGCTGAGCAGGCTGTCCTTGGCCAGCAGCTGGAAAAGGAAAAAGAACTGCAGCAGCGTGGACGCAAACGCAGAGAAGAGTTGCAGGAAAGTCTAAAGCCGAATGAAGTCAAGGCTGAGGAGCGAAGACAGCTGCAAGCTGCACTTGAGCTCCGGCATCGACTGGATATGGCCGCAGAACAGCTACGACAGAACCAGGCTGAAATGGAAACCTACAAGCAGTCTGCGAATTTGGCAGCCGAGAAGCTGCAGACGGCGGGCGGCGAAGAGAGCCGCCTGAATGAATGGCGTCAGCTTCTGGTCGAACAGGCGTCAGCGGGTCTTGAGGCCCTGCTGGCCTGTGAGCAGGACGTCGGCCGCGAACAGAGCCTGCTGGCCTGGGCGGAGGAGCAGCTGCGCGGCTCGATGCGCGAGCAGGAGCTGCACCGGCTATCCTCCGCCTTGCGCGCCGAGCTGCGTGACGGCGAGCCTTGCCCGGTGTGCGGCTCCGCACACCACCCGCTCCCGGCTGCACCGCCGGGAGAAGGTCCGCACGCAGGCGATGCGGACCTCGAACTGCTGCGCAGTCTGCAGGCGGAGCTGCAGGAGCTGCGTTTCGGGCTGCGCCAGCAGCTGCACGAACGTCGCAGCCTGCTGACGCAGCTTGGCGCTGCGGCCGGCGAAGCTCCGGCCGCAGCCGAGGCCGCGCCTGCGGCAGCGGAGCCTGAGCCCGCCGGTTCGCCCGCACACGGGCGCTCCCCGGCGGACTGGGCAGCGCGTGCCGCCGCACTGCGCGAAGCCGCGCGAGCGCTGGCTGACGCTGCAGCGCAAGTGCAAGCGGAAGCCGCCGCGTTACAGCAGGCGGCTGTGGGTGCGCAGCAGCGCCGCATGGAAGCGGCTGCCGCGCAGGAGGCCGGCCGTGCCGGGCTCGTCCAGGCGGAACGCAAGCTGGCCGAGAGTGAGGCAGCTGCAGCTGCACTGCAAGGCCGCTGGGCCGCCGAACTGCCGGGCATCGCCCAGGAGGAGGCTGTCGCCCTTCATCAGGCGATGCAGGAACGCGATGCACGTGCTGAAGACATTAAGGAACGGCTGAACAAAAGTGTCACCTTCCTGGAAGAGAAGGAGCAATTGGTACAGTCCCTTCACCAGAAACTTGTTGAACTGGACAAACAGCTGATCCAGTGGCAGACCGAGTGGCAGGGGAATAACAAACAGCTGTCTGAAAAGGAAGAACGACTGCGCCAATGGGTGGGCGAGCAACGAGTGGAGGAATTGATCGCCGCTGCCGAGTCCCATCTGGATGGACTACGAAAAGCAGCTGCCGACTCGGCCCAGCGCTTCAAAGAAGCGGACGCCCTGAAACAGGAGTCTGCCAAAAAAGACGTTATGGCTGGGCAGGCCTTGGCCTCAGCGGCGGAACATCTGGATCAGGCAGTTGCACGCTGGCAGCAATTGCTGGTTCAATCTCCATTCGACTCTGAACAAGCTGTTCTGGAAGCGGCCATTTCTTCGGAAGAGGCTGAGCGTTTGGCAGCAAACATTCAGCATCATCGTGAACGCGAACGTGAACTGGCTTTACAGCTGCGTGAACTTGAGCAGAAGCTCGGTGGAGCAGAAGTGTCCGAAGAGCAGTGGGTATCCTGTACGGAACGTCTGAAGTCGAGACGCGCCGAGGATGAAGCTGCACTAAGTGCCAAGGCACGTGCAGAACGGGATCTGGAGGATGTTCAGCAGCGTCATGTTCGCTGGACCGAACTGGAGAACAAACGGGTAGAAGTAAGTCATCAAGGGGAGCTGCTCAGCAAACTTCAGGCTGCCTTCAGGGGAAATGCTTTTGTAGAGTATATTGCTGAAGAACAACTCATGCAGGTGAGCCAAGCTGCCTCACAGCGCCTACGATTTTTGACCAAACAGCGGTATTCGCTCGAGGTGGACTCGGGCGGCGGATTTGTTATCTGTGATGATGCAAACGGAGGGGTTAAACGTCCAGTATCAACCTTGTCAGGCGGCGAAACATTTTTGACCTCCTTGTCCCTGGCATTGGCCTTATCTGCCCAGATTCAGCTGCGTGGTCAGTATCCACTGCAATTTTTCTTCCTGGATGAAGGGTTTGGTACGCTGGACCCTGAACTGCTGGATACCGTAATTACATCGCTGGAGAAACTGCATGATGACCGTCTAGCTGTCGGAGTCATAAGCCACGTGCCGGAGCTGCGGGCTCGTCTGCCACGCAAGCTTGTTATTATTCCTGCAAACGAGGCTGGGGGCGGCTCTCGGGTGGTATTGGAAAGCCTTTAAAAACGTGATCTGTTTTTCTTCGCCAAGTCTTAAATTATGTAATGACTGCCATTATCCTTTAGTAGATCCTTCAGTCGACTGAATTCCGGAGTGGAGAATGGGTATCATATTTCTTTTACTCCCCTGAATTGAGTGAGATACCTCACAGATACAGGTTCAACCTGCTGTTATACTACAGTCAAGCCGACATACCTTATGTTAAGTACCCCGGCGGACGTTTGATCAGGAAGTTTCCTGGTTAGACGTCCGTGGCAGCAGATTTCATTCGAAATCCGCTCACGGGGTACTTTTTTTTGCGTGAACCTTGAGTGTCAATTCGCCCAGATCTGAATACCATGGAAGGGTGATGAAGCACGATAAGGGAGGCGTACTGAAGTGGAAAAGGTGGAAGCGAAGAAATTATGCAAGGAACACATGCATCGTTATGTTTGTGTACAGATGAAGGACGGAAGCCATTTTGATGGAATCATGGAAAATGTGGATGACGACATGATTTATTTGGCTGTCCCTGTCGGTCCTGAAGCTCTAGCAAATCATGCAAACTGGGGAGCAAACGCAATGCCAGGAGCAGGGTATCCTGCCCCTCATACTCGCGGATTTTATCCGGGATACGGATACCCGTACCCATATCCCTATCCATACTATGGTTACGGTCGCAGACGTTTTAACAGACTGGTTCTACCTTTGTTCGGGCTGGCCGCATTAACTTTACTGCCGTACTATTGATATGAGGCTCGAAACCCAGATTTGGAATTAAAATAAATCCTGCAACCTTTCTCATCCTTAAGGGCATATTACGGTCCACCGGGGTGCAGAAAGGTTTTTTATAATGTTCAGCATATGATCGGACCATGAGGATTATATTGACCATCCGTTGGCATGATAGATATGGTTATGGGGGGTGGTTGATTTTAAAAAGCATTTTCGTGTGAGATTGGACGACACTTTTCACTTCCGGTATGATAGAGGAGTATACATAAATCTTTAAAATCAAAGGAGGGTATGAACAATGGATTGCTTGTTTTGCAAAATTGTAGAGGGCAGCATTCCCTCCAACAAAGTTCTGGAGAATGACCATGTGGTTGTCTTTCATGACATCCAGCCCGCTGCGCCGACACATGTTCTCGTTATTCCGAAGAAACATATTGCTTCCATGAATGATGTGACAGCAGCGGATACACCGCTGATTGGTGAAATTCATCTGGCAGCACAGGAAGCAGCGAAACGTCTTGGGGTTGACGAGTCCGGTTATCGTTTGATTAATAACTGCGGCAAGGATGGAGAACAAACGGTCCATCACCTGCACTATCATCTGCTTGGAGGCACCAGACTTGGTGCATTAACAAGCCTGTCGGATTCGCACAAACAATAATGGGTCGATTGCTATTCTTTTCCTTGCTCAAATGAGATTGAGATAGCACTGTGATTCGTTTAAATAAAGTGATCATTACGTTAAGGTTGACACGTTTATTATCTTTCGCCTATAATGAAAGGTGATGAACCGTGTTATTGCTCTTGGACGGTCTGGTCGGAGGGAGGGAAAACTGGTGTCTGAAACTAAAGTTCGCAAAAACGAGACTATTGATGCTGCACTTCGTCGCTTTAAACGTTCCATCGCTAAAGATGGCGTCTTGGCTGAGGTGAAGAAACGTAAGCATTATGAGAAGCCAAGCGTAAAGCGCAAGAAAAAGTCCGAGGCTGCTCGTAAGAGAAAGTTTTAGGAGGATTTGAACAACATGAATCTTAGCGAACGATTGAACGAAGATATGAAGCAAGCGATGAAGAGCAAGGACAAGTTCAAGCTCTCCACCATTCGGTTGATTCGTTCGACGATCAAGAATCTTGAAATAGATTTGAAAAGAACTTTGGATGACAACGAAGTGCTTGATATCCTGAGTCGTGAAATCAAACAGCGCAAAGATGCCCTCCAAGAATTTGACAAAGCGGGCCGTGAAGAACTCGCGGCAAATGCAAAAGCGGAAATTGATATAATTGGTCAGTACCTTCCCGCACAGCTTACCGAAGAAGAAATTAAAGTTATTGTACAGCAGACCATCCAGGAAACCGGTGCTTCTTCGAAAGCCGAGATGGGGAAAGTCATGGCGGCCCTTATGCCGAAAGTAAAAGGCAAAGCGGACGGCAAACTGGTTAATCAAGCAGTTCAACAATTTCTGCAATAAAGCAAATCAATAAACACCTCCTGACTTGTCAGGGGGTGTTTTTTCCTGATTACCGTTTTGATAAATAAATTGGCAGTTCATGGATCATTATTAAAACGAAAGAGTTAACGTAATAGTCTGTGATACACAGCGCATGTTTGAAAAGAGTTCCTTCATTTGCTTTAAAATGGTTATAATACATAATTTTTGATTTAATTTCTTGCAATTCCTCCAGCTTTCAAATATAATTTTAAGATTTTGAAACGAAATGTTGCATTGTACGTAATAAATACCATAAGCTGGACAGTATAACAATAATGGAAAAGGGGGGATTATTGTGAAGGGAAAGCGCCGGAAGATGCTTGCGGGGCCATTGTTGCTCATGATGCTGCTGACGCTGCTGCTTCCTGTCTTGATTGGATCGCCGTCTGCACATGCAGCTGAAAAGAGCGGCGCCGTATATATTATTCCGGTTGATAAACCAATCGAGCAGGGTTTAGGCAAGTTCATGGAGCGTGGCTTCAAGGAAGCGGAAGCGATGAACGCTGGCCTGATTGTTCTCGATATCAATACGCCGGGAGGACGTGTCGACACGGCAGAAGAACTGGGTAACCTGATTAAGGAAAGCCCTGTTCAGACCGTTGCTTTTGTCCGTGGAGACGCTGCTTCGGCTGGGAGTTTTCTGGCCTTAAATGCAGATAAGATCGTAATGTCGCCAGGCAGCATGATTGGTGCGGCAGCGATGGTAGACAGCACAGGCAAACATGTCGATGATCCGAAGCTGGTTGCATTCTGGAAGAGCAAAATGCAGGGAGCGGCGGAACAAGGCGGTCGTGACGGCAATATTGCAGCGGGAATGACTGATGTCAACATGGTAGTGGAGATGCCGGAGATCAATAAAACGAAGCAGAAGGGTGAAATTATTGCTTTGTCTGCCGAGGAAGCGCTGAAAGTGGGATATGCGGACCATATCAGCAAAACTCCGGAAGAAGCGGCAGCCTGGCTGGGTTACAATCAGGATGATGTATTCACTGTAGAGCGCACTGCAGCAGAGAATATATCTTCTTTTCTGACCAACCCGGTTGTCATGACTGTACTTCTGTTTCTGGGGATTGCGGGTGTGGTCATTGAATTGATCGTACCTGGATTTGGAGTGCCTGGTATTGTGGGTATCGTCTGCTTTATTCTCTACTTCTCCGGGAACTACATTGCCGGTTTTGCTGGAGCAGAGACCTGGGTGCTCTTTACTGTTGGGCTCATCATGATGATCTTGGAGATGTTTATTCCAAGCATGGGAATTTTGGGGATTCTGGGATCCATCGCGCTTGTGGCGGGTGTCGTGCGTGCCGCATATGACACAAGTGATGCATTTGTATCACTGGGCATTGCTTTCGGAGCAGCGCTAGTGGTTATAGCCATCGTGGTGATTCTGTTTAAGGACAGAGGCATATGGAATCGATTTATACTGAGTGACAAATTGTCTGCTGATCGAGGTTATTCATCTGCGACAGAACGTAAAGAACTGATTGGTCTTCAAGGGATCAGCCTGACTCCGCTTCGTCCATCTGGAACAGCAATGTTTAATGGGGAACGGATTGATGTGGTTTCGGACGGAGACTTTATTCCAGTTGATACACCGATTATTGTGGTTAAAGCCGAAGGCACCCGGATTGTGGTCCAGCAAGCTTTGCCGGTGTAAACCGCTTGCTTTGCCGGAGTTCTGAGTGGGCTTCGGCAGTGTACATAACCATATGGCAGTGCTGCTTGCCGAATGGTGTTTTTCTAATATTAGCAGCGTAATATTTGATATCTGTTATGATGAATTTTCACAAAATTAAAGTGCAATGGAGGAGTTTTGTCTATGGAACCAACCTTGATTACGGTTTTGCTCGTTGCGGTAGTTGCCATTATCGTATTGAGCGTATTCTTCAGCTTTTTCCCAGTAATGCTATGGATCTCGGCTATTGCTTCCGGTGTGCGTGTTGGAATTATTACACTGGTAGCGATGCGACTGAGACGTGTAACACCTAGCCGAATCGTAAATCCAATGATTAAAGCAACCAAAGCCGGTCTTCAAATCTCTATGAACCAACTGGAAAGCCATTTTCTTGCCGGTGGTAACGTGGACCGCGTTGTCAACGCTTTGATTGCCGCACAGCGTGCAAACATTCCACTCGAATTTGAGCGTGCTGCTGCGATCGACCTTGCGGGCCGAGATGTTTTGCAGGCTGTACAGATGAGTGTCAATCCGCGTGTCATTGAAACTCCAGTTGTATCTGCAGTAGCCAAAGATGGTATTGAAGTCAATGTAAGAGCCAGAATTACAGTTCGTGCAAACATTGACCGACTCGTCGGTGGTGCTGGTGAAGAGACCATTATTGCCCGTGTCGGTGAAGGGATTGTAAGTACCAACGGTTCTGCGGACTCCCATAAAGAAGTACTGGAAAACCCGGATCTGATCTCCCGTACCGTATTGTCTAAAGGTCTGGATTCAGGGACTGCTTTTGAGATTTTGTCCATTGATATTGCAGACGTGGATGTAGGTAAAAACATTGGTGCCTTCCTGCAAACCGAGCAGGCTGAGGCTGATAAACGTATTGCACAGGCAAAAGCCGAAGAACGCCGCGCGATGGCTGTCGCCCAAGAGCAAGAGATGAAAGCGCGCGTAGTAGAAATGAGAGCGCGTGTGGTTGAATCTGAATCCGAAGTGCCACTCGCAATGGCAGAAGCTTTGCGGAGCGGTAAAATTGGCGTAATGGATTATATGAACCTGAAAAATATTGAAGCAGACACGCAAATGCGTAACTCATTAGGAAAACCTGGTGAAGGTAACTCCAATAATCAGGGTGATTCCAAAAACGAAAGATAGGCGGTGAGTAAACATGGGCCTATTTGAATGGATTTTTGATAACCTGTATATTGTGGCAGTCGTGGGTTTTGCGCTCTTTTCCTTCCTTGGAAAAGCAGCCAAATCGGCTGATCCAAACAAGAGGCGTCCCAATAACGGAATGCCTACTTTCGGAGGAAGCGGAGAAGTAGACCGAAATGACCGCTCTCCGTCACAAACAGCGACTCAGCAATCTGCCGGTGATACCCGTTATGATGATTCTTATGACGACAATGATCGGTATGAGGACGACCAGTACGATGATCGATATGATCATCCGTATCCTGATCCTGCGGCATCATCCCGCCAAGGAGACGATTTTAGTGGAAAAAACTTAATCGGCGGGATGGAAAGCTCACTCGAACAACAAATGAAAGAAATGGAAAAACAACAGCAATTGATTCAGAAGAGGTTGAATCGCTTTTCTTCTGCTAAAGCACCTGTTGTGTCAGATACCAGTTGGGATGAACCCTCAATTGGTGAATCGGGACAGTCGCTTTTACGCAAAGAAGATATCCGGAGCGGTGTGTTGTGGGCTGAAGTGTTGGGTCCTCCGCGTTCGAAACAGCCTTTTGGTTCGAGGGGCAAGTTGTAATAAGGATTTAATATGAAATAAACAGGTAAGAGCCGTTTCTGGTGAGCAACATGCCAGAGACGGCTTTTTGCTGTGTCCTCTTTTTTTTAGAATTAATGATCTAACACAAGCCGTAGTTTTCATAAAATCATGTCTCACCGCATAAGTTGAACTGTAGAGGAAGGGGGAAGACCTTCGTATGACCCGGATCAGCCGCAAGCTGCGCAGATGGACCAGTGAGGTGCTGGATTTGCCGCAGGATGTGCTTTATGATATGCCACGGTTAACCCTGATCGGCAGCAAACAATTGTATATAGAAAATCATCGCGGTGTGATCCATTTTACGCCGAATCGCATTGTTCTGGCGTTATCTCAAGGACAATTAGAAATTAAAGGGGCCGATTTGATGATTCGTAATATTTTGCCGGATGAAGTGGCGGTTGAAGGAACGATTCTGGATATACATATGAATGGAGCGGAGGGGAACGGATGAAACAGCCCAGTCTGTACAAACTGCGAGGTGCAGTCCGAATCACGGTCACTGGGGGGGACATCGAAACGCTGATCAACATGGTGGCAGAGCAGGGACTGGAAGTGTGGAACCTGCGTGCCCATGATGGACGCAAGGCAGAAATGAACATTCTGCTGCCGCACTTTTTTAGGCTGCGTCCTTTGTTGAAACGGACAGGCTGCAGGGTGAAAGTGACGCATCGAAGCGGGATTCCTTTTTTTATGGCCCGATTACTCAAAAGAAAGTTCTTCCTCGGGGGCATGGTGTTGTTCGTCATTGCGATGTTTGCACTATCATCGATGATTTGGAATGTGGAAGTGAAAGGAAATGTGAAAATTCCGACCGATGTGGTGCTTGCTGCTGCTAAAAAAGAAGGGATCTACCCTTTTCAATGGGGTTTTCGGCTGCAAAGTCAGGACAAGCTCTCCAGGCAGCTGGCATTGGCACTACCGGATGTAACCTGGATTGGTGTGAGCAAAGAGGGGACAACCATTACCATTCAGGTCGTGGAATCTGCACAGCCCCAGCGTGAGCCGCTGTTGAATCCCAGACACTTGGTGAGCAAGTCGGATGCGGTCGTTACCCAAATCTACGCAGAACAGGGACGTCCGGTTGTACAGAAGGACATGCGCGTCAAGAAAGGGCAGGTATTGATATCGGGTATTTTGGGGGATGAAGAGAATACGGAGAATGTAGTAGCCAAAGGCGAGGTTCGCGGGCTCGTATGGCGTGAATATGAGGTGGAAGTCCCTCTGGTTCAGAAACATAACACGATGACAGGAGAGAGTAAGGAACGTTTCTATATTGTGCTTGGCAATTGGGCTGTGCAGCTCTGGGGATATGGCAAGACTCCGTTCAGTTCCTTCAATACGGCAAGTGACCATAAGCCGCTGACGTGGCGTTCCTTCACGCTTCCTATGGGATGGATAACCGAGACCGATATGGAGACCAGGGAACAGGAAGAGCAGCAGACGGTGGAATGGGCCAGAACGAAAGGACTAGAGGGCGCCAGAAACGATATAATCGCCAAAAATGGCAAGGGAACAAAAATTTTAAGTGAAAAAATTTTGCATGAGAAGAAAGAGAATGGTAAAGTTTATATGAAAGTATTATTTGAAGTGGAAGAAAGCATTGCGGAAGAACTTCCGCTAGTCCATAGTCAAGGAGAATGAGGCTATTTGTCAGAGCAAACACGCAGCATACGAATCTCCCTCCAGAGTGCGGGAGAGGGTCAATCTCTTTTTGGACCCCAAGATATTTTTCTGAAACTGATTGAATCCGAGATTCCTGCACAGATCGCTTCTCGTGAAGCGGAGATTGTCATTCATGGCAGCACGAAGCATGTGGAATCGCTTGAACAATTATTCGATGTGTTACTGCAATTGGTACGTAATGGATATGTGTTAACCGAAAGGGACGTCAGCTATGCGATTGAACTGGCGAAGGATCTGCGTGCAGACCAGCTTCTCGACCTGTTCAAGGGTGAGATTACGACGACCTACCGGGGCAAACCGATCCGTGTCAAAACCATTGGACAGAAACACTATGTAACGACCATTAAGAAACGCGACGTCGTATTCGGGATCGGTCCTGCCGGTACAGGTAAAACCTACCTGGCTGTTGTGCTGGCGGTTGCCGCACTCAAGGAAGGAAGCGTCAAACGCATTGTGCTTACAAGGCCTGCTGTTGAAGCGGGTGAGAGCCTTGGTTTCCTGCCTGGAGATCTTCAGGAAAAGGTTGATCCTTATTTGCGGCCTTTGTATGATGCCTTGTACGATGTAATGGGGCAGGAGCAGACGGCCAAGGCACTGGAGCGCGGTTTGATTGAAATAGCGCCACTGGCATATATGAGGGGACGTACACTTGATGACTCATTCATCATTTTGGATGAAGCTCAGAATACGACACCTGAACAGATGAAAATGTTTTTGACCCGTCTTGGTTTTGGCTCCAAAATGGTCATCACCGGAGACGTGACACAAATTGATTTACCTCGCGGCAAAAAGTCAGGGCTTGTGGAAGCGAAAACGATACTCAGTGAAGTTGAAGAGATTGGATTTGTCTACTTTGCCGAGCAAGATGTTGTACGGCATTCCCTCGTCCAAAAAATTATCGTTGCATACAACCACGCCGCAGAAAATCAAGAATAGAAGGGATTGTCTAAGGTGACCTCGAAGGAACTGTCAAAAGGCAAATCTTTTCAGAATAGAGCTACAGGATGGAAGTATAGCGTGTGGGCACGCTATCTTCTGTTTTTGTTTCTGGTGATTCTCTTCTACGTGAGTCTGGCTTCCAAGCTGCTCCCCGAGCGGTATGATATTCAGGAAGGCACACGAAGTGAAGTGGATATTGCTGCGCCGATGCAGATTCCAAATACGAAGGCTACACTGAAAGCGCAGGAAGAAGCCGCTGAACGTGTACAGCCGATCTTTCAGATTGTGCAGCTGCGAAACGAAAATTTGATGACCACTCTGCTGGATCGTATTGATCGGCTGAATCAGGATGATCAGATTTCCAGTCAGGACAAGATTGACATCTATCGTGATGAGATTCCGCAGCGCCAGAAGGACTTTGTGTCCAACTTTATTAACAACAATCGGAAAGCGGGTACATACTCCGAAACTCTTTTGGAAGAAATCAGAAACGTGGTGCAGGAGCAAAGTTACCGGATCCCGGAAGAAACCTATATCAAGATTTCACGTCTGACCTCCGAAGATATCCAGGAGATGAAGCCCGTTGCCCGGGATATTGTCTCCAGGCTAATGACGGATCAGATCAGCGATGCTACAACGGCACGAGCAAAAGTGGCAGAGATGGTGAGTGTAAGCTCTCTAAGCAAGCGTACACAGCGTGAGGTGGTTCAGGAGCTTGCTCGTCTTGTGGTGACATCCAACCGCTTCTATGATGAAGAGGGTACGAAGGAAGCCAAGGTGCAGGCCCGTGAGAATACACAAACGGTCTATATCAAGCAGGGGGAAACATTGGTAGCCAAAGGTGAAACGATCACTCCCGAGATTTATACGCTGCTTGATGAGAATGATTTGCTGAAGAACGAAGTGAACTACTGGCCCCAGCTGGGGCTGCTCATGCTGTCTTGTCTGTTGTCGGCAGCAATTCTGATGTATATTCAGCAATACAGCGGAACGCATTTCAAATATAACAATGCACAATTGCTGATGCTTGTACTTATCTTCATTATTACGATCGTGGTTATGCATGTAACAGCATTCATCCAGACGGCCGACAGGTCTTACGTGGGCTTCCTTGCACCGGTCGCGGTTGGAGCAATGTTAATTGCTTTACTGCTGGATACATCACTTGCTTTTGTTTGTTCAATCATTATTGGCATGCTGTCAAGCATCATCTTAAATACACACCAGGGTCAGATTTTTGATTTTGAACTCGGTTTCTTCGCGGTGCTGGTATCTTTTGTTGCCATATTCGCGACATACCGGGCAAGTCAGCGATCCACCATTTTAAAAGGTGCCATTATGGTCTGCCTGTTTGGTTCCATTGCCGTGTTTACACTGTCATTGATCGACACAGGTGACTGGAACCGGACAACTACGTTGTACGGCGTCGGATTTGCGTTTGCAGGCGGTGTATTAACGGCGATCCTCGTTATCGGGCTTATGCCGTTTTTCGAGACATCGTTTGGTATTTTGTCGGCATTGAAGCTGGTTGAGCTGTCAAATCCGAACCATCCGTTATTGCGCAAACTGCTGACAGAAACGCCGGGCACTTATCATCACAGTGTGATGGTAGGAAACTTGTCTGAAGCCGCAGCGGAAGCTATAGGGGCAAATGGTCTGCTCTGCCGAGTAGGTTCGTATTATCATGATATTGGCAAGACCAAGCGACCGATATATTTTATTGAAAATCAGAACAATATGGAGAATCCGCATGATTCCATAGATCCCAAGCTGAGCAAATCGATTATCGTTGCACACGCACGGGATGGTGTGGAGATGCAGAAGGATTACAAGCTGCCAAAACCAATTCGGGATATCGCAGAGCAGCATCACGGTACGACCTTCCTCCATTACTTCTATCACAAAGCACTGCGCCAAGCGGAAGAAGCAGGCGTTGAGCCTGATTTCACCGAAGAGGATTTCCGTTATCCTGGGCCGAAGGCTCAGTCCAAGGAATCTGCTATTGTTGGCATTGCCGACAGCGTGGAGGCTGCTGTGAGATCTTTGCGCAAACCGACAGTGGAGCAAGTGGAGTCCATGATTGAGAAAATTATCAAGGGGCGTCTCGATGATCATCAGTTCAACGACTGTGATCTGACGATGCGTGAGCTGGACATCGTAGCTAAGACGCTGAAAGAAACGGTAATGGGTATTTTCCACTCCCGAATTGAATACCCGGAAGAGATCAAGAAACCGAAACCGACTTCACCTGAAGCGGGTTGACTTACTATTATGAGCAGACAGGAGTTATGAAAGAATGAGTCTTAACCTGGCATGGAATAATGAACAACAGGATAAAGAAATTACGGAGCCGATGATTGCAATGCTGGAGCAGCTGCTGAACCTTGCCGGGCAAGCAGAGGGCGTTGCGGATGGGGAGGTTGCCCTGACATTTGTGGATGATGCACAGATTCATGAGCTGAACCGTGATTACCGCGGAATCGATCGTCCGACAGACGTGTTGTCATTTGCGATGAATGAGACGATGGACGAGGAACTGGATATCATCTATGAACTGGATGAGGATGAAGAGATGGAAGAGATGCCTGATGTTCTCGGTGACATCATTATTTCCGTTCCTCGCACCATCCTGCAAAGTGAGGAATATGGGCATTCATTTGAACGTGAGCTTGGTTTCCTGTTTGTGCACGGTTTCCTGCACCTGCTCGGATACGACCATCAGGACGAAGCAAGTGAAGCTGAAATGATGGGCAAACAAGAAGCTGTACTGGCCCAGGCAGGGTTGACACGATAATGAAAGGGCGCTCCTGGAGTCTGGTGTTCCGCAATGCGGCAGAAGGAATCGTATACGGTTTTCGGACACAGCGAAATGTTAGGGTTCATTCGGGAGTAGCCGTCATCATGTGTTCGGCCGGATTTATCTTCGGAATTTCCAGAACAGACTGGATGTTTTTACTTACAGCCATCTTTTTGGTAATGGTGACCGAATTAATGAACACTGCCGTTGAGGCAGCAGTGGATCTGGCACATCCGCATATTCATCCGCTTGCAAAAGCGGCGAAAGACACCGCGGCTGGTGCAGTTTTGCTGGCTGCGGTGTTCGCCGTAGTCATCGGATGTATGGTTTTCGGCAAACCGGTGTTGAACTGGCTCGGTTTGCTATAAATGCAAGTTTAATTTCAGATTTAACCTGAGGGAGAGATTGGATTATGGATAACAAACTGCTCATGCAAGAAGCCATCAAGGCACGTGAAAAAGCGTATACACCTTATTCCCACTTTGGCGTAGGAGCAGCACTGCTGGACAGTGAGGGCAATGTGCATCACGGATGCAACATTGAGAATGCTGCATATACACCGAGCAACTGTGCTGAACGAACAGCTCTTTTCAGTGCGATCGCAGGCGGGCATCAGCCCCGCAGCTTTAAGGCGATTGCTGTGGTCGGGGATACAGAAGGCCCGATTGCTCCATGTGGTGTGTGTCGTCAGGTCATGATTGAGTTGTGTGAACCGGATATGAAAGTCATTATGGGCAACCTGAAGGGTGATCTGCAGGAGACTACGGTTGCCCAGCTGCTGCCGTGGGCTTTTGGTCCGTCGGATCTGGACTTTGCTAAAAAATAATACATTCCAGGCCTAGGCGCCTGAGGAGGACCATATGAAAAAACAAGCATTTAAATCCGGCTTTGTAGCCATTGTTGGACGTCCCAATGTTGGTAAATCAACCTTGATGAATCAGGTCATTGGACAAAAGATAGCTATTATGTCGGACAAGCCGCAAACCACTCGAAACAAAATACATGGGGTGTACACCTCCGAAGATAAACAAATTGTCTTTCTGGATACACCAGGGATTCATAAACGTCAATCGAAGCTCGGCGACTACATGAATCAGACTGCTCTGAATACACTCGGTGAAGTGGAAGCTGCCTTGTTCCTGATTGACGCTTCCGAGGGAATGGGCGGTGGAGATCGTTACATCGCTGAACAGCTTAAAAATATAAGAACACCTGTCATTCTGGTCATGAATAAGATTGACAAAATCGAACCGGAGGCGCTGCTGCCGCTTATTGAGGAGTATCGCAAGCTGCATGATTTTGCTGAGATCGTGCCCGTCTCCGCTAAGCTTGGCAGCAATGTGAGTACATTGTTGGAACAGCTTGGCAATTACTTACCGGAAGGGCCGCAGTACTATCCGGAAGATCAAATTACCGACCACCCGGAACAGTTCGTTTGTGCGGAGCTGATACGGGAGAAAATTCTGCAAATGACCCGGGAAGAGGTTCCACACTCCATTGCTGTAACCATTGAGGATATGAAGGTTCAGGACAACGGGGTAGTGTACATTTCGGCAGTTATTTTTGTCGAACGAGATTCGCAAAAAGGGATCATTATCGGCAAGCAGGGAGCTCTATTGAAAGAGGTAGGCAAGCGAGCCCGAACGGATATTCAAAACCTGTTGGGTTCAAAAATCTTCATGGACCTATGGGTTAAGGTGAAGAAGGACTGGAGAAATCAGGATCGCGTGCTGCGTGATTTAGGCTTCGGTCGCGAATAAACAATTCAGTATCCATTAATTGCAACACATAGTTTACCTTGCAAGACTCCATCCTACTGGTAGATGCAGACGTCATTTCTAATGAGAGGATGAAATTCTGATGCGAGATTTTTCGTGGAAGGTTTTTGCAATGACGGGGGATGTGGAGTCCTATTTGTTATATACCGAGGCTTGTGCCTCAACAGGTCAGGAGTCTGATACTGCAGGGGAAGTGATAGAAGATGAAGAAGCCGAAGGTTAATTGGCTGATTCGGGAATGGTTAGGTGACGAGGCATGCTATACAGGGTGGAAGGGATTGTCATCCGCAGCATGGACTACGGCGAGGGAAACAAAATTATTACGCTTTGCACCGAAAGCGGTGGAAAAGTAGGTGTGCTCGTCCGTGGTGCCAAAAAGCCCAAAAGCCGACATGCTGCACTAGTGCAGCCGTTTACGTATGGCCAATATGTTTATTTTCGAAACACGGGCCTCGGAACACTGAATGCGGGCGAAATCATCGAGTCGTATCATGAGCTGCGGGAAGATCTGGTCAAAGCCGCTTTTGCATCCTACGCGTGTGAACTGCTGGACCGGGTTCTGCAGGATGAGGAGACAGGAGCATTCTGGTTCAAACAGTTAAAGGCTTGTCTCCAAGCGTTAAAGGAAGAGAAGGATCCGACCGTCATAACTAGTCTTTATGAGATGAAAATATTACAGGCGGCGGGCTACGGCCCGTCACTTGATGAATGCATATCATGTGGTCAGGAGCGACCGGATGAGCAGTTATTTGTTAGCCCAAGGTTGGGTGGGGTTCTCTGCAGAGCTTGTAAACACTTTGACCCGCCGGCTTTGTCTGTAAGTCCCAAAGCTCTGAGATTACTGCGATTGTTTGCACAGCTGGACTTGCAGCGATTGGGCAACATATCAGTCAGCGAGAGCACAAGAGATGAAATGAAGAAGATTATGAGAGCCTTCATGGATCATCAGCTCGGTCTCAATTTAAAAACCCGTTCTTTTCTTGATCAGATGGAGAAGTACGGGATTTAACGAGTTATTTTTGGAGGATCATAAATTATCTTGACTTTGCACTCTTTTTTATTTAATATGGATTATAATTTCTCTTTTTGGAGACATGCATTGAACGAGATAGTAGGAGACTTGATTTAATGTTCTTCGTAGGGGAGGCCACATGGCCTTGAGTACGGTGATTGAAGCGAGCCTGGGATGGTGAAAGCCGGGATGAATCGGTCTGTGAAACGGCACTCGGGAGCATGAATGGACACGGAAAAGTGGGCTTGTGTGAACAGATTATCCTGTTTTGTACACAAGCCAAGTAGGGTGGAACCGCGGGAATAGCTCTCGTCCCTACGTCTGGACAACAGGCGTAGGGCGAGGGTTTTTTGTATTTTGGAATTGTTTTCCCTGGAGAACAAGGCCTTAATCTTATAACCCTCGCAAAACGTAGCTTTGTCCATCCAACATCTGGCTTCGATTGATCTTGTGCTATTCGAAGCGTTCTAGGCTTGCCAAACAATCCCATTGAAAAGGAGCATGATTATGAATTTTCAGCAGATGATTCTAACGCTGCAGCAATTCTGGGCCGAGCATAACTGTATTATTGTTCAGCCTTATGATACGGAAAAAGGGGCAGGTACGATGAACCCAATGACCTTTTTGCGTTCGCTTGGACCAGAACCTTGGAAAGTCGCTTATGTAGAGCCTTCACGTCGTCCTTCGGATGGACGTTACGGAGAGAATCCGAACCGTCTGTATCAGCATCATCAGTTCCAAGTCATTATCAAGCCTTCACCGGACAACATTCAGGAAATTTACCTGGAAAGTCTGAAACGCCTGGGAATTGATCCACTGAAGCATGATATCCGTTTTGTTGAAGATAACTGGGAGAATCCTTCTCTTGGCTGCGCTGGTCTGGGCTGGGAAGTCTGGCTGGATGGTATGGAAATCACGCAATTTACATATTTCCAGCAAGTCGGTGGAATTGAGACGAATCCGGTAGCCGTTGAAATTACGTATGGTATGGAGCGTCTTGCTTCTTACATTCAGGAAAAAGAAAATGTGTTTGAACTGGAATGGGTAGAGGGAATCACCTATGGTGATGTATTCCTTCAGCCTGAATTCGAACACTCCAAATATACGTTTGAAGTATCTGATGTGAAAATGCTGTTTACCCTCTTCAACATGCATGAAGAAGAAGCCAACAAAGCTATGGCACAGCATTTGGTATTCCCGGCATATGACTATGTGCTGAAATGTTCCCATACCTTCAACCTGCTGGACGCACGTGGAGCAATCAGTGTAACGGAACGTACCGGTTACATTACCCGTGTCCGCAATCTGGCACGGCAAGTGGCTGCAACATATGTGGAAGAGCGTGAGAAGCTTGGCTTCCCGCTGATCAAGAAAGGGGGAGCCGAGCATGTCTAAGGATCTGTTGTTTGAAATTGGTCTGGAAGAAGTTCCTGCACGCTTCATGCGCGCAGCGATTGAACAGCTGCAGGATCGTATCGTGAAATGGCTGGATGCATCCCGCATAACACACGGTGAGGTAAATGCTTACGCTACACCGCGTCGATTGGCTGTTTTGATTCAGGATGTTGCCGAGAAGCAGGAGGATGTGGAGGAAGAAGTAAAAGGCCCATCCCGTAAAATTGCACTCGATGACAGCGGTAACTGGAGCAAAGCAGCACTGGGATTTGCCCGCAGTCAAGGAGTTGAACCGGATCAATTTACGTTCAAGGAACTGAGCGGTGTTGAATATATCTATGCGACGAAGAGCAGCAAAGGTGTGGAGACTTCATCCGTGATTGGTGAAGGCCTGCTGTCTATATTGCACGCGATGACATTCCCAAAATTCATGCGCTGGGCTTCCTATGATTTCAAATTTGTGCGCCCGATTCGCTGGATTGTCGCTCTGCTCGGCAGTGAGGTCATCGAGATTGAAGTTGCAGGAGTGAAATCTGGCAACGTTACTCGTGGACATCGTTTTCTCGGCAAAGAGACCGTGATCTCTAATCCTGCCTCTTATGTTGAAGTGCTGCGTTCCGAACATGTTATCGCAGATATCCAGGAACGGGAGCAGATGATTGTATCCCAAATTCAGGCACTTGCTGCTGAGAAGAAATGGGATATCGCGATTAAGGAAGATTTGCTGGAGGAAGTACTGTTCCTCGTGGAAACACCAACCGTATTGTTCGGAACATTTGATCCTTCTTTCTTGAATATCCCTCAGGAAGTATTGATTACTTCGATGCGTGAGCATCAGCGTTATTTCCCTGTCCTGGATAGTGAGGGACAATTGCTGCCTTACTTTGTAACGGTTCGAAACGGTGGCAGTGATTCGCTTGATGTGATTGCCAAAGGTAACGAAAAAGTGCTGCGTGCACGTCTGTCCGATGCCAAGTTCTTCTACGAGGAGGACCAGAAGCTGGAGATTAAGGACGCATTGTCCAAACTGGAGAGCATCGTCTTCCAGGAAGAACTGGGTACAGTGGGAGATAAAGTTCGCCGCATTCGCAAAATTGCGGATGGTCTCGCAGCCAAGCTGCAAGTTTCTGCGGATGTTGCCGAATCGGTGAGTCGTTCCGCAGATATCTGCAAATTTGACCTGGTTACACTGATGGTGGGTGAATTCCCTGAGCTGCAAGGTGTTATGGGTGAGGATTATGCCCGCAAGGCAGGCGAAAAGGAAGAAGTGGCCAAAGCGGTATTTGAACACTACCAACCGCGTTTTGCCGGGGATCAATCTCCTGCTTCGCTTGAAGGTGCTATCGTGAGTGCTGCCGACAAGATGGATACCATTGTAGGCTGTTTCTCCATCAATATCATCCCAACCGGATCTCAGGATCCTTACGCACTGCGTCGTCAGGCGGCAGGCATTGTACAAATTTTGCTGGATCACAATCTTCCGCTGACCTTGTCCGATGTGTTCGGTGTTGCGCTTCAGGTACATGCTCAGATGAATCTGTTGAAACGTGCGGACGAAGAGGTTCGTAAAGATTTGCAGGACTTCTTCGGACTTCGTGTGAAAAAACTGTTGTCCGAGACGGTTCGCTATGATGTCGTTGATGCGGTGATTTCTGCCGGATTCGATGATATTAGTGCAATCGTACCGAAAGGTGAAGCTCTGATGGCGGCTGTTCAAACCGGAGACGCGTTTAAAACGACAGTCGAGTCCTTCAATCGTGTTGGCAACCTTGCTGCCAAAGCTTCCAATTCTTCTGTGCATCCTGAACTGTTCACCGAAGAGGGAGAGCGGCAGTTGCATGAGGCATGGAGCAGAACCAATGAGGAGTATCGCAATGCACTTTCCCAGCACGATGCTGCTGAAGCGCTGGCGATTGCCTCGGCTTGGAAGGACGCTATTACGGCATTCTTTGATTCCGTGATGGTAATGGCCGAAGATGAGGCTGTACGTGCAAACCGTCTGGCTCTGCTTGCAGCCATCGACCGTGACTTGAAAGGATTTGCCGATTTCTCCAAATTGGTGGTAGTATAATAACCCCGTCCCAATCGGGTTAGAGGGTACGCATAAAATTCAGTATTAAAGAAGGATATATGAGGGTATAAATATACGGAACGGGTTGTGAGTTTTATTTTTAACAGCCGTTCCGTATTTTAGCCTTTGATTTACCTTGACTGGTCAGAAGGAATTTGGCTGGCGGAAGTCGTATATAACAATATGCAGCTATTTTATGAAACCGGGTGATCCTGAGGTTGAGTGAGTTGAATATACGCCACATTGTTGTGGACGGTGATGCTTGCCCAGTGAAAGCGGAGATTGCGGAAACGGCCCGCCGTTTTAATATCCCCGTATTGTTGGTATCTTCCTTTGATCATTTGCTTCAGGGCGGAGAAGGGGTACGAACGGTGCAAGTGGACCGCAGTGATCAGAGCGCGGATTTGTACATCGCCAACCATATTAAGGCCTATGATGTAGTCATTACACAGGATTATGGACTGGCTGCGCTCGCGCTTGGCAAACGTTGTTATGTTTTATCATTTCGTGGTCGCGAATTTAATGATCGTGATATTGATTTTATGCTTGATTCCCGTCATACTGCCGCCAAAGCACGAAAAAGAGGGCATTATGGGAAGGGCCCAAAGCCTTTCACAGAGCAGGATCGGGAAATTTTTCAACATAAACTGACAAAACTTTTAAAAGATTTGCAGGAGAATGTGTAAGTTTAGCGAATTATATTTACGTGTTGAAAGAGATGAAGGTGGCCCTAGATGAGTACCGGACAAGGCGGTATACCCGAAAGCATTATTGAATCGGTGTTACAGCAGCATGATATTGTCGATACGGTGAGCAGATTTGTGCATCTGACCAAGCAGGGGAAATACATGAAAGGC
Source organism: Paenibacillus sp. MABNR03 (assembly GCF_050455445.1). Taxonomy (NCBI): domain Bacteria; kingdom Bacillati; phylum Bacillota; class Bacilli; order Caryophanales; family Paenibacillaceae; genus Paenibacillus; species Paenibacillus sp. MABNR03. The sequence continues at coordinate 464,020 of NZ_JBCIYR010000003.1, forward strand.
CTCTGCCCTTTTCATTCGGAGAAGACGCCTTCGTTCACGGTCACACCAGAGAAACAAATTTTCTATTGCTACGGTTGCGGCACGGGTGGAAATGCCATCAAATTCAGGATGGAAATCGAAGGGTTATCCTTTCCCGAGGCTGTCAAAACGATGGCAGAAGAAAGTCACATTTCAATGGGAGACTGGCAGGGGCGTGAATCCGCTCATGTGAATCCGGAGACCGAACGTCTGCTGGAGGCGTATGAGCTTACTGCAAAACTGTATCATTTCTTATTGAAAAATACAGAGCATGGAAAGGCAGCCATGGATTATTTGCGCTCGCGCGGCTTTAGCGACAAGCTGATTGACCAGTTCCAGATTGGCTATGCGCCGAATCGCTGGGACACGCTGGTGCAATTTCTGGAGAAACGCAACTTTCCGCTTGAAGAGATGGAAAAGGGTGGTCTTCTGTCACAGCGGAATGAGGGTCAGGGCTATGTGGACCGCTTCCGAGACAGGGTCATGTTCCCGATTAATGGCAGAAGCGGAAAACCGATTGCATTTGCAGGTCGCATTTTGGGAGACGGGCAGCCAAAATACCTAAATTCACCGGAAACCCGGTTATTTAACAAAAGCCGTGTTCTCTATAATCTGCATCAGGCCAAAAATGCAATCCGCAAACAAAGACAAGCTATTTTGTTCGAAGGTTATGGGGACGTGATCTCCGCTTGGGATCAAGAGATCCAGAACGGAGTTGCGGCCATGGGTACAGCGCTGACCGAGAATCAGGCCCTCATGCTCAAGGGCATGTGCGACGAAGTCATTATCTGTTATGACGGGGACCGGGCTGGACAGGCTGCTGCACTTAAAAACTTCCCCATTCTGGAGGAGGCCGGGCTGCAAGTTAAGGTTGCTCTTATACCCGAGGGACTTGATCCGGATGACTTTATCCGCAAGTACGGTGGTGAACGGTTTCGCAACCAGATTGTAGAAGGTGCTGTAACCACAACAAAATTTAAGCTTATAAACCTTAAAAAAAACCATATACTGCTAGAAGGCGGCGGTCTAATCGCCTATTCCAGGGAAGCGGTAAAGCTGATTGCTCCATTGTCTTCCCCAACAGAACGCGAAGTTTACTTACGTGAACTGGCTGCTGAAGTGGATGTATCTTTTGAGACACTCAAGCAGGAGTGCAATGAAGAGCGCCAGTCCATGAAAAATAACGAGCAGTATGGGGATAATAACCCGAAAAGGTGGAATAATGGTAGGCAACAAAATAGGCAGGTGCCTACACCCAATCTGTTGCCGGCTTACCATGCTGCTGAGCGTAAACTTCTGGCCTGGATGCTTCAGGATGACGAGGCTGCACAGTATGTGAATGAGCATCTTGGTGAAGCTTTTAACTTGGATGATCATGCAGCTATTGCTGCTTATCTATATGCCTACTATGCGCAAGGCAAATCGCCGGATACAAGCCGTTTTATGTCCTCATTGCATGATGACCGATTGGAGAAAACCGTCAGTTCAATCTCAATGATGGATGGCCCGGGTGAATGGAACGTTCAGATGCTCGATGATTGTATCAGGGAAGTGCTGAAATATCCGCGCAAAAAAGAGTACGATCTAAAAAAAGAAGAAATGATTGCTGCAGAGCGTGCAGGGGATTTTGTACGCGCGGCGCAAATCGCAACTGAAATGATTGCCCTAGAGAGACAGTAAATGTCCGTGAGTTGGATGTTTCTAGGGAGGAGGGAGTCGAGTTATGGCGAATGATCAGCATACTGAACTAGAAACAGAATTGACGCTGGATCAGGTTAAAGATCAACTGATTGAATCAGGCAAGAAAAGAGCTTCGCTGAATTACAAGGAAATTATTGAGAAACTCTCCCCGTTTGAGCAGGATGCAGAGCAAATGGATGAGTTTTACGAACAACTAAGCGACCTGGGGATCGACGTTGTAAACGAAAATGATGAAGAGGTTACACTTCGCCCTAATGATGACTCAGAAAACAACAGCAGAGAGGGAGACGATGAATTCCACTTTGATGATGATCTGAGCTTGCCTCCAGGTATCAAAATCAATGACCCTGTTCGTATGTATCTGAAGGAAATTGGTCGTGTGCCTTTGCTGTCTGCTGATGACGAAGTGGAACTGGCTAAGCGGATTGAAAATGGGGATGAAGAAGCGAAGCGCCGACTGGCTGAAGCCAACCTCAGGCTTGTAGTCAGTATCGCCAAGCGTTATGTAGGACGCGGTATGTTGTTCCTTGACTTGATTCAGGAAGGAAACATGGGTCTGATCAAGGCAGTTGAAAAGTTTGACCACAAGAAGGGTTACAAGTTCAGTACGTATGCTACTTGGTGGATTCGTCAAGCGATCACACGTGCCATTGCCGATCAGGCACGTACCATTCGTATTCCTGTTCATATGGTAGAAACGATTAATAAACTGATTCGGGTATCCCGTCAGTTGTTGCAGGAGCTTGGACGCGAACCAACGCCGGAAGAGATCGCAGCTGAAATGGATCTGAGCGTGGAGAAAGTGCGTGAGATCACGAAGATTGCACAGGAACCGGTTTCCCTGGAAACACCGATTGGTGAAGAAGACGATTCCCATCTGGGCGATTTTATCGAGGATCAGGAAGCGTTGGCTCCAGCAGATGCTGCTGCTTATGAATTGCTAAAAGAACAGCTTGAAGACGTGCTGGATACGTTAACAGAGCGTGAAGAAAATGTGCTTCGCCTTCGTTTTGGTCTGGACGATGGACGGACGAGAACGCTGGAAGAAGTGGGCAAGGTATTTGGGGTTACGCGTGAGCGTATTCGTCAGATCGAAGCCAAGGCTCTTCGCAAATTGCGTCACCCAAGCCGCAGCAAACGGCTTAAGGATTTCCTCGAATAACAGAACTATGGGAGACTTTTCGCAGGCCGCTCAGGCGGCGGCGAGGTCTCCTTTATTTTTAAATGAAACATCTTAATTGCTTGGTTTTGGTAATTAATCCTTGAAATGTTTGATTGGATTTCATTTTATCGCTTTTCGTTGTCCAATGCAAATCAATAAATTAAATGAATGTGCAGGTGCTTCATGAAACTTTCGAATCGATTACAACAAATACATGACCAAATCCCTGAAGGCAGCCGTATAGCGGATATTGGCTCAGATCATGCTTTGCTTCCTGTAGCGGCTGTTCGCAGCGGAAAAGCTGCAAGTGCTGTGGCTGGTGAAGTTAACCCGGGACCTTACGAGGCTGCACGCAAGCAGGTGAGTGATGCAGGGCTGCAGGAACAGATCACTGTGCGCCGTGGAGACGGACTTGAAGTCATCTCTACAGGTGAAGTGGATGTTATTACGATTGCGGGAATGGGCGGGGCATTGATTGCCTCCATACTGGATCGTGGCCTTTCCAAGCTGGAAGAGGTGAAGATGCTTATCCTTCAACCCAATGTGGGTGAAGATATTCTCAGAGGCTGGTTGCTGGATCATCATTGGGTAGTCGTAGCCGAACAATTGCTCGAGGAAGATGGCAAGATCTATGAGATTATTACAGCTATGCCGCAAGCATCCAGTCCAATTGCCAATGATGAAGTGTACCTGGCCAGGCCGCTTGAAGGCGGAGTTGTTTTGACGAAGGAACTTTTGCTGCGCATGGGTCCGTATCTGGTTGATCGACCAACGGACGTATTTTTTGCGAAGTGGGAAAGTGAGATCGTTAAACTGAAGGGCGTGGTGCAATCCATCTCGAAATCCGATCAGGACTCTTCCCGTGAGAAGGCTGCTGAGGTGGAACGTCTGATTGTAAACCTGAAGGAGGTACTCGAATGTTTGCCAAAGGTCAAACGGTAATTCAACTGATGGAGCAGCTGGCTCCCAAACATCTGGCTGTACCAGACGACCGCATTGGTCTGCAGCTGGGCAGTTTGCAAAAAGAGATAAATCACGTGCTGATCGCGCTTGATGTGACAGATGAAGTTGTCGAAGAGGCCATTCGGATTGGTGCCAATCTGATCATTGCACACCATGCTATTATTTTCCGGCCGGTAAAATCATTCAATACGGATACACCGATGGGGAAATTGTATGAAAAACTGATCAAGCATGATATTGCCGTATATATCAGTCATACGAATCTGGATGTGGCTGAAGGCGGGATGAATGACTGGATGGCAGAGGCGATTGGCATCGAGAGCAAGGAGTCATTGGAAGATGTACATACAGACCATCTGTACAAGCTGGCTGTATTTGTCCCGCGTACGCATCATGAGCAGGTGCTTCAAGCCATTCTGGAAGCAGGGGCCGGCAGCATTGGCCAATACAGCAAATGCAGCTTCAACACGGAAGGAATGGGCACTTTTGTCCCCGGAGAAGGGACACAGCCTTATATAGGCGCACAGGGTCAGATGGAGCGTGTCGAGGAGATGCGTATTGAGACCATTGTGCCGCAGAGCCTGCGCAGCAAAGTTGTCCAAGCGATGCTGAAAGCACATCCGTATGAAGAAGTGGCCTATGATCTGTATGCGATGGATCTAAAGGGCCGTACGCTTGGTCTGGGACGATTAGGGCCACTCAAGCAGCCCAAGACACTGGGTGAGCTCGTCGAGGTCGTGAAGGCCCAATTGGACGTGCCTTACGTTCGTGTAGTAGGGGATCTGAATCGACAGATCAAAAAAGCGGCAGTCCTTGGCGGTTCAGGAAGCCGTTATACCATGACCGCACGATTCAAGGGAGCCGATGTCATCGTTACAGGAGATATTGATTATCATACTGCTCACGATGCGCTGATGGCAGGCATGTGCATCATCGACGCCGGGCACAATGCCGAAAAGATTATGAAACCCAAAACAGCCGACTGGCTCCGTTCCCGCTTGGCAGATAAGCGCTATGATACGCAAGTAACCGCCTCGGAGGTCAACACGGAAGTGTTCCGGTTTATTTAATCAATATTCGGATCATCCGTTTCCAGTAATATTAAGCTTGTTTGTGAACCCAAATGCCTGTATACTATGTAATGTTGTTCGGAAAGCTTGACAGACAATCGCTGGTGGCCTTGTTGCCACGAGAGGAAAGTCCGGGCTCCACAGGGCAGGATGCTGGATAACGTCCAGTCAGCGCGAGTTGAAGGATAGTGCCACAGAAATGGACCGCCGATGGCCGGATCTTCCGGCACAGGCAAGGATGGAACCGAGGTGTAAGAGACCCCGAGGAACGCTGGTGACTTCGTTCCTGGTAAACCCCATCTGGAGCAAGACCTAATGGGACACAGTCGACTCTTCGGAGGAGGCAGCCTTAGCCCGAGGTGTGTCTAGGTTGGTCGCTTGAGCTGTGCAGCAATGCATGGCCTAGATAGATGATTGTCGCTTGTGGTGGGAGGGTAGTTCCCGTCTGAACCACGAAGAGCACAGAACCCGGCTTACGGTAAGCTTTCCTAACTGCAACAACATGAAGTGTTAATGAACTACTTACTAAGAAGCTGTAATAGTACTTTTAATTTTAAACATCAATAAGGCGACAGAAACCGATGATCTCGGAATCTGCCGCCTTATTTTTTTGTGCTCATTTGTTTTGAAATTGTAATTCAGTTCATAATACAGCTAATGACAGTTTATTACAGTGTAACAGCTGTATCGGATTGTACAGAGGCATGCCAGCGCTGAATGGCACGATCCATACGTTCTACCGCTTCAGGAAGCAGTTCAGGGTCTGTGTGCGTGAAATTGATCCGCATCCGATTCAATTCGGGAGTTCCAGCGTAAAACGAATCACCAGGGACAATGCACACCTTTTCCTGAATACCGTAGGTAAACAAATTGCTGGCTGACATCGCTTCAGGCAGTTCCAACCACAAGAACATTCCCCCTTGCGGGGAATTCCAACTGATGCCCTCCCAGGCTTTGTCTGTCATAAGTGAAGTCATTTTGTTCATCCGTTTTGCGTAATCTTTCGAGATACTGCGAATATGTCCATCCAGGTCAAACGTTTCGAGCAGGGCATGAAGAGCTCTCTGGTCGATGCTGCTGGAATGCAGATCGGCTCCCTGTTTCGCACGTGCGGCGATCTTGATAATATCCGCAGAAGCAAGAATCCAACCCGTGCGAAGACCCGGGGCTACTGTTTTGGAAAATGTGCTGGTATAGATGACGTTGGACGGTCCTTCATAGGATGCTGCATCCAGTTCCACGAGTGAAGGTGCATCCAACTGTTCCGGATTAAACCGGATTTCGCCATATGGATCGTCCTCCAGAATCAGTACTCCATATTTACGACACAGGTCAACGGCCTGCTGTCTTCTGGCGCGACTCCATACTTTACCCGATGGGTTGGAGAATGTCGGATTAATGTACACCAGTTTCGGACGCTGCAGTTTTAATTGTTCTTCAAGGGACTCGGGAAGCATTCCCTCTTCATCACAGGCTACACCGTGAGATTCAGCCTGGTAAGAATGGATGACTTGAAGAGCAGCCAGGTAGGTTGGAGACTCCACGAGTACACGGTCACCGGGATCGAGCAGAATGCGGCAGACCAGATCTATAGATTGCTGTGATCCTGTAGTCAGGAGCATATGGTCGGGGGAAGCGGGAATGCCCTTGGATTCCAGACGCTCGGCAATTTTGGCACGCAGCGGTCTGAAGCCTTCCGTTTCTGCATATTGAAGGGCAGCGGCGCCGCTCATAAACACCTGATGGTACGCATCACGTATGGCTTCCACTGGGAATGACGACTGCGCTGGCAAACCTCCGGCAAGTGAGATCATTCCAGGCGCCTGAGCGGCCTGAAGCATGTCGCGAACGACAGAGGACGGGGTGTTTAAAGCCATTTTGGACCAAGGGATATTCATCTGTTCTCATCTCCTGTTATTCACTGTTATACTAATATTATAAACTATAATAGACGGAATGCTATATAACAGTAAAATGTGGATGATAACAGTTGGGGGAGCGGGCATATGCACATTGAATTAAAACGAGGAAGCAGCACCAAGTTGTATATTCAGATCGCGCTCACACTGGCAGACCGAATTCGTTCCGGCCTGATCGAACCTGGAACTCGCCTGCCGTCTGTCCGGAAAATGACGGCAGACCTGGGAGTGAGTCTGGTTACCGTGTCCAAGGCGTATGCCGAACTTGAGGCCATTCAACTAATAACTTGCTCACAGGGGAAAGGGTGTTATGTACGAGGGGCACAAGAGCTGGGAAAAACGGGGGAAATCGAGAAAAATCACCTAGGGGAGCGAAATCATGATGCCAACACCCCATGGAACTGGCAGATGGCACTTGTGGATTATTTGCCGCGGGCACAGCTCTGGCGTCATTTTGACGCTTCTCCACAGGTTCAGTACGAATTACATATGTCTGCCATCCAGCCCGAACTGCTGCCTACGAGTGAAATTATCGATAGTGCATACCGGCTGTCCTCCGACCATCCGGAACGTATGGCAGCGTACGGCTCATTTCAGGGGGATCGGGAGCTTCGCCAAACCTTTGCAGGCCATTTTACCGAAAGGGGGCTCCATGTTGCTCCTGAGCGGATGCTGATTACAAGCGGCACACAGCAGGGGATTGATCTTGTTGCTCGCACGTTCGTTGGACCTGGGGATGTGGTGTACATGGAGGCTCCTACTTACACGGGGGCAATTGATGTATTTACAAGCAGGGGGGCCAAAATCATTACCGTACCGATGGACGGTGAAGGGATGCGTATAGATCTGTTAACACGTCTCTGTGATACATACCCGCCGAAGTTGATCTATACCATCCCAACCTATCACAATCCGACAGGCATTACGATGAGTGCCAGAAGGCGGGCACAATTGTTGAATTTGGCCCAAAGTTATCATTGTCTCATTTTGGAGGATGATCCGTTTGCCGATCTTTACTTCCGCGAATCTCCACCGGCACCCATTAAATCGCTGGATGGTACCGGCCATGTCGTTTATATCAAAAGTTTCAGCAAGGTGCTGTCTCCAGGCTGCCGCGTGGCCTGTGCAATCGCAGATGGAAGCGTGCTGACCCGTCTGGTGGCAGCCAAATCCACGGCAGATCTGGGGAGTCCCCTGCTTACTCAAAAGGCTCTTCAATCCTTCATTCAGCATCAGTACAGCTCATACATTCCTCGATTAAGGGAAGAATTGTACACCAGGCTCCGGGCAGCATCCGATGTTCTGGAGAAACACGGTGTGCCGGGTATGTACTGGACTTTGCCTGAAGGCGGGTTGAATCTGTGGATCCAGCTGCCGGATGGTCTGGATATGCGGGAGCTGCACCGTCAGTCCCTTGCTGCAGGGGTTTCTTTTCTGCCGGGATCTGCCTGTTATGTAGGTGAGACGGATACAGCGAGTCTGCGTATCTGTTTTACGGTGACGAATCTGGAGCGCTTGTGTGAAGGACTTCGGGTATTGTGCAGCGTTATTGAGAAGGTCATGCCTAGGCAGGGTGGGACAACGGCGGACAGGCTGCCGCTTATTTAATTTTCGGGAACAAGGACATACATCCAATCCACTTTCGTCCTGATGCAATACGTTATAGTATCACTTGAAAGGGAGTTGGTTTTGAAATGAACCATTACTGTCCACCGCTTTGCCCGATTGTCTGTGACCCGATCCAGGTTGTTGAGGATTACTACGTTCCGCAAATCGTACCGGTAATTCACCCGATTGAAGTTATCAAAAAAACACACTGTGTGCCGGTTCATCACCACTTGTATCCTGTCGTTGTCAAAGAAGAAGATCCTTGTTATGTATCCAGCCATAACAGCAAGAAAAAAGCCGTGAAAAAATCAGGCAAAGCCCGCACAACGTCCCGCAAACGCTAGTCGCAGCGGGTGCCCCGGGGGAATAGATAACAAGCTAAAAAGCAGCATACGCCCCGGGGCGCAGCTGCTTTTGTTTTTTTATCAACCCAATCGAAGAAGAGTTACCACATTCTGCTACTTGGTATATTTTTTCATCGTGTTATCCATCTGCTGCCTCACATGCTGAGGCCAAAACTGTAAGGGTGCACTGTTGCTTGAAGCGGCTTGAAGGGCTTTGTAAACATCGACCTGACCATAACCATAATATTTGTCGTGACCTGGATCACCAAGGTCGATGACGCTCTGACGCATCAGGTCCATAACCTCCGTATTGGTGAGATCCGGATTCAACGATCGAATTAGGCCTGCAAGTGCAGCGACATGCGGACTGGCCATCGACGTTCCGGATAAGGCAGCATATTGATTATTGGGGTAGGTGCTTGCGATGCTGGAGCCCGGCGCCATCACATCCACGTAATCCCCGTAGTTGGAGTACGAAGCTTTGTTCATATCCGGATCGGTTGCAGATACTGCGAACACTTCCGGATATGCGGCAGGGTATCCAGGTCGTTCGGTGTTGTCATTGCCCGTCGCAGCAATCAGGACAATATCCCGATCAAAGGCATACTTGATGGCATCATGCAGAAATTGGGCGTCGGCATAATTACCCAGACTCATATTGATGACCTTGGCCCCATGGTCTGCTGCCCAGATAATGCCTTCGGCAACAGCATATGTGGTTCCTGATCCCGAATTGTCCAGCACCTTCACGGGGAGAACCTTGTTATACCAGCTCATGCCGGCCACGCCTTCACTGTTATTGACTATGGCGCCAATGATTCCGGCTACGTGAGTGCCGTGGCCCACATCGTCAAGTGGTTTGCTTTTAGGATCCACGACGTTATATCCCTCCAGCAGCTTGCCCTTCAAATCTGGATGATTCAGATCTACTCCGGTATCCACTACGGCAACAATGACGTCTTCTTTCCCTTTTGTAAGGTTCCAGCCGCGATTGGTTTCGATGGCGGGGAGATTCCATTGATAATCGGAGAACAAAATATCGTTGGGAATCGTGACATCGGTTTGTTCAGCTGCGGTCTCATTGGTTAAATACATGTAGTGGGGTTCCATATACAGCGGATTCCATTTGCGTTCGAAATAGGAATGCAGCTGCTCGTAATTCATGTGTTCTGAGCGAAATACGTAGGTGTATCCCAGCTTTCGTGCGGATTGGGTACGGAGATCGGATTTAATGATCCGCATATCCCGTTCACCCGGCTCCTGCCGGAAACGAATAACGATTTCATTTTCGTAAAAATGGCTGGCATTGGCGTTATCATGTCCTGTTTTTACAGTCACCTCGTTTAAGGTATCTGGATGCACGGATTCGATTTTGAATTTGCCCTCACGCGGGTAAGGAATCATGCGAAGGTTTTTGCGCTGATGCTGTTCCACCGCGTTCAGAACGTTTTGGCTAAAGAGTGCAATCACTGCTTTTTTGCCATCCTTGGAGGGCACTCCCATCACGAAGTATTTTTCTTTGCCTAGAGGAAATGAGGAAGATTCAAAGCTTTTGCGTTTCATAACGGCTTTTTTGGCTAGGTTAAGGGAGTGCTCCAGTTTTTGCTGCTCCACCTTGCTTCCTTCACCGGAGGCTTTCGCGAAATGTTTGCTGGTGGAGCCTTTGGTATCCAGTACATCGATGGATCTGATGTGTTCGTGTGTATGCTGTACATCTTGAATGTAACGGCCAAACTCAGCATCACTCATGGTGGCGCTCTTCTCAAGCATAATGCTGAGATGCTGCTTGGCATCCATACGAGTCAATAAATCTGTTGCTTTTACATCCTGAACTTTCAGTTGCTGTTTATTCGCATGTTCCTCATGAGGAGCATCGGGCATGGCACTGGGCTCAGGTGCAGGACGGTTGGATGTCGGAAGCAGCAAGGTCAGCGCAAGCGCTCCCGCACCAGCGGCAATGGCCCAGTTTATCCATTTAGGTCTGGACATGGGGGATATAACCTCCTCTTGTATTTTGGACAGCAGTCATGAGTTCTGTATTCATCGTTGTCCTTGGCATAGTTCTATCGTTAGGAAAAGAGGTTATTTTTATGCAGGTGAAATCGGAACAGACTTCTTATATTAGGTAAGGATCGTGGAGGTTATGTAAAGGATGATTAAGGGATACCGCTCGTCATCTTTTTATGGTAGGATAGTAGCTGAGAATTCAAGGTCAGGGGACAACCACCGTGGCCGGCCTATATGTAAGGACTTATTTAAGGGGGAGCTACCTTTATGTCAGCAGCCAATGTACAGAAAACTTGTGAGTCAACTAGGGAAAAGTTAAAACCTGCTATCGATCGGATCGAACAATTTTTGAATGAAAATGCTTTGCCTGAATTGGATCAGAATCAGACGGAAGAATCAACAACCTTCTACAAAGGATTTCTTTCGGATCTCCGTCATTTGCTTGTTTTTTCTGAAGTTTCTTACGAAAAACTTGGCGTTGTGCTGCGTCGTGCCAATTTTGATGTTGATTTTGCCGAAAAGGCTCTCTATAACACGTATCACCAATGTGTAAACAGCTTTTTCTATCCGAAAAATGAATGCTATTCCGAAGATGGAAGATATGCTTATACAGGTCAGGATGCGATTCGCTTCCGTGACAAGCCGGTTCGGGCAGTACGCGATGTTATTCTTGAAATTTCCAAAACATACGAAGAACTGCGCGATGATTTGGCCTATTATGAAAGTGACTATTTGACTCAGCGTCGGATGCAGAATCAACGCAATCACGCATAAACGTAACAATTAACTTACGATACAAAATGGATGAAACCGCCAGCAATGGCGGTTTTTTGGCGTGTTTTAACTATAAAAACAAATCCGAATGCATGTCATCATCTGACATCTCGCCAGAGAATAGCCGATTTACGCTGGGGAGACAATAGAGGTCGAGGTGATAAATAAATGAGCCAAGACAAGCCAATTGTCAAATGCAGCGTGTCCAACTGTCATTTCTGGGGAGAAAACAATTTTTGTCATGCTGATGCCATCATGATTGACATTGACCAACATGCTACCCGCCGCTTGCATGAAGAATTTGCCGGGGAAACGTTTGATTCAGATCATCAGGATCATGCGCGTACTTCCTCAGCAACATGCTGTCACACATTCAAACCGAAGTGAGCAGTCATCCCTATTCATAATGGAGGTGCTTTGAAGTGAAGAATGACAACAAAGAGGATTATCCATTTCATCGATCCAAAACCGCCACTCCGGCAAATGTGAAAAAACGTGAACGTGTGGATTATCCACGACGTGAACATCGCGAGGAGTACGGCGCAGAAGTAGCTCCTCCGGCTTCCGTACGTACAGAACGCCCGGAGCGTGCTGCAGCAGCCCCCGAAAAGCATGAAGCTGACCGCATCATGGAGTCAACCGGTAAAGTCTCCGGTTATATTGGACTTGCTTGCGGGATTGCATCCTTATTCATGTGGTCTATCGTACTTGGCCCGGCTGCAGCCGTGCTTGGTTACTATGCTTATGTGAACGGCCGTAAAACGACAGGAGCTTGGTCCATTGGACTTGGCGCACTCGCTACGATCAGTTATTTCTTCATGATTCCATTTGCCCGTTAAATTCATGTCAGCAGTTGCAAAGAATAGAATAAATTTTTTCTAAATGATCAGTATTTCTAACCTTCTGCCTTCCCGTCAATACGGGCTATGGAGAAGGTTTTTTCATATTTGCGCAAATATGAGGATAATAATGGATTATTTTCTGAAAACAATGGAACCTTTTTGTAAAACGATGTAGAATATAGGCATAATATACGTTTATTTATACGGGAGTGGGATAAGAGATGCAGATTGATCCAAGCGGGTCACGGCAATTACTGGAATTGCAATTGTCCAATGTTGCCAATCAAACGAATGTGTCAGGTGAAACGACTGGTTCATCTGTGGACTTCGCCAATATGATGGACGGGCTGTTAAGTGCGGATACAAGCAGTAGCGAGGCATCTTCTTCAACGTCCGTTGGCCTCTCCAAAAGATCAAGTGACGGCTTGTTATGGTTACAACTGGGCAGTTTGTATAATTCGGATTCCAATACTGCCTCCAGCAGCAGTGAGAGTGTATCTTTATCGTCTCTTACGAACACGGGGGGCGTTGATTCTACATCATCCGTACCGACGGATTTTGAATCTTTGATCGCCACGGCAAGTGCCAAGTATGGTGTACCTGAATCTCTGATCAAGGCTGTGATTGATACGGAATCCGGATTTAATCCCAATGTGGTATCCTCTGCCGGTGCCAAGGGTCTGATGCAATTAATGGATGGTACAGCTGCTGGATTGGGGATAAGCAATGCCTTTGACCCTGCTCAAAATATAGATGCCGGAACCAAATATCTTTCCCTTCAGCTTCAGCGTTTTGGTGGCGAAGTGAAGATGGCGCTTGCGGCTTATAATGCCGGCCCAGGGCGCGTTTCCCGTCTGGGTGTGTCCAATGACAGTGAATTGATGAGCGTACTTCACCTTCTGCCTGCCGAGACCCAGGCGTACATTTCCAAAGTGGAAAAGGCACAGTCGAAATATACGGCTTAAGTCAAAGACTATTTTTACAGCGAGTTGAGGAAGAGATCAATTCAGGAGCATGCATGGAAACCCGGCCTGTTCCTGTTTGGTCTTTTTGTGTTGGGGCGGGATCGTGTTACAATGCTCACTGTAGGTTCATAAGAACATCTGAAGGAGGTCTGACCTCATTTGAAATATTTTGATTATGCAGCAACGACTCCTCCTGATTCAGACGTGGTTCGAACGATGGCTGAAATTATGGAGGCTCATTATGGCAATCCTTCATCCATTCATGGGTACGGAGAGCGAGCCGATCAACTGCTGAGACGGGCACGATCCGGTTGTGCAGCTGCCGTAGGTGTTAAGCCCGAGGAGATCGTGTTCACTTCCGGAGCAACCGAGAGCAACAATCTTGCGATCAAAGGGGCAGCATTAAGATATCAGTCGCGCGGAAAACATATCATTAGCACGGCTACCGAACATGCTTCGGTATACGAAAGTTTTTTGCAATTGCAGCAGTGGGGATGGGAAGTGACCTGGGTGCCCGTGGATTCCGATGGCCGCGTTAGCGCTCAGCAGATTATGGATTCATTAAGACCGGATACGGTTCTTGTGAGCCTGATGCATGTAAACAATGAAACAGGGGTCATCCAGCCCGTTGCAGAAATCGGCAATCGTTTAAAAAGAGAAGCACCTCGCATCCTTTTTCATGTCGATGGAGTGCAGGGATTTGGCAAATTGGAGGCGAAGCCCGCATCATGGGGTGCTGATCTGTACAGCTTGTCTGCTCACAAAATCCGTGGACCCAAGGGAGCGGGGCTTCTGTATGTAAGGAGTGGGGTCGAGCTTACTCCCTTGTTATCTGGTGGTTCACAGGAGCAGGGCATGAGGGCTGGAACCGAAAATGTCCCCTTACTTGTAGGTATGGCGAAGGCAATGCGTCTTGCTGAAGAACGGCAGTTGGATTTTGCTAGGAGTACAACCGTGTTGAGAGATCGAATTATGGAGACTATCGAAACGATTCCAGGACTCGTCCTGAACAGCCGGAAAGATGGTGCTCCTCACATTATCCATTTTTCTTATCCCGGCATGAAGGCTGAGGTGGCGCTCCATACGCTGGAACAACTCGGAATTACCGTATCTACGCAATCGGCCTGCTCCTCCAGGTCTGCCGAGCCTAGCCGGGTATTGCTTGCGATGGGAAGAGATGCGGCTAACGCTGCAGGTGGACTGCGGATCAGTCTTGGGGATGAACATACAGAAGAAGATGTGGCCTTGCTGGAGCAGGCGCTGCATCAGATGGTGGCGCAGCTGCGCCCGTTGGAAAGGCGGATGTAAAGTCAAATGAAATACGATATGCTGCTTCTCCGTTTTGGAGAATTTATGTTAAAAGGTAAAAATCGTGCACGATTCGAGAAAACGATCATCACTCAGGTGAGAGCACTGCTTAAGCCGTACCCCGGCGCAAGCCTGCGCAAGGAATTTGGGCGATTGTACGTGGATCTCGGTGGTGAATCACACACGGAATTGATCGCAGTACTGAAACGGGTGTTTGGTGTCATGTCCATTAGCCCGGTCAAAGTAACGCCTTCAGTGCTTGAAGATATCGTGGAAACGGCTGTTGCTTTTATGGATGAGAGGGAGCATGAGTTCAAGGAAGGCACAACCTTCAAAGTGAACACCCGCCGGGTGTGGAAAGAGTTTTCGCATTCTTCACATGAAATGAATCACATGGTGGGTTCCCCGATTCTAAGAAAATTTCAACAGCTTAGCGTGGATGTACGTAACCCGGACATCGAACTGCGAGTAGAGATTCGGGATCAAGGAACGTACATTTTCAATGAAGTGATTCCTGCCGTTGGCGGGTTCCCTCTCGGTACAAATGGCAAAGCAATGATGCTGCTGTCCGGTGGAATTGACAGTCCTGTTGCAGCCTGGGCTTCCATGCGTCGTGGACTGGAAGTGGAATGTGTACACTTTTACAGTTACCCGTTCACCAGCCAGCGTGCGAAGGAGAAGGTAATCGACCTTGCCCGAGCCTTGGCTGATCATGCAGGTACAATAAAGCTGCACCTGGTTCCTTTTACAGAGATTCAAACGGCTTTTACCCAGTTAGGACAGGACAATCTCATCATTACACTGATGCGTCGCTCCATGCTGCGAATTGCAACGAAGCTGGCTGAACGTGAGCGTGCCCTTGCAATTATTACCGGAGATAGTCTTGGACAAGTGGCAAGCCAGACGCTGCCTAGCATGAATGTCATTGGGCGTGCCACGGAACTTCCGCTTCTGCGCCCTCTGGTGATGATGGACAAACAGGAAATTATTACACTGTCCAAACAGATTGGGACATATGATATCTCGATTCTGCCTTACGAGGATTGCTGCACCCTGTTTGTGCCGAAATCACCTACCACGAACCCGAACCTTCGCATCGTGGATAAAATAGAAGCGACAATGAGCCAACTGCCTGAATGGATAGAGGAAGCTGTGGCTCAGACGGAAACCATCGTTCTTCATGCAGGTGAATCAGCCCCTGCAACCGATGAGAACAAAGAGAACGAGATCAAGGAAGACTGGTTCTGATGATCTGATGATGGTGGATGACATAATAAGGACTATGTTACCTTAAATGGAAAAAGGACTGGCCGATGGAAAATCGGTCAGTCCTTTTTGTTTGGTGCCTATGAGTATGAACGCTGCTGTTCCCCGCTGCGTCTATTGTTGCTTGAGCGTTTACGGTATCCTGCAAACACCACACCTGCAACGACCAGAACGATAAACAGAATGCGCAGTGCGGGATGCTCGGTGAAGAATGGCACAAGTCGGTGTTCCTCGGTAATCATGTGTGAGGCGGTATAACCAAGTACAATAGCCCCAACATAAATAATCCATGGGAAGTGATTGATCAGCTTGATGAATAGGGTACTTCCCCATACGATAATCGGGACACTGATCAGAAGTCCGATGATAACAAGCACCAAATGCTGTTCAGCCGCGCCTGCCACCGCAATGACATTGTCCAGTCCCATGGCGGCATCTGCAATAACGATAGTCCGTACAGCAACCCATAGGGAGCTGCCTGCCTTGATATCATTATGCTCCTCACCCTGGTCGGCCAATAACTTATAGGCAATCCAGATCAGCAAGATGCCACCAACCAGCAGCAGCCAAGGTACCTTGAGCAGCCAAAGTACAACGACTGTGGCTACAATCCGGATCACTAGGGCGCCTGCTGTCCCGTAGAGAATCGCCTTTTTCTGCACTGAAGGGTGCAAATTACGTGCTGCAAGACCAATAACGATTGCATTATCGCCAGCCAGCATGAGATCAATAAATACAATTTTCAACAAAGCAAGCCAAAAAACAGCGCTAAATAGCTCCATATGCTGTCACTCCTTCTATATGTCCGAACCCTAAAAAGCTTGTTCAATCGTTAAGAATAGCATGGACAACTTTGACATACAAGTAAGAGTGGGGGGAGGAGAAGCATGGATACATTGTGGCTGTTGACTGAAATTTTAATGATCAATCTGGTTTTGAGTGGAGATAATGCGGTAGTTATTGCTCTCGCGAGTAAGGATCTGCCTGAAAGGCAGCGCAAGCAAGCCGTATGGTGGGGGGCTTTTGGTGCCGTCGTACTTCGATGTGTGTTGACATTTGCAGCGGTGTTAATGCTGGGGATTCCATTCATACAGGCAGCCGGTGGGATATTGCTTTTCTGGATTGCCGTGAAACTCCTGCTTCAAAATGAAGATGAAGTACATATTCGGGAAGCTTCCACGACTTGGAAAGCGGTTCAGACGATTTTGATTGCTGATTTTGTAATGAGTTTGGACAACGTACTTGCCATTGCAGCATTGGCTGAAGGGGACTTGGCACTTATCGTCATCGGAATTGCGATTAGCATTCCCATTGTGGTGTGGGGGAGTGGTTTAATCGTCGGTTTGCTGAAGCGATTTCCGATACTGGTGTTTGCCGGTTCAGGAATTTTGGCCTTCACAGCGGGAGAAATGGTGATGAGCGATCCGAAGCTGGGTCAATGGCTCGGCAGCTTGGCGGCTGAAGCCCACACTCTCCTTCCGGTAGCGATGGCGGGTCTTGTCATTGCGGTCGGAGGAGCGCATAAGTTTGTAAGGCGGAATGTATAAACTGGTGGTCTGGGTAGGCAGCAGAATAACAGTATACAGTGGAGGACAACCGTCTGCCGAGGACGGTTTTTTTGTTGAATTCAATCGTACCATGTTGTAAAAATTGGTGGATGAGGGATGATCCAGCCCCCTTGGGGTAATACATGATAGAACTGTGACGAAATGCGACATCAAGTATAGTTTTTTGCAAAAACATGGGCTACACTAGAGGCAGGATTACGAAAGCTGGTCATCATGAAAAGACTAATTTGTTTAGCTTACAACCTACATAGCCAAATGATATAAGAGGTGAGTGCAGATGAACATGAGAAATGAAAAAGCGATCGGAATATTTATTGTGGCCGCAGGTATTTTTATTTTGCTTGGCAAACTTGGGGTGTTTGGCTTTATTGGACGTCATTTCTGGCCTTTGCTTATTTTGCTGCCGGGAATTGCTCTCCACGCCCTGTATTATGCAAGAATATCCCCCGCCTGGTCGCTTTTTCCGGCAGGGATGTTAACCGTATATGGCATTTTATTCGGCATTACGAACACATGGGGTGGAGGGCTGATGAGCAGCCTGTGGCCTGCCTTGTTGCTGGGAATTGCCATTGGTTTGCTGGAATATGGGCTCGCAGAACGCCATAGACCCGAGTTCGTGTTGCCAGCAGCATTGGCTATTGGCGCGCTGTCCATTGTATTGTTCGGTTTCACCTTGCTTCACACCGGAATTATCTATGTGTTAGCTGTCCTTCTCATTTTGGGCGGGATCTGGCTGCTGCTTGGACGAGGGCGTCCACGGAGGGGCTGGTAACATTCCCAGATGTTCCTCCAAGCGAAATATCTTGATTTTTAGCTATGATCAACTATAATATAAGGGATAAAGACATGCGTCGGGATATCACCGACGCTTATTTTGGGTGAGTAACCTGCAGAAAAGCGGGAAGTTTAGTAGATAAGAATTGAAATTGGAAAGGATATGGATACAAACCATGCATTCAAGAGAACACATTCGCAATATTGCGATTATTGCCCACGTCGACCACGGGAAAACAACGCTAGTCGACAAGTTGCTCCAGCAATCCGGTACTTTCCGTGATCACGAAACGGTACAGGAGCGCGCAATGGACTCCAACGATCTGGAGCGTGAACGCGGTATTACGATTTTGGCCAAAAACACGGCTATTACCTATAAAGACTATCTGATCAACATTGTAGATACACCAGGACACGCCGACTTCGGTGGTGAAGTAGAACGTATCATGAAAATGGTTGACGGAGTATTGCTCGTTGTTGATGCTTATGAGGGCTGTATGCCACAAACGAAGTTCGTACTTCGTAAAGCACTGGAGCACAACCTGACTCCGATCGTTATTGTAAACAAAATTGACCGTCCAGCGGCTCGTCCGGCTGAGGTTATTGATGAAGTACTTGACCTGTTTATCGAACTGGGTGCCAGCGATGAACAACTTGAATTCCCTGTCGTATATGCTTCCGCATTGAACGGAACATCCAGCATGGAAGACGATCCTGCCAAACAAGATGACAACATGATGGCGATCTACGATACCATCGTAAGTCATATCCCTCATCCAACAGAGAACGTTGAAGAGCCACTGCAATTCCTCGTTACGCTGATGGACTACAATGAGTACCTCGGACGTATTGCTATCGGTCGTGTAAACCGCGGTGTGATTCGTCAAGGCCAATCCGTTACTGTTATTATGCGTGATGGCAAAAGCAAAACAGCTCGTATCGAGAAACTGTTTGGTTTCCAAGGTCTGAAACGTGTTGAGACAGAGGAAGCTGGCGCAGGTGACATCGTTGCGATCGCGGGTATTAAGGATATCAACATCGGTGAAACGATTGCTGACCCGAACAACCCTGAGGCTTTGCCGGTTCTGAAAATTGATGAGCCAACACTGCAAATGACATTCCTCGTAAACAACAGTCCATTCGCAGGCCGTGAAGGTAAATGGGTAACTTCCCGTAAACTGCGCGAGCGTTTGTTGAAAGAATTGGAAACTGACGTATCCCTTCGTGTTGAAGAAACAGAGAGCCCAGATGCATTTATCGTTTCCGGACGTGGTGAGCTTCACCTCGGTATCCTGATTGAAAATATGCGTCGTGAAGGATATGAGCTTCAAGTATCCAAACCAGAAGTTATCGTCAAAGAAATTGACGGTAAGAAAATGGAACCTCTTGAGCGCTTATTGATTGATATCCCTGAAGAAAGCATGGGTTCCGTCATGGAGAGCCTGGGCGCACGTAAAGCAGAAATGGTGAACATGGTTAACTCGGGTAGCGGTCAAGTACGTCTGGAGTTCCTGATTCCTGCACGTGGTCTGATTGGATACAGCACCAACTTCCTGACATTGACTCGTGGTTATGGTGTAATGAACCATGCATTTGACAGCTACGCTCCAGTAGTATCCGGTCAAGTGGGTGGACGTCACCAAGGTGTACTGATCTCAACTGAAACGGGTACATCTACGTTCTATGGAATGATGGGTGTTGAGGATCGTGGTACGCTCTTCCTTGAGCCTGGAACAGAAATTTACGAAGGTATGATTGTTGGTGAGCATACACGAGACAATGATATCGTTGTAAATATCTGCAAAGAAAAACAATTAACTAACGTTCGTTCTTCAGGTAAAGATGATACGGTTAAAATTAAAACTCCGATTATCTTCTCATTGGAACAGGCGCTTGAATATCTGAATGAAGATGAATATTGTGAGATTACTCCAAAATCTATTCGTCTTCGTAAGAAGATCCTGAACAAATCCGAACGTGAGCGTGCAGAGAAACAACGTAAAATGGCTGCAAAATAACGCTTAATCATAACTAACAAAAAATAGTATGTATAAGTTAACGTTTGATGTCTTCCAATTGTATTTGGGTTAATGCTGCATATGTAGTGGAGGGAACGGAATCGATTCTGAAGAAGCAAAGCGTTCGCCTTTATCTCCGGATTTTCCCATTTGAAAAATGGTTCAAAAAATCTGGAGATAACAGCGATCGAAAGAACGATCCGAACCCGAAACGGTCACTAATGCTCGCTTGAATTCCCAATTACGTTTTGTTAAATCAACCAGATAACTTATACAAGCATGATCACGAAAGGAGCTGACTGTGCATGCAAGCATGGTTTGCATCAAACCCGATCGTAGCCTACATCGTCATCTTTGTGCTGATTACTTACGTATATAACAAGGTGTTTCGGGTACGTCAGAAATTGCCGCTTGTGAAGGAAATCTTTCTTTATCTATTGATGGCGATGGGCACATTCATGCTTCTTATTTTTCAGATCGACAAGCTGCCCATTATTCAATGTTTGCTGGTAGCGGTTGGTCTGATGTTGTTAGTGCGAGTGCGCTATTTCATCGAAGGTCGTCAAAAGAAAAAGGCGGAAGCTGCCGCCAGAAACTCATAAAATCTGTCTTTGTACAGACCATCCGTTTTCCTTCGGGAAAGCGGATGTCTTTTATTTGGACAAAAACAGATGTGATAAAGGTGTTGAAGATATGAACTCGAATTCGAACGGACTGCCTCCCCGTAGACAGGCACCGACCAAATCCAGTGCTTCAGGGTCCAGCAACAGTAAAGGTAAACCACCCAAAAAGAAAAAGCGAATGCGTACTTTTGCTAAGCTCGTTTTGAGCTTGTTGGTGATTGCCATTGTTGTAGGAGGCGGTTATCTCTACTGGGTATACAACCAGGTGGCAGACACCGGCATAAACAAGCCAGTGCCTCCGGGGATGTCGGCAAAGACGAAGCCCATTACGATGCTGCTATTAGGTACGGACAACCGGCCTGAAACGGGAACCTATCTGTCCGATGTGGTCATGGTAGCAGCCATGAACCCGGATACGAAAACGGCCACGATTGTCTCCTTGCCTCGCGATACCCGGATTGAACTGGAAGGATACAAGGCAAATAAACTGAATTCATACTATCCCAAGTTTAAAGCCCAAGAGAAAACCTCCGGAAAAAATGCGGAGGATCAAATGAAAGAAATGATGGGCAAGTATTTCGACGTAGACATCAATTACACAACGGTGCTTAATTTTCAGGCATTCCGCGATGTGGTAGATGCTGTGGGCGGCGTGGATGTGACAGTGGATAAAAACATGTGTTACAGGGATACGGCTGATGGTACGGATATTAATCTGGTTGCTGGTGATCAGCACCTGGATGGCAAGCAAGCGCTTGACTTTGTGCGTTACCGTAAATCCAACTGTGATCCCAAAACGGATGAATCCAACGACTTTGACCGGAATAAACGTCAAAACCAGGTCCTGAATTCCATGCTGGATCAGATGAAATCACTTGGTGGTGTGACGAAGATCAGCAAAGTAATTGGTGCTGTAGATGACAACATGACAACGGATGTAGAGTCCGAACAGATGAAGAACTTCATCGCTACGTATTGGAATATTTCAAAATCGGATGTTCACTATACACCTGTGACTGGCGACTGGAGAAGTCCATATGTATATGTGAATGAGACGGAACTTGCCAATGCAAAACAGGCTTTGCAAGATACGCTCTCAGGTAAAGTAACGTCCTCGCCGGCGGGGGAATAGCTGGGGATTGGAAGCAAGTTTCCGGGTATGTTATAATAGCATAAATCATAGTATCAAGAATTGCATAAAGTAGGTTAAGGAGGGCTGGTTTAATGTCCGAAGCCGTCACACAATTGACTGAATCTCTTTTGCAGCAATTCAAGAATGAGACGTTTGTACTCCTAAACACGGTTGACATTGAATCAGGAGGCCCGACGTCTACTGCGATCTCCTGGATTTATGCGGAGAATGCTTCTACGCTTCGGGTCGCTTTGGATCATCGTTCACGACTGGTGAACAATATGAAACAAAATCCGTTGATCACGGTCACGGTATTTGGAGAAGAGACGGTCTATGCGATCAACGGACGTGCTTCAGTTCGACAGGATCCTTTGCAGGATGTTCCTTTTAATATGTGCTGTTTCGACATTTCAATTGAAGCGGTCAGGAATGCCCTGTTTTATGGAGCCCAGCTATCCTCTGTGCCTCAATATGTCAAAATATACGATCAGCGTGCTGCTGAGAAATTGGATGAGCAGGTTTTTGCTGCCATGAAAAAAGCCTAGTGAGAAATCACTGGGCTTTTTGTTGCTTTTTGTCCGTGGAATGCTGCTGCATTTGCTGTTCATCAGGAGCCTGTTCATCCGGATTTTGACGGACTTTGACGTCTTTCGGGAGTTGTGGAATAATTCGTCCAACCATGTCAGCTAGTTCGGAAGCAAAACCGGATATCGGATGCCCTTGGCGGATATGTTCTCCGATTTCGCGAATGCGTTCAGTGACATCCGCATCAGCAGTTACGATGGAATCAATGCCTTCGGGATCTTTGCGCAGCGCTTCTGCAACCGTGTATTTTATAGTGCCAACGCGTGCACGCTCCAGTTCACCATCTACATCAATGCCGACAACAGCTGTATTGCCTAAGATGACGCAGTTGGCATCTTTGACACCTTCCACTTGCTTCGCAAGCGCTTTGAGGTGGTTAATCCGATTATCGTTGGTCATCCGGCCTGTTTGGTTATCATCAGCAACGTTCAGTTCATGAACTTCACCCGTATTTTCATTGAAGCGGTCAAGGCGTGAAGGATTCATTCGGTCATCCTCTGTATAGAGCATGTGAGATCCGTTTTGTTGATCTTGCTGTGTTGTAACGTTACCTCCGTAACTTCTTGGATGCGTCTTATACTGCTCCGGTGAAGCGCTGCGAGTGGTGTTGTTGCAGCCTGTAAGTATAAAGATCAGAAGCAGCGTGCAAACCCAATATTTCATAAATGTTCATCCTTTCTTGGAGTTTTTCAGAATGGTTGACAATTATTTTGTCCTAGACGAATACATTTATGTATGGGAGCATGATTGTCCATGCCGCTGCTGAAAGATCACACTATCACAGATGAACTTGGGAATGGAAAATACGGACTGCCTTTGCATCGAAATACAATGATTGAATCCGGCATTCCCGAGTTCACGTTCTAGCCCATGCCTTTAACGACGCCGCTTTGGAGGGGATTGAATGAAAAAGATTTTTGTATTGGATACCAACGTGCTTCTGCATGACCCCAATGCCATATTTGCCTTTGAGGAACATGAGGTAATCATTCCCGCGGTTGTACTGGAGGAAATTGACTCCAAAAAAAGAAATGCTGATGAAATTGGCCGCAATGCCCGAAATGTATCCCGATTACTTGATGGTTTGCGTGAGCTTGGTCACCTGCACAGTGGCGTGCCTCTGGCGAATGGAGGGAACCTGAAAGTTGAGCTCAACCATCGCAGTTTTGTAAAGGTACAAGAAATGTTCGGGGAAGTATCCAATGATAACCGGATTTTGGCGGTGGCTCTCAATTATCAAATCGAAGAAAATGAGAAAGAAGTCGTGGAACGGCAGGTCGTTCTGGTCAGCAAAGATGTACTCGTTCGTATCAAAGCAGATGTGCTCGGTCTGTTCACTCAAGATTACCTGTCCGATCGGACAGCAGGACTCAGTGAATTATATCCAGGCTACACAGCCTTGAAAGTTCATCCGTCGGTAATCGATGAGTTTTACACATATCGTTTTCTGCCGATCAAACCATTGCAGTTGTCCTATAAGCTTTATCCCAATGAATTTGTGATTCTCAAGGATGAGATGGGGACCAATAAATCAGCATTGCTAAAGGTAAACACGGAGGGAACCAAGCTTGAGCCGTTGTTCCTAAGTAATGATAATGTATGGGGCATTAGTGCACGAAACGCACAACAGCGTATGGCACTGGAATTGCTTTTAAACGATGATATACCACTCGTTACCATTACGGGAAAAGCCGGGACAGGAAAAACCTTATTGGCACTTGCTGCAGGCCTTCTTAAGGTGGAAGACGATCATAAATATAAAAAGTTGCTGATTGCGAGACCGGTGGTCCCAATGGGCAAGGATATCGGTTATCTGCCAGGGGAAAAGGAAGAGAAACTGAGACCATGGATGCAGCCCATTTACGATAATCTTGAATTTTTGTTTGATACAAAAAAGGCAGGAGATATTGACAAAATTTTGATGGGGCTCGGCAGTATTCAGGTTGAAGCACTAACGTATATTCGCGGACGTTCCATACCTGGTCAATTTATTATCGTAGATGAAGCACAAAACCTGTCCCGTCATGAAGTGAAAACAATTGTTTCTCGTGTAGGCGAAGGCAGTAAAATTATACTGATGGGTGACCCTGAACAAATTGACCATCCTTATCTGGATTCCGCAAGCAACGGTCTAACGTATGTGGTGGAACGATTCAAGCAGGAAGGCATCAGTGGACATATTATGCTGGAAAAAGGAGAGCGTTCCAAACTGGCTCAATTGGCAGCTGATTTGTTGTAAGCTAAACGGAGTATATTTCCCGGGAAAATATAAAAAAAATGCCGGCTCGGTTGAGCCGGTTTTTTTGCTGAAAAATTGAAAAAGAGATATTACACAGAACTCTGTATTCTCTTAGTATGCAAAAGCTCAAAAATCTGTTTTTTGGCAGGATAGGACAGGAGCACTACTATTTTGTTACAATAAACTTTACAGGAAAAATATAGGGAGTGAGGAGGAGAAGTTAATGAAGCGTAGGCATCAGGTCGTATTATTCGCAGTGCTGCTGCTTTCTTTGACCATTCTGTCTCCGAGCTTTGACTTTAGAGGGACACCTCAGAACCAGGAAGGGGATCAGGATAATAGTTCGTTTCCTAATACTTCATCCCGCAATGAGAATCAGCAAGTCCCGGTTGAGATCGTAGTTTCCATGTCTGAGAAGGAGTTTCAGGTCTTTTCCAAGATTGCTAACCAAATAGCAGATGCGCGTATGGTCGAGATTGATCTTCGAAATCTGGAAACGGATACATATCAAAATGTGCTGGAGGATGAACTTGCGGTAGGGGACAGCGGGGATATTATCCTGCTTGATAGTGCGGAGGTGCAGGGTTATGCAAAAAGAGGGCATTTATATCCTCTGAATGCAACAAGCCTATCTAAAACACTCGGTGAATCAGTATCCCGTTTACGGGAAAAGACCGAATGGAATGGATATCAATGGGGGATGCCATTTGATTTTGACCCCTACGTGCTTGCATCAGGGTCTGATGTAGCTGCAGAGGCTGGTTTGGAGAGATTGCCACAAAATCTGGACGAGTGGACCAAGCTGCTGAATCAAATGGAGGAGAAGACCAGAGGATTGCTCACTATTAACATAAATGATCCTTTTGCCGCAGATGCTTGGTTAAATGAATTTGGGCCGGGAGTTGCTCCATCTACTGTAAGAAATATACCAGAGGCATCTACACATGTTGGAGATGAACAGGTGAAGAGGGTACTGAATCGGATTCAGCCTTATATAAAGCCTCTGGACGCTGACCCAGAGTTTAATGATTCGGCCATGCAGGAGCAATCATTGTTGATTGTGACACGGTTTTCCAAGCTGTTGGAGGGAGATCAAGGGCTAAACGGGGATAAAAGATCACCAACAAACCGGGTCATGTTTAAACCGCTCGCCGCCATAAAATCCAGAAGTTTTGTGATTACATCCGGTTCTCATGAAGCGGAGCAGGCAAGCCGATGGATCGAAGGCATGATATCCGCTTCAGCGCAGTCGGATTGGTACCAACAAGCCCATCATCTGCCTGCCAAACAGCAGCAATTGAACCTGGAGTCCAAAAAGCTAACGGATGGAGGACAAATGATCGGTGGTCAGGAATGGTTTGCGTCCGAGATATCTGAGAATGATGTTATTGAGAGCCCCATGCAGTTGTTACAGTACAAGAAGAAGATTCAACAGTTCCTTCAAGGAGAAATTTCAGCGAATCAGTATGTGAGTGGCATTCTTCAGATACATCATTCATCAAAATGAGATGGCAAGTTTAACTTCCAGTACACCTTTGCTTGTGGATACATCTGTAGCTTTCACAAAAGACAAAATTTTCTGTGGATAAAAACCGAGATCGAATTCCTTTTCAAGCATTCGTCGTGTCGTATCCGGTAGTTCCAACTGGTTAAAAACGAGTTTATCTACATGAAAACGGATGGAGTTTTGTGGCTCGTTTTCTACTGTATAGTGACCTTCGATGCTTAATTGTAACTGATCACGTTGTCCGGAAGCCGTAATTCGGTCCTCGTCAAATTGAAAGGCGAAATCTTCAAAGATCGGATTCTGCTCACGCAGAAATTGATTTAGGTCATCTTGTCCAATTTGGATCGTGTAAGCTGTTCCTGTCGTGGAAATTCCACCGTTCTGTTCTTGTATAAACTCCGGAAGATTCTGCATGGCTGTTGCTAATGCCCTGAAATAGCGTTTAACCTCGTGTATACCCACATTCTCCCAATAAATCGTCAACTCATCCATCAACTTTTGGATGGCCGCCGGATTTCCGCTGGCTGAAACTTGCCCGTCCACTTCCTTTTGCAATGCGACTACACGCTCCCGCTGACTCTCCAAATTGGATTTTAATTCGTCCAGTTCTGCTGTGGTCTGACTAATTTTGGCGGAGGTCTCCTGTATACTCTGATAACGATCCTGATATTTGTTTAGGACTGCCTGGTCTCTGCCAATGATAATTTGGTAGTAATCATAAAGGATGAACAGATCTTTAAGCGATCTGGCGCCAAGCACAGTCATAAGAAGGTTGTCCCGTTCCCCTGTGTAATAGGACCTAACTACAGCACCTGCCCGATCTTGCTGGATATGTATTTGCTCTTCCTGTTCCTTTAGCTGGATCTGCAGCTCTTGTTGTTGTAGGTCAAGTTCCTTTTGCCTGACCGCAATACGTTCAATTTCATGATCGATCTCCACGATGGACAGACTCTTTTGCAAAATTTCACGAGTTTCCTCTGGTGATGCTTCTCCAAAGGCATATGTCGATGTGAGCTGGACAAATAGTAGGGTGAAGATAAATAGGGCGCTAATGCTATATCGACGGTTCACCGCATCATTCTCCTTTCCATATTTCAATATCCATTGTACAGGCTTCTGTCTTTCAGACAATATATGAAATGAAATCTTAAAATATCCTTAGTGGATACATAACGCTGAAAACAATCATTTAATCAGATATCCTATGTATTGAGAAACAACAAAAAAGCGAACCGGCCTATGGCCGGATCGCTTTGATGCTGTTGGCGGATTAAAGCGGCAACCCCATTTGGAACACAGTCCAGTAGCTGAACCCTGTGAAGGTAACGATCATATAACCCCAGAAGAGCAATATGTACGTTCTTTCGGTAAATTTTAAATACCCCAAAATGACGAAAAACGCAGTCTGCAGGAAAAAAAGTAAAGCCATCTCGACCAGATCTCCTGCAAAAGCCATCAGGCCAATCGTAAGCGTGAAGAACCCGAGTACCCGAAACATGCGTGCCACGGTTAGTCCTCCTCTCTATGTACGATCATAGATTGTCTACACAACATTATACCGGGAAAGGAAAATGGTGTAAACAGAATTGGATATGAAAGCGAATTCTTTTTTTTGCTTCTCAGGAGTGTTTATAGGACATCTTTTGCATATATAACGTATGAGTACTGGCGAATATGGAAATACATTTTAGTATGAAATCAATTCTATGAACTCTATGAGAGGCATAAGAATGAATGAAGCAGCTTTTATACCTAATTCACAAGCCGGGAAACCGGTAATGAGGACGGTTATTTTAGGATGTTGTTAGGAGGGTATTATAGCATGACTGCAGTGAGACAGGATGCTTGGAGTACAGAGGACGATTTGATCTTGGCCGAGGTAACTTTGCGGCATATCCGGGAAGGCAGCACACAATTGGCAGCATTCGAGGAAGTTGGCGAAAAAATAGGCAGAACTTCTGCCGCTTGCGGTTTTCGCTGGAACAGCTGTGTACGCAAAAAGTATGAGTCGGCCATCAGCAATGCGAAGGCACAACGTCAAAAGAGAAGTTATCTTCGAAAACAACCGGCTTTGCTTGGACCCCAGGTCGCAGCTCTAACTACACTTGATACGGAAGAAAACTTGTATAAGGCCGATGGAGTATCGGAAGACTCGCTTTCTATTGATGCCGTGATTCGCTTTTTGCGCCAATGGAAAGGCACTGTACAGGAAAATGGACGACAACTCAAAATGCTCGAGAAGGAGCTTCGTGAAAAAGAAGATGAGCTCCATGAACTTCGCTGTGAGAATGACCGTCTGTCCAAAGAAGTGAATGAAGTACAGACTGATTATCGTGTGGTGAATGACGATTATAAAGCGTTGATTCAGATTATGGATCGTGCACGCAGGCTTGCTTTCCTGGCTGAGGAAGAAGAGGAACTCAAAACCCGTTTCAAAATGGACGCAAACGGAAACTTGGAACGAATTGAATAACGGATCAAGCTCTTTGAATGATGATTTTTGATCTGACCCGTCACATCTCCGTTACAAACGGCAGGTAAGACGGGTTTTTTGTTTGAAGTTTTTGTTCTATTATATATAGAAGTGATTATTGAGAGTGGAAGAGGGATGTCCCATGGTTATTGACGTTGTAGGAGCAGGCTCACTTGGCCTTTTATATGGAGGAAAACTTCAGGCAGCCGGATATCCTGTGCGGTTTTGGACCAGGACATCAGAACAAGCCGAAAAACTGCGTATGTACGGGTTAGATATCATGGAGCGGGGAGCGAAGGTAAAGTTGCTTCCTGAGTATATTCAGGCTTATCCGATATCGGAATTATCTGCCCGTTGGCATCATCAGCCTGGGGACTGGCTCCTCCTCATGGTTAAGCAGACAAGTATAGATGAGGTCCTTCATATCATGAAGACAATGAAGAATCATCTCATTAACATAGCCTGTTTTCAGAATGGGATGGGCCATATAGAGAAGATACATGCAGCCATGCCGTTGTCCCATCTATATCGTGCAGTAACTACTGAAGGTGCCAAAAGGGTGGAGAACGGGGTTGTTCGTGCTGGTGAGGGGGAAACCTGGATTGGCAGAGATGTACATAGTACAGCACTACACGAAGGCACAAAAGGAAATCTGGAAGACATAAGCTTGGAAGTACTATTGCAGCAGGCAGGATTTAACTGTACAGTGTCGAATCAAATCGATAAGCTGATATACAGAAAGCTGCTAATTAATGCTGTCATTAACCCTCTCACGGCCATCTGGAGAATAACAAATGGGGAGTTGCTTCAGAATGAGCAGCGTATAACAGTTATGCGCCAACTCTATGATGAAGCTGCAGCCATTTATAAAGCCAATGAAATCATATTGGATTTCAATATGTGGGAGGAAGTTTTGTCCGTCTGCCGATCGACAGCCACTAATACGTCTTCAATGCTTGCAGATGTTATGCATGGGCGGCGTACTGAAGTGGAATCGATCAGTGGGCATATAGTCAGCATGGCACAACGGACTGGTTTGACTGCTCCGCTGCATGAAACAATGCTTCATCTGATCGAAGGAATTAGGCCGGAAGGAGTGAGTTAATGGGATTTTTTATCGTGCTGAGCATACTGCCGTTTTTTCCGTTTTTTATTGTGTATTGGGCCATGTATGGGTGGAAAAAGGATAAACGAGCTTCACTTCGCACCGCGATGGATGTAACGACTGTATTTCTGATTTTCTCCGTATCGGCGTTATTCAACTTAACATTTGATTCGAATTTTGGTTTTTATTTGACATTATTACTCATACTAATTGCACTCGGATTGATTGGGGGAGCTCAAAATAGGTTGAAAGGGAAAGTTGATGGGGGTCGAATGTTCCGGGCCGTTTGGCGCATGGCCTTTGTATTGATGAGTTTTGGGTATGTCTTATTTACTATATTTGGCTTATTTAGATACTTAATGAAACAGATGTGAGGTTACATAACGCAAAAAGGCTAAAAAATGTGTCGATTTTGTCGAAAACTGAAAAAAACATTACTTTCTGAAAAAGTAATGTAGATTTTTTTGACCGGTGGTTGTATAATCTATAAACATAAACCACATCAATTTAGGGGGAAAGTGTTAGATGAAAAGGAAAAGTCTATTAGTCCTTTTGACGCTGATTCTGGCGTTCGGTACCGTACTTGCAGCGTGCGGATCGAAAAATGAAGGCACAAGTAACACGGGAACTGGCTCTGCAGGCGAGGAAAGCGGTCTCGCAAAAAATCAAGTGCTGAAAATTAACCTGACAGCTGAACCTCCTACGTTGGACCCGGCTCAGGCAAAAGACAGCCAAACCAACACTGTTCTGAAATTCTTGTATGAAGGTCTTGTACGCATCGACGAGAATGGTAAAGAAGCACCAGGCGTTGCGAATGACTGGAAAATTTCCGAAGATGGTTTGAAATATGTGTTCAACCTGAACCCGGATGCGAAATGGAGCAACGGTGATCCAATCACTGCTGAAGACTTCGTTCGTTCTTGGGAACGTGCACTGAAACCTGAAACGGCTTCTCCGTACGCGTACCAATTGTACTACATCAAAGGTGCTGAGGGTTTCAACCTGAGCAAAGACGAAACTTACAAAGGTACTAAAATCACAGATTTCTCCCAAGTGGGTGTAAAAGCTACTGATGAGCACACACTGGAAGTAACGTTGGAAAACCCAACACCTTACTTCTTGGGTCTGACAGCATTCTACACGTACTACCCAGTACACCAATCTGCTGACACAAATGATAAATTCTTCACAGACTACAAAAACATGATCGTTAACGGACCATTCACTATGGATCAATACGCTAAAGGTCAAAAAATCGTAGTTAAGAAAAACGAAGGCTACCATGCAGCTTCTGATATCAAATTGTCTGAAATTAACATGTCCTTGACAAGCAGCAGTGCTTCCGAACTGCAAGCATACAAGTCGGGACAACTGGATTACACAGGTGCACCTAACGGTGAAATCCCAACCGACCAAATTCCTTCTGTAAAAGCGGAATTGCCGGATGAGTTCAAAGCAACTGGTATCGCAAGTACTTACTACTACCAGTTCAACGTTAACGAAGCACCATTCAACAATGCTAAAATCCGTAAAGCTTTTGCAATGGCGATCGAGCGTCAACTGATCGTTGACAAAGTTACACAAGGTGGACAAGTTCCAGCTTACGGCTTTGTACCTCCAGGTATCCGCGGTGAAAACGGCGAGTTCCGTGATGAGCACAAAGACGACTACTTCACTGAAAATGTTGAAGAAGCAAAAGCATTGCTTGCTGAAGGTATGAAAGAAGAAGGATACACAACATTGCCAGCAGTTACACTGATCTACAACACTAGTGATGCTCACGCGAAAATCGCGCTTGCTGTTGCTGACATGTGGAAGAAAAACCTTGGTGTTGATGTGAAAACAGAAAACCAAGAGTGGGGCGTATTCCTTGAGAACCGTCAAAACCAAAACTTCCAAGTGGCTCGTGCGGGCTGGTCTGCTGACTACAACGATCCGTACAACTTCCTGGAAATGTGGACTACTGGTAACACAAACAATGACTCCAAGTTCAGCAACGAACAGTATGACAAAGATGTTAAAGAAACTGTGAAATCTGCTGATCCAGCTGCTCGTATGGCTGCATTTGCTGATGCTGAGAAAATCCTGATTCAAGATGAAATGGGCGTAATGCCAATCTATTACTACACTAACGTATCTTTGACTAAGCCTTACCTGAAAGGTGTACAACTTGATTTCAGTGGAGCAATTGACTTCACTCGTGCATATCTGGAAGAGAAATAAGTTGTTCTGAAGTCTATATGATTACTTCGGGATATATATGTGGAATTCCATATATATCCCGATTTTTTTGTATGTGCACCGATTTTCCTTATAATTCTTGAAATTTCCGATAAATGGATTGGACTTTATTCATGTCTAATTCTACAATCGATTTGTATACAAAATATTGTTTTTTGGAGGTGTGCAAGGGTTGGTTAAGTACGTGCTGAAAAAACTGCTATTTATGCTGCTATCGCTTTTCATACTCGCATCAGCAACCTTCTTCCTGATGAAGGCCATTCCGGGTGACCCTTTTACATCCGAGAAAAAAGTATCGCCTGAAATTCGGGCACTACTGGAAGAGAAGTATGGGCTGGACAAACCGATGTATGAACAATACCTGAAGTATATGGGTGGAATTCTCAAAGGTGATTTTGGTGTTTCGATGAAATATCTGAATCAAGAAGTAACCGACATGATCACTCAAACGTTTACAGCATCTCTGAAACTGGGGATCTTTGCAATTGTGATCTCAGTAGTCGTTGGGGTTCTGCTAGGACTTATCGCTGCGGTTTACCATCGTAAGCTGATAGATGATGTCACGATGATCCTGGCGGTAATTGGTATCGCAGTACCGAGCTTCTTGCTCGCATCCCTGCTTCAATACGTTTTCGCCTTCAAACTGGGCTGGTTTAACGTTATGGGATTCGACGGACCGCTTGACTATGTACTTCCGGTTGCGGCATTGTCTGCATCCCCGATTGCCTTTATCGCACGTTTGACGCGTTCCAGCATGCTCGAAGTGCTGCACGCGGATTACATCAAGACAGCTAAAGCCAAAGGTCTGAAATGGCCTGCAATCATGTTTAAACACGTTATTCGTAACGGTATTCTTCCCGTTGTAACTTATGTGGGTCCGATGACAGCTAACATCATCACGGGTTCCGTAGTTATTGAGCAAATCTTTAACATCGGGGGAATTGGTAAAGTATTCGTAGAAAGTATCACGAACCGGGATTATACAATGATCATGGGGATTACGATTTTCTATGGTATCCTCCTGATGTTGGCACGTTTCCTTACAGATATCGCATATGTGCTGATTGATCCTAGAATTAAGCTGGAAAGCCGGAAGGGGGCATAACGTTGTCTGGCACGAACAATAACAATAAAGCAACGGCGAACACTGCCCTGGATAGTCAGGCAGCGGTGAAATCGCAAGAAAGTGTATCGTTATGGAAAGACGCCATGTACAGACTTGCAACCAACAAGGCCGCGATGATCAGTTTGGGCGTTCTGGTTCTTGTTGTCATTTTCTCTTTGATTGGTCCAACTTCGTTGTTTACAAGTTATAATTATTATTCTAATGATTTGCTTAATGCCAATGCAGCGCCAAGTGCGGAGCACTGGTTCGGAACGGACGAGCTCGGTCGTGATGTGTGGGTAAGAACCTGGGTAGGTGCACGTGTATCCCTTACTGTAGGTTTGGCTGCTGCCTTGATTGACCTTGTCATCGGGGTAATCTACGGAGCGATTATGGGTTTCTACGGCGGACGTGTTGATGGAATCATGAACAAGTTCTCCGAAATCCTTTATTCCCTGCCGTACATGCTCGTTGTAATCTTGCTGCTGGTTGTTTTGGAACCAAGTCTTACGACCATTATCATTGCCCTTACGATCACGGGCTGGATCAGTATGTCCTGGATTGTACGTGGTGAGATCATGCAGTTGAAAAACAGAGACTTTATTCTTGCCGCACGGTCCATGGGTGCAAGCACAGGACGTCAATTGTTCCGTCACCTGTTGCCAAATGCAGTAGGACCAATTCTCGTAACGCTGACGTTGTCTATTCCAAATGCCATCTTTGCCGAAGCGTTCCTGAGCTTCCTCGGACTGGGTGTTTCTGCACCGAAATCTTCCCTGGGTTCTATGATCAATGACGCATTGACAGGCTGGACGCTGTATCCTTGGCGGATGTGGTTCCCTGCAGGTCTGATGGTACTCACAATGCTTGCATTCAACTTGCTCGGTGACGGTCTGCGTGATGCACTCGATCCGAAATTGCGTAAATAGAAATAGGAGGTGGGATTATGGAGCCAATCTTAACAGTCAAGGACCTAAGCGTGTCGTTTACAACACGTTCTGGTGAATTTGATGCCGTTAAAAATGTAAGTTTTGAACTTGGCAAAGGAGAGACGCTGGGGATTGTTGGTGAATCCGGTAGTGGTAAGAGTGTTACCGCCCAAACCATCATGAAGCTGATTCCCTCCCCGCCTTCGAAGGTCAAAAGTGGAGAGATTACTTTTCACGGGCAGAGCCTGCTTGGAAAAACAGATAAACAAATGGAAGCCATCCGTGGTAAAGACATCGGGATGATCTTCCAGGATCCAATGACTTCATTGAATCCTACAATTAAAGTCGGTAAGCAAATTACAGAAGTACTTCGTAAACACCAAAATATGTCCAAAAAAGAAGCTGAGAAGCGTGCTTTGGAAATGTTGGAGCTCGTGGGTATCAAAAATGCGGCAATTCGCATGAATCACTACCCACACCAATTTTCCGGTGGTATGCGTCAGCGTGCAATGATTGCCATTGCCCTGGCGTGCCGTCCATCCCTTCTCATTGCGGATGAGCCGACAACAGCACTTGATGTAACCATTCAGGCGCAAATCCTGGATGTCATGAAGGATATGCAGCAAAAGCTTGGAACATCCATCATGCTCATTACCCATGACCTTGGTGTAGTAGCTGGTATGTGTGACCGCGTTGTTGTTATGAAGGAAGGCGAAGTAGTGGAGACGGGAACGACAGCTGAAATTTTCAGCAATCCTAAGCATCCATATACAATCAAATTGTTGAACGCCTTGCCTCGTTTGGACGAGCCTAAGAAAGAAAAACCTACTCCGGTTGGTATTATCAAAGGTGCCAACAAGCCGCTAGTTGAAGTGAAGAACCTGAAACAATACTTCAATCTGGGTAAAGGTAACATTCTCAAAGCGGTTAATGATGTCAGCTTTGATATTTTTGAAGGCGAAACCCTTGGAGTTGTAGGGGAATCCGGATGTGGAAAATCCACAACGGGACGTACAATTCTTCGCCTTTATGAGCCAACAGGCGGAAATGTTAACTTTAACGGAACAGATATCTATAAGCTGTCTCCGCGCAAAATGAAAGAAATGCGCAAAGATATGCAAATGATTTTCCAGGATCCATATGCATCGCTGAATCCACGTTTCAACGTTATGGATATTATCGGCGAATCGCTTGATATCCACGGCCTGGCTTCCAGCGGTAAAGAGCGGAAGAGACGTGTAGAGGAATTGCTGGATCTCGTAGGTTTGAATCCAAGCCATGCGCTCCGTTATCCGCATGAATTCTCTGGTGGTCAAAGACAACGGATCGGTATTGCACGTGCGCTGGCAGTTGACCCTAAATTCATCATTTGTGATGAGCCTTTGTCAGCACTCGATGTATCCATCCAAGCCCAAGTGGTTAAGTTGCTTGAAGAGCTGCAGCAGCGTCTTGGTTTGACTTACCTCTTCATCGCGCATGACTTGTCCATGGTTAAGCATATCAGTGACCGTGTTGCGGTTATGTACATGGGTAAAGTAGTGGAGCTGGCTGAGAGTGAGGAGTTGTATTCCAACCCGGTTCACCCTTATACCAAAACATTGCTTTCTGCGATTCCCGTACCTGATCCGGAAGTGGAAGCAAACAAACGCCGCATTTTGCTGCCGGATGAACAGTCTGGTCCAATCCAAAATGCAGGCAGTGGTCCTGTAAACGATCCTTATAACCTGGAGAATGCTCAATTGATTGAGATTTCCAAAGGTCACTGGGTTTCAGAACCTTACGTATAAGAGATTATTACACCGCTTGAACTCATTTATGTTATCAAACCGTCGGCTTGTCCGGCGGTTTTTGTTTTTTCAATTACTTTCTTTTGACGAAGAGGCCTGTAATTCGGTACAATCAAGAAAGGCTCTTTGAAGCAGAATAGGAGGCAGACCTCATGAAGGCTATTACCGAGGCACTCCGCAGTGGAACGCAACTTGCAGAAGATTATATCTGCTCACGTGATGCTGCGCGGGGCCTTTACGAGTATGACATTCACTGGGAGTCTGGACTTCATGCGCGTGCCGAATGGTTGAATCAATCGGAGAACACACGTGTGAACCGCCAGAACCTGGTAGAGTATTTACGCATATATAACAAACGTTTGAATGATCACGAAGCTGTACATCACTCCATCTCCCGTCTGGCTGAGGAAGGTACGTTTGTGGTTACGGGGGGACAGCAGAGCGGATTGCTTACAGGTCCGCTATTCGTTATCTACAAAGCTGCGAGCGTGGTTGCAGCTGCCCGTGAAGCGGAGGCCACACTTCAGCGTCCGGTAGTTCCTGTATTTTGGATCGCTGGCGAAGATCATGACTGGGACGAAGTGAACCACACCTATCTGCCTGATCGCAATGGAGAAATGACCAAAGTCAAGCTGCATGGTCGATTTGATGGCCGGAATTCGGTGAGTGGTGTCGAAATTGCAGTGGAACAGTGGATGAACGTACTTGAGCAGGTGGAGCACCTGCTGCCGGATACTGTACATAAACCTGGATTAATGGAGATGCTCAATCGTATCCATCAATCCAGCTCGAATCTTAGTGATGCGTTTGCCAGAATGTTGTCAGCTTTGTTCGGCAATAGTGGACTTGTCCTTATGGATGCGGCAGATCCCGGATTACGCGAACTGGAACAGCCTGTATTTGAACGATTGATTCGTGAGAACACCTCGTTGCGCGAAGCTTATTTGCAAGGGGCAAGCATGGTGCAGGAGTCGGGGTACTCCATGCCGGCCGAGGTTGCTGAAGACGGAGCAAATCTGTTTTATATTCACGATGGGGCTCGTTTGCTTTTATTCCTAAAAGATGGTTTGTATACGGACCGAAAAGGATTAGTGTCTTTTACGGAAGAACGACTACTTCAGGAGCTTGGAGAACATCCCGAGCGTTTCAGTAATAATGTATTAACCCGTCCGCTAATGCAGGATTCCGTACTACCTGTAGCTGCGGTAATTCTGGGACAGGGTGAGATTGCATACTGGGGATTAACCAGAACTGCATTTCGCCAGTTTGGTCTGCAAATGCCCATCTTGCTACCACGGTTGTCTTATACCATCCTGGAAGATGTACATCACAAACATATGAATCAGTACGAGCTCTCTTTTCAAGATGTGCAATACCGTATGGAAGAAAAAAGAGAGCAGTGGCTCGCTGGACAGGAAACATTCCAAGTCGAGGAACAATTTGAACAGGTCCAGCAAACATTTGCTGAGCTCTATCGCCCATTGCTCGATCAACTTGCGCAAATTCACGCCGGACTTGATCGGATCGGAGAGACGAATCTGAGGAAGATTAATGAACAGATTCAATATCTCGAAAAGCAAACACAGAAAGCGATCATGGACAAACATGAGGTCGGACTGAGACATTGGAATGGCATACAGAATTCTCTCTTTCCTATGAATAAACCACAGGAACGAGTGCACAATGCGCTCTTCTATTTGAACCGTTATGGAACAAAGTGGATTGAGGAACTGATTGAGAACGGACGTGAATTCCGTGGGCAACATCAAGTGATTACGTTATAACCATGTGCTTAGCAGAAGACCTTTATAATAGAAGAAACAGATAAACGAGGAGGATGTGCATGACTACATCTGCATTGCAAAACAGTATTGTCAAGGATATGGGACTTGCTTCTGAAGGTCATCTGAAAATTGATTGGGTTGAGGCACATATGCCGGTGTTGAACCGGATTCGCCGCCAATTTGAACAGGATCTGCCTTTCAAAGGTTTAAAGGTTGCCATTTGCCTTCACCTTGAAGCCAAAACAGCTTACCTGGCCAAAGTTATTCAGGCTGGGGGTGCAGAAGTTACCATTACACACAGTAACCCATTGTCGACCCAGGATGATGTATGTGCGGCTCTTGTGGAAGATGGAGTTACCGTTTATGCCAAATACAATCCGGGGCCTGAAGAGTTCAAACAGCTGCAGCTTCGTGCACTGGAAGTTAAACCTGATCTGATCATTGATGACGGTGGTGATTTCGCTACCATTATTGCCTCTGAACGTCCTGACCTTGCTGCTACCATTCGTGGAGGCGCAGAGGAAACGACAACAGGGATTATCCGTCTGAAAGCATTGGCGAAAGAAGGACAACTGCAATTCCCGATGGTGGCAGTTAATGACGCTTATTGCAAATACCTGTTCGACAACCGTTACGGTACAGGGCAATCTGCTTTTGATGGCATCATCCGTACAACCAATCTGGTTGTAGCCGGAAAGAATGTAGTTGTAGCGGGTTACGGCTGGTGTGGCAAAGGCGTGGCGATGCGCGCCAAAGGGCTCGGAGCAAATGTAATCGTAACAGAAATTGATCCAATCAAAGCAGTAGAGGCACATATGGACGGTTTCCGCGTAATGACCATGGTGGAAGCAGCCAAACTGGGAGATTTCTTTATCGCTGTTACCGGCAATAAGGATGTAATCACGGGTGAACACTATGATGTGATGAAAGATGGAGCGATCCTGAGCAATGCGGGTCATTTTGATGTGGAAGTTAATAAACCTGAACTTGCCAAACGGTCAGAATCGATTCGTACGGTGCGTCGCAACATTGAGGAATATCGCTTCAAGGATGGACGCAAAATGTACCTTCTGGCAGAAGGTCGTCTTGTGAATCTGGGTGCAGCTGACGGCCATCCTGCTGAGATCATGGACACGACATTTGCATTGCAGGCTTTGGGTCTGCGCTATGTGAGCGAGAACTATGCTGCTTTGGGTAAGACGGTTGTTAATGTACCTTATGAGATCGACCAACAGGTGGCCAGCTACAAACTGGAAAGCCTGGATATTTCGATTGATTCCCTGTCATCCGAGCAAGAAAAATATTTGGATAGCTGGAGATTTTAGTGTGATCCAATAATTACAAGCTGATGAACTGAGTCAAAGGGTATAGAATAGTGTATTGATGATATGGCTCATATGCGGTTGTATGTAGGATAACCATTACTGGGGAAACGCCTTTGATCCTGAGCGACAGGATCAAAGGCGTTTTTTAATGCTGTAGAATGAAAAAAAATCAAACTGGCAAGAAGGGTTTTGATTTTTTAGTGCGAATCTATTATGCTTAGGTGGTGGAAAGTGGGGCAAAGTGGGAGAAACGGGTGAGGAGTGAGTGGGCCAATGTTTATGGGGGAGTTCCAACATAGCATTGATGACAAGGGTCGGGTTATTATTCCGGCCAAATTCCGCGAATCTCTGGGACCCTCTTTCGTTGTCACACGGGGTTTGGACCAGTGTCTTTTCGTGTACCCCATGGAGGAGTGGGGGGTCATGGAACAGAAGCTCAAAGCACTGCCTTTGATGAAGTCGGATGCACGTGCGTTTACCCGCTTTTTTTTCTCGGGTGCTACCGAATGTGAATTGGACAAACAGGGCAGGGTAAATTTGCCGGGCAATTTACGGGAGTATGCCAAACTGGACAAGGATTGTGTTGTTCTTGGCGTATCGAACCGGGTGGAGATCTGGAGCAAAGGCATATGGGAGAGTTATTTCAATCAATCCGAGGAAGCATTCAACGACATTGCCGAAAAGCTGGTCGATTTTAATTTTGATTTATAAAGTCAGGAGGGGTGCAGGTTGTTTCACCACATAACCGTACTCAAAGAAGAGGCAACAGAGGGATTAAACATCAAGCAGGACGGTATATACGTGGACTGCACTTTAGGTGGAGGAGGACATAGTTCCGTCATTGCTTCCAAGCTCGGTCCAGGGGGAAGGCTTATCGCACTGGATCAGGATGATTGGGCTTTGGATAATGCACGCGAAAAGCTTGCTTCATATGGAGATCGTGTCACGCTGGTTAAAACGAATTTCCGCGATTTGGAACAGGTATTGAAAGAACTAAATGTTCCAATGAAGGACGGCGTGCCACAAGTGGATGGCATTTTGTATGATTTGGGCGTGTCATCACCTCAATTCGATGAAGGAGAACGTGGGTTTAGTTACAATCACGATGCTCCGCTGGACATGAGGATGGATCAGGATGCATTCCTTACAGCCAAAGAAATTGTCAACGAATGGCCTGAAGAGGAGATTGCCCGGATTCTATACCGTTACGGTGAAGAGAAATTTTCAAGACGAATTGCGCGTGTCATTGTGGAGAAACGAAGCCAATCTGTCATTGAGACCACAGGAGAGCTAGTGGAGTTAATCAAGGAAGGCATCCCGGCAGCTGCTCGCCGAACAGGTGGCCATCCTGCGAAACGCAGCTTCCAGGCTTTGCGGATTGCAGTAAATGATGAGCTGGGTGCGTTCGAGGAAGGATTGCATCAGGCGGTTCGGTGCCTGGCACCAGGTGGACGTGTATCTGTTATTACCTTTCACTCGCTTGAGGATCGGATTTGTAAACAAATATTCAGCAGTTATCTGGAGAAGTGTACATGCCCGCCTGATTTTCCGTTATGTGTGTGCGGCGGTAAGGGCATATTGCGTTTAGTCAACAGGAAGCCGCTGATTCCAACGGAAACAGAGCTGGCCGAGAACTCCCGTGCACGTTCAGCGAAGCTGCGCGTAGCCGAGAAACTGTAATCCAAGAGCGAAGGAGAGAGCCTTTGTATGGCATATACACGTGGTAACCTTGCAGTAAAAGAAAAAGCAACCCAGGAACGTGTGACACAGCAGCGTTACAAGGAAACCACCAAAGTGGTTACTCGTCGTACCGGTCTTCCGGCACGCGAGAAGTTTCTGTATCTGATGACATTAATGATCTGTATTGTTATTGGTGGTGCACTGATGTGGCGTTATGCTCACATCTATGATCTGAACAAGCAGGCTCAAGTAACGCTCTCCGAAATGAGAGAAGCCGAGAAAACTATTGCAGATCTGCAAGTGGAAAAAGAGAAGCTGAACAATCTGGTCATCGAAAATGCACGTGAACTGGGCTATGTGGAGGCATCCGACAAGGATGTAATTTATGTGCCTCGTTCAACAAGTGCAACAAGCTCGCAGGATACAGAGTCGTCTTCGGATACAGCAAGTAAGTAAAGAGGTGTACCGATGGTAAAAAGAATAAAGATGCGCACGCTGCTTATAGGGGGATGTATTACCCTCTTTTTTCTTGTACTGATAACCCGAATCTTCTTCATTCAAGTTGTGAACAGCAGTACCTGGAAAGGATATGCATCCGAACTTGTGGAACGTGAACAGACCATTAAGGCAAGCCGTGGGTCCATCACGGACCGGAATGGCAACATTCTGGCAACGGATGCACCGGCATATACGGTATCGGTGAATCCCGAGTTGATCCATGAGCTTGGGATTGAAGATGTCGTGACAACAAAGCTTGCAGCGATACTTGGTAAAAATGAGAGTGAACTGCGTGCTCTGGTAACTGCTAAGAATAAAGATGGCGAATTTTACAAACAACGCGAAGTTCGAAGCGAAGGTTATAAAATAAGCCCGGAGCTTGCAGCAAAAGTAACTGCACTTCGTGAGGAACTGAAGGAAGATTACAAGGCTCAAAACGCCATTGTAATGGCACAGGAGTCGAAGCGGTTTTATCCGGAAGAAACGCTCGCTTCGCATCTCCTGGGCTACATGAGCCGTGATGGAAAAGCTGTGAACGGGCTTGAGGTTTCTTACGATGAAGAGCTGACGGGCACGGATGGTTACCTGAACTATCAAAAGGATGCAAAAGGTGTCAAACTTCCTGATTCCCAGGATAACTATCTTCCACCGCAGAACGGAAACAACCTGAAGCTGACGATTGATGATACCATTCAGTTTTACATCGAAGATGCAATGAGAGAGGCAGTTGCTCAGTACAATCCGCTGAGTATGACCGTCATTGCGGCAGACCCCAACACGATGGAAATACTGGGCATGGCGAACTGGCCGAATTTTAATCCTAATACGTACTGGGAAACACCGGACCAGAAAAACTTTATCAACCATGCAACACAGTCCATCTACGAACCAGGGTCAACATTTAAAATTGTTACACTTGCTGGGGCTGTAGAAGAAAAATTGTTTGATCCGAATGCAACGTTTGAATCCAAACGGATCTATATTGGTGGATATCCAATCAGTGATAATGGTCATGCTTATGGTCGGATTTCATATCTGGAAGGCGTTAAACGCTCAAGTAACATTGCATTTGTAAACCTGGGTTACAACATGCTTGGTGGCGAACGTCTGCGTCATTACATAGACGAATTCGGCTTTGGCCAAAAGACAGGCATTGATCTGCCAAGCGAGTCGGCTTCACCGATCAAACCATTGGTCTACAAGTCCGAAATCGCAACAGCAGCCTATGGTCATGGTCTGGTTCAAGTAACCCCAATCCAGCAGGTGGCAGCTATTTCGGCCATTGCTAACGGCGGTAAACTGATGGTTCCACATTTGGTGAAGGAAATCATCAATCCAAATGATGGAACGACTGAAGTGATTAAGCCCAAAGAGGTTCGCCAAGTCATTTCCAAGGAATCTGCGAAACTCGTAAGTGGATATTTGGAACAGGTTGTGGCTGACCAACAGATCGGCACTGGACGCAACGCTTACATTGATGGATATCGGGTTGCAGGTAAAACCGGTACGGCCAGAAAAGTGGTAAACGGGGAATACAGCAAATCCAAAGACGTTGTTTCGTTTATCGGATTTGCACCTGTGAACAATCCCAAAATTGCTATGCTGGTGGTGATTGACCAACCTAGTGGTTCCAATATTGGTGGAGGTACCGCCGCTGCACCTGTATTCAAGAAAATTGTAAGTCAGACACTTCAATATATGGGCGTTCCAAAAGATACAGCCAAGACGACGGACAAAAAGGCATCTACGGTCATCCAGACGAAGACTCCTGACTTGACTGGGAAAACAGCCAAACAGGCCAGAAGCCAGCTTCTGAACGCAGGAATTGCTTACGAGACCCTTGGGAAGGGCGAGAGTGTTATTCGCCAGTACCCTGCGGCAGGCGAATTTATGAACCCGGGCCAGCGAATCTACCTGCTCACGGAAGACAGCAGCAGTATGAAAGTTCCTGATCTGACAGGCGAATCACTTCGTGATGCCATGGAAGTTCTTTCACTCATGAAAGTAGGAGTGATCGTCAAGGGTGAAGGCTATGTTGTGAGTCAGAAAGAGCAGGTCTCAGGGGAACAGCGGACCATACAGCTCACATTGCAGACAGCCAAAGCAGCGGTTACAGGGATAGCGGATGAAGATCCCGAGTCTTCCGATACAGCACTGGAGGATGAAGGTAAGGAGACATCAGAAGAGTCAGGCAAAACAGGAGAAACGAGCAGCTCTGATGAAACCAAGACTTCAACCAATGAGACAGAACCGTCTTCCGATGCGGCGGTCGATCCCGTCCTTCCATAGCAATCCTTTACAGCTTGTTCTAACCCCCGGTTGTCCCGAATATTCATGAATGAACGAGGTCATGATTTTGGGACGAGTGGGGGGATCTTTTCGTGAAGGGTTCAAGTGTAAATCTACGGCGCAGACTGTTATGGAGTTTGCTCATTTTGGTTTTGTTATTTTCGGCCCTGGTCATCAGGCTTGCTTATGTACAACTCGGGAAAGGACCGGAATTGTCTGCAAAAGCGGAGGAGTCCTGGCGGCGTAATATTCCTTATTCAGCCAAACGGGGAGAGATTCTGGACCGCAATGGTACCTCTCTTGCCTATAATGTGACTACTCCGACGATTATGGCAATTCCTGCTCAGGTCAAGGAAGCAGAGACTACGGCGAAAGCGCTGGCGCCTTTGCTTGGAATGACGGAAGAGAAAGTGCTGGCAACCATCAAGAAAAGAGAACTGATTGTAAGACTACAACCCGGCGGCCGCAAAATTACGATGGAGAAAGCTCAGCGCATTCGTGATTTGAAGCTTCCGGGTATCGTTGTTGCAGAGGATAATAAACGCTTTTATCCTTATGATGACCTGGCTGCTCATATTCTTGGTTTTACAGGTATTGATAACCAAGGATTGACCGGAGTTGAGAAAAGATATGACGAGAAGTTGACCGGTTTAAATGGCAGTGTGTCCTACTTGTCCGATGCGGCCGGAAGGCTTATGCCGGGCTCATCTGAGAAGTATGTGGAACCAAGGGATGGTCTAAACCTGGAGCTGACCATCGACAAATCAATTCAGTCCATCATGGAGAGAGAATTGGATCAGGCCATGGTCAAATTCCAGGCTAATTCCGCTCTGGCCATCGCAATGAATCCCAAAACGGGCGAAGTGCTCGGCATGGCCAGCAGGCCTGGGTATGAACCAGCGGATTACCAGCAGTACCCGTCTGAAATCTATAACCGGAATTTACCGATTTGGATGACATACGAACCCGGTTCAACCTTTAAAATTATTACCCTGGCAGCAGCACTGGAAGAGAAAAAAGTAAATCTGCAGCAGGATCAATTTTTTGACCCAGGATATGTTGAAGTCGGAGGCGCCCGCCTGCGCTGCTGGAAGAAGGGTGGGCATGGCAGTCAGACATTTCTGCAAGTCGTGGAAAACTCCTGCAACCCCGGGTTTGTGGCCCTTGGTCAAAAGCTGGGAAAAGAGTCCCTGTTCTCTTACATCAAAGACTTCGGATTCGGAACCAAAACGGGTATTGACCTCAGTGGCGAAGCGAGTGGTATATTGTTTAAACTGTCTCGAGTGGGTCCTGTCGAACTTGCAACGACTGCTTTTGGTCAAGGTGTCTCCGTTACGCCAATTCAGCAAGTGGCGGCTGTATCAGCGGCCATTAATGGTGGC
This sequence comes from Paenibacillus sp. MABNR03, assembly GCF_050455445.1. NCBI lineage: Bacteria > Bacillati > Bacillota > Bacilli > Caryophanales > Paenibacillaceae > Paenibacillus > Paenibacillus sp. MABNR03. Next base: position 509,011 of record NZ_JBCIYR010000003.1, read on the forward strand.
AAGCTCTACAAACCTTATGTGACGAAGGCATGGGTTCATCCTGAAACGGGAGAAGTCATGGAAGAAGTCAAGCCTGAGCTTGTACGGCAGGTCATCTCCGAGGATACCTCCAAGCAGGTTCGTGAAGCTTTGGAAAGTGTTGTTGCAAAGGGTACAGGAAGACCGGCTTTCATTGATGGATACCGGGTAGGTGGCAAAACGGGTACAGCCCAGAAGGTTATTAACGGACGTTATTCCTCTACCGAGCATATTGTATCCTTTATTGGGTTTGCTCCAGCAGATGATCCGCAGATCGTGGTGTACACGGCTGTCGATAATCCCAAAGGGATTCAGTTCGGGGGCGTTGTAGCCGCTCCAATTGTACAGAATATACTTGAAGACTCGCTGCATTACATGAATGTCCCGGTACGTAAGGATCAGGTCGCAAAAGAATACAAGTATGGTGAAACAAAAATTGTCACCGTGCCCGACCTGACAGGTGCAACGGTTGAGGATCTGTACGAAGATCTCAACATGAACTTTATGCTGGCAAAGTCCGGCAGCGGGAAGTACGTAATTAACCAGGCTCCGAAGCCTGGAGCAAGGGTAGAGCAGGGTTCAACCATACGAATCTACATGAGTGATGTGCTGAATGATGCACACGAGCATACGGAAGAAGAAGGACAGGAGCCTTAACCGGCTCCGGTTCCTACCGCAACAAAATTCAAAAAGTTGCGTTTCATTAAATGGCTATATGGACGATATTAATAAAATGAATTGCCCTGTGCAGAAGTAAACTTGGAGAAGTGAGGTTATTCATGTGCTTTTAAAACAATTTGCATCAAAGCTGACAACTGCCCGCCTGATTGGCGAGCCAAATACAGAATGCCAGAACTTACAGACAGATTCCCGCCAGGTACAACCGGGAGATCTGTTTATCTGTCTTCCGGGACATACCGTAGACGGACATGATTATGCAGAGAAAGCTGTTAACGCTGGAGCTGTAGCATTGGTTGTGGAACGACAACTGGAATTGCCTGTGCCACAGCTGTTGGTCAAAGACAGTCGTTTTGCAATGGCTGTACTGGCGGACTCCTTTTTTGACTCACCAAGTCACAAGATGAATATGATTGGTGTAACAGGAACCAACGGCAAAACAACAACCACATATCTGATTGAAAAAATCATGAGTGATCATGGACAAAAAACGGGTTTGATCGGTACCATTCAAATGCGTTACGACGGCCGTACCTATCCGATGTCAGGAACAACGCCAGAAGCTCTTGATCTGCAGCGGAGTCTGTATGATATGGTTCAAGCAGGCACGAATTGCTGTGTAATGGAAGTTTCGTCGCATGCTTTGGAGCAGGGACGTGTAAAAGGAACGGATTTCCGGACCGCTGTATTCACCAATTTGACCCAAGACCATTTGGACTATCACAATTCCATGGAAGAGTACCGCGCAGCCAAAGGTCTCTTCTTTGCAAGACTTGGCAACGAGTACACTGAGGATGCTTCCCGTCGCAAATTTGCAATTATTAACGCGGATGATCCTTCTGCAGATTATTTCAAATCTGTCACCGCAGCTGAAGTGATTACATACGGCATGGAAGAGGGCGCTGATGTACGGGCATCCAAAATCTCGATCACATCACAGGGCACGTCTTTCCATGTGGATACATTCGCAGGCAGTACAGATATTAGCTTGCGCATGGTAGGAAAATTCAACGTCTATAACGCCATGGCTGCAATCTCTGCTGCACTTGTTGAAGGTGTACCATTGGAAGAGATCAAACGCAGTCTGGAGACTGTGCCTGGTGTAGACGGACGTGTTGAAGCCGTAGACGAAGGTCAGTCGTTTGCTGTCATTGTTGACTACGCTCATACGCCGGACGGATTGGAAAACGTGCTGCGGACGGTAAAAGAGTTTGCAGAAGGACGTGTCATCTGCGTGTTCGGATGCGGGGGAGACCGGGATCGGACCAAACGTCCATTAATGGGGAAAATTGCAGCAAAGTACAGTGACATTGTTTTTGTCACTTCCGATAATCCACGGACGGAAGATCCGGATCTGATCCTCAAAGATATTGAAGTGGGTCTGGTGGAAGAAGGTGTATCATCGGATCGTTACCTCATGGTTGTAGATCGTCGTCAGGCGATTCATGAGGCTATTGAAATGGCAAGCCCAGCCGATGTAGTATTGATTGCGGGCAAAGGTCATGAGACCTATCAAATCATCGGAACAACCAAAACGGATTTTGATGATCGGATCATAGCCAAAGAGGCGATAAGGGGCAAATCCAATTGATAAAAAGAACATTGGCACAATTAGCCGAAATGTGCGGAGGAACATTAAGCGACCTTGCTGCTTATGGAGCAGTTCACGTTGAAGGCGTGTTTACAGATTCACGCAAGCCTGTAGAAGGCAGCTTGTTCATCCCGCTTGTAGGCGAAAGGTTTGACGGGCACGAATTTGTGCAAGCCTGTTTAGAAAAGGGAGCCGCAGGGGCATTATGGCAAAAAGACCATGGTGATGCCCCGCAGGGCGGTGGCGTCATTGTAGTCGATGACACGTTGACAGCTCTACAGACACTTGCATCTGCTTATTTAGCTGAAAGCAAAACCTCTGTCGTTGGCATCACGGGAAGTAATGGCAAAACAACAACAAAGGACATTGTGGATGCCATTCTGTCTACCACCTTCAAGGTGCATAAGACACAGGGCAACTTCAATAATCATATCGGACTGCCGCTTACGGTGTTAAGCATGGAGCAGGATACCGAGATTGTGATTCTGGAGATGGGCATGAGCGGCCGAAGAGAAATCGAGGCATTATCTTTGATCGCCCAGCCTGACATCGCCATTATTACAAACATTGGTGAATCCCATCTGCTGCAGCTTGGCTCCAGACTGGAGATTGCCAGAGCAAAAGCTGAAATTGCTGCAGGCATGAAACCAGGCGGACTGTTGATCTATAACGGAGACGAGCCGTTGATCAAGCAAGTGCTTGCTGAAGCGGAGACGAAGCAGCCCGAGGGTCTTGAGCGATTTACGTTTGGACTGCAAACAGACAATGATGATTATCCGACCGGACTCATGAATGCGCAGAACGGAGTTGTATTCACCACAAAACAATCCGGGGAACAGGCTCTTACGCTTCCTTTACTCGGCACACACAACGTCGTTAATTGTCTTGCTGCGCTTGCTGTTGCACGTCATTTTGGTGTGAAAGCTGAACAGATTGCTTCAGGGTTGTCGCAATTGAAATTGACGGGCATGCGCATTGAGGTTCTTCAGGGGGTCAGCGGACTGACGATGCTCAACGATGCATACAATGCCAGTCCAACCTCGATGAAAGCTGCTATTGATGTGCTGGATGGCCTGAAAGGGTATCATTCCAAAGTAGCTGTACTTGGAGATATGTTGGAGCTGGGGCCTCAGGAAAAAGAACTTCACCACGGCATAGGGGAATATATAACTCCAGCAAAAATGGACTTGGTGCTGACCTATGGACCGTTATCAGCAAACATAGCTGAAGGGGCAAAACTTCATATGCCTGCAGAAGCTGTACATTCATTTGAAAACAAGGAAGAGATGACCCGTTACCTGCTGGAGAACTTGCATTCCAGAGACGTAGTCTTGTTCAAGGCCTCCCGGGGTATGAAGCTGGAGGACGTGGTCGAATCACTAAAAATAGCACCATTACAGAATCGAGTAGACTAGAGGGGTGAACCCATGGATTTTCAGGTATTACTGTTAACAATCGGTGTTTCATTTATTTTGGCGGTGATTGCCGCACCGCTTTTGATTCCATTACTGCGCCGAATGAAATTCGGTCAGCAAGTTCGGGAAGACGGGCCGCAGAGCCATTTGAAAAAAAGCGGGACACCGACGATGGGCGGGGTTGTCATCCTGCTTGCCTTTACATTAGCCTTTTTGAAATTTTCGGCAGTCAAGAATACGGATTTTTACGTCCTGCTCGTAGCTACACTCGGTTTTGGACTGATCGGCTTCCTGGATGACTATATCAAAATTGTATTCAAACGTTCACTGGGACTGACCGCCAGACAAAAAATGCTGGGGCAACTGTTTTTCAGTGCAGTGATGTGTTTCTTGCTCATCCAGAATGGGCACAGCACAGCGATCTCCATTCCCGGAACATCTGTCTCCTTCGACTGGACTGGATGGTTCTATTATCCGTTTGTGGTGTTCATGATGCTCGCCATCACCAATGCCGTTAACTTTACGGATGGTCTGGACGGTTTGCTGTCCGGAATTAGCGCTATTGCTTTTGGTGCATTTGCAATTGTGGCGATGCAGGCAACTTCCATGCCGGCAGCCGTGTGTGCAGCAGCAATGATTGGTGCTGTGCTTGGTTTTCTCGTGTACAATGCGCATCCGGCCAAAGTATTTATGGGAGACACGGGCTCGCTCGGCATTGGTGGTGCCATTGGTGCAGTTGCCATTGTTACGAAGACAGAGCTTCTCTTTGTAATCATTGGCGGTGTGTTCGTCATCGAGATTCTATCCGTTATTATTCAAGTGGTTTCCTTCAAGACTCGGGGCAAGCGTGTATTCAAAATGAGTCCCATTCATCACCACTTTGAATTAAGCGGCTGGTCGGAATGGCGGGTTGTTATTACCTTTTGGGCGGTAGGTGCTATTTTGGCCGCTCTTGGACTTTATCTCAACAAGGGGTTGTAAATCATGAACCATCCTGAATCATATCGCGGACAACAGGTTGTTGTGCTCGGACTGGCCAAGAGCGGCGTGCAGGTTGCCAAAGTGCTGGACCGTGCGGGAGCGAAGGTCACAGTTAATGATAAAAAAGAGAGGGAACAGTGTCCCGAAGCATCCGAATTGGAGGCTTTGGGAATTTCTGTTGTATGCGGAGGTCATCCGGATGATCTGATTCACACCGGTGTGAAGCTGGTGGTCAAAAATCCGGGCATCCCTTATCAGGCACCTCCAGTGCAGCAGGCCCTTTCATTAGGAATCGAAGTCGTGACAGAAGTGGAAGTTGCATACCATCTCTGTGCTGCGCCAATGATTGGCATTACAGGCTCCAACGGTAAAACAACGACAACGACATGGGTTGGCAAAATGCTGGAGCAAGCAGGTTTGAAGCCAATCGTTGCCGGAAATATCGGTACGCCACTCAGCGAAGCCGCAGAACAGGCTGCTGCCGATAACTGGATGGTCGTTGAACTCAGCAGTTTCCAGCTTAAAGGGACTGTTGACTTCCGTCCTCGGATCGCGAGCTTGCTTAACGTTGCAGAGACACATTTGGATTACCATGGGGACATGGATGATTATGTGGCTTCCAAGGCCAAAATATTTGCCAATCAGCATCCCGACGATGTAGCCATTCTGAACTGGGATGATCCTGTGTGCCGGGGGCTGGTTCCTTATATTAAAAGCAGGCTGCTTCCGTTCTCCTTGACAGAGAAGCTGGATGCTGGCGTGTACGCTGATCCTCCTTACGTGGAAGGAGAAGATGATGATGTGAAGCGTCAGGTGATATATGCCGACGGGCAAGGCAATCATCACATTGTCATTGATGTGGAGGACATCGGCATTCCTGGACGCTTCAATGTGGGAAATGCGCTAGCCGCGGTAGCCATTGCTGTAGCGGCTGGAGCTGACCCTGCTGTGCTTGCGGGGCCCCTCTCCGAGTTTAAGGGGGTTGAACACCGTTTGGAGTATGTACTGCAGCATAACGGTGCAACGTACTACAACAATTCCAAGGCTACCAATTCGAAGGCTACAGTGATGGCACTGAACTCCTTCAAGGAGCCGGTTGTATTGATCGCTGGAGGACTGGATCGAGGCTCAGACATGATGGAGCTGTTACCTGTGTTCCAAGAACGGGTGAAAGCGGTCGTTGCTCTCGGAGAAACACGTCAGAAAATCGCCAAGGTTGCTGAGCTGGCGGGATTAAAGCAAATTAAGGTCGTCGATAATGAGGAGGATGCTGCCCGGACGTTAACCGCTGCAGTAACGGAAGCGTCGCTGCTTGCGGCCCCAGGTGATGTTGTCTTACTGTCACCAGCGTGTGCAAGTTGGGACATGTTTGCTTCTTATGAAGAGCGGGGACGCATTTTTAAAGAGGCGGCGCATAACTTGTAAGTAGGGGGGTGGAAAAGCCCCTACTTCCATGCAAGGGGTGGCCTCCTGATGAAACAGACGCGACCGGCGCCGGATATCTGGCTCCTGATTTGTATTGTGGCATTGCTTGCCATCGGCATTATCATGGTCTATAGTGCAGGCTCGGTGCTTGCCTTTCATGACTATGGCGATTCATTTTATTTTGTCAAAAGACAGCTGTTATTCGCAGGACTCGGACTGGCTGCCATGTTTGTTACAGCCAATGTGGATTACCGGGTCTGGCGGAAATATGCGAAGCCGATATTGATTGCCTGTTTTATTATGTTGATCGCGGTGTTGATCCCTGGGATCGGTGTGGTTCGAGGTGGGGCGCGAAGCTGGCTCGGCATTGGTTCATTCGGTATTCAGCCTTCTGAATTCATGAAGCTGGGCATGATTTTGTTTTTGGCCCATTGGTTAAGCAAGGAGCCGGGGAAGATCAAAACATTCACAACGGGCCTGTTGCCTCCGCTCGGATTGATTGGGCTCGCTTTCGGAATCATTATGCTGCAGCCCGATTTGGGGACAGGCACCGTGATGATGGGTGCATCCATGCTGATTATTTTTACGGCAGGAGCGCGGATGAAACATTTGCTGCTGCTTGCCCTTGGCGGTGCTGCGGGATTCGCTGCATTGATTGCGGCTGCTCCCTACAGATTGAAGCGAATAACGGCTTTTCTGGACCCCTGGTCAGATCCGCTTGGTGCCGGTTATCAAATCATACAATCGTTATATGCGATCGGTCCTGGCGGCCTGGCGGGATTGGGACTGGGGATGAGCCGGCAAAAATACAGCTACGTGCCTGAACCGCAAACGGATTTCATTTTTTCCATTTTGGCTGAAGAGCTTGGTTTTATCGGTGGTCTGATTGTACTCCTCTTGTTCCTGGAGTTGGTCTGGAGGGGGATGCGTGTTGCGATGACCGTACCGGATCCTTTTGGCAGTTTGCTGGGTGTCGGCATTATCGGAATGGTGGCAGTACAGGTCATTATTAATATCGGCGTTGTCATCGGGCTCATGCCGGTTACAGGGATAACCCTTCCACTGATTAGTTATGGCGGATCATCCCTAACCTTGATGCTGACAGCATTAGGCATATTATTGAACTTATCACGTTATGCGAGGTGACTATGCGATGCGAGTCGTACTAAGCGGCGGCGGTACCGGTGGACATATCTATCCGGCCGTTGCCATAGCAAGGCAATGTGAGGCGGAAAATCCCGACTCGACATTTTTATATATTGGAGGTACCCGCGGGCTGGAGAGCAAATTGGTGCCGCAGGAGAACATTCCGTTTCAATCCATTGATATTACAGGTTTTCGCCGAAAGTTGTCCGTGGACAATCTGAAGACGGTGATGAGATTTATTCAGGGCGTTCGTAAATCGAAAAAAATGCTGAAGGAATTCAAACCTGATGTAGTCATTGGTACGGGTGGCTATGTATGCGGACCTGTCGTCTATGCGGCAGCCAAGCTTGGTATTCCAAGTGTTATTCATGAGCAGAATGCGATTCCAGGCTTAACCAATAAGTTTCTCACTCGTTATGTAGATACCGTTGCGGTTAGCTTTGAAGGGTCCGAGAAGGCGTTCTCCGGTGCCAAAAGAGTAGTATACACGGGTAACCCGCGGGCAACTACGGTAGCCAAGGCCAGTCGGGATCGGGGCTTTGCCACATTGGGGGTGCCGATGGACAGCAGAGTTGTGCTGGTTGTTGGTGGCAGCCGGGGGGCAAAAGCGATCAATAAAGCGATGGTGGACATGGCTCCCATGCTCGAGAAACTGGACGATGTACATGTGGTTTATGTAACGGGCGAATCCTATTTTGACGAAACACGGGAAGCGATCCGCAGTTCACTTGGAACGATGCCAAACCATTTGCATGTGCTTCCTTATGTTCACAACATGCCTGAAGTGCTTGCCTGCACTTCGTTAATTGTGAATCGTGCAGGGGCTTCATTCCTGGCAGAAATTACATCGCTCGGCATCCCGTCCATTCTGATTCCGTCACCCAACGTGACAAACAATCACCAGGAAGCCAATGCGCGTACTCTGGAAGGCGGGGGTGCGTCAGTAACCATGCTGGAGAAGGATCTGTCGGGAAAGGTACTGTATGAAGCTATTGCCAGCATCATGAATGATGAAGCAGCACGCAAACGCATGGCAGCTGCTTCCCGGGAGCTTGGCAAGCCGGATGCGGCCGAGGTGCTGGTGAGTGAGATTCGAAGGCTTGCTGTACGCGAGTAAAGTGCGTTCTGGGCGATTGTCACACACAAGGCAGGACTGACATAAGATACCGTATAAATTGTGACAATCGTTCCATGGCGCCATATCACGGTTTGCTCAGAGACTGTGCTCGGCGGTTTGAGGCAAAGGAGGATTCAAGCATGCATCAGTGGATATCAATACTATCCCAGAATAATGTCGGTATGATCCTTGAAAACGAGCCGCTGGCCAAATACACCACATGGAAAATCGGCGGTCCTGCGGACGCGCTGGTTATACCGGAAAACAAGGAACAGATGGTTCATCTCGTTCAATTGCTGCATCACCATCAGATACCCTGGATGCAGCTTGGACGCGGATCAAACATGCTGGTGTCTGACAAGGGAATACGCGGCATTGTCGTGAAACCAGGGAATGGCTTCGATTACGCGGAGTTTCACGATGACGGCGTAACGGCAGGAGCAGCACATTCCTTTGTGAAACTCAGTGTGGTTGCTGCCAAAAAGGAGTGGACCGGACTGGAGTTTGGCAGTGGTATTCCCGGAACCGTCGGTGGAGCTGTGTATATGAACGCTGGTGCCCATGGATCGGATGTGTCACGCATATTTCATTCCGCTGAGATTGTGCTGGAGACAGGCGAATTGGTACGTTACAGCAAGGAGGACATGGAATTTGCGTATCGCCACTCTGTACTGCATGAACGGAGAGGCATTGTGCTTGAAGCTACATTTGTCCTTCGGCAAGGCGAGCGCAAAGTCATTTCGGAAACGGTGGCGGCTTACAAAGACCGCAGACGCCTAACCCAGCCACTGCAGATGGCTTGTGCAGGCAGTGTATTCCGAAATCCACCCGGTGACCACGCGGCCCGGCTGATTGAAGCAGCAGGGCTAAAAGGATTGACACAGGGAGGCGCACAGGTATCCACCATGCATGCCAATTTTATTGTCAATACCGGTCAAGCAACAGCAGAGGACGTTATCACCCTTATGCAGCAAATTCAGAGCACTATATCATCTCAAAACGGTATTAACCTGGTACCGGAAGTCTTCGTAGTGGGTGAGCGGTAAACCCCGGAGGTGATACATTGGACAAATTGGTGATTGAAGGCGGGAAACCCCTCTCAGGATCCATACGCATCCATGGAGCAAAAAATGCCGCTTTACCGATCATGGCTGCAAGTTTGTTGGCAGATGGAGAGGTTACCCTGCACAACGTTCCGCACTTGCTGGACATTGAAGTAATGCTGTATATCCTGGAACGGCTTGGATGCACGTGTCGGCATGAACAGGGAACAGTGACGATAGATACGTCGTCCATCCGGTCATATGATGTGCCTGAGGATCTAATGAAACAGATGCGTTCTTCCATTTTTTTGATGGGGCCATTGCTGGCTAAGTTTGGGCAAGTATCCGTGTATCAGCCAGGTGGTTGTGCTATTGGAGAACGCAAGATTGATCTTCACCTCCGGGGCCTGGAAGCGCTCGGAGCATCGATTGAAGAGCAGGATCAACAGATCATCTGCCGTGGACCTGAGCTGGTGGGTACCGATATCCATCTGGACTTCCCGAGTGTGGGAGCCACGGAGAATATCATGATGGCAGCCGTTATGGCTGAGGGCACAACTACGATATTTAATGCAGCCCGAGAACCTGAAATTCAAGATTTACAGCATTTTCTAAACGCTATGGGTGCAAGTATTATTGGAGCTGGTACCAATACAATCACGATTAACGGTGTGGATAAACTGAGTCCATGTTCCTATGAGATCATACCTGATCGGATTGTGGCTGGAACGGTTATGATTGCAGCTGCAGCAACACGAGGTAATGTCACCCTGACGCACTGTAACCCGGCACATCTTACTTCACTTATACATGTGTTGAAGCGCACTGGTGTTCAAATCACAGTCTGCAATGATATAATGACGGTGAGCTGTATGAGCCGTCCCAAATCCGTGGACCGCATTGTGACATCGCCGTACCCTTCGTTTCCTACAGACTTGCAGTCTCAAATCATGGTTTTGCTAAGTCTGGCGGACGGGTTCAGCGTGATGAAGGAGACGGTATTCGAGGGACGTTTCAAACACGTGGATGAGCTTAACGTTATGGGTGCAGATATTTCAGTCGATCTGAATGCAGCCTTTATCCGTGGTGTCCCCCGATTATACGGAGCTACAGTTGAAGCAACCGACCTGCGAGCAGGTGCAGCTCTGGTTATTGCTGGCCTTGCAGCCCAGGGAAAAACGGTTGTCGAGCAAGTGCATCATATTGACAGAGGGTACGACCGTATCGAGAAGCTGTTCCAAAGTCTTGGAGCTTCGGTTGAGCGACAGTCCCCCGTTTCGAAACAGCTGGATTTTGCCAATTAACGTCCTTTGAGTCCCCTTCTTCGTGAGTTGCGGGAGGGGACCGAAGGCTTTGTGGAGCGCGACCTATGCCTAAAAGTCAAATTCCGGTTCTGAAGAAGAACCGGCCCAAAGGAAACACAAGCCGTAAAATTGTTCTTATTCTGTTACTTCTTTTTATTGTATTGCTTGCCGTGCTGTTCTTTCGCTCTTCCATGAGCCGGATTTCGAGCATTGAGATTACGGGTAATGTATACACGACAACTTCCGAACTACTGGAGAAAAGTGGTCTGAAGGAAGGCGATCAGTTTTTCGGGACAAGCTCCGCTGAGGTGATCGAGCGTTTGAAGATGTTTAAGGCGGTAGCGAATGTAACGGTGGATAAACAATTCCCTGGCATTGTTCATATTAAGATTCAGGAGTACCCGACCGTTGCCTATGAACTTGGCTCGGATGGTACACTCCAGGCCATCCTGGCCAGCGGGACAAGCTTGACCGTCCCGGCCAATATTGGAATTGCTGTGGAGAAGCCCATTTTGACACAGTGGAAAGCGGGTGATCCGCTCAAGGAAAAGCTGAGTGAGACTCTTGCCAAGATTCCAAATGAATTGACGACGGATATATCGGAAATTATTCCAAACCCGACGCCTTCATTCCCGGATCAGATCCGGTTGTACACCAAATCACAGTTTGAAGTGATTACCACGATCTCTAAGCTGCCGGATAAGGTGGAGTATTTGAACCAGGTTATTGAGACCGAGAGGCCAGGGAAGATCACGATGCTGGAGGCAGATACCTATGTGCCTTTCATCGCAGATGACCCTGAAGATGATGCAGAGCTGGGAGCAACACCCTGATGTTCTTGCTAATCAGCTGCGACAGGTAATCAAAAGTCCAAGCAGGGTCGGGGTTTGACCCTGTTTCATCCGTGAAAGTTATTCTTTCTGAGATGGAGAAAAAATGATACACTTGAACTTATGGCACATCAGTTGTCTCCTTCTTTTTTCTTCAAGGTTTTATGTCTCGCAACCAGATCTTGCCACCCAAAAAAATTGTAGAAAAAAGAGGGAAAGCCTAACGTGTGTTGAATATGTTTTAAGAGTGTTTAAACCCGAACGTATTTTACTATTGGAGTCAGGAGGTGCCACAGACTTGAGCAACAATGACATCATTGTTAGTTTGGACATCGGTACATCCAAAATTCGCGCTATTATTGGGGAAATTAATAATGGAACCTTTAATATTATTGGAGTTGGATCTGCCGACTCGGAGGGAATTCGCAAAGGTGTAATCGTAGATATCGATCAGACGGTGCAGTCGATCCGCAATGCAGTGGATCATGCAGAACGTATGGTAGGTATTCAAATATCCGAAGTATATGTTGGAATCTCGGGAAATCATATCGGACTGATGAGCAGTCACGGCGTCGTGGCAGTGTCTAACGAGGATCGTGAAATCGGAGAAGAAGACATGGAACGGGTGTTGAAAGCAGCCGAGGTGATTGCGGTTCCGCCGGAACGGGAAATTATTGATGTTGTCGCCAAGCAGTATGTTGTAGACGGCTTGGAGGGCATACAGGACCCCCGTGGTATGATTGGTGTTCGACTGGAAGTTGAGGCAACGATCATTACGGGTGCAAAAACCGCGATACATAATCTTTTGCGCTGCGTTGAAAAAGCGGGTCTGAAGGTAAGCGATCTGGTGCTCATGTCACTGGGAGCAGGTCAGCTTGCTTTATCCAAGGATGAAAAAACGATGGGATCTGTTCTTGTTGATATTGGAGCAGGTGCAACAACCATCGCTGTCTTTGAAGAAGACAGTCTTGTTGCAACGTCAACGCTGCCTATTGGCGGTGAGTTTGTTACGAACGACATCGCATATGGATTGCGTACGCTAACAGATCAAGCCGAAAAGGTGAAGTTGAAGTACGGTTGTGCATGGCTTGATGATGCTGCGGCCGACGTCATGTTCAAAGTAACACGAATCGGTAGCAATGTGGACAAGGAATTCTCTCAGGAAGACCTCGCCGCAATTATCGAACCGCGTGTTCAGGAAATATTCCAGATGATTTCCCAGGAAGTGAAGCGCCTGGGTTACACAGAGCTTCCCGGAGGTTATATACTAACGGGAGGGACCGTCTCGATGCCAGGTGTTCTGCAAGTAGCACAGCATGAGCTTGCTGCATCGGTTCGAATTGCAGTTCCGGATTATATCGGTGTACGCGACCCGGGCTACACAAGCGGGGTCGGCATTTTACACAGTGTAATTCGCAGTTTGCGTATTCGTCCATCGATCAGCAGCGGCGGTGGCAGCAACAATAATAACAACAACAAGAAACCGACCAACCGTGTTAAACCGAGTGCGTCTCCGGAATCGGAGCAAAAACCGGGTTTGTTCGAACGGCTGAAAAATATGTTCAGCGAATTTATATAACAGGTTGAATCTATTTCATACTTCTAGAAGCCGTCTGAATGCGCTGGTATTAATATATACGCTTTCGTTCGTCGATATATGAAATTGATTCGGTTCAATCAAAAAATTGGACGGGCCATCCATGCACATTGAGGGGGAGATGGAATAATATGTTGGAATTTGATTTCGAGATGGAGAGCTTGGCTCAAATAAAAGTCATCGGTGTAGGCGGCGGCGGCAGCAACGCAGTCAACCGTATGATCGAAAATGGTGTACAAGGTGTGGAATTTATAACGGTGAATACGGATGCGCAAGCATTGCATCTGGCTAAATCCGAACATAAATTGCAAATCGGTGATAAATTAACTCGAGGTCTTGGCGCGGGTGCCAACCCGGACGTAGGTAAAAAAGCAGCGGAAGAATCCCGTGATCTGATCATGAACACATTGAAAGGTGCGGACATGGTATTTGTTACAGCCGGTATGGGCGGTGGTACAGGTACGGGAGCAGCTCCAGTTATTGCTGAGATTGCCAAAGAATGCGGTGCACTTACCGTTGGTGTGGTTACTCGTCCATTTACATTTGAAGGACGCAAACGCTCCAGCCATGCAGAGCAAGGGATTGAGGCTCTCAAGGAAAAAGTCGACACGCTGATTGTCATTCCAAATGACCGTTTGCTGGAGATTGTGGACAAAAAGACACCAATGCTTGAAGCGTTCCGTCAAGCAGATAACGTATTGCGTCAAGCGGTACAAGGTATCTCGGATTTGATCGCTGTACCGGGTCTGATCAACCTTGACTTTGCAGACGTAAAAACCATTATGACTGAGCGTGGATCTGCCCTGATGGGAATCGGGGAAGCAACTGGTGAAAATCGTGCGGCTGAGGCAGCTCGCAAAGCGATCATGAGTCCTTTGCTGGAGACGTCTATTGAAGGTGCGCGCGGGGTTATCATGAACATCACCGGTGGCATTAACCTGTCACTCTATGAAGTCAATGAAGCCGCAGAAATTGTCACGTCTGCTTCCGATCCGGAAGTGAACATGATCTTTGGTGCCATCATTGATGAAAATCTGAAAGAAGAAATCAAGGTTACGGTTATTGCAACTGGTTTTGAAGACAAGCCTGTTTCACCACCACCAGGACGCAAACCGACACCTGCGAGTGAGCCTGCTGAAAACCGCTCGCCGAATCTGCGCCCATTCGGGAATCAGCCGAGCAACGATCAGCTGGATATTCCGACATTTTTGCGCAATCGTTCACGCAATAATAACAACGACTAAAACTGCATTTATTTTCAATCCAAACCCGGTTCTCCTTATGGAGATACCGGGTTTTTCTGTCTATATACAGCGTATCACACACGAATGAACAAATTCTGAACAATGGGCATGAGGAATTCCGACAAAAAAAGTTGAAACGATGCCCCCATGATTAGACAGACTTTGAACAGGGAGCTCCTTATACTTGTGTGTATGCTCATAGAATATCGGAACAACGTTAACCCGATATTTGGTACGAGGCAGGTGAAGAGTTGGTCGTTTATGTAGATCTTATTTTTTTGACAAACCTGTGTATTGACGGTGCACTCATCGGACTTACAGCCTGGATGCGCAAAACGAAGCTGGTCTGGTGGAGATGGCTGCTGTCTTCCATTGTGGGGGCCCTCTATGTCGTCATGATGTTTGTGCCGGAGTTTGATTTTATGTTCACCTTTTTGATCAAGTTTGGTTTGTCACTGGTGATGCTGTTTATCGCATTTGGTTTTAAGGGCCTCCAGGTTTTCATGAGGAATTTGGGCACCTTCTATGTCATTAACTTCGTCGCTGCCGGAGGCATTTTAGGGATACACTATATGCTTCAGAGTACAGGCGAGCTGTTTAACGGTATCTGGTTTACAGCTTCGGGCGGAATGACTTTTGATCTGAAGATCGCCTTCTGGTTTACCTTTATCGTATTCTTTGCCGTGCTGTTTTTATTCAAAGCCGTGCAAAGTTCCAAGCGCAAATCAGACCGTATGACAACCTATCTGGGACAAGTGCAGGTTTTTATCGACGATGTAAATATTTCTTGTACAGGCCTCGTGGATACCGGTAATCAACTAACGGACCCCCTGTCCCGTTTGCCGGTTATGGTGATGGAGGTTTCACTGTGGCAAGACATGCTGCCAGCTTCCTGGAAAGGAAGGTTGAAGGAAGAATCGCCGGACAACCTTATCATGGAGCTGGATCAGGAGGACTTCCGCTGGCAGGGTCGATTAAGACTGGTGCCCTATCGAGGTATTAACAAAGGGACTGCATTTATGCTGGCGATCAAGCCTGATCGGGTGAGAGTGACATTGGATCAAATGTGTTACGAGACAACAAAGGTTTTAATCGGGCTGGATGGCGGAGTATTGTCGTCAGAAGGAAAGTACCGTGCGGTCATTCACCCTGAGCTTGTGCAAGACGCTGCCTCTGCGCAGTCTACGGCTCTCTCTGCGGGAGCAACAGAAAAGCCGCTGAATGTGGTATAGGAGGAACGTACATGCTTGTGAAATGGAAACTGGTGGCGCAGCTGCAGTATTACCGTCTGTTATTTCTGCTTGGTTTGAAAAGTGAGGAAATTTATTATATTGGAGGCAGTGAAGCCCTGCCGCCCCCTCTGACACGGGAAGAAGAAGAGTTTTTGCTGCAAAAGCTCTCTTCAGGGGATGCGGCGATTCGTGCCATGTTGATTGAACGAAACCTTCGCCTGGTTGTGTATATCGCTCGCAAGTTTGAAAACACAGGCATTAACATTGAAGACTTGGTTTCCATCGGAGCCATTGGGCTCATCAAGGCCGTCAACACGTTTGATCCGGAAAAGAAGATCAAGCTGGCAACGTACGCCTCCCGTTGTATTGAGAATGAAATATTGATGTATTTGCGGCGTAACAGCAAAATTCGTACAGAAGTTTCTTTTGACGAACCACTCAACATTGATTGGGACGGAAACGAGCTGTTATTATCGGATGTCCTCGGAACCGAGAACGATACAATCTATCGGAATATTGAAGAGCAGGTAGATCGAAAGCTTCTGCACAAGGCATTGGAAAAATTAACCGAACGCGAGCGAATGATTATGGAGCTTCGCTTTGGCTTGACGGACGGGGAGGAGAAAACGCAAAAAGACGTTGCGGATCTGCTCGGAATCTCCCAATCCTATATTTCTCGTTTGGAAAAAAGAATCATTAAAAGACTCCGCAAGGAGTTCAATAAGATGGTCTGATGGAGAGTAATTTTTATAATGGGTATTAATGGCAGGGATGCCAGGGACGAATAAAAAAGCCTGCCCCGGAGATAATGTACATTAATGTTTCTCCTTGGGAGGTAAATCACGATGACCCGAAACAAAGTCGAGATTTGTGGTGTGGACACCGCAAAATTGCCTGTCCTTACCAACACAGAAATGCGGGAATTGTTCCATTCCCTTCAGCAGCACCATGATCGCTCAGCAAGAGAGAAATTAGTGAATGGCAACCTGCGGCTTGTACTCAGTGTCATTCAGCGCTTTAACAATCGGGGGGAGTTTGTCGATGATCTGTTCCAGGTTGGATGTATCGGCCTGATGAAAGCCATTGATAATTTTGATTTATCCCAGAATGTCAAATTTTCAACGTACGCAGTACCGATGATTATCGGTGAGATCCGTCGTTATCTGCGTGACAATAACCCGATCCGGGTATCCCGTTCTCTGCGGGACATCGCATATAAGGCGCTTCAGGTTCGTGACAGCCTGACCAATAAAAATTCTCGTGAACCGACAATATTCGAAATCTCCGAAGCATTAAATGTGCCCAAGGAAGATGTTGTTTTTGCACTGGATGCCATTCAGGATCCGGTATCACTCTTCGAGCCGATCTATCATGACGGTGGAGATCCAATCTATGTGATGGATCAGATCAGTGATGACAAAAACAAGGATGTGTCCTGGATTGAGGAAATAGCACTGCGGGAGGCTATGCATCGTCTTGGTCAGCGGGAAAAAATGATTCTGTCCATGCGTTTTTTCGAAGGGAAAACACAGATGGAAGTCGCCGATGAGATCGGAATTTCCCAGGCTCAGGTATCCCGTCTGGAGAAATCCGCGATACAGCAGATGCAGAAACACGTGAAGACGTAAACTTGTCTTAATTCATGAAGACGATCAAACGGGTGTGATACTCGGTTGGTCGTTTTTTTATTTATAATTATTCGACATCAGAAATGAAGATAATCACAATCCAATAAACGCCATAAACAAAATGCTCAATCTCAGATCAAGGATTACTTATTTCAGCGAGGTGCCGAAAAACAGGACATTTTTCGCCCATAAAACATATATTGTATAGAAGCGGTGAACGGTATAAGCGGATTAGGCAGGGGGCGAGTACAGATGAAAGTGAACACAGGTGAGTCGGCGGCAAGAGGAATGAAGATCTCGGATTTTCAGACCAAAGATGTCATTAACATAACGGATGGCAAACGTCTGGGTCAGATTAGCGATCTGGAGCTGGATTTGAAGCAGGGGCGGATTGAGGCCATCGTTGTACCTGGATACAGCCGTTTCATGGGGTTGTTCGGAGGAGGCACGGATCTGGTTATTCCATGGAGGAACATTGTTAAGATTGGTTCGGACGTCATTTTGGTCAAAATGGATGAAGTCAGAGAAACGACCTACGATGAGCGAGATCGTGAAGCTCGAATGTATGATGAGCAGCAAAGCAGCCGCGTGGAGCGGGTCGAACGCCTTGAGCGATTGGACCGCTCCCAGCGCCGAACGATATAATCGAGACAGAACGTGGCTCATTTGGTACACTGGAAGCTGTGAGGTGAGATAATGGAACCCTTTATTCTGAACAATCAAAATTTCGAACGGGCTGAGGATCAACAGTCAAATGGAGGCCCAGATCCGTTGTTGTTATATGTGGAACCGTGGAGGCAACAGTTTAACCGGATGACGGCGGGATTTACTACAAGGCAGGGCGGAGTCGGTAGTCAACCATACGCCAGTCTAAACTGTGCGTATCATGTTGGCGATGATCCTTCAGACGTACTGACAAACCGCCGTCTTGTGGCTGAGAAGCTGGGCTTTTCCGTGGAAGCCTGGACGTGTGGAGAGCAGGTGCACGGGAAACATGTGGCTGTGATAAGGGCTGAGGATCAAGGCAGGGGCTTGCTGGATCGACAGTCAGCACTGCAGGATACAGATGGTCTTGTCACCAATGTACCCGGTTTGCTGTTGACTTCTTTTTACGCAGACTGTGTCCCGCTGTATTTTTACGACCCAGTGCAGCAAGCTGTAGGGCTTGCTCATGCGGGATGGAAAGGGACCGTAGCCGGTATTGCCCAGTCGATGGTGGAAACGATGGAACGTGAATACGGAAGTCGGCCGCAGGATATCCGTGCAGCCATTGGTCCGTCGATCGGGGATTGCTGTTATGAAGTGGATGAAGCCGTCATGCAGCATGTACGGGTTTGGTTTGAATCTTCTCCGGGTAATGATGAATACAATAACTCTGCGCATGGCCGCGTGTATCATTCATCTGGAAACGGGAAGACGATGTTAAACTTGAAAGAATGCAATCGACACATTATGATGAAAGCAGGAATATTGCCGGATCATATCGAATGTACAACGTGGTGTACAAGCTGCCACCCGGAACTGTTTTTCTCATATCGCAAGGAAAATGGAACAACCGGAAGAATGGCGAGCTGGATTGGGCTGGAAGAGAGGTGACCCTCTGTGTCATTGGAGGAGCGGATTCAACAGGTAAATCAGAAGATCGAAGCTGCGTGCCAGCGCAGTGGCCGTCAGCGCGAAGACGTGAATGTGATTGCGGTTACGAAATACGTCTCGCTTGAAACGACAGGCGCTGTGCTGGATAGCGGCCTTGAGCATATTGGAGAGAATCGCTGGCAGGATGCACAGGCCAAGTGGGAAGCATTCGGTCAGCAAGGGACCTGGCACTTTATTGGTCATTTGCAGACCAACAAAGTGAAGGACGTTATTGGCAAATTTCGCTACATACATTCACTGGACCGTTTGTCTTTGGCGAAGGAGCTGGACAAAAAGGCAGCTGCCTTAGGTACACAGGTGGAAACATTTTTGCAGGTGAATATTTCGGGTGAGGAGAGCAAATATGGATTGCAGCCTGAACAGGCGAGTTCATTTTTGCGTGAGATCAGTAACTTCAGCAACCTGAAGGTCATCGGTCTGATGACTATGGCTCCCCATGAGGAAGATCCGCAGCTTACACGTCCCGTTTTTCGTGGACTTCGTGAGCTAAGAGACCATTTGAATGGACAAGCCCTGACATCGGAACCATTGACTCAGCTATCGATGGGAATGTCCAATGATTTTGAAGTGGCCATTGAAGAAGGGGCGACATGGGTAAGGCTGGGATCAATTCTCGTAGGAAAAGAGGAGGGTTCACGATGGGCGTAATGAATAAATTTATGAATTTCCTTGGACTTCAGGAAGAGGAAGAAATTGTGGAACGCGAACGTCTGGCTGCACAAGAGGACTCAGAGCCGGATCAACAGGAAGCTGAAACCTCCAGTCTTGATAAACGTAGAAACCAAAGGGGGAATAATGTTGTGAGCATTCATTCCCAGAAAAATGTTAAAGTTGTCCTGTATGAACCTCGTTCCTATGACGAAGCTCAGGAAATTGCCGACCACCTTCGTTCACATCGTACAGTCGTTGTGAACTTGCAGCGGGTGCGCCAAGACCAGGCACTGCGTGTTATTGATTTCTTGAGTGGTACCGTATACGCACTGGGCGGGGGTATTTCAAAAATTGGCGGCAACATTTTTCTCTGTACGCCGGATACCGTTGAAATTCAGGGAGCAATTACGGAAATACTGGCTGACAGCGAGCAAGATTACAACAGAATGAGGTGAGCCGCTTTTGTATCAACTTCAACTCGTAGTGTTTTACCTGTTTGAGATTTATTTCTACATGATTATTGGATATGTATTGATGTCGTGGCTTCCGAATGCACGGGAGAGCGTCATTGGTGAGTGGCTTGCCAAATTGGTGGAACCGTATTTGAGTCCTTTCAGACGTTTCATTCCGCCTTTGTTCGGCATGCTGGACATTTCACCAATTGTTGCGCTAATTACTCTTCAACTGGCGAGATCAGGTTTGCTCTCGATCATCAGCTACTTCTGATAGGGTAGGGTGAACATAGATGAGTGGTGAAATTTACGAACATTTTAGCCATGATGAGCGTGATTTTGTGGATAAGGCCTCGGATTGGGTGGAACGTGCAGGCAAGCTTCATGACATGAAGCTAACGGATTTCCTTGATCCAAGACAGGCTTTTATATTGCAAACGCTTGTCAATCGTCGCAATGACGTCCAGATTCGTCTGGACGGAGGCTACGAGGGAGCTGAACGCAAACGTGCGTTGATTGCACCGGATTATCGGTATCTCGATGATGAGGATATGGGTATGCAGGTGCTCAGCATTACGTCAGACGATCAGAAAATTGCTGAGCTGGAGCATGGGGACTACATGGGGGCCCTGCTCGGGCTTGGACTGAAACGCGGCAAGATCGGAGATATCCAAGTGCTGGATGACGGGTGCCACACCGTGGTGGCCGCGGAAACCGGCGCTTTTTTATCGCTTCAATTGAATCAGGTACATCGGGTTCATGTGTTTACAGAGCTTCTTCCCCTGGATCAGATGAAATGGTCTGAGAGCAAGCTGGAGACGATGGATATTACCGTTGCATCCCTGCGTCTGGACGGAATTTGTGCGGATGTGTACCGACTGAGTCGCAGTAAAGTTCTGATTCCCATCAAGGCCGGTCGATGCCGGGTGAATTGGAAAGTGGAGGAAGATCCGTCCAAACCGCTGAAAGCTGGGGACGTGGTTTCCATTCAAGGTTTTGGCCGTTTTAAGGTACTGGAACAGGACGGTATGACCAAAAAGGGACGTTGTCGTGTAAAAATCGGCAAATTTGCTTAGCGGCGTTGCAGGAAAACCCGTTTTCTTGTCGAAATGTTTAAGATAAAGGTGTAAAAAACATTCGCTGTTTCCGATATACATTGAAGTACAAGGTTGTTGTGACCGTATTGGAATCAGAACGTTGATTCTGCAATTGCAAATCGTACAAGTTGCCAGATGGCAGCTTGTTCACGGCCCTTTGGGTCGTACCCATGTGCTGCAAACCTTCTCGGTACGGGAAGGAACTTTAACAGGAGGTGGACAGCATGCCATTAACGCCGCTGGACATACATAACAAGGAATTTTCCCGACGCTTGCGCGGGTATGACGAGGATGAAGTCAATGAGTTCCTGGATCAAGTCATCAAAGATTACGAAGGCGTCATTCGCGAGAACAAAGAGCTGAGCAATCAGTTGCTGTCCGTTCAGGAGAAGCTTGATCATTTTGCCACAATTGAAGAGACGCTCAGCAAAACGATTATCATAGCGCAGGAAGCAGCCGACGATGTGAAGAACAATGCGAAGAAAGAAGCGCAGCTCATTGTGAAGGAAGCAGAGAAGAATGCTGACCGGATCGTGAACGAGTCTTTGGCGAAGTCCCGCAAGATTGCTCTTGAAGTGGAAGAGCTGAAAAAGCAGGCTTCCATCTATCGTGCCCGTTTCCGTACACTTGTTGAAGCTCAGCTCGAACTGTTGTCCCAGGATGGATGGGAAGCACTGGAGAGTCGGGAACAGGAAGTCCGTGACCGTGAGCGGGAAATGAAGGAAATTTATTAGTCAGCCTGCCCGGTTGACTTTTGCCTCTAAAGAGGCTATAACTATATTCATAATGAATAATGATTCCATGACGGGTTCAGTACGTTATGATCTCATCCCTCAGAGAGTTGGCGTTTTGGTGCAAGCCAATGGATGAGTTATAGCCGAATATCTCCCCGGAGAAGTGACGCTGAAGCGGTAATGCATTGCCGTGCGTAAGCGAAACCGTAAGCCGAACGTTATATCGGCACCCTGCTGTAGTGAAGCGGGGCATAAGTGCTGTTGATGACAAAGCCTACCCATGTGATTGGATATGGTTTGTGATGAACAGAATTAGGGTGGTAACGCGAGCATAACCTCGTCCCTTTCCAGGGATGAGGTTTTTTTGTGTCCAAAAAAAGAAGTGATGTGAATTGTGGACGGTCCACGATCCAATTATTGAAAGGAAGATCATAATGCAAAGAGTGGATGTCAAAGAGAAAGCACGTGCCAGAGAACTGCGCATGTTGAACAAGTGGAAATCGGAAAATACGTTTAAAAAATCCATCGAAAACCGCGAAGGCAAACCGAACTTCGTCTTTTACGAAGGACCGCCTACCGCGAACGGCAAGCCGCATATCGGCCACGTGCTGGGACGCGTCATCAAGGATTTTGTGGGACGTTACAATACCATGAAAGGTTACCGTGTTGTTCGTAAAGCAGGCTGGGATACACACGGTTTGCCAGTGGAGCTTGGCGTGCAGAAGAAGCTGGGCATCTCCCACAAGTGGGAGATCGAAGATTACGGTGTGGAGAAGTTCATTAACGAATGTAAAGCGAGTGTATTTGAATATGAGCAGCAATGGCGTGATCTGACAGAAGGCATTGCTTACTGGACGGATATGGATAACCCATATATTACGCTGGACAACAATTACATCGAAAGCGTATGGAACATCCTGGCGACGATTCACGAGAAAGGACTTCTTTATCGGGGACATCGTGTTAGTCCATACTGCCCATCATGTCAGACTACCCTGAGTTCCCATGAAGTGGCACAAGGATACAAGGATGTCAAAGACCTTAGTGCCACAGCCAAATTCAAGCTGGACGACAGCGGCGAATTTGTACTTGCCTGGACGACTACCCCTTGGACACTTCCTTCTCACGTTGCACTTGCCGTTAATCCGGACATGGATTATTCCCGTGTACGTCAGGACAATGAAGTATACATCATGGCAACAAATCTCGTGGAGAAAGTCATGAAGGACTCCAAAGGCGAGTATGAAGTCATCGGGGCACTGAAAGGCTCCGATTTGGTTGGTAAAACGTATGATCCGCCATTCAACTACGTACAGGCTGAGAAATCCAATGTCATTCTGGGTGCAAGCTTTGTAACGGATGCAAGTGGTACAGGGATTGTACACATGGCTCCGGCACATGGTGAGGATGACTACCGCGTATGTCGTGAAAATGGCATCAGCTTTGTCAACATGGTGGACCTTGAGGGTAAGTTTGTGGCTCAGGTTACTGATTTTGCGGGACGTTTCGTGAAGGATTGCGATATTGATATCGTGAGATACCTGTCCGAGAAAGGGCGCTTGTTCAGCAAAGAAAAATATGAGCACAGCTACCCGTTTTGCTGGCGTTGTGATACTCCACTTCTTTACTATGCAATGGACAGCTGGTTTATCCAAACTACAGCGATCAAGGATCAGCTGATTGCAAATAATAGTGAAGTGGAATGGTACCCAGGACACGTCCGTGAAGGACGTTTCGGGAAATTCCTTGAGGATCTGGTGGATTGGAACATCAGCCGTGACCGCTACTGGGGCACACCGCTGAACATCTGGGTGTGTGAAGAAACAGGAGAACAATTTGCTCCACACAGCATTGCTGAGCTGCGTGCACGTGCTGTAGGAGATGTACCAGAGAACCTTGAACTCCACAAACCTTATGTAGACGAAGTCAAGGTACTCAGTTCCTGTGGCAAATATGAAATGAAACGTACACCGGAAGTGATTGATGTCTGGTTTGACAGTGGTTCCATGCCGTTTGCCCAGCAGCACTATCCGTTTGAAAATAAGGAAACATTTGAGCAGCAATATCCGGCTGACATGATCTGTGAAGGGATTGACCAAACTCGCGGCTGGTTCTACAGCTTGCTGGCAGTGTCTACCCTTTTGACAGGCAAGGCGCCGTACAAAGCAGTAATGGCAACAGGACACGTCCTGGATGAAAACGGACAGAAGATGTCCAAATCAAAAGGCAATGTTATCGATCCGTGGGAAGTTATTGAAGAATATGGAACAGATGCGTTCCGGTGGGCCTTGCTGTCTGACAGTGCACCGTGGAACAGCAAACGATTCTCCAAAGGCATCGTTGGCGAAGCCAAATCCAAAATGGTGGACACGTTGGTTAACACACATGCTTTCCTGACGTTGTATGCAACCATCGATGGATTTGATCCACAGGAGCATCCGTTCAAGCCATCAGCGCACAAGCTGGATCGCTGGATTCTGTCCAGATTGAACAGCCTGATTCTGGTTGTGGAAAAGGCACTGTCCGTTAATGACTACCTGAACTCTTCCAAAGCGATTGAAGCATTTGTTGATGAGCTGAGCAACTGGTACATCCGTCGTTCCCGTGACCGTTTCTGGGGCAGCGGATTGACGGAAGATAAACTGGATGCTTACCGCACACTTACAGAGGTGCTGGTGACTACAGCCAAACTGGTTGCACCATTCACACCAATGCTCGCGGAAGATATCTATCTGAACCTCACTGCAGGTGAGAGTGTGCATATGGAAGATTACCCGGCAGCAAATGAAGCGTTGATCGATCTGGATCTGGAGCAAGATATGGAGACAGCTCGCCGAGTGGTTGAGCTCGCACGTAACGTGCGTAACGAAACAGGCATCAAGAACCGTCAGCCGCTGTCCGAGTTAATCGTATCGCTCGATAAAGGATTTGATCTGGCAAGCTATGAAGAGATCATCAAGGATGAAATCAATGTCAAAGGTATTCGTACCGAGCATAACGATGCCGAATTCGTTAATTTTACTTTGAAGCTGAATCTGAAAGTAGCAGGGAAAAAATACGGCAAGAACGTTGGCTTCCTGCAGAATTTCTTCAAGGGCATGTCAGCGGATGAGACTCGTAAAGTGGTGACGGAAGGTGTGCTTAACGTGGTTTCTCCGGAAGGTGAGGAACTGCAAGTGACGAGTGAAGAGCTGCTGGTGGAAAAACAAGCCAAATCCGGTTTTGCCTCAGCGTCCGGGTATGGTCTGACGGTAGCCCTCAACACCGAAATCACAACGGCATTGGAACAGGAAGGTTGGGTTCGTGAAGTTGTTCGTTCCGTACAGGATACACGGAAGAAACTGGACCTGCCGATTGAAAAAAGAGTCCGTCTCACATTGGATGTTGATCCTGAGCTTCAGGCGGCAATCGAGGCATTTGATGAGGTGCTGCGTGAGAATGTACTCGTTACTGAAGTTACATTCGGTACCCATGCAGACATGCAACGCATTGATGCAGGTGGCAAAGCGATTGGGGTTTATATCGAGGTGTAATTAGGACAGAATATAGAGAATAAGCCAACGAGCCTTAGACGCAGGGAGGGATTCCCTGTATCTTGGCTCGTTTGGTTTTTGTGCAAATGGGCAATGATTTCTATTGTGCAGACTCTATAGATACCAAAGGAACTGAGCGAACTCATGAATGAAGACAAGCAGCCATCATCCACTTCACAATCTGCAACGTCAGAGAGCCATAATGACAAAATTGAGGAACTTCATACACTGACCAATCGGCTCGCGAATGAGCTTGAGCGTTCACGTATCGCACAGTATACGGAATTGCTGAATCGGCCGTGGAAACTGATAGGGCTCAATCTTTTGTCAGGTGCAGCGCGAGGTGTGGGGATCGCCATCGGGTTTACGTTTTTTGCAGCTACGATCATTTATGTGTTGCAGGTACTGGGTGCGCTCAATCTGCCGATCGTCGGAGATTATATTGCCGATATCGTACGCATTGTTCAGCGTCAGCTTGAACTGAACACATATTAGTGATCTTCAAGACAGGTTAGTACAGGTCGTTCGAATCCGGGTCCGAGTCCATATCTGGCTCAAGCAAGCCTTCACCCTCGCGATTCTCCATATACTGCCGGTACTGTCGGTTGCGAACGATAGACACGTCATGACCGTAAATATCGGTCGCGACAAAGCTCTCATATGCTTCGACGCAGCCCTCAACCTCGTCTGTAGCTTCAATGGCCATGACATCGTAACTGTCGATGTCGCGGCCTTCAGCCATGGCTGGTGTGTTTGACGTGCCCCAGCTCTCAACGATCTGCCAGGCATCTTCACCATCGAAGCCGTTTTGATCATCACGCTCATCAAGGCTCGTGCGTCCAAAGGCCGGAGCAAGAAATTCCTCCTCGACCGGACGATTATCGGAAACGACAGTTTCAGGCTGATGTTTTTTGCAGTACTTGGTGTAGGGAACAGCTTGCATCCGCTCATAAGGGATGGGCTGCTGACAAACTGCGCATGTACCGTAATGTCCTTCCTCGATGGAATGCAGGGCAGAGTCAATACGCTCCAGTTGAAATTCATCATGCTCTAAAAGGGAAATATCTTTCTCGCGGTCATACATCTCGGTGGCTACATCACCGGGGTGATTATCAATAGGAGACAATTCACCCGTCTGAAATCTCATTGACCCGCTAAGGCCATAATGGTCATTTTGCTCAAGCCGATGTTCAATTCCACGTTTCTCAACCAGCAATTGGGATCGTAAGGATTGTATTTGTTGTGAAGTAAGATGTGCCATCGTTTTCCCCTTTCTGTCCGAATGGAATCCGAAATTTGTCTCTGGTCTAGGATGTACCAATCAGCTCGGGAATACAGAAGGGAATTGTTATCGTTTTTGCCATTTGGATTGGGGAAAAGCACTTCGTGGACGACTTCCAAACAGCTGTGCTACAATGAACAAGTCTGGCGTAAAGCCTGGTATGGTTTGGAAAAGACGAGAACGGAGTGACGAACAAACGTGGTGTATTATATCCTCGCTTTTATCGTATTTTTGGTGGATCAGGGAACGAAGTATTTAATTGCGACCCGAATGGAGCTTAGGGAAGAGATCCCCGTCATAGGCAATTTCTTTGTTATTACTTCACACCGGAACACGGGTGCGGCTTTTGGCATTTTGCAGGACCAGCGTTGGTTCTTTATTGTTGTTACCGTGATTGTGGTAATTGCCTTGATCTGGTATTTGCAAAAGGTGAAAGATACTCCGCACAAATTGCTGCCTGTGGCATTAAGTTTGGTGCTTGGTGGTGCAATCGGCAATTTCCTTGATCGGGCTTTGACCGGAGAAGTTGTGGACTTTGTCCAGCTTAATTTTGGCAGTTACACGTTTCCCATCTTCAATATCGCCGATTCAGCGATCTGCATCGGGGTAGCGCTGATTATTGTGGAGACGTTTCTGGAGGGACGGCGCGAAAAAGCCGCCGCGAAGATTGAAGGGAATGAACATCATGAGTAAAATGCACAACGAAGAACAAACTAATGGGGACACGTCTGCACATGACGAGGACCTGATGAATGACAATGAACGACTGGAATGGACCGTTTCCTCTGAACACAAGAAGGAACGCATTGACAAATATATTACCGAAGCAATGGACGATGTATCCCGCTCCCAGGTTCAATTATGGATCGGAGACGGTCTGGTAACCGTGAACGGAACCGTAGTGAAGGCGAATGCCAAATTGGCGGAGGGTGATCTGATCGAGCTTCAGATTCCTGAGCCGACGGCTGTAGAGATCATTGCCGAAGATATTCCGCTGGAAGTGGTTTATGAAGATAGTGATGTCATTGTCATTAACAAACCGCGTGGTCTTGTGGTGCATCCGGCACCAGGACATACGTCGGGTACACTCGTTAATGCACTCATGTATCATTGCAAAGATCTTTCGGGCATTAATGGCGAGTTGCGTCCCGGAATCGTGCATCGGATCGACAAGGATACTTCAGGCCTGCTGATGGCTGCCAAAAATGATCGTGCACACGCCTCATTGGCTGCGCAGTTAAAAGACCACAGTGTAAACCGCCGGTATATTGCACTTGTCCATGGTCATTTAAGTCATGATCAGGGAACGATCGATGCACCCATTGGACGAGATACGTATGACCGTAAAATGTATACAGTGACAGAACGCAACAGCAAACATGCGGTCACGCATTTTAACGTTACGGAAAGAATCAACGACTACACTTTGCTCGAACTGAAGCTTGAGACAGGTCGAACTCACCAGATTCGTGTTCATATGAAATTTATTGGACATCCGCTTGTTGGAGATCCGATCTATGGACGCAACAAGGGCATCAAAATGAATGGGCAGGCGCTGCACGCGGCGATTCTAGGTTTTGTTCATCCAACCACAGGTGAGTACCTGGAATTCACCGCTCCGCTTCCGCAAGACATGGAAGATGTCCTTGCCTCACTGCGCAGTCGCTGACCACTCGGGAAAGTACAAATGTTCGGATACTTTGTCCATGGTTAAACATGGGCAAATGCTTCATATTAGATTGTAGAAATTTGCGTCAAATGAGGAGATGAACATAGGTATGAGTATCGATAAATATCAAGAAACTTACATTCAAACCAATTTTGCCGACCGTATTGGCGGCTCCAACTATGGTAAAGACACCAACATTTATAAATTCGAGAAAATCAAACGTGCGAAAGCTTCAGCCAAAAAAGATTTCCCGAATGTGGAACTGATTGACCTTGGCGTGGGTGAACCTGATGAGATGGCAGATGCAGGTATTGTAGCTGCACTGGCACAAGAAGCCTCCAAACCGGAGAACCGTGGTTATGCGGATAACGGGATTCCCGAATTCAAGGAAGCAGCTGCCGCTTACCTGAAAAATGTGTTCAACGTTGAAGGCATCGATCCGGCAACGGAAATTGTACACTCGATCGGTTCCAAGCCAGCTCTGGCCATGATGCCTTCCTGCTTTATCAATCCAGGTGACGTAACAATCATGACAGTGCCTGGTTATCCGGTTATGGGTACTCACACCAAATACCTGGGCGGCGAAGTGTACAACATTCAGCTGACGAAGGAAAACAACTTCCTGCCGGATCTGACAACGATCCCTGAAGATATCGCAAAACGTGCCAAATTGCTGTATCTGAACTATCCGAACAACCCAACTGGTGCAGGTGCAACGGTTGAATTTTTCACTAAAGTGATTGAATGGGCGAAAAAGTACAGCGTAGTTGTTGTTCATGATGCTCCATACGCTGCACTGACTTATGACGGCAATAAACCGTTCAGCTTCCTGTCTGTACCTGGAGCAAAGGATGTTGGCGTAGAGCTGCACTCCTTGTCCAAGTCTTACAATATGACAGGATGGAGAATCGGATTTGTCGCAGGGAACCCACTCGTTGTTAAAGCCTTCAGTGATGTGAAGGACAACAACGATTCCGGTCAATTCATCGCGATCCAGAAGGCTGCTGCCTACGGTCTGAACCATCCGGAAATCACGGAGAAAATTGCAGAGAAATATTCCCGTCGTCATGACCTGCTGGTTGCTGCACTGAATGAACTGGGATTCCAGGCCGAGAAACCGAAAGGTTCTTTCTTCCTGTATGTTGAAGCTCCAAAAGGTGTAGTAGGCGGACGTCGCTTTGAATCCGGGGAAGACTTCTCCCAATTCCTGATCCGTGAAAAATTGATCTCGTCTGTACCTTGGGACGATGCAGGTAACTTTGTACGTTTCTCCGTTACTTTTGAAGCCAAAGGCGAAGAAGAAGAGAAACGCGTAATTGCTGAAATCAAACGTCGCCTGAGTGACGTGCAATTCGAATTCTAATTGGAATTCACCTTGACATGTGAATAAGATAAAAGATAAGAGACCGGAGACGGTCTCTTTTTTTGTGCGAAAATAAAAAAAATTCCATTTACTCTCTTTACAAAATTATACAAGCAACATATGATTAGATCTTTACGTTATTTTATAGACAGAAGTAGTTTTAGAAGGGAGTCATGGAAATTGTTGTCTTCAAGAACAAATACGGTATCCTCACATGCAGCAGGAACTGGCAATGCCATTTCAGGTCTGTTCAAACTGCTGAGGCCGAAACAGTGGACTAAAAATTTGCTGTTATTTGCTGCATTACTGTTTTCCTTTGAGGAAATACGCACTGAAACCATTGTATCGACTTTGCTTGGTTTTATTTTATTTAGCCTTGTTGCAGGCTGCGTGTATATTTTAAATGATTACGTGGATCGGGACAGGGATCGGCAGCATCCAGTGAAGCAGTTCCGGCCGATTGCCTCTGGGCAGGTTCAACCTGGCTATGCTCTGTTGTTTGGTGTTGTCCTGTTGATCCTCTCGGTGGGAATTGCTTTTGTAATAAACCCGCTTTTCGGTGGACTATGTATAGTGTATTTTCTGTTGAATGTGTCTTACTCTTTTATACTGAAACATCTCGTGATTGTGGATATGATGACCATTGCAGCCGGATTTGTACTTCGTGCCATAGCAGGTGGAGTATTAATTCATGTGCCCTTTACGCCTTGGTTTCTGATCTGCACCATGCTATTGTCATTATTTCTTGCAATTGGCAAGCGGAGAAATGAACTGACACTGCTCGAGGGCAATACCGGATCGCATCGTAAGGTGCTGGATAACTACTCCGTCACATTGTTGGATCAATTTAATACCATTGTAACGACAGCGACCATTATTAGTTATTCCCTGTTTACCTTCACGTCTGACCGTACCATTCATCTGATGTGGACCATTCCGCTGGTGATATACGGCATGTTCCGTTATCTGTATCTCATTCATATGAAAAACCAAGGGGGCTCGCCGGACCGCGTTTTGTTTGAGGACAAGCCCATTCTGATTACCGTAATTTTGTATGTGATTAGTGTGGTCGCCATTTTTGCGATTTTTGAATGAAAATATAGATTGAGGGTTAGAGGGGGATCAGGGTGAAAAGCACCAAAATTGCCATCTTTGATATTGATAAAACGATTATACGCAGGGACTCCATGTTTCAGTTTGTGCACTATGGTGTTCGTCGCTACCCTGGTCAGGTATGGAGACTGCCGCTCATCGCCATTCATACTGCAATGTTCAAGGCAGGTCTGATGAGTGTGGAACAAGTCAAGCGTTCGTACTTTAAAAGCATTGAGCGCATGTCTGAGGAAGATCTGGAGCATTTTTTTGATACCCGGTTGCGTACCGCCATTTTTGCTGAAGCCAGTGTGGAGATGCAGCATCGCAAGGAGGCTGGTTATCATGTGTTGCTGGTAACTGCGTCTCCGCATGCCTATATGAAATATTTCAGCAGTTTCCCTTGGGTAGATCATGTGATTGGCACCGAACTGGTCCGGCATCAGAATGGATACACCTGTACCATTGAGGGCGTCAATTGCAAAGGGGAAGAGAAGGTGCGCCGCATACAGGCCTATCTGCAAGAGAAAAACATGGTCATCGATTATGAGCAGTCCTGCTCTTACTCGGATTCTCTGTCCGATCTTCCAGTGATGCAGCTCGTGGCACAGCGATATTTTATTAACAGACGTGTTCCGGAAATGGAGGCATTATCGTGGGGGAAATGAAGGGACGTCATACGGGCAAATGGTTCATGCTTGCATCCGCTTTTCTAACGGCAACGGGACAGCTGTTCTGGAAATGGGGGCTGACAGAGTGGAGCTATCTTGGCATTGGATTTGTCTGCTATGGGCTTGGAGCCATCTTGATGATTAAGGCCTTTGCTCTGGAAAAGCTGTCTGTGGCTTATCCGCTGATGTGTGCAAGCTATGTTTTTGCACTCATTTATGGTCACTTTTTGCTGGGAGAAGAAATGACGTTACAGAAGCTCGCAGCGGTTGTGCTGCTCGGAATTGGGGTGACATTAACCAGTGTTGACCGATAGCTGGATGGTGGTTGTACTGATTGCGATGACGCTGTGCGGAGCAATGGGTGGTGCTGGCTTGAAAGCCTATGCGACAAGCCGCAGAAAGCTGCATGTTCTCGTGGGGCTCGGATTTTATGGAACGGGCGCTTTGCTGAATATTGTGCTGCTGAAATTTCTTCCCTTGACCGTGGTGCTGCCTGCCAATGCGCTGACATATGTATGGACCCTGTTGATTGCAAAATTTGCTTTCAAAGAGACCGTTGGGCGGCTTCGCTGGCTGGGGGTGATATGCATTATGGGTGGTTTGTGTTTTTTGGTTTGGTAACGCGTATAAGAATAACGCAGAGAATTTTGAATATGACATACTGGATGTGATTGTATGAAGTTTCTGGATTACATATTTTATAATCGTAAAACGAATTGGACGGCACTATGCCTGTTTGCGGGATTCACTCTTTTTTACGCTCTGATGAATGCATCTTACGTGATGTACATTGCGGATCAGGGACAAGTTCTTGGAGCATATACACCATTTAATACTCATGAATTTCCAATCAATTTGTTTAATTTTGATCCTTCCATGTATTATGGTGCGAACAGCTCCTCGGTCATTCACCCGTTAATATCCTTTCTTGTTGTTACCCTGGGAGCCGCAGCGGAGCTGCTGGGAGGGAACTGGTTCTTTCTAATTCTGCAATCTCTCGTGAACGCCGGATCCGTGGTGCTGGTTTTTCTTTTTCTCAATCAAAAAGACAGACAGATCACCACACCACTGCTCTTCGCGCTGTTGTTTGGATGTAGTTCCTACCTGATGTTTACCGCACTGATTCCGGACTCCTATCCGTATGTGCAGTTTTTTATCCTGTTGTCGGTGCTTTACATGCAATATACGCGTGATCGAAATGACGTGCGTTATATGCCGAATGCATTGCTTGCATCCATCAATTTTGGGCTGACTTCCACGAATATCGTTCCTTATGCCGCTGCGATGTTTTTCAATCTGCGAACCTGGCGTAAGGCTTCCGCTTGGAAAAAGTACATCGGGATTATGGCACTCGCGGTTGCTTTCATTATCGTATTAACGGGTATTCAGTATGTTGCGTTTGGGGGAAGAAGCTGGGTTAGCAATTGGCTGCTCGGGATACAAAATGGAGGGACAAGCTATGCAACGCCTTTTCAGTTTGCAGTCCATTGGAAGGCATTGACTCTGTTGACGATTAATCCGATGCTGTCTCCCAAAGTACACCTTCTCGATCCGGGTCTGGTTGCATTTGTAACGGACCTGTCTCGTTCCAATCCAATCCATGTTCAGATTGTCGGTATTTTTATATTGCTGCTGGCGCTAGCCGGTTTTATCCAAGGTATTCGTGAACGTGAAGTGTGGACACTTGCTCCGTATATTTTATTCGCATTTTTGCTTCATATTGTAGTTGGGTTCGGGCTGGCTGTTTTCCAATATGATATGTATCTGTATGCAGGTCATTATCTGTTTGCGTTTTTCCTGCTGGGTGGGGGATTGGTGATCCGTCTTCATCCGGGACTCGGAAAAAAAGCAATTATTGGTATACTTTTCATATGTCTACTGGTAATGGTGACGAACAATATTTATCGTCATGTAGAGACATTGACCACAATCAAACAGTCTTACAATCAGTTGGAGAAGACGCACAACTTGAACTGATTGGAAGAAGTTTCTCGTGAGTTATAAAAGGGACAAGCAATTTGATGATATCCATAGGTTGTCTCTTTTCCTGATTTGATCTGAATGACAAAATAAACCCTCCACATACGTTATGCGGAGGGTTCTACTTATTTGAATTAAGCTATGATTTTGGTCTTCTTCGCATTCTCGGCTGAACGCTTGGTGAGACTGCTGAGGGGCCGTTTCAATACGAGAGCTAGGACGAGGCTAAGGGCAATAAATACACATAGCCAGAGAATATCCTTCAAGGCTGTAGACCACAAAATGCCACCAACCGATTCACGAAGAAGACTTATGGCATACGTGAAGGGCATGAATGGGTTCAATGCCTGGAAAAAAGGGGAAGTCATACTGATCGGAAACGTTCCTCCCGAGCTGGAGAACTGAAACACCATGAAGATTATGGCAATTCCTTTCCCGATGTTTCCAAATACGGACAGCAGGGTGTATGTGATCGTGACGAACACGGCACTCACCAGCATGGCAAATAAGACGAACCACACTTTATCCGCAACATAGGTTCCGAGAATCAACATATCTCCCAAGGTTACGCATACGGCCTGAAGCAGCCCTATCGTCAGGAATGTGCCCAAACGGCCGAGATACAATTGATATCCGCGAAACTTGCCGTCCGGATTTTCTGCTTCTGCCCGAAGCAGGGAAATCAGCAATGTAGAGCCGACCCAAAGGGACAATACGCCATAAAATGGCGACATGGCCGAACCGTAATTCGGGATGGGATACAATTGGTTTTCCTTGATGTGAACCGGACTTGCAAGGAAAGCACTCTCATCCTCGATATCACCGCGCAGCAGCTTGGCAAGTTCGGCAAACTGATTATTGCCTTCCACATCCCTGAGTTTATTTGCAGCCTTACTGATCGCACTTTCCAGAGCGGGCAGATCCTCTCGTACAAGTGTGGCCACGCGGTGCACGCCTTTTTCGACTTCAGGCAGCTGATGCTGTACAAAATCGGATGCCTTTCCAATCTGTTTCTCTGCAATGGGCAGGTCACTTCGGACAAAATCGGCTGCCTCGTTCAGCTTGGCTCCTACTTTGGGAAGGTCGTTCTGAATTAATGGAGCTACCGTGTTCAGCGCTTGAATGAAAGCTTCACTTTTGCTCTGAAGTGTCTCGGAAATTTCATGTATTTTGGTCTGGATTTGAGGCAGATCGCTTTGAATTTTTTTCAGTTCCGTCTGTCCAAAAGTAATCCCTTCCTTGGTTGCGGACAGTATGTCCGCAACATCCGGAATTCGGTCTTGGGCACCCTGTAAAGTGTCTGCTGATGCCGATAGGATGGATTTCAGTTTATCTGACTCAGCAGAAAGGGCAGGCGCGATTTCAAGATCATACACACCAAGGATTTGGCCAATGCCGCTGTTGATGTCCTCAGACAATGCATTGAGCTGAGCGATAATATCGGCAGGCGGAGTTGTATGGCGACGCATGGCATCACTGATGATGCCTGCGAGTTTTATTTGAAGTTGAAGCTTGTCCGAAACAGTGTTCAACCGGGTAATGTTGTCGGCTAACGGGTGGCTTGGAAGGAAGTTGTCCATTTTTCCTAATAATTCAGCCATACTATCAACCAATTTTACAGCTATTCCAAGCCGAACAGCTATTCTGTCCAGATCGTCTGCTGTTGGAAGTGCACTGAGGTCCGTATTTTGCAATCGTCCGAACATGTCTCCCCCAGCACCAGCGATTTGCTGTACCAGCAATAGATTTTGCCGGATAACCGGCCCGATAGCCTGAAACGCTTCTTCGCTCGAATCCAGGAAACGGTTCAACCCTTCAGATAGTTCTACTCCGTTTCCCGCGATGCTGGATAACGTGTCGAGATCATCCTGGGCAGCTAGTACGATGGTAAGGGCCTTGTCCATTTTGGATAATGCCGTATCGATGACACCTGATACTTCACCGAAATGTTGATCCACTTCCTGAATACGTTCCACGGCTTGGCGAATATCAGGGATTCGTCCTTGAATGGCGAGTACCTCGGAGGAAGCTTCCATGATCTGCGGCCAATATTTCTGTACCTTAAGTATATATTGTGCTGCTTCGTTAATTTCGGGCAATCGTTTTTCAATCTCTACAATTTTTTGGGCTTCTTCTACAATGGCTGGCATTGCTTTTTCGACTTCCAGCACTTTTTGTCCCGCAGACTGTATGGCTGGAAGATTGTTTTCTAGCGCAAAAATTCCATTCTCCATCTTACGCAGGGTTGGCAGCTGAGCATGGATCTCCACACCAGCTTCCTTTAATTTGGTCAACACTGCCTCGCTGACCGCTTCGGTAAAACTCTCATTAATTTGCGTTGTAATGGCAGAGACGCCAGAGCCTGTAATTTTGGGCGCAATGGCGTTGACCTTTTCATTGACCGTGTAGATGACTTCGGGGCGGTCCAGTTTTCCATCAACGATGCCGGTAATTTTAGATGAAAAGTCACCTGGGATCAGCAGGCTTGCATAATACTCACCAGTCTGAACGCCGCGATTCCCCTCAGTCTGATTCACGAATGTCCACCCCAGCTTATCGTTCTGCTTCAGGCTGGACACCAATTCTTCTCCAATATTAACTGTTGTCCCGGCAACTGTTGCCCCTTGGTCTTCCGTTGTCACCGCGATTTTAATCCCTTGTGTATTGCTGTATGGGTCCCAAACCGATTTGACATTGACCCAGTCATAAACCCCAGGCAGTAAAATAATCGCCACAATTAAAAATATGCCAGTAGGTACTTTTAAAATATGCAGCCAATCTGTTTTGTAAATACGCCATATGTTACGCATGATTTCCTCCTAATACCAATCAAAGTTCAGGTCCTATATCATTCCCATCTCGGGAATATACAAATCTATATGTATATCGGTTTCTTAGAACGGAATATAAACTGATCCGCGTATAAGTCTTTACCCTCTTCATTTGAGCATAATCGGACCTATATTCAATCTTTGATACGAAAACAGAAGGGTTATATTGCCTGCATCCAAGTTTGCAATTACCTATGGATAAATATACAGAATTATTGTATAATTATTAACAATGAATGAAATGTGAAGGTTGTGGATGCTTTTCAGCCGAACTGTTGATTCTAAGTGGAATACAGCAGGGGGGTTCGCCTGTTAAGGTGAGGTGTTGACAGGGGGTTGTCTTTCTGTCATAATTCATGAAGATAAACGGACATATTGATCAACAGCGCACTGTGAGGCACTGCGATATGAACGACATGAATAGCACCTTTAAATCAGTCCCGTGAGACTGGCAAGGTAACGTGAACGATACATCGTTTTTTGCTGCGGCAATAGAACGGTGCATCCCGAGAGTAAACTTTCTTCAGAGCGGTCTGAAGTTCGGAGACTCCTTGCCAATAAACACGGCAAGGAGTCTTTTTTGTTCTCCTGTCACGGGGCCATGATCTGGAGGGAAATCCTGAGGAGGCTGAACGCATGAGCACAGAAACACATGTCATTATGGATGAAACGGCGATCCGCCGCGCATTAACACGGATTGCCCATGAGATTTTGGAAAAAAACAAAGGGATCGACGGTTGTGTGCTGGTCGGGATCCGTACGCGGGGTGTTTATCTCGCAGAACGGATCGCCGCGAAAATTGAAGAAATCGAGGGCGCCAAGGTCCCCTGGGGAGAACTGGATGTAACTCCTTATCGCGATGACCGCCTGGACGATAACCAAGCGAATCGCAAGGAACTGTTGACGATGACACCTGAATCACTGTCGATTCATAACAAGAAAGTGATTTTGTTCGATGATGTGCTCTATACCGGAAGAACGATTCGTGCGGCGATGGATGCCCTGATGGACTGTGGTAGACCGCAGAACATTCAGCTGGCAGTACTCGCGGATCGCGGACACCGGGAACTTCCGATCCGACCTGATTTTATCGGCAAAAATGTGCCGACTTCCAAATCGGAGGAGATTGAAGTAGCACTGATGGAAACGGACGGACAGGACGAAGTCAAAATCATTCAGAACCGGGGGGAGCAGGCATGATGATTACACAGACAGCATTGAAGGACCGGAGCTTGCTTGGACTGAAGGAACTTAGTCGCAGTGAAATTGAATCGATTCTTAACAGAGCAGCCCACTGGGAAGCTCAGTCGAATAAATTGGTCCCCGTACTTGAATCACGCTTCGTTGCCAACATGTTCTTCGAGAACAGCACGCGTACTCGCTTCTCATTTGAAATGGCTGAGAAACGATTGGGTGCACAGGTGCTGAACTTCACGGCAGCTGCTTCGAGTGTAGAGAAGGGCGAGTCCATCTATGATACGGTGCGAACACTTGAGTCGATGGGCATTGATGCAGGAGTCATCCGGCTGAAACCGGCAGGTGTTCTGCAGCAGCTAGCTCAGAAGGTGAATGTTCCACTGGTAAATGCGGGTGACGGGAATAACGAACATCCAACCCAGGCACTACTGGATCTGTACACCATGCGAAAAGCTTTCGGTGAGCTGAAAGGTTTGCGTGTATCGATTATTGGCGACATCCTGCACAGCCGGGTTGCACGCTCCAACTTGTGGGCCCTGCAAAAGTTCGGAGCAGATGTACGCTTCTGTGCACCCCAGACGATGCAGGCACCGGAACTGGCAGAGCACGCTCCTTATGTAGGTCTGAATGAAGCACTGGATGCGGATGTAGTCATGATGCTTCGGGTTCAGCTCGAACGTCACAAACATGGTCTCATTACCTCGGCTGAGGATTATCGCGAACACTACGGATTGACGGAAGAACGGGCGGCACGCCTGAATCCCAACACCATTATCATGCACCCTGCACCAGTTAACCGGAATGTTGAAATCGACGATTCGGTTGTGGAAAGTACAGCATCGCGGATTTTCCCACAGATGGCGAACGGTGTTCCAATTCGCATGGCGGTTATGGAACGCGCATTAAAGCTGTAACAGGGTCTGGCTATGGGTCATAGGCTGACGAAGACGGAACTTTCTATAGGACGGTAAGAGTACACGATAAATCAAATTATCCGGATTCTCCCGGAATCCGGTCAGAACCGAAGCGGAGGGCAATTATGCTACAGATTATTAAAAACGCGAATGTCTTGAATGGTCAAGGGGAACTTGAACGGAAAACGATCGTTATAGATGAAGGCAAAATTCAAAAGATCGCTGGTGTGGAAGATGAAGTGGTTCTTAAAGCAGAACAATCGGCACACAGCGTAACGGATGCGTCAGGCAAATTGGTCATTCCCGGTTTGATCGACATGCACGTACATTTGCGTGAACCTGGATTCGAACACAAAGAGACCATAGAGACAGGTGCCCGTTCAGCGGCACAAGGCGGTTTTACGACAATCGCCTGCATGCCTAATACAAGACCGGTAACAGATAGCCCGGATGTAGTTAAGCTGGTTCTGGATAAAGCCAAAGAAGCCGATTTGGTCAAAGTGCTGCCTTATGCAGCCATTACCAAAAATGAGCTTGGCCGTGAACTTACCGATTTCGCAGCTTTGAAAGAAGCAGGGGCAATTGGCTTTACGGATGACGGTGTAGGTGTGCAAAACGCACAAATGATGAAAGACGCGATGAGCCTTGCTGCAAGTATGGATATGCCAGTCATCGCCCACTGTGAAGACGACTCATTGGTAGTCGGTGGGTATGTCACAGAAGGAGAATTCTCGAAGCGCCATGGTATCAAAGGCATTCCGAATGAATCCGAAGCGATCCACGTTGGCCGTGATATCC
Organism: Paenibacillus sp. MABNR03; assembly: GCF_050455445.1. Classification (NCBI taxonomy): domain Bacteria; kingdom Bacillati; phylum Bacillota; class Bacilli; order Caryophanales; family Paenibacillaceae; genus Paenibacillus; species Paenibacillus sp. MABNR03. Next base: position 548,180 of record NZ_JBCIYR010000003.1, read on the forward strand.
TGCTTGCCGAAGCAACGGGTGTCCACTACCACGTCTGCCACGTAAGTACGGAACAATCCGTTCGCCTGATTCGTCTGGCGAAGTCCATCGGCATTAAAGTGACAGCTGAGGTATGTCCTCACCATCTGGTACTGTCGGATGAAGATATCCCGGGCATGGATGCCAACTGGAAGATGAACCCGCCACTGCGCTCACCGCGTGATGTGCAGGCTTGTATCGAAGGTTTGCTGGACGGCACGCTGGACATGATCGTAACGGATCACGCACCGCACAGTGAAGAGGAGAAAGCCAAAGGCATGGAGCTGGCACCGTTCGGAATCGTTGGGTTCGAAACAGCCTTCCCGCTGCTGTACACCAAGTTTGTGGAAACAGGGCTCTGGAGCCTGGACTTCCTGGTTAAACGCATGACAGCCGATCCGGCACGGGTATTCCGACTGGATACAGGCAAGCTGGAAGAGGGAGCGCCTGCGGACATCACCATGATTGACCTGAACGAGGAAAAAGCAGTCGATCCTGCAACGTTTGCAACCAAAGGAAGAAACACCCCGTTCACAGGCTGGAAGCTGAAAGGCTGGCCGGTACAGACCTGGGTAGATGGCAAAAGCGTGTGGAGCAACACGGTACAACAGTAAATTGGTATCTTAGTAAATCGATAAACCTTACATCTTTAATTCTTTAAAGATAAATAAGTCTTAATAACTCTAAATCTACAACCTTACACCAGTAACATCTTTACAACTAACTTGAGGCAGATCATGCCGAGAGTTCAATATACGAAACAAGCAAGTTGAATGTCATGGTTTTGAACTTGGACACCAACGTAACTGCGGAGCGGACAGAAAAGACCCGAAGAAACGAAGTGTTCGCCTTTATCAACAGATTCAACCCTGTGAGGGTTAAATTCAAATGAATCTGTTGATAACAGCGATCGAAGGGTTTTCTGTCCGCGGAGCCGCACAAATGTAACTCCATGTTCAACTCGAGTGCATTCAACGTTGATAAACACAGAGGAGTGAAATGGGATGCAGGCACAGGCAAGATTATTGTTGGAAGACGGCACACTGTTCACCGGGAAAGCATTCGGTGCTGAAGGTGAAACGACAGGAGAGGTCGTTTTTAATACGGGAATTACAGGCTACCAAGAGGTGCTTTCGGATCCTTCTTATTGCGGTCAAATCGTAACCATGACGTATCCGCTGATCGGTAACTACGGGATTACGCGTGACGACTTCGAGTCCATCCGTCCATTCGTCCATGGCTTTGTGGTTCGTCGCCATGAACCGGTGCCAAGCAACTGGCGCGCTGAATACAGCGTGGACGATCTGCTCAAGGAGTATGGCATCGTGGGCATCAGTGAAATTGATACACGTATGTTGACTCGCCGGATTCGTCATCACGGAACAATGAAGGGAATTCTCACAACAGGATCGAAGCCTGTGGAAGAGCTGCTGGAGATGATGGGAGATACGAGCATCGCCGAGCTTCGCAACCAGGTTCCCCTGACGTCCACACAGCATGTATACAACAGCCCGGGAACGGCTGAACGCATCGTCCTGGTAGACTATGGTGCAAAAACAGGGATCTTGCGCGAACTCAGCAAACGCAACTGTGACGTTGTCGTTGTGCCTCATGATGTAACAGCAGACGAGATTCGTCGCCTGAACCCGGATGGCATTCAGCTGTCCAACGGCCCTGGGGATCCGAAAGACGTGCCACATGCCGTTAACATGATCAGTGAGCTGCTTGGCGAGTATCCGATCTTCGGTATCTGCCTCGGTCATCAACTGTTTGCACTGGCAGCAGGTGCTGATACAGAGAAGCTTAAGTTTGGACACCGCGGTGGGAATCACCCGGTCAAAGAACTGGAGAGCGGACGCTGCTTCATCACATCCCAGAACCATGGCTACACCGTTAACGAAGAGTCAGTGAAGAGCACTGACCTGGAAGTTACACACATCAATAACAATGACAAGACCATTGAAGGTCTGAAACATAAAACATTCCCGGCGTTTTCGGTACAGTATCACCCGGAAGCTGCGCCAGGACCTTACGATAACAGCTATCTGTTCGACCGTTTCATCGAAATGATCCGGGAGCACAAGATCACTAACCCGCAAAAGCCGCGTCAAGCCGTATTGGCAGCCGCAGTGAAAGGAGCGCAATAACATGCCGATTAACAAAGACCTCAAAAAAATCCTGGTGATTGGTTCCGGTCCAATCGTCATCGGTCAAGCGGCCGAGTTCGACTATGCCGGTACACAAGCTTGCCAGGCACTGAAAGAAGAAGGCGTGGAAGTTGTACTCATCAACAGCAACCCGGCAACCATCATGACTGATACCAACATGGCTGACAAGGTGTACATCGAGCCGATTACACTCGACTTCGTAACTCAGATCATTCGTCAGGAACGTCCAGACGGATTGCTGCCTACACTCGGCGGTCAAACCGGTCTGAACATGGCCGTGGAACTGGCTCGTGCCGGTGTCCTGGAACGTGAAAATGTGAAACTGCTCGGAACACAGCTTACGTCCATCGAGAAAGCGGAAGACCGTGACCTGTTCCGTGATCTGATGCGCGAACTGGAACAGCCTGTACCCGAGAGTGTGATCGTAACGACACTCGAAGAATCCCTTGATTTTGCAAATGAGATTGGTTATCCAATCATCGTTCGTCCTGCCTATACGCTTGGCGGAACAGGCGGCGGTATCTGCGCCAGTGAAGAAGAATTGCGCGAAACAGTGGTAGCGGGTCTGCGTTACAGCCCGATTGGCCAATGTTTGGTCGAGAAGAGCATTGCGGGTATGAAAGAAGTCGAGTATGAAGTGATGCGGGACAAAAACGATAACTGTATCGTTGTCTGCAACATGGAAAACTTTGATCCGGTAGGTGTTCATACAGGCGACAGTATCGTCGTAGCACCAAGCCAAACCCTGTCGGACCGTGAATATCAAATGCTGCGTTCAGCTTCCCTGAAAATCATCCGTGCCCTGAACATCGAGGGTGGATGTAACGTACAGTTTGCACTGGACCCACACAGCTTCCAGTACTATGTCATTGAAGTAAATCCACGGGTAAGCCGTTCCTCGGCACTGGCTTCCAAAGCAACCGGTTATCCGATTGCCAAAATGGCTGCCAAGATTGCCATGGGTTACACGCTGGACGAAATCGTAAACCCGGTAACAGGTCAAACTTATGCTTGCTTCGAACCAACACTGGATTATATCGTAAGCAAGATTCCCCGCTGGCCGTTCGATAAGTTTGTTTCAGCGAACCGCAAGCTGGGGACACAGATGAAAGCGACAGGCGAAGTTATGGCCATCGGCCGTACATTCGAAGAGTCGATTCACAAAGCAGTCCGCTCCCTGGAGATCGGTGTACATCGCTTGTATCTGAAGGATGCAGAAACGCTGGATGAAGCTACGTTGAACGAGCGTTTGGTCAAAGCGGATGATGAACGCATATTCCTGATTGCGGAAGCGTTCCGCAGAGGTTATACATTGCAGCAACTTCAGGATCTGACCAAGATTGACTGGTGGTTCCTGGACAAAATTGAGGGCTTGATCGGCTTCGAAGATCGCATTCGTGAGGAATCCGAGTTGTCTTCCGAGACACTGTATCAAGCGAAACGCCTCGGATTCACGGACCGTGCCATTGCTGAGCTGCGTGCTGAAGGTCAACCAGGCAGCAAGCTGACAACAGAAGCAGAGGTAAGAGCACGTCGTGAGCAGGAAAACCTGCGTCCGGTATACAAAATGGTGGATACATGTGCAGCCGAATTCGAAGCAACAACGCCATATTACTACTCGACTTACGAAACCGAGAATGAAGTGACCCCTTCAGACAAGAAAAAAGTGGTCGTGCTTGGTTCGGGTCCAATCCGGATTGGTCAAGGAATCGAGTTTGACTATTCAACAGTTCACGCGGTATGGGCGCTGCAAAAGGCAGGTTACGAAGCGGTTATCATCAATAACAACCCGGAGACGGTTTCTACGGACTTCAATACATCGGATCGTTTGTACTTCGAGCCTCTGTTCTTCGAAGATGTCATGAACGTGATTGAACAGGAACAGCCGGTAGGGGTTATCGTACAGTTCGGTGGTCAAACGGCCATCAACCTGGCAGCACCACTGCGTAATGCAGGTGTAACCATTCTCGGAACAGATTTGGAAAGCATCGATGAGGCAGAGGATCGCAAGAAATTTGAACGTCTTCTCTCCCGTCTGGAAATTGCACAGCCTAAAGGTAAAACAGTCATTTCCGTAGATGATGCGGTAGAGACGGCACAAAGCTTGGGTTATCCGGTACTGGTTCGTCCTTCCTACGTACTCGGCGGTCGCGCCATGGAGATTGTATACTCCGATGCCGAATTGCTGACATATATGGAACAGGCGGTTAAAATCAATCCGGAGCACCCGGTACTTATTGACCGTTACATGATGGGTAAAGAAGTCGAGGTTGACGCCATCTGCGATGGTGAAACGGTATTGATTCCGGGGATCATGGAGCATATCGAGCGTGCAGGGGTTCACTCTGGTGACTCCATCGCGGTATATCCTCCTCAACATCTGTCCCAGGATATGAAAGAGAAAATTGTAGAGATAACAATCAAAATTGCGAAAGAACTGAAAACGGTAGGTTTGGTCAACATCCAGTTTGTTATCCATGATGGCCAAGTGTACATTATCGAGGTGAACCCGCGTTCATCCCGTACCGTGCCATTCCTGAGCAAAGTAACCAACATTCCGATGGCGAACCTGGCAACACAAGCCATTCTGGGTGTGAAACTGAAAGATCTTGGTTATGTTGACGGTCTGTGGCCAGAGTCGGATCATGTATCTGTCAAAGTGCCGGTCTTCTCCTTCGCGAAGCTGCGTCGTGTGGAACCAACCCTCGGACCTGAGATGAAATCCACAGGTGAGGTTATGGGTCGTGACCCGAATTACGCCAAAGCGTTGTTCAAAGGCCTCATCGGAGCAGGAATGAAAATTCCGGCAACCGGAGCGATTGTAGTGACTGTAGCAGACAAAGACAAGGATGAAGCTGTACCATTGCTCGAAGGTTTCTACAGACTGGGTTACAAAATCATGGCTACTGGCGGAACAGCAGCTGCGCTTGAAGCAGCGAACATTCCGGTAACGACTGTGAACAAATTGAGTGAAGGTTCGCCGAACATTTTGGATATGATTCGCAGCGGCGAAGCGAACTTTGTCTTCAACACACTGACCAAAGGTAAAACGCCACAGCGTGACGGGTTCCGGATTCGTCGTGAAGCGGTAGAGAACGGCATTGTATGTATGACTTCATTGGATACGATTCGCGCCCTGCTGAGAATGCTGGAAACGATCAACTTCTCCTCTGAGGCCATGCCAGCCTTTGTTGAATAAGTAATCTCTGATGAAGGACATCAGTCAGCCTGAGGGTTGGCGGGATGTCCTTTATATCGGGCAAAAACGGAAAAACAAGCATGTGGAAGGAGCGGGACTGGATGAATCAACCTGAATTCAATGAAATGGCTGGCCGATTAATGGTCGCCCTGGATTATCCTGATGCGGAACAGGCGCAGGAACTGGTACAGGCATTAGAGGGCATTCCCTGTTATCTAAAAGTGGGGATGCAGCTGTTCTACGCAGCGGGTCCGGATTTTATCCGGGAGTTGAAAGCGAAAGGGTACTCCGTGTTTCTCGATGTGAAAATGCACGATATCCCCAACACCGTTCGCGGTGGTGCCGAAAGTATAACCCGACTTGGCGTGGACATGTTCAATGTGCACGCAGCTGGCGGTACGAGCATGATGCGTGCTGCACGTGAAGGAGCGGAAGCGGCCCTGGCTTCAAACCCTTCTCTTAGCCGACCGGAGATTATCGCGGTTACCCAGCTTACCAGTACAAGCCAGGAAACGATGAACCGTGAGATCGGCATCGAGGGAAGTGTGGAAGCGGCAGTGGTTCGTTATGCTGGACTGGCCCATGAGGCAGGTCTGGATGGCGTAGTTGCTTCTCCCCTTGAGGTGCCGGCCATTCGGGCAGCCTGCGGCAGTGATTTCCACACCGTTACTCCGGGAATTCGGCCAGCAGGAAGTGGGTTGGGTGACCAGACCCGTGTCCTCACACCGGGTGAAGCCATTGCCAGAGGCAGCCATTACATTGTTGTAGGCAGACCAATTACAGGTGACCCCAATCCACGTGAAGCAGCAGAAACCATTTTGAAGGAGATGTTGAACGCATGATCGCACTGAACGAGATTCCCAACCACATTGCTTCCCAACTTTTGAAAATTAACGCCGTGGCACTGCGCCCGCAGCAGCCATTTACCTGGACATCGGGTATAAAGTCTCCAATCTACTGTGACAACCGTTTGACGATGTCCTATCCGGAGATCCGCAATGATATTGCTGAAGCCTTCGCAAGTATCATTCGTGAGCAATATCCTGATGCAGAAGTTATTGCAGGTACAGCAACCGCGGGAATCCCGCATGCAGCCTGGGTGTCTCAGAAGCTCGATCTGCCAATGGCCTACATTCGTGACAAAGCAAAAGGGCATGGCAAGGAAAACCTGATTGAAGGCATCATTACCGAAGGTCAAAAAGTGGTTGTTATTGAGGACCTGATCTCTACAGGAGGCAGTTCCATCAAAGCCGCAGAAGCGGTACGTGCAGCAGGGGCAACGCCATTAGCCGTGCTTGCGATTTTCAGCTATCAGCTGGATAAAGGGGTAAAAGCATTTGAAGAAGCTGGCATTCAGCTGCAAACTCTTTCCAATTATACAGCTCTAATGGACGTGGCACTGGCTCAGGGGACGATCCAGGAGAGTGATTTTGAGCTGCTCAAATCCTGGCGTGAAGATCCTTCTTCATTTGGTAAATAATATCATCTGCTAATCAACAACTGCTCCTTTGTAAACAGTATCAAAATTGTAATGATTGGCGTTATAGAGGCAAATTCATGGAATAGGCAAGAAGCATCCCGCACTTTGGGATGCTTTTTTCGTTTGTTCATCAAAATATTAACTTTTTCCCGGCAACGTTGTAAAAAGCTTGTAACTTTTAGTTGGGATCGGTCGTTTATAATGCAGTGTAGTATGGAATAGATTTCTATTTTTAGTACCCTTAAAGAAATGAACGGGATGTTAAGAGAGGATGAGCGTGATTGCTGGCATGAAGAAGTTATTTTCCAGAACCAGATCTGCCAAAAGCCAGTCTGGAGAGACCCATGCAGAGGGACAAACGGAACAGCAGAACACAGCCGGGCAGGAGAACTTGGCATACATAAGTAAACCCGAAAGTCCTTCAAATAACTCGCAACCCATGACCGATGGAGCAAGCCAAGATGAGGTGGCTGTTGCCGCTGCTGAACCGGAAGCGAAGTCCAAGCCTGTGGAAAAGGCCAGTTTGCTGCCTCCGTATGATGGGCCTGTGCTGGAAGTTCGCAATGTACATCGCAGCTTTCAGACGGGCAGCCGGATTATCCATGTTCTCAAAGGCATTGACATGGAAGTCAACCCACAGCAGCTTGTCATGCTAAAGGGGAGATCCGGCTCAGGCAAAACGACTCTGCTTAATATGCTTGGTGGGCTGGATCAGCCTTCAAGTGGTGACATTTTATTTTCCGGGCAGCCTTTGCAGGATTGGGGTGACCGGAAACGGACTGCTCTGCGGCGCAAGGAAATTGGCTTTATTTTTCAGGCGTATGCACTGATGCCCTTGCTGTCGGCTTGGGAAAATGTCGAGTTATCACTGCGAATGGCGGATGTGCCTCGTTCAGAATGGAAGGAACGGGTAGGCCATTGTCTGGATCTGGTCGGACTGACCAAACGGGTGAAACACCGGCCATTCGAAATGTCCGGGGGGGAACAGCAGCGGGTCGCGATTGCCAAAGCCATTGCGCATAGACCCCGACTGCTGCTTGCGGATGAGCCGACAGCCGAGCTGGATTCCAAAATGGGCGCACAGGTGATGGCCGTATTTCGCAATATTATTGAAGTGGAACAAGTAACAATATGTATGACGACACACGATCCTACGATTTTGGAGGTTGCGGACCATGTTTATGAAATGGCGGACGGCAGATTTATCAAGTAAAGGGGCCGCTCCGAAAAGGGGGAAACGTGCAGCACTTGTTGTGATTGGTGCAATCGTGGCTGCAACGATGACAGGCTGCTCATTGCTGCCGGCAGAAACAGAGGAAGAAGTACTTCCGCCGATTACACCGCCTACGATTTCCAAAAAGCCGGAATATGAAGTCCGGACAGAAACACTGGAGAAAAAGGTTAGCGGCAGCGGCAAAATGATGAGTCAGCGGGAAGAAAAGGTGTATTTCACGCTGGACGGCATGCACATCAAGGAATTGAATGTGAAGCCGGGGGATAAAGTGAAAAAGGGCCAACTCCTCGCCGTACTTGATGTGGAGAGTGTGGAGAAGGAAATTCGAGCCAAGAAACTTCAGATTCGGAAATCGGAAGTGCAAATGAAAGAAACGCTTCGCAAGCGGGACGAAATGGATCCGGTGGAATTCGAAGAAGCCACCATCGCATTTGAAGAGCTGCGCCAGGAACTGGCTGATCTGGAGGAACAGATTGGCAAAGCGACGCTGACCGCTCCCTTTGGGGGAACGATTATTGCGGTCCAGGTGGAGAAAGGCGCAGCTGTCAAAGCCTATGATCCAATTGCAACCATTGCAGATACATCGAATCTGGTTGTAGCAGCTACGTTTGCGAAGGAAGATCTGGAAAAGTTCTCAGCTGGCATGAAAGCAGATGTGGACATCAACGGAGCAGGCAAGGTTTCTGGCAAAGTTAAAGTAATGCCTGTCGCTCAAGCAACTGGAAATGGAAGCGGAAACGGTGAAGGTAGCGGCGAAGGCGGAACGCCTCCGGTCAAAGAGACCCTCGACCAATATGTCATCGTCTCACTGACGAAAATGCCCAAGGGTGTGGAACGCGGAACCCCTCTAACGGTATCCATTGTAACCCAGCGTACGGAGGATGCCATTGTCATTCCTGTCTCGGCGCTGCGCTCCATCGGTTCCAGAACATACGTGCAGGTCGTTGAGAGCGATGGCAGCAAACGTGAAGTGGATGTTGAAGTGGGACAGCAGACCTCTACGGATGTAGAAATTCTGAAAGGTCTGACCGTTGGACAGAAAGTGGTGGGCCGCTAATGGGGCTGCCATTGCTCAGGCTGTTGTTCCGCAAAATGTGGAACACCCGTTGGATGACATTCAGCACGCTGATCGGACTGATTGTGGCGGTTGCGTTCACCGTCAGTATTCCGATGTATGCTGATGGTGCGTTGAAACGGGTGGTGGCACAGACCCTGCAGGATAACAGTGAGGGGTTGCCTGCAGGTTCATTGCTTATGAGTTATCAGGCACCGGGTGGAGTCAAGACAGACACGCTCGGTCTCGATGAGGTGGATCGTTATATTCGTGAGGATGTGCCTCGCGATATCGGTTTTCCGTTCCATACGTATGTAAACTCTAGATCCATTCGCAGTACGGAGGTGAATCCGGAGGATCCAACCAAGGTGGATGCCAGTCGGGTTCGAAGCATGACGCTTGGCACGATGAGCGGACTGGACGCACAGGTGAATTACTCTGCCGGTGTGAAGCCGGGCAATCAGGTCAAGGATGACATTATTGAAGCGGTCATGCTGGAGGAAGGCATGTATCGGAATGATCTGCACGTCGGAGACATTCTGGAATACCCGGTGTACAGTGGATTGGATATTACGCTGCGTGTCAAAATAACCGGCTCCTTCAAGGCGGATGATCTGAACAGCCCGTACTGGGTTCAAGGATTTGATGGCATGATGAACGGTCTGTATGTGGATGAGTCGGTATTTAACGATGTTTTATTGAAGGAAAAAGGGATTCCGCTTCAGAATTCGCGCTGGTATTATGCGTTTGATCTGAAGGAAATCCAAACCAGCCAGCTGCCGGGTCTGACTTCCATGCTGGAACGGCTTGATATTGATCTGTACCAGCGGCTTAAGGATACGAAGGTGGATATTACATTTGGCGATCTGCTGAAGCAGTTCCGCAGTCAGAGTCTGCAACTGCAGACGATGTTATTCACATTGGCCGCACCGATGATTGCCATGGTCTTTTATTTTATTGCCATGAATGCCAGGCAGTCACTGCAGAAGCAGGAAAGTGACATTGCGGTATTGAGAAGTCGCGGAGCTTCTGCCCGGCAGATTTTCTCCCTGTACCTGCTGGAAGGTATCTTTCTCGGGGCAATTGCACTGGTGATCGGACCCATGCTGGGTTGGTTCATGGCCAAAAGCATCGGTTCAGCCAGTGGATTCCTGTCATTCGTGGATCGCAAATCGATTCCGATCGGTGTATCAAAAGAAGCCATTCTGCTTGGCCTTGTGGCAGTGCTCGTAGCGATCATTGCTTCACTCATTCCGGCAATAACCTATGCACGAGCGACGATTGTTTCAGCCAAAAGACGTCAGGCACGTACGGATCGTGCTCCGGTATGGCAGCGCTGGTTCCTGGATATTGTACTGCTGGGTCTCGCAGGTTATGGATACTACCTGTTCTATGAGCGTCAGATGTTGACTTTCCAGACAGGCATGACGACAGATCAGCTGCAGGTACAGCCATTCCTGTTTTTTGTACCTGCACTGGCCATCTTTGCTCTGGGTCTGTTCTTTCTGCGGTTGTTCCCGTGGATTCTGAAACTCATACAGTTGATCGGGCGCAAGTTTTTGCCGGTTCCGCTGTACTTGACCCTGACGCAGCTGTCACGTTCATCGTCGTCATACTACCCATTGATGATTCTGCTTGTCTTGACTCTCGGGCTTGGTGTGTACAATTCGGCTGCAGCCCGGACGATTGATCTGAACTCCACCGAGCGTACGCTGTACCGTTACGGCTCCGATGTGATCATGCAAACGGTGTGGGAAGGGACACCCGAGGTTAAGCCTGGGGGTTCCGGTCAAAACGGCGGGTCAGGTGGAGGTCAACAGGGTGGTGGAAACGGTGGCGGTGGCGGTTCTGCTGGCGGCGGAGCTTCCGGTGGAGGCAATGGTGGTGGCGCCCCAGGTGGGGGCGGCGGAAACTCACAGCCATCCAAAGTCATCTATTCCGAACCGCCATTCGAAGTATTCCGCAGGCTGGACGGTGTGGAACATGCAGCAAGAGTGCTGCAGACGAAAGGGAATATCATTGTATCCGGCAAATCCGGCGGCCAGGGCATGCTGGTCGGGATTGATAATGTGGACTTTGCTAAGGTGGCCTGGTTCCGTAACGATCTATTCCCTGCACACCCTTATAAGTATCTCGATTTGTTGGGCAAATATGAAGGTGCGGTTTTGATCTCCTCCAAATTTGCCGATAAGTTCAAGCTCAAAACCGGGGATCTGCTCTCCATCGGTGTTCAGGGCCAGGCGATTGAATTTGTGGTCTTTGGCATCATTCCTTACTGGCCTGCCCAGTACCCGGATCAGACGCCATTCTTTGTGGCCAATCTGGACTATATCTATGATCAGGTGCCTCTGATCCCTTATGAGGTTTGGCTGAAAATGGAGCCGGATGCGAAGGTTGCACCATTGATGGAGAAACTTGCGGCGGAGGGCATTGAGCTATCGTCCGTACGAGATGTGCGTACTGAATTGGTATCCCAGGGCAAACATCCGTCACGTGGTGGTGTGTTCGGCATACTGAGTCTGGGCTTCCTGGTATCGGTCATTATCTCCCTGATCGGATACATCCTGTACTGGTTTTTCAATCTCTCAGGACGTGTCGTGCAGTTCGGGGTGCTACGGGCCATGGGATTATCACGTGCACAGCTGAGCGGTATGCTGCTCCTGGAGCAAGTGTTTACCGCTGGACTATCCATCCTGCTCGGGATTGGAATCGGCCAGGTATCCAGTCGTCTGTTCCTGCCATTCCTTCAAACGACGGACAATGTATCTGCACAGGTGCCTCCGTTCCGGATTGTGTTTGAACAACAAGACATGCTGCAGCTGTATGGCGTGACGGTGGTCATGCTGGTTGTTGGAGCAACAATGCTGTTGTGGCAGATTCGCAGACTGCGGGTTCACCAGGCGGTCAAAATGGGAGAGGAGAGGTAAACGTGATCCAATGCGAAGGACTTGTGAAAATTTTTAAATCCAGCGATGTGGAAGTCGTTGCCCTTCAAGGTCTCAACCTGACCGTCAATCAAGGTGAAATGATGGCGATCATCGGCAACAGCGGCAGTGGTAAATCCACACTGCTTAACATTCTTGGGGGGCTGGATCGCCCGACAGCCGGTACCGCAGTTGTGGGAGACTGGGACTTGCTCAAAATGACGGATGCCCAACTGGTAGAGTACAAACGTCATACTGTAGGTTTCATCTGGCAAAATAACGGACGTAACCTGCTGCCTTATCTAACGGCACTGGAAAATGTGGAAACACCCATGATTCTTGGGGGCAAGCGGGATCGCGCCTATGCGATGCAGCTGCTGGAGTGGGTTGGTCTCAAGGACCGGATGCACAACAAGCTGCATCAATTATCGGGGGGAGAACAGCAGCGGGTGGCAATTGCCATCTCGTTATCCAATCGTCCCAAAATTCTGCTTGCCGATGAACCCACAGGCTCGGTTGATTCCGAGACATGTGATACGATCATGAACATTTTTCGCAAGATGAACAAGGAACTGGGCGTTACGATCGTCATCGTTACCCATGACTTGACGCTTGCCGGCAAGGTGGACCGAATTGTAGCCATTCGTGATGGCTTGACCAGTACCGAATTTGTGAAGCGCAATCCGAATCTGGATGATGAACATGGACTATCTGAAGCAGGTGCGCCGGATATCCATGAAGCCTTTGTCATCATAGATCGGGCGGGACGCCTGCAGGTACCCAAAGAGTATTTGGAGGCACTGTCCATCGACAATCGGGCAACATTGGAATTTGACGGTGAACGTATTGTGATCACACCGCCAAGATAAATTTGAGGGGGAATTGGGAGATGAAGAACAGGTTTTGGGGAAAACGTGTGCTGGCCGTACTGGCTACAGCCAGTCTGGCATTGCCGCTGATTGCGGGCTGTACAGCAAGTGAGGCGAAGGATACAGAGCAGCGTGTATTGCGTGTGGCTACGTTATGGGGAAACCAGGATGATAGTTATTTCCGCCAGCAGTTTACCGATGCGTTTGAATTGACACACCCGAATGTCACGATTGAAGTGGTCGCCGCAGTAGACCAGGGAAGCATGTATGGTTATGGAAATCAGGAAGAACAGCAGGAAATGCCGGACAGCCTGGAAAATCTGAAGAAAATCATGACTGGGGATAATCCTGTAGATGTTGTCGTGGCTGACACGGCTACGATCAAATCACTCATCCAGGAAAATATGGTAAAACAGCTGGACCCGCTGATCCAGGAGGACAAATTCGACACCAGTGATATTGTGCCAAGTGTCCTTGAAGGCATCAAGGATTTGGGTGATCAGAGTATTTACGCACTGACACCGACCTTTTCTTCGTCCGCCCTGTTCTTTAATAAGGCGATGTTCCAAAAAGCAGGCGTAGAGCCGCCAACAGACAATATGACTTGGGATGATATTTTCAACCTGGCAACACGTCTTACAAAAGGTGAAGGCAAGGACCATGAGTTTGGTTTCTCCTTCACAACATATCAAGGAGGTTCTCCATACTACTCCATGCAGCAATACTATAATTCTTTGCAATTAAAAATATTTGATGACAAAGCAGAGAAGATGACCGTTGATTCGCCGCAATGGGAGAAAGTATGGAGTACCATCAGCAAACTCGCTATCGATAAAGTTATTCCTAAAGGTGACGAACCACAGGATCAGGATCCAAACGGGCGTTATAACCCCCTTCAAGGCGATCTGTTCCTGAGCAGCAAGGCAGCCATGGTAATTGGGGACTACAGCTACATTAACCAATTGATTGATGCCAACAAAAATGCAGATAAAATGGAAGGCTTCACTAAGGTAGACTGGGACGTAGTAACTCCTCCTGTTCACCCGGAAGCACCTGAAATCGGGGGCAACATCTACTTGAGCAGCCTGATGGCGATCAACAGTTCGGCTCAGAATCCGGATGATGCTTGGGAATTGATCAAGTATATGAACAGTGAGGATTGGGCGAAGATCAAGGCCCGCAGCAGCTACGAGATGGTCTCACGCAAAAGCTTCATTAAACCGAAGGACGGTTTGGATTACAATATCCAAGCGTTCTATACACTGAAGCCTGTGCCTCCGACCAATACGAACATGGATAAACTGTACCAGAAAATGCCTAATCTCTGGCAGGTGAGCGACAAAGGCATGGAATATTTCACTCAGGTGCTTGAAAACAAGAAAACACCAAAAGAAGCGCTGGGCGAGTGGGCCGCCAAGGGTAACGAAATGCTGGAGAAATTGAAGAAAGACCCTAAGGCTACATTCTAAAAGCTTTACAATTTTAATTTTATTTTTAAGCATCATAAAGAATTAGTCGCTGGAGTTTTGACCCTCCGGCGGCTATTTTTTTTGAAATTGGGGTACTCTACAATTAACAGAGATGAAACATAACTTCGGAAAGGAAGAGAAGGATGCGCTGGGTTTACTTCAGCAAGCTATATACAACCAAATTTCAGGCGGGATGTCTTGCCAAACGCATGGAGCAGGATGGGTGGATTTACGGTCATAATGAGCCAGCAGAGGTCGAGGTGTACCGCTCGAAAAAAGGAAGATACGGCGTACGTTTTATTCCCTGACATTACCCCTTGACTTATTAGGAGGTTATGGTGTATATTAATTAAGTCGCTGTTTTAATATTTTTTACTGACGCGGGGTGGAGCAGCCCGGTAGCTCGTCGGGCTCATAACCCGAAGGCCGCAGGTTCAAATCCTGCCCCCGCAATTTAGTTTCACCTGGATGATTCACAGCCATCATCTGCACGTTATACATTATGTCTAGGGCCCTTAGCTCAGTTGGTTAGAGCGGTCGGCTCATAACCGATTGGTCGGGGGTTCGAGTCCCTCAGGGCCCATTCTCTTAAAACCCTTGCGGCAGCAAGGGTTTTTTTCTGTTCCCTTTTAAGTAAACGGTAGAAACGTAGGGGTATGAAATTGCTGCTAATTCTATTCCACTGCCTTCAACAATTCTACTGAATTATTTCTAACGTTGCCTACATCCCTGGAAACCTTGTATGCCCGCATTTCAGAGGCTTTGTATGGCTTCAGCAGTCCAAGCAGGGAAGAAACATCGTTATGACTTCTTTCCAGCCATTCACCTTCATCCTGCGGTCGTAAGATAACCGGCATCCGGTTGTGTATACCTGACATCAATTCATTAGGTTCCGTCGTAATAATTGTACACGTGCTTAACTTGTTGCCTTCCGGGTCTGCCCAGATGTCGTATAATCCAGCGAGCGAAAAGATGCTTTCGTCCTTCAGCAGAATGCGGAGAGGCTGATTGTGGGTTCCTTCCTTTTTCCACTCATAGAAACCATTCGTGGGAATAATACAACGCTTGGAGCTAATGAGGTGTTTGAATGAGGGCTTCGTGTCTATGGTCTCTGCCCGTGCATTGATCATTTTGTTTCCGATTTTGTCATCTTTGGCCCATGCAGGGACCAAGCCCCAGCGGAGAGAACCGAGTCGATTTCCTTGTTTGCTACCGATTATGGCTGGAATGTATTGCATCGGTGCTGCATTATAATTGGGTTGGTATTCGAAGCCATCACTTATTGAAGCCATATACCTGTCCATTAATTCCTCTATAGGATCAACAATTGTAAACCTGCCGCACATACGAATCACCTCCTCAAGTATCATTATCATATTTAATCATACATCTAAAGGATTAAACACGGAAATAATTAGATGGGCAGCATCATTGTGAAGCCGAATAATGGTTAATGTCTGTAATACAATTTGATCTAAGCGGCCCGTATAAGTTTTCATATGTCTTTTTTTTCTAAAAATCATTGTCTGTCCATGCCATCTCTGTACTCTCGCATATACTATCCTATTCCAACATAGGAGGTAGATTCATGAGTCAATTTATTGATGCGAGAACTTCGCAGAATGCCAGCTTGGCAAACTCCATTTCCGTACCTATTCTAGTAACTAACACGCCCCAATTATTTGGACAAATTGGATTGGTAACGACTGCCGGCATTGGAGCGAACCCGCGTGTACAAATGAAAGGAACGGTCTCCGTACAGCTCCCATTGGCACTCGTAGGAATCACAATTACAGTTGTTCGTGGTACTGCTCCAACGGACCCAGTCATTTATTCCGCAACGTCCACATTCAGCTTAAGTGTTCTGGCACCTCAAGTTATTACGTTCTCCGCTGATGATTTCAATCCACCGGTTCTGCCGCAGCTGACGTACACTGCTTTTATCAGCTCCAACTTGCTGGGTACTGTTCGAGTAGGTCCCGAGAACTTCGATGGAGCACTGTACTCGGATTAATAGCCTGGCGTTCTTGCCTACCGGATGATTATAAAAAAGGTTATCGTCTAACAATAATTGAAATTCGTGTTTATCGCTGCCTGCCTGTTAAGGTGGGCTTTTTTGTAATGGGAAGCTGCCATCCTGGGGTCGTGTAATGCTTATGATATAATAAGAACCAGTGAATTTATTAGACAGAAGGCGGGTTTTATATCACATGATGAAAAACGAAGGACAGCGCTTCCGCTTCAGCGAAGCTCCGGTATGGGATTGGCAGCGGGCGTATTATGAACAAAAAGGATTGAAGGCCTGGACGGATAATCAGGTTCCGCAATACATTACGAGCAATCCCATGATTGCAACTGCCTATGCGGAAATGATTTTTGGGTTTCTCCAAGACCTGGCTGCCAAGGGGAAGACAACTGAGACGGTAACCATTCTGGAATTGGGAGCTGGTGTAGGTCGCTTGGCTTTTCAAATTTTGATTAAACTATGTGAGTTGAGGGACTACGCTGCCACAGAGCTGCCTTCCTTCCGTTATATAATGACGGATCTTGCCTCAGACAATGTTTTCGGCTGGAAGAACCATCCGTCCATGCAGTCTTTTATTCAGCAGGGACTGCTTGATTTTGCGCAATTTGATGCCATGCATGACACGGAACTGAACTTGGCCGCAGCAGGTACGGTTATTCGCCCTGGTGAGCTGATGCAGCCATTACTGATCATTGCAAACTACTTTTTTGATAGCATCCCTCAAGAATTGATTTATGTTGGTGAAGGCAAAATTTATGAATGTGATGTGATGCTCTCCAACGCTGACAGCTCCTCGAACCTTCAGCCTGTTGAAAGGTTGGAGAATATGGGGCTGAGTTATGCCTACCGCCCTGCCCCCAAATTCAGTGCAGATACCTATCCGTACAGGGACGTCATCTCACTTTACCAGGAGGAACTGGAGGATTCTCATATTCTGTTTCCGGCAGCCGGGCTGGCCTGTCTTGATCGTTTGGAGACGCTATCCCAATCAGGGTACGTGTTGATCACAGCTGATAAAGGGGATCATCGACTCGATAACTGGAAGTTTGCAGAGCCGCCTGAATTTGTTCTTCATGGAAGCTTCTCATTAACAGCGAATTATCATGCAATACAACACGTTCTGGAGCAGCGTGGGGCCCATACTTGTTTTACTTCACATCATTACAAAGATCTTAATATCGGATGTATGTTGATGGTGAAAGAGCCCATGAGCTATGTGAATACGAGGCTTGCCTATCTGCGGGAAGTGGAGCGTTTTGGGCCGGATGATTTTTTCAGTATAAAAGAATGGTTCGACCATCAGGTGAGCAGGATGGAACTCAAACAGCTCTTGCCTTTTTGGCGTTTGGGCAGATATGATGCGGAATTTTTGATACATAGTGCTCAGCGAATATCCGATCTCATTCCGGATGCGAGCGATGAAGAGATGCTCGATATCCAGCAGGGTATTCACACGATGTGGTCTTCCTATTACACTATGGAGCAGATGGGGGATATTGCATTTCTGGCAGGGCAATTGATGAATGAAATGGCTGTGTATGAAGATGCCAAGCATTTTTTGGAGTTGTCTCTGCAAGCCGATGAATTGAAACACAACCCGGCAGTATTATACGATTTGGCAGTTTGCTGTTACGAACTGGAACTGGAAGAAGAAGCGTTGGATTATACCCGCAAGGTGCTGGCTATGGATCCGGATCACGAAGAAGCGCGTTCCTTGCTTCAAAGTTTTGAAAGCAGATGATCGCTCTGTATTTCACCAGCATCCTTCAATGAAGGAAGATTACTTCGAGATGTGGTTACGGATTGAAGCTATCATGGACAAGTGCTATATGATAAACTAGAACACAGAAATAAGTAATCACATTCCTTAACCACATACCACGTGAACTGTAAAGCTAATTGTTTTTTACATGTTGTGTAATAGACAGTTACTCTTGAAGCGATGTGCAAGTAGCAGTGAATCTGCTGTGCAGCCTTTAAGCCGGTTTCGTACCTACACAGGTATGAACCGGCTTTTATTGATAAATGGGGGACATGAGATGAAGATTATGATCGGGCAACCGAAGCTGGAACAGGCACTTGTACAGTTGGAAGGAGAACTGAGATCCCATCCTGAAGTGGATATTTTGCTGTATCCGGAGGGTTATCTCAATCAAAATGTGGAAGAGGCATGCAGGTTGGCTGCGAGATATGAAACGATGATTATATCGGGGCACCGGAGATTGGACGAACGCCCCAAGGATCGAACTATCATCATCAACAAAACGGGAGAGATCGTTCTCGAAAAGGCAAAGTACACACCTGCTGCATTGATTGTGGAAGAGGGCTGGACCATCAGTACGTTGTTGTGCGACGAGATCGTGCTGCAGGGTTTTCGGAATGAGCATATTGGACATGTGCATTTAATCATGCACTCTATCGGTGTCGGGATGTTCAGTGAGGAGCAATATATGGAGTGGCTGGAGAAGGCGCGGCAGATTGCCGTGACTGAGCAGTCCGTTATCATGGGAACAAGTCATGCGGACGGGTCTTACCGGGATTGTGATACCAGTATTCCAATTGCCTACTGCATTGCGCCTAATGGTGAAATCCTCCTGCAGTCAAAAAAGGATACAAGAACCCGGATCATTGATCTGGAGTTGACGGGTATAGAGGATGGAGGCAAGGCAATAACAACTGGAACCGGTGTGAACATCAGTGTACGTCACGTGGGGGAATCCATATAGGAATGGGCGCTGCAGATTGGGGAGATGCCCGGTCATTTGTGCTGAATTGGCATATGTTATGGCATACCTTGAAATTCAAAGGAGGCCAATCAAAATGAGTCAAGTTGGATACGGTTGTAATAATGTAGGAGGAGCTGGGTACGGTATGTGTACTTCCACTGCCGCAATTCTGGTACTCTTCATCCTGCTCGTCATCATCACAAAATCCTTCTGGTGTTGAGTCACATTTAGTTAGAAATGGATGGTTACACCAAGCTCCGCTGAAATTTCAGCGGGGCTTCCTGTGTTAGCGAAGTGAGCAACAACGAGGCTTTCATTTGACAACCGAAAACAATGTGCTTAAAATCACATAAGAGACTAAATTTAGAGATTGAAGGGATCGTAATGCCGTTTATTCGCTTTAGAGGATTCACAGGTCACCAACTGGAGGAAGTTGTTCCCCGGATTACCGAGCAGATGGCTCTTATTTCCAATATTCCACGAGAAAGAATGAAGGCCGAGCGTTATGATGTACAAGCTCTTACGCCATCTCCCGCATCGGTAGAAATTTTAATGTTCCAGCGTGATCAGGACGTTCACAATCGCATTGCATCTTCCATCCATGGTATTCTCGCAGACGAAGGCCTTTCAGATGCTCATATTTTTTTCAATATCCTGTCCCCAACTTTATATTATAAGCAAGGCAAGCCGCTAACCGATTACCCATTGGATTAAATATGAATAAGACCAGTGCATGGTTTGCAAAATAAAATGGCTGTTCCGCCTGTGTTCGGAACAGCCTGGGACGAGCGGTAATCTGCTCGTCTTTTATTTTATCCAGGAAACACCTTTACCCCCATCGGAACTGCTCTGCTGGCGTACTTGGTTCAATCCGGACATGCATAGCACAGAGATGACTAACGGGGCTCCGCCAATGAAGTAGACCAGCCTCACACCAAACTGATCTGCAACAAATCCGAAGAAAAGGGCAGACAAGCTGATGGATGCAGTCAGGAGCATGCTTCGGGCTGCATATACATCGGACAGTGATGCTGCAGGAACAGCATTTTGATACGCATTCTGTAGTTCGGATTCCCGTATCTGGCTAGCGGAACCCATGAAGATGCTCAGTACAAGTGCTAGCCAGGGAAGGCTGTTTAACCCGAAAGCCAGGGTCGATAAGATGAAGAGAAGCGAACTGACAGCCATGCTGGAGATCAGGTGTCGCTGACCGAGGCCGGTCAGACAACGTGTGAGAAAAACGCCGAGGATGGCGCCGGCAGCGTAACTTGAATGAATGAGGCCCCACCAGTCCTCTCCTTGTCCAAGGGCTTCTTGGACAAAAGCGAGTGTAATGGCACCGGTCCAGATGGATCCGGCCAGTGCTTTGAACACATCCACATAGGTAAGCAGCCGCAAGGGACGATTATTCCGTAACAGAGACCAGCCTTCCCGCAGTATGTTTCGTTTGACATGGGTATTGTCCGCTTGTCCCACTACTTCACTCGATAGCAAGGCGATGGCGATCATCAAAACCAAGTTGGCCCATGACATGGCAACAGCTGCCCAAAATGTCTGTGAAGCGCCCCAGTGAAAGACGACAAAGCCCGTTATCGCATATCCAACCATTGTTGCGGTTTGATTGGAGAAGGTTAACAGGTTGTTCGCCTTCACGAGTTCCTCGCCTTGAGCGAGACGTGGGGGTAAACTGTTAAGGATTAGCGATTCCCAGCCCTCCAGAAAGGAAAGAACAGTGATGATACCCAGTAAGACAGGGATATGTACATTCAGATAAGCAAATGAGATGCCGATTCCAGTGAGTATGAGAGTCTTCGCTACAGCAATGCCGGTGATGAATTTGGCGAAAGAGAAACGGTTCATAACCCATGGAGAGGTTACGCCTGCCACGATCCGTACAGACATCTGAATAAAAGGGAAGAGTGCGGCATAGAGCACCGAGCCAGTCTGACCGTAGATCAGTAAAGTCATAACCATAATATATACAACTTGAATGAAGGATAGGAGTGTCTTGGCAGCCCAGTATGGATAGAAAGTGATGTTCATGCATAGATGCCCTTTCACGAATCATATATATTCATTACATATAAATAACAATACTAATAGTAATGGGACGGAGGGCAACGCACCACAAATAAAATTATCATATTCTCTTCATTGATAGCACAAAAAAGCAGTTATCCACGTGGATAACTGCTTCGTTAAGTATAGGAAACCTTTAGGCGGCTGCAAGTGTAAAAGCGATAAGCAGCATGACTAGACTGGTCATTCGGGTGAACGTCATATAAGGCTTGCTCGGCTCGGACTCTCCCCTGGAAATCCATCCATAGCGCAAATACCATCCAAACTTGGGGAAACACAGATTAATAATGCAAAGTGTCATGAAAATAAAAAAGAGGGTTCTCATGCCCGATCTTCCTTCCTTGTTTTGCATGACCCGGATTGGTATTAACGACCTCTGCGTCTGGTGAAGAAGAACAATACCAGAATAATGATAATAACGATTAACAGAAATTTCATGATGTTTTCCTCCTGACGGATTGGTGTGAGTTATTCGTATTTACCCACGAACCACACCATTTGAATAACTGTGTTACAATTAATTATATTGATTTCCGTTGATCAAAGACCCAATTCTTACATGATTATATATGTACTTACCGGAACGGACCATAAGAAACAGGAGGGGAAGCATGAGCATCCAAAATCGGCACTCCATACCCATTCAGTGGGAGTTTTTAATATCAAAACTTAAATCTTCCGTAACTGTGGTCGACGCAACCTCACCAGAACTGCCTTTGATATTTGTCAATGAACAATTCACGGCTCTTACCGGTTATACCTTCGAAGAAGTGGTTGGACAAAACTGCCGATTTCTTCAGGGCAGAGACACGAATCCCGAAACCGTAAGCAAGATTCGTGAGGCACTCAAGCAGCGGGTATCCATTAAAATCGATATTTTAAACTATACTAAAAGCGGTCAGCGATTCTGGAACGAATTGAACATTGATCCCATTTTTGATGATGAAGGACAGTGTCTCTTTTTTGTGGGCATCCAATACGATATTTCTGAACGGAAATATGCCGAGGAACAGCTTCGTAGGGCAGCCAAATTGGCGGAGATGAACAGCAGGGGGCATCTGGAGTTTATCGGGAAATTAAGTCATGAACTGCGCACACCACTCAATGGAATTATGGGCATGATCGAGTTAACGAGCATGGGTGAAATCAGTGAGGAGCAAAAAGAATATTTGGAGCTCGCCCGTCAGTCGGGTGAAGCCTTGCTGAACATAGTGAATAACAGCCTCGATATGGCGAAGCTGGGGCGCGGTAAGATGAAAGTTGAACAGATAGAATTCCAGCCACTCAAGCTCGTTCAACAGATTGTTAGAACGCACGAACCAGCGGCTGAACAGAAAAAGATTCATTTGCGTTGTCAAGCTGACATGCAGGTGCCAGACGTTTTGATCGGAGATCCGCTGCGCTTGCGTCAGGTGTTGGATAATTTGCTGAGCAATGCAATTAAATTCACTGAAGAAGGTGAAGTGTTATTGCAGCTGGATGTAAAGGAACAACATGGAGACGAGGTTACCTTGGTGTTCTCCGTAAGTGATACGGGAATCGGTATTCCGGAAGAGAAGATCAATCAGTTGTTCGAAGCGTTTACCCAAACGGATATCTCTCATGCTCGCAGATTCGGTGGCAGCGGACTGGGATTGACGATCTGCAAGGAACTGCTTGAATTGATGCAGGGGGACATAACAGTAGAGAGTGTACTAGGACAGGGTACACAATTCCATGTTACACTGCCGCTGTTACGGCAGCATGTTATTCCGCACGTGGGATAACAGCCTGGTAGAAGTGAACGTTGAGGACAGTTCGGAGTTGCTGCGGACTGTCTTTTTAGTATTGTTTCGCGAACGAACGTTCTGGTATAATGCAAGAGGGAACGGGGGAAACAGCATGAAGAGAAAGCGCACAAGGAAGAGAAAAAACAAAGTCATAAGCAGGCTCAAAAAATCGTTTATTACGCTGGCGACCCTCATGGTTGTGGCGTTCTTTGCCTGGTTTGAGGGAGAATTACCGCTGGATCTGCCATCACCGTTCAGTGGGAGCAGTCAGGGTGTGGATCACACCATTACCTTCCCATCCGACCGATACCCGGAGACGGCCAATCATATCAAGGCTGCCATCAAGGCAGGTCACTCGGATGTATGCACGATTGATCGTAATGGCGCAGACGCCAATCGCGATTTGTCACTCAAGGGTGTGCCTGTGAAGAAAGGGAAAGATCGGGATGAGTGGCCAATGGCCATGTGTGCTGAAGGCGGGGCGAATGCAGACATTGAGTACATTACGCCCAAGGATAATCGCGGTGCGGGGTCGTGGGTTGGTAATCAGCTGAGTACATATCCGGATGGAACGCGGGTGAAGTTTGTTGTGAAGTAGCTAGTAGTAGTACAGAAACATAGAACAGACAAGAGCCAGACCGTTGTGGGTCTGGCTTTTGTCTGTTCATCTATACCATTACAGATCTGCAATACATAAGTGCATACCATTCATGTGATGGGAACGGATGCTCAACAAGCGGGTAATCTGCTCCACCTCATCAAAAGGGATCCAAAGGTTTCCCTGTACCGTGCGCAGGGTAAGAATGGATGAGTCGGCAGAACGCTCGGGGTAACCGGTCACGGTTTGCCCGCTGGTATTACGAACAACGATTTGCTGCTTGCGACGAATGGCAATTTCTACCTCTTTTTTCATAAGACATTGCTCCTGGTTATGGGATAGTTACTTAATATGTCGATAATTTCAATGGTTAATTTGTCTTCTTTATCTAGTCTATCAGAACTAGGTATGGATTTCCAGAAAAGAAATGATGTTTCGGGTTGGGAGGATTGACTTATTGTAAGGATTGGGTTTTTGAGCGGTTAGGTTATACAAAATATTGGGTTATGGACGATTGATTAAGGGAGGAAACGGAATGACACAATTACTGGTTGGACTGGTCCGTACGGAGAACGAAGCGATTGTGATGCTGGGCAAGCTTAAAGAGGAAGGGCTTGAAGCAGATTCATTGGGTGTAGTAGCCAAAGAGCATTTGGATCTCGATTTGATCAGCGAAAAAGCAGGTCTGGCCAAGCCTTTGAAGGGGGCAGGTACAGATGGCGCATTTGGCGTCTTCAAGGGTGTGCTGGCAGCGTTGGGGAAACGAATGGATCAGACGATCTCTGCCGGTAAAGTGGTTCGCCGATTGGCAGGCAATGAAATTGGAGGAGAAACGGACGATCTTGTACTTACCCTGGCAGAAGCAGGGGTAGCCGAAGAGGATGCCCAGTACTATGAACAGTGGCTTCTTCAGGATCATTTACTTGTCGTGGTGGAATGCAAAGAGGACGATGCTGCCCGCATTGCACCCATTGTGAAGGGGAAAGACTCATAAACAACAGGCTGTACACTTTTTTTAGTTTAATTTAAGCCTGATTTTAGGTTTCTTTAATGTTGGGGAGGTATTATGATCTCACACCTCCCTTAATATAGATGGTTTATAGAAAGTCCGGGACCGCAACTCGGACTTTCTAGGCACTGTTAGCTGACGCTGGCAGTGCCTTTTCATTTTCGTGATATTCGATTTTGAAAAAATGAGAAATTTAATAAAATATGTGTTGCATAATGTTTAATCCTATGTTAAGATATTTCTTGTCGCCTCAAGTGATAAAGTTATACATACATATGCCGGGGTGGCGGAATTGGCAGACGCACAGGACTTAAAATCCTGCGGTAGGTGACTACCGTACCGGTTCGATCCCGGTCCTCGGCATCTATTTAAAGAAGATCGCATGACGCTTGTTAAACAAGCTGTCCATGCGATCTTTTTTTATGCCAATATATGATGAAATTGCAGCTTTTCGGGTTCATAAACCCAAACTGTACATAATACATATCAGAAGACGCTTATATGCCTCAGACTGTAAGTTATGAAGACATGAATCGATGGTGTATACTATCCATAGGCATAAATTACCTTTATCTTGCGGAACTCAAGGAAGCAAAATAAATTTCTTTTGATGGAGGATCAGCACATGTTGAAACAGCTTCAGCCTTACCAGGTTTTACAGGAACGCAGGATGGAAGAACTGAAATCAGATGGTTATCTGCTTGAACATAAAAAGTCAGGCGCCAGAATCGTCGTTTTATCCAACGAGGATGACAATAAAGTATTCAGTATCGGTTTCAGAACTCCTCCAAGTGATAATACGGGCGTGCCACATATTTTGGAGCATTCCGTGCTGTGCGGGTCCAAAAAGTTTCCCGCGAAGGATTCCTTTGTTGAACTGTTGAAGGGTTCACTCAATACCTTCCTGAATGCCATGACATACCCGGACAAAACGATCTATCCGATCGCCAGCCGCAATGATCATGATTTTCACAACTTGATGGATATTTATTTGGATGCGGTATTGAATACCAACATTTATGAGAACGAGAAAATATTCCTGCAAGAAGGCTGGAATTACAATCTGGCTTCGGCAGAGGATGAATTGACATATAACGGTGTGGTATACAACGAGATGAAGGGCGCATTTTCTTCACCGGAGCGTGTTGTACGCAGAGCCGTACTGAATTCACTTTTCCCGGATACGACCTATTCCTGCGAATCAGGAGGCATTCCGGATGAGATAACCGATCTGACCTACCAGGGATTATTGGATTTCCACACGAAATACTATCACCCTTCCAACAGCTACATCTACCTGTACGGGGATATGGATATGGAAGAAAAGCTGAAATGGCTGGATGAAGCGTATTTGAACCAATATGACCGGATCGTGACAGACTCGGAGATTGGGTTGCAGCAAGCCTTCAGTGAGCGGGTTGATGTGGTCAAAACCTATTCTGCGGGAAGTACCGAGTCGGAAGTGGATAACAGCTTTTTGACTTATAATGCGGTGATTGGAACAACTGTGGATCAGGAACTGAACATCGCCTTTCAAATTCTGCAGTATGCACTCCTGAACGCACCAGGAGCTGTTTTGAAGCAGGCACTGCTAGATAAGGGCATTGCGAAGGAGGTCTATGGCTCGTATGACGACAGCTTGTATCAGCCTGTACTGACCATCGGTTTGAAGAAAAGTAACCTGGAGAGCAAACAGGTATTTTTGGATACAGTGAACGAAGTTCTACAGCGTGTTGTGAAGGAAGGAATCGATCCCAAAGCGCTGCTTGCCGGAATTAATTCCTATGAATTCAATCATCGTGAAGCCGATTTTGGAAGAATGCCAAAAGGGCTCATCTATGGTTTCTATGCACTTCAGAGCTGGCTCTATGATGATCAGGCGCCATTTGCCCATTTGGAGGCCAACGAGGTATTTGCGACGTTGCGTACGAAAATGAATGAAGGATACTTCGAGCGGTTGATCGAGCAGTATTTGCTGCAAAATACACATACTTCGTTTGTCGCGGTTACCCCGGATAAAGGATTGAATCAGCGGAAGGAAGAGGCGCTGCGTACCCGATTGAAATCCTATCAGGCAAGTTTGAGTGAGGCAGAAATCGCGCAGCTGGTGCAAAAAACGAAAGAACTCGCGGATTATCAGAATGAACCTTCGACCAAAGAGCAGCAGCAGGTTATTCCGACCTTGTCGATTGAAGATATAGAGCCCAAAGCATCTACCTTGTACCAAACCCTGAGAACGGTAGAAGGTACAACCATTCTGCATCACAATCTTTACACCAACGGGATAGGTTATCTGAAGCTGTTATTTGATATCAAGGAGATTCCGCAGCATCTGCTGCCTTATGCCGGTCTTTTGAAAAGCGTGCTCGGTTATGTGGATACGGCCAACTTTACCTTCAACGAGCTATCCAATGAAATTCATATTCATTCGGGCGGGATCAGTGCAAGTGTAGGTGCGAGTGCCGATGCGAAACAGTATAACGCCTACCGGGCCAACTTTGAATTTGGGGCCAAGGTTTTATACAGCAAACTCGGTTTTGCCTTTGACATGATCAAGGAGATCATTCTGACCTCCCGTTTCGATGATTCAAAGCGCTTGTATGAGATCATTTCCCAATTGAAGGGGCAATTGCAGCGCAGTCTGATTAATAGCGGACATTCTGCAGCAATGGGCAGATCATCTGCCAAACATTCAGCTGTGGCTGCCTTCCGGGAAGCGGTTAGCGGAATCGCTTTTTATCAATGGCTCGAAGAGCTTCAGGCAAATTATGAGGATAGAAAAGAAGAACTTGCCACCCGTCTTCAGGAATTGACAGGCATCATCTTCAGACCTGAGAACCTGCTCGTCAGCTATACCGCGGATGAGAAAGGATATGAAGGATTGGAGGAACAGGTGTCTGACCTGAAATCGAAGCTGTTCACACATGAGGTGTCTAAAGAGCAGGCTGTGTTCACGGCGGTTCATCATAACGAGGGCTTCAAGTCACCGTCGGAAGTGCAATACGTGGTTCAGACAGGCAACTTCATTACGAAGGGATTCAGGTATACAGGCTCACTGCGTGTTCTTCAGGGAATTTTATCGCTTGATTATCTGTGGACCAATATCCGTGCTAAGGGTGGAGCTTACGGGTGCATGAGCGGTTTCAGACGGAATGGTGACAGCTATCTGGCTTCATACAGGGATCCCAACCTTGAGAAAACCTACAAAGTGTATGAAGACATACCGCAATATTTGAAAAATTTCAAAGCGGATGCTCGTGAAATGACGCGGTATATTATTGGTGCCATTCAGGATCTGGATACCCCGAGAACACCTTATTCGGAAGGAACTTTCTCGCTTGAATGCTACTTGTCCAACGTTACCGAAGCGGACCTTCAACAAGAGCGCGATGAAGTACTGCGCACAACAGAAGCGGATATCATTGATTCGGCTGCCTTGGTATCTGCTATCCTTGAACAAGGGAATCGCTGTGTTGTCGGCAATGAAGGTAAAATAGAGGAGCAGAGCTCTTTGTTCGACGAGACATTGGATCTGATCAAGTATTAATCGCAGTAGTTGCGCAAGTATTTTCGTAAGACGAAGGTAATCATAAAAAGCGGGTTCCTGGTTGCTTGGCCACCTGGGAGCTCGTTTTTTTGTTTATTGCACATGAAATTTGCTTATAGAGTAAACAGAGTGTAAATCGTCAATTGCGTGGAGGAACGTACGCCTGAAGCACATTTCTGGCCTGCCGCCCGGAGGTATGTTAAAATGATGGATAGTCTACGAGCTGTTAAGACAAGGCTCGCTCAGGGGCAGCCTATGATTTCCGGCTGCACGGGTATAATTCATCTGGGAAAGGAGCACATACATATGTTTGGAAACGATTGGGACACCGTTCTTAAAGAAGAGATTGAAGCGGAGTATTTTAACCATATACGTTATGCACTGGCAGGGGAATATAAAACACAAACGGTCTATCCGTCCAAAGAAAACCTGTTCTCCGCATTAAAGCTGACCCCTTATCATCAGGTCAAAGCCGTTATTCTGGGTCAGGATCCTTATCATGGTGTTGGTCAGGCCCACGGACTCAGTTTTTCGGTCATGCCCGGTGTACGTATTCCGCCTTCACTGCTAAATATATATAAGGAACTCCATGCGGACCTTGGGCTGCCGATTCCCAAACACGGATATCTGGTGCATTGGGCGGAACAGGGGGTACTGCTGCTCAATAATGTGCTTACGGTCCGCGAGGGACAGCCGAACTCTCATCAGGGGCTGGGCTGGCAGACATTTACCGATGCGGTCATCCGTGCATTGAACGAACGCTCGGAACCGATGGTATTTATGCTGTGGGGCAGTCACGCACAGAAGAAAGGCGCTTTTATTAACCGGGACAAACATCTGGTACTGGAATCAACACATCCCA
This sequence comes from Paenibacillus sp. MABNR03, assembly GCF_050455445.1. Classification (NCBI taxonomy): domain Bacteria; kingdom Bacillati; phylum Bacillota; class Bacilli; order Caryophanales; family Paenibacillaceae; genus Paenibacillus; species Paenibacillus sp. MABNR03. Next base: position 577,211 of record NZ_JBCIYR010000003.1, read on the forward strand.
GTCCACTTGCGGCCCATCGTGGATTTCTCGGCAGTCGTCCGTTCTCCAAAGCCAATGACTTCCTGACCTCCAAAGGTATTCAACCGATTGATTGGACCATACCGGAAAACTAGATAAGTGGGGTGAGGACATTGCGACATTGGGTAGGACGAAAAGTGGCAGTATATCGGGCAACCGGCATACGGGAGCCGCTGAAGGGGACGCTGGTAGAGTGGGATGAGGAAGCGGATTGCGTGCGAATTGGACCGAAGCGGATTAAGGTATCGTTCGACAATATCGCAATGATCAGACCTCTGCCCGAAGAGAGCCTTCCCTTAAAGAAAGCACGTTCTGAGGTGCATAAGGTCGGATATGTAATAAAAAAGGCAATTCAGTTTGACAATGCGATCTATTTTAAATCACAGGTGATGATATGGCGCCGGGGCAAGATTATAGCGTTATCTACGACAATTCTTCGTCATGATGAAGATCATGTCGAGCTTGCAGATGGCCGGATGCTACGCAAGGATAAGCATCTGTTTGTTGTGCGTTCCAGAAGAGGCATACGCTAATACGCCGATATTTAATATTCATTTCATGTAAAGATCATATGGATTTAATCTTCGGGCTTTATATTAAATGTAACAACCCCTTCTAAATGATGTGTAATAACATGGGAGCCCGGCCGGCTGCAAACGGTCGGGTTTTTTTGTCCCCAGAGGCCGTGAAGGGTAACATAGCAATGACATTTTTGTTATATACTAATGAGATAGACAACGAGAAGGAGTGAAGCCCCTTGAAACGTATATGTGTTTTTGCAGGTTCCAACCCCGGGAATCACCCGGACTATACACAACAGGCAGCCAACTTGGGCAAACAGATTGCGGATAACGGATTTTCACTTGTATATGGCGGTTCATGTATGGGATTAATGGGTGCGGTTGCCGATGCTGCTCTGGAGAATGGTGGAGAAGTCATTGGCGTTATGCCGACAGGACTGTTCCGTGGGGAAATTGTACATGGAGGCCTTACACAACTGATCGAAGTGGGAACCATGCACGAGCGGAAGGCAACGATGGCTGAGCTTTCGGACGGATTCATAGCCCTTCCTGGTGGCATGGGTACCTTTGAAGAGTTGTTCGAAGTGCTGTGCTGGGCTCAGATCGGCATTCACCGCAAACCGGTCGGTTTATTGAACGTAAACGGATACTATGAGCCATTGATGAAACTGGTGGAGCATAGTGTACATGAAGGGTTTTCGAATACCTCGCATCTCAGCCTATGGAGTCTTGAATCCGAACCGGCCGAGCTGCTTGCGAAGATGTCGGCTTACGTTCCCGCACAGTTAACTCAGAAATGGACTCAGCTTAATGAACAAAAGTAATCCAAGAGATTGGATTTAACCAGCGGCATTCGCGGAAAACTTTCCGTTCTGCCCAATCAAGTTGTGGCCTGAGGCATAGTCTATAGTGTACTTTCTTAAGAGGGGAGTGTCACTCATGAGCGAAATCAAAGGCACAGGTTACGGGTATGGATACGGAGGCTTCGGCGGCGGAGCATGGACATCTACAGGCGCAATTCTGGTATTGTTCATTCTGCTGGTTATTATCTCCCGTACCTTCATTCTGTAATTCGGTCAGCCATTCCCGGATGGGGACGGCTTCATCTGAAGCGCACCGGATGAGGGATTAGCCTTTCCAAAGAAACGCCGGCAGCTGTCGGCGTTTCAGGGGAACGGTTTTTTTTGTTTGTTGGAAAAGAAAAACCCTGTTTCCCGGAAACGGTATACAGAGTCAGAACAGGTTAGACGGCGACAACCGTACTGTTATCACCAGGTATAATTAGTGTCTTCCAGGCGATGTACAGACCAATAACAGCGGCGATCAGCGCTAGAATCGCGGCAATTAGAGCTAACTTATCAAGTTCACGCTGTGCGTCGGCAACAGAAGACTGATTACTTGTTTTATCGGGCACAGCCAGACCTCGAACATATGCATGACCCATTCTCCGTTTTAGCCCTGGTGAGGTTCGTTTCTTGCGAATGGGGGTGTTGGAATATTTGCTTATTGTATTTTTCTCGGAAGATATACGCTTCAATAGTCAACCTCCTTATGGCGGAGTACGGAACATCTATCGCTCATACTATGTTATGTCGATTTGCAGATTGAGTTCGCAAAAATGAGTGAATCCCCAGCCTGGCTGGATATTTCTCTATACCTGTTGAATTGGATGTAGAACCGAACATGCATTAAACGTTCTGTTAATACAGGAATGACAAATCAGTCGTATAGTGGAAATGGTAGAGTTGACGTTTGAATTTCGAGGAGGTGCTGGAATAATGGCTATTGAGATTATTGCTCATAGGGGAGCTTCCGCCGTCTGTCCCGAAAATACGATGGCTGCATTCGAACGTTGCCTGCAGCTGGGAGCGACGGGCATAGAAACGGATGTTCAGATGTCCAGTGACGGCAGGTTGGTACTGATTCATGATGAGACACTAAACCGTACTGCGGGTGCACCCGGCTGGGTTAAGGATACAACGTACGAACAATTGCGGTCACTCGATGCGGGAAGCTGGTTCCATTCGGATTTCGCCCAGGAGCGCATTCCTTCCCTGGAGGAGCTGTTTGATTTGATTCAAGGGAAAAAAATTCTGCTTAATCTGGAACTGAAAAATGGAATTGTCGGTTACAAGGGCATGGAAGAAAAAATCGTGCAAGCCGTTCGGGATTGGGATCTGGAACAGCAAGTCATCCTTTCCAGCTTCAATCATGCGTCATTGGTAAAGTGCAAACGTCTTGCTCCGGAGATTCGGACAGCACTTCTGTACATGGAAAAACTGTATCGTCCTTACGACTATGCAGCCAAATTGGAGGCTTCTGCCCTGCATCCCTATAAGCTGGCTGTAACGCAGGAGGAAGTAGCTGCCGCACAGGCTCAGGGAATTTCGACACATCCTTTTACCGTGAATGATCCTGCAGAGATGCAGGCTCTGATTCAGATGGGCGTGGAAGCCATCATTACCGATGTGCCGGATGTACTATTTGCTTTGGTAGGAGTACATAGCCGATAACACTAAAAAATGGTCAGCTGCATCTGAGCTCTAACGCTCGGTGCAGCTTTTTTTGTATCAAAAATGATTAATGCTATAAACTTGTCCCATTTGTCCATTGCCAGCGAGAGCTTGTTGACATACAATGATGTATGGGAATGAGAATCAATATCATTAACAGATCGGCAATAATAGAGGGGTGATTGTTATGTACATAGGATTGGTCTACTCCACTCATAACGAGGGTGGGCGCATATGAGTTCGAACGCTTCATCGGCAGGTCACGATACGGAATCTCCGACAGCCAAAATACATACTCGTCCCTGGGCTGCTACCCTGATCCTGACAGGAGGTCTTGTGCTGCTCGCCCTGGGCATGGCTCTGTCCATTTCCTTTGGCGCTGCAGATATCAAGCTTGGCGTGGTATGGCAAGCCATCTTCAACTTTAATCCGGATCTTACCCCGCATCAGATTATCTGGGAGATTCGATTGCCGCGTATTCTTGGCGGGGCGATGGTGGGTGCCTGCTTCGCCGTAGCTGGTGCGATCATGCAGGGCATGACCCGCAATCCACTGGCGGATTCGGGCTTGCTCGGACTGAATGCCGGGGCGGGATTCGCCCTTGCACTGTGTTTCGCTTTTTTCCCGGGCATGCCTTACATGCATATCATCATGTACTCCTTTATCGGCGCAGGACTGGGCGTGCTCCTTGTATACGGATTCGGAGCCGCGTCCAGATCGGGCCTCACGCCCCTCAGACTTGTGCTGGCAGGAGCAGCTGTATCCGCCATGCTGTCTGCGCTTAGTGAGGGGATTGCATTGTATTTCAAAATCGGACAGGACCTGGCCTTTTGGACAGCTGGCGGTGTTGCTGGCACGAAGTGGTCTCAGCTGGAGGTCATGTTCCCTTGGGTTTTGGCTGCACTCATTGGAGGCTTACTCATCTCCCGTTCCATAACGCTCCTGAGCCTCGGAGAAGAGATTGCCGTTGGACTGGGACAGCGTACGGGCCTAATCAAACTGATTGGTCTTATCGTTGTGCTTATTCTTGCAGGTACGGCTGTATCCGTGGTTGGGGCAGTCGGTTTTGTTGGACTCATCATTCCCCATCTTACACGTAAAATCGTTGGGGTCGATTATCGCTGGATCATTCCATGTTCGGCCGTGATGGGCAGTTTGCTGCTGGTGTTCGCCGATCTGGCTGCACGCATGATTAATCCACCATACGAGACGCCAATCGGCGCTCTGGTTGCCTTGATCGGGGTGCCTTTCTTCCTCTATCTGGCACGTAAAGAAAGGAGGTCTCTGTAATTATGGGATCCTCAACTCTCGCTGGTGCAGAGCGGAAAAAGAGAACAAAAAGCACCATTGTCATGATTGTACTTGGTGCGTTGATTATTACGGCTTTTATTATCAGCATGAACACCGGGTATATCCGGTTGAGCCCGCTTGAGGTGCTTCGTACTTTCTTTGGCGGTGGGACGGCGAAGCAGGAGCTCATTCTGTTTGAGTTCCGCCTGCCCCGCATCGTGATTTCAATCATGGTTGGTGCTGGTCTTGCATTGTCCGGATGCATTCTGCAGGGCGTATCCCGCAATGCACTCGCGGATCCCGGTATCCTTGGCATTAATGCAGGTGCCGGACTGGTCGTCATGCTGTTTGTATCCTATTTCCCGACAACAACGGCGGCTCCTGTATTTCTGCTGCCGATTCTGGCCCTGATTGGGTCAAGCTTAGCCGCTTTCCTGATTTATGTGCTTTCGTATAAAAAGGGAGAGGGCATCATGCCTACCCGCATGCTGCTTACAGGGATTGGTGTAGCCGCTGGGATCAGTGCTGCGATGATTGTGCTTACGCTGCGACTTAGCCCTGAGAAATATCAGTTTGTGGCGACTTGGATGGCGGGCAGCATTTGGGGCTCAAACTGGAAATTCGTCACCGCACTTCTGCCATTCCTCGCTATTCTCGTACCACTTGTTCTGTATAAGGCGCGTGTGCTGAATGTGCTGAACCTTGGGGATCAAACAGCGAGTGGTCTCGGTGCGCCTGTTGAGCGTGAACGGCTGATCCTGCTGGCTGCTGCTGTAGGTCTTGCCGGATCGTGCGTATCTGTTAGTGGAGGAATTGGTTTTGTGGGCCTGATCGGGCCTCATTTGGCAAGACGTCTCGTGGGTCCAAAACATCAGTTTCTTTTGCCTGCATCGGCATTAGTTGGTTCGCTGCTTGTTCTTGTTGCGGATACATTAGGTCGCGTCATTCTGTCTTCCGAAATTCCAGCCGGAATTCTGGTGGCAATCCTCGGTGCACCGTACTTCCTGTATCTGTTGAGCAGATCTAAATAGCAATTCTAATTGTAAAGGAACGCCTTCGGCTGGCTCTTGTAGAGCAATTCGAAGGCTTTTTTTGTTTCAGTATTTTGCATATTCGATTCCACTCGCTCCAATGCAAGACGAATAGATCATTTCGATCTCTATATTGGTCCTTGGAAGTCCTCTTGGGGTTTATGCAAATTGTTTGTTTGGATTATTTTCGATGTGATTAATTACCGGAGAGGGGCGAAAATACAATAGATGGACAGGTGGAAAAGCTTTGTATAAAAATAAGAGAATTTACTTTCCCGGGAGGCGAACGAGATGCTGCAGATTCTAGGCACTTGGCTGATATTTATTCTGCTTCTGATCATTCTGCATCGAGGCATCAAAAAGCATTCTGAAATGGATGGAAAGACGGGATTCAGAGGTTGGCGTGGCTGGTTGACCGGACTATTTGTTGTGGGAGCCCTGCCACTGGGTTTTGCTTCATACACCGAACTGACCGATGAGCGTCTGGATGCCAATATTGGGCTGGGTATTGCGATGCTGTTTGCTTGGGGATATTGTGCTCTTTTATGTTGTGTCGGATTGATTGTATGGGGAAGGTATGGGTACAAAAGATTCCAAAGGAAGTGAACGATGACCATAGCTCTTTTGTTGCAACATTGGGCCGTTAGAGGACGTCTATTTAGAGAGAAAGAATGGCCATAGTTGTTGGATCACAAAGAGGGGGATTTACATATGTCCAATCGTGTTGCAGTTCTCGTATTGCTCTTGGTCATCAGTCTAACAGGATGTGCGGGACAGATTCAAGATGAACAAGCACAGCCGCCATCCGATGATCCTAAAGAGAAAGGGTTTACCGGCTATGTAGTGGATCGCAAAGAGGACTCTATCCTTGTTGTAAGTCCGGAATATGAGGATTTCGGTTCCAATGGAGGAGCAAGTCGATATTACCCGGCAAAATGGTTCTCCAACGCACCTGATCCACAGGTGGGATCCTATGTTGAAATCTGGACGGACGGAGGCCCTGAAAATGAGCCTTATCCAGGTCGTGCAAGAGCAGAATCCATTGCGGAATATACAGCCGCTACTCCGGATGGGGCAAAGATCAGTGAGGCAGATGCAATTCGAGGCGGACTTTATCTACCTGATGGAGAAAAGATAAGCGTTCCCGTCATTGAAGATGTTGAGTTTCAGGCGGATACAGGGACATGGAAAGTGCGCATGCGAGATGCCATGGCAGTGGATCAAGATCAGTCGCACGTTGAACTCGAGGTTCGAGACGTGGAGCCGGTAGAACCGGTGCAAGAGCATGAAAGCGAATGAAGAGTGCTGATCAATTGTGGGATCGAGAAGGATAGAAATGGGGCACTGATCCATAGATCCATAGATAATGCTAGACGAGATTCAAGAGTAAATACAAAACAAAGGCCCTCAGATCCCTGTTTGGCAGGATACGAGGGCTTATATAAGTTATGGCATGACTATACTTATCAATCAATCCGCAATGTTACCCGCCATTTTCAGGCGACGTGCAATTTCTGCGAAGTCCTCATGGGAAATGCCAGGAGCAAATTCTTCTTCCACCGCAGGAGCTTCAGGAATCGGGAATCCTTCTGGAACACCTTGAATGACTTCCAGAGGTTGTCCATCTTCAGGGTGTGTTCCTTTCCAAATTTGGCTGATGGCATTAAAGTCTTTATCGCTATAGGTATACAGTTTCGTGTGTACACCCTTTTCTTCGTATTTCCGGGCTTCGGTGAACGCTTTGTTGTTCAGGGAAGGGATCGGAACCAACTTGGTTACATTCACCCCGGTTGCAATTTCAAGTGCTTTGGCATAGGCGACTACGTGTACACCGCCGCGTACGAGCAGAAAACCAACAACTTCCCGGGCTGCTGGGTGGTCGGTCATCTCGTAAACTTTCATCTTATGTGTTCGTGCTCCACATTCGAGGAAAAAGTTATGCAGCAGGTCCTCGACCAGGTTACCGCTGTTGAACACATTCGCACCGGTCCACGGATTGCCCATGGAGTCAAAAGGCATGGCTCCCTGTGCCCCTGCCAGGTAGTGATAGGATAGACGTGCGTCCTTCACGGAACCCAAAGGAGTATCATCTGGCTCCTTGTACTGGGTGGAACCTCTGAGACATTGGTTAATCCCGTGGGACACCAGCTCCACGTGACCCAGCTCTTCGGCTGTAATACTCATGACGAGGTCATAGAAAGGCTTCAATTTTTCCTTGGAACGAAAATTAAACGACTGGTAGAGGTAATTGTTCAACGTTGACATCTCTCCAAATTTGCCACCTAGCAGTTCCTGTATGGATGCTGCTGCATTTGGATCGGGCTTCTCGACATTGGGGATCTCAATCAAGATTTCATCCATTCGTTTGAACATTCGGGTATAACCTCCTCGAAATAGATGTTCAGATAATAGCGTACTCTATCAAGGCCTATTACACATAGAAGATGGAAATCAAACCCAAAAATTCATAGTTGGGCCTTAAGACGTACGCAGGATATGGAACTTCTGGTTTCCAATTAGATACAATACAAGTACAATCAGAACAACTATATATTTTTTGCTATGGATACTTAATCAACTACCTGATGGTGTAAAACGAACTCCCGCAGGGCAGGCTAACGAAAACAAGCCCCAAGGAGTGATTGATATGAGAATATTCATTGTTACGCTGATGACGGTTATGCTGAGTTTGACGGGACTAACCACCAGTTCAGCGGCACCCGTTCCCGATTATGCGAAATGGGGAATCATCGCGGTAAAAGAAACCCAGACCAAGTATAATGTGGACATCTTGGACTACAAACACATTGGACGCACCTCACTGACGGCCAATCAATCCCGAGAACAGTTCAAGTTGTGGGTGCGGGGCAAAGACGGAAAACAATATGCGGTGTATGTCAATGTTGATTTTAATCCGAATACGCAGCAGTTAAAAAAAGTCCAATTTAGTGAATCGGACCGACACTGAAGAAATAAAACCAGAGTTCCCTGATACAGAGGTGAAGTCTGGTTTTTTACTGTCGTTATGTTGCATTATTCCATTCTTCTGGCTCACAGGTGCACTATATAGACGAAAAGAACCACCTTGATCTATATATTGAATATTGGAAATCGCTCACTGGATTTATGCAAAATGCCCAGTATAAAATCCTTTTTTTAGTTATTGAATAAAGAACTTATGTTCGCATATAATAAGATATACAAACAAACGTTCTTATTGGAGGGATGATTATGCTGGGAAAGTATATTGGTCAGATGGTGGAACTCGTGTACATGGATCGTGCAGGGCATATCACGCAGCGGCAAATTCGAATTAACAGTGTGCATGGGGGGAGGATCAGAGCATCCGCAGGCGCAGACGGGTCACCCCGAACATTTCTGGAGCAAGGCGTTCTGGCATGGCGTCCGGTACTTCATAAGGATGGGGAGGCAGGGATATGTTAAACGATTTTGAACGTAAAATTTTACGAATTATCGTCAATTATGCTGGACAGCGGCGACGTGTACCCCGAATGGATGAGCTGGAGAATAAGACGGGACGCAGTCGGGCTCTCATTCATGAATCATTGCTGGAACTTGAACGGAGGCAGTATATTGTATGGGAGAACAAGTCCACTCTGGAAGGGATACAAATCGTGCAGGCATGGGAACAGGAGACGCAGCCGATCCGCAAAAGCCAGCCTGCTGGCGATGCTGTAAAATACTTTTTGGAGTACTAGGAAAGACATCATATAGAATTAAAAACGCCAACCCGGTATGCCGGATTGGCGCTTGCTGGCGTTCATTTATTTGAGCATTTTGTATAAATCCAATAAGCGACTTCCAATCTTCAATATAGAGATCGTAATGGTCCTATTCGTCTATATATTGTACCCCGGAGCGAGTGGAATCGAATGATGCAAAATACTGATTTAAAAAGTAGGGAGTTGGTCGAGATTGTTGGATGGATCGCCGTCCGCATCACCACGAATGTACATTTCCCCATCCTTACCTTTGAAGACATTCACACCAGCAATGGCGCCTGCCTGCACTTCGGTCAGGGCTTGTTGGTAATCCAGTATGCGTCCGGATGAAGTTTGAAAGCCAGTCAGATCGCCGTCACCATTTTTTTGTACTGCTGTGAAGCTTTCGCGTGTCGTTTGATCCATAATGTCACACTCTCCTTGTCTGACTAAATGGGAATTTGAGTTCCTCTTTAGCCTGTCCGAATCAAAGATAAGTATGCATCACATCGTAGATTTACACCCGAATAAGGTTTTACAAACTCTTTCTCATGCGGACATGGAGAATGTCTGCGTCATAAAAAGGCTCTTCCGAAATCACTTCATAACCGAGTTTCTCATAGAATTTCTGTGCCTGGCATTGAGCATCCAGTACAGAGTAGGCCAGGCCAAGCTCGCGTGCCCGCTCTTCCATGGCCAGTAGGAGAACACGTCCATAACCGAATGAACGATGAGACTCGAGCACAGCGATTCGCTGCATTTTGGCGGTGTCCTTGCTGTAGTAGATAAGGCGTCCTGTGGCTACAGCCTTTCCGTCTGTACTTAATAACACATGGTGTACGTCAGGGCTGATGACGTCATATTGATCAATTTCAATTTCTGCAGGCACCTGCTGCTCCAATACAAAAACGTGATGGCGAATGCCCAATGCTTGCTGGAGTTGTTCTTCTGTCGTTACATAACTAATTTCGGCTGCCAATTCCATTCCTTCTTTCTGCACATGCGAGACATATCAGACTGCATTATACAAAAAATTGCTTTTCCTGTATAGTTGAGTCTGGAACATAATGGGAGAGGAGGTGTGGGTAATGGGCATGGCAGGAATTATGACCATTACACTCTTGATGTCCGCGGGAATGATTGCTTTATTGTATTACGTAACCAAAAAAGCCTACTCCAGAAAATGGGATGAAGATGAGTGAGGAGTTGTAGCAGGTCAGGGCAAAAATTCACTGTTTCCCTGGGGTGAGTAAACATCCTGATTGACGGATTTGGAATAGACGTCAAGCCATACCGGTAGATCGTCTGTTTCATTGGGATGCTGTAATTGTTGGAATTGTACTGTATGTTCATCTCGCTCCAGACCGCAGCCGGAAATCGTGAGAACGACGAGTATGATAAGGGTCAGTGTAAAGCCAAATCTTTTGTTATGTAACTGCGGCTTACGATCTTTTACGTTTTGCACAAAGTTCACCTCTTGTTGAAATGGTAATCATTCCTTAGTTTGCTCTAATTTCAATGATTATAACCAACAAAACTATTGACATTGTACGCGTTTACTTGGTATGATACTGTTACTTCATTGAAAAACCATATGATATCATGATCTGTTAGCTCAGCTGGGAGAGCACTATCTTGACAGGGTAGGGGTCAGTGGTTCGAGCCCACTACAGATCATAACGAAAAGTCCTTGCGTAGCAAGGGCTTTTTCTTGTTTAGAGTGAGCATGAAAGGAAGTTAGAGAGATCTTTTAGAGCGGATTGAGGAGGAACGATTATATTCGTTCAAATCTGATAGGCAGTAAGGTCTTCCTTTCATAGTGAGAAAAGTTTAAAATACGAAAACTAGAAGTCGCCAGATGAGCGGCTTCTTTTTTTATTACAAATAATCATTTACAACCACAATTAAATTGTGTACAATCAAATTGTAAACAAAACAAAATAATAATCACTTACAAAAAATAAATTAATCATGCAGAGGAGTAAAACCAAATGAAAACATTATATGAAACAACAGTAATTAATACAGGTGGACGTCAAGGGATTGTGCAATCGCCGGATAACGTGTTTATGCTGGATGTTGCTGCACCTCCAGAGCTTGGGGGCCAAGTGACCACGGCTACGAATCCGGAGCAGCTGTTTGCAGCCGGATACAGTGCTTGCTTTAACTCGGCCTTGGAGTTTCAATTGAAGAAACATAAGGTGGAAATTGAGAGAAGCACCGTAGCTGCAACCGTCATGCTTGTTACGGATCCTTCAGACAACGGAGTGAAGTTGGAAGTTGAGCTGGAAGTTAAAATCGAAGGCTTGGACGAGGAGACAGCAAATAAGTTTGTCAAACTAGCCCATGACTATTGCCCATACTCCAAAGGCATCAAAGGTAATGTGAATGTAACTGTAGGAATGGCGTAATTACGGAGTCATATACTCGCTCAGAAATCTCAAGCACCTTCAAACGGCTGTCCTTTGGCACAAAAAGGGATACCGAAGTTGAAGGTGTTTTTTTATTTTTTAAACCAGTAATGGGGAAGAATGATGATTGAAATATACCCATATGGGGTATATTATTAAGATTGAGATTCATAACCCAAAGGAGTGCTACTATGAAGAAGTACGCAATGATGATGATGACGCTATTGATCACTGGAAGTCTAATGGTAAGTGGATGTGGCAAAAAAGAAAGCGCAGATCAGAACCACAGCAGTAACGATCATGCAGCCACTGCGGGAGAAATGCACCATTCCGACTCGGGAGAGCTGCCAGAAGGGATTAAGGAAAAGACCGATCCTACATATCCTGCCGGCAGCCAGGTGATAATGAGTGCCGACCATATGTCCGGAATGAAAGGGGCCAAAGCGACAATCGTTGGAGCGTATGAAACGACCGCTTATGCTGTTACGTATACACCGACAACGGGGGGAGACCCGGTGAAGAATCACAAATGGGTGATCCAGGAGGAAATCCAGGATCATACAGATCAACCTTATGCAGCTGGAACGGAGGTTGTACTGAATGCTGATCATATGTCTGGTATGAAAGGGGCTAAGGCGACCATTGATTCTGCCGAACAAACAACAGTTTATATGGTGGATTACACGCCATCCAGCGGCGGGAATTTGGTGAAAAATCATAAATGGGTTACAGAGAGTGAATTGTCTGCCGAATAGAATACTGAATCACCAAGATTAGCCTAATAATTAATTCTGTACTCATTTATGGGTTATAATGGAATTGGATGGTGAAAAAAAGTGGGAGAGGGGGATGCATATGATGGATTTTAGCAAGCCACCCCATGCCTCGGAGACCGAAACACACAGTCAGCGTCATCATGAGCGTGAACAACAGCTTGTGTCGGGTGGAGGCAAGGGCATTTGGTGGGAAATCAGCAACTGGCTGATTCTTGCCGGAATCCTGGTGGTTCTATTCTTATTGTTTAAGTACGTTTTCTAAGTTCAATTCATAAGTGAAAGATAGGTAGAGAGCTCATTGATGGGCTCTTTTTTTGTTTTGAACAATCCAAACATACTCAATCGATAACAAATGACAAAAATCATTATTTGTCATTTGTTAAAATCTGTGATAATCTAACCTCAGGGTGGAGGTGACAAGTAGATGGTTAAACGTAAATCATCTCGTTGATATGGCAAAAGACAAAGCTTCTGAATTTCTAACTAAAGAGCAAATCATTACAGCTGCGCAGGAAACGATCAGGCGTTATGGCGTTTCCAAAACTTCCGTTACAGATGTGGCCAAATTACTTGGGGTGAGTCATGGAACCATTTACAGACATTATGCCAGCAAGAAGGAATTGCTCGAAGGCGTAACTGCGCAGTGGCTGGAAGATGAGATTATTGCTCCACTCGGGAAAGTCGTACGGGAGAGGAGTAACCCGAAAGAAGGAATACAACATCTAAAATTATACATCGAGACTTTGATTCAACTTAAGCGTCATTATGCGAGTTCGGACACAGAGTTATTTGAAATGTATGCCAGGGTCACACAGGAATCAGCAGATATTATTTACAGACATGTGGAGCAGTTAACACAGCATTTGACTGAGATTATACAGCAGGATGACCATCTTAATATAAAGAGCCCTGGAAAAGTAGCGGCAGCAATTTTACATGCAACGGCTCGCTTTCATCACCCGGCACATGCTTATGAATGGCATAGTCAGACGATTGATGAGGAATTCGAGCAGGTCTGGTTGCTGGTGGTGCTAGGAATGCTTCATCTAAACATAGGGAGGGATTAATTTTATGAAAAAATTATCAGGTAAAGTCGCCATCGTAACAGGTTCGTCGCGGGGAATTGGACGGAGCATTGCGGAACAGCTCGCGGAGCTTGGAGCAGATGTCGTCATCAACTATGCGAACAGCCCAGACAAGGCTGAGCAAGTGGCAGAAATTGCACGGCAAAAGGGCGTTCGTGCCATTACCATTCAGGCTGATCTGGCACGAAAAAATGAGGTGGAGCGTTTATTTTCCGAAACGATTAACCAGCTGGGCAAAGTGGATATTCTGATCAACAATGCGGGGATTATGAAAACGACCCTTCTGGCGGAAGTGACCGAGGAAGAGTTTGACGAGCAGTTTGCGATTAATGTGAAGGGCACGTTTTTTGCCTGTCAGCAGGCGCTGAATTATATGGAGGACAAAGGGCGCATTGTGAACTTCTCGACTTCCGTGAATGGACAGATGTTCCCTGGATATAGTGTGTACGCAGGAACTAAGGGGGCAGTGGAGCAAATTACCCGTCAGCTTGCAAAAGAGTTTGGGTCTAAACAAATTACGATTAATGCCGTAGCACCGGGTCCTGTGAATACGGAACTGTTTACCGTCGGCAAGACCGAACAGCAGCTTGAAGGGTTGCGTAAAATGAATGCATTTGGTCGCTTAGGCGAGCCGGAGGATATCGCAAGCGTCATTTCTTTCCTCGTCAGCCCTGAATCCCAATGGGTCACTGGACAGACAATGCGTGTAAACGGCGGTTTTATCTAACTTTTACATCGGAACAGTTCACGGCTTTGACACCAAACCGGGCGAATCCCCATATGATGCACTACATCAGTAAGCACTTGCGGAAATGGGGAATCCGGGATGGCAAAGGCAAAAGGCAAAAAAGCACCAGCGTTAAAAAGTGACAAAATCCGAGTATCCATGAAATTGGTTACTTCAGATGTATGTGAGCGATGTAAGACACCCTGTGTAAGAGGCATGGATTATGCTGCACGCATGCGGACGCCAGGGGCAGTAGGTAAAGGAGTCCCTTGCATCCTGACTCGACACACCACATCCTAACCATGTAACGCTGAAGTTTCCCAGAATAAGTTCGTGTAAGCACGGATTTACAATAACCTAGTAATAGAGGCGATCTCGAATGAGAAATGCCTCTTTTTTGATCATTCCAAGGGGTGGAAAATTTTCTGGATAAAAAATGAAAAATGATGAAAAACAGCGCAACTTTGTAGTGAAACCTGCAGTATAAATGTACAACAGCTTGCAGCAGGGGAGGGAATATTGACGGAATGAAATGGAAAAGAATATTGCTGTGTGTCACGGTATTCTCCTTGCTCGGCGGGTCTTTATTGTTTGCGGATTCCGTAAACGAGAAGATTCGGGTTCTCATTAACGGCAAGGAAGCAGCTGATGGAGGTTATCTCATTGATGGAACGACCTACGTACCTGTGAGAGAAGCAGGAGGGATCGCCAAATGGGATAACAGCAACAAGCGAGTAACGGTGATTAAGCCGAATGTACATATTTTTCTGTTTAAGGGAGACACGGTATTTGGCAATGTGAACGTTGGCAAATTGAAATTCAATGTGTTTTCTCAAGTGGACAGCTTAACAACGGATGTAGCTGCAGTGAAGGTAACCATCACCAATCCGAGTGGACAGGTGAAGGATATCCAATCTCAGGAGCTCAAAACCCAGAAGGATAATTTCTGGTTCCGAACGTACGATTTTACGTATGATTTCAGCCGTGCGGGCAAATACCAGGTCGGCTTTTATATTAAAGAAAATGCAAACAGCAATTACGTGCTGGTGGCTGAGAAAATCATTACCGCGCTAAACGATTGAAGCGAAAAATAACGTTGCTGAGTAAATTGACCTAGCTCTGCGAACATGTTACGATATGCAAGGTTACACAATTTCTATTTACAAAGCGAGGTATATCAATGAGCGATCACACACATGAACACGGCGATGCCTGCGGCTGCGGTCACGACCATGACCACGACCACGAGCATGAAGAAGTTCTTCTGACTCTGACAGACGAGAACGGAAATGACGTGGAGATGGTTTTGGTGGAGACGTTTGACGTGGAAAACCATGTTTATGCGCTCCTACTGGAACGTAACAATCCTGAAGCTGACGGCATCATCCTGCGTATGGAAGAAGAAGACGAGGAAATGGTGCTCTACAATATTGAAGACGAAGCCGAGTGGAACCGTGTTGAAGCGGCATACAACGAACTCGTTGCAGGACAAGAGTAATTTAATTTATGGAATAGAACAACGAGGCTCCTTGATTTCAGGGGGCCTTTTGTTTGTTTTCTTACGTGTATTTGTACGTATTCCAGTGCATTTTGCATGCGCTCCAACAACAAAAGGACCAAGCCGGAGCTTGGTCCTTCAATATCGTTACTTCTCGCTCGAGTCGAACCTCAGGAAGGATCGTTAGAAAATCGCATCTGCTTCCACAATGACTTTGACATTGGTCACGCTGCGGTCTTCAGGACCTTTAACCGGCAATCCAACCTCGACATGATCGATGATGTAGTCGATGTTCTCTTGAGTAATAACCTCACCCGGCAGCAGGATCGGAATTCCCGGCGGATACACGTAAATAAATTCAGAGATAATGCGTCCTGCCGATTCCTTGAAGGGAATGACTTCCGTATCCCCATAGAACGCATCACGTGGTGTGAGCATCAATTGTGGCACGTCTGGAACCTTAACCACCAATTCATGTGCAGGGTTCACCTGATAATACGTACGGGACAAATCCTGTAGTGCGTTCAGCAGGATATCCACAGATTCATCCGTATCGCCAGGAGTGATCAGGCACAGAATATTGTACATATCACTAAGCTCAACCTCGATGTTGTAATGTTCCCGCAACCAGTTCTCCGTTTCATAACCTGTGATACCCAGGTGGCGAACATGAATGGTTACTTTGGTTGGATCATAATTGAAGGTTGCCTCAGTACCGAGCAGCTCTTTGCCGAAGCAGTATAGCCCGTCAATATCATTAATGGTGCGTCTGGCAAACTGGGCCAGATCAATTGCCTTTTGGGCCATTTCGTGACCGTGCAGTGCCAGATTGCGTCTTGACGTATCAAGTGAAGCAAGCAAGATATACGAAGTGGACGTTGAAGTCAGCATACTGAGAATAGTCTGTACACGCTGCGGATTCACGAATCCATTTTTGGTGTTCAGGTTCAGCACGGAACTCTGTGTCATGGAACCGCCCAGCTTGTGCACACTGGTTGCAGCCATGTCTGCTCCGGCAGCCATTGCAGACAGCGGCAGATCCTCATGGAAATGAATGAGCACGCCATGTGCTTCATCCACCAGTACAGGGACCTGGTAGCTGTGTGCCAGTTCGACAATCTCTTTCAGGTCTGTACATACACCGAAGTACGTTGGATTAATGACCAGCAATGCCTTGGCGTCAGGATGGCGCTCAAGCGCACGTCGTACAGCACCTGTAGTCACGCCATGATCGATACCGAGATTGGCATCCTGTGCAGGAGAGACAAATACAGGCTTCGCACCTGAGAAAATAATGGCAGACATGACCGATTTATGCACGTTACGGGGCACAATAATCTTGTCACCCGGTTCACATACCGACAAAATCATGGTCATGATCGCACTGCTTGTGCCTTGCACACTAAAATAGGTATAATCGGCTCCGAAAGCATCGGCTGCCAGAATCTGCGCTTCCTCAATGACACCGGTAGGCTGATGAAGGTCATCCAGCGGAGCGATGTTGATCAAATCTATGGAGAGGGCATTATCGCCGATAAATTCACGAAATTCGGTATCCGTTCCCAACCCTTTTTTATGTCCCGGGATATGAAATTGCACCGGATTGAGTGCCGCGTGGTTTTTTAAAGCGGTAAACAGCGGCGTACGGCGGTGATCCATCAGTGCTGTCACAACCTTTCCTGATAAAATGTCAAACAAAGATGAGTATAGCAAATTAGGAACCGAATGCAAGCGGTCGGCTTGACAAATTTTCAAATTGCTAAGATTTGGGCGTATTCCTGACGGTTACAATATGGATAGGAAATGGGCCAGTGAACACCGGAAAGGGGAAAAAGAATGCAAACAGAAACAAAACCAGCCAAAATTTTGCGATCACCGTTTTTTATCGCAATGTGGCTGACACTTTTTTTGGTTGAAGTGATTAAAGGAGCTCTGCTGGTCGCCATTCTGCCAGTGTATATGGATAATATTTTGGGATTGTCTGCAGGAGTAATTGGTGTGGCCTTTGCCCTGCAATACCTGGGTGATAATCTGTTCCGTGCTCCATCGGGCTGGGCAGCCGAACGAATCGGGTTTCGTGCAACGATGGTAACGGCCCTGATCTGCACATTGATCGCTGTAATCATGATTATATTTTTCAAAAGTGCATTTGGACTTGCCATGGCCTGTTTGATTCTTGGTGTGGGGACTTCACCGCTCTGGCCTTGTGCCATGACCGGGGTGACTGCGCTATCAGGACCTCAGAACAAAAACGGAACAGCCATGGGGGCGCTGGAAATGGCCGCTCTGGGTGGAACGGGACTTGGACCGGTGGGCATGAACTGGCTGCTTGAGCGTACGGATCATGATTACCGTACCGTATTTCTGGTGCTTCTTGGCTGTGCAGTTCTCGTTATTTTGGTCGCCATGATTCTTCCGGGCCGCGTCGTGGTGGAAGGTCAGCAGACCGCAGCAGAATCGAAGGGAACAGCGGTTAAGGTTCCGCCGAAGCCGACCCTGCTTACACCATTGATCAGGCTCAAAGAGAGCGTTCAGGGCACGCTGCAGCGGGTACGCAGCACGCTTAATGTGAACCCACTCGTATATCCGGCCCTGTTCATGCAATCTTTTGTGATTGGCCTGCTCAGTCCGGTCATTACGTTGTACACCCGAACAGATCTGCATATTTCCCCCAACCTCTATAGCTTGCTGCTTATCGCAGGTGGCGGGATAACGGTCATTGCATTGCTGCCCGTGGGTAAATTGGTGGATCGGTTCGGGACATCCCTATTTCTGCATATGGGCTTTTTGCTGGCCTCCGCAAGTTTGTTCGCATTTGCGTTAATAACATCCATACCGGTTGTTTTTGGTATTGTCATGCTGGTAGGGGTGAGTTATGCGATGATTTTGCCGGCATGGAACACCTTCGTGGCTACTCTCATCCCGAAGGGAGAACGCGGAGCGATCTGGGGATTTTTCCTCACCCTCCAGGGATCCGGCATGGTCGTAGGGCCAATCGTTTCAGGATTGCTGTGGGATCATATCAGCCACCCCGCGCCATTTTTCGGAAGTGCCGTTGTTATGGCAGGGCTTGCCATTGTGCATTTTGTATTATCAAGAAGACCGTATCGCACAGCACCGGCCAAATGAAATAAAAGGAGTTCTTGTACCGGTTTAACCGGTATTGGAACTCCTTTTGTTATAAACGCTGCAACATTTCGAGAGTCATTTCTAACTGAAATGTTGTAGAGGGTCAGAATTTTTGTCCGATTAAGCAAAAGACATCTTGTACAGCGGGAGTAACGTCGTGAACGTCGAGCGCACCGTTTCCACAAACTTGTCCCCGTCAGCAACAAGCGGATCATCGCGATCAATGCGCAGACCGCACATCACCTCGGCTTTTTTTACCGTCTTCAGCTTTGTAATGATTTTATCAAAATCCTCATCCTGCATGTCCTTCTGCAGTGTACCGTGGGGCGTCATATGATCCATGGACCAGTAATACGTCCCAGGCAGGCTGCTGCGGACTTCGTTCAACTGGCGTTCAAGGCCATCTGCGAACGTTGTCTTGTTCGGACTTTCGTAGATGAGAGCAAAAATGACAAACACATGCGTATCGAACATGCCCACTTCGAAGTGAGGCAGTGCTTTGTATCCACGTTTGGAAGCTGCCCAGGCTACCCACGTATCTTTTGGCGGATTGACAGTACGGCGCGCGTGTTTGGCCACATGAACAAACATCTCTTCTCCACTTAACTCAGTAAGAAAAGGTGTAAGCTCTGTACCGAGCTCTTCCAGCTTGGGCCGGACCCGTTCAATCAGCATTTCCATACGCGGTTCCAACCCGGGAACCTGAAATACATCAAAATCGGTGCTGTCAAAACCCGAGAAAGTCATCTGTATTCCTCCATTTCGCGTCCATTATATCATTAAATTCGGGGGCTTGCCCCTGTGCATCCGCGGAAACATCAATTCCCCCGCTTCATTCGATGAAAAATAGTCAAATAACCAAGTACCCTTACATAAAATGAAGTATAAAATAGGGTAAGCCGATACGGAAGAAGCAATGGAAGAAGAGGACCGGAACACATCCGGTACAGATGGAGGGGAGTGCCGTGAATAAGAGTTATGAAGTTGAATATTGCAATCTGGAGCTGCGGTTCAACCGTCGGCATATCCAAAATTTGATCAAAGACCTTATTCGTGAAGGGTATTCACTATATTGGAGCGAGGATGAATCCTTTTTTATTCTGTCTGTCCGCACCGGGCGCAAACTGGTAAAGCTCCGTTTTCAACAGACACGCAGTGGGAACTACAAAATGACAGGCGATTACATTATTAAGGACGCCAAGCTGGCTGAATGGCTGGAGAAGCTGATTGGGGATACACGTGGGCATGCGGTTGTCAAACGTTTCAAGGATCAGCAGATGACGGTGGAGAACATATTGTTTGGTGAGGTTATACGTCTCGTGGAAGTATCCGGATTCAAACAGCGTGTCATTTTTCAAAAGGAACCCGCGCCGACGGCGGAGGAGATGGAAGAGATGTTTCTATCGCGAGAAGGAGAAGAGCGGCTCATGCTTCTGCGGATGGAAATTGATGATGAACTGGAGCGTCTGCACGCTGCCATTCAGATGGATAACGTGGAGAAAGCCGACATCTGCCGGGAAGCATTAAAGCGTCTGTCCGGACTTATGCTGATGCTCGAAGGTTGAGCACGAAGGCCGTATTTATGAAAATACGATGAACACCTCAGACATTTGGGGTGTTTTCTCGTTGCGCAGCAGGGGTACGGGGTTCACTTCCATGCGTAAAACCGTTAAAATGGGGGTATTGTTGAGAGTCAATTTCAATAAAATTATTGGAGCAAAGGATGGAGGACCCAGATGGCAAAACAACAGATCGGTGTCATTGGACTTGCAGTAATGGGCAAAAATTTGGCCCTTAACATTGAAAGCAGAGGCTTCACGGTATCGGTATTTAACCGTTCCCCGGAGAAAACCAATGATCTTTTGAAAGAGGCTGAAGGCAAAAACCTCACGGGCACGTTCTCCATTGAAGAGTTCGTGGCATCCCTGGAATCCCCGCGCAAAATCCTGATCATGGTACAAGCCGGTAAAGCTACCGATGCGACCATTGAGCAATTGCTGCCTCACTTGGATGAGGGTGACATCATTATTGACGGAGGTAACGCATACTTCCCTGATACCCAACGCCGCAGCAAAGAGCTGGAAGACAAAGGCATTCGCTTCATTGGTACAGGTGTATCCGGCGGTGAAGAAGGCGCGCTGAAAGGCCCTTCCATTATGCCAGGCGGACAGGAAAGTGCGTATAAGCTGGTTGAACCGATTCTGACAGCCATCTCTGCCAAAGTTGGTGACGATCCTTGTTGTACATATATCGGACCGGACGGTGCCGGACACTATGTGAAAATGGTCCACAACGGCATTGAATACGGAGATATGCAGTTGATTGGTGAAGCTTACCACCTGCTTAAGTCCGTACTGAATGTGTCCGTTGAGGAACTGCACGAAATCTTCACGGAGTGGAATCAAGGCGAATTGGACAGCTATCTGATCGAGATTACGGCTGATATCTTCTCCAAATACGATCCGGAAACCGGCAAACCAATGGTTGACGTTATTCTGGATGCTGCCGGACAAAAAGGAACAGGCAAATGGACAAGCCAAAGCGCGCTGGATCTCGGCGTACCTCTGTCCATGATTACAGAATCCGTGTTCTCACGTTTCCTGTCCGCGATGAAAGACGAGCGTGTAGCTGCGAGCAAAATCCTGAATGGTCCGAAGGCAGAAGCTTACTCCGGAGACAAAAAGGCATTTATCGAGAGCGTACGCAAAGCGTTGTTCGCAAGTAAAATCGTATCCTACGCACAAGGCTTTGCCCAAATGCGTGCAGCTTCCGATGAATATGGCTGGGATCTGAAATACGGCAACATCGCCATGATCTTCCGCGGCGGTTGCATTATCCGCTCACAGTTCCTGCAAAACATCAAAGAAGCGTACGACAAAGATGCAGAACTCAAAAACCTGCTTCTCGATCCGTACTTCCAAAACATCGTTGAATCCTACCAGGATGCTTGGCGTGAAGTCGTAGCAGCTGCAGTACAACAGGGTATTCCGGTGCCTGGCTTCTCCAGTGCGTTGTCCTACTACGACAGCTACCGCACAGAGCGCTTGCCTGCAAACCTGCTGCAAGCTCAACGTGACTACTTCGGCGCTCACACCTTTAAACGGGTGGACAAAGAAGGCAGCTTCCACCACAACTGGATGGAATAGTGTACTCATTCTAAGTTTAATTAGGTTGGAGTGCTCCTGAAGCTGATTCGGGGGGTACTTTCTTGAAGAATGGCCTGGGGTTCCGGCATGCCGGATGACTCCAGGCCATTTTTTCATTTCAGGTCAGATTTGGCAGGAGCTCCCTATCTCCCTCAGGGGCTATGGCCTTCCCCCGTCAGCAGGGCTGTGTTATGATAGGACAAAAGTGCTCATGAAATGCTTGAAATAAAGGAGTGTACACCCTTGAGCAAGTCTAACAATATTATTCTCATAGGCATGATGGGAACCGGCAAATCAACGGTCGCCGACATGCTTGCACGCGAGCTGGGTTACCGACTGATCGATGTGGATGCCGCGGTGGAGAAAGAGGAAGGCTGTACGATTCCGGAATTGTTCACAGGCAAGGGAGAATCGTATTTCCGCGATGCCGAGAGCCGAATGTTATGTTCCGTATTAGAAAAAAAGGCACAGGTCATCGCGACCGGAGGCGGCGTGGTGCTTCGCTCTGATAATTGTGACGTGATGTCCAAGAACGGCTGGGTTGTCGCACTGACCGCTGATCCCGCAGTGATCGTACAGCGTGTGAGCGGCAGCGATAATCGTCCCCTTCTGGCTGGCAATGCGGAGGAACGGATCCAGACCATTATGGAAGAACGGAAGGACGCATACCGGTTTGCACATTACACAGTGGATACAACGGAGTTATCCGCAGCTGAAGTGACTCGTTTAATTTTAGCGCATTACCGCGTCTAAGCTTGTATCCACTGCATTTTGGTGTTTGAACATCATGGATGGAATCAGCCGAGAGCAGCTTGGTGAAGTGAACAGCGAAGGGTTTGACGTAGGGAAATAACAAAACGGGCCATATGGCCCGTTTGAGACTGAATGTGGAGGAGAGGGGTCCAGATAGACCTTTCTGAAACTGCTGGTTGCAGTCCAATGATGTCTGTGCGTTTTGGTCCTACTCCAGAAGGATTTAGTCTTCCTGCTGCCATTGCAGCATGCCGCCAACCATGTTGGTGCAGCCATCATAACCGAGCTGCTGCAAATACTCAGCGGCACGCTCACTGCGGTAACCGCTGCGGCAGATCAGTATGATCTCACCGGACTTCTCGATTTCCGACAATCTGTCCGGAATCTGTCCGAGCGGGATATGCTTGGCTCCTTCAATCATGCCTTGCGCGACCTCTTCATCCTCACGGACGTCTATCATCTGTAGCTTCTCTCCTGCCTGTAAACGGCGGCGAAGCTCGGATGTTTCAATTTCTGCAATTTGAGTCATATTCAGGTCCTCTTTTCTGTATGGACTTAACGCCTATAATGATACCCAAGCAGTGTGGGCAATGTCAATTTGGTGAATTGGCTCCGTGCCATATTTAATCGTTTTACCTAGCAGCTTAATCTGACCAATGAAGGAGAATTTCACCCATGGACGTAATCGTTAAACCAACCCCTACCCTGAACGGGGAATTTGGAGCCCTGTCTTCCAAAAACTATACTACCCGTTACCTGCTCGCCGCAGCACTGGCAGAAGGTACAAGCACCATCCATTTCCCGGCTCACAGCGAAGACAGTGATGCGATGCGCAGATGTATCCGTGATCTCGGAGCTGTGCTCGAAGAAGATGATAGCAAAATCGTCATTCAAGGCTTCGGCAGCCATCCGCGTGACGTGCGCGAGTTGAATGTAGGCAACGCTGGTGCAGTGCTCCGGTTCCTGATGGGAGTAACTGCCCTCTGTCCTGAAGTTACCTTTGTGAATACTTATCCGGATTCCTTGGGCAAACGTCCACATGACGACCTGATTGATGCCCTTGGACAGCTCGGTGTTGAAGTGCAGCATGAGCAAGGGCGCCTGCCAATTATGATTAAGGGCGGAAATGCCAAGGGCGGACATATCCGTGTGTCCGGTTCGGTCAGTTCCCAATATCTGAGTGCATTGCTTTTTGTCACTCCTCTTCTCGCGGAAGACAGCACGATTGAAGTGCTGAATGACCTTAAGTCCAAAGTGGTTATTGGTCAGACGCTCGAAGTGCTTGAACAGGCAGGGATCGTCATTCATGCGAGCGATGACTACATGTCTTTCCGCGTACCTGGTGGGCAGGCTTATCAACCGCAAACGTATACCGTTCAGGGAGACTATCCTGGTTCGGCTGCGGTACTGGCTGCAGCAGCTGTTACACAATCGGATGT
The DNA here is from genome assembly GCF_050455445.1 of Paenibacillus sp. MABNR03. NCBI lineage: Bacteria > Bacillati > Bacillota > Bacilli > Caryophanales > Paenibacillaceae > Paenibacillus > Paenibacillus sp. MABNR03. Next base: position 601,270 of record NZ_JBCIYR010000003.1, read on the forward strand.
GAAAATTCTGCGTTTGATGGAGCAGAGCAAACAGGGAGAGCGTGCCATTGTTGACGTTCTGCGCATGATGGAAGTTCCGCTGACCCACGAAAACGATGTGGTACATGTGCAGGGTAACGGTCGGTTGAAAGCCATCGAATTTGACGGAGATGCGGCAACGGACGCGGTTTTGGCGATGGTAGCCGCAGCTGTATTTGCGGAAGGCACCTCACGGTTCTATAATGTAGAGAACCTGCGTTACAAGGAATGTGACCGAATTACGGATTATTTGAACGAGCTGCGGAAGGCGGGAGCTAACGTAGAAGAGCGTCAGGCCGAGATTATCGTTCACGGTCGCCCGGAAGGCGTGGAAGGCGGCGTTGAGATTAATGCTCACTTCGATCATCGCGTCATCATGGCGTTGACGGTGGTTGGCCTTCGTTCCAAGGAGCCGCTTCGTATTCGGGATGCACACCATGTAGCCAAGTCGTATCCGCAATATTTCGATCACTTGCAGGCGCTTGGCGCCTCGGTTCAATGGGTAAAAGAGTAAAATAACACGTTAAGCAGAAAAGGATGGTGCTTGGACATGGAATTTAACAACCCTACTCGTGAAGAAATTGGGCAAATTTTACGCAAGGCAGGCAACATCGCAGTCGTCGGCTTATCGGACAAATCGGATCGTACTTCCTATATGGTAGCGGAAGCCATGCAGAGCAGAGGCTATCGGATCATTCCGGTTAACCCGCAAGCACAGGGTGAAATCCTTGGCGAGAAAGTATATGCAACCCTGGCGGATATCCCCGAGCCGGTAGATATTGTTAACGTATTCCGTCGGAGTGAATATACCCCGGAAGTGGCACGTGAAGCGGCAGCAATCAAAGCGAATGTATTGTGGCTCCAGCTTGGTATTCACAATGATGAGGCGGTACAGATTGCGGCTGAGAATGGAATGACTGCGGTAACGAATCGCTGCATCAAGGTGGAGGATTCCATCGTTCTGCGCGGTGCTGGACGCGGTTAAGCGTTATAAGATATAAGCATGATCCCGTTAACTTCAAGTTAACGGGATTTTCCTGTTGTAGAGGTGGCAGAAACTCCTCAAGTTTGGTTGCATTTTGTCGTCAGGCCGCATGCTGCTGTGGTCTTTGGGCTGTACGCTTGAAGAGTCAAAATCAAATTTCCGGCAGCTTACTGTTTTGCTTTGACAAAACGTTTCGTAAAGCTTACCATCTAGGATAGAAAGGAGAGGTCGCCATGAATTGGCTCGGATCCTTGCAGCAGCTCGGACGAGCGGTAATGCTGCCTACAATGGTCCTGCCTGCCGCCGCAATTTTGCTGAGTGTTGGCAGTTTGCCCTGGGACGCCTGGGGATTGAAAGTTGTTGGTGAAGTGTCTACCGTGGCCGGACACGGTATTTTTTATTTTTTGCCGTATTTGTTTGCTGTCGGTGTAGCACTGGGACTCTCCAACCAGGCCGGACAAGCGGGACTCGCTGCACTAGCCGGTATTGTTATATATGATCAGGTGACTCGCCATTTCGGGGATGGAACCATTCAGCCCGCTTCTTTAATTGGAATTATTCTCGGCGCTCTCGCCGGGGTGACACATAATCGGTTCAAAAGCATCAAGCTGCCTGAAATTTTGCAGTTTTTTGGCGGCTCCAGGTTTGTTTTGCTTATCGTCGGGCTCTGTTCGGCGCTGTTCTCCTGTTTCATGCTGTGGGTCGCTCCCATATTACAGCATGGATTGAACGCAATTGCTGCTTGGGAATACAGTCTCGGCGGGTTTGGTTTGTTCATTTACGGGGTTCTGTACAGAGTGCTGGTCGCCTTTGGACTTCATCACTTGCTTAACAATGTGTTCTGGTTTCAACTGGGGACGTTTGAAACGCCAGACGGGAACATTGTGCAGGGAGATTTGCCGCGCTTTTTTGCAGGCGATCCAACAGCAGGTTATTTTATGGCAGGCTTATTTCCGATCATGATGTTTGCCATACCGGCGATTGCCTTCGCCATTATTCAGGAGGCAAGGGAAGATCTGAAACCGAAGATCAAAAAGACGTTTCTCACGTCCGCACTGGTTTGTTTTCTGACGGGCGTTTCCGAGCAGATTGAGTTTGCCTTTTTGTTTGCGGCACCTTATCTGTTCATTGTACATGCTGTCATGTCGGGACTTGCGATGTGGATCGGTTACTGGCTCGATATCCGGCACGGCTTCTCGTATTCCGCGGGCATTATCGATTACATACTCAACTTCCATCTATCAGAGAATGCTTGGAAGCTCATTCCGATTGGCATACTATATGGGCTGGTCTATTATTTCCTGTTCCGCTGGGCAATCCGTACGTTCAAGATTCCAACGCCAGGACGTGAGGAAGGCTCCATGCTGGAGGACTGGGTAGGCAATATTCCATATCAGGCTCCGCTGATCCTGGAAGCATTGGGTGGTAAGGAAAACATCGTACAGGTAGAGGCCTGCATTACACGGCTTCGTCTGACGGTGCACAATGACCGTCTCATCGATACGGGCGCTATGAAGAATATGGGGTCTGCCGGGCTGATCAAGCTTGGTGGAGGTAACGTCCAGGTTGTATTTGGCACGTATTCGGAACTGATTCGGGAAGAGATCGCCAAACTGCTTGAGAGAGATCTGCCGCAGGTGCTGTTCTGTGCACCGGTACAAGGCAAAATGCTGCCAATCGAAGAGGTGCCCGACCAGATTTTTGCTGCGAAGCTTGTCGGGGATGGGGTAGCCTTTGTTCCGGAAAAAGGAGAGCTGGTATCGCCTGTATACGGGACGATCATGCACCTTTATCCAACAATGCACGCTTTGGGCATTTCAACCCGGGAAGGACTTGAGGTGCTGCTGCATATCGGGATCGATACCTCGCAGCTGAAAGGCCATTTTGAAGCCTTCGTTCAGGAGGGGGACACCGTGGAGCCAGGACAGCTGTTAATCAAGTTTGATCTGGCCGTACTGCGGGCGGAGGCAGCATCGCTGACTACACCAATGGTGATTACGAACCCGGATCGTGTCAAATCATGGAGCTTTGCTCCATTTAAGCAAGTCAAGAAAGGTCAGGCATCCGTCATGTCCGTGGTGCTCTATGACAGGAACGTTGGAGGGGTAGAATGAAGATACAAGGCATCAACGGCGCTGCAGGCATAGCCATCGGCAAAGCATTTGTCCTGCCCAGTTGGGAATGGGATCTGCCGGATCAAAAGATGGATTCGGTGGATCTTGCCCAGGAGTTCGAACGGCTGTATGAGGGAATACGGACATCGAAGGATGAGATCGAATTTATCAAGAATGAGTTCAAGGAAGTCGTCGGACCGGAAGAGTCCAGCATCTTTGATGCGCATCTGGCGATTCTGGAAGATCCCGTGTTTATGAACGAAATTCGCGGCATTATTGAACGGCAGTACAAAGCGGCAGAAGTGGCAGTAAAAGAAGCCATAGACCATTTTGTGACCATGTTTGATTTGCTGGATGATGAATATATGAAAGAACGGGCTATCGACATCAAGGATGTGGGTAACCGACTGCTGAAGCATCTGCTGGGAGCCCCGGAGATTACGCTCCCTTCGGATACGCAGCCTTATATCCTTGTAGCCAAGGAATTGTCCCCATCACAGCTGGCGCACCTAAATCCCACTCATGTACTGGGTATCGTGACCCTGATCGGTGGCAAAACGTCACACTCGGCGATTATGGCCCGTGCGCTTGGCATCCCCCTCGTTTCCGGTCTGGAAGCGAGTGTTGGCATGCCAGTGGAGACGGGAGATATGCTGGTGGTGGATGGTGATAACGGATTGGTATTTACGGAACCGGATCGCAAGACGATTGAACGATACACGATGATTCGCAGCAAGCAGCTGAAGAAAAAGGAACAGCTTCAGGTGCTCGCTACAGTGGATGCGATCACCAAGGATGGCGCTGTCTTGCAATTGGCTTCCAACATCAGCTCTGTCAAGGAGCTGGATCTGGCTCTAAAACACGGGGCAAAAGGGGTAGGTCTGTTCCGTACAGAATTTTTGTACATGGACCGTGCCACCTTCCCGGGTGAGCAGGAGCAGTACGAGGTGTATCGCCTTGTGGCAGAGAAAACGGCAGGTCAATCCGTGGTTATTCGTACATTGGATATTGGCGGTGACAAACAGCTCGATTATTTTGAACTGCCTGAAGAGGATAATCCATTTTTGGGCTATCGGGCGATTCGCATTAGTCTGGACCGCAGGGATCTGTTCAAGACCCAGCTCACAGCGATTCTTCGGGCCAGTGCAGCGGGGAATGTCAAGATCATGTATCCCATGATCTCTTCCGTGGAAGAACTCAGACAGGCCAATGAGATTCTGCGTGAAGCCATGTCCGATCTGGATGAGCGCCAATTAGCTTATGATCCACATATTCAGGTGGGAATTATGATCGAAGTGCCGGCAGCCGTAATGATTGCCGACCTGCTTGCCGAGGAAGCGGACTTCTTCAGTATTGGTACCAATGATCTTGTACAGTATGTACTGGCTGTAGACCGGATGAATGAACAGATTGCTCATATGTATCACCCCTATCATCCGGCTGTCCTGCGTATGCTGCGTGCAACGGTAGACGCGGCTCATACGGCGGGAATTGAGGTCAGCGTGTGCGGGGAGATGGCAGGGGACGAACGTTCCGTTCCACTCTGGCTGGAGCTGGGCATTCGTAATCTGAGCATGTCGCCGCAATCTTTGCTGCGTGTGAAGCACAGAGTACTGAACACATCAGCGGCGGCGGCGAAAGAGGCGGCACGGGATTGCTTTGCCCTGAGAACAAGCGCGGATATTGAGCAGCGATTGCAGGTTTATAATGACTCGACAGGAAATCCGGATGAGCAGAGCGGGTCCAATGCTTCGTGAAGGAATGATTGTATAAAAATACCTCTACATTAATATATTTACTTTTATTCTATTTCATATAGAGGTAAACAAATAAAGCCTTTCGCGATGAGCGAAGGGCTTTATTTGTTTTAAAGGTATTATTTTTCCGCAAGAGCATCACAGAATGCTTTGCCATAGGGAGGAAGATCCGGTGGACGACGAGCCGAAATAATATGTCCATCGACAACAACCGCTTCATCTTTCCAGATCGCTCCGGCATTCTCCATGTCATCTCGAATACCCGGTGTGGAAGTTACGGTGACACCATCCAGAATTTTGGCGGATATCAGTACCCAGCCCGCGTGACAGATCTGTCCGATCGGCTTGCGATCTGCATTCATTTCCTTAACCAGTTCAAGGACTTTGGGATAACGGCGGAGCTTGTCGGGTGCCCACCCGCCTGGTACAAGAATACCATCATATTGTGAACTGTCCAGTTCATCAAAGCTGTATTCCGCCTCAGCGGGAACACCGTATTTTCCGATGTAGGTTTTGCCTTTTTTTTCTCCGGCCAGATGTACCTCTGCGCCTTCTTCACGAACTCGATGTACCGGGTACCACAGCTCCAGATCTTCAAATTCTTCATCGACCAGGGCGATGACTTTTTTTCCTGTTAATCTCACAACCATCTCTCCTTTTGCGGTGATTAGGATGTCGCAGCTTTTATTGTAACAGATTCTGTGCAGCACTTCATGATTGTGCATGTTCTCTTTGCGGAAATCGGTTACATATGAATGTATGCCTATATTCGACAACCTGCATTTGGGGAGAGTGGTAATTTGTACAACCTCTGGTTTGTAGCAGGATTTAAGCGGAAAAAGGTCGAATGGTAACGTATACGAGTATAGAACGAATGAGGTGATGACTGTGCGCAAATCATGCAGATGCGGACATGTGATGGAATTGGAATTAAGAACGGTGGTTTATGCCAAGAAAGTGGAAATTCGGAATGTGCCTGTTTTCGCATGTACGGATTGTGTTTCCTACGAAGTACTTCAGCCGGTCAAGCCGGATTTGAAAGCATGCATCAGTAAGCTGGGTGAACAACCCGTGAAACAGGATGTATCTTTTGGCAAGCAAAATGAACTTGCAGATCTCCTTCATGAACAATTCCTGGCCTGGCCAGATGCAACAGATCGAGAGATGGAACATCATATGCAGCAAGCTGTGAGCGAACGCATTAATTTGCTGCTTGATATTATGGGATACGCTCAGAAGTCAGGCGACGAAGAATGGATGGAAACAACGGAACGCAGACTGAGCCAATTATCCGGTTTTGTCTGGCAGGCACATTTTTCGAATGCTGTCTAATTTTGACGTGTAAAATGCTTGTTTTCATGAAAATTGGCTTTTTCGTGCGCTTTTTGTTAAGATATCGTAGAGTGAAAACGCTCAACATAGCGGTATTCCTGATAAAGGGGGATGTATATCAAATGGCTGACATGACTAAAATGACAAGTATTGAACAGCTAAACTCCGCAGTGGAGGCTACCGAAGACCAACCCTTGCTTCTGTTTAAGCATAGTACACGCTGCCCGATCAGCTCTAATGCTTATCAGGAGATGAATGATTATTTGCAAAATAATCCTAATGAAAATGTAAAGTATGGCATCATTTATGTTGTGGAAGATCGTCCTGTGTCCAATGAAGCAGCGGACAAGCTGGGAGTTAAGCACGAATCTCCGCAAGCGATTCTAGTCAAAAAAGGAATTCCTGTATGGCATACTTCCCATTCGGATATTACTTCGTCTGCACTCACGAATGTTTTAAGTGAGTCCTAAAGCCTATTTTAATTGATTAATGCAAAAATTTGTCGTAATATAAATCTTAATGAAAATGGTATGAAAATTTACTGGTAATGGAGAGAAGTACTGTGACGGTAACCATTTATGATGTGGCACGTGAAGCTGGTGTGTCCATGGCCACGGTATCACGGGTTGTTAATAATAACCCCAATGTCAAGCCACAAACGCGCAAAAAAGTATATGAAGCCATCGAGCGGTTGGGATATCGTCCGAATGCGGTAGCCAGAGGTTTGGCGAGCAAGAAGACGACAACGGTTGGGGTTGTTATTCCGGATATTTCAAACTCGACTTTTGCAGAGATTGCCCGCGGGATCGAGGATATTGCGAATATGTATCACTACAACATTATTTTGTGTAACGCGGACAAGAAAAAGGAAAAAGAGATTCGTGTCATTAATACCCTGTTGGAAAAACAGGTAGATGGCCTGCTTTTCATGGGTGGAACGGTGACGGATGAACATATCCAGGCGTTCCAGTCAGCAGCGGTACCGATCGTACTCTGCGCAACAAGTGATGAGAAGGGAACTTATCCTTCCGTTGACATCGATCATGAAGCAGCGGCATTCGATGCGGTGAATACCCTGATTCGTCATGGTCACAAGGAAATTGCTATGATCAGTGGTACACTGCAGGATCCTGCGAACGGTTATGCACGTTTCCAAGGTTACAAAAAAGCGCTTGAAGCCGCAGGAATGGAATACCAGGAGGATCTGGTACGGATCGGTAACTATCGCTACGAGTCCGGTGTGGAAGCGATGAAATATTTCCTCGGACTGAAGAAAAGACCATCTGCGATCTTCGCGGCAACGGACGAAATGGCCATTGGTGCCATTCACTCCATTCAGGATGAAGGCTTGAAGGTTCCTGACGATTTCTCCATCATTAGTGTGGATAACATTCGTATGGCTTCCATGGTCCGTCCGCAGCTGACAACGGTGGCACAGCCGATGTATGACCTTGGCGCAGTAGCCATGCGTTTGCTCACCAAGTTGATGAAGAAGGAAAATGTGGAGAACCCACGGGTTATTTTGCCGCATGAAACCATTCTTCGTCTGTCTGTAAGCCATGCAGGCTAAGTAAAAGCAATAAGGAAAGGGAGAAGAGATTCTCTCTACATAGTGGATATACGGAAGCTCCGGAGACGGAGCTTTTGTGCTTCATGAATGGATAAACCGGGTGAGATGCATGGGTCCGGCAGTAAACTGGAGGTATCGAAGATGAGCGAAACGATTGGTATTATTGGAGCAATGGATGAAGAAGTGGAACTTTTGCTGGCCGGCATGAAGCAATTGGAGACGGTGAAGCAAACCGGCATCACTTATGTGGCAGGCGAATGGCTGGGTAAGCAAATTGTGGTCTGCAAATCGGGAGTCGGCAAAGTGAATGCAGCGGTAACAACGCAAATTTTGATCGATCGTTTTCAGGTTGATCGGATTATTTTCACTGGTGTCGCAGGTGCGGTGAATCCGGAACTGAATATCGGAGATATCGTGATCTCTTCCGTGTGTGTTCAGCATGACATGGACGTGACCCCGCTTGGATTCGAACGAGGAGTAATCCCGTATCAGGAAACCTCTGCATTCCCGGCAGAACCTGCACTGATTGCTCTGGCGGAAGAAGCATGTAAAGCGCAGGGAGCTAACTACCTGATTGGCAAGGTATTGTCCGGGGATCAGTTTATTGCAAATAAAGAGACCGTAGACATGCTGTATACCGAAATGGATGGGGCATGTGCCGAGATGGAAGGAGCAGCTGTGGCGCAGGTAAGTTTCATGAACCGTGTTCCTTTTGTTGTGCTGCGTGGCATGTCAGATAAAGCGGATGGTTCGGCTGATGTGAATTTTGCTGAATTCACCGTACAGTCTTCACAGCGTTCCCACCGAATTGTGGAACACATGCTTGAGAACATGTAATCTGTATCCCAATTCACTAGACTCATGAACGAGAACGATACAAGTCAAATAAACAAACCGCCTATCGTGGGCAGATTCCAACTTGCAACATGGAACTGCCGTAGAGAAGCGGTTTTTTTCAATGTATTTCAGCATTTTACATCATTCGAATTCATCGTTCCCGAATGATGCTCATGTATTAATACATAAAGCGATGACGAAACCGTACACGGTCGAATTGTTCTTCCGACGATAGAGGTACTTTACTTCCGATGCGCACCATTAGACAGTTTGCCGGATGGGAGCAGATTTCAGGGTCATCCGTAGCGTACCAGGTCATGTCCACGGTCTGCATCAAGCGTTCCATCATTTTGCGGTAATCCCATACCGAGAGACCGCTGCCTTTCAAATCCCAATGCCAATAATATTCTGTGGTGAAAACGATATATTTCTCCATTTGACCATTCTCAAATGCAGTGAGCAGCATCTCGCGTCCGATACCAAGTGAACGGTATTCGTCCGCCACTTCAATAGCGCCGAGCTCAATGAGATCCATCATGTTACCTTCGGACCAACGCTCACATTCATCAGCGTAGTGGAAGGTGACATATCCAATTATAGTCTCATTTTCGCGCGCGATGATGATTCTTCCTTCAGGTAATGCCGCGATCACTACCAGTGCCTCCTGCTGCTCAGAAGGGCGACGAAAGGCATCCAGATCGGGATGAAAAGCAAGCTCGGTAAGTGCCTCGGGAGGCACGGGTCCCTCTACAGTAACTCGGTGGCCGGACTTGAAGATGGAACGCATATGATACTCCTTGATATGCTCCATGGTTCATGCTCCTCTCTCCCCCTACTTATAGCAAAAAACCAAAAAATTGAAAAGCCATAGACGATGATTGTGAAGATTTGCTATAATTGCTTAGACAAAAAACGTTCACAATTCAAGCAGGTTTAAGTTCATCGGTTTGGCCAGGCAGGTACATGGTGAGAATTTCTCTCTATTAATGTAAGCGCTAACTGGAAGTTCAGTCAACACCAAGGCAATGAGAAGCAACCCATAACGGGAATCGAAATGTCGAGTTGAAGGAGGCTGGCAAGCATGAGTCAAGCACATGGTGAGATGCTGCAAACGGTTGTGTCTGAATCTAACCTGGGCGATTACACAGAGGCCCGAAGCCGGTTTGATTGGGAATCGGTGGAGAGGCACTTTACGTGGCACGCCAGCGGAAAAGTCAACATGGCGCATGAAGCGATTGATCGTCATGTACTGGAGGGGAGAGGCGGAAGGACGGCTCTGTTATACAGTGATGCTTCGCGCGAAGAAGCGTATACCTTCGCTGATCTGAGTGAGCAATCGAGCCGTTTCGGGAATGTCCTCCGCAAATATGGCATTGCCAAGGGAGACCGCGTATTTATTTTTATGCCAAGAAGTCCTGAGCTGTATTTTAGTCTGCTGGGCGTATTGAAAGCAGGGGCTATTGTAGGCCCCCTGTTTGAAGCTTTTATGGAGACGGCAGTGAAGGATCGACTGGAAGACAGCGGGGCTGTAGCACTCGTCACAACGCCGGAACTCCTCGGACGTATTAAACGTGCGGAACTGCCGGAACTGAAGCATATTTTTGTGGTGGGTGGAGGTCCGCAAACGGAAGAGGGACTCATTGATTTTGATGCAGAGATGTCTGCAGCCTCGGATGAAATGGAAGTGGAATGGCTGAATCGTGAGGATGGTCTGATCATTCACTATACATCAGGCTCTACTGGCAAACCCAAGGGTGTCTATCACGTCCAGAATGCAATGATTCAGCATTACTATACAGGCAAGGTTGTTCTTGATTTACGGGAGAATGACGTGTACTGGTGTACCGCTGACCCCGGGTGGGTAACAGGCACATCATACGGAATCTTCGCCCCGTGGCTGAATGGCGTGACCAATGTTATCCGTGGTGGACGATTCAGCCCGCAAGACTGGTACAGTACGATTGAAAAAAACAAAGTCAGCGTCTGGTATAGCGCACCGACCGCTTTTCGTATGCTGATGGGCGCAGGGGATGAGACCATTGCTCAGCATGATCTGAGCAGTCTTCGGCATGTCATGTCGGTTGGGGAACCGCTCAATCCGGAAGTGGTTCGTTGGGGCTGGAAAGCCTACGGTCAGCGCATCCATGACACTTGGTGGATGACTGAGACCGGGGCACAGCTGATTTGTAACTATCCGGAGATGCCCATTAAGCCAGGCTCGATGGGACGGCCGCTGCCGGGGATTGAAGCTGCGATTATTGATGACCGGGGGCAGGAGCTTCCTCCATACAGCATGGGTAACCTGGCTATACGAACGCCATGGCCATCGATGATGGCGAAGATCTGGAACAACCCGGCCAAATATGAAGAATACTTCAGGCTTTCTGGGTGGTATGTATCTGGGGACTCGGCTTATATGGATGAAGAAGGATATTTCTGGTTCCAGGGCCGGATTGATGATGTGATCAACTCTTCGGGTGAACGTATTGGTCCATTTGAAGTGGAGAGCAAGCTCGTAGAGCACCCTGCTGTAGCCGAGGCGGGAGTTATTGGCAAGCCGGATGTAACACGCGGAGAGATCATCAAAGCCTTTGTAGCACTGCGTGAAGGCTATGAAGCCACACCTGAGTTGAAGGAAGAGATCTATCGTTTTGTAAAAGAGGGCTTGTCAGCCCATGCTGCACCTCGTGAGATTGAGTTTAAGGATAAACTGCCCAAGACCCGTTCCGGCAAAATTATGCGGCGTGTGTTGAAAGCGTGGGAGCTGGATTTACCGACAGGGGATCTGTCCACAATTGAAGACTAACAGCCGAATATGTCCAGGCTGCATATGAAATAAAGAGCCTGATTCGCGTAAGATGCGGATCAGGCTTTTTTTGCTATGCGAAGAAAAACCCCGATCCTCTTTGGTGAGGATCGGGGTTTAACGGGGTAGTGCAAAGCCAATTCCTATGGTTGATATGGAACAGCAACGGAAGGCTCGGATTCTCCTACACTGTTGATGGCGGATACTTTGAACCATCCGGTCGTGGAGGCAGGAACACCGTAATCCATTGAAGTGCCAGAGGTCGTTCCGATCTTGGTGTAAGGGGCAGAGCCTGTTTCACTGTAATACACGGCATAACTCTGCACACCTTCAGTTTCCGGATTGGAGGCCCATTGAATGCGCAGTCCTTGAGAGAGAGCTGCAACGCTTACCTGGCCTGGTGTACCAGGAACCGTCGTTGCGGCGCTGTCATCCTGGTTATCTTCCGGGTCAACCACGGTTCCGGGAACAGTGATTGGTTCCTTAGTCTCCTCATCCGGGAGTGGATCTGCCATTCCTCCACTGCTTACCGAAGCACTAGGAGCAGATTCTTTGCCAGCCACATCCACAGCAGTGACATAGAAGGAGAAGTTTCCGCCTTGGGCGTATGCTGTAAATGATCTGGATTCACCTGTCAGGACAACTTGCCCCTGATTCTGGAATCCGCCACCATTTACGGAGCGATACAAGCGATATCCAACGACATCATTTTCAGGTGTTGCGTTAAACGTAATTACAGCTTTGCCATTGGCAACGGATATCCTCACATTGCCTGGTGCATCTGGTGCCTTGCCATTGTCTGATCGTGGATCGATCTGTGTTGGCATGTCTGAATCTGCATCCTCTGGCAGGTAATAGGCAAGAGACTCGTGCCGGCTCATCCGTGAGAATGCGCTTTGCAATTCCTTGATGAGATCGGAGATCGGTTTCTTCCGTTTGATGACCGTCTTTTCCTTCAGCATGTCTGCAGGTGTTTCATCACGCGGGATGTAGTTTACACCATTGTAGGTAATGTATTTTGCTTTTGCGACACCATCATCGCTATCTTTCGGAACAAATTTGCTGTTGAAAATATCTGTAACAAATTTGTCAGTCAGTGATGTTGGCAATTTGCCGCTATAAGCCGATACCGTGCGTGTCTCAATCCCGGACGGCTTCTTGAATGAATCTGTCACGAACAGTTCCTTATCTGTTGCAACGACTTCATTCAAAATTTGAGACCAGAGCTGCTGCGCACGTTTGCGCTGAGATTTCGTTTCCAACGTGTTTACAGGCTGTTTGTACCCGACCCACACACCAAGCGTGACATCAGGCGTATAGCCTTCAAACCAGACATCCGCATAGTTTTGCGTTGAACCGGTTTTTCCTACGATAGGTGCACTTTTGGTGTACTTATACGTTTCACGAACCTTATCAGCAGTACCTTCGGTGATTACGGTTCTTAACATATCCGTCATCAGGTACGCCGTTTGTTCGGAGAAAGCCTGAACAGGTTCTGCTTCATGCTTATAAACGATATTTCCTTTGGAATCCACAATTTTACTAATCATATAAGAGTCATTATAAACCCCGTTGTTTGCAATAGCTCCGTAAGCGTTCGTAAGTTCTTCCACGGTTACGCCGTACTGGAGTCCCCCGAGAACACCGGTCTGTGCCTGGTAGTCCTGCTGCTGAATGGTTGTTATGCCAAGCTTCTTGGAAAATGCCCAGGCTTTTTCGATCCCGACGTCTTCATTAAAGAGTTTCAGCGCAGGAACGTTCAGAGAGTAGTTGAGTGCTCTTCGGGCGGTTACAAGTCCCTGGTAACGATTGTTCGCATTCTTCGGAATATGGAACCCGTTTGGGCCATCCTTGAGAATAATCGGTGAATCATCAATGATGGACGCGGGTTGAACGAGTCCTTCTTCCAGAGCTGGCAGATATGCAGCAATAGGTTTCATGGTTGAACCAGGCTGACGGATCATTTGGGTCGCATAGTTCATCTGTTCATCCTGGAAATTGCGACCTTCGATCATGCCTAGAATGGCTCCGGTTTTGTGATCGATCATTATGGCTGCGGTCTGTTCTTTACCTTTTTTGGGATCATCCGCTGCGAAATTGCTGTCATCTTCGGCGATGGTACGCATCGTTTTGTACACACTCTTGTTAATCGTGGTGTATATACGGTATCCGCCTGTACGCAATTGCTGCTGGGCTTCTTCCAACAAAGCGCCGCTTTCCTTTTGAGTTGCTTCCTCACTGGAATCTGCGCCTTCAGAAGATCCTGAGTCGGCAGCAGCATCCGAATTCAGCTGTTTCATCAAAATTTGTGCAGCCTGGCGTTCGGTTTCCATCATAAGATATGGATAAGTGTTGTAAGCCTTGACGGTTTTCGGTGCCAGAGAACTCTTGATGTCAAAAGCAAGTGCCTCGTCATACTCGGTTTGATTAATTTTTCCAAGTTCAAGCATACGGCGTAATACCAGCTGCTGGCGATTAATTGCACGCTCAAAATTCTCCTCTACAAAGTCGCCTTTTCCGTTAAAGGCAGAATAAGAAGAGGGGAGCTGAGGCAATCCGGCGAGATAGGCAGCCTGTGCCGTGTTAACTTTCTCCAGATCGTTAATATTAAACAATCCTTTGGCAGCTGCCTTGATTCCATATACATTGTATCCACTGGAACCATTACCAAATGGGACCTTGTTCAGATAGGCGGTCATGATCTCGTTTTTGGTCAGAAATCGCTCGAGCCGCAAAGACAGCAATATTTCCTTTACTTTGCGGTCTTCGGTACGATCCAGATTCAAGAACACGCGCCGTGCCAATTGTTGAGTCAGTGTGCTTCCGCCCGTTTGTACAGATTCTTTCAGCACTTTCTGTTTCACGGCCCGGAGCGTTCCGCTCATATCCACACCTTTATGTTCGTAAAAATGATTGTCTTCAATCGATATGACAGCATCAATAACTTTCTGCGGTATCTGGTCAAAAGTGACCGGACGCCTGTCTTCTTCCGTACGTAATTGACCGATCGGACTACCGTCGGCAAAGTAAGCAAAGCCTGTGATGGAGTTTTCGCTGACTTTTTGCTCAATCAGGGCCCTGGAGCGGACGGGCTCGTCTTTCACAATGGAACTGACGTATCCCATCAGAGCACCGCCAACAAATAGCGCCCCCATGAATCCCAGGACAACCATCCATTTGACGACACTGCCCAGTCTGCGGGCGAAGCTGCGCTTGCGGGCAGGCTGTTCATCGGGCTTTTTCTTATTAACATCAACCATTCAGTGTCTTCCTCCTTTTAACAGCACTTATTATAGCATAAAAAGGCGGGTTTGCATGCCTGAGAAATACAAGCAATGGTCGAAAATTGCCATTATTTTATGGAATATGAAATTTTTCATGCTTACTAAATCCTGTATGTAGAAAGTGAGCACAAAAAAAGCTGCCGAGAAGATCTCGGACAGCTTTTTGGAGTGAAGCTTTTAATGAAGTTCCAACGATTAACGGTTGTAGAACTCGACGATTTGTTTTTCGTCGATGTCTTGGGACAACTCCGAACGCTCAGGCAGACGGATGTATTTACCTTCTACAGCAGTGTCGTTGAATTCCAGGTATGCTGGAAGATGCGAACGGTTTTCCAAAGCTTCCTTAACGGAAGAAAGACCGCGGCTTCTTTCACGCAAGCTGATTACATCGCCAGTGCTTACTTGGTAAGAAGCAATGTCGACTTTTTTGCCGTTTACAGTCACGTGACCGTGGGATACCAACTGACGTGCTCCTGCACGGGAGTTAGCAAAACCAAGACGGTAAACGAGGTTATCAAGGCGGCACTCAAGCAAGAACATGAAGTTTTCACCCGCGATACCTTGCATTTTTTGCGCTCTAGCAAACAGAGTGCGGAATTGTTTTTCGCCCAAACCGTACATGTGGCGAAGTTTTTGTTTTTCTTGCAACTGCATACCGTAGTTGCTCATTTTTCTCCGTTGGTTAGCTCCATGCTGACCTGGAGGGAAAGGACGTTTCAATTCTTTGCCTGTACCGCTCAGGGAAATGCCGAGACGACGGCTCAATTTAAATTTAGGACCAGTGTAACGTGCCATGTTTAAAGTAGCTCCTTTTTAGTTAAAGTTCATATAGGGCTCTGTTTGCGCTCCAATTTGTTGATGCGGGCAAGGGCTCGCATACGTCAATCAGGAAAGTTCAGCCGCTGTCCTGAAAGCAACAAAAAGAATGAGGGTGACACAACCGGTAATGCCCAAATTTAAAGACCCATTAGTAGTCTTCATCAACAATTTATATTACAGTTTAAGAGAGACAAAGTCAAGAGTAGGATAAATGCAAAAAAACGTCTAAATTTGTCGATAGGTCATTAGGCCCAAAAAAATGGGACGATTTTCTGAAATATGGATGCAAAAAAGCTTTGAAGAGAGTAAAATAGAATGTATCTTAACTTTAAATGATCATGTACATTAAGGTTATCGTAAGGTTTTTGCAGGTTTGCGATAACGTATGCAGATTAATGCATCCCATAAATGGATGCAAAAACGGTGCAAAGGAGCGCCTGACATGTTAGAACATCTAGGAAGTTTACCGGCTAGCTTGAATTCGCCAAGTTCGGGCGATTCCGCATCTTCTGCAGCTCGGCACAAAGAGCATGCGTTCTGGATGCAACAAATGGATATTACACCTTTTGATTTCTCATATTTGGGAAACTTGCTGCAGCAAGCCTACACTGATTGGCAAGCCCAGCATGATTCGGACTTGGACAAGTCATCTAGAATATACAGCGTTTGGAATACGGAAGGCATTTGTATGGGGTTCGCAAATGAGTTCGAGAATGGGTCTATACCAAGGGAAACGGTGATGGCGTGTCTTGAAACTGGAAAGGCACAATCTGTGCGAGGTTCTGATCAACATGGCGAGTTTCATTTTATGGCCGAACCTTTGTTTTCCAGAATCAACAAGGATATGTTCGCCGTGTTTACAGCTTTAGTTTACGAGCCTAATCGATATGAAACGTCTGAAGTGATTGTTCGATCTGAGGCAGCACATTATCGTACTTGCTTTTACCGAAGATTTGAATACATATTTATGGCGGATCTGTTAAAAGCTCATGAGCAAACGGCGCGTGAAGAGCATCGGAGATCGATTCTGTTTCAGATCGTCCAGCGGATGCATGACAAAATGGATGTGGATGCCATATTGGACGAGGTTTTCGACAGCATTGATTATTTGTATCCGACCACCAGTATGAATCTGTACATGTCCCAGGATCGGAACAGTTCCAATCCAAGGATCAGACCTTTGCTGTTTCATGAGCAGGGGGAAGATATCTGTGTTCGTTCGTTTAAAGATGGCCAAACGATCATAATCCGATCAGATCAGGGAGAGAGTCGTATTGTCGAGGTTGGGCTTCCGCTGAAAGGGAAGCAGGGCATTTATGGTGTATTTCACATTGAGATGAATGAAGAGCTCATGGAAGATCCCGACTTGCAGCTGATTACAATGATGGCTGATACAGCAGGAACCGCTTTTGAGAATGCCAAACTGCACGAGCAATCGAACATGTTGATTCAGGAACTTCGTCTAATCAATGATCTGACACAACGTTTGAATAAAAGTCTGCAGCTGAAAGAGATTTATCAAATCTCCGAGTTGGAGTTAAAGGACATATTTCAGGCTGAATCCTGTTGTATTCTTCAATTGAATGACAGTACGAATCGTTTCGAGGTAATGTCATCAAATGTTGGAGAGATGCGTCATAAGTCTTTTCCACTGGACTATGGTATCACTGGCATGCTGTATCAGACTGAAGAACCTCTCATTCTTTCTAATTATGCGCAGTGTACGAAAGTGTCTTCCGTATTTATGGAGGTTACGAGCTCCATGTCACTAATGGCCTCGCCAATTCGGGTGAATGGTCAAATGAAGGGTACCATTTTGCTTGGGCACCCCAAAGAACATTTTTTCTCATACGATAATTATCGCCTGTTGCAGATGCTTTCCATCCACGTAGGGTTGGCCCTCTCCAATGCGACGCTGCATGCCGAGGTTCGACGCTTGGCCAATTTGGATATGTTGACAGGGCTCTACGTTAGGCATTATCTGGATAGTGTTATACACGAACGACAGACACATGAATTTTGCGGTTCATTAATTGTAGTGGATATCGATCAGTTCAAGCAGGTGAACGATACATTCGGTCATCAAACCGGCGATCAGGTGCTGAAGCAGGTAAGCGATATTGTTACAACTTCTGTTCGTTCCGAGGACGTCTGTGCCAGGTGGGGTGGCGAGGAACTGGCCATTTACATGCCGCAGCTGGGTATCCGCCAGGCAGTGGAATATGCAGAGGTTATTCGCAGACGAGTGGCGGAAGAGACCAGACCGCCCGTGACCGTCTCCAGTGGCATTGCCGAGTGGAATTGGATGGATGACAAGGTTAGTGTAGAGTCATTGTTTTACCGGGCAGATATGGCCCTCTACGAAGCCAAGCACGGTGGACGCAACCGAATTGTGCTGGAAGAACAGGAAGTTACACGCTAAGAGAGAACTATTCCACATTGGAGTCGTTCTCTCTTTTTTTGCAGCAAAGTTTGCGTTCCAGGGAAGTATAAGGGCATACAGGAGGGGCAGGCTATGGAGAACGTTGGACGGAAGGAAGGTATTGCACATGATTACACGGCAGGGTATGCGCACATTATTGTTGCTTCTAGGTGTGGTTATCATTTCCGCACCAGGCTGCGGGCTAATACAGCGTGAGCGAAGTGCTGAAGAAGTATTCTCAATGGCCTTATCGGGGATTGCTGGCAAAGAAAAGCTGGACTTTGTAGGGGAAGCCGGTTTGAGACGTGAGAGCAGCGGCCTATTTGAGAATCAGTTCAAATTCGAAGGGAAGCTGGAAAACCATGACCAGCTGACTCTACAGACAAGACTTCCAGGAGCGGTGACCACAGCGGGCACAGGTTCAGCAGGTGGCATGAGTGCTGCTTCAGCAAACCTTAATGGACGACCAAGCGGATTCAGCGCTTCTTTTCAACGAAAACATGGACAATGGATGGCATTGACTGCAGAGCATGAACCTCTCCGGGGATCCCTGTCCCGCTATAATCCGATTGCACAACTGGAAAATATCGACCGGATGAACAAAACGATAAAATCCGAATACGGTTCCGGTCGAAGAACACGGATTCTTCGGATTGAGCTTGCTCCTGATGATGCAAAGGCCTGGGCAACAGCCCAGTTAAAAGACGAGATGAACTCAATCAAGGCAGAATATATGCACAAGGCTAGTACATTTAAAGGAACAAGTCAGGCAAAGCTTGAGAAGGATTTGAGCAAAGTATGGCAGCAAGGTGAAACCAGCATGGAACAAATGATGAAACAGGCGAAGGTGCAAACCGTGTATCATCTTACTGTGGATCGCAAAACCAGTTTGCCGCTGCGGCTCTCCTCGGAAAGTCAGGTGACCTATAGGGATTCAAGCAACAAAAGCAATAAGGAAGCTCTGGTGATGGACGTTAATTTCAAAACATATGATTAAGAGGTTGGGGTCTGCCTGCTGACGGGATTGCTGTGGCGTGCTACAATAGTATCGTAATTTACCGTTGTTCAATTATAGAATGACAGATGACAGGAGGATTTACGAGATGAAGGACCCACGAATTCAGAAGCTTGCAGCCAATCTGGTTGGCTACTCTGTAGATGTACAGCCTGGCGAGAACGTGCTGGTTGAGATGATTGGATCGGAGCGTGATCTGATCAATGCCATTATTGAAGAAGTAGGAAAAAAAGGCGGCAATGTCTTTGTACAGCTGACGGATAAGACGGTACAGCGCGCGATGCTGAAAAATGCTACAGAAGAGATGATGAAAACCTGGGCAGAGATTGACCTGAACCGAATGAAACAAATGGATTGTTACATTGGTATTCGTGCAGGCGAGAATGTAAACGACCTGTCCGACGTGCCGGAAGAAAAAATGAAAATGTACAATTCACTGTATTCCCATCCGGTACATAGCGAGCAGCGGGTTAAACATACGAAATGGGTTGTACTTCGTTACCCGAATGCCAGTATGGCGCAGCTGGCGAATACCAGCACGGAAGCATTCGAAGATTTCTATTTCGATGTGTGCAACCTGGATTATGCCAAAATGGACAAAGCACAGGATTCCCTGGCAGCCCTGATGAACCGTACGGACAAAGTTCGTATTACAGGACCAGGCACGGATTTGAGTTTCTCCATTAAAGATATCGGTGCAGTGAAGTGTTCCGGTCAAAAAAATATCCCTGATGGTGAGGTTTACAGTGCACCTGTGCGTGACTCAGTAAACGGAACAATCAGTTATAATGCAGCTACCCTCTATAACGGGGTTACGTTTGAAAATATCAAATTCACCTTCAAGGATGGCAAAATTGTTGAAGCGACAAGCAACGATACGGAGCGCTTGAACGAAATTCTGAATTCCGATGACGGTGCACGTCATATTGGTGAATTTGCGATTGGGTTCAATCCGCATATTCTTCATCCGATGAAAGATATCCTGTTTGATGAGAAAATTGCAGGCAGTCTGCACTTTACTCCAGGGCAGGCATATGAAGAAACGGATAATGGAAATCGCTCGTCCATTCACTGGGATCTCGTGCTGATTCAGCGCCCGGACTACGGCGGTGGCGAGATTTATTTCGACGATGTGCTGATTCGCAAAGACGGCATCTTTGTGATTCCGGAACTGGAATGCCTCAATCCGGACCAATTGAAGTAACAGCGGGATTTTGCTGTTGCTAGGAAAGCGGATTCACGGTATCATGTAGTGGTAATTAATAGATGATACCAAATGTGAAAAGACGGAGGGATTCCTATGTCGAGTAATAACGCGGCTGTAGTGGAAATTGCTCAAACAGCAGGCAAGTTTACTTCTTCAATCGTGCTTCATTCGGAGAACAAGTATATTGACGTCAAAAGTATTCTCGGGTTGTTTACCACGCTGATCAGCACACACAGCTATGAACTGCACGTTCATGGACCAGATGCTGACGAAGCCAAAACAGCCATGTCCGAAGTATTTGCCAAACACGGACTGAACGTGAGCATCGCGTCCGAGTAATCGTTTCAGGGAGCATCTCCGCCTGTCTTGGCGGGGGTGCTTTTTTGCGTATGAAGATGTACAGGTTCTGTTAGCCCTTGCAAAGGACTTGAAATACACACTGACAGAGCCTCCACTTTGCGTGGTTATTTTGGTCAGGTTCTTGTATTAGCTCCTGATTTCGTCTAATATTAGAGGTAGAACGTCTTTACGCGATTTTTGGGACATAGGGGGGAAAAATGCATGACTTCATCTGATCTGCAGGACCAGCTGAACATGAAAGCGATCAGTCTTCTTCAAGAAGATGCAGATAAAATACAGAAGCTTATTGAAGTACAGATGGAGAATCTGGCTACCCGCTACTGCCCTCTCTATGAGGAAGTATTGGATACACAGATGTATGGGTTCTCCAAGGAAGTCGATTTTGCTGTTCGTGCAGGGCTTCTTCCGGAAGGTGCAGGTAAGCAGCTGGTAAGTGCGCTTGAGCGGAATCTGGCAATTCTATATGAAGCTTTGAACAAAAAGAATGAGCAATAGCCTGCTATAGCGCGGGTCAGAATAGAAGGCATGCAGGAGTTTTGCATGCTTTTTTTGTGTGTTTGAACGCGGGAAGGGATTGAGCCTTAAAGTTTAAGATGAAAAAAACAGTCCGGAATGAAATTCCGGGCTGCTTTTGGTTGATGAATTTTTTGTTTGGTTCTGCAAGGTTCCAGCGTTACACCAAGAAGAAGGAAACCCCCAAAATAATGTACACCACCAGCAGGAGCAATCCCTCATACCAGTTCGTTGAACCATCCTGGGTAATCGATTTGGCGATAAACACGGATACCCCAATGGCGACCAGCTCAATGGTTGTAAAGACGATATCCATGGTTCTGCCTGTAAAATAACTTACAAAAATCAGCACGGGTGCAACAAAGAGTGCGATTTGCAAGCTGCTGCCGACTGCAATCTCCACCGCAGCGCCGATTTTGTTTTTCATCGCAAGCATGATGGCTGCACTGTGTTCAGCGGCATTACCGATGATGGCAACCAAAAATGCACCGACGAACAGTTCGCTCAGACCAAACTCTTCGGTAAACACCTCAAGCGTACCCACGAGCCATTCACTGACAAAGGCCACCATGACCGTTGCCACGACCAGATATAGAATCGATTTTTTCTTGGACCATGCCGGTGCATGTTCGTGCGGCAGCTCTTCATCTTCATCCACAGTGACATCTGCGAGATAATTCTTATGGGTGACCATGGAGAACAGCAGCCAAGCGATGTAGGCAAGGATCAGCAAGCCTGCGACAATCAGGCTAAGCGTGTCGGTATCCTTTTGTGTAATGGAATGGGTATTGAGAAAGACAGCCGGGATAAACAGGGCAATAATCGCCACAATCATCAGAGAGCCGTTTAAACCTGCAAGCGATACGTTGTAATTTTGAATTTTGAACTTGAGACCTCCGGCAAAGATGCTCAGTCCGAGCACCAGCAGCAGGTTCCCGATAATGGAGCCAGTCAAGCTGGCTTTCACCATGTCGAACAATCCTTCTTTTACGAGGAAAATGGCAATGATCAGTTCAGCTGCGTTACCGAACGTTGCATTCAGAAATCCGCCAAGCCGTTGTCCGGCATAGTGCGCAACATTTTCGGTGGCTTTTCCTAAAAAACCGGCCACGAAAATAACCGAAATGGCTGAAATCACAAACTGCAGGATCGGATTCCAATGCAGATAGTGGGCGATGGCGCTGAGAGCAAAGGTGACAATCAGCAAAATGGATGAAATCCGGTTTCTCACAACAAACACCTCGGTTTAATAATTATTTTGTTTTGATGACCATAATAAATCTTTATGAGATTATTTTCATATTTCAATATAACCAAATGGTGGTAGGTTGTAAACGCATGTTTTTGAGTTTAATTTGCTTTTTGGGGTGGAAAGGATTTAAAATACGAGTAACGAAGTGAAGGAGGATGTGGCATGGCAGAACAACTTCAACTAGAAGGCGGGAACATCCGGATTGCCGATGACGTGGTGGCGAAAATTGCCGGAATGGCTGCGATGGAGACACCCGGAATTGCCGCAATGTCTGGAGGATTGTCAGAGGGCTGGGCCAAACGTCTCAGCGGTAAAAACGTACAGAAAGGCGTAGGCGTTGAGGTCGGCCAGCTGGAAGCAGCCATTGATCTGCGCATCATCGTCCTGTACGAGACACCGATTCATGAAGTATCCCGCATGCTTCAACAGAATGTGAGAGAAGCGGTAGAGACCATGACCGGATTACGCGTTGTCGAAGTGAACGTGAAGGTAGAAGGCGTATCCTTCAAAGGCGACGACCTGTAGGCTTATAACCTCCAATTGAACTGGAGAGCCAGATGACCAGATAATGGTCGCTGACTCCAGTGAACCAAAAAAGACTTCACATCCCAGGGATGCGAAGTCTTTTTTTTATTATTCTCGAAATAAATGTTAACGAATGCGGCGAATGGATTCCCGTGAACGTACAGCCGGAGATGTGCGTGTTTGCGTTTGTACCGTTACGGATTTCGTTCGCTCTTCCTTGATGACATCCTGATTGTTGGTACGCGAGATACTGAGCAGAATGCCCATGGCGACCATCATCACAAAGAGTGAGGTTCCTCCATAACTGATAAACGGAAGGGTGACCCCCGTTACCGGAATCGTCTGGGTCACACCTCCGATGTTAATGAACGCCTGAATGGCGATCAGGCCCATAATTCCGATACCGACCAGCGTTCCGAACGGATCAGGACAGCGCAGGGAGACGATAATGCCCCGCCAGATAAAGTACAAGTAAACCAAAAGGAACAATGTACTTCCAAGGAATCCGAGCTCTTCCCCAATCACGGAGAAAATAAAGTCATTATATGCATTCGGCAGATAATGAAGCTTCATCGTACCTTGTCCAATCCCGGAACCGGTCATGCCGCCATCACCGATGGCCACAAGAGAGCGGAAAAGGTTAAGACTTCCTCCGCTAGGGTCCGATAACGGATTGAGGAATGCCTGGATCCGTCCAATCTTGTAGTTCTGCTCAGCACTGGCTGTTGTCGTATCGGTAACACTGTCTGAAGGAGACACAGAGGAGAAAAGGGCATTCGCCCCAAGTGCAAGCGCCCCTCCTAACACGACAAGCATGATCGAACCCATAATATGCTTCATGCTGGCCCCGCCTGCATAGATGACGAGACCACAGGTGGAAACCAGAATGAAGCAGGTACCGAAGTCGGGCTGCAGCATGATTAGTCCTGCAATGAAACCGACGATCACGAGGACCGGAATATAACCTGTCTTGAGATCCCTGAATCGTTCCCCTTTTTTGGTGATCAGTGCAGAGAGATACAGAATAATGGCAATTTTGGCAAACTCCGCAGGCTGAACACTGAAGCCAAAGATGTGAATCCAGCTTCGTGCACCATTTAACACCTTGCCTGTAACCAAAACAAGCAGGAGCATTACGGTAGTGAACAGGAAAAAGGGTGCATAAAGCTTCTTGTATTTGTTAAAACGAATGTTCATGGCAAAAAACATACCAACTAAACCGATAACCGCCCACATCAGTTGTTTTTTCGTGAAGTATAGGGCATCATTGTTAAAACTTTTGCTTGCAATTGCAATGCTGGAACTGGAGCTAAACACCATCACCAGTCCAAAGCCCACCAACAATAAAGTGAGGATTAGCAGTTGAAAATCCGGCGTGCCTCTCTTCGTTTTCGTTTGGGCCGTTTGTTGTTTCATGGTTTGGCCCAGCCTAAGCTTCCAGCAGTTCTTTGAGCTGCTGCAATTTTTGGGCTGCCAGCTTCACGACTGGCTGCGGAACAGAAGAGTCATAATCCAGACCGTGCGGGAAGGTTGCTTTTCCGAGATAAACAGCCTCGACAGAGAGCACCGTATCCGGTTTTTCAAGTTTGCCATCCACTACACGGGTATTGATACGTACAAAGTATTCCGATTTTGTGTTGTCATCTTCGATTTTGTAGTCATATGTAGCACGGTAATACTCCCATTGCCACCGGACAAATCCGACTTTCTCGGCGCTCTCATCCAGGTATGCCAAGTCGCTTTTCAAGCCATCCAAGCCTGTATTCTCAAAAATCATAAGCGTCTGATCCTCCTCATAAGCTTCCGAGTATAATTCTCGTGCATTTCTCTAGTTCATGATAGTATGTTTCCCCTTCCCGTGCAAGCTTTCGAAAGGCGTTTCGTATCGGTTTTCTTCCAATTCTGCTACAATATACAGCAATAGGTTTGATGAGGATGGTTCGGACTTGATGAAAGTTCCGTTCAAGATCGAAAGGATGGGGAGAAAATGACAAATAATATATGGTGGGACGATCTGCAAATCCATATGGTGGAATGGCGGCGTCATCTTCATCGCAATCCCGAGGTTTCCTTTCATGAGGAGAAGACATCCTCTTTTGTGGCGGATATGCTGGAGAGCTTCGGAGCTGAAGTGAAACGTCATGTAGGCGGTCATGGTGTGATTGGTACGATTCGGGGGGACAAGCCTGGTCCGGTCGTCATGCTTCGGGCTGATATGGATGCACTGCCGATTCAGGATGAGAAGGACGTTGAATATGCTTCGCAAAAGGCAGGAGCAATGCATGCGTGTGGTCATGATGGGCATGTGTCCATTTTACTCGGAACGGCATTGTATTTCAGCAAGCACAAGGCTGATATCCAAGGCGAGATCCGCTTCTTGTTTCAGCCTGCGGAAGAGCTGCTTCCAGGCGGGGCTGTAAAAGTCATTTCGGATGGTGCGCTTGATGGTGTCGATGTGATCTATGGCATCCATCTGTGGACGCCTCTTCCGGTGGGAGTGGCAGCCAGCAAGGAAGGACCGCTCATGGCGGCTGCGGACGACTTTTACATTGAGATCAAAGGAAAAGGCGGTCACGGAGGCATGCCGCAGTCGACCATAGACAGTCTGGTCGCAGGTTCTGCACTTGTCATGCAGCTGCAGACGGTCGTCAGTCGTTCCGTGGATCCGCTGCGTCCTGCAGTATTGACCATCGGCACAATGCAGGCGGGATCTGCCCAGAATGTTATTGCAGAGTCCTGCAAAATGAGTGGAACTGTCCGAACATTTGATGAAGAAACAAGAGCAGAAATGAAGGAACGTGTACACACCATCGTTTCCCAGACGGGTGGAGCGTATGGAGCACAGACAGATGTGAATTACATCATGGGTTATCCGCCTGTCGTGAACGATGAGCGAGAAACGGCCCGGTTCTTCCGGAGTGCGGTCCAGGTGTTTGGGGAGGAACAAGTGCAGACATCGCCTATGTTGATGCCAGCAGAAGATTTCGCTTACTATTTACAGAAGGTTCCAGGCTGCTTCATGTTTGTCGGTGCGGGCAATCCGGACAAAGGCGCCATTTATCCGCATCATCACCCCAAATTTGATTTTGATGAAGATGCCATGCAGCATGCTGTAAAGCTCTTTATTGCCATGGCTACCGATTATATGGCGGATTAACAGAATGTTTTGGGTATAGTTGGGCATCCTACTCTTAGAAGTAGGGTGCTCTTTTTTGTATGACCAGGATGGGAGTGTCGGCTGCGAAGGTTCATTTCTGGGTTTGCCGGAACTGGACTTTTTGTTATGCATGCTTATCCGTAGAGAGCACAACGTAATTCCATCAGACAGGAGGAGCAGGGATGGAGACGACAGATGCATGTATTGTTCAGCGGGATTTTACGATACTGCTGGAAGTGGGTCATCCCGGATTCGAGCAGGCCCGCGCACGACTAGGAACATTCGCCGAACTTGTGAAGACCCCTGAGGGCTTCCATACCTACCGCATGACATCATTATCTCTTTGGAATGCTGCTGCACTTGGATGGAGTGCTGATCAAGTCATTAGCAGTCTGGAGTCCGTTTCTCGCTGGAACGTACCAGCGGCCCTCATACAGGATATTCGAAGGATTATGGGTCAATACGGGAAGTTGAAGCTCAATTGGGAAAAGGACCATCAGCGTCTGCGCCTGGTCGGAGACAGTGAACAACTGCTTGACGAGTTGACTGGGCTAAAGACCATTGCAGCTTTTCGTATGGAACGTGTGGCTCCGGACGAGCTTGTGGTTCGCGGAGAACAGCGAGGATTACTTAAGCAAGAATTGACGCGTTTGGGCTACCCTGTACTGGATTATGCCGGATACCGCCCCGGAACACGTCTTTCTTTTGGCTGGAAAAGTGAAGCGAATGACCTTCATGAAACCGATTCGGATCAGGAAGCTTTTGGGCTGCGTTCATATCAGAGAGAAGCCGTTGACGCTTTTGAGGGAAGTGAAGGCATGGGTGGCAGCGGTCTGCTCGTATTGCCTTGTGGAGCTGGAAAAACCGTCATTGGCATGGCTGTTCTGGAAAGGCTTCAATGCGAATGCCTCATATTGACCTCCAACACAACCTCGGTTCGGCAGTGGATCCAAGAGTTACAGGATAAGACGACGCTTACCTGTGATCAAATCGGTGAATACTCCGGTCAAAAAAAACAGGTGCGGCCTGTCACCGTGGCAACCTATCAGATCCTTACCCACAGAAAATCCAAAGATTCCGATTTTACTCACATTAAATTGCTGAGTGAGCGGGAATGGGGGCTCATCATTTATGACGAGGTGCATTTGCTGCCAGCACCCGTATTTCGGGCTACGGCAGATATTCAAGCTACGCGAAGACTGGGATTAACCGCAACCCTGGTAAGGGAAGATGGGTGTGAGCAGGATGTATTCTCCCTCATCGGTCCTAAACTGTATGATATGCCATGGAAAGACCTAGAGCGGCAAGGCTGGATTGCCAATGTGCAGTGCCAGGAAATCCGCATTCCTTTTTCGACGGATCTGAAAACAAGTTACCTGGAGGCTGAAGCAAAACATCAGTTTCGTCTTGCGGCTGAAAATCCGGCAAAGCTGCAAGTGATAAGGCGATTGCTGCGTCAACACCATGATCTGCCTGCACTTGTGATAGGTCAATATCTGGATCAGCTCGAAACCATTGCCCGGGAAATTGACGCGCCACTGATTTCTGGCATGATGTCCCAACATGAACGGGTGAAGTGGTTTGAATCCTTTCGCCGGGGCGAGATCAAAACAATTGTGGTTTCCAAGGTGGCGAACTTTGCCGTGGACCTTCCGGATGCAGCTGTAGCGCTTGAAATATCGGGAAGTTATGGCTCAAGGCAGGAAGAGGCACAGCGACTGGGCAGGATTTTGAGGCCTAAGCCGGGAGATAATAAAGCCTATTTTTATACGCTCGTATCGGAAGATAGCAGGGAACAGGAGTTTGCATTGCGTCGCCAGATGTTTTTGGTGGAGCAAGGTTATGAATACTCCGTTATCCATGAACATATGTAACTGCCACCAGGCGTAAGTGTGGTATAGAAAGGCAGGGCAAAGCCAATGCGAGTATACGAAGCATCGGAACCAAAAGAGCTAACGGAACTTTTACCTTCAGAGCAAGTAGTACTGGGTGCTCTTTTTCACAAACATGCAGGTCAACCCTTTTCCACAATGATGACAACGTCCGAGTCAGCGGCAGAAGGACTGAGCGGGGTGGAAGCCAGGTCAGCGTTTATTCGTCTAAGGCAGAAGGGGTGGATTAGGGCTGTACGCAAGACATGGGGGGAGAGCTTATACTACATCCCGGTTCACCTCATCCCCGCATTAACGGCAGCATACGCACAAAGGATCAGGGATAACGGTTTGCCGGAGCGGGATATGGGGCGGGATGGACTTGAACTTAAGATGACCCAGAGTAATCCAATTCAAGTAATCCAAGAAGCCAAACCGGATATCGCTGTTGAAATCATTCATATTCTGGCCTGGATCGCCAGAGAAAATCTCACATTAACCAGTAAAGGTACAGTCCACAAAAGAATGCTGCAGCGCTTAAGTGCCATGACTCATTGGTGTGCCGAAGATTTTGTCGGGTTAAACTTGCAGTACGAACATCCGGGTGTGTATCCTGCCCATGTTGCCATCCTTTTGGATATGCTGCTCAGCCTGGGGCTTCTCCATAAGGATCAAGAAAAAATACAGGTAGATGCTGCCTCTCTGGGTTACTGGTTAAAGCAGTCTTGGCCCTTCATGCATCGCGAAATATTCAAGGTGTGTATGGGTCGATATGGTATATCGAGCCCAGAGGTACAACATTTTCGCTACCGTTTGATATTGTTAGGTGCAAGCCAGAATACGTGGTTCGATATTGCAGATGTGATTCTGCAGCGTAACAAGAACGGGGAAACCGGGGATGCTGGACAGTCAGAATATGTCCGGAGCTGGCTCAATGCTCTAGCTGGATGGGGATACGGCGAGATTGGTGAAGATGCTTCTGGCAACTTGTTTTATCGCTGGCTGGTTGATCCTGAAGCGTTGTTACACTCGGAGGTACAGCAAGCCATGGATACTGGCAAGGAAGTCTTCTTTGTGCAGCCTGACTTCGAAATTATGGTCCCACCAGAGGTGATTCCACAATTTCGCTGGAAACTGGAGTACTGCGCCGAATTGATCAGCCTCGACCGGATGAGTATTTATCGTGTGACCAAAGAACAAATCATGAATGCGTCACGAAACGGGTTTACGTGTGACAAAGTGATGGAATTCCTTGACTGTTATGCTGCCACGAGAGTCCCAGAGCATGTACGTATGGCGATCCAACAATGGGGAAGTGAATGGGATCGCTTGAAGACGCAGAGTGATAAAAATGCAGCGAATAATCAGATTATAAAGTCGATTGACTCCTTTTTGAACGACAAGGATGATCACGTGATTGAACCTGGTGATTCACAAGCAAGCTTTTATGTACAGGGTAGGGAGGGACTATTCCATCTTGGGCCGGATTCGTTTATATATGAGCAAGAGCAGTTCATAGTGGAGCCATCGGATCTTTTACCAGAGTACGGGTCAATTCCGGACATGTGGCATAACGATTGGCGGCGGTATCACATGTCCACAACTCGTCAGATTACGGCAAAAGCGATAGAATGGCAGACCAAGCTGAGTCTGAAAAAAGATCAGTCCGTGGTATACATTATTCCGGAACAAATCCAGGGTCATGACGATTGGACGCTGACAGGCTGGGTTGTCCCTGGGACAGACGAGAGAGCAATAGAGCGGTGTACCATCTCGCCTATGGACTGGGACAAGATACGACTGATCGTACCAGAGCAGATATGACGCATGAAGCTCATGTTCCCCTATTTTCTAATTGCAGGAAAAACTCTTCTTAACTATCGGGGGATATGCTATGATAAAGTAGTCTACCTTACGTAGAACTTTATATATAGATAGGATGAATTTCATGAGCGTAGCGGAATTGAACACGGTCGATATGGCCCAAGTGTTGACGGGCGCATATGAACTGGGCGACATGATTAACCAATCTGCCGAAGTATCGGATTATTTATATTGGAAGCAGCAAGTTGAAACCAATCCGGAGATCCAAGCTGGAATACGCAAGCTGAATGCCAAAAAGGAACTGTTTGAAGAAACACAGCGTTTTGGGCACTTCCACCCGGATTATCATGCTGCAAAAGACCAGGTAAGAGCTCTGGAACAGGAATTGGAACAAATTGAGGCAGTAGCCCGTTTCAAGCAGGCGGAGAGAGCGCTGGATGAGATGCTGCATCAGATGTCGGAGACCATTGCTTACGCAGTGTCTACCACCATTAAGGTTCCAAGCAATGACCCGAATCCAAAAGGTGGCGGCTGTGGCAGCGGCGGCAAATGCAGCTGCGGTTAACCGAATTCCAATAAATTAAATTCCATATAGACCGGACCTTCTCCTCGGAAGTGTCCGGTCTCCATTATAAGAGAGGCGGGGAAGATGATGTTTGCGGAAAGGACAGGATTTATTATTTGGGTTAGTGATTTAAAAGCGGCCCGCAACCTCGAAAAGTATGGTACCGTTCATTACATTTCCCGCCGAATGCATTATGTCGTCATGTACGTTAATGCAGAGCGGGCTGAAGATACGATGAAAAATGTGAAGCGGCTTTCCTATGTGCGCAAGATTGAACGTTCCTATCGGAACGAGATCAAAACAGAGTATGCCAGCAAAACGATGGACAAAACAAGTTTTTACGGGATATAACCAATACGTTCACCAATAAAAATGGGCTGACATAAGTGTGGAAATACAAAAACATATTTGCAATAGAAGTCGCCCCATTGGCGGCTTTTTTTTGTTTGTAGGAATAAGGCTCGATCTCATCTAAGCAATACGTGCTGTACATACCGAATAGGGGGATGTTCCATTACTTTAAAAAAGTCAAACTTCTCACTTAACCAATCTAATATTTGTTAGGAGTATGTAATTTAAATTAACACATCAAAGTCACGTTCGCTCAAGAGAAAGTAAAAATGATGTAAAATAGATCGTATGTATGCCAATTTTTCAATTGGTAATTTTCCACTTTTACAAATGGAATCGCTTTCTTTTAGGTGAAAATTACACATTTTACGATTGTAAAAATGGAGTTAAAATCTTATAAAACCTTGGTACATCAATGTTTATGCGCTTTGACAAAATGACATATTTACGAAAAAATGCGTGATCCTCTATTGTTAAGCTAAAGCTGCGCCAACAAAACTAACATGTAAAATGAATCTTTCAATCTTTTCCTGCGGCGCACGACCCAAACATGAGAAACGACAGAAGGAGGCGATCCTGTGTGCAGGAAGTAAAAACGGTCAATCAGCAACAGACGTTATACCAGCCGAAAATCAGCAGGAAGCGATGGCAAAAAATCTGGAGGAACTGGGAGCTGTATTTGTTTATCGCACCCGCATTTCTGTATTTTCTCATCTTTCACTACGGACCCATGTACGGTATCCAGATTGCGTTCAAAAATTACAATCCGGTACGGGGAGTATTCGGGAGTTCCTGGGTAGGTTTCGATCACTTTGTTCGATTCTTTGAATCCTATTATTTCTGGGATTTGATGTGGAACACACTAAGCATCAGTTTGTATGAGCTCGCTGTCGGGTTTCCAATTCCGATTATTCTAGCGCTGGCGTTCAATGAATTGAAACACAAGCGATTCAAAAAGCTGGTCCAGACGGTTACTTATGCGCCTCATTTTATCTCTGTTGTCGTGATGGTTGGTATGGTGATTGCCTTTTTGTCTCCATCCACCGGAATTTTGATCCGTTTTGTGGAATGGATGGGTATCGATGCGCCTGCATTTCTGACAAGCCCGGCATGGTTCAAGACGGTATATGTGCTTTCCGGCGTGTGGCAGAGTGCGGGCTGGGGTACAATCATCTACCTTGCTGCGTTGTCGGCAGTGGATCCTGGCCTACATGAAGCAGCGATTATAGATGGGGCAAACAGACTGCAGCGAATTCGGCACATTAACATTCCCGTGCTGGTACCAACAATGACGATTCTGCTCATTTTGAACATGGGAAGTCTGCTTGGAGTTGGGTTTGAGAAAATCCTGCTCATGCAGAACCCGCTAAATATGGAATCGTCAGATGTCATTTCCACTTTTGTATATCGTTCAGGTCTCGAAAATGCACAATACAGCTTCTCCACTGCTGTGGGCCTGTTTAACTCTGTGATTAATGCGTTCCTGCTCGTTACGGTCAATCAGATTGTACGCAAGACGAGTGAGAACAGTCTTTGGTAAAGGAGGGGGAACCATGTTAACCGGTATACAAGAAACGAGACAAGACAAAATTTTTCTGACCCTGAACTATATCTACGTTACGATTGCGTTTCTCCTTGTAGCCTATCCGCTGGTCTATATGATCAGTGCTTCAATCAGCAATCCGAAAGAAGTTGCTTCGGGTGCGATGTGGCTCTTTCCCAAGGATATCACGTTTGAAGGGTATCAAAGAGTACTTCAGGATCAACGGATCTGGTCAGGTTATGCAAACACCATTTTGTATACGGTTGTGGGTACTGTTGTAAACCTGATATTCACCATTCCGGCGGCGTATGCGCTCAGCAGAAGAGACTTGGTTGGCAGAGGGTTCTTTATGGGTGTCTTTATGTTCACGATGTTCTTCGGCGGAGGGTTGGTACCGAGTTATCTGCTGATTAAGGAGCTCGGCATGATTAACAGCATGTGGGCACTGATTTTGCCTTCCGCAGCTTCGGTATGGAACATCATCGTCTCCCGTACCTTCTTCCAGGGAACGATCCCGAGTGAGCTTCAGGAAGCCGCACAGATTGATGGTTGTTCTAATTTCAAGCTGTTTTTCAAAATCGTACTTCCGCTGTCCATGCCGATCATAGCCGTTATGGCGCTCTTCTATGGTGTAGGGCACTGGAACAGTTATTTCTCAGCGATGATTTATTTGAATGATTCGGCAAAATATCCGCTTCAGCTCGTATTAAGACAGATCCTCGTGCTGCAGGAAATGTCGGCCCAGGGCTCCGGCATGATGGACAGTTCAGCTGCCTCAGCACTGAATAACAAAGCCGAAGTAGCGGCACTCGTTCGCTATGCAGTCATCATTGTATCCACACTGCCGGTTATTATTGTATATCCGTTTTTGCAGCGTTACTTTGTTCAGGGTGTCATGATTGGTTCCGTCAAGGGCTGATCTATACCATATAAATCATCCGAAAAGGGAGTTGTTGTCATGAAGAGAGCTCACAAGAAGTCAACGGTTCTTCTAAGTTTGATCCTTGCTGCAAGCATGCTTGCGGCATGCGGAACCTCTCCTGATGGCGGTTCAACCGCTGAACCGGGGACACCGGAAGAGACAGGGGTAAAACAAGAGGGTTTTCCTATTGTGGAGGAACCGATCACATTGACCATGATGTCTCAGGATGTAGGCGTTGCGGATTGGAATACGATGCCGGTCATTCAGGAAGCGGAAAAGCTTACGAACATCAAGTTTGAATTCCAGCTCACTCCGATTGACAGCTTTGCAACCAAGAAAAACCTTGTCTTTGCAAGTGGTGATTTGCCTGATGTACTGTACGGAGCCGACCTTACACCTGCAGAGCAGGTGACCTACGGTACCCAAGGTTCGCTTGTTCCGCTTGAGCCGTACATTGATGGGGGATATGCTCCAAACATTAAAAAGTTGTTTGATGAAAATCCGGACATTCGAAAATCGTTCACAACTCCCGAAGGACATATTTACGCCCTTCCTTTCATTGACAGTGCTGCAGTCTGGTATCGCAGCCCGATGTGGTATAACGGCAGTATGCTGGAAGCGCTTGGCGTGAAGGAACTGCCGAAGACGACAGAGGAATTGTATGCATTACTGAAGCGGGTAAAGACTGAAGATCCGAATGGCAACGGCCAAGCTGATGAAATTCCGCTGACTTCCGTGAAGCTGGACGATCTGAGAATGTACTTTCTAGGCTTCTGGGGGATCTATGACCCTGTTGTATACGTGGATAAACAAGACAAGGTGTTCTACAGTCCGATGCAGGAAGGTTACAAAGGTTATCTGGAATTCATGAATCGATTGTGGAAAGAGGATCTGCTGGATCACGAGACTTTCTCCCAGACGCCTGAGCAGAAAAAAGCCAAGGGAGAAAACAATCAAATTGCTCTCTTTAATGACTATTTCTCCTACTTTACGCTGGGCGGCGACCCGGACGCGGCAATGAAGAATCCGCTGATGACACCGGTGGCGAGTGATATTGCAGGAACTCCTGTTTATGGAATGCATCCGGGCCTCTCCGCGAATGGGACATTTGCCATCACAAGTGTGAATGAGCATCCGGAAGCAACCATGCGCTGGATCGACTATTTGTATTCCGTTGAGGGGCAAACGCTCTTTAATCAAGGTCCTGAAGGCACGCTGTGGAAGTATACCAACAAAGACACGCATGAAAAAGAATGGTTGCCTGTTCCGGGAGGCGGCGACCGTGAAGAGTACAGAGGCACCATTACTCCAAACTTTGGCATGTTGACTCCAGGGCATAATTCGCCGGAACTCACGAAGGGCCTTACGACTGAATTTGACGAGTGGATTGCAAAGGAAAATCAGGAAAAGCTCATACCGATTGGTAAAGCACCGTTCCCGAATGCTTATTTGACCACCGAACAGCAGGATGAAGCTTCAGCACTGTTGTCTGACCTGAATACGTATGTCAAGCAGATGGAAGCGAAGTTTGTAACCGGGGAAGAGCCATTGTCCAATTGGGATGGCTATGTCGAACAAATGAAGAAGATGGGCGGAGACCGGATTCAGGAAATCTATCAGGAAGTTTACGATACCTGGAATGCTGCGGGTCAATAATCGTCAGCGAATTCCATTAACCGTCCTTTGGAAATGAAAAAAAAAGAAAGCCAACATCGACCGCAATCCTTAACGATCGCATGTTGGCTTTCCTATTCATTAGCTGGCAGAGTCAGCCCCTGCATCACTGGTTGTGGTGCGATGAAGCTTGCGGTATTGTCCCGGGGTAAGCCCAGTTTCTTTCTTGAATTTGCGGATAAAATTTGGTGTATCCAGATACCCGACTTCCTGAATGAGATCTTTCAAGGGGGTATCCGTTGTTTTCAACTGATGAAACACTCTGTCGAGTCGTTTTTGCCAAATGTATTGGATGAAATTAATGCCAGTCTTTTCCTTGAAGGAACGGCTGACATGTGAAGGAGACACTTCGAATTCATAGGCAAGCGTATCCAGGCTTAGATTGTGATCCGTAAAATGGGTGTCGATATAGTCTACAATTCGGTCTATTAATGTTTGTTCTTCCTGCTGTGTATCCTGGTTCACCTCGGCGCATAGCTGGGAGGCAAGCGAGAGCAGGACCGATTCAAGCTCGTCCAGCGAGCTGCTAAATACCATGTTGGGAGCAATCTGTTGGAGCATATGATGCTCTCCGAGCTCCGAAGCTGTCTTTAATATCGTGTTCAGCAGATCAAAGCTGATACAGCGTACAAGCAGTGCTGGCAGCATGGAAGACTGCAGACTACTCACGGAAGAGCGAATCATTTGGGAGGCGACATCGGAATTACCCTGCTTCAGACTCTGGGCCAGCTTTAGCTGCATGTGGTTCGGAATCCAGAAGGAATGGCTTGGTGTCTTGGACATTTCTTCAAATAGCGCAGAGGTCCCGAATTCCCCTGGCACGAGCAGATCAAAGGCAGAGCAGGCCTCGATGTACGATTGATTCAACTCGTGAAGCTGCCGATAACCGCTTCCGGCAGCGATCATCGGTGCGATGGACAATGTGTCCAGCAGCATGCGGCGAACGTGCTCCATGATTTGTTTGATGGAGGATATCTCCTCCAGTCCTTCTAGTGCATCAAAACTCATGATCACACCGAATCGATCCAGCTGTGGCAGTTCAACACCATAACCTGTTGCTTGCAGGTCCGGCAGCTCGATATGGGCAAGACAACTCGCAATACGGCGGCGCAACTCCATATCGGAGTGCTTGGACCCATTCCAGCCGATGACCATGACAAACAGAGTGTCCTTGTCCAGCTTCAGATCGAACAGCTGCATCAGTTCAGGGGACAACGGATCTGAATTTCCGAAATTGATCAGTGTGGACAAGTACTGATTGCGGGCAAACGGTTCCTGTAAATCGATGCGGGAGCTGTAATTTTGCAAAGCGGAACGAATCCGTTCCAGTTCATTGGCATATCCAGGCTCTCCGGCATTCTTCTTTTCCGGAAAGCGGGAGGAGGCGAATTCGACCAGGGTAGAGATCGGCTGATACTGCATTCTGGCCAGAACGAGAGCTACGGCGACTCCGACTAGCACTACGATGCCTAGGATCAGCATCATGAAACTGCGGACATCCAGTACACTGCTGAAGAATTGGGAGCTTGGCATCACAGTCATATAGGTCCAGCCGTTGGATTCGGATTGGACAGATACGATGGAATGATCTTTGCCGTCCAGCCTCCGTTCCTGGATGCCTGGTGTGATGGTATTGAATAAGGCAGCGGATGCATTTGTGCTAAGTGTATCCCCCTGATAGTTGGCGGCAAGAATCTGTCCTTCAACATCAAGAACAAAGGTCAAGCCTTGATAGTTTCCCAGAATGGAATCAATCAGATCTGTAATCTGTGACTCCTTGATAAAAACCATGACAGTGGCATGCGGGTTCAGACTGTTTGGAGTTATGGGAATAAGATAGGCGAGCTTGCGGTCCCGCACTCCCCCGGTTTTGGTCACCACGTCGGCCGGTCTTACGGTAGGATGCTTGGTTTCGTTTAGATCGTTATACAAGGATTGCTTGTCCCAGCTCTCAAAGCTGAGATTGTCGGCAAACACCTCAAAGTCGGTCAGGCCTTTGCTGGAGTATATGCGTTTGTCATCATGGAAATAAAGATAGATTTCATCAATCATGGAGCTGGTCGCCTTGTACTGATCCAGTGCGCGAATGGCTTCAGGGCTGGTCTGCGTATTGGTGACCCGATAGGAAGAGAGTCGGTTGTCGTACGAAATCCGGGAAGCGATCTCGCTGAGCTCTTTCATGCGACTGTCAATGGTTACTTTGGTTTGAGATAGCTGGGCCAGACGTGAGCTTTCAATTTCAGTGCGGAGGGTTTTGACGGCATTTTCATAGATGAACACGGTCATGAACGCGAGAGGAATTAGCAGAATGAACAGGTAGGACCAAATGTACTTCAGGAACAGCTTGGATTTGAAATAGTCCATTCGCACGTAAAATGCTGCCTCCTTCCATTGGAGAATCGCCATTTCTTATAAATGATAGCAATAAAAAAATGGTTTGCACATAGCTTTTTTGAAAGGGTTACGCACGGGTTTCAATATCGTAGAGGAAAAGGTGTGGATGATCATGCAAAAATGGTTCGAGGATGCGAAGCTGGGGATTTTTATTCACTATGGAATTTATGCAGTTGACGGGGTAGCGGAATCGTGGTCATTCTACAATGGACGCATGACTTATGACGATTACATGAAACAGATGGAAGGATTTACTGCCTCCAAATTTGATGCGTCTGCGTGGGCTGACCTGATAGAGAAATCGGGTGCCAAGTACGCTGTGCTGACAACCAAGCATCATGACGGGGTAGCTCTGTGGGACACACAGTACAGTGATTTGAACACCGTAAAGAAGACAGCGGCTGCACGTGATATCGTCAAAGAATATGCGGATGCGGTCTCGGCAAGGGGACTTCGGCTCGGACTCTACTACTCGCTGATCGACTGGTCTCACCCGGATTACCCAAGTGTATATGAAGGTGGCAAGGTTCCGGATGATCCTGGTTCTGCCAATCCGTTTTCTTCTCCCGTGGACGGGATTCAGGATGAAGCAAAATGGCAGAAGTTCCTTGAGTTTAACAACCATCAACTGAAAGAACTGCTTACCGGGTTCGGTAAGGTAGATCTGCTGTGGTTTGACGGGGATTGGGAACGAAGCGAGGAGCAGTGGAACCTGCCTGAATTCAAACAGTATTTGAAATCGCTGCAGCCGGACCTCATCATCAATTCACGCCTGCAGGGGCATGGGGATTACAAGACACCGGAACAGGGGCTTCCGATTACGCGGCCGGACGGGCCATGGGAATTTTGCACAACGATCAACTCCTCTTGGGGGTACGTTCCAACAGATCAACATTATAAATCACTGCATCAGATCGTACGCATGTTTTGTGACTGCATCTCCATGGGCGGCAACATGCTGCTTGATATCGGGCCAAAGGAGGACGGTACGATTGATGAGAGACAGGAAGCGATCCTGCTTGGACTCGGCGACTGGATCAGAGCGCATGAAGAAGCGGTCTATGGGTCAAGGGAAGGGATCATGAGCCGGTATTACGGAGACGGAAGTACGCTTTCGGCAGATGAAAAGACGCTCTATCTTTTTGTACATGGGGATCCGAAGGAAACCATCTGTGTGAAGGGACTTTGCAATAAAATCAAAAAAGTATCCGTACTGCATTCTGGCAAAGAACTGACGTATGACATTCATGGCGGAGTGCCATGGTTCCAAATCCCCGGAACAACTTGGATTCATCTGACCGGTGAAGATACACATGAACTGACCACTGTAGTGAAGCTGGAGTTTGATGACAAGGTTAACATGTACGGTGGATCAGGAGCGGTCGTTACTCATAACTAAATGGAGGGATCGTAATGATGCTAAGTGGCGTACCCATTCCTCATATGGATGCCTATCAGCCCAAACACTATATTTGCCGCCGCGCAGAAGGTGAGCTGGTGCTTGATGGAAGGCTGGACAAACCTTTCTGGAATCAGGCGGAATGGACGGACACGTTTGTCGATATTGAAGGAGACCTTCGTCCTGCTCCCGCGAAGGATACACGGGTTAAGATGCTGTGGGATGATGAACATTTTTATTTCGGGGCCGAGCTTTGGGAAGACCAGATCTGGGCGACGTTAACCGAACGCGATTCCGTCATTTTTTACGACAACGATTTTGAAATCTTCATTGATCCTGACGGGGACAGCCACGGTTATTATGAATTTGAAATCAATGCGCTTGGTACGGTCTGGGATCTGCTCTTGGTCAAGCCTTACAGGGACGGAGGTCCGCCGCTGGACAGCTGGGATCTGAAAGGGCTGAAG
This sequence comes from Paenibacillus sp. MABNR03, assembly GCF_050455445.1. Lineage (NCBI taxonomy): Bacteria > Bacillati > Bacillota > Bacilli > Caryophanales > Paenibacillaceae > Paenibacillus > Paenibacillus sp. MABNR03. The sequence goes on from NZ_JBCIYR010000003.1 coordinate 640,253, forward strand.
ACAGCCGTATATATTGATGGTGAGCTGAATCGCCCGGAAGTGAATAACCGGAAATGGTCTGTTGAGGTTGCTATTCCATGGACCAGCCTGAAAGAGTGTGCGAAGGAACACCGGGCACCGCTGCCAGGTGAATTCTGGAGAGTCAATTTCTCACGGGTGGAGTGGCAGGTAGAAGTGGTGGAGGGTACTTACCGCAAAGTGATTAATCCCGGTACTGGAAAGCCGTATCCCGAGGACAACTGGGTCTGGTCACCGATGGGACTCATTAATATGCATTATCCCGAACTGTGGGGGTATGTTGTGTTCGTAAATGAAGACGGTCCGGACGATTTTGTAATGCCGCAGGACGAACGCATTAAATGGGAGCTGAGAAAGCTGTATTACCTGCAGCGTAATTACAGGGCGCTGAATGGGACGTTTACGCAAGATCTGTCACTGCTCGACTGGATTCCGGATGTGGAAGTACATCCTGAGGTTTATGCTGCGGACCACCTGTTTCAAATTTCAGCTTCAACTGCGGACGGGGCCGGAAGATGGGTCATTCGCGAGGACGGAAACCTGTGGAAGGAGAGGGATATGGTATGAGTGTGCAAACGTCGGTATTTTCACTTACTCCTGAAGAGATGAATCGTATTGAAGACAAGCTTCGCATCAAAAAGGAGCTTGTCGGAGCCCGGGCTGACGAAATTTTTTCCGTGTTTCGGGAGCCGCTGTCTGAGGAAGAAGAGTGGGCACTCAAGTTTGTGTATGCTTACAGTCCGCTTCAGGATCTGGCAGATGTTCCGGGTGCGCTTTTTCTGAGTCATGTGAGATCAACACTGCAGATACGGCGTGAGGTTCCGTGGGGCCAGCGGGTACCGGATGAATTGTTCCTGCATTTTGTCCTGCCATGCCGGGTGAATACGGAAAATATAGAGGATTGCCGAGGGATCTTCTACGAAGAACTGGGACAGCGCATCATGCCGCTCACGATGGCAGAAGCGATACTGGAGGCTAACTACTGGTGTCACGAAAAGGCAGTCTATACCGGTAGTGACCTTAGAACCGTTTCCCCGCTGACGATGATACGGAGTGCAAAGGGCCGCTGCGGAGAAGAATCAACGCTCGCGGTAACCGCACTGCGCAGCATTGGAATTCCTGCCCGTCAGGTATATACCCCTCGCTGGGCCCACTGTGATGACAATCATGCCTGGGTGGAAGCGTGGGCTGACGGAATCTGGTATTATATCGGGGCATGTGAACCGGAAGCGAGGCTAAACCAGGGATGGTTTACGCCGCCTGCACGTCGCTCGATGCTGATGAATACGAGAGTGCTTGGCAACTATCATGGTCCGGAAGATGTTACGCTTGCGACAGAATGGTACACCGAGCTGAATCTCCTGGAGAACTATGCCCCGACAAGAGAGGTGACTGTTTCGGTCAAGGATCAAACCGGAGCAGCAGTGAAGGGAGCTGCCGTGCGATTCGAGCTGTACAACATGGCTGAATTTTATCCGATTGCAGAACTCGTGACAGAAGAAGACGGACAAGTGGTCTTCAAAACGGGATTCGGAGATCTGCTTATTCGTGCGGTATTTCAAGGGCAGTGGCAGGAGCGCAAGGTGACGATTGCTGAAACGGATCGGTTGGAACTTGTGCTGGACCTGCAAAGACAGCCCAAGCAAGAGAGTGGAATCGTCGATTACGATATGGTTCCTCCGTCCGAGACGGAGGGCGAGAACCTGCCGGAACTTACAGAAGAAGCAGAGTCGCTGCATCAGCAGCGGTTGAAAGAGGGAGCAGATATTCGCAAAGCGTTTGAAGCTGCATTTATAACAAAGAGGGAGAGCATGAATCTATCCCGGCAGCTGGGTCTTCCAGAGGCAAGAGTATGGGACGTTATGCAAAAAGCGCGCGGAAATGGACAGGAAATTGCCGAATTTCTCAAAGAAAGCACCCCGGAGCACGGGGAGTGGCCGCTGCTCCTGCTGGAATCGCTGAACAGTAAGGATTTGATTGATACGTTCCGCCCGGTGCTGCATGATCACTTGAATTATTCGCTTCCTCTCCGCGGCATGCTGCCGGACACCTTGTTTATTCCCTACGTACTATGTCCACGCGTTTCATTCGAAATGCTTGGCGAATACAAAGAGCCGTTTCAGACAGCCTTTACTCAAGAAGAGAAAGATGAAATGGTGAAAAATCCTTCACTTCTTGCTGCAAGACTCAAGGAGAAATACGTTCATTCGGAGGATCTGCCCAATCTGAAAGGCAAGGGTACAGCAGCAGGGACCTATCGGTTAATGGCTGGAGATGAAGAGTCTCTGGCAATCCTGTTTGTTTCGATTTGTCGCAGTCTCGGCATTCCTTCCCGTCTGCATCCAAGTGAACGCAAGCCGCAGTACTGGCATGGAGGCAGCTGGATCTTTGCAGATCTTGGCGGCAAGGAAGAGGTGAAGCAGCGGACAGGGACTATTCGTCTTGAGCAGAAAGAGGCAGAACGGAACACGCCGGTGGCTTCCTATTACCAGAATATTTCCATTGCCCGCCTTGTTCAGGGGAAATACGTGACTCTGCACTTTCCGTATGGAGAGACGAAGCTGTTTGCCGAGCCTCTGGCAGCAGAGGAAGGATTTTATCGCATGACAACAGGGATTCGTCTGAAAGATGGCACGGTGAGATCACGATTTACTTATTTTGAGTTAAAAGAAGGGGAGGAAGTCCGAGTTACCGTAACCTTCCGCAGCACAGAAGAAGAGATTCCTGTCCTTGGAACAGTGGATCAGAATATGGAACTGCAATGGCAGGATGGAAGCGCAGCTGCACTTGAACACAGTCTGAGTGGAACGGCTTCAAGCGTATTGCTGTCCTGGATTGAACCAGAGCGAGAACCGACCATGCATTTGCTGAAAGAACTTGCTGATCTTAGGGAGGAACTGGCGGAGCGGGATGTGCCGATAATATTAATTACAGGCTCTTTGGGTACAAGCAAAAAATTGAAAAGCGAACAGCAGGAGATGCTGCCGCCACAAATCAGACTGGGAGAGGCAAATGCTGGTTCATTGCCTGAACTGCTCCGAAGCTCTGGAGCGACAGAGTCAGGGTATCCTCACCTTGTTGTGCTGGATAGGTCCTATCGGATTCGTTATGTCTCATCCGGTTACCGGATTGGTGCTGTGAAGGAAGCCCTTCAGGTTAGCTCACAGCTGAACGGACAGCACAGTAAAGAAGCTGATTATGGAGGAGACGGCAAATGAGCAAAAGATGGATTATCGGATATGTCGGCCATCGTGATCTAAACGAAGTAGCAGAGACTGATTTGAGTCGGATGACGCATATCAATATTGCTTTTGGCCACATTCAGGACGGTGTCATTCAGACCAGTCATCTGCAGAATATGGAACGGATTTCGACGATGAAGAAGGCCTTTCCGGATTTGAAAATAATACTGTCTGTCGGGGGCTGGAGTGCAGGCGGTTTCTCGGAAGCGGCAGCGACTGAGGAAGGCAGGCAAAGGCTGGCGGCGTCTGCAGTCCTGGCAGTGACAACCTATGGACTGGACGGCATTGATTTGGATTGGGAATACCCGTGTTATGGGGAAGCTGGTATTGCTGCTTCCGCGGAGGATAAACCTAACTTCACGCTGCTGCTGAAGGCGATGAGGGCAGCTTTGACGAAACTGGGTGAGCAAGATGGAAGGTATTACATGCTGACCATTGCGGCCGGTGCTGACCAGTATTACATTGACGGCACGGAAATGGATCAGGTTCAGCAATACCTTGACTATGTGCAGCTGATGACCTATGACATGCGCGGGGGATTTCAAGTCCTGACAGGACACCATACCAATCTCTATACTGCGACAGGTGATCTGTATCGGATCAGCACGGATGCCTCGGTACAAATGTTCCTTAATGCAGGAGTACCCCGAGACAAACTTGTCATCGGTGCCGCATTCTATTCACGGATGTGGAAGGGTGTACCTGACCGGAACAACGGGCTGCATCAGATGGCTGAGACGACCGGAGGCTACGGCCCGGAATATACGGAGTTAAGTAAAAAGTATATTGGCCTTAACGGATACATTAGATATTGGGATGATGAGGCGAGGGCACCTTATTTGTTTGACGGGAGCACGTTCATCTCTTACGATGATCCGGAATCGATCAGAGCAAAATGCGAGTATATCATTGAACATGACCTTGCCGGGGTGATGTTCTGGGAATATAAATGTGACGCGTCCCATCAGCTCCTGAAAACGATGGGAGACGAGCTCGGTGCCGGGCAGCATGCACTATAGACCATGATAGGCCCGGCGAGCAAAAATCATAGCATTCTCCAGAGGAGTATTGACGCTGACAAAAGAGGTGCAGAACCGAAAAAGGAAGTTCACCAATGGAATCCGGCTTTTCGCGGGTTCCTTTTCTTTCGAAAAAGGATTAAGATAGAAAGAGATGGCAGCAGATTATCCCTGATTTTCGGCCGCACTTTGGATGAATGAGGCACAAAACGGATTTTGTGAAAAAATCTGCACTTATGCCTTGAGCTTGCGGGACTTATGTTGTAATATATTTGGTAATAAATAGATAGAAAGTCCTATCTGGTGGAGAGTGATTCCCATGCGTGATAAGGTGATGCAACGTTGGAGCACCTATGAGCCGTTTTTCGTAGCTCTTGGAGACAAAAAAGTGGCCGACATCGTCATTACCCATCATGCCAAAATGCGGTACGCAGACCGTATTGAGCCCACACGTAATGATGATGACCATATTGCGGCTTGGTTATGGGAGTGTCTGAAGCAGGACCGTATTACGCCATACTACCGTAATGAGCAGGACGTCTACCTCATCGACGAAGATGTGGTAGTGGTTGCGGAATTTTCCGAGCTTGAAGGGGAATATGATATCGCCGGCAATCCTCTTCACAAGATGATTGTAGTTACCTTTTTGGGGCGAATGTCAGAGACGATTGAGCTTCGTGATCTGAAATCATATTATTCCTGGCTGAGACATTCGAGACGAATGACTCTGGTTAAGAACAGTCGTAAGCACAAGTAGTGATTTACAGGAGCATTCACATTTTTGCAATGATATATTTAAGCTACATCGCATGCAGACAAGCTGCATGCTTTTTTTGTTGGAATTCAGAAAATCGGCTACAATGAGGGAAGCGGACAGAAGAGGGGCGAAGATATGAATTTTCATCAATTGCATATTTTTTACACCGTGGCAGAAAAGGGGAGTTTCTCAGCAGCTGCGCAAGCCTTACATATGACACAACCTGCGGTGACGATGCAGATTCAATCGCTGGAAGACTATTTCGGCACGAAACTACTGCACCGTTCAACCAAAAAAATAGAATTATCCGAAGCCGGACGAACATTACTTCCACATGCCAAGCGAAGCGTGGAGCTGGTCAGGCAGACCGATGAAGCAATGTCGGCATTTACGCAAATGCTTCAGGGAAGGTTACAGCTTGGGGCCAGTTTGACCATTGGCGAATATGTATTGCCACGGATGCTCGGTCCATTTGCACGTCAGTATCCGGATATCTCCATCGTAATGAAAGTCATGAACACTACACAAATTATGGACGATATTTTGAAACACCAGTTGAACTTTGGTCTGATCGAGGCACCGATCCATCATCCCGACATGATTGTGGAACCTGTGATGCAGGATGAACTGAAGCTGGTTGTTCCGGCAGGCCATGCACTTGCTGATCGCGGAGAAGTGGAGCTGGAAGAGGTTATGACTTATCCGTTTGTATTGCGGGAAAAGGGATCTGGTACAAGACAGGTCATGGAGGATCAGCTGCAAAAGAAAAACATCGATCCTCAGGACATGAACGTAGTGATGGAACTAGGAAGTACAGGGGCGGTGAAATCGGCAGTGGAAGCCGGTGTGGGTATTACCATGTTATCTCCTTCATCTGTTCAACATGAACTTGCCCTTGGTCTGGTCCATATTGTCGATATCCGGGGACTTACGTTCAAGCGACAATTCTATGCGATTCATCTGAAGTCTTCCTTGCTTCCTCTATCGGCAGTAGCCTTTCTAAACTACTTGAGACAGCAGGAGCACGCGGGGGTGGAGGGAGCCATAGAGAAAGGAAACAAATAATCGCTATCCGATAACACATATACAAGGGAGATGTTGTTAATGGATCAACTTAACGGACGCTGTGACCTTCATACTCACAGTCAGGCTTCAGACGGCATGCAGTCACCTGCTGAGAACGTGAAGCTGGCAAAACAAAAAGGACTGTCAGCACTAGCAATCACGGATCATGATACGGTAGCAGGTGTGGCAGAAGCCCGGCAGACCGGTCTGGAACAGGGCATCGATGTTGTTGCTGGCGTAGAGATCAGTACTCGTGCAGGAGGCAAAGACATTCATGTGCTGGGGTATTATGTGAATATAGAGGATCAACTCTTTTTGGAACGGCTGCATGGTCTCCGCGAAGCGCGTGAGGAACGGAATCATCGCATCATTGCCAAACTGCAGGAGCTCGGTCTTGCCATCAGCTGGGAAGAAGTCATTGAGGGGCTGGGGCGTCCTTTGGAGCCGGACGAGAGCATTGGCAGACCGCACATGGCTGATGTTTTGGTCAGCAAAGGATATGCTGTCGATATGCGGGATGCATTCGATCGTTATCTGGCCGAAGGCAAACCGGGTTTTGTATCGGTTCCGCGTGTAGCACCTGAAGATGCCTGCCAGTGGATCAGAGAGGCGGGAGGAGCTGCGGTTATTGCCCATCCGGGTCTCTACGGGAACGATGAACTGGTTCGTCAAATTATCGAGAAATCCCAGCCGGACGGGATCGAAGTATTTCATTCGGATCATGGCCCGGAAGAGGAACGCAGATATGCCGAATTGGCACGTGAATTTGAATTGATTGTGACAGGCGGCTCAGATTATCACGGTGTAAGACAGGGAGTTGTTTTTCACGGGGATCTGGGGAGCAAGACGGTTGCGGTTGACGTGCTGGATCAGCTTCGTGCGGCGGCAAAACGTTAATATTGCTGCCAAGTAATATAAGGGTAAAAATACAAAGCCCCGGAACACGAGATACTCTGTTCTGGGGCTTTGTTTTTTTACAATGGGTATGAAGCCCTGCCTTATCCGTTTTTAATGGTGGATGGCAAGCTTTTGACCAGCTCTTCATTAGGCGTCACAAACAGTGTCTTTTGATGATCATAGATGACAAAGCCTGGTTTGGCACCGCTTGGTTTGCGTACGTGACGTATAAAGGTATAGTCCACGGGAACACTGCTCGATTCCTTGGCCTGACTGAAGTAGGCTGCGAGCTGTGCTGCTTCCTCCAACGTAGCCTCGCCAAAGTCCGTACTGCGAATGACAACGTGTGAGCCTGGAATGTCTTTGGTGTGGAGCCAGGTATCGTTGGCACTGGCCAGACGGTTAGTGACATACTCATTTTGCAAGTTGTTTTTCCCCACCAGAATATCAATGCCTTCTGTAGAAGTAAACTGATGTACCGTTGGACGATCATTTTTCTTTTTCTTCTTGCCTTTTTTGTTCCGGTCGCGAAGGTATCCCTGCTGCACAAGCTCTTCACGGATCTCCTCAATATCGTTCATGGAGGCGATGGACAGCTGCTGCAGAAGGTTGTCCAGATAGACGATCTCCTCCTTGGTTTTGCCCAATTGTTCATGAATGACAGCCAGACTGTTCTTATATTTATTGTACCGCTTGAAGTAACGCTGAGCATTGTCTGATGGTGTAAGCAGGGGATCGAGTGTAATGGTAATGGTTGCCTGATCTTCATCATAGAAGTTTACAAGCTCCACACTTTTATCCCCTTTACTGATCTGATGGAGAGAAGCAAATAACAGTTCGCCCCATAATCTGTATTTTTCCGCATCGTCGGCTTCCAGCAGATCCTTGTTCAGATTGTCGAGTTTTTTGACGTTTTTGCTTCGTTCATTTTGCAGAAACCGCAGCAGGTCGCTTACCTTCTGCTTCACCGTATCCCGTTCGGCTTTATCTCCGTAATAATCTTCCATGCACTTGCTCATCGTGTCATAGGTTTTTTCCGCCTCTTGAATGCCCTGAAGACGAACAGCAGAGAAAATCATTTTTCCTTTGGCATTCAGCCCGGTTACAGGCGTGTAGCTGTTTTCTTTTACAGGTCCCATCACAGATTCAAATGCATTCCACAATGCACTCGCCTCTGGCTGGGCGTCCCCATGATTAGTAGCAGATGCCCGAGCAGTAATCTCTCCTGCAATCAGTGGGCTTAGTCCACTAAATGAATTGACAAGCCAGCGGGAAGCTTCATCTTCCGTTTCGGTATAACCCTTGGCAAAATCAGCTTGGTTCACCTCAAGCGGGTTGGTTTTGTGCTGTTCCGGTGGGGCTGTGTAGGAAAAACCAGGCATGATGACCCGATAGCTGCTGATTGAAGGGGTTACATGATGTATGCCGTCCAGAATCGTTCCGGTGACTGGGTCCAGCAGTACGATATTACTGTGACGACCCATCAGCTCAATGATGATTCGTTTCACGGACACGTCACCGAGCTCGTCGCGCTGGCGAACGTCAATGTGAATGATCCGCTCCATGCCGATCTGACGAATTTCTTCTATAATGGCTCCCTCACAATGCTTTCGCAGGAGCATACAGAACATCGGTGCTTCTGTAGGGTTTAAAAATGTTTTCTCCGTAAAGTGCACACGGGGATACGTCGGACTGGCCGATATCAGCAATTTGCTGTTTCCGCGCTGTGCACGGAGGGTCAAAACGACATCATGACCATTAGGCTGATGAATTTTGCTGATGCGGCCGCCTTTGCAGCCCTGCAGTTCATGTACGATCGCTCGTGTAACAATGCCGTCCAATGCCATATTTTTCAACTTCCTCTCTATCTATAACTGAAACGCACAACTGGAATATGTAAAAAATAGAACCGGTTGCAGTTCGTTGTCACTTGTCTCTTGCATACAGCAATTTGCATCCTTCGATTCCGCTCGCTCCCGAGTACAGTATATAAACGAACAAAACCATTTCGAATTATATATTGGAGTTTGGAGGTCACTGTTTGGATTTATGCAAAATGCTCAATAAGTTAACTCGGCTTCCGCTGCGTTATGACCGCAGACCTTTATTTTAGCCTATTCTGTCCATCAGGGAAAGGATTCACCATCCGGGTGCTATTCGGGGTCCTGTCCGAATACATATAGAGCAGGTAGTTTGTCCGGCGTAACATGCAGCTGCCGTTAGCAAGCCGGTGCAGATGTATGAACGTCTTTTACAGGAAATATAGACTGGGAGGGGAACCTTGAAGCATGGAACAGACCAAGTGGCATCAACTAAGCGTAGAGGAGCTTCACAGCACGCTTGACGTCAATCTTGAGGAAGGGCTGACGGATGAGGCTGTCGCACAGAAAAGGAAAGCAGCGGGTTCAAATGAGCTGAGTGAAGGGAAACGCATATCTCCCATTACACTGCTGCTAAATCAATTCAAGGATTTTATGGTACTTGTCTTGATGGGGGCAACACTGGTATCCGGATTGCTTGGAGAATATTTGGATGCCGTAACCATTGTGGCCATCATCGTACTTAATGCAATTCTGGGCTTTGTGCAGGAATTCCGGGCTGAGCGTTCCCTGCGCGCATTGAAGCAGCTGTCTGCTCCACTTGCCAAAGTGCTTCGGGCCGGTCAGGAAGTGCAGCTTGCTGCCAAACAGCTGGTCCCTGGCGATATCATCCTTGTCGAGAGTGGAGACCGCATTCCGGCGGATGTACGTTGGCTGGAGACGAACAGTCTGGATGTGGAGGAATCCGCACTCACCGGGGAATCAGTCCCTGTAAGCAAGCATTGCAATATCATTAAGGATGATGCCGTGCCGCTTGGAGACCAGAAAAATATTGGCTTTATGGGTACCATGGTCACCCGCGGGATAGCCAGAGGTGTTGTCATTCGGACGGGCATGGACACCGAGATGGGCAAAATTGCCGATCTGATCCAAAATACCGAGGAACAGGAAACACCGTTACAGCATCGCTTGGAGCAGCTTGGCAAAATACTCATTTTTGTCGCGCTGGGGCTTACCGTGATGGTGGTTGTGGCTGGTATTTTGCATGGACAACCGGCTGTGGGGATGTTCCTTGCTGGCGTGAGTCTGGCAGTAGCTGCCATACCGGAAGGTTTACCGGCCATCGTGACGATTGCACTCGCGCTGGGTGTACAGCGGATGATCAAGCGCAAAGCCATTGTACGCAAGCTGCCTTCTGTCGAGACACTTGGTTGTGCTTCAGTTATATGTTCGGACAAGACAGGCACGTTAACCCAGAACAAGATGACGGTCACTGATGTATGGCTGGAAGGGCGCAGTATCAAGGTTACCGGGGACGGGTACGCTCCGGAAGGACAGATGCTGGAGGACGGCCGCACGGTGGAGCTGAAGAGTGACCAGACGCTGCGAAGACTGCTTCAGATCAGTGCACTATGTAATAACGCCAGTATTGTGGAGAGCTTTTCGGAGGAACGCAGTAAGAAGAAGGGGAAAGATGGCAAGAAGGAAATCGTCAAAGAAGATGGCGTGGTATGGGAATTGAAAGGTGATCCAACCGAAGGAGCACTCGTCACCCTCGCTTCCAAAATGGGCCTTACCCCTGCCGGACTCAAAGAGTTATATGCACGTCAACAGGAATTCCCGTTTGATTCGGATCGCAAACGGATGTCAGTCCTCATCCAACATCAGGGAGGCCGCATGATCTATACGAAAGGCGCCCCCGATGTGTTGATCGGACAGTGCAGCTATATTCTGTGGGAAGGCAAAGTTGTGCCTTTCACCGGAACATTGAGACAGAAAGTGATGGCTGCAAACGAGAAGATGGCCGGGGCAGCCCTGCGGGTTCTTGGAATGGCATATCGTGAGGTGCGTCCTGATGAAAAGGTGGACGACGAACATACAGCCGAGAACCAGCTTGTATTCGTAGGGCTCGCGGGCATGATTGATCCACCGCGTCGTGAAGTCAGAGATGCGATTGCTACCTGCCGCAGAGCAGGCATTCGGACCGTCATGATTACGGGTGATCACGGAACCACGGCTGAGGCCATTGCCCAGCAGCTGGGTATTCTTCCGCGAGGTGGAGGCTCGTTAAGCGGACAGCAACTGGCAGGACTGACGGACGACGAGCTGGATAAACAGGTAGAGGGCATCTATGTCTTCTCCCGGGTGTCACCTGAGCACAAACTCCGGATTGTAAAATCACTGCAGCGCAAAGGCCATGTTGTAGCGATGACAGGAGACGGTGTCAACGACGCACCAGCGATCAAAGCGGCTGATATCGGCATCGCGATGGGCATCACGGGTACGGATGTGACGAAAGAGGCATCCGCGTTAATTCTCAGTGATGATAATTTCTCTACTATTGTAGCGGCCATTGAAGAAGGACGTAATATTTACGAGAATATTCGCAAGTTTATCCGATATTTGCTTGCTTCGAACGTGGGCGAGATATTAACGATGTTCTTTGCCATGATGATGGGGTTACCGCTGCCGCTCGTGCCGATTCAGATTCTGTGGGTGAATCTCGTGACAGATGGCTTGCCTGCCATGGCGCTCGGTGTGGATCAGCCGGAAAAAGATCTGATGGAGCACAAACCAAGAGGTGCCAAGGAAAATATTTTTGCCCGGAGACTGGGGTGGAAAATTATCAGCCGAGGTGTGTTAATTGGCTTGTGTACACTGGGTGCGTTCTGGCTTACGCTTCAAGCAGCTCCGGATCAACCGGGTCAGCTCATCAAGGCACAGTCCGTGGCTTTTGCAACACTCGTTCTGGCTCAGCTTATTCATGTGTTTGACTGCCGCAGCTCTCGCTCCATCTTCCACCGAAATCCGCTTCAGAACAAATATCTGGTTCTCGCGGTCATTTCATCGGTGGTACTGATGCTGGTCGTTATGTATGTGGAACCGCTGCAGCCGATCTTCAAAACGGTACCGCTTGGCTTCCGTGAATGGGCAATTTCCATTGTCGCCGCAGGGATCCCAACGTTCTTGATGGGAGCAGGCAGTGTCTGGGGAGGCCGTCGTAACCGCCGCCGGATGGGTCCTGGAAGCTTCGTACCGAAAAGTACAAAGTTTTCAGCATAAAATCAATAGCTTTTCCTTATTGTTTTCGATATGCTATCCTCAAAATGATTCGAGGCGAGAGCCTTCGGCATTTTGCAGGATAGCTTTTTTCTGTAAAAGGGCAAGTATAACGCTTTGGCAGCAAGACTGCCAAAAGGAGTGGGCAAGGATATGGAATTTACAAAGATGCACGGACTTGGCAACGATTTTATTGTTGTATTTGGAGAAAAACAGCTTCCGGCTGATGCAGCAGAGCTGGCTGTGAAATGGTGCAACCGTTTCTTCGGCATCGGCGCGGATGGGCTCGTTTATATACTGCCTTCCGAAAAGGCGGATTTTCAGATGCGCATTATGAACTCCGACGGCTCGGAAGCAGAGCAATGCGGTAATGCCATTCGCTGTGTAGCCAAGTATGTCTATGATCATGGTCATGTGACATCGGAGCAAATTACGATTGAAACGATTGGTGCGGGTGTACAGCCGGTAACCCTCAATGTTCTTGACGGGAAGGTGGCAACCGTTCGAGTGGATATGGGCGAGCCTATTTTGGACGGGCTTCAGGTCCCGACAACCGTGGATGCCAATCCTGTCGTTGATCATTCCATTGAAGCGAATGGACAGGAGTTCAAATTCACAGCGGTTTCGATGGGTAACCCTCACGCCGTCATTTACGTGGATGATGCGGTGAATTTCGATCTTGCGACTTGGGGGCCGCTGCTGGAAGTTCATCCGATGTTTCCGAAAAAGATCAACGTTGAGTTTGCCACTGTCCGCGATCGCGGATTCGTGGATATGCGCGTATGGGAACGCGGGGCTGGGCCAACACTGGCCTGTGGCACCGGTGCATGCGCAACACTCGTATCCTCTGTTCTGAACGGACACACGGATCGTACAGCAGTGATTAGCCTCAAAGGCGGAGATCTGCACATTGAATGGAACGAAGCTGACAATCATGTCTATATGACCGGACCAGCCGAGGTTGTTTTCAAGGGATACACTTCATAAGATGACAGTTTAAGCCAAGAGGCCTTCGGGCCTCTTTTTTTGACTGAATTTCATGGGAATCCTGTGTTTTTCTACGTTATTGATCGGTTTTTGTGTTACATTAGTATGAAATGATCACAGCTAGGCAGGGGGAAAAGGGATGAAGGCGGATTTGCGGAGTGTCTTGCAGGAACGAGTTCTCATTGGGGATGGGGCGATGGGAACATATCTGTACCAAATGGGTTTCCCGGTAGGAATTTCATATGAAGAATTAAACCTCGTTTCACCTGAAGTGGTGGCAGACGTACATCGTCGTTACTTGGAGGCAGGTACTGAAATATTTGAGACTAATACGTATTCTGCCAACTTTGATAAATTGTCCAAGTTCGGACTGGAGTCGAAGGTAGCCGACGTCAACCGTGCAGGCGTACGCATTGCCAAGGATGTTGCCGGTGCGAACGGTTACGTTCTGGGTGCTGTGGGCTCCATTCGCGGAGGCAAGCGGACCAACGTATCAACAAGTGAACTTAAGCGCTTCTATGAACAACAGATTTTTGCCCTGCTTGATGAAGGGGTAGATGGCATTTTGCTTGAAACCTTCTATGACATCGAGGAGATGGATATCGCCCTGCTGCAGGCTCGCAAGCTGAGTGATCTGCCGGTGATTGGACAGTTCGCAGTTGAGGATATAGGACATACACTGGACGGATATACGATGCCTGAAGCTTTCCGGATCATGCGTGAGCAAGGTGCGGACGTAATAGGTTTTAACTGCCGTTCCGGTCCAAACGGAATTATGCGCGCCATGGAAACCGTATCCGGACGAATCGGAGTTCCAATGTCTGTTTACCCTAATGCGGGTGCGGCAGACTATGTTGATGGCCAGTTCCGCTACGGTGCTACACCGGAGTATTTCGGTCAGACCGCAGTGCAATTTGCTGATCTGGGTGCCCGTATTATCGGTGGGTGCTGCGGTACAACGCCTGATCATATTGCAGCTATTGCGCAGGCTCTTACTGAATACGCACCAGCGCCAATTGCCCAGCCTGACCCTGCAGAAGCGAAACCGCGTATCGTCCTGCATGAAAATGTGGATGAACGTTCCGGCCGCGGCGGCCAGCCGACCATCGTGGATCTGGTAAAGCAGCGCCACACGGTTATCGTTGAACTTGACCCGCCTCGTGACCTTGATATCGCCAAATTTATGAAGGGGGCCGAAACGCTGAAAGCAGCTGGTGCGGATGCATTGACGCTGGCTGACAATTCTTTGGCGGTTACCCGCATGAGTAATATGGCTCTTGGTCATCTCGTTCAGGATCGTACAGGCTTGCGTCCGCTTGTACATATTGCCTGCCGCGACCGGAATCTGATTGGGACCCAGTCACACATGATGGGTTTTGACGCTTTGGGCATCAACCATGTGCTTGCCGTTACAGGTGATCCGGCACGTTTTGGTGATCTGCCCGGATCCAGTTCCGTATACGATCTGACTTCTTTTGAAATTATACGTATGATCAAGCAATTGAACGATGGTGTGGCTTTCTCCGGAAAACCGCTCAAGCAGAAGGCCGGTTTTGTGATCGGCGCTGCATTTAACCCGAATGTGAAGTATCTGGACAAGGCAGTACAGCGCCTAGAGAAAAAGATTGCCTCCGGAGCCGATTACATTATGACGCAGCCTGTCTATGATCCGCAGTTAATCGTGGCGATGCATGAAGCGACCAAACATCTGGAAGTTCCCATTTTTGTTGGCGTAATGCCACTGGCAAGTGGACGGAATGCAGAGTATTTGCATAACGAGGTTCCAGGAATTCAGCTGTCGGATGAAGTGCGTTCCCGCATGGCGGGTCTCGAAGGGGAAGAAGGCCGCGCCATGGGAGTGAAGATTGCCAAAGAGCTGCTGGATGTGGCAACCGCCCACTTTAAGGGAATCTATTTAATGACTCCATTTATGTTCTATGACATGACAGCCGAACTGACCCAATATGTATGGGAGAAGTCCGAGCACCAATGTCCTACTTGTTTCAACCCTAATAATCAATTACAATAGTGTAACGGATGTGATGCCGATGTCATTCAGTATGACCGGATACGGTCAATCCGCCTTTCAATTTGGGGGCTATAAGGTACAATTGGAGATCAAATCAGTCAACCATCGTTACTGTGAAGTCATGATGCGCATGCCCAAGGAGTGGACATGTTATGAAGACGGATTGAGGAAAATGGTACAGAGCCGGCTGAAGCGCGGGCGGATTGATGTTTATGTAATGAAAGAAAAAGATGAAGACCAGGCTCTTCCCGCCGTGCTCAATGAGCAGGCAGTCAGGGCCTATCTGCAGGCGGCAGAGCAGCTGGAGTCCCGCTTTGGGATGCAGGGCAAACCTAGCATTATGGATATGCTTGCGCTGCCGGATGTCATGGTTCATTCCGATGGGATGAATTTCATTCCTGAGGAAGATAAGGACGAATGGGAGCGTGTGTTGCAACAGAGCTTGGAAGAAGCCCTGTCCAGTTTGGAGCAAATGCGCGCCCGCGAGGGTCTTCATCTGGCCAGTGATCTGGAACGGCGGCTGAGTCGTCTGGAGTCACTGCATGCCGAGATGTTTGCTCTTGCACCTACGGTGGTATCGGATTACCGCAACAAGTTAAGACAAAGGCTTACGGAAATGCAGGAGGAAGGCTCTTTCCCTTTTGACGAGCATAAATTGGGTATGGAAATTGCCGTATTTGCCGATCGTTCTAACATAGAGGAGGAGCTTACGCGTCTACTCAGCCACTTCGGACAGAGCAGGGAGCTGCTGAAGAGTGAAGAGCCGGTAGGCCGCAAGTTGGACTTTCTTATTCAAGAGATGAATCGGGAAGTCAATACGATTGGATCAAAAGCCAACCATTTGGCTCTGGTGAACCGTGTTGTCGAGATGAAGGCGGAGCTGGAGAAAATTCGCGAGCAGGCGGCGAATATCGAATGAACGGCCATGTTTCGGCAAAAGAGTCGCATGTATAGGGGGAAGAACCTGATTATGGCAATCAAACTCATCAACATTGGATTCGGTAACATCGTGTCGGCGAACCGGATAATTTCCATCGTAAGTCCGGAATCGGCGCCGATCAAGAGAATTATACAAGAGGCAAGAGATCGTCATATGCTGATTGACGCAACATATGGAAGACGTACTCGCGCCGTAATTATTACGGATAGCGACCATGTCATTCTGTCGGCGGTTCAGCCTGAGACGGTCGCCCATCGTCTTTCTTCGAAAGATGATGACAACGACGAATAAAAATGGAGTGTAATATGTCTAAGGGATTACTGATAGTGTTGTCCGGCCCATCTGGGGTCGGGAAGGGTACAGTATGCAGCGCTTTGCGCAAACGTGTGCCTGAGTTGATTTATTCTGTGTCTGCAACGACTCGTCAGCCTCGTCTGGGTGAGGAGCATGGTGTGAATTATTTCTTCAGAAGTCATGAAGAGTTCCTGAACATGATTGCTGAGGATCAGTTGCTTGAACACGCGGAATATGTAGGTAACTATTACGGAACACCACGTGATTTTGTGGAGAAAACCATTAATGAGGGCCGCGACATCATTCTTGAGATTGAAGTTCAAGGCGCGTTAAAAGTGAAAGAGAAGTTCCCGGAAGGGATCTTTGTATTTCTGCTGCCTCCTTCATTGGACGAGCTTAAAGATCGCATTCAGGGACGTGGTACGGAAAGTCAGGCGACCATTGATCACCGGATGTCCGTTGCAGTGGATGAGATTAGCCTGCTGGAGCAGTACGATTACGCTGTCGTTAATGACGAAATTGATTTGGCGTGCAAACGAATAGAAAGCATTATTATCGCCGAACATTGTAAGATCAATAAATAATTCTTCTTGGCCGTCTCGGAATGCAATAATTCAGACAACTGCTGTCATATAACTATAGATGGTCAGATCATGCCGGTTCGCATAAACAGGCTGAACAAGTTGCATTCTGTCAGGCGGCAAGTGGAATTATACTAAAGCAAAGAGGTGTTTTGTAAATATGCTGTATCCTTCTATTGATGAAATGATGAACAAAGTTGACAGCAAGTATTCGCTTGTTGTTGCCGCTTCCCGCCGGGCCAGACAGCTTCGTGAAGGTGAGAAAACGGATTTGAGAAATGCCAGATCCCATAAACAGGTTGGCGTTGCACTCGAAGAAATTTATGGTGATCTGCTCGTTGTCATCAAAGGACAGGACGAAGAGGAAGAAGAGTAAGCCGCTAGCGGCGCTCTTCAACTGCATACGGTGCAAGCCGGATTTATTTGACAACCGCGAGGTTGTTATTTTTTTCTCTATTCATCGTTTTAACGTCGTATATATCGGGGGAAATAACCATGTTGAACGGTAAAAAAATCGTACTTGGTGTGACAGGCGGCATAGCCGCATACAAGGCGGCTACATTATGCAGCAGACTGGTGCAAAAAGGGGCAGACGTTCATGTCATTATGACGGACTCTGCCAAACAGTTTATTACCGAATTAACGCTGCAAACGTTGACCCGAAATGTAGTTTATAGCGATACATTTGATGAGCGAGAGCCATCGGTTGTATCCCATATTCATTTGGCCGATATGGCGGATCTGGTCCTTGTTGCCCCGGCGACAGCCAATGTCATTGCCAAAATGGCACACGGTATGGCCGATGATATGCTCTCTACAACTCTGCTGGCAACCACTGCACCGGTCATGATTGCACCCGCCATGAATGTTCATATGTATGATCACCCGGCGGTACAGCACAATATGCGTTTGCTCGTCGATCGAGGAACACTGATGATTGAACCGAGCGAAGGACAGCTGGCGTGCGGTTATGTGGGCAAGGGGCGGCTGGAGGAGCCGGAGACGATTGTTGAGGTAGTTGAGCAGTTCTTTGAAAGCAAGGAATCAGCCAAACAGGGCTTGAATCAACCTGTCTCATTGTTAAAGGGCAAGAAAGTGGTTGTGACGGCCGGGGGTACCATTGAGCGCATTGATCCTGTCAGATATATTACCAATGACTCCTCGGGCAAAATGGGATTTGCCATTGCAGCAGCAGCGCGTGATTTGGGAGCAGAGGTCACGCTGGTTATGGGCAGTACGCAAGTTCAGCCGCCAGCGAATGTAGACGTGATTCGGGTACAGTCCGCACAGGATATGTATGAAGCGGTATCGCGTCACTGGGGTCATGCGGATATCGTGGTCAAGGCTGCGGCGGTCGCTGACTACCGGCCCAAAGAAGTGTTTGAGGAGAAAATGAAGAAGAAAGGCGATACGTTATCGCTGGAACTTGTTAAAAATATAGATATTCTTGAAACGCTGGGCAAGCAAAAGAGTCATCAATTTTTGATTGGTTTTGCCGCAGAGACCCATTCGGTAGAAATGTACGCAAGGGAGAAGCTGGAACGGAAAAACTGTGATCTGATCGTAGCCAATGACGTTGCCCGTCCGGGTATAGGATTTGGAGCAGATACCAACGAGGTTCATATTTACGACCGTGAAGGGTTGGTAGAAGAGCTTCAGGTGATGTCTAAGGAAGACATAGCTCACCGATTGCTTGCGATTGCGGCGGAGCGCATTGCCGGGAGGAATTAAATATGGAGATCGCCAAGGTTATTGTCGATGTTCCGGTGAAACAGACCGATCGGCCTTTTGATTATCTGGTGCCGGATTCGATGCGTGAATGGATCGAGATTGGCAGTCGGGTGGGCGTGCCTTTTGGACACCGTACCGTGCAGGGGTTTGTAATTGATCTTGTACCGCGCACGGGTACGGAGTCCTTTAAGTTGAAACCGATTCAGGAGCTGCTGGACATCGTACCGCCCTTGTCTGAAGATCTGGTGCAGCTCGCGGAATGGATGAGTGAACGTTATGCCAGCAACCGCATTTTGTCACTACAGGTTATGGTACCGACTGCACTGAAGGGTAAAGCGGAGCGATATATTTCAATTGGAGATGCAGTGGATGGACAGCATGCTGGAGCACAGTCGGATGAAGAAGTCCTTTTTGTGTGGGGGGAGGAGTCCACATCCGAGAAAGTACAGCAGGACATTATACGTTTTGTAAAAAGTCGGGGGCAGGTTCCCCTGCAACAATTGAGCCGGAAATATCCCAATCATGCAGCATTGATCAAAAAGCTTCTACTTAGCGGTGTATTGCTGGAAAGCCAGGCAATCAAGGACAAGCTGAACAAAAAGACGATGAAAGCTGTTGATCTGGCGATAGATGCAGCTGCTGCACAAGAAGCCCTTACATCCTTTCCGGCGAAGGCACAGCGTCAGAAGGAAGTTCTCGCTTTTTTGCTGGAAATGAAAGAGTTGCTGCCGATGCCGATGAAGGAATTGCTGGCTACACTTCAAGTGTCTGCCGCTACAGTCAAAGGACTGGAAGAGAAAGGATTGCTTGTAACGGAGGACGTGGAGGTCTTTCGCGATCCTTACCAGGGCAGAACGTTTCGTGCGACCGAGCCACTCGCTCTTACAGCCGAGCAGCAGAATGTGTATGACAAAATTAATGGGCGATTACAGGAGAGGCGCCATGGCGTCTTTTTGTTACATGGTGTAACAGGAAGCGGTAAGACGGAGGTATATCTGCAGACGATTCAGCAGTGTATTGAGCAGGACCGGCAGGCGATCGTTCTTGTACCGGAGATTGCACTTACACCACAAATGGTGGAGCGGTTTAAAGGGCGCTTCGGAGACCAGGTTGCCGTCATGCACAGCCGTCTGTCGGGTGGAGAGCGTTATGATGAATGGCGCAAAATCCGGGAAGGCCAAGTGAAGGTAGCCATTGGAGCGCGTTCCGCCGTCTTTGCTCCTTTTGATCGCCTTGGTCTGATCATTATGGATGAAGAGCATGAGACCTCCTACAAACAGGAAGAAACGCCGAAATATCATGCCCGCGACGTGGCTGTAAAAAGAGCGCAGCAGCACCAGGCAGTCGTGGTTCTGGGTTCAGCGACACCATCGCTGGAAAGTTATTATGCGGCACGTTCGCAGAGTAATGATGATTTTGCTCCGCTTCTGCTGGAGATGCCTACCCGGGCGCTCGGCAATAACTTGCCGGATGTACGGATTATTGATATGCGCGAAGAGTTGAAGGATGGCAACCGTTCGATGTTCAGCCGGGCTCTGCACAAAGGACTGGAGGAACGTTTGGAGCGTGGAGAACAGACGGTTTTGCTATTGAACCGCCGGGGCTATTCTACTTTTGTGATGTGCCGCAGCTGTGGTTATGTAGCCGGCTGTCCCGAGTGTGATATTTCACTCACGTATCACCAGCGTTCCAACAATCTCCGGTGCCACTATTGTGGATATGCGGAGGCAGCGCCTGAAGTATGTCCGGAATGCGGCAGTGAACATATCCGCTATTTTGGTACAGGTACGCAGCGAGTGGAGGAAGAACTGGCGAAGTTGTTTCCGGGGATTCGTGTGATTCGCATGGACGTGGACACAACGACGGAGAAAGGCTCGCATGAGAAACTGCTGAAACAGTTTCGGGAGAAAAAGGCGGATGTGCTGCTGGGTACCCAGATGGTTGCCAAAGGACTGGACTTTCCGGATGTAACCCTTGTGGGTGTGATCACGGCAGACTCGGCGCTGAACTTGCCCGATTTTCGGGCTGCCGAGAAGACGTTTCAGCTGCTGACTCAGGTGGCAGGTCGGGCGGGACGGCATCAATTACCTGGCGAGGTGTTTGTTCAATCCTATACGCCGGAGCACTATTCCATCGGGCATGCGAGCCAGCATGATTATGTTTCTTTTGTACGTGAGGAATTGCTTCATCGCCGCAATCTGCAATACCCGCCGTATTGTCGCCTGATTCTGGTGACCTTTTCGCATGAGCAGCTTCCTGTACTGATCCGGCTAGCTGAAAATTACACGCGTTTGTTAAAAGAACGTGCAAATGCAGCCGGCTGGTTGGGAAGTCTGGACCGTTTCAGTAATGAAGCCTTTGACGTGCTTGGTCCTGTAGCCTCACCCATCCCGCGCATCAAGAATAGATACCGATTCCAATGTATGATAAAATGGCGGGGGGATGTAGACGCCATCGGAATCGCTCTGGAGACGGCCCGGCGCATGGATGATGATGTTCAGGCGCAAAAACTGCTCATTAGTCTGGATGTAGACCCGCAAATGTTAATGTAAGCATGTTGCATCATTTTCCAAGGAACACTTCGCACCATACTAAGTGGTGAAAATGAATAGCGCAAAATGTGGATGTGAACAAGCGGTATAAACATAGATTAAAAACAAAGCAACAAAAAAACAAAAGAATGATACCCGATATGAGATTTGGGTTAGGAAGGTGCTTACAACATGTCGATTCGTATTATCGTTAAAGAACCGGATGAGGTGCTTCACAAAAGAGCCAAGGAAGTTACAAAAGTAACACCCAATGTACAAAAACTGCTGGATGATATGGCAGATACGATGTATGACGCTGAAGGTGTAGGTCTTGCCGCACCACAAGTGGGCATTTTAAAACGCCTGATTGTTATTGATGCCGGGGATGAACAAGGTTTGATCAAAATGATTAATCCTGAAATCATCGCGAGTGAAGGTGAGCAGTTCGGACCGGAAGGCTGTCTGAGCATTCCTGGGATTAACGGCGACGTTCGTCGTTTCGAAACAGTTACCGTTAAAGGCCTGGATCGTGAAGGCAATGAACTGATTATTACGGGCAGCGGTCTGTTGTCCCGTGCATTCCAGCATGAAATTGATCATCTGGATGGCGTACTCTTTACGGATATCGCTGAGAAGGTGTACGAAATTGCAGCGGATCAGACTGGACCGCGACGTAATTAAGGAGTGATGGATTTGAATATTGTTTTTATGGGAACCCCGGAATTCGCTGTTCCTTCCCTGGATATGCTTATTGCTGAGGGATATAACGTGGTGGGTGTTGTGACCCAACCCGATAAACCGCAGGGCCGCAAAAAAGTGCTTACGCCAACGCCTGTGAAGGCCGCGGCTGAGCGCCACGGATTGCCTGTATTTCAACCGGTAAAGCTGCGTGATCCGGAGTCAGTGGCTAAACTAGCTGAATGGAAGCCGGACCTGATTGTCACGGCTGCATTTGGACAGATTCTGCCGAAGGCTGTGCTGGATATGCCTGTTCGGGGATGTGTGAATGTGCACGGTTCCCTTTTGCCAAAATATCGCGGAGGTGCTCCAATTCAGCGCTCCATCATCAATGGGGAGCCGGTAACAGGTGTTACACTGATGTTCATGGCAGAAGGTTTGGATACCGGAGACATGATCTCACGTGTGGAAGTGCCGATCACCGATGAGGATACTTCTGGCACCATGTTTGTGAAGCTCAGCGATGCAGGCTCCAAACTGCTGCAGGCAGAAATGCCCCGCCTAATTGCGGGGGAGACTACGGCTGTCCCTCAGGACGAAGCCGAGGCTTCGTATGCCCGCAATTTGACCAGAGAAGACGAGAAAATGGACTGGACTCGTTCATCCCGTGAACTCTTTAATCAGATCCGTGGTCTTGTTCCGTTTTCCGGTGCATTTACGATGTGGGACGAGCAGGTGTTCAAAGTATGGGCTGCTGCCAACCCCAATCAGTCAGGTGCTTCAGAAGCTGCAACCAATGGACAGGCTGAGCCGGGCACGGTGCTGCAGCTGGGGGCAAGGGGCATTGAAGTGCGAACGGGTGACGGTTCACTCTGGCTGACGGAAGTTCAGCCTGCAGGCAAGAAAGCGATGAAAGCTGCTGACTTCGCTCGCGGTGGCACGCTGAAGCCGGGCACGGTGTTACGATGAGCGGGAATACATCTGGACGATCAGCAAATAGCCCAAATAAAGGTAACGGCAACCCGAATCGTCGTCCTTATGCAGGGAAGTCGACTGGTTCCAAAAACACGGGATCCCAATCCTCTGGAGGAGCTGCGCGTACCGAAAGACCTAAGACTTCTCCACGCGCGCTCGCAGTGAAGGTACTTAGTGCAGTGGAGCAGGAGGGGGCCTACAGCAACCTGGAACTCAACCGGCGTCTGAAAGAAGCTGAGCTTAGTCCGGCAGATGCCGGGCTGGCTACCGAGTTGGTGTACGGAACAATCGCACGGCTGAACACACTTGATTATTTTCTGGAACGTTTTGTGGCCAAAGGGATAGCCAAACTCCAGCCATGGGTACGCAGTTTGCTGCGGATCAGCGTCTACCAGATGATGTATCTGGATCGTATTCCGGAACATGCTGTTGTAAGTGAAGCCGTCAATTTGGCGAAAAAACTGGGACACCAGGGAATCTCGGGCATGGTGAATGGCGTTCTGCGCAACATGATCCGCAGTCGGGACGAACTTCGAATACCGGATGACCTGCCAGCTGCTGAGCGTATTGCACTGGAGCATTCCCACCCGCAGTGGATGGTCCAACGCTGGATCAGCCAATATGGTGAAGAGACAGCAGAAGCAATCTGCAAGGCAAATAATGAACCGCCGGCAGTGAGTGTGCGGGTAAATACAACGATGACCACGCGTGACAAACTCATGCGCGAAATGGAGAGCACGGGTGCAGTAGTAGAGCCTTCGCAGATAAGTCCCGACGGTATTCTTGTTCGCAGTGGTGGGAATATGGCACTAACGTCATGGTACCGGGATGGACTGTTCTCTGTGCAGGACGAAAGTTCCATGCTTGTGGCCGAAGCGGTCGCACCTGAAGAGGGTCAAACCGTGCTGGATTGCTGCGCAGCTCCGGGTGGTAAAACGGCTCATATGGCCGAGAAAATGCAGGACCGTGGTCAAATCATTGCCAATGACGTGCATGCACACAAGCGTCAGCTTATCATGGATCAGGCGAATCGATTGGGACTGGGCTGTATCGATGCGGTTACAGGAGATGCACTGGATCTGGATGAACGTTATCCTCATGCTTCGTTTGACCGTATTCTTTTGGATGCACCTTGTTCCGGTCTGGGTGTCATACGCCGTAAGCCGGATGTCAAATGGACCAAATCCCCTGAAGATATTGAAGATATCTCAGGACTGCAGCGTCAATTGCTGGATCGGGTTGCACCGTTATTGAAGCCAGGCGGCGTTCTGGTGTACAGTACTTGTACCATTGAGCCGGCTGAGAACGAACTCATGGTAGCTGACTTTTTGAAGCGGCATCCCGAATACCAAGCGTTGGATTCTGCTTGGGCTGGAACAGAGATGGAAAAGTGGAAGTCAGTGAATGGGGGTGTGCAGATCTTGCCACAGTATGCACACAGTGACGGCTTTTACATTGCAAGGTTGACACGTGCAGCCGATGAATAAATCCATAGCATGCAAGGATGGCCGCCGAGGGGAACTTCGGCGGATTTCTTTGTAATGGGGTGCGGCATACGCGCCGAGGTGTTATAATGCATGAAGTGCAGGACTGTAGGGCATACATGGATGTAAAGTGGTCTTTGTGATAGAATAGGAAGAATGAAAAGAAAAGAAGGAATAGGTGTTGACAACAAAATGAAACCTTTTATATATGATTATTCCCTGGAAGAGCTGCAGCAATGGGCTGTTGAAAATGGGGAACCCGCTTTTCGCGGTGGTCAGATTTTCGACTGGATTTATGTAAAGCGAGTGAATGATTTTAGTGAAATGACGAATCTGTCCAAAGCACTGCGCGAAAAGCTGGCAGAGCAATTTGAATTCGTAACCCTTACCGAAATTACGAAGTTTGAATCCAAGGATGGAACGGTGAAGTTCCTGTTTGGTCTTCATGATGATCATGCGATCGAAACGGTTATTATGAAACATAACTATGGTAACAGCATCTGCGTAACGACACAGGTGGGATGCCGAATCGGTTGCACGTTCTGCGCGTCCACGCTGGGTGGATTGAAGCGTAACCTTACTGCAGGCGAAATTGTTGCCCAGGTCGTACAGGCTCAGAAAATTCTGGATGAGCGCGGCGAACGAGTCAGCAGCATTGTTATTATGGGTTCGGGTGAACCGTTTGAGAACTATGAAGCTACAATGACTTTCCTGCGCATCATGATTCACGAAAAGGGTTTGAATATCGGTCAGCGTCACATCACGGTATCCACAAGCGGGATCGTACCGAACATCTACAAGTTTGCTGATGAAGATACACAGATCAATCTGGCAATCTCCATTCATGCACCGAATGATGCGCTTCGTTCCAAATTGATGCCGGTAAACCGTCGTTTTCCTTTTGACGATGTGATGGAGTCGCTTCGCTACTACCTGGCCAAAACGGGCCGGAGAATTACGTTTGAATATGCCCTGATCGGTGGCGTGAACGATCAGCCGGAACATGCGGCAGAACTGGCAAGTGTGCTGAAAAACATGCTCTGCCACGTGAACCTGATTCCAGTCAATCACGTGCCTGAACGCAAGTATGTAAGAACATCGAGAAGCGACATTTTCAATTTTCAGAAGATTCTCTCGGAGCAGGGTGTTAATGTAACCATTCGTCGTGAACAGGGACATGATATTGCTGCCGCTTGCGGTCAGCTTCGTGCAAAGCATATGGAGTTGAGGTGAGAACATTTTGATCAAAACAGTTCATGTGAGCCATATCGGACGCGTGCGTTCGGTTAATGAAGATTCAGCCTGGATTCGCAATTTGGAGACAGGATATATTCTGGGCATTGTCGCTGATGGCATGGGCGGGCATCTCGCAGGAGATACCGCGAGCCGTCTGGCAGTGGAGACTTTGGTACATGACCTCGGGACACTGGAACCGGGGTTGTCACATGCGTCCTTGTCCGCTGCCCTTAGCGATGCTATTTTGCATGCCAACGAAGTGATATATCGTACTGCATCCGGAGATGACAAGTACCACAACATGGGAACGACCGTGGTTGCTGCCTTGTTGAACGATGCAGAAGGCGTTATCGGTCATATCGGAGACAGCCGAGCTTACAAAATTGCAAACAAACAAGTGATCCAGTTAACGGAAGACCATACATTGGTGAACGAATTGTTTAAAAATGGTCAGATCAGCAAGGAAGACGTATCTCATCATCCGCGTCGTAATGTGCTGACTCGTGCCCTTGGAACAGATGCCGAAGTAAAAGTCGATCTGGATGCGGTCAAGCTGGAAGCAGGTGAAGTTCTGCTGTTATGCAGCGATGGACTCAGCAATTTGGTCAGCAATGAACAAATGGTTCAGGTGGCGGGCAATCAGGATTTGCCGCTTGAAGAGCGGGCAGATCGGCTGCTTCAGTTGGCACTGCTGGCTGGCGGAGACGATAATATCACGGTTGCGCTGTTTGAAGTGCAACAGGAAGGTTCCGTGGTGACGGAAACGGGGTGTGAGTCATGATTGGGCACCAGCTAGGCGGACGCTATGAAGTCATTGAGCGTGTTGGCGGTGGCGGCATGGCACTTGTGTACAAGGCCCAGGACCTTCTGCTGAACCGTAATGTGGCGATTAAAGTATTGAGGCAGCAATTTGTACATGATGAAGAGTTCATCCGTCGTTTCCGTAGAGAAGCGCAGTCTGCTGCATCCTTATCTCATCCCAATGTCGTCAGCATCTATGATGTTGGCCAGGAAGATGACGTTCATTATATCGTCATGGAGTACGTGGAAGGCAAAAACCTGAATGAGATCATCAAAGAGCGGGCCCCTCTGCAGGTAGACGAAGCTGTTCGGATTGCTTCCCAAATTGCAGACGCCCTGGATCATGCACATCATAACCAGATTATTCATCGGGATATTAAACCGCATAATATATTAATTGGCCGTAACGGCCGCGTGAAGGTTACCGATTTCGGAATTGCCCGAGCGGTGACATCCACAACGATTACACAGACTGGCTCGGTAGTCGGTTCCGTACATTACTTTTCACCGGAGCATGCCAAGGGGATCGTTACTGGCGAAAAGTCGGATTTATACTCTCTCGGTATCGTACTCTATCAAATGCTGACTGGGCAGCTTCCATTTCTTGGTGAGAGCCCTATTAGCGTTGCATTGAAGCATTTGCAGGAAGAATTTGATGAACCTCGCAAATTCAACCCACTGATTCCGCAAAGTGTGGAGAATGTCATTTTGAAATCCATGCGGAAGAACCCGCAGGAGCGTTATCAGTCAGCAAAAGAAATGCAGAATGATCTGGAAACGTGTTTGTTACCTGAAAGACGCAATGAGTCCAAAATCGACTTTCCGGATGAAGATGATGTGGATCAGACGCGGGTCATGCCTGCGATCAAACCGGAACCACGAGGAATTACTTCTACGGGCGCTACTCCAATCATGGAACCTGATGAGGACAACAATAAGGGCAAACCCAAAACGAAGAACTGGAAAAAACCAACGCTATTGATCTCATTGACTGTTCTAATTCTCATAGCCATGGTTGGTGTTGTATGGTATGTCAAAGGTATGCTTGTTGTGCCTGAAGTCACTGTTCCAAATGTCGTTAACCAGACTGAAGAAAAGGCTCGTCAGATGCTGCAGGATCAGGGTCTTGTTGTTAGCGATGATGTCATCCGGATGTACAAGGAAGGTATCGACCCAGGCATCGTATTTGAACAAAGCCGAAATGAAGGCGACGTGGTGAAGGAAGGTTCCGAGATCCAACTTAGTGTTGGAGCTGAAAAGGAACTAACCAAAATGATCAGCGTTGAAGGGGATTCCTATGAGGATGCGGTCAAGGATCTGAAGAATCTGGGCATTAGCGAGGATCGAATTAAGCGTAAGGACGACTTCTCCAATGATGTTGCTTCAGGCATTGTCATTTCCCAGACACCTGGCGCTAATGAAGAATTTGATCCGGAACAGACCGAGATTGTTTTAACCGTTAGCAAAGGCGCGGAGACGGTGAAGATGCCTGATCTGAAAAATCGCACCCGCAACGAAGCTGAGCAGATGATTAAGTCTGCCGGACTGGTTCTGGCTCAGGTTCAGGAAGAATCAAGCTATACGGTTGATAAGGGGAAAGTGACCCAGCAATGGCCTGTGGAAGCCGGAGCCGATGTGAAACCTGGTGACAAAATCACCATTTTCGTCAGCACGGGTTATCCGCCTGAGGCATTGGAGTACTCCTTCAATATCAATGTTTCGCCAAAAGAAGAGGGCAAGAACAGCAAGATTCGGATTACATTCGAGGATGCCCGCGGCAAGAACCAGGAATGGGGAACCCGGACCATTAACAAGTCCTATCAGGCACTGACCATCCCACTTGTTCTTGCTCCGAATGAGAACGGTGCTGTATCTGTATATCGTGATGGTCAATTCCTGGATACGTATGTAGTTACCTATGCTGAAGCCAAAAATGGTACCGTAGTGGTGCCTACCATTGAGCCGGAGATTGGCAATCAGCCAACACCTCCAGCAAACGAACCTGAAGAAGGTGGCGGTGGTGACGAAGGCAGCGTGGATACGAATCAGGAAGGTGAGTCTGAATCGATTCCTGGTGATGGTGAAGAGAATAATGAGGGCGAAGATACGTCTGCCATGAATAACGGCAAGGGTAAAGATCATGGAAAAGACAAGAAGTAGGATGTCGTTAACGCATCGAGCCGTCCGTAAGGACGGCTTATTGCTGACGTTAGGATGAGTGTACCGAAAATCAAAGGAGGGCGACGGAGCTATGCCAGAAGGTATCATCGTAAAAGCGCTGAGCGGTTACTACTATGTCATGCCACTGTTAGAAAACGGGGTGCCTTCGGTGGAAGGCTCCGCCGTTACATGCCGAGCAAGAGGGATATTCAAAAAGAGAGGCGTTTCTCCACTTGTCGGTGACCGTGTGAGCTATATGCTGACAGAGAATGGTGAAGGAACAGTAGATGAGATTCGGGAACGGGAGAATGAACTGATTCGGCCCCCTGTTGCCAATGTCAGTCTGGCTGTTCTTCTGTTCTCCGTTAAAGAACCGGACATGAACTTGAACCTGCTGGACAAATTTCTTGTACATATTGAGCAGGCGGGGCTGGATGCTCTAATTGTATTAACAAAGCAGGATCTGGCTGATCCACAAAACGATGCGAGTGATACTGTGGCCGAGGTTAAGGCATTGTATGAGCAGGTCGGGTATGAAGTTATTTCGACCAGTTCGCGAACTGGCGAAGGAAATGAGCTGCTCAAAGAACGTCTTGCAGGCAAGATAAGTGTATTCTCGGGTCAATCGGGAGTAGGCAAATCTTCTATGCTTAATGCCCTAATGCCAGGGCTGACGCTGGAAACGAGTGAAATCAGCATGCGACTTGGTCGAGGCAAACATACGACCAGACATGTAGAATTGATTCCGCTGGATAATGGCGGATTTGTCGCAGATACACCCGGATTCAGCCAACTGGACTTTCTGGAGATCGGTGTAGAAGAACTCTCCACCTGTTTCCGGGAATTTGCCCAGTATGCTGACCAATGTAAATTCCGCGGCTGTACCCACACGCATGAGCCCCAATGCCGAGTACTTGCAGCTAAGGAGGAAGGTTTAATTTCCGAAAGCCGTTATCGGCATTATGAGCAGTTCCTTACAGAAATGAAAGACAAGAAGCGGAGGTACTAACATGATTAAAATTGCTCCATCCATATTATCTGCTGATTTTGCCCGTCTCGGTGCTGAAGTGGCCGAAGCACAGGCAGCTGGCGGTGACTGGATTCACGTTGATGTCATGGACGGTCATTTCGTCCCGAATATTACGCTTGGTCCTGCCATTGTAAAAGCAATTGCTCCTCATACCAACCTGCCACTGGATGTGCATCTGATGATCGAAAATCCTGAGCGATATGTTGAGGAATTTGCTAAAGCCGGAGCGGCGGTAATTACTGTACATGCCGAGGCTTGTGTACATTTGCACCGTGTGATTCATCTAATTAAGGAACAGGGAGTCAAGGCGGGGGTTGCCCTGAATCCGGGGACGCCGGCCAGTGCCATTCAGGAAGTGCTGGATGATGTGGACATGGTTCTTGTCATGACCGTGAATCCTGGGTTTGGCGGACAAGCCTTCATCTCGGGAACGATGAACAAAATCAGACAAATTCGCAGCTGGCTGAATGAAAAAGGACGCCATGATGTTCATATCGAAGTGGATGGGGGAATTGCAGCCGATACAGCCCCACTCGTTGTGGAGGCAGGCGCAGATGTCCTCGTAGCGGGAAGCGCGGTATTCGGGCGCGAGGACCGTGCAGCGGCCATTGCAGAGATTCGTAGCAGCTACGGAGGCTGATCTATGAACCTTAAGGAGACGCTGTTGACGATGGCTGCGAGCCTCGTGACGGGATTGGTGCTTGCGTTATTTGCAGTCATTCAATCCCCTTACAATGCGCTTACCTCACTGATTGGGGTGGGCGTTGTCATTATGTATTTTCGCAAATTTGATCGTACTAGATCACGTGTTACTTTCGTCATATTCAGCATACTGTATTACTTGCTGAGCGTATTCATGATCGCTGTTTATCAGTATGTTCCTGCCCAAACGTAAATGGGCTGTTCTTCGGGCTCGTCATGTTGGAATAGGGACAGGGCGTTCCGCATAAATATGGTTACATGAGCAGGTTTCTCATGTAGCCTTTTTTGTCGTGTTTAAGGTAAAGAAGGCCTGAAGCATAGGATACGGCGGACGCATGAGCATGATGGGGAGGGTGAAGTATGAAATTTTACACATTCAAACTGCCAAAGTTTTTGGGAGGTTTTGTAAAGGCGATTCTTAATACGTTTCAAAAGAACTGATACGATTGAGAACAGGCTCAAAGGCGAATACCGCCGCTATGGCTTCAGAAGATCGGGGACTCCGGCCTGAGAAGCACCATGCGGCGGGCATTCACATGCTTGCGCAGGTACTTGTGTACTTTTTTGAATACCAAAAAAGCACCTGCAAGGAACAAGGTGCTTTTTGCTTATCCGATTTATAGTAGCTTTGCGTGATTATACGCGAGTCACTTTACCGGCTTTCAGTGCACGGGTGCTTACGTATACACGTTTTGGTTTACCGTTCACGAGAATGCGGACCTTCTGAACGTTTACGCCCCAAGAACGACGGTTACGGTTGTTAGCGTGGGATACGTGGTTACCGGTGCCCGGTTTCTTACCTGTCACATAACATTTGCGAGACATAGATTACACCTCCTATCCTAAAATAACCAGTTGCCTTCGGAGAGACGAAAGTCATTCTCTAAAGGCTAAATTGTTCTTCCTGACCATAATAGTCAGGCTCCAGTAGCTAATGGCGTTGTTCAAGCCGGCATGGCCGGATCATTTCCATTACTTAACCTGCATAAAACAATACTTGAATATAATATCATACCCAAAAAAGCTTCGTCAACTGATCCAAAAACTTTATTTATTTCTCCTGTCTAATATAGTACAATGTTGAATAGTCCATAATACAGCGGTGAACAGGCTGTTGCCGTGGGAAAGCCGGAGATTAGACCGGCCCAAGAGGTCGGTGGTCTGCAATTTGGCAACGCTGTGCGCTGTGACATTTCCATCATTGGCACCAGTCTCCATGCGGCATTCATGCCGGCTCTCGATACCGGTGCATATCCGTATGCCCCGAATTGGGGCTTCAGAGGTTGCAGGATATCGGTGGCCCGGCCGCCCAGACCGTCGATCCGGATGACATGTTGATTTGTATGCCTTTGCCGGACAAGGTATGGACGAAGAATGACGCAGTAAGCGTCAGCGCATGAACAGACCAGATAACATCTTGGTGCAAGATGTTCGTGTATCAAGCTAGGAAGGGGAATTCTCACTTGAGTATACGTTCTTTAAATGGAACAGATTTCACCGCAATGGTACTTGCCGGTGCGGAACAACTTGGACAGCATGCAGAGCACGTCAATTCCCTGAATGTTTTCCCTGTGCCGGATGGTGACACGGGAACGAACATGAATTTGACAATGAGTGCAGGAGTTGCAGAGATTAAACGCAAGAGTTCTGCCTCCATCGGAGAAGCTGCCGGTATTTTATCTAAAGGCCTGCTCATGGGCGCACGGGGGAATTCAGGCGTTATTTTATCGCAGTTGTTCCGTGGATTCAGTCGTTCAGCTGCTCCTTACGAGGAACTGAATACGCTCCAATTTGCAGCGGCCCTCCAAAACGGTGTGGATGCAGCGTACAAAGCTGTTGTAAAGCCCGTTGAAGGAACCATTCTTACCGTGGCAAAGGAAGCAGCGAAACACGCCAGCTACTATGCAAGACGGACGAATGATATTACTGAATTAATGAATGAAGTATTGTTAAAAGCAAAAGAGGCACTGGCATCGACTCCGGAATTGCTGCCTGTTTTAAAACAGGTCGGTGTTGTGGATTCGGGTGGACAGGGGCTTGTATATATTTACGAAGGTTTTATGGAAGTTTTGCTGCAAAGTGACGGCGTCAGCCGTGCATCCCTGCAGAAAGACGTACAGCCAGCTGTAGCATCATCTGCCTTAAAACCGGCTGTACCGTCAGAAGAGCTGCCTGCCAATCCCGTACAGCAGGTTATTGCACCGGAGATGCCGTTGTCTGCACAAGCCAGACTGGAAACGGAAGATATTGAATTTCTGTATGACATGGAGTTCTTCATTAATCGCCAGCTGGGGGATAACGCAGGAGTTGCATTCGATGACGAGGCATTCCGGAAAGCGTTGTCAGCAAATGGGGATTCCATCATCATTATTGCTGACGATGAAGTGATCAAGGTACATGTGCATTCCAAGACACCTGGGGATGTATTGAATCTGGCACTTCGCTACGGTGAAATTACACAGATTCACATTCTGAATATGCGAGAACAGCACCGGGATCTGCTGACGGCGGGTATGGACATTGCGCCTTCTCCTGAATTGTTTGCAGAGATTCCGCCTGAGACTACGCGCAGTCACGAAGAAGCTGTGCCTCCTGCAGATGAAATGGCGCCCTATGGTTTTATCGCCGTATCTTCCGGTGAGGGCATTGCTGAAATCTTCCAAAGTCTCGGAGTGGATGTTGTACTGTCCGGTGGACAGACGATGAATCCGAGTACAGAGGACTTTGTGAATGCAGTTCGTTCGATTGCTGCGGAACAGGTGTTTATTTTGCCGAACAATTCCAATATTGTTCTTGCTGCCGAACAGGCACGCGAATTGCTTGAAGATGAACGCCGGATCACGGTTATACCGAGTAAGACAATTCCTCAAGGGATGGCAGCCGCTTTTGCTTTCCAGGAAGATGAGTCTGCCGACGCGAACCGTGATCAGATGCTGGAAGCAATTAGCCGGGTGCAATCGGGTCAAGTTACGCATGCCGTAAGAGACACTCAGTATGATGAGCTGGATATCAAGGCTGGCAATTACATTGGTATCCACAATTCCAAAATCGTTGCGACAGACGAAAGCCTGCTGCGGGCATGTGAAGGATTGCTGCAACAGATGATGGAGAGTGGAGATGAAGTGGTTACGATCCTTGAAGGGGAAGAGGCTGACTCCGAGGTCACCACTGCGCTTGCAGCATGGGTAGAGTCACAATACCCTGAAGCTGAGGTGGAGGTACATGCCGGAGGACAGCCAGTGTACTATTATTTGTTCTCTGTGGAGTCCTGATATGCACTCACGCAAGGAGGAGGTGATCTCGTTTGAGCCATAAGGTTGCAATTGTAACAGACAGCACCGCAGATATACCGGAAGAACTTGTCCGTAAATACGGGATTCATGTGGTTCCACTGAATGTTCTGTTTGGGGAAGAGAGTTATGCGGACGGCGTTGATCTGTCTTCGGAACAGTTTTATGCAAAGTTGGAGAAGGCCTCGGCGCTGCCTACCACGTCACAGCCTTCCCCTACGGAATTCATGAACATATATCAGACGCTGCTGGATGAGGACCCGGAACGTCCGATTGTCTCCATTCACCTGTCATCTGGCATGAGTGGAACGTATCAATCGGCGCTGCTCGGCAAATCTCTGTTGGAGCGTGAAGGTGACATTACGGTGCTGGACTCCAAGTCGGCATCTTATGGATATGGCTTGATGGTTGTCCAGGCAGCCGAACTTGCCAGTCAAGGCAAGTCGGCAGCCGAGATTGCTGCAGCTGTAGAAGCGATGCAGAAGAGCCGCAAACTGTTTTTCCTTGTGGATACGCTGGAGTATTTGCAAAAAGGCGGCCGAATCGGGAAGGCTGCGGCTATCCTGGGAACATTACTGAATATCAAGCCCATCTTGTCCATTGATGAGGAAGGTGTCATATACGCCGTTGAAAAAGTCAGAGGACACAAGAAAGCAATGGCACGCATTATTGAACTGTTCCAGCAGGATCTGGCGGGCAAGCGTGTGAATGTGGCCGTAGGCCATACCGCAGATCCCGGATCAGCGATTGCTTGTGCAGAGCAGTTACGTGGGCATTTTACACTGAATGAAGTGGTGTACACCAATATTGGAGCCGTCATCGGCAGCCATGTTGGGCCAGGCGTTATTGCCATCTTTATGTGGCCTGTTCCGGAATGAGGGATTAGAAATGAAATTGGAAGAAATATCGGTTAAGCAAATTAACGGCGTGAGTGCTCTCAAAGAGGGGGAGCTTCACGCCTTTGGCATCTCTACTGTAAAAGACCTGCTTGAATATTATCCGTTCCGTTATGAGGATTATCGTCTGCGTTCCCTTAGTGAAGTGAAGGATGGGGACAAGATTACGGTCCAGGGCAAAATCATGGGCATTCCCGTATTGCAGCGCTATGGCAAAAAGTCCCGTCTCACCTGTAAGGTGATGACCGAAGAGTGGATGATCACGGCGACCTGGTTCAATCGGCATTTTTTGAAAGACCAGCTTACGCCGAACCGTGAGATTGTGCTTACGGGCAAATGGGAACAAAAGCGCATGCAAATGACGGTTTCGGACTCGGAGTTTCCGGATAAGGGAGATGGTCGCTCGGGTACACTGCAGCCGGTATATTCGGTAACGGGCAAGCTGACCCAATCCTGGATGCGTAAGACGATTAATCAGGGGTTAATCCAATTCGGAGACATGATTCCCGAGATTTTGCCCCCATCGCTTATGAAGAAATACGGACTGATGCCTCGGAAACAGGCGATTGCCGGCATTCATCGTCCGCAGGATAATCAGGAAGGCCAGCAGGCCAGACAGCGCATGGTATATGAAGAACTGTTTTTGTTCCAACTGAAAATGCAGGCTTATCGTGCATTGAACCGGAATCGGATGGATGGCGTCGTGCATACAACGGATAATGCAACCATTCGCGAGTTCGTGCGCAGCTTGCCGTTTGAACTGACCGATGCTCAGAAAAAGGTAGAGCTTGAAATTCTTCATGACATGCGTTCACCTTACTCCATGAATCGTTTGCTCCAAGGGGATGTTGGCTCTGGTAAAACGGTTATCGCCGCTATCGCCCTGTACACCTCGGTCCGGTCCGGTTTCCAGGGGGCTCTGATGGTCCCTACAGAGATTCTGGCTGAGCAGCATATGCGATCACTGCAAAAGCTGTTTGAACCTTTTGGTGTAACCGTGGGCCTCCTAACGGGCAGTGTGAATGGACGGAAACGAAAAGATCTGATTGCTTCGCTGCAAATGGGCATGATTGACATCGTAGTGGGCACCCATGCGCTGATTCAGGAAGATGTATTTTTCCGCGATCTGGGTCTCGTCGTTACGGACGAGCAGCATCGCTTTGGTGTAAACCAGCGCAGCATTTTGAGGCGGAAGGGATATAATCCCGATGTGTTAACGATGACAGCAACGCCGATTCCGCGTACGCTGGCCATTACGGCATTTGGCGATATTGAAGTATCGACAATCTCGGAACGGCCAAAAGGGCGGATTCCCATCTCCACATACTGGGTGAAACATGACATGATGGAGCGGGTGCTCGGTTTTATCTCCCGCGAAGTGGATCAGGGACGTCAGGCGTATCTCATCTGTCCTTTAATTGAGGAATCCGAGAAGCTGGATGTACAAAATGCGATTGATCTGCATATCCAGATGCAGCAGAATTTTCCGGATTACCGTGTGGGCCTGCTGCATGGACGAATGACCGCTGGGGAGAAAGAAGAGATGATGCGTGCGTTTTACAGCAACGATATTCAGCTGCTTGTCTCAACCACCGTTGTAGAAGTCGGTGTCGATGTACCGAATGCTACGTTAATGGTCATTATGGATGCCGACCGTTTCGGTCTGTCTCAGCTTCACCAGCTGCGCGGCCGGGTTGGCCGGGGAGCTCATGCATCCTACTGCGTGCTCATTGCTGATCCCAAAACTGAAGTAGGGCAGGAACGAATGAAGGTGATGACGGAGACGGAGGATGGGTTTGAAGTATCCCGTCGCGATCTGGATCTGCGGGGACCGGGGGATTTCTTCGGTACCAAACAAAGTGGATTGCCGGAATTCCGTCTTGCCGACATGGTTGCTGATTTTGCCGTATTGGAGCAGGCGAGAGATGACGTATCCGCTCTAATCGCCGAGCCTAACTTCTGGACGTCTGTGGACTACACTGCTTTACGTGATTATTTACAGCAGCAGCAAGTGTTCCAGGGTGATCTGATCGACTGATTGGTGCCTCGAATGCATAGTTTCCTACGTTTACTGCGAAAAAGGTCAAGTGAACAAGCCCTCCCGTCATATGAATAGAAAGTGAGTTCATTATTCGGGAGGTGCTGTACGTTTTGAGTTATCAACAATATGGAATCAGTCCGCAGCTGGTGGAGCGGATCAAATTAAAGATGAAAAATCCGGCTGTCAAAGATCGCATCAAAAAGCTGATTGACGGAATTACCAAGTCCGATCTCCAGGACCGGGCCAAGGTTCGGAGATTGGTCAAGTCATCTGCTGTCATTTTGAATGAAAACTTCTCGTCCGCTCAGGAGGAGCAGTTTGTTGCTTTTGTCATCGCCCAGAAGATTGATCCAAACAATACGTTTCATCTGATTAAGTTGTGGGGGATGTTTCGGTGAGGTCGCTGTAGGTTTGAGGGTATAAAATGAACTACGCATTCACATTAGAACACTACGATGCCAGAACAACCTTCCGATCGCTGTTATTCCCGGATTTCTTTAAACTCCCTTTTTCAAAGGGGAAATCCGGGAATAAAGGCGAGCGCTCCGCTTCTTCAGGTTTATTCTGTCCTCTCCGTTTTGTGTGAATGTTACATTCACTTTATATAAAACTCAAGACTACACCGAAGGTGTAGTTTGGTTAAAGGGCGGGACAGTCCATAAGTCATTTTCCTGACTTATGGACTGTCTCTTTTTGCGGTTAGCACCAGACAAGTTTGCGTGCTGCATGATACAAACATGTTTCACGAAAAGCAATTGAGTTGTCAGGAACACGAGCGCACGCTATCTAGGTAAATTCCTCAGGTTTGGTGTGGTAAGAATCACAGAACAGTTATTTTGTCTTGTCGCGATGATATTTCAGATTTTACTGAAGTAGCGTGGCTTATTAGGTTTGTTAAAATCTCATTACACGCTAATTCTCGTAAGTAAGGGGTAACCGATTCCTTAAATTCTGTCTGAAAGGAGATAAAGATATCCGCTGCATTCTTTGCATCTCATTTCCGACTGATGACTTTGCTTTCTCCCTGGCGGAGGGGTAAACTGGTGCATACGAGCATAAAGGATGAACGGGAGAATGAGGACCAGGATAGGAATCCATATGGCCATGCAAAATGAACGAACACAGATGATGCAAAGATAGCGTTGATTTTCAATTGATTTGGAGGAAGTAGGATTCATGGAAATGTTTACGATGCTGCTGGGTTTGTTTGAACGGGCGGCGCTGCTGATTATCTTTTTATTCTTTTTGTCGAGGGTACCTCGCTTTAGACAGATTCTGCAAAAGGGGAAGTTAAGACCCCAGGAATACGCGGCGGTGACGCTGTTGTTCTGTGCTTTTGCGATCTTTGGTACCTATACCGGGATTAATGTGGAAGGTTCACTGGTGAATGTGCGGATTATCGCCGTGCTGTCTGGTGGCATTTTATTTGGAGCACCGGTGGGGATTATTACGGGGATTGTATCCGGGGTGCATCGTTATTTAATTGATATGGATGGGGTAACGGCCATTCCGTGTCTGATTACGAGTGTCATTGCGGGTCTGGTGTCGGGTTACATTCACAAGTATACGCCCAAGTCGAAGCGATGGATGGTTGGTATTGCGGCCGGGATGATCTGTGAAGCGCTCACGATGCTGCTGATCCTGCTGTACTCCTATCCCGACCCGCTCGGTGCGGATATCGTATCCAAGATTGCATTGCCCATGATTCTGGGGGAGGTCAACATTGGACTGATCGTGCTGCTGGTACAGAGTGTGGAAGGGGAAAAGGAAATGATTGCCGCACGCCAGGCCAAACTGGCGCTGGAGATTGCGAACAAAACCCTGCCCTACTTCCGCTCCATTGATGAGGATTCCCTGCGGACCATCTGCCGGATCATTCAGGAGGACATTCAGGCCGATGCGGTTGCGATTACGGATACCCGGAACGTGCTGGCCTATGTTGGGTTCGGGGAGGAGCGATATCACATCGGCAACGAGATCATTAGTGAGATGACGAAACAGACGATCTCCAGCGGGGAGATTACCATCAGCAATGATGTGACCGATGAGAAAACGCCGGATATTCATTCCTTGTTGATTATTCCGCTGAAAGAGCGGAGTGAAGTAACGGGAGCACTTAAAATTTATTACCGCAAAGCCTATAAAATTACGTACCCGCTGCAAACGATGGCTGTAGGACTTTCGCAGATTATTTCCACCCAGATGGAAGTATCCCGAGTGGAAGAGATTAAGGCAGCCGCCAACAAAGCGGAACTGCGGGCATTACAAACGACGATTCATCCACATTTTCTCTTCAATGCGCTGAACGCGATCGCTTCGTCCATTCGAACGAAGCCGGATCGGGCGCGTGAGCTGATTGTGAATCTGTCGGGATATATGCGTTATAATCTGGAGCTGTCGGACGAGCTGATTGATATTCATAAGGAACTGGAGCAGGTCCGCAATTATGTGGAGATTGAGAAGGCCCGTTATGGGAGCAGGCTTCATGTGATCTATGAGATTGATGAGGTGGCTGTGCATATCCCCAGTCTGGTCATTCAGCCGCTTGTTGAGAATGCCATTATTCATGGCGTCCTCAAGGTCAAAGGGCCAGGAACGGTTCGGATCCGGGTACAGGATTACCCTGATTTTGTCCGAATAGGAGTCAGGGATACAGGTGCCGGTATTGACCCGGATATCATTGAGAAGGTGTATCATGACCGGATGCCGGGGAATCAGATTGGTTTATATAATGTCCATCGACGGGTGAAACTCATTTATGGGCAGGGTGTAACGATTACGCGGCTGGAGCAAGGAACCGATATTATTTTTGATGTACCCAAAGGAGATGTCGTGACAAGGTGATGATTGGTCAATGAGAGCCCTTATTGTGGAAGATGAAATTCCGGCAAGTGAAGAACTGAATTATTTGGTCCAGGAGCATAGTCAGATTGAAGTGGTTGCCTGCCTTGAAGATGGACTGGATGTGCTGAAGTTTCTGCAGGAGCAGGAAGTCGACGTTATTTTTCTCGATATTAACATTCCCTCGCTGGATGGCATGATGCTGGCACATCATATTGGCAAATTCGCCAGAAAGCCTTATATCGTCTTTACGACAGCCTACAAGGAGCATGCAGCAGAAGCATTTGAGCTGGAGGCCTTCGACTATATACTAAAGCCTTATGATGAGAAACGCATTGCAGCCATGCTGCATAAGCTGGAGACAACCTTCAAACGCGACCATGCGGGGGAGGAACAAGGTGAAGATGGACAAACCCATTTGACGGATGAACCTCCCATCCAGGGAGCAGTGCATACGGCATCCGACGCAGGGACGGGAAAACGAATCAATCTGCTGCGCAACGACAACATTATTGTGACGGATACGGCAGATATTTATTATGCGGAGGCACAAGAGAAAGTAACGAAGGTGTATACCAAAAATGGTGAGTTTACGATGCCGGTGAGCATTACGGACTTCCATGGCCGACTGCCTCAGGAGACATTTTTCCGCTGCCATCGTTCTTATCTGGTCAATCTGTCTCAAATCCGTGAAATTGTACCCTGGTTTAACAATACGTACCTGCTCCGTTTGCGCGATTTGGAAGCTGAAGTGCCGGTAAGCCGGGGCAAGGTCAAGGAATTCAGGCAGCTCATGCGCATATAGAGGCATTTCATTCCGGATCTGATGCAACTCATGCTTAAATCGGTGTTATGAATCCCCTTTCATGTATGATTACATTGTGAACGCATTCAAAGAGGCATTTTGCATCATCGATTCCAAACACTAGCGGGTACAATCTGTAGACGAATAGAACCATTTCGACCAACAGATTGCTGAATTAAAGCCGTTCTTTGGATGGATGCAAAATGCTCCAGACATCGGCAAAGGGGAGATCACGATGAAAGCAGCTATTTCATCAGCACCTAATTCAACATCTACACCTAAAAAAATGAATCGGTGGCTTATTGTACTGGGAACCATTATTGTACAAATGGGCCTTGGAACCATCTACACCTGGAGTTTATTTAACCAACCGCTATCTGATCGTTTCGGATGGGACGTCAGCTCGGTCGCGATAACTTTTTCAATTACCAGTTTTGCGTTGGCATTTGCCACACTATTTGCAGGCAGGCTGCAGGAACGTTGGGGGCTTCAGCGGTTGATCCGTATAGCCGGGATCGTTCTGGGTCTGGGACTTGTCCTAAGTTCCCAAGTTACTTCATTAACACTGCTCTATATTTTGGCGGGATTTGTGGTTGGGTTCGCGGATGGTACGGCGTATATTACGTCTTTGTCCAACCTGATTAAATGGTTTCCGGAACGCAAAGGTCTGATTTCGGGTATTTCCGTTGGTGCTTTTGGTACAGGCAGTCTGCTGTTTAAATATGTGAACTCGGCATTAATTGGTGCTGTAGGTCCTGCTCAGGCGTTTATGTATTGGGGCATCATTGTGCTGATTCTGATCGTGGCTGGATCATTTCTGATCCGCGAAGCGGTTGTTCGTGAACAGGCTCCTGTCAGCAAGACGGAGGGAGCGAAGCAGGAAGCAGCCCGTCATCAGTATACGGTAAAAGAGATGCTCCGAACCAAAGAAGCCTATATGCTGTTCGTTATTTTCTTCACGGCATGTATGAGCGGACTGTATCTGATCGGTATTGTCAAAGATATTGGCGTGCAGCTGGCAGGTCTCGACGTGGCTACGGCTGCGAATGCAGTCGCGATGGTTGCGATCTTCAATACGGCTGGGCGCATCATCCTGGGAGCGTTGTCGGACAAGGTCGGACGGATGAAGGTTATTGCTGGAGCACTGCTGGTTACGGCAGCAGCCGTCATGACGCTGAGTCTCGTTCCGCTGAGCTATGGCGTATTCTTCGCCTGTGTGGCTGCTGTCGCGTTTTGTTTCGGTGGTAACATTACCGTCTTTCCTGCAATTGTCGCGGATTACTTTGGACTGAAAAATCAGAGCAAAAATTACGGCGTCATCTATCAGGGATTTGGAATTGGTGCCTTGGCTGGATCGTTTATCAGTGCTCTGCTGGGCGGGTTCCATCTGACGTTTATCGTCATTGCCATACTCTGTGCAGTCTCCCTGCTGCTGGCTTTGATGATTACACCTCCGGGTCAAAATCGTCGCACGCGTCAGCAAGAAGGACAAATGAGTCTCAAGCCTTCATCCCGGGCAAGCTGATTGAATTTGATTATGAATTCTTTGATGACATTCGATTCACATCATAAATGAAAGTTTGGGCGGTCTCTGTGGAGGCCGCTTTTTTTATTAAGGGTAGATAGACAGACAGGCATTGCTTGATGGAACTCAATCGATCGGTGGCTGCGTGCAATGTATCCTGTGCTTCTGCTATACTCTAGGGGAATTGAAAGGAACTACATCCGTTTGGACCTGGAGGAGGATTTCAATGAATTTCGTTAAATATGCTGAAACTGATTTTGAGGATTATTATGCTCTCGTTTCCAATATGGAAGTCATGAAACAAATTACGGAACGTACACTCCCGGAGGATGAAGCGAAAACGCAATTCCAGTCCATGCTCGATTATAATCTGGGCTACAGCTGCGGATATTACCGGATATCTGGTGAAGATGGAGTAGGGATGGCATATGCCAAACTGATTCCGGATGAATCCGATCCGTCCCGGGCGGAAATGGGTTATATGGTTTTGCCTGAATATTGGGGCCAAGGTCATGGTACGTCCATAGCGGCGCGCCTCATTCTAAAAGCACAGGCAGCAGGAATCGGTGTACTCTACGCGGTGATCGATCCCTCTAACGCAGCATCACGCCAGATATTAAATAGACAGAACTTTGTTTCCACGTGGACAGGGGATATGGAAGGCCTTCCCGGTGAAATTCTGGAATTGAACCTTCAAGTGCGGCGGTAATGGATCAATCCTGAGGGTAATGAATAGACATACCTGCATTTGCATTATTCGGGTTGGAGTTTGCCTCCTGAATCCATGCAAGATGCGCATACATAGATATGGAGGAGATGGAGATGAGCAATACGGTAATGGAGCGTCTGAACGAATTGCTGCCGGAATGGCTGGAGACCAGCCGGCTGCACACGGGACAGGGAAAGGTCGCATCTTATATCCCGGAGCTGGTCAAAGCCTCACAGGATGAGCTGGGCATACATATCATGGATGCCGAAGGCAATCATGTATCTGCCGGAGATTGTGGTGTCCCCTTTACGATGCAGAGCATCTCCAAAGTCTTCACGCTTATATTGGCCCTGATGGATCATGGGGAAGAAGCGGTTTTCTTTAATGTAGGAAAAGAGCCTACGGGTGACGATTACAATTCGATGATCAAGCTGGAGCTCGTTGAACCCGGTATTCCGTTTAATCCGTTAATCAATGCGGGAGCCATTACAGTCTCCTCCCTGGTCGCCGGGGATTGCAAGGAAGAGAAGTCACGGCGCATTTTGGAGTTTTTCCGCAAGCTGGCCAACAATGATCACCTGGATTATAACGAAGAGGTGTTTCAGTCCGAATGGGAAACAGGTCATTTGAACCGTTCGCTTGCTTATTTTCTGAAGCATAATGGCGTAATTAAGGATGACGTTGAAGATGTGCTTGCTGTCTATTTCCGTCACTGTTCAATCGAGGTGACTTGTTCGGATCTGGCCCGTATGGCACTGGTGCTTGCCTATGACGGAA
This sequence comes from Paenibacillus sp. MABNR03, assembly GCF_050455445.1. Classification (NCBI taxonomy): domain Bacteria; kingdom Bacillati; phylum Bacillota; class Bacilli; order Caryophanales; family Paenibacillaceae; genus Paenibacillus; species Paenibacillus sp. MABNR03. The sequence continues at coordinate 683,393 of NZ_JBCIYR010000003.1, forward strand.
CAGATCCGATCACCGGAAACGAGCTCATTCCGCGTCGCTATGTACAGATTGCCAAAACGTTCATGACCACCTGCGGTATGTATAACGCATCCGGTGAATTCGCCATTGAGGTTGGACTTCCCGCCAAGAGCGGGGTGTCCGGGGGAATTATCACCCTTGTACCTGGTCAGTTTGGCATCGGTCTTGTCGGGCCGGCCCTGAATCGGAAAGGGAACAGCATTGCGGGTGTTCATTTGCTTGAGCGCCTTTCCAAGGAATTTGACTGGAGTCTTTTTTAAAGGTTTCCCTTATACCCATCAAAGTGGCTGATGAATCACATATCGGTCATTTTGCTTCTTTTGAACGACGTTAAGTTGAAGCAAATAGGGTTCTCGGCTCCATCCGGGAGCCCTAAGGGAGTGTAGGAAAACGGTCCTGCATGTACCGATTAGGCTGCATCTATTGCGGAATATTCGCTAATGAGTGTCTCAGGTTCATCGTTCGGATTGACGATATGAGCATGGCTTGTGAGTGCTGCAGCGTCAGTCGTTTGCTAATTCAACATTGGTAATCAGATTCATCTGAATGTCCCGGGTCCCATTTTTCGTCAGCAGTCTGAGGGTACGGGCAGATGGATCCAGCTTCAGAACCTGTCCGGTATAACGGATATCGTCATGTTCATGGAACAGGGCGATGGTCACAGCATCTCCAAGCATCATTGAATGGCTGAGCAAACGGGACATTTCTTCCGCTGCCTGAGCATCCAGAGACGGGCGGGTACGGGGAGCAAGCTGTTCCTGATGAAGAATGTAAGCTTCCCGGTGTTCGGGAAGCATCATACGGGAAGACTCGAAGAGTCCGTTTTGCTGTAATTTTTTACTCATTTATAATGACCTCCAATTTTATGAGAACGGTCCTGTGCCTGCGCGGACGAGCAGAGCGAGGAAGCCCGCATGATGGCGGTGTCTCCGAACTTGCGCTTGATGTCATCTGTGGCACGTTCCAGTTCTCTTTTGCGTTCACGATCATCGAACCAGGACAGCTGCACTTCGGAATCGGGCACCAGCCCAGTCAGTGACACGCTGATCCGGCGGATGGGTAATCCGTCCCAATGGCGAAGAAAGAGTGCCGCGGCCGCATCGTATACTTCATCCGTAATGTTGGTCGGTTCATTTACCTTCATCTGGCGTGAGAAGCCCGTCGGACGATCGTAATCCTGCCCGCGGCATCCAACCGAGACGACGTTGCCCATGAGCGATTTGTCCCGGGAACGCCGGCAGACGAGCTCTGCCAGTTCAAGCAGGACAACCTTGATATCCTCCCAGGACTCATAGTCCCGGGGAAGGGTCATCTGATGTCCGATGCCTTGCTGCTGATGTGTGTATGTCCCGGGTTTCACGGGTGAATCGTCAATGCCGCGGGCAATGCGCCACAATACCTCACCATTTACTCCCCAGCGTTCTCTCAGTCTGGACAGCGGAGTCTGTGCCAGGTCACCAATGGTGTGAATCCCCATCTTGTAGAGATGTTTTTCCATCCGGGAACCGACCATAAACATCTCTCGGACAGGTTTCGTCCAGATGGTTTTCTCCATGTCCTTGCGATTCAGGACACAGATGCCGCCGGGAACTTTTTTGGCATATAAATCACAGGCCATTTTGCTCACTACTTTGGTATCGCTGATGCCAATCCGAATATACACACCTGTCTCATCCATGACTCTGGATTGAATGCTGCGGGCAATTGTCTCAGGACTGCCGAACAGATCCAGGCTTCCGGTGACATCGAGAAACTGTTCGTCAATGCTATAGGGCTCAACGAGATCTGTGTAGGATTGAAGAATCCGGGTGATGTGCAGGGAGACACGAATGTACTCCGCCATCCGGGGGCGAATGACGACGACGTCCGGACATTTGGCAAGGGCTTCACCCAGTCGTTCAGCCGTGGTAATTCCGTAGGATTTGGCGAGAGGGCAGGCTGCAAGAATGATACCGGAACGGCGTGCCGGATCTCCCGCTACCACGAGAGGACGGTCTTTGTATTCGGGATGTGAAGACTTCTCTACACTGGCATAGAATGACTGGCAGTCTGCGAGCATAATGACACGTCCGTCTTTGCGGGACATAACAGGTCTCTCCTTTGAGCCATGATTCGGCTGTTCACGAACAGAAAGAGGATTCAGCCGCATGTTTTTTTACAGTTTATTTACAGTACGGAACAGGTGTTCCTGTTTTAATAGCATATCCCGAATGTTCAAATGCGGCAACCGGAATTATTTTGCAAATTGGACACAATTGTGGAATCGCAATAATAGAGTCAAAATTTAGGAAATAAGATGTACTTTTTTACATTTGATGTAAGAGATTCGTGACTTCAGGGTGATGACCCGGTGTTCATTCCGTTTTTTGTAAAAGCAGTATAAATGGGCACAGTCCTATAGAGGGGGACTGATGTCCTTTTTTACTTTTCTGCACTTTTCAGAAAACCTTGACAGGCCGCGGGTTTTCACTGATGCGTTATCGGACTATAGTATCAATTTTGTAATCTTTATGGTTAATACTGTAAAAACGGCCGCAACTTTAACATATTCCCCGCGTTTAATGTGGTAAGTGTTCGGGCGGAAACAGTTGCTGCAAACCGCGTTGCATATAACAATAACGGGTAGAGAAGTGCAACAGGTTTGAGCGTTCAAGTAACTGTTTCATTAAGAAAAATGGTGTCCATGAGGCAGGGGAGCCAGAAGTGTTTTGGAATGCTAGTTCATGGTCATTTTTACGAATTATGGGCAGAATGTTGCATTTCACGTTTGCTTCCATCAGCCTAGTTACAAAAGCGGAGTTTTGGAGCTATAGTGAGAACTACACCGCTGGCATCTCTACCCAAAGCGGACATCCAAGCGGCGTTTACTGCTGCATGCCTGTATATTTTATTCAGATTCAAACGGAAACAGGCAGGATGCATATTAGAGAGGTGAGCAATCAAGAGCCATGAGCAGACGAAGACGAAAGCGCTGGATGTTAACGATGTTGACCGGAGCCGTGGTACTGACCGGCGGAATATTAGCCGGCTGGCACTACATGCAACCTCAGCTCGTTACGTACACAGCGGAGAATGGCACGGAGATGAAATTCAAGACCGAGGGAGACCGGTTCATGGAATACGGGCCGGATGGATCCTGGAGGGAGATGTTCGTTAAGGGTGTTAACCTGGGTGCAACTTCGCCGGGATATTACCCGGGAGAATTTCCCCTGACCGAAGAGGATTACCTAAGGTGGTTCCAGCAGATCCAGGAGATGGGGGCCAATGTCATACGGGTGTATACGGTCCACGAACCGATTTTTTACTCTGCGTTGGTCGATTATAATCGCGGCCGGGAGCAACCGTTATATTTTATACAGGGCATATGGTCGCCAGAAGAAGAGTTGATTGAGAAGCAGGATGCCTATGCCGATCATATTGAGCAGACATTCAAGCAGGAGATTGAAAAAGCGGTGTCAGCTGTCTATGGGGATGCGGACATTCCCGATAAGTCCGGAGCCTCAAGCGGCAAATATAAGGCGAATGCAGGCAAATACCTGATGGCCTGGCATGTTGGTACCGAGTGGGACCCCGCGATGGTAGACAACACGAATGAGAAACATCCGGATGTGCCGCAATACAAGGGAGTTCATTTTTCCGGGACAGCAGACGCCTCGCCCTTCGAGAATTGGTTAGCCGAGCTGCTGGACTACACGGCCGTTCTGGAGAAGAAGTATGGCTGGGAACATCCCATGACGTTTACCAATTGGGTGACAACCGATGTGCTGGAACACCCGGGCGAACCGTTGTTTGAGGAGGACCTCGTCAGTGTCGATGCCCGTCATATTCAGCCGGAGGAGTGGCAGGGTGGATATTTTGCGGCATATCATGTGTATCCCTATTACCCGGACTTGTTCCATACGGACGAGACCCTTCAAACGATCAAGGATGCAAACGGGGAGTACAACACATACAAAAGTTATCTGCGCAAGCTCAAAGCCGAGTATTCCGATATGCCTGTAATGGTTACAGAATATGGCGTGCCTTCTTCCCTTGGGATCTCACATTTGGGTATGGGGGGCCGGGACCAGGGTGGACATAATGAGGCAGAGCAGGGAGCCATTGATGCTTCACTGACTCAGGATATTTATGATGAAGGGTATGCGGGAGCCATTTTGTTCATGTGGCAGGATGAGTGGTTCAAGAAAACCTGGAACACGATGCCATTTGAAATCCCGGCAGATCGGCGGGCCTATTGGCTAAACGTGCTGACCAACGAGAAAATGTTCGGCCTTCTCGCGATGGACCCCGGCAAACAGGAACAGCTGACCATCGACGGGAAATTGGATGACTGGGATGGGATGACCGCTGAGGAAGTTACGGTTTGGCAGGGCAAGGTGAACGGCATCCAAGAAATGAAGCTGACCCACGATGAAGCCTATCTGTACATTGGCATGACGCTGGATGAGCCGTTTGATCCCAATAAAAAGGTGCTCCGCATAGGGACGGATACGCTGGCAGGTGGCAATCAGCCTGGTGCGCGGCTTCCGGAACGAACGCTCAGTGACGGCCTTGAAACGGTCATCACGCTGGGGCAGGATGACGAATCCCAGGTGGAAATCGCCAAAGATTATGATTTTAATCAGCGTCTGTATGGCAAGGAAGGATACAATATGCTGCCTGATAAGCAGGCTAATTCCGCTGATCCGTTCCATCCATGGAACCTGGCGGTCAGCCTGAAGATGACTCCGCCTGATACGAGGTCGGCTCATCCGTTCATGAATGAGAAGGTGGGTATCCTGAAGCGGGGAACAACAGCTCCCGGGCAGTCGGATACCGATTCATTGACAACGTGGCAGTATGACGGCAATCAGGTGGAAATGCGAATTCCCTGGATGCTGCTTGGATTCGGTGACCCGAGTTCACTGCAAGTGATTGATTATGAACCACTGCAGGACGGACGGGAGTTTAAGACGGTTACGACCGAAGGCATAACGCTGGTTCCATGGCTGATGGATCGTTCGACTGGCGATGTATCCTGGCCTGCTGGCAATCAGACTACACTGGATTTGAAAACATTGCCTTTGTATAGCTGGCAGTCGTGGGAACAGGTGAAATACAGTGAACGACTGAAACTGAGTTATGAAGAGATGAAGAACGTCTTCGGACAAATTCCTAGTTTTCAGATTGATTAAATGAGTATAAAGGAGGACCTTTTCACATGTTTTCGAGTTTGGCTGTGGCCTATCTATTTCTATACATCTGCATAGCGCTTGTCGCTCTGGGTGTGATTCTGCTGTTTGCCATGAAAGTGTCCCACAACGGCAAACGGCGCAAGATTGAATTTTATAAACGGAAGCAGCGGGATTACTTCACCTATCTGCAAACGGCACTGACTGAGAATCGTCCGCTGAGGCTGCCGCCAGGCAAGCTGGCTCCTGTGGAACGGCAGGTGATCCAGAGCAAACTTATTGAATGGATCGACCAATTCAAGGGAGAGTATCGCGACAAATTGATTGCGCTCTGTCGCGAAGCCGGGTTTGTAGAACGAGATCTGAAAGAACTGGGCCGACTGCGTTATGGTCGGCAGATCGATGCAGCTTATCGTTTGGGCGGCATGCGCTGTCCGGAAGCTGTTCCGGGCTTGATGGAACTGCTCAAGGATGAGAAGCCTGGACCGATGGCATTCATGATCGGACGTTCCATTGCGAGAAGTACAACCCGTCAGGGTGAATTGAAGGACATGCTTGAACTGTTATTGACAAAAGGAAAGTCGATCCATCATCTGGCCGCAGACATCTTGCTTGAGACCAGCCTGGATACGAGCAGACTACTCATTGAATTGCTGGAAGACCGCAATCCTGATTTTGTGAAGGTTGGACTTGTCGCCATGTGGGGACAGGCTGTACCGGAAGTCATGCCGGCACTTGACCGATTGGTTGGTGCAGAGCATCAGGATGTACGGGCAGAAGCAGTGAAGCTGTATCTGAGTGCAAGTCCGGCCCTTCAGGATGAGACGATTCTGAAGCTGATGAAGGATGCTGATCCGGAAGTCCGGGCAGAGGTGGTGCAGGCGCTTGGTTCGAAGCATGCGGCAGGCAGCATTCCACTGCTGCGCAAAGCGCTGCGTGATGAAGACTGGCGAGTACGCTATAACAGTGCGGAGAGCTTGAGCATGTTGGGTGAACCCGGATTCGAAGCCTTATGTCAAGCAGCTGTACAAGGTACAGGTGTTGAACGTGAGATTGCAATGCAGCAGATCGAGAGCACGATGAAGCAATCGGGAGCCGACCACAAAGCGGTAGACCAGATGATTGTACACAACAAGAGAAGGCTGCTGTATGACCAGTATTTTGGCCCTGTTCCGGGTAACCGAACAACCAAGAGACGTACGGGTGTGGCTGCGGTAGGAGGGGATTACACTGCTTAGGGATCTGTTATTAATTTATGGCATGGTGGCCATTTACTATGTCATTTCTGTAAACTTGCTTTATTTTTCCATCTTGGCTCTGTCATTTCGCAACATTTGGACCATTTTCAGAAGGTCACATTATTCCAAATACAATACATTATCAGGCTCGGAGCTTGTACCTTCGGTATCGCTGCTGGTCCCGGCTTACAACGAAGAATTGACAATTATTGAAAATGTGAACTGTCTGATGACGCTGAACTATCCAACGTATGAAGTGATCGTCGTAAATGACGGCTCGAGCGACAGCACCCTGAACGTGCTGCTGAAGGAATATCGTCTGAAACCCGTTCCTGACACGAAGATCCGGGGCAAGATTCCCTGTCAGGCGATTCGCGGGATATACCATAATCCGGAATTCCCGGATCTGTACGTGATCGACAAAGAAAATGGCGGAAAGGCAGATTCACTTAATGCGGGGATCAACCTGTCCCACTACCCGCTGATTTCTTCGATTGACGCCGATTCCCTGCTGGAAAAGGATGCTCTGATCCGCATGGCTCGCATGTACATGGAGAATCCGGAAGAGACTGTGGCGATCGGCGGCGATGTTCGCATAGCCAATGGCTGCAAAATCGAAAATGGAGCTGTACAGGACGTTTCACTGCCACGAAAAATGTGGCCTATGTTCCAATCCATTGAGTACCTCAAGGCCTTTCTGGGTGGACGGATTGGTTGGAGTCACATGAATGGTTTGATCATCGTGTCGGGTGCCTTCGGTATGTTCCGCAAGGATGCAGTCATTGCCGTTGGTGGATACCGGGATGGTTATCCTGGGGAAGACATGAACATTATTATCAAGCTTCATCGCTATATGCTCGAGAACAAACTGAAATATCGTGTAGCCTTCTGTCCTGAAGCCGTCTGCTGGACACAAGCACCAGATTCCTACCGGATCCTGTCCAGTCAGCGCAAACGCTGGGGACGCGGAAATTTGAAGAACATGATTGAGAATCGGGGCATGCTGTTCAATCCGAAATATAAGGTGATGGGCATGTTGACCATGCCGTACAATGTCATTTTTGAAGCACTCAATCCGTACTTCCGGATCACCGGCCTTTTGGCCCTTGCCGGGTATGTGCTCTTGGATATGACGCAATGGCCGATTCTGGTTCTGTTCGGATTGCTGAACTTTGTGAGTGGTTATCTGCTCAGCGTAGGGGCGCTCATTCTGGAGGAAATTGCATTCCGCAGATACAACAAGCTGTCTGATATGGTCAAAATGCTGGTCTATTCCGCTCTCAAATTTGTGGGCTACCACCAGCTGGGTGTTCTGTGGAGATTGCAGGGGCACATTCAGTTCATGCAAAACAACAATTCCTGGGGAACCATGACACGCCAAAGCTGGTCCGAAGAAGAAAAGGGAACTGAAGCAGCCTGATTCGCAGCCTGCATCGGAGTAAGCGTTCATGGACAGCATCTTTGATTCATTAATGGCAATACAGCAGCAACAGGATAGATAACCAAGGGAGAAGGGTGGAAAAGAACATGCCTAATACGGCAACATTGCAGCGTGAGGCTGCCGTTAATGTGTACCAAAGTGTAGAACAGGGATTGAAGGATACGGGTGCCGGATCATGCGGCTTAATGTTCATCCATTGCGGAGGAGGACAAGCCCAGCCGGAGCAGCAGGTCAGGAACTATCTCGAGCAAACGAGCGAGTTCGCCTTCCAGCTGTGGAAGGATGGGGCGACCCAGACGCTTGCGGTCCTGCTGCCTGGTTTGACACTGAATGAAGTTCACTATGAGGGGCTTCGCATCAAGCATGAGCTGCAGGAGACGGTCCCTGGGGCGGAGCCGCAGATTACGCTGGCGAGCTTCAAGGATAGTGAGCGTCCTTCGCAGGCGACCATCCAGCATATGGCTGAATCGGCGAAGCTGGTCGATGCCTCGGAGATTCACATCTACACGTTGGATAAGACGGCAGACGAGCCTGGGAAAATTTTGATTGTGGATAACGATCCGACGGTTCGTGAGTTTCTGCAGCTGCGTTTAAAAATGCAGGGTTATGAGACTTACGAAGCTGTAGATGGTCTGGCTGCGCTGGAGCTGATTGAGAAGGTAATGCCTGACCTGGTGCTGACGGAATTGAATCTGTATGGCATCGACGGTCTGCCGTTCATTCACCATATTCAGAATCTGGGAGTGAAGCATCCGCCCAAAATCGTTGTGCTGACCGAGCAGCGTGTCGAACAGACGATCAGCCAATGCTTCCGCAGCGGCGTGGACGACTATATGACCAAACCGTTCTCCCCTGTGGAGCTGGATGCACGAATCCGGCGCTGCCTGCACTAGATACGATCATCAACCGAACGGATTTACGGAACATTACAAATACATTAACCTGGAGGGAATATCATGGAGAATCAACAATTCCATACTTTACTGAATGCCATTGAAAACAAAGAAGCGGTGCTCGGCGTGGTCGGGCTCGGTTACGTAGGACTTCCACTTGCCGTGGAAATGGTAAATCAAGGCTTCACAGTAATCGGAATTGACCTGGATGCGTCCAAGGTCGACAGTATCTATAACGGAGATTCCTATATTCACGATATCTCGTCCGAGGAATTGAAAAAAGTGATGCAAACGGGCCGTTTTCAGCCCACAACGGATTACAGCATGCTGCGCGTCATTGATGCCCTGAGCATCTGCGTGCCGACACCACTCAGTGAAAATCAGGATCCGGATACATCCTACATCGAGACAGTGGTCGATCAGATCAAGCTGCACATGAAACCGGGCATGCTAATTACGTTGGAGAGCACCACGTACCCGGGTACGACAGAAGAACTGATTCAGCAGAAACTGGACAAAATCGGCCATGAAGCCGGCAAGGACTATTTCCTCTGCTTCTCGCCTGAACGTGTGGACCCGTCCAACGGACGATTCACCACGTACAATACGCCTAAGGTCATTGGCGGGACAACGGAAGCCTGCCTCAAACTCGGAACAGCGCTGTATAGCAAGTATGTACAAACGGTTGTACCGGTATCTTCACCAAAAGTGGCGGAGATGTCCAAATTGCTGGAAAATACATTCCGCAGTGTAAACATTGCATTTGTGAATGAAATGGCGATGATGTGCGACCGCATGGGCATCGACATTTGGGAAGTCATTGATGCAGCTGCGACGAAGCCGTTTGGCTTCATGCCGTTCTACCCGGGCCCAGGCATCGGCGGTCACTGCATTCCGCTTGATCCGATGTATCTGTCGTGGAAAGCGAAAGGATTCCGTTTCTACAGCAAATTCATTGAGCTGGCGCAATCGACCAATGATAACATGCCATATTATGTTTTGAATAAAACATCAACGATTTTAAACGAGTACGCGAAGTCTATTCGGAATTCCAACATTCTCCTGCTTGGCATGTCGTACAAGCCGAATATTGCAGACCTGCGTGAGTCACCGGGACTGGAAGTATACGAACTGTTCAAGGAAAGCGGAGCGAATGTCAGCTATTACGATCCATATGCCGATTCTTTCCGTGACAAGCATGACGATACAGTGCACAGCGAAGCATTCAACCTGGAGCAATTCAGAAAGTATGATTGCATCGTGTTGATTACCAACCATAGAGATCTGCCTTATAGCGAAATTGCCGATTTGGGTGTGCCAATTCTGGATACACGCAATGCGTTCCGGACATTCACACAGCCACACATTTACAAAATTGGTCACTCGGTGCAGCATCCTGTGCTGGAACCAAGTGAAGCGTTGCTCGTCTGAGAAACAAGATGATTCGCTGGGGCAGGATGTCGGTGAGGACAAAATGGATTCTGCTGGCTCTGACCTTTTGCCTGCTGCTTTTGCCCTGGCTGTTCAAATGGTTTTCGGCGGAGGAGAAAAAAGCGACCTGGCTGTGGGATGCTTCCATCATTGCAGAACAGACCCCGGATATTATCTCCTTTTCCAAAGAGCAGGGTGTGGATGTCATTTTTCTGCAGCTGCAGGATGAAGTACCCGATGATACGTATCGCAAATTCATTGCGTCTGCCCGGCAGGCAGAGATCCAGGTGCATGCCCTGAACGGTCATTCCGATTGGGCCTATCAGGAAAAACGGGAAGAAGGACTCGCTTTTATCGAGCGGATTCGGGCGTATAATGCCGCTTCGGCCAAAAATGAGCGCTTCGAGGGCATTCAACTGGATGTGGAGCCTTACCAGCTGCAGCGCTGGGAAGATGAGCAGGACAGCGTAATTGCAGAGTGGAGTGACAACATGAAGGCCTGGACGACAGCCGGCAAGGATGCAGGGCTCTATATGAGCGCAGCCATCCCTTTCTGGCTGGATGCCCGCCAGGCATCTGAAGGCGGAGGTTCACTCAGCCGCTGGGTCATTTCCCAGTTTGATGCAGTCGCCATTATGGCATATCGGGATAGTGGTCAGCAGATGTATGATCTGTCCAGGGAAGAATTGGACGAAGCCGATGAGTTGGGCAAGGACGTGTGGATCGGAGCCGAGCTGGCAGATACCCATGAGGGTGAGCACCTGACCTTTTTCAGAAAGTCCATAAGCAACATGGACGAAGAGATTGCGAAGGTGTTTAACCTGGGATCGTCCCATTCCTCTTTTGCCGGAGTAGCTGTGCATCATTATGAAGCGTGGTACGCAAAGGAAAACGGTATTCCCCTGGCTCGCAAGAGCGATGAGAAGGAGTAACGGGTGTTATTGAAGAAAAGTATAGGACAGCAAAAGGCAAGTTTCCGGTTAATGGAGACTTGCCTTTTTGTCTTTTATTGATGACTGTTGCAGCACGGGTCAGCGCGAATCAGTTTTTGCCGTTTTCATTTGTCCGATACCGATTGGGTGGCAGACCTACCTGTTTTTTAAAAGCTTTAGAAAAGGAAAATAAATCCGGGTATCCTACCGAATGAGCTACCTCGGTCAGGGTTAGCGGGGTCTGTACGAGCAGACGCTTGGCCTGATTCATTTTGAGCTGCTGGATATATTGTACAGGAGATAATCCATAAGCTTTGCGGAACTGTTTGGCAAAATGGGTTCGATCCACGCCTGCATGAGCAGACACACCTTCTACCGTGATCCCCCCGGCAAAATGAATATCCATGTATTCCTTGCCTTTTTGCAGCCAGGGAATAGCCGAATCAGGCTGCAGTCCCTTGGTGGCAGATGAACGTGCAACTCGGTCGAACAGGCCAAGAAACCGGGTGAGACGTCCCAGGTCGCTCGCACCCCCCTGAGGTTTGCGGACTTCCTCCATAAAAGCACGCATTCCACTTGCTGTCTCTGGAGTAAGTACGCCTGAACGGTGAGGGGAGTCTGGCGTAAGTCCAATCCGCGACAGCAGTTCAGCTGCATGGGTTCCATCAAACGCGATAAAGATTTTCTGCAGCGGTTCCTGCGGGTCAGTCCAGTATTCATGAGTGACATGCGGAAACAGACAGTATGCATCCCGGGCCCTGAGGGGGTAATGATGTCCGTTCTGAATAAATGTGCCCTCCCCCTCCAGCACAAACAGCAGGTAATGGTACGGTGTGGTACGAGGGCCGATATGATAGTTGTTCTTGGCTATATTGCGTCCGATTCGTATAGGCCAGGCGCCACCGGCTTTCTCGAATTCAGACGGAGTAAAAAAAATAATATCCAAAAACTCGTGGTGGTCCTCCTTCATGCTCTCCGTCATCAGGAACACCTCTTTTAATAAAAGTTTAATTTGTAATGTCTGTCATTTTCTCTTATAACCTATTATACAGGTGGGTTTTGTTTATATTCAAGATCAGGATGACTTATTTCTGTAAGTTGACCACAAAATGACAAAAACAAATTGTCGTAAAATGACATTGATCACAGACAAATCAATTGATATGATGTCCATACCTATTAAACCAAGTTAATTAATCGGCATTTACATTTATATGATTTTACAACTCAATGAGAATTTGGCCCAATCTTAAAATTAGTTTGTTATATACGAAAGAGTGGAGGGGACGAAATCGATTATGAGGAAGTGTAACGCTCGCCTTTATCAGAAGAACGATTCGTCACCGGAACGGCCAATTCGCAAATGTCCATTTGATTTTTGAAATGGAATTTTATTTATCAACAGAGAGGAATGACTTGTGTGAGCGAACAGGAAGAACTGAAATTTGGATGGTTTTTGCCAACGGCTGGAGACGGAAAATATGTTGGGGTCGCCCCGGAACGGGAACCAAGCCTGGATTATTTGATTCAGGTGGCACAGACAGCGGAGACGGCAGGGTTTGAATTTGTACTGATTCCGACCGGTGGCGCCTGTCTTGATGCTTGGGTTGTCGGTTCTGCAGTAATGAGCCATACTCAAACGCTGCGTCCTCTCGTGGCTATCCGGCCAGGCTTGGTTACACCGGTGCTCGCCGCACGGATGGGAGCGGCTCTTGATCAGCTGTCGAATGGACGCGCGATGATCAATGTCGTTACAGGCAGTTCAGTTCGGGATCTGGAGGAACTGGGAGATCCGCTGGCACATGCCCATGACGAACGTTATGTACGGGCGAGTGAGTATATGGACGTGATGAAGCGTTCATGGACCCAGTCGACCGGGCTGAACCTGACCGAATTTGCCGGAAGTGGTACCAAAGCGGACGCGGAAGCATCAAACGATGATAATCAGGAGTTTAACGGTCAATATTACCATTTTAAAGGACCGGTAGGCATGCCTGAAACGGTACAGAAGCCTTATCCGCCATTTTATCTGGGTGGAAGTTCACCTATTGCCAAGAGAGTTGCAGTAGAACATGCGGATACGTTCCTCATGTGGGGGGAACCGCACGACTGGATTCAGGAGCAAATTGAGGAAATTGAAGTGATCCGTGAACAGGTAAAACAGGAAACAGGGCAAGATCGCCAGCTGCGTTACGGTATGCGGGCACAGGTACTCATTCGGGATACCGAAGAAGAAGCTTGGGCGGCAGCGTGGGAGATTATTAGCAAGGTTCCACCTGAAGCGATTGAGAAAGCCAAAGCAGCTTTTGCGGAGACCGATGCAACCAACCAGCGCAGACAGAATGAACTTCGTGAATTGTCCGAGAAGCAGCAATTCGTGGTTGGCCCAAACCTGTGGACAGGCTTGTCCGTTGTTCGTTCCGGCGGGGCAATCCTCATCGTAGGCACGGCAGATCAGGTTGCCGAACGTCTGATGGAATACGCCGATCTTGGTGTGACCACATTTATTTTGTCAGGTTACCCGCATCTGGAAGAAGCCGAAATTTTTGGCCAAACCGTGATGCCGATTATTCGCAGCAAATGGAGTACAAGAAATGCGAAGCATCAGCTAAGCAACACCTAATTAAATCATTTACTCAGGAGGTCGTCTTTCATGAGAAAAAATAAAAAATTAATCCTTCCTCTGGTCAGTATGCTGGTCATGTCATTGCTGCTGTCCGCTTGCGGGGGCGGGGATAATTCTGCAGCAGGAGAGAACGGCTCCTCCGGTTCAGGCAAAGTTACCATCAGCTTCATGCACTGGCGGGGTGAAGATGCAGAAGCGCTGAACAAGACCATTGACGCGTTTGAAAAGGAAAACCCGAACATACAGGTGGAGATGCAGACGCTTCCTTCCGACCAGTATCAATCCACGGTGCAATCCAAAATTAGTGACGGTTCAGTAGGGGATGTATTTGCGTCTTTCCCTGGTGCACAGTTCGAAGCCTTTACGAAAGCAGGATTGTTCACGGACCTGACAGGGTCATCCTTTCTGTCTGCCTATAACTCCAAGCTGATTGAGGCAGGCCAGCTTGATGGCAAGCAATATGCCATACCGTATCAGCTTGTGTACAACGATCCAATCTACAATGTGAAACTGTTTGAAAAATATGGACTAACACCACCGAAGGATTGGGAGAGTTTCCTGGCACTCTGCCAGACGCTGAAAGACAACGGCATTATCCCGATCGCCTTTGCCGGCGCGGACATTGGTCCAGGTCAATTCATGAACACCATGGTTATGAATAATGCACCGAGTGACGACATTTTTACCAAAGTGGAAGCCGGGGAGGCGAAACTGACGGATGAGTTTTGGGTGAAAACACTCACACAGATTAAGGAACTGAACGATAAAGGCTACTTCCAGCAGGATGCACTGGGTACCAAAGATCCGGCAGCGGGGGCGCTGTTCATTCAGGAAAAGGCAGCCATGCTTGCAAGTGGTTCCTATCAGCTGGCTCAGAACAAGCTGCAAAACCCGAATCTGGAGCAGAAGCTGCTTGCACCGATTACGGTAGGTGCAGATCAGGCGAAGTATGAAGGGGTTCATACCACAACATTTATGCTCGCGGTGAACAGCAAATCCAAACATCCGGAAGAAGCGAAGAAATTCGTCGAGTTTCTGAGTAAACCGGAAGTGGCAGGGGAGTATGCCAACTCGACGGGACAAAACGTGACCGTAAATGACGTGAAGTACGACTCTGCCGAGCTTCAGGTTGCCGGAGAGTGGGCGAGCAAAAAAACCGTGTTCCAGCCGCGGTTCACCATCCTGAACGGAGATAATCAGAAGGCAGTCACGAACTCCATTCAGGCCGTGCTTAGCGGGACTTCCCCTGAAGAAGCCGCCAAGCAGGCGCAAGCGATCATTGATCAGCATATCGGGAAGTAAGCGATGAAGAACCGTATTCAGCTATCCCTGTTTCTGTTACCTGGGTTGCTGCTGTACGTGGGACTGTTCGTATTTCCTACATTGACGGGGCTGTTCTACTCCTTTACGGATTGGGACGGGGTATCCCCGTCGTATGCGTTTGTAGGGCTGGATAACTATAAGGACAGTCTCAGCAGCATCGTCTTTCGTAAGGCTTTTGGCAACAACGTTGAATTCATGTTGACGGTGGTTATTGCCCAAACCTTTATTTCACTTGTCCTGGCCCTGTTGCTGGTTAAAAACACCAAGACACGTGTCGTACTTCGTGCGCTGTATTTTCTCCCTGCCATTTTGTCCTCCGTATCGGTTGGACTGATCTGGGCCTTTATGTATGATCCATCCATTGGATTGATTAACTATGGGCTGAACGGAGCTGGCATGGAGAGTCTTGCACGAAATTGGATTGGTGATCCGAAAATCGCAATCTACTCCATTGCAGCCGTACAGGTCTGGGCACATGCCGGACAGATGATGATTGTGTTTATCGCGGGTCTGCAAGGCATTCCGGCTGAGCTCTATGAGGCGGCTCGAATGGATGGCGGCAGCAAATGGCAGGTATTCCGTACCGTGACCTGGCCGCTGCTTGCTCCTTCGGCTACAATTGTCGTTGCTTATACAACGATTCAATCGTTCAAGGCATTTGACCTCATTTTCACCATGACGGACGGAGGCCCGAACTACGCTACTGAAATTTTGACTACTTATATTTATCATACCGCCTTTGGCAGCTATTCATTTGGTCTCGCTTCTGCGGGTTCGATGATCTTCCTGGTTCTGCTGGCCTTGCTGACGTTCGTGCAGTTCAAGGCGTTGCGTGCCGACCGGGTAAGCTATTGATGCTGGAACGTTCGTCTCGCACAAGAGGCAGAAGGGAGTGCATATGTTTCTAAAATGGTTCAATCGCCTGATCTTGTTGGTGTACGCGATGCTGATCATCGTGCCGCTGTACTTCGTGTTTGTATCATCATTCAAAACAAGCAGCAACTTCTTCACCAGTCCATTCAGCTGGCCTGACCCGTTTACGTGGGATAACGTTACGGGCATGTTTCGCAATCAGCCGATGTGGCAATATTTCGGCAACAGTCTTGTCGTGACGCTGGGTACGGTTGTGATTGAATTGCTGCTGAGCAGCATGATCGCTTATGCCATTGTCCGCTGGGGCGGCAGTGTGGGCAAAATCGTATTCGCCCTGTTCGTGGCGGGCCTTATCGTTCCTTCCCAGGTCAGCATGCTGCCGATCTATTCCCTTACGCGTACGCTGGGATGGTCGGACAGTCTCACAGGATTGATCGTTGTATCAGCCGCGATGCTGATGCCTGTCTCCGTATTCATGCTGACTGGATTTATGCGCATGCTGAATGCCGAAATTCTGGAGGCGGGCAGCATGGATGGGGCGAGCGAGTGGCGGCTCTATACACGGATTGCGCTTCCACTTGCCGCACCTTCACTCGCAGCAACGGCTACGTTTCTGCTTGTCATGGTGTGGAATGATCTGCTTATTCCGATGCTGATGCTCAGCAGCAAATCCAAGCTGACGTTACCGCTGGCACTCATGCAGTTCCGCGGGGAGTATGTGACCAACTATCCGATGATGCTGACCGGGGTGCTGGTGACCGCCATTCCGATGATTGCGCTGTTCATTTTGCTTCAGCGTTATTTTGTTGCAGGTCTGACAGCGGGTTCACTCAAGGGGTGAGCTATTCAGTGATGGCGGGTATAAGAGCGTATTTTTCATTGATTTCTGGATCATTCTGCATAATAATGGTTTAGTGTCAGAATGACTACTTAGAGATCAAGGAGCTATCGTTATGACTAAACTGGAAGTGCTGCGGAATCCCAAGCAGCGCAAGCTGCTGTTCAGTGCCGGCATGAGCTGGCTGTTTGATGCAATGGAAGTCGGCATGATCTCCTTCATCGTGGCGGCCCTCGCCAAGGAATGGAGCCTCAGTCCCGGACAAGTCGGTGTGCTGACCAGTATCAACTCCATCGGTATGGCACTGGGTGCACTGCTTGCAGGTGCACTTGCTGACCGTTTTGGCCGTAAGGCCATCTTGATGTGGACCCTGCTCATCTTCACGATTGCGAGCGGGTTATCTGCCTTGGCGACTGGCTTTGCCGTATTGTGTGTACTGCGCCTGATTGCAGGGATCGGACTCGGCGGAGAGCTGCCTGTAGCATCCACGCTGGTATCGGAGTCCATGCCAACCGCGGAACGCGGCCGTGCTGTCGTGCTGCTGGAAAGTTTCTGGGCTGGAGGCTGGATTGTATCGGCGCTTATTGCCAACTTCGTCATCCCGGAATACGGATGGAGAATTGCATTTGCCATTGGTGCTGTTCCGGCGTTCTATGCACTGTATCTGCGCCGTGTCATTCAGGACCCGCCGCGTTACAAGCATAACAAGACCATCCGGAAGACAACGTTCCGGGAGAAGGTGGCTGCGGTCTGGTCTGCTCCGCATCGCCGGACAACCATCATGCTCTGGATCTTGTGGTTTACGGTGATTTTCTCGTATTACGGCATGTTCCTGTGGCTGCCTTCCGTCGTGATGGCCAAAGGCTTCACGCTGGTCAAAAGCTTCCAGTACGTGCTGATCATGACCTTGGCACAGCTGCCAGGTTACTTCACAGCAGCTTATTTTATCGAGCGGTACGGACGTAAATTCGTCTTGGTCGTTTACCTTACACTCACGGCAGTGAGCGCAATCGCTTTTGGGCTCGCGACGACCGAAGCGGCGATTCTCACCGCAGGCATCTGTCTTTCTTTCTTCAATCTGGGGGCATGGGGCGGTCTCTACGCGTATAGTCCGGAATTGTATCCAGATTCGGTTCGTTCGACAGGCGTAGGTCTTGCCACATCGGTAGGCCGCATCGGGGGCGTGCTTGCTCCATTGATGGTCGGTATGCTGGTTCAGCGTGAGGTGGAAATCAGCCTGATTTTCACGATTTTCTTCGTGACAATCCTGATTGGCGCAGCAGCTGTGCTGTTCCTCGGCCGGGAAACCAAGGGTCAGGAACTGGCTGAGTAAATGTAAATAAATTCAAGCGCAACTTTTGTGCGGGTCTGCCTGCCTACGGAAATGACGGGTTGGACAAGCGGCAGAAGGTTGATACAAGAAGGGGTATGACCATGACGTGACCATGGGCTCATACCTCTTTTTGTTGTATTCAAAGCCCTGTTTTTCATGCTCCATCGGTCCGATAGACGGCACTTTGGCTATATCCTATAATGACACTCGGGATGTCCATAAGGGAGGGTTCAGGGGAAGATATGGAGTCTGGACTCAGAATAATGGAGGTTAATTAAATCATGAAGAACGATAGTAAAATGGATCAAACGAATAAAATGAATGAAAAGAATAATGTGAGTAGAACAAAAAGTGCCAATGAACTGATTAAAGCTTATAGGTTAGAATTATGTAAAAGTGCTGGAAATATGGAACCTATCACCGTGAGTCGGGCAGTAACTCATCAGAGGGGGAAAAAGGCTGGCAAAAGAGCAGGGCGAGTCAGTGTGTTTCTCGGTGCCTTCGCGATGGCTCTCGGTCTCACGATGGCAGCTCCGTCTGCGGGAGCACAGAAACTGGAGCAGGGCGTTCAAAGTGAGCATGTGCTGCAATTGCAGGAGCAATTAAGTGATCTGGGATACTTCTATGCGGGATTGACCGGATATTACGGTTCCATTACCAAAAGCGCTGTACGCAAGTTCCAGCAAGCTCAGGGGCTAAGTGCGGATGGGATTGCAGGTCCGGCGACACTGAACAGGTTGAACAAGAAGGCCAAAGCTGAAGGTGAGACGCTGCGTCAGTTGGCGAAGCTGATCCACGGGGAAGCGCGCGGGGAATCCTTTGAAGGACAGGTTGCTGTAGGGGCCGTCGTCTTGAATCGTGTGCAGTCGGACGCATTCCCATCCTCCATTCCGAAGGTGATTTTCCAGAAAGGGCAGTTCACTGCGATTGACGACGGTCAGTTTAATCAAAAGCCGACGCAGACGTCCTACCGCGCAGCTCGCGCGGCGCTAAATGGTGCAGACCCCACGAACGGGGCGCTGTACTACTATAATCCGAAAATTGCTACTTCCGTATGGAGCAAAAGCAGGCCGACGTTGCTGACCATTGGGCAGCATGATTTTACGCAGTGAGATAGGTGGAGGCGTTAAATAGAGCAAATACGATTTCTTAATATAACAAGGAACCCCAGCTGTGTATGGTATGCTGCTCTTCTGCAGGTACGTGGCTGGGGTTTAACCATTATTATATCGTTGACAAATGATATCTTAGCATTTGAAGCAAATATCAGTTTAATATTACTTTTGGACCGTGAAAGGAATATTCAACGAAGTAGGCTCTACAATGGTTTCTCCGGTGTCGTAGTCATAGATTCTATTGAAAACCAATTCAATGGATTCCAGCTTGTCGGGGTCATCTGTATATACTAAACCATAGCCCATATTATCCATGACTACGCCGTCATATTGATGATAAACATAAGGTTTCCTCATGAAATTACGATCTGCTGAGATGGGATAACCCGTGTTCGGATGAATGGAATTCAAACCGTAAAATCCGATATTTTGATCCGTTGTATTTTCTACACTGTAGATGATTTTGATATAAGTCATATCAGGACCGATATCTTCTTGATTCAGAATAGAAATGTTTTCTCGGGAATCCTCAGGAATCCCACGAGCCTCTAACAATTGAACATCCATAATATGAATAGTTAATGGTCCGAATTCAATACTTTGCTGCTTCAGAGGGACAGCGTTTAACAATTTGAATTGTCCGCCGTAATCAAATGTACCTGTATCTCCGGGTTCAGATAGAAGCGGAGATGGTGCACTTTCAAAAAGCTTGTCCTGAAGATCGCTGGCGGCCTGCTCGAATGGATTATAATCTGGCTTAAGTCCTTTGTAGGTTAGTTCAGACCGGAAAGGCTTTAAACCGGATTCTAAAACAAGTTCAGAATCAGCAGGGTGAGGCTGTAACGGATTGATTTCCAGTTGTGCAGATGTGGCATCATTGGAGCTGCCCGAACCGCCCAAAAGTGCGAGAGCGAACAGTAAATGAAAAACAAACATAAAAAGCGGCACCCTTTCTCTTTGGAAAATAGCAATTCAAACACATCGTATATAATCATAACAAAACAGCTCATGGTGACCATGAGAATATGGGCCCAACTTCAGCTAATAACATATTGATAAGTTTTTTCTTTGTCTAGTAGCAAGGACCTATGCCAGACAAAGCGGGTTCGATTGATTGTTCATTTCGAAATGTAACCTATACTACAGTCTGTTTGTTCCATGTTATTTTACAAAGGCAAGAGAGGAAAATATGCTTCACCATTGGATTCGCCTGTCCAATCCTGTACAATGGATAACGATAAAAACAACGGTAGATTAAGGATGGATCAGCACGATGAGAATTATCATATCACCTGCCAAAAAGATGAAGATCGATACCGATCTTATGACCAGCGCGCAGATGCCGCGTTTTATAAACGAGTCAGAACAACTGTTGAGTGTACTCCAAAAGTTATCCTATGACGAGCTCAAGGCGTTATGGAAGTGTAATGATGCAATCGCCGAACAGAACATGGAACGGATTCGAAAAATGAATGTAAAAGCCAATCTTACGCCAGCCATCTATGCCTATGAGGGCATTCAGTATCAATATATGGCAGCGGGTGTTTTTCAGCAGGAAGAACTGGCGTATCTGGAGCAGCATTTGCGCATATTATCCGGTTTTTATGGCATGTTACGACCTTCGGATGGAGTTACACCCTATAGGTTGGAGATGCAGGGCAAGTTGCAAGGTCCGGGGTTTAGTTCCCTCTATCAATTTTGGGGCAGCAAATTAGCAGATCAGCTTCAGTCGGAAAGCAACTGTATTCTGAATTTAGCTTCCAAAGAGTATAGCAAAAACATCACGCCTTTTCTGAGAGAGGAAACCCGGTTTATCACTTGTGTTTTCGGACAAATGGTCGATGGGAAGGTTGTTGAAAAGGCAACCCGTGCCAAGATGGCCAGAGGCGAAATGGTACGGCATATGGCAGAGCGCCAGATTACAGATGTGAGGGATATCAGAAACTTTGATCAGTTAGACTTTTGTTTTTCAGAAGAGCTATCCGACGAGAGCACGTATGTTTTCATATACCCAGGGGGAAAGTAGTCTGTTGTACTACTATTGCTTTTAAATGTACATATGGTGAGCAGTTTGTTGTCACGTTTGGATAAGCCAACTCAGAACTCTTACCGGGCAATTATTTTACAGTAATTCAAAAATCCCCTTCTTCAATACCGCCGATTGGGCTGGTATGAGAAGGGGATTTTGCTTTTAATCTCTTATTATCTTTTATCGTGCCCCAATATTTGTACCTGAAGGCGTACCTGACCCAATGAGATCACTGCCGCCTGCAAGTTTCAGGAAATTGCCCAGCACAGGCGTTCCATCGCTGCTCCGGGTTACTGAGGGCACAAGGGAGACAAAGTCGGCTGCGCTTGCAAGCAGGCCTTTGCCGTTCACGCTCTTTTTGTTTTTCCACCAGACGTTGGTGCTGCCGACGTCCGTTCCGCTTGTTTTGTCACTGGCACCGCCTTCGAAGGACAGGTTGTTCGTGAAGATATGTGTGCCTAAATCGAAGGCAAAGTTGCTTTGGCCATTTTTCCAGGACGTGTTATTTTTCATCTGAATGGAGCCGGGGTTGCTGTTATACGTGAAGCCATGCTTTTTATTGTTGAAGGCAATACTGTTCTCCACAATATGATTCACGGCGATTTTCTCACCGCCCAGTTTGAAGCCATTTCCGTCACTGTCGGTGGTGGAGGTGCCGTCCGAAGTTGCACCATTGGCGTAGGCAATACTATTGCGGATCGTCACGACACCAATAGCACCCGTATCCGTTTTACTGTACAGATCCCATCCATCATCCACATTGTAGGCTGCAATACAGCCATCGAAAAGGTTGCCCGGGCCAACGGTCAATTTCGCGGCAAAGCCATCTGCATCCTCGCCATTATCCGGATCGTAATTGTCATGGGAATAGGACCGGATGACTTCATTATAAGCAGGCCATTCACTCTTGGCGGCGGTGGACGCATAACGGCCTAACTGAATGCCTGTATCCCGATTATGATGAGCCTCGATCTGCTCCAGACGGTTGTAGCTGCCCCCGATAAAGATACCGTTGTCGCCGGCACCCTTTACTTCTAGCCCTTTAACGAGCCAGTAATCTCCAAACATTTGCAGGCCCCGATTCGTGGAGGCGAAGGCTTGGGCCGAGAAATCGAAGACAGGCTTTTCCGATCCGTAGGCGACCAGACTTTTCCGCTGTCCCGATGTACCGCTGTTGCCTCTTTCAATTGTAATTGTTTCCGAGAAGTTGTAGGTTCCACCACGCAGATAGATGGTTTTGCCTGGAGCGATCTGGGTCAGTGCGTTTGCCAGTGTTGTTGGACTTTCGAGCGTCCCTGGATTGCTTGCCGATCCGTTAGGAGCTACGTACAAGTCACCTGCTGTAAGTACGGCAGTGGGTGCAGCTACGGATTCAGTGGGATTTGTCACGCCGTTCTCCATGAGTTCCACCGCACCAGCTGATCCACTACTGATCAATAATAGAGGAAAAGCGGCACTCAGGCAGATGTGGGCCATTTTCGATTTCAACGAACGTTCAGCGGGTGCAGATGCATGAGCAGAAGAAAAAGGGAATAATTTCATTACGCAAACCTCCTTGGTTAATGGGATATGGAATTCGTTGTGGCACAGGTCCATGGTAAATGTTGTAAGCGTTATCATCAATAATCATTTGATTGGGTGAGCTATACAAGCTGATGCATCAAGCATTACAGCCCTGAACGTAGCCTGTTGAAGTGGGAATGTATAATCCTCTCATTAGCTGATAACCCTGATTTAACGACCAATCGTCCAATATGAACGTGGATAGGAACCCGTGATCTAAGAAATGGCATGAGAAAAACACATGATCCACCGAAATGAACCTGTAGCTGTTTTAAAAGAGGAGAGCGGACCTGTGTAAAAGTGAAGTTTTCTACTTTAAATAGGGCTTGAGCGTCAGCGCCACGGGCATGGACAACCTGCTCAGGAATGCGTTCACGGTCAAAATGGGTGATCCTTTTGAGAAAGTGAGAGTTCCAGCGTAGTTGGTCTCCGGCTGCCAACGGTTCGAACATTTTGATTAACTGTGATGGGATGACCCTGTCGATCCGTTAATGTCTCATTGTGCCGAGTCTGGGGAATGCGCTGGTTGTGAAGAATGGTTATTCATGGAGCACTGCTACTCCTATGATGGATTCGAATGTATATTTTTTCTAAATTATATATGCATCGTAGTAAAAAAAGCTTGTCACCCACTTCATGACGTGGGATAATTAACTTTTGCCCAGCGGCCTTTTTTTGAACGGAAACAGAACGGGGACCGCTTGTATAAGAATGGAGGCTGACCAAGGATTGTCTACACAACGTTATCCTTTTGCATATGATCCGGCAGAACCTTTTGTATCCCGTTTGGGGGAATGGGTTGCCGATGTGTTTTACGATATTTTGCCAGAGTCCGGCTTTGAGGTACGGGATGAACAGATTTTTATGGCGTACCAGCTCGAACGGGCCTATGGAGATAAAAAGACCATTATGGCTGAGGCCGGTGTAGGAACAGGCAAGACATTAGTCTACCTGCTCTACGCGGTCTGTTATGCGCGTTATACGGGCAAACCGGCAGTGATTGCCTGTGCCGATGAGTCATTGATAGAACAACTGGTGAAGCCAGGCGGAGATATTGCGAAGCTTGCTGAGCATCTGGATTTGCAAGTGGACGCCCGTCTCGGCAAGTCACCCGATCAATACGTTTGTCTGAACAAATTAAGTGCAGTGAGATTCGCGGACGAGGATGCGCCTGTCATTGAAGAAGTGCATGAGAGTCTACCGGATTTTGTGAATACGCCGGGTACACTTCAGGCTTTTCATCCGTATGGTGATCGCAAACAGTACCCGCATCTGAATGATCGCCAGTGGAACAAAATCAACTGGGACCCGTTCCAGGATTGCTTCGTCTGTCCAAAACGTCAACGCTGCGGCCTAACGCTGTCTCGCGACCATTACCGTCGTTCCAAGGACATCATCATCTGTTCCCATGACTATTACATGGAGCATGTGTGGACCTATGAGGCTCGCAAACGCGAGGGACAACTGCCACTGCTGCCAGATCACAGCTCGGTTGTATTTGATGAAGGGCATCTGCTGGAAGAAGCAGCCCTGAACGCACTGAGCTACAAACTGAAGCACCGCATCTTCGAGGAACTGGTAACCCGGCTCCTGGAAGGGGAGATTCGTGAATCGCTTGCCGAACGTGTAGATGAAGCGATTGAGAGCAGTGAACGACTGTTTGCGCTGTTGGATACGTACACGGTGGCTATTCCCGGATCGGATCGGAAGGAAGTTCGGGTGGAGGCACCGCTGCTGCGTGAGATTGAACGCCTGACCAGTGTGCTGGATGCCATTGGCGAAGAGTTGGTGTTTGAGAGCGGCTTGTTCTCGCTCGATGGGTATCAGATGCGTGTTGTGGAAGAGCATTTGGACATGATTCAGACCGCGCTGTCCCTCTTCCGCAAGGAAGACGGGTACATCTGCTGGGCTGAAGAGAATGAAGATGAGACGACATTGTCCATCATGCCACGCACGGTAAAGGAAATCCTGAACGAGCGTGTGTTCAATACAGGCATCCCCATCGTATTCTCTTCCGCGACGCTATCTGTGGACAATTCGTTCCGTTATGTGGCAGACAGCCTGGGAATTAATGATTTTGTATCGTTCTCCGTTGCTTCTCCATATGACTATGCGGACAAAATGCAGATGAAAATTACAGATGAAGCTATACCAGGTCACCCGGAAAACGAAAATCGGTTGCGGGACGCGGTGTCCTTGCTGCAGGAGAGTGGAGGCCGTGCGCTCATTCTGTTCCGTACTATGGAGGAGCTGCGCACGTTTAAACAGGACATTGTTCATATTCCTGAAGCCCAAGGACTGCGCTTTATGTACGAGGGAGATCGGGAAATCAGTGACTTGATCGCGGCGTTCCAACAGGACGAGGAAAGTGTGCTGTGCTCCGTCAATTTGTGGGAAGGGCTGGATGTTCCAGGACCTTCATTATCCAATGTCATGATCTGGTCGCTTCCATATCCACCACAGGATCCTGTATTTAACGCAAAACGCAGTGCATCGGAAGCGCCTTATGAAGAAATCGATCTTCCATATATGCTCCTGCGCGTGAAACAAGGTCTGGGACGTTTGATCCGGACGAGCAGTGATTCGGGTTCTGCGGCCATTCTTGATGAATCGCTGTATACCAAAAAGGAAGCCAAAGACCGCATTGCAGCCCTGCTTCCCAAAGGTGTCGAATGGACGACGCTGACACACTAATTTCGTATATTTTTAGAAATTGAACGGCTCCTTACCGAATTAAGTTCCTGTTCTCTGCGGATTAACCGTCTGTAAGAGAGCAACAGCTTATTTTGGCAGGAGCCGTTTTTTTGCGAAGAGCTCTTTCTGTGATGTTAAAAAATACCCATGCTCAGATACCGTTCCCCGGTATCCGGCGCAATGCAGAGCACCCGGTGCCCCGGCCCCAGTTCCTTCGCAATGCGAAGGGAGGCCCACACCGAAGCACCGGATGAAGGGCCGAGCAGCAGCCCTTCTCGTGCAGCAAGCTGCCGCATCGTATCCAGTGCATCCTCATCGGACACCTGGATAATGGAATCCCACACGTCGGTATTCAGAATGTCCGGTATGAATCCGGGACTTGTACCGACGAGCTTGTGTGGCCCGGGCTCGCCGCCGGACAGCACGGGTGAACCTTTGGGCTCCACCGCATAGATCCGGATGCCCGGCAGCTGCTTGCGCAGCTCTTCTCCGGTTCCGGTGATGGTTCCGCCCGTTCCCGCAGTGGCAATGAAGGCGTCGAGCTTGCCTTCCATCTGCTGCACAATTTCGGGTGCGGTGGTAACCCGGTGAATGTCGGGATTGGCTTGATTTTCGAATTGCTGAGGAATGAAGCTGCCCGGAATGTCAGCGTGAAGCTCCTTCGCTTTGCGGATCGCCCCAGGCATCCGTTCAGCCGCAGGGGTAAGTACCACATCTGCACCGTAGGCTTTCAGAATATTGATGCGTTCCTTGGACATATTATCCGGCATGACGAGAATGGCTTTATAGCCTTTGGCAGCAGCATTCATTGCAAGACCGATCCCGGTGTTGCCGCTGGTTGGTTCGATGATTGTCGCTCCGGGGAGCAGAAGTCCTGCACGTTCAGCCTGAACGATTAGGTTATAGGCAGCTCGGTCCTTGACGCTGCCGCTTGGATTGAAATATTCCAGTTTGACATATACGTCAGCAGAGTCGTTACCTGTGAGCCTGTTCAGTCTTACAGCGGGTGTCTGCCCGATCAGTTCGGTGATATCTGCGGCAACGCCAATATATCTGGATATTTGGTTAATCGAACTCGAATTCATAAAGTACAGCTCCTTGAGTGTTGAGACGTATGAAGGAATTTCAACCAGAGAAGTCTGGGCGCTCCATTCCATCTTAATGAACTCGGCCTTCCCGGGTCAACCTGTATTCCAATTCATCCTATAGTCGCTGTGTCAGATCAATGTTTAGATGCCGGCTGAGTTCTTGTTTAACTTCATTACGCGCGAATGTCCACAGCATGTAGAATCGCTGCCAGTATCCTCTGCACAGATAGATCGTTTCAATTCCTTCCGTTTCACGTTTCTCTTCAAGAATCTTGACACCACGTTTGCGCATCTGTTTACGAACCGCCAGCATTTCTTTGAGTACCTGATTTTGAATCCGATTCAGGGACAGGACGTAGACTTCAGGCATTTTCAACAGCAGTGTATCCAGAGTACGAATATCCCGTTCAAGCACATCCAGCAGCAGGGTACGTACAACAAGGCCTTTAACCAAACGGTGGTCTTCATCCGCGGGGGATGGGGCGGAAGGGGAGGATGACATACATTCACTTCCTTAACCTTGAATTCGAACATGTTTTATATTTACAGAACGTATGTTCTTATATTATAATCAATATATGCAATGATGATACGGAATACAACCGGAAAAAATTGGAGCGGTTTTTCTGCAGGTCATGTACGACGATTGAAGGCGGGAGGGCAGGACAAGTCAGCTCCAAAATAAGGTATAATTTTTGGGTTTTGCAGGAAACCTAAGGACGTAAAAGAGTAGCTGATGCTTCCCGAAGTTAATTTTGCGGTCTTTCCATCACGTTGTGGGAAAAGGACTGCAACCTAAACAAAAGATTCCAACAAAAAAGCCCCTGCCTTGGGCGGCGGGGCCTATCCATGACTGCCGATTCAGCGGCAGGCTTGAGAACGTTGCTTAGCATGTTAAGCCAAATATTGGGGCTTCTCGTACAATGCTTCTTTTTCCAGGATAACCTTATAGGGGCGTTCCTTCCCCTTCAGTGAAGGGCCAATCGTAATTAGCGGTACGGCCGGTTTGTGGAAACGATCTTCTTCCTTGGGTTCCGGAACCGGTCGTGATGATTCGGGCGCAGAACTGAGGCGTACCTTTTTCTCGCTGCCCCAGCGCTTGCTTATTTTTTTCATTTCCGGTTTCATTCCGGTTCGCCTCCTAACAAATCGTTGATGGCGTTAAACAGTTGACGATTTTGTAAATCAATCTGTTGAAATACCGCCTCATCCGCTTCTATATGTCCAATAATATGAACCGTAATCACATACCTCTTGGCTACAGGATAGCATAGCAGATATTCTTTCTCAAGGTAATCGTCATACAGGTTAATCTTGATTTTATTTTCGCGGTAAGAATCAATGACCAGAATGCGCTTGGGGTCATCTGGCTGCAAGTCGTCGTTGGCAGACAGTTCATATTTTCTCCCCGGTTCTCCTACATTACCACATAATTGCTCGATATAACCACTGTCATCTGTCCGGTATATGGCTGTACCACGTACTGCGAATGGAGGATGGGACACAAAAGCTGTACGAAGGGCATCGCTCATCCGATTAAGCATGGCGGCATCGGCTTTGCGAACCCGCAGCAATTCTCTGAAGAATCGCAGCAGCTTGAGCAATTGCAAACGTGCTTCTCCTTCAGCCACTTTATGCCGGGTGATGATTTCTTCCAATTCCGGATCACTCCAGCGCCCCTGTTCTTCAATACTGTCAGCGATTTTGGAACAAGCGACCGAAACGGCTGGCGCCCACTTCCCATCCGAACGAATTTCATAGACCAGTGGATTCAATCCCAGCAGATCTGTAGGCATGCGCAATCCTTCAACTTTTGTGGCATCCTTGATGTCCGTAATATCCTCAGGAAGAATGAAAAAAATACGCTTTCGCCCCAAGCGGCCCATAAACAGACCCATTTCAAGCATTGTATTATCTCGGACAGATGCATAGTACTTCCCGCGAATCTTGGATATGTCATCCGGATGAAAGATAAAAATGGCAAAGTCTGTCGTGCGTACCTCAGTTTCCAGATCGTCCATGGTGTAGCTGCTTGGATTAAAAACACCGGAGTACCAAGGAGTAACTTCGGCAGAGAAACGCAAGTTTTCGTGTACTGCGGCTGCAATCGGCTTCGCTTCCAGCGAGCAGCCAATAAAGACTCTTGGCTTTAACGTTTTCATCAATCCGCCTCGCTTAAACGGTAGTGGGAATCAATTGTTATATTATACCATAAAAAGCAGAGTAAGTTTGAAAACGTCTGCACCCGGACAAGAATAAGCCGATTTTCGTTTGCTATAGTGTATGTGGAAGCGGCCGATGATTCCTTCAAAATTCGCACAAATATAAAAATTGGACCCAAATTGTCACAGTTGGGTGACTGACAGTTATATTCGGAGTCATTGGTCATAGAATGAAGGAGCAGGTTGCACCATTAGCAAGCATTGATTGTCCTGGTGTGGCTGTTTGACTGCTGGAGCAGTCAAGAACCTGCTTTATGCGCTTTTTTGGAGGGTCTGCTGTTTAGACCCGCACTCGTCGGTGGTATATAATAGAAGAACA
Organism: Paenibacillus sp. MABNR03; assembly: GCF_050455445.1. Taxonomy (NCBI): domain Bacteria; kingdom Bacillati; phylum Bacillota; class Bacilli; order Caryophanales; family Paenibacillaceae; genus Paenibacillus; species Paenibacillus sp. MABNR03. Next base: position 712,540 of record NZ_JBCIYR010000003.1, read on the forward strand.
AGCAAGTTAGCTATAGAAGTTTAAACTAAACCTTTACACGTTAACGGAGAGTGTAGACCGTCTGAAGAAACGAAGTGCTCGCCTTTATCACAGGATTTTTCCCTTAGGAAAGGGAATCAAAAAAATCCGGGGATAACAGCGATCGGAAGATGGGCTACAATCGAAGTGGTTAGTGTAAAGTATACGTTTAATTGGCATAGCTAACCACAACAGACAGAAAGGATCAGGATACCATGAGTTCCCGAAGGACAATCTCCCCAAGGACGATCTGGAAACGTTACGATCTCTCATACACATAGCGCCCCTTGTAGAGTAAACCAACCGTATTCAAAAAACGGCTGACTCTGCGAAAGAGGGGATTGGAATGAATATTCGAAGGACAAATACGATGATTTCTTCCAGGCTTGCCTTTTGCAGGGTACGGTCGGTTTAAACCAACCTACAAACTGCGAGGGAACCTGAATGAAGAGAACATCGTTAACAAAACAACACGTTAAGGCTGAGGCGGGAAAGCTCGTCATCATGCTGCTCGGTACTTTTATTTTGGCATTCGCCTACTATCACATTAATTTTCAGAATCATTTATCGGAGGGCGGATTTGTCGGTCTGGCCCTGCTCGGAAAATATGCGACAGGATTATCACCTGCCATCGGCATGCTGCTGCTCGATATTCCGGTCATGATTCTGGCCTGGTTCATCAAGGGCTGGAAGTTCATGATTCAGGCGCTGATTGGCGTCGGTGCATTCTCCCTGTTCTATGACGGCTTTGAGCGATACTCAACACTTGTGATGTCGTTTGGCGGTAACCTGTGGATTCCAGCAGTCTTATCCGGTGTACTGACGGGTATAGGGGCAGGAATTGTGCTTCGTTTCGGCGGAGCGACAGGCGGAGACGATATACTCGCCGTGCTGGTTAGCCGCTGGAAGGGATGGAAACTCGGAACAGTTTTCTTTGTCAGCGATGCGTTTGTGCTGGGATTATCCCTTTTCTTTCTTCCGGTAAAAGAAACTTTATATACCATTCTGGCCGTGTGGATTGCCAGTAAAGTCATTACGTACGTGGTCAGTGTTCCGGCTCGCCGGACGGTGACAACTTCAGCTGTGAAGGTGACGATGCCTTCTGCAGCCAAGGTAGTGAGTACCTCTGCACCTCGAGCTTCGGTAGCTAGAGGGGTCACCCATTAATGGAGACCACAAAAAAAGTCCTTTTGACTGCCTGAGCGGCGGTGAAAAGGACTTTTTTTGCTTTATACTCTAACGATCGATTGTATACCTCACACGGGTCCAAGAGTATGGCGTTCCCAAACTGTCACGATTTGATGGAAGAGGCAATCTGTCCATCCTGATTATGAATAATGGCCCGAATGTTCCGTTTGCTGCTGATTTCTTTGGCGGCGTCCACGGCTTCGGCTTTTGTATCGAACGTCGATACATGCCCGGATTTGCCTTCTTCCTTAATCGCCCAGCCTGAATCCGTAGGCACCACGTGAATATTGTCATGGCTTTTCGATGAGGATATCGGTTCTGAGTGATGTCGTCCAGAAGATGATCTGTTATGATCGGATGATTTGTCCGAATGGGATGAATCTGATGTGGGATGATTCTCATCCCACTCCTCGGCTTTGGAAGTCGCAATGGCAATTGAGCGTCCTTCCTCGTACCCGTCATCCAACAAGGCATTGGCAATTTCAATTGCCTTATGTCTGACGCGAGGCTCCAGATTTTTCATGGATACTGGATAATCATGTTTATTCCAAGGCATGCCTGAATCCCTCCTGTAATAATAATGAGTTAGTTGTATATTACCCTGTGGGAGGAGGGATAAACGACAATTCGGCGGTGGGAGAACGGTAATGAATCATCCTATGGGAACTGCCATTTCTATACTTTTGCTAGCTGGGGGAGTATAATGCTGTCACATACATAAAAAGGTACAATAACAGGAAGATAAAGGAGTTCAAACCATATGTTCAGTCTGAGTTTGGCTATTCCCATGCTGTTTACCATGCTTATTCATACCGCAGACAGCCTGTCCTATGCGCTTCGCCTTGGTGGGCTGCGAACCCGCAGAATTGCACTGGCCCTGTCTTTGTCAGGGATCTTGCTGCTGGTCTCCCGAACATCCAACATGGCTCAGGGACCGATGGTAGGGAATCTGGTGGATACCGCAGCGAGTGGAGGAAACACAAACTTTGCTGCGCAGCTGCACTGGCTGATGGGTGCGGCGACAGCGGGAACCGCAATCGCCATATTGTGTTTTCCGACCATGGTGAAGCTCGCGTCCAGAATGGTTGTGCATTTTGAAGCAGCCGGGTCCATTCCGTCGATGGTTCGGGGGATGTTGAACGGTACCAAGATCAGAAACGCAGCCTATTATATTACGCCACCTTCCTGGAAGATGGCTAAGCGATTAGTACAACATGGGATGCCGAGGCGCTTAATGACGCTAAATGTAGCGGTAACAGCCATTTATACGACGGGTGTATTATCCAGTTTGTACGCAGCGTACCTTTATCCAGGGCAGGCAGTGGCTGCATCCCAATCGACCGGGTTAATCAACGGAATTGCCACCATTTTGCTGACCATCCTGATTGATCCGCGAATTTCCCTGCTCAGTGACAAATCACTGCGAGGTGAGATCCGCCTGGATCGAATGAATCAGATCTATGGCTGTATGCTGGTTTCCCGTTTATTCGGCACTCTTCTGGCACAGTTGTTGTTGATTCCGTTTGCCTACTGGATCGGCTGGGTCGTTGGTTGGATGTAGATTCATTAATCCCCCGTCGTCCTGTATTTACGCATCTGAATCCATTCGAACTCTTTACACCTATACTCCCAGAAAATTTGCACGAAAAAAAGAGCAGCGGACACAGCCCGCTGCTCTTGCCATTTTTGAATGTGGTTTGGTTCACGGCCCTTACTTGAACCCTGTTACTTGAAAAGAACAGCGTATTCGCCGTACCCCTCTTTTTGCAGGTCTTCCTTCGGTACGAAGCGAAGAGCCGCCGAATTAATGCAATACCGCATGCCTCCAGCTTCGGCAGGACCGTCGTTGAACAGGTGCCCCAGATGGGAATCTCCTTCACGGCTTCGGACTTCGGTACGAATCATGAAGTGGCTGAGGTCTGTTTTTTCCTTCACGTTGTAGTCACGCAATGGACGCGTGAAGCTTGGCCAGCCGCAGCCGGAGTCGTATTTGTCAGTGGAACTGAACAGAGGCTCGCCAGAGACGATATCCACATAGATTCCATCGCCATGGTGATCCCAGAACTCGTTGTGGAACGCCGGTTCCGTTGCATTATTCTGGGTTACTTCGAATTGCAGCGGCGTCAGACGCTCTTTCAGATTACTTTTATCCACATTGCCCGACCAGTTGCGCTCGATGAAATCTTCGCGTCCAGATCCCTTGCGATACCGTTTGTAGTGAGCCGGGTTTTTGTGATGGTAGTCTTGATGGTGTTCTTCGGCCTCGTAGAATGGTTTGGCAGGCAAAATGGGTGTGAAGATGGGCTTGTCAAAACGTCCGCTCTGCTCCAGAGCCGCCTTGGAAGCTTCCGCAATCTGACGCTGTTCCTCACTGTGATAGAAAATTGCCGTCTGGTAGGATGAACCCCGGTCATGGAATTGACCGCCCGTATCGGTTGGATCAATCTGCTGCCAGAACAACTCAACGAGTTTTTCATAAGGGAAGATGGCAGGGTCAAACGTGATTTGAACGGCCTCAACATGTCCTGTTGTTTCCGAACAGACTTCCTCGTACGTGGGATTCTCGGTATGTCCTCCTGTATAACCCGATACAATTTTATGGATACCAGGCAGTTCCTCAAAGGGGGATACCATACACCAGAAGCATCCGCCTGCAAACGTTGCTTTTTCAATTGAATGTTGTTCCATGCTATATTCACTCCATTTCTGATGAAGATCCAGTGCTCGTGTTCGAGCTGTCGCTTCGCTTGTTTTGGACATTCATCCAAAGCCAAAAGTCGCTCCCTTTCGATCACTCGCTACCGTATTTATTGAAATTTGTTACACAAGAATTTGGCTTGCTCTTCTATTATATCCTGAATTGGCAAGCCAACCAAGCCGGACCAGGACAATGACTGTCATGAGATGCATTTCGGATAAAAATGATTCAGACTTTTTTTCGCGAACGAAAACGGAACAGCAGCAAAACAATGCTCATAAATCCCAGATATCCCACCAGAATGAGCAAACTTAGCCAGATGGATGTTTCCGCTTGAGCACCCGCATAGGCAAAAACAAAAATCGCAGGCATCTTGCCAATGGCTGTGGCGGCCATGAAGACCCAAAATGGCGTGTAGGTAATGCCAGCATAAATATTGACCGCGGTTTGAGGTACAACAGGCAGCAATCGAAGCGACATGACGCCCATGAAAGGATGAGCCTCCATCCAGTTGGTGAACCGATTCAGTCCACGGATGCGATCCAGGTAAGCTCTGGCCTGTTTGCGAAAAACATATCTGGCCCCGGCGTAAACGAGAAGCGCTGCGAGCGTGGTACCCACCCAGCATACCCAAGCTGCTGTCGTGGTGCCGTAACTGTACCCGAACGCTGCAATAACAAACTTGTAGGGAATGACGGGAACCAGGGCAAACAATGCTGCTATTCCAATAAGAAGAGGGATGGACGGATTCAGATCGGTCCATGCCAGCAGTTCATATCTGTAAATAAACGTGACTCCGGCGAGCAAAACATATAACAGGAGCCATAACCATTTTCGCAAATCCCAAACGCTCCTTTCAGGTCAGGATATTCTTCGAACGTCCTGTTCCTATAAGCCTTTCTTCCCAAGTGTACCACGTTCGCCCATGAACCGGATAATCCATTCCTGGTCTCCTGCTGATCACTGGCATGTTGCTGCCTGAAGGGTTACACTATAGGACGTGGAACTTAGAACTCATCTGAAGGTGGAATGCTTATCATGGAAACAACAAAGCGAACCCGTGCTGCGATCATCGGACTCGGGGATATTGCACGTAAAGTGTATTTGCCCCTCCTAACCGCTCATCCGGAAGTGGAGATTGCAGGGATAATGAACCGATCAGCCGAGCCGGTCAAGGCTATTCAGCATACGTATAGATTAGACAACGGAACGACGGATCTCAAAGAACTGTTATCCTGGGATCTGGATGCCGTGTTTGTACATACAGCGACGGAAGCACACTTTGATATTGTGATGCAATGTTTGGAATGGGGACTGGCTGTATATGTGGATAAGCCGCTGTCCTACACGCTCCGTGAATCGGAAGAGATGACTGCATTTGCCGAGGCACAGGGGTTGCTGCTCGCCGTGGGATTTAATCGCAGATTCGCACCTATGTATCAAAAAGCGAAAGCATGGATGGAGGGCGGACAAGGATACGAATCCCTGACGTTAACGAAGCATCGGACAGGCATTCAGGATCGCCCTGCAGCAGAAACCATCTATGACGATCTGATTCATATGCTGGATCTGTTGTTATGGTATTCAGATCACAATGTGGAACTGGTTCATCAATGGGTACGCAAGAATGAACTGAACCAGCTGCTGCATGCTGCAGGATCAGCCAAGCTTGGAAGAAAAGCTTATGGCCAGTTTGAAATGGTACGTGAGGCGGGGGCTGATCTGGAGAAGATCGAACTCCACGGCGGCGGTAGATCGGTAGAAGTCCTAAATATGGAAACAGCTAGATATTCGGAACGTGGAGAACTTGAACGCAAGGAAACATTCGGCAGCTGGGATTCCGTATTAACCCGTAGAGGGTTTAGCGGGGCCGTGGATCATTTTCTGGCCAACCTGAATACACCCGACGATTGTATCATTAGTGCGAGTCATGTGATGGATAGCCATGAACTGGCTGAGCAGCTAATTCGAAAATAATGTTTTTGCAAATGGTATGAGAATAACTATATGGAGGAACGACATCATGGATGAATATGAAAAAGAACGCAGGAAACAAATCGAGGAAGCGGTCGTTGAAACCTATAAACAGGAAGAGGAAATGATGATTCTGGTCTTCGCCCAGTGGTGTGCCAATCACGGACTGGACCCAGAAGAGATGTACCGGCAAGCCTATCCTGACCAGCAGAGCAATGAACGACTGCAGCAAGTGCTGAAGCTGGTTGTGCCGAAAGAGGAAGCCGGGGAGATCCCCGACCATACCGTTCTGGGTGTGTTGTCCATGTTTGGCAACGAAGATCTGGCCATGGTCGTATCCGAGGCGATCGCTGCGCGGAAATAAGCAGAATTGACGTATGATACCTTACATCTGTTCCCGGTGAATAAGGCGAAATTCCTTGGGCGACATGCCGAACCGGGAGCGGAAGACGCGGTGGAAATACGTATAATTGTTAAATCCGGACGATTCGGCTACATGTTCCAGTGTCATCGGACTGAAAATGATCCGTTCTCTGGCCATGTTCAGCCGTACATCCAGGGTGTATTGCATAATGCTTTTGCCAAACGCTTCTTTGAAGAGGTGAACTCCGCGTGAAACGCTGATGCCAACATGAGTTGCCACATCTTCAAGCTTGAACAGGGAGGAAGCATTCTCCTCGATATAATTTTTTATTTCATATGCCACATAATTGGTATTCGTAATCGTTGGATGCTCAGCGAGCAGTCGGTCCACTTCCAAACACAGGATACGCATGTAGTAACTTGAGATCTCAGGATACGGATTGGAGATTCGGCGCTGCTCCAGCACGAGTTGACGGAACAGGGTCAGCAGGCTTTCGGTCAGTTCGACCTTAATCCGGTTAGGCCTCTTGTGGCGTTCCCACCATTCATCCACCCAGGAGCCATTGAAAAAGATATGGTAGTCACCGCTCTCTACAAGCCGTTCCCCCATTGGATTGCGTTCATTGTCTACTTTGAGTTCATAAGGCTCGTCCGGACTGAAAAGAAGCAGATCGCCCGCATCAATGAGTGACATCTCGCCATTGATCCGTGCCCGGCAGCGTCCATCGGTTTGCAGCCTCATAAGATAATTCTTAACCCCTTCGGGATGAATACCCGCATAGGGTTTGCGGTGAAATGAGAAGCCTGCTGTAAGAACCTGGCAGGAATAATCGGTCGGCATTGGCATACTCCTTGCAATTTGAAAATTATGACCAGATAGTTCATGTTTCGATCATATTATTCATTTTAATTGAACCCAAAACGGAATACCATAGTATTAAATTCAAGGCACAACATTCATGCACAGCTTCTCACCATGCGTAAGGAGATGAACGTCACATTGGAGAAAATAAAAGCAGGCATCATCGGGTGCGGAAACATCAGCGCCATCTATCTGGAGAATCTCAAAAACAGTCCCCTTATAGAAGTTGTAGCTGTAGCGGACTTGATTCGTGAACGCGCTCAGGAACGGGCAGATGAATTTAATATCGCAAACGTTTACAATGTAGATGAGTTGCTGCAAAATAAGGAAATCGAGCTTGTGCTGAACCTGACGGTACCTGGCAGTCATGCCATGACCGATCTGGCTGTGCTCGAGTCAGGCAAACATGTGTATGCCGAGAAACCGCTGGCCATTTCTCTAGAAGACGGTCGCAAGGTTATTGAGCTTGCTGAAGAGAAGGGGCTGTATGTCGGATCCGCACCAGATACCTTCCTTGGGTCGGGCATCCAGACTGCACGTCAGGCCATTGAAGATGGTATGATCGGGAAGCCGATTGCGGCTACTTCATTCTTCATGGGTGGCGGACCAGAAGCATGGCATCCCGATCCGGAGTTCTTTTACATTGCCGGAGGCGGACCTATGTTTGATATGGGACCTTACTACCTGACCGCCCTGGTTACACTGCTTGGACCGATTCGGAGAATCAGTTCCTCTGCAGGCATCCAGATTACGGATCGCGTCATTGGATCGGGTCCGAAAGAAGGGACGCCTCTGCGGGTACAGACTCCGACCCATCTGGCAGGGACCATCGATTTTACGGACGGTGCCATTGCAACGATGATTACCAGCTTCGATATCCGTGGAGCATCGGACCTGCCGCGAATTGAGATTTACGGCACTGAAGGCACGCTGAGTGTACCTGACCCCAACTTCTTCAATGGGGAAGTGAAGCTGCGCAGATTCGGTCAGGACACGTGGGAGACGGTAACCCCAGTTTTCGAGAGCAGACAAAATGAACGTGGAATTGGTGTTACCGAAATGGTCGAATCCATTCGTGCCGGACGTGAACACAAAGCCAGCGGCAAGCTTGCATATCACGTGCTTGAAGCCATGCACGCATTCCAGCGCTCTTCATTAGAGGGCAAGCACATCATGCTTGAGAGCACCTATGATCCAATTGCAGCAACCAAAACGGATGAAGATCAGACAGAAATTGTACAATCGCATTAGCAATCACATGTTCAAAGTGAAGTAAGTGCCAGCACATAAGGATGGTTCTTCCACGGGAATAACCAGTATTGTTACGTTTAATTTCAGGATAGAAACGCTCTTGATTTTCCACACTATTAAGACAAACTTGTGATCTGAACGGTACATTTATGCAGTTCTTGGTTCATTTAATCAGCAATTATACGACATTTAATCCAGGGAGGAATCGCACTTGAAACTCGGCGTATTTTTGGTATTATTCGGAGGACGTAAATTGGAGGATGCACTTGATTACGTAGCATCCAAGGGCTTGAAAGCAGTGGAGATCGGAACTGGAGGTCACCCGGGCAATGCACATTGTAATCCGGAGGAGCTTTTGAACAATGAGGCAGCACTGAAAAACTTCAAAAACGCGGTGGAATCGCGCGGTCTGACCATCAGCGCACTTAGCTGTCATGGTAACCCGCTGCATCCACAAAAAGATATCGCTAAAGGTTTCCACGATGATTTCGTCAAAACCGTTCAATTGGCTCAAAAACTGGAAGTTCCAGTAGTCAATACATTCTCCGGTTGTCCGGGAGACCATGAAGATGCGAAATATCCGAACTGGCCTGTTGCCCCATGGCCGAATGACTTCCAGGAAGTTCTGAAATGGCAATGGGAAAACAAAGTGATTCCTTACTGGACAGAGTGGGGCAAGTTTGCAGCTGATCACAATGTGAAGGTTGGATTGGAACTGCACGGCGGATTCTCGGTGCATACCCCAGCTACATTGCTGAGACTGCGTGAAGCTGCTGGTGAGGTCATTGGTGCCAACCTGGATCCAAGTCACATGTGGTGGCAAGGAATTGATCCTGTGCAGGCGATCCACATTCTCGGACGCGAGGGTGCCATCCATCACTTCCATGCAAAAGATACAACCATTGATCCGGTGAACGTAAACAAATATGGTTTGACAGATATGCAGGATTACACGAATATGCTGGACCGTGCTTGGCAATTCCGGTCGGTTGGCTACGGTCACGATAACAAGACTTGGGCAGATATTATCAGTGCCTTGCGTCTGGTAGGTTACGATTATGTTGTAAGTATTGAACACGAAGACGGTCTGATGTCGGTTGAAGAAGGATTCTCTAAAGCCGTGCAAAATCTCCAGCAAGTATTGATCGAGGAACCGCTGGGAGACATGTGGTGGGTTTAGGGTTACACTAGGGGGAAATTGAATATGATTAACGTCACCATTTGGAATGAATTTGTCCATGAGAAAATTCACGATGAAGTAAGAGAAGTCTATCCGGATGGTCTGCACCGGGCGCTGGCAGACGGACTTGGCGGCGAAGGATTCGCGATTCGGACAGCTACACTGGATCAGCCTGAACACGGATTAAGTGATGAAGTGCTGAATTCCACAGACGTGCTTATATGGTGGGGACATATGGCACATGATCGCGTAAGCGACGAGATCTCACAGAAGGTTGCACAGCGTGTATTGAACGGCATGGGACTGATTGTCCTGCATTCCGGGCATTTCTCCAAACCGTTCAAGACATTAATGGGTACCAGCTGTGATCTGAAATGGCGTGTAGCTGACGAGCAGGAGATCGTATGGTGTGTCAATCCATCCCATCCGATCGCGGACGGGATTGAAGGCAAGATTGTACTCGAAAAGGAAGAAATGTACGGTGAGTTCTTCGATATTCCGGTACCGGATGAACTTGTGTTCGTAAGCAACTTCCAGGGTGGGGAAGTGTTCCGGAGCGGCTGTACGTTCCGTCGCGGCGAAGGCAAAATCTTTTACTTCCGTCCAGGCCATGAAACGTATCCGACGTATTACAAGCCGGAAATTCTGAGAGTCATCAGCAATGCGGTAAAATGGGCGTACCCTGCCCGCAGCTTCAAGCCGGAATTCGGCAGAAGTGAACCTGTAAGACCATTTGGTGGCGTGCTGGTCTAGGCAGCAAAATTGGTATCGTGACGGACAAATGAATTGGAATACCAGAGGAACCCTTCTCCGAGTCAAGTATGACTGTGGCAGCTGGGTTCTTTTTGGGTAAAATAGCAATAGGCGAGTTATACGATATTTGCCATGGTTCATCGATTCGTCCTGAGGTATACTGTGTTGTATAGTCGAAGTAGAATAATGCCTATAAAATTTTAACTTTTTGACGGCAGACGTTTTCTTTGAGACGTAAATGTGTTATTATGAAATATACTAACAAAATGTAAGTTGAGTGATCTCTAAAGAGGTGATTAATGTGGAAGGCCAAGATTTGCGGATGTGTCCGCGTTTTGAGACAGCATTCTCGTTTTTGGGCAAGCGCTGGAACGGTTTGATTATTCAAACGTTGATGAGTGGGTCAAAACGATTCAAGGATATTTCCAATCTGATTCCGTCGATGAGTGACAAGATGTTATCTGAACGGATGAAAGATCTGGAGAGTGAAGGTATTCTGATTCGTCATGTTTATCCCGAGACGCCTGTTCGTATTGAATACGAGCTAACAGAAAAAGGGAAAGCACTTCAGCCTGTAATGAACCAAATTCAGGACTGGGCAGAGCAATGGGTAGATTAAACAACAGATATCCAGGCTCGGCTGAACGACCTGATTACAAAGAGCTCTTGATTTCCATGGGAATCAGGAGTTTTTTGTCTTATAAAATCAGAAGTCGTAACACGTGCACGTTCCGGTATCCTGGTATGACAGAAACCAGCTTTTTCCTGCAGGTCCTGCACATATTGACACGAGTTGTAGTATAATTTAAGAAAAATGGCCGCAGGCGGCCGGAGCGAGGAGGCCACTTGTCATGAGAGAAGAAAGCTTATCCCGTGAAGTACGCTACGGCAAACAAGATATTGCGGAACTTGAGAACGCATCCATTCAGGTACATCTGATTTACAAAAAAGCTGCGGAACTATTCAAATACTATGTTAGTCCCCGACTGGAGAATCGTGATCTTGAGGAAGGGAATCGGTCAGGAACGAGCAATGGTCAGGAACTGGCTCCGGTCGTCCTGCAGAAATGGATCCAGACTTCTTCAGGCTGGAAGTGCATTGGTTGTGAGTTGAAGTATCCGGAGTCTATGCTGGATAAGCACGAAAATGAGTTTTCCCGTGGTCATTATGCCATGGCCTCAGGTGAACGAAGAAATGTGAAACCGGAGATGCTAATTCAGGCCATTGTATGGTCTCAATATGAAAAAATCAGGCTGCTGGCGCCTTGGCTTGGCGATGAAGCTTTCTATACTACACAGGAACTGGACGTCATTGCCCGGTATATTGTACCCACCTATTTCTCTGAACGCCCGCTGCATGAACAGGGCAAACTCTTTAAGGTTCATCATCCATACGGTCAGATTCCGTTGTATCAGGAATATGTGGCTGCTCCTTCTTTCTGCGTACAGATGGATGGTGAACTGTTGGAAGGGCGATTGCTGACAGGAGTTTATGTATCCGAGGAGCAGTTCTATGGACTTAATCCGTATCTGAAGAATGGAGACGGAGGCAGGACCTATATGCAGGCTTGCGTTCAATAAATGGTAAATGAATAAAAGGGTTTAAGGACCCGAGCGAAGGAGCCCGTAAATGCGGGCTCTTTGTGCTATTAGGAAGAAATATGGAAGAATAGTAACGGCATTGACACTTTTTTTGCATGAATGTTGTGCCATAATAGAAGTTATGGACAACAGGGTGAAGATTTTTACGCAGGGTGGTGTTACCGACATGAAGAAGAAGATCCCCGGTTACATCGGTTTATGTTTGCTTATTTTAGCTATTCTGGCCGGATGTACTGAGACACAGCCTTCTGAACAGCCAGTGGTCAAGGAGACCGATACCTCCAATACCATTACCGTGGCTGTCGATGGAAGTACTTTTTTGCCTGATGCAACGAAGTCCATCAAGAGGGATTTTAGTGAAGGACTGACGCTCAAGAAGGCCCTACAGAACAGCGGACTGGTCGATTTTACAGCCGACGGCAAACGGATTCAATCCGTAGGGGAAGTTTCACTCGATTCCTCGCTTAGTTGGGCAGTTAAACTAAACGGCAAGGATATTGATCCGGAAAATTGGGACAAGGAGCTTCATGCCAAAGATGAAGTGATCATATACGTAAAAGCCGCCGACAGTACAGGAGAAGGTGTTGCCTATCAGACAACCCTGCTCAAGATCAGCGGCGGCAATATTATGCCAAATCTCAATCGTCAATATGCGGGCGTCTATATCCAGGAATGCACGGTTCGTGATGTACTCAAGTCCAGCGGTATTGTAAGAATGTCGGAAAATAACAAATACGTTGTTTCGGTTGAAAATGTTGTTCCACGAATGAACCAGCGCTGGGTAATCATGGTGAATGACAAGGAACTGATGGAGAACGGTTTGGATATGAAGTTAAATCCTCGTGATGCGGTTAAGCTACAGTTAACGGCATCTTAAACATACTAAAAGCCCGATCCTTGGCAGAGGACGGGCTTTTTTCATACCATAACAGTTCTCGGCAGGAGTCGAAAATGCCGGATTTATGGCTTAGATGCGGCAGATTTCATTGGGACATAGTTCACAATGGCAGATACCTTGAAGCATCTTGAGGTCTTTGATGACAATCATGCCGTTGTCATATTCAATGGCATCCTTTTTGCGCAGATCGCTTAACATGCGATTTACACTTTCCCGGGTCGCACCAATCATATTGGACAGGTCGGTGTGGGTGATTTTTTTGTGAATGATCACATGCTCACCATGGGGCTCGCCATAGGAATTGGACAAACGAATCAGGGTGGAGCAGAGCGCACCTGGTTTGCCGTATAACATCAAGTCCCGGAATTTGGTCTGGGTTAAGCGATGATGAATGCCCATCCATTTCATAAAGTCAATGGCGAAGTCGCAATGCTGGCAGATCAGCATCTCCAGATCTTTGTGCTCCAGGACACCAATTTCACTGTCTTCAAGGACTTCTGCCGAGAACGTATGCTTGGAGCCGAAGAATGGGTCGGCCTGGCCAATCATATCACCAGACTGATACATGTACATGATGAGTTCCTTGCCTTCATCCGTTGATTTGGTGATCTGGGCACGGCCCCTTTTCATATAATAAAGTTTGTCGGACACATCTCCTTCCCAGTACAGGTGGGTCCCTTCAGGATAAGTACGATCCTTCATGGTAACGAGCAGATGGTTGAAATTCACTTCCGAGAAACAGTTCGTATTGCCGCGTTTTTCCATTACACTTAGTTGTTCTCTCATAAGTCTATCTCCCCTTTGTGTCCATCGGAGGGGCTGCCCCATGCATTTCCCGCCCCGTGGTTCGCCGCAACCGTTACCGTCCTGATCAGGGTCATCTCGGCCGGGAGGACGGTACAAATTGCGGTGGTTCAATTTTTAAGTTCAGTATATACCTAATCTTACCGTTTGAGGGGCATGGGAAGGGGGCAAAAATGACGAAATTTCAAACATTGTGATTAAATTCACTTTCGTTTGGGAAGGATGCAATTGACAGCCCTATAGTTTAAATAGGAAATGAAAATGAGCTGTGAAGAAATCACAAAAAACTTAAATTAAATTTGTTATACTTTGTGAAAATAATCACATAATTATGCTTTTCGACATGTTACGATGTGTACGTAAAGAAGAGAGACAAACCAAAACCAATACGAACCTTTAGGAGGATGAGGGAGATGGCTGTAAAGAACGAAGTCGCCCCAGCAAAAGAACCGACAGCAGGTCAGTATATTCAAACGTTAATTGACAAAGCGAATAAAGCACACGCTGCATTCATGTCCATGGATCAGAAACAGATTGACCGTATCGTGCAGGCCATGGCACTGGCAGGTCTCGACAAACACATGATGCTCGCCAAGATGGCGGTGGAAGAAACCGGCCGTGGTGTGTATGAAGATAAAATCACCAAAAATATATTTGCAACAGAATATGTGTACCACAGCATCAAATATGACAAAACCGTAGGCGTCATTGAAGATAACGAATACGAAAGCTTCCAGAAAATAGCGGAGCCTGTCGGCATCATCATGGGGATTACACCGGTGACCAACCCGACATCCACCACGATGTTCAAGGCATTGATTTCCATCAAAACGCGTAATCCGATTATCTTTGGCTTCCACCCATCAGCACAGAATTGCAGCCGCGAAGCTGCCAAAATTCTGCTCGAAGCAGCCGTGAAGCATGGTGCTCCGGCCGACTGTATTCAATGGATTGATGATCCTTCCATGGATCGTACGAACGCACTGATGAATCATAACGATGTGGCACTCATTTTGGCGACAGGTGGATCAGCGATGGTACGTGCAGCGTACAGCTGCGGTAAACCGGCACTCGGCGTAGGACCAGGAAACGTACCTTGCTTTATCGAAAAATCTGCGGATATTAATCAGGCGGTCACAGATCTGATCTTGTCCAAATCATTCGACAACGGCATGATCTGCGCTTCCGAGCAGGCAGTCATCATTGAAGAGCCGATCTTCGATCAGGTGAAAAAGAAAATGATTGCGAACGGTTGTTATTTCGTTAACAAGGATGAGGCTGCGAAACTGACAGCAGGCGCCATCAATGCCGAGAAATGTGCGGTTAACCCGGCCATCGTTGGTCAATCCGCGTCCACCATCGCGCAAATGTGCGGGATCGAGGTTCCGGCTGGCACCAAAATTCTTGTAGCAGAAATTGAAGGTGTTGGAACCAAGTTCCCGCTGTCTGCCGAGAAACTAAGTCCGGTACTGGCTTGTTATAAAGTAAAAACAGCAGCTGAAGGCATTGAGCGTGCAGCAGAAGTGGTTGCTTTTGGCGGCATGGGTCACTCCTCGGTTATCCATTCAAATAACGAAGAAGTCATCAATAAATTCGCGGATCGTCTGCAAACCGGACGGATTATTGTGAACTCACCATCCACACACGGTGCCATTGGGGACATTTACAATACCAACATGCCATCACTGACGCTGGGATGCGGTTCGTATGGACGTAACTCGACCTCTTCGAATGTAACTGCCGTGAACTTAATCAACGTGAAAAGGGTGGCTCGCCGTACCGTGAATATGCAATGGTTCAAAGTGCCAAACAAAGTATACTTCGAAAAAGGAGCAACACAGTATCTTGCCAAAATGCCTGATATTACTCGCGTAGCGATCGTTACAGATGCGATGATGGTCAAACTGGGCTATGTGGAAAAAGTAGAGCATTATCTTCGTCAACGCCAAATGCCGGTTGCGATCGAAGTATTCTCGGATGTCGAGCCGGATCCATCCACAACGACGGTGGACCGTGGTACGGAAATGATGCATCGCTTCCAGCCGGACTGCATTATCGCCCTTGGTGGTGGATCGCCAATGGATGCCGCCAAAGCCATGTGGTTGTTCTACGAATATCCGGATACAGACTTTAACGATCTGAAGCAAAAATTCATGGATATCCGCAAACGGATCTACAAATATCCACGCCTTGGATCCAAAGCCAAATTCGTCGCCATTCCGACAACGTCGGGAACAGGTTCGGAAGTCACATCGTTTGCCGTAATCACAGACAAAAATCTGGGTAACACCAAATATCCGCTCGCAGACTACGAGCTGACGCCAGACGTAGCGATTGTAGACCCAGAATTTGTATATTCGCTCCCTAGAACTGCCGTAGCCGATACAGGTATGGACGTACTGACTCATGCGATCGAAGCCTACGTGTCTGTCATGGCGAATGATTATACGGATGGCCTGGCCATCAAAGCCATCCAGCTGGTATTCCAATACCTGGAGCAATCGGCGCTGCAAGGTGACAAGTTGGCACGTGAGAAAATGCATAATGCATCAACGATTGCCGGTATGGCTTTTGCCAATGCATTCCTGGGAATCAACCACAGCTTGGCGCACAAATGGGGCGGTCAGTACCACACAGCACACGGACGTACCAATGCGATCTTGATGCCGCACGTCATTCGTTACAACGCGAAAAAACCGACCAAATTTGCTTCGTTCCCGAAATATTCGCACTTTGTAGCAGATGAGCGGTATGCTGAAATCGCCCGCATTCTGGGATTGCCTGCACGTACCACGGAAGAAGGGGTGAACAGCCTCATCAATGCGATTCGCAAACTGAACAAAACACTGGGCATTGAGGAATCGTTCCAGGAAATCGGATTCGATGCAAAAGACTTTGAAGCTCACGTGGACTATCTGGCCGATCGTGCATTCGAAGACCAATGTACAACAGCTAATCCGAAACTGCCGCTGGTGACTGAACTGGCCGACGTTTACCGGAATGCGTTCTACGGACGTTTTGAATAAACCATAGTCCAAAATAGAAAACAATTAATTTGAGGTTAAGGCAATAGGTGCAGGGTTCCCCAAAAGGGGAGCCCCAATTGCCGTCTTTGGTCGATGACGGAATCCTTTGGGATCCGTTGAATTTAACAATTTACACGACAACGGAGGGGCAGAAATAACCTGTAAAAGCGAAGCGTTCGCGTTTATTCCCGGATTTTTCCCTTTGAAAAGGGAATGAAAAAATCTGGGGATAACAGCGATTGGAAGGTTGTTCTGCCACGCAGTAATCCGGTGTAAACTTTTACCTTCACCATGATCCAGCAACGGTGGAGTGAGGTAGTTCACGGACTTTGTGACAAAAATCACAGATGGTGAAACACGGAAGACGTATACTGAAAATGTAAGAAAAACATCCATCCCGCGGTTCCGGTTACCAAGTAGAGAGAACATGTTCCGGCTTACATGTGAAAATGTTCACATTTAATCGCGGCTCTGGGCACAGATGAGACGATTGATGTACCCTGTCATGTGTCCGGAAATCCAAATTTTGTGGAGGGATTACTATGTCGGTGATCGAAAAAGATGTCAAACAACAAACAGGCTGGAGAAGCTTTACGAAAGGCACATGGACCAAATCCGTGGATGTGAATGATTTTCTGGCACATAATTTATCTCCGTATTACGGGGATGAAGCATTTCTTGCAGGGGCAACGCAGAACACCAAAGACCTGTGGGATATCGTATCTGATCTGACCAAAAAAGAACGGGACAACGGCGGCGTACTGGATGTGGACGTAAACACCCCGGGTACGATCGTATCTCACCAACCAGGGTATCTGGATCAATCCAAAGAACAGATCGTCGGTGTGCAAACCGATGCTCCATTCAAACGCTCCATTCAGCCAACAGGCGGAATTCGCATGATGATTGATGCATGTCAAGCATACGGCTTCGAAATGCCTCAAGAAGTCATTGATATATTTACCAATATTCGCAAAACACATAATCAGGGTGTATTTGATGCTTACACATCCGAAATGCGTGCAGCTCGTAAAGCCGGAATCATTACAGGTCTGCCGGATGCTTACGGCCGCGGACGGATCATCGGTGACTATCGCCGGGTAGCTCTTTATGGTGTAGACTTCCTGATTCGTGCCAAAAAAGGAGAACTGAACGCACTCGAAGTGGATGTGATTGATGAAGACGTAATCCGTCTGCGTGAAGAGTTATCCGAACAGATTCGAGCACTGCAGGAATTGAAGCAGCTGGGTGAAATGCATGGTTTTGATATCTCCCTGCCGGCTACAACAGCGAAAGAAGCATTCCAGTGGTTGTACTTTGGATATCTCGCTGCAATCAAAGAACAAAACGGCGCGGCCATGTCCCTTGGACGTGTATCTTCGTTCCTGGATATCTACATTGAACGTGATTTACAGGAAGGTAATCTGACTGAGGAACAGGCACAGGAACTGGTTGACCACTTTGTCATGAAACTGCGGATCGTCAAATTCCTGCGTACACCAGACTATAACGAGCTCTTCAGTGGTGATCCAACGTGGGTAACCGAGTCCATTGGCGGAATGTCCGTGAACGGAGAAACGCGTGTAACGAAAAACAGCTTCCGTTTCCTGCACACGCTGCACAATCTGGGGCCAGCACCGGAACCAAACCTGACTGTACTCTGGTCCACCAAACTTCCGGAAGCTTTCAAACAATATTGTACGAAAGTTTCGATTGAAACCAGCTCCATCCAGTATGAAAACGATGATCTGATGCGTCCAATCTACGGTGACGATTACGGTATTGCCTGCTGTGTATCGGCCATGAAGATCGGTAAACAAATGCAGTTCTTTGGCGCCCGTGCGAATCTGGCGAAAGCTCTGCTGTATGCGATCAACGGTGGCCGTGACGAGAAATCCGGAGCACAGGTCGGACCGGAGTATCCGGCAATTACAGGCGAAGTGCTGGATTACAATGAGGTCATGAAACGTTTCAAACCGATGATGGAATGGCTGGCTAAACTGTACATGAACACCCTTAACGTCATCCACTACATGCATGACAAATACAGTTACGAGCGCATTGAAATGGCTCTGCATGACCGTGATATCGTACGTACCATGGCCTGTGGTATTGCTGGCCTGTCCGTTGCTGCCGACTCCTTGAGTGCAATTAAGTATGCAAAAGTTAAACCGATTCGTAACGAGCAAGGAATCGCCGTTGATTTTGAAATCGAAGGAGACTTCCCTTGTTACGGAAACAACGAAGACAGTGTCGACAGCATCGCGGTTGAACTGGTGGAAAGCTTCATGGGCATGATTCGCAAACACAAAGCGTACCGCAATGCCGTTCCAACGCAATCCGTTTTGACCATTACTTCCAATGTGGTATACGGCAAAAAAACCGGTACTACACCGGATGGACGTAAAGCAGGCGAGCCGTTTGCTCCAGGGGCGAACCCTATGCACGGCCGTGACAAAAAAGGTGCACTGGCATCTCTGGGCTCTGTAGCCAAATTGCCTTACGAACACAGTCTTGACGGGATCTCCAACACGTTCTCGATTGTACCTAAAGCGCTCGGAAAAGAGTCCGATACCCGCAAATCCAATCTGGTTGCCATGATGGACGGTTATTTCGGTCAAGGTGCTCACCATCTGAACGTGAACGTATTTGATCGTCAGCAGCTGATTGATGCCATGGAGCATCCGGAAAATTATCCACAATTGACAGTACGTGTATCGGGCTATGCCGTAAACTTCATCAAATTGACGCGTGAACAACAGCTCGACGTCATCAACCGTACTTTCCACGGTTCGATGTAATAGGAAGATGAAGTCGTGGCCGTATCGAAGTCGCTTTCATAGGACTTCGTGAGGCCAGGGCTTTGGATCGAAGTGACAACATAAACGCACAGCGGATGCGGATAAGAAAGGAAGAGGCAGCATGGTAAACGGACATATACATTCACTCGAAACTTTCGGGACGGTTGACGGCCCCGGCATCCGCTTCGTGCTTTTTATGCAGGGATGTCACCTGAAGTGCCAATATTGCCACAACCCGGATACATGGGCGCTTGATGGAGGCAGGGATATGAGCGTGGAAGAAGTTCTCGCGGAAATTGAACCGTACTTGACCTACTATCGCAGCTCAGGAGGCGGACTTACCATATCCGGAGGGGAACCGACGCTGCAGGCTCACTTCGTTGCCCAGGTTTTCAAAGAAGTAAAGCGGCGGTGGGGGCTGCATACAACTTTGGACAGCAACGGTTACAATGAACCGGATCGTATTCTTGACCTTTTGGATCATACTGATCTTGTGATGCTGGACCTGAAGCATATTGATGATGCAAAGCATATCAAGCTTACCGGGAAATCAAATGAAAGAACGCTCCGTATGGCTCGGTGGTTATCGGATCATGGTCGGAAAATGTGGATCCGTCACGTCTACGTGCCCGGCATTCATAACGATGAGCAAGATCTTCTTAATCTGGGGCGTTACATCGGTACATTGAACGGAGTCGAAAAGTTTGAAATTCTGCCTTATCACCAGATGGGGATCTACAAATGGCAGGCTCTAGGCAAGGTATATCCACTTGACGGTGTACCTTCTCCGACCGAAGAAGAAGTGGAACGGGCGTATCGCCTGATTGAACAGGGCCGGAAGGAAACAGCTGGTACGGTTTGTTCCAAATAGATAATCCACCAAAAGATCCATCGAATGATCCATCCATTGATCAACATCTAATATATATTGATCCATCAGCCAAGCAGTCTTTGCGACCCGTGTCGCAGAGGCTGTTTTTATTGCATTTTACATGAAGATAACGAAGAGAGCCTGTTCAGTGAAGGATTTTATCCCCTCATTGATGAATTGTCATCCTTACGATGGGAGCTTCGTCTTTTTATAATCAGAGTGTAAAACCAAATGTGCAATATGCTGAGGAGGGTCAACGACGATGAAAAAAAGAATGATAATGCTGCTCTCACTACTGCTTGTAACATCCTGGACGCTGGCTGCATGTTCGGGCTCAGGGAACGAAAGTCCACAAGGGGCTGCAGGCTCAGACACAGAGACCAGTAAGGAACCGGTCGAGATGCTGCTGCGCCACACCCAGGTAGGTGCGGATAAACAGAAAAGGCTGGCCATACTGCAGGACGTCGTCGACAAGGTAGAGAGTGAAGTACCCAATCTGACCTTTACTCTGGACGGAGTGGAATCCGATGTGAACCGCAAGGAGAAGCTTCGCGGAGAGATGGCTGCCGGCAATCCGCCGGATATATTCGAACTCTTCGGCAGTCCGGATTCCAAGGTGTATGCCAAGGAAGGCATGCTGCTGGATCTGACACCGATTCTGCAAGAACTGGGTATCCAGGATCAGTTTACATCCCTTGAACCGTTCACGTATGAAGGCAAAGTATATGGACTGCCAATTGGTGGCTCGGGCGAAGGCTTTTTCTACAACAAGGAATATTTCGCACAAAAGGGCTGGCAAGCGCCAACGACCATGGCTGAACTCGATAACATGCTGGCCGAGATCAAAGCGGATGGCAAAGTACCCCTTGCTTCGGCTTCCAAGGCAGGCTGGGTTCCGCTGATGCTAACGAACCATCTGTGGTCTCGCTATGCCGGGCCGGAGATTACGGCGAAGTTTGCAACAGGTGAAGCCAAGTGGACCGATCCGGGTGTAGTTCAAGGCTTTGCGAAGCATAAGGAATGGGTCGATAAGGGCTATTTCAAAAAAGGCGAGCTTGGATTCGAATACGCAGAGTATACGACTCAATTTACAAGTGGTGAAGCTATCCTGATGTATGACGGCACATGGAAATCATCTGTATTCAAAGAAGGTCAGAGCGGGGAATCGCTCATTGGAAAGGTTGGATTTTTCAATATGCCGCCGGTAGAGAACGGAGTAGGGGACCAGACTTCCCTCATGCGTGACGTTAACAATGGGTACGGCTTCTCGGCATCGGTAGCGGACGATCCACAGAAGCTGGAGGCGGTAAAAGCTTTCATCAAAAATTTCTACAATGAAGACATGCAGGTGCGTGGACTTGTGGAGGATGGTGTACTTCCTGCCATGAAGCTGGATGAGAAGGTATTAACCGACAGCATCACCGATGAACTGATGAAAGAGATCGTTGCTGTCCTGAATGCGTCCAAAACGTCATTCCCGGCATTTGATGCGCTTGTGCAGGCAGACGTGACTACCGAAATCAGCAATCTGCAGATCCAAAAACTGATTGGTGGACAGACCACGCCGGAGAAGATGGCGGAGGAGCTGCAAAAAATCCAAGAGGAAGCCAATGCTTCCGTGGAATGATCGAATGCATGAAGGCCATAGCTGCTGCAACTGAAGTCACTGAAGGAGGCTGGACATGAATACTTCACTCCGCAGCCCGCTCATTTATGCTCTGTTTGTATTGCCGGCACTGATCTTGTTTGTGATGTTTTTTCTGTATCCGATTGGCAGCTCTCTATACTACAGCTTGACCAGCTGGAATGGTGTTTCGACAGACCCACGATTTGTGGGTTTGTCGAACTACGCCAAAGCTCTGACCGATGAACGGTTTTGGATTTCCACGCGGAATAACGGATTTTTTATCGGATTTTCGGTATTCATTCAGGTTCCGCTGATTGTGTTGTTCTCGCTCTTTATTGCGAACGTCAAGCGATTAAAGGGGTTATACAAAACGGCTGTTTTTTTACCTTCCATCATGTCCACGGCTGTAATCGGAATTTTGTGGGGATTTATCTATGAGCCCAACATCGGGCTGTTAAATCAGCTGCTTGACATGTTTGGCATTCCACCGGTGTACTGGCTCTCGGATAATCGCTTTGCGATGCTGTCCATCCTTGTAACGAATGCCTGGCAGTGGACAGGTTTTTACATTGTCATGGTGCTGGCGGCCATTCTTGCCATTCCCCGTGACCTGGACGAAGCTGCGGCAATTGATGGGGCTACGGCAGTACAGCGCGCAACCCGAATCACATTGCCATTGATCAGACCCATTATTTCGGTTGTCATTATGCTGTCCATTGCCGGAGCGATGAAGGCAGCGGATATTGTACTTGTCATGACCAAAGGCGGTCCCGCCGGGTCCACTGAGGTTCTCGCCACGTATATGATCAAATACGCGATCACCAATTTTAAATACGGTTATGGCAATACAGTTGCAGTCCTGATCTTTGCTCTGACACTTGTGCTGACGGCCGTATATCAGCTGTTGGTAGCAAGGCGCAACGAAAGGGTGGAGTATTGATGGCGAAGAGCATAAGAGGCACCATTCCCCATGTGATGTTAATGCTGTATTTAATCGCAATTTTGTTTCCATTTTTGTTCGTCATCTTCTCTTCATTTAAACAGGATAACAATGAGATCGCTCTCCATCCATTCGGTTTGCCAACGACTTGGGTATTCAGCAATTACGTGGAAGCCTGGGTCAACGCCAAAATCGGTACGTATTTCTGGAACAGCCTGTACATCTCAGTCCTGTCTTCGGCAGGTACCATTATACTGGGCGCCATGTTTGCTTTTGCCGTAACCCGGATGAGACACCGCAAATGGAGCCTGTTTCTGTACAGTCTCATTCTGGCAGGTATGCTCATTCCGAATAATGCACTGATGCTGCCCATTTATTTGCTCGTTCGCAAGCTGGGCATATTGGACACACATCTGGCTTTGATTGTTCCTTATGTAGCAAATGCGATTCCATTCACGATCATTATTCTGGCTGCATTTATGAGATCACTCCCCGGAGAGATTGAGGAAGCGGCGGTCATGGATGGCTTGAGGGCCCCAGGGATCTTTGCTAAAATAGTGATACCTCTTACGGTTCCAGCCATCGTTACGGTATTTATCGTGAATTTCCTCGGCAACTGGAACGAATTTTTGCTCGCCAACTATTTCCTATCTACAGATAAGCTGCGTACCCTGCCTGTAGGCATGGTCCAGTTTCGAGATCAGTACCAGATGAACTATGCCCAGATGTCCGCAGGAATTGTATACAGCGTTGTACCTGTTGTTGTCATTTACGCCATACTGCAGGAGAAAATTATTGAAGGTGTGACCGCAGGCGGTGTCAAGGGTTGATGAACGAGGCGGTTGATGGGGAGAACGGATATGAACTTGCGCATGAAGCTAGCTATGGCATTTCTGCTGCTGATTATTGTACCGATGTGCGCACTTGGCATTGGCATGTTTCTGGTCACATCACATACGATTGAGAAAAAATACAACCAGCAGGCCGAATACGCCCTCCAGGCCATTAGCTACAATATCGAGAATGTTTTTCAGCAGATTAACAATGTCACCGATAACGGAATTGCCACTTCAGTATTCCAAATGGCACTTAACGCCAAAGACCCGACCAAGCAGGACCTTGGAACCGGCAATCAATTGTCGCTTAATGCCAGCCAGCGCAATTTTCGTTCTCTTCTATATAATTATCCGTTTATTAGCTATGCCTTTTTGTATGATTTGCGTTCATCAGAGAACAATCAGATCGTATCGATATTCACCAAAGAAAATTTTGAAGCTCTGCCTTTTCAGCAATTCAAGGTACACCCCTTATTTCAGGAAATTCAGCAGCTCAACGGTGTGCCCAAATGGCTTGCTCCACTTGAATATCCCGAACTTACCGGTGTTGATCCTGTTTTTACTCAGATCAGGCTGGTCAAGGAACTCAGTTACTTTCAAAATATCGGGATTCTTGTGGTTCAGATCAAAAAAGGAGAGATTGACCGGATCTTCCGGCATCTGCAGATTAGCGACTCCGCACAGAATACATCCTTTCTATTAACCAATGAAGAAGGTTTAGTTGTCTATGATCCTTCCGGGCGGTACAGCGGAGAGAAGATGGAGAACCTGGGAGTCAACGCTAGGAGTTACGGGCCCGGCTTCAGCAGTATCCGAACCGTATTTGATGGCACGGAGAGTATCCTGTCCCAATATCATCTAAAAAACTATGGCTGGAACTTGGTCAGCGTAACTTCTTGGGAAGCGCTGTCAGCAGAGACCAATGTATTTGCAGGCTGGTCGGTGATCATTATTCTGATCTGTCTTCTTGCCGCGATGGTCTTCAATCTGTTTTTCATGAACCGTATTACCGGCAATATTGCCGTACTGGTCCGCTTCATGCGGCGAGTGGAGGATGGAGACTTCAACGCAAGGGTAGAGGGAAAAGGTTTCGATGAGATGCAGCTTCTTGCCCACGGGTTTAATGAACTGCTGGACCGGATTGGCAGCCTGTTTCGTCGTGTAAGGGCAGAGCAGCAGCAGAAGGCCAAGGCTGAGCTGCGTGTGCTGCAGGCCCAGATCAAACCACACTTTCTGTTCAACACGCTGGAATCGATTAACGGCCTCGCTATGCGGGGAGAAGGACGGAAAGTCAGTGAAATGGTAACCCGTCTGGGCAATATTCTTCGCATCAGCATCCAGGACCAGGAGGAAATTCCGCTGGGTGAGGAAGTAAGGCATCTGCAGAGCTACCTAGAAATTCAACAATACCGATTCAGTGAATTGTTCACGTATGAGGTCGATATTCCTACTCATCTATATGCATCCTCCGTACTTAAACTGACCTTGCAGCCGTTAGTGGAAAATAGCATCCAGCATGGCTTCGAGGGCATTGAGTATAAGGGCATACTTCGGATCAGTGCATTTGAGGACCTCAATAATCTGGTACTGCGCGTGGAGGATAACGGACTTGGCATTCCCCAGGAAATAATGGGGAGATTTGAATACATGGCAGAGGACCCGCCAGATCATATGCAGGGACAAGAAGGAGAGCAGCAGCTATCTTCTATGACTGAGCGCCGAGGATTGGGTTTACGAAGTGTAGCGGACCGGATACGAATTCGGTATGGGGCTGGATATGGCATATTTATATGTTCAGCTTCAGGTCATGGGACAGTCATTCAATGCATAATTCCACGATATGAGCAGGAGGATGCCTAGATGAATCTGACCGCAATGCTAGTTGATGACGAACTTCCGATTTTGGAAAATTTGAGTTTGATCTTACCGTGGGAGGACATGGGAATTGAAATTACCGGCACCGCCAGAAGCGGGGTGGAAGCCCTGGATAAGGTGGCTGAATGTCATCCGGACATTATGCTGTGTGATATTCGCATGCCAACCATGGATGGCTTAGAGCTCATTCGCATACTGCGGGAACGAGGGGAGTCATGCGAAATTATTTTGCTCACCGGATATCAGCAGTTTGAATATGCCCGAACCGCCATCCGTTACAATGTTCATGAATACATATGTAAACCGATTGATTATTTGAGTTTGGAAAACAAGCTGCGCGAGTTAACCGAACAGATCCATAAGAAGCGTATGGCAAGTGAGTCTGAACGTCATCGCAATGTAGAGATGGAAAACTGGATTAGACAGAAACAGGTGACCGATCTGCTGGCTGGTGAGAAGAAGATGTCAATCGGTTATCCGGCACAAGCTCCGGAACAGCTGGTGTCTTCTGTTCGTTATATTCTGATCCTGGTGGATGTGGAGGGTTACTTCCGTTATTCCATCGGCTGGTCTAGTGACCAGCATCAGCAATGGCATGATGAGATCCTTTCCAGCCTGAGAGTCTTAACGGGAGAAATGGAAGGAAGCATGATAATATCCGTCCGCAAGGGGGAATGGGGCATTTTACTGGAGGCTTCAGGTGCATGGGAGTTCCAGGCAGATGAAATAGCTCAGCGTGTCCTGCTAAAGCTTGATGCCATGTTTGCTGCGGAATCAGCAATGAAGGTAAGGATTGTTCAGGACGTTATGCCTGTATGTCTGGATCAGCAGATCGCCGAGCGATACCGACACTGTCAGCGCATGTTAATGAATCCATCCGATAACAGAGATGATATTAGGTCTGTGACAACGTCAGTTTCATCGCAATTACAGCCCAACGAAGTATCCAAAAAAGCAGCATGGATTACCAGAGAGGAACTGGAGCTGTTCACGCGCTGGATTCGTCAGGGGAACAAGCAGGAATTAGTTCATCTGCTGCATTCGCTTAAACATCGATTGAGCCAATTGGAAGTTTCGTCAGACAGCATAGGCGAAAGTAATATTCGTTTTTTGCTGGTACACATGCTGCGTGAACTGCGCGAAGTTCATGCGATTGCTGAACAGGAAGAAAAACAGTTCTGGGATGCACTTCAGATGGCTGCTTCCATGAAAGAACTAGTTGAACTTACGGAGGCGATTGCCCATGCTTGGCATAGTAAGCAAGGTGTATCCAGACCTTCAGTTTATGAATTGATAAAGTCTGCATGTGAGTATATGGATACACGTTTGGAACAAGATCTTGGCATAGATGAGGTTGCGGATTGGCTGGGAATCAGTTCGAGTTATTTTTGCCAGCTGTTCAAAAGCCATGTAGGGGTCACGTTTGTTGAATATATGACTCATAAACGGATGGAAAGTGCTGCATTATTGTTGAGTACAACGGAGTGGAGTATTACAGCCATCGGGGAAGCCACCGGCTACAAGGAACGGCGTTATTTCTCCAAAGTGTTTCATAAACATTTCCACATGAAGCCATCGGAATACAGGCAAAGCAAACGAACTGGCACTTGATTTGAGGAGGGAATGCGTACATGAAATCGGTGCAATTGACGCTGGAACAGAAGGTAGGCCAGCTGTTTATGTGCGGCTTCCATGGGCAGGAAGCGGATGCACAGATCACCCGATTAATTCAGGACTACCATGTTGGAGGCGTCATTTATTTCAGACGTAATGTGCAGAGTGTGGAACAATTGACCCGTTTATCTGCAGAACTGCAAAGGATGGCCGCGAAAAACGGTGAGTTGCCGCTTGTGATCTCGGTGGATCAGGAGGGCGGCATGGTTGCCAGAATTGATAAGGACGGGGTTACAAGAGTGCCTGGAAACATGGCTTTAGGGGCCACAGGCAACCCGGACTACACCTATCAATGTGCACGAATTCTGGGTGGTGAGTTAAAACAGATAGGAATCGATATGAACCTTGCGCCAGTCGTTGATGTGAACAATAACGTTCTCAATCCGGTCATTGGAGTACGATCCTATGGGGAGAATGCCGAAAGAGTGGCCGCTCACGGTGTGGCAGCCATTACGGGTTACCAGTCCCGTGGCATAGCAGCCACAGCGAAGCATTTTCCAGGGCATGGAGATACTGCAGTGGATTCTCATCTGGGAATGGTAACTGTTCCACATGAACGGGAAAGACTGCAGCAGGTCGAACTGCTGCCGTTTCGCCGGGCCATTGAGGCGGGTGTGGATGCCATTATGACAGCACATGTCATTTTCCCGACGATCGAACCTGAGCCCATTCCCGCCACATTATCACGTAAAGTGTTACATGGATTATTACGCGAAGAAATGGGATTCGAAGGAATAATCATTACGGATTGTCTGGAAATGCATGCGATCTCCAAACCATATGGGGTAGCAAAGGCTGCTGTTCTTGCTGTGGAGGCAGGCGCAGATTTAATCCTGGTCAGTCATACCCTTGAGGAACAGATTGCTGCTATAGAGGCAGTAGTTGAAGCGGTTCGTCATGGGCGAATTGACGAGCAGGTCATAGACCAAGCGTTAGAGCGTGTCGTGAACTGGAAGCAAAAACGCTGTGGTCATCAACCGAGTGAACGAACAGATATGCCACATTTGTCTCCAGCGGCCCCGGGTGAGGCATTGTTACATGAAATCGCATGCCAGAGCATTACCGTGGTGCACAATGACGGCTTGCTGCCATTAAAACCCGAACAGGGCGTATTTGTTGTATGGCCCGAAGTTGTGCAGCGAACAGAGGTGGATGAACCGTGGTCCCATTCGGATTCGCTCGGTAGGGTACTCAGTCAATCCAGAGCTCATGTCCGAGAGCATAAAATGACGACGCAGCCGTCTTATGAAGAGGCAGACCGAATTCTGCAAAATGTGCTAGAGGGAGAGCAGGTCATCGTATGCACCTATACCTCAACAGGTTATCTTCCCAAGGGTCAGCGCCATCTGGTTGAGCGGCTGAGCGAGAAACATTCATTGATTGTCATTGCGCTGCGTAATCCCTATGATCTGCTGGAAATTCCCCGGCCAGGAGCCTATGTATGTACATACGAAAACACGCCTGCTGTGGTACGTGCATTATCACTTGCCATTACGGGAGAGCTGGAACCAAGTGGAAGCCTGCCAGTCCGATTGAGTCAACAGTAATGTAGGGCAACCTTTTTGCTATGTGGTTTTAATATCCATATAGTGGAAAGGTTTTTTTGTTGAAAACAGGGAGAAATCTATGAAAGAGTCCTGTAATGATAACCAACTATTTTCATAGTGTTTTCGTTCTATTAAAACTTTACATTTCTCATCAAATATTTTTAGCAACTTTTCCCGGTTACAAGCGTCTAATAGTATGACTTTTTGAGGGGGATATTTATAAAATGGGAGCAGAAGGAGCCAAAGAAAAAGAATGAATCTGAAGAAGAAATTGTCCATACTTACCGCTTTAGCTGTTTTTCAAGCGTTTGCAGTCATTCCTGCGAATGCACAGGCAGCCGATCAGAGCGATTCGACACCAGTGAATACAGCCAAAGTTAAATCCGTTGAGGTTGTGAAAAAAGAACAAACCATCGCGGAATCGGAAGTGAAGAATCAAACTGGTACGCAGTCTTCCGATGACGAAACAACCGAGGTAACGAGCCCGGAATCAACAGAATCAACAGGTACAGATGTTGCTCCGGTTGATCCTGCAGCGGAACCTGCTGAACCTGAAGATGCAGAAGATACTACAGAAGAAGAGACGCCAGCACCTACGCCAGTAGAGGTTGAGCAACCTTCCACAAGTGGTCAATCTGTAACGGGAACGAACGGTGGAGACCTGACACTGTACATGAACAGCAATAAAATGATGCAGGATGGAAAAACGTATCTTGCCGGACAGCCGATGGCTGTCAAGAACGGTGTATCTTATGTAGCGATCCGCGCATTGGTTGACCGGGTTGGTTATGAAGTGAAATACGATAACACCACCAAGGAAACGATCATTATTAGTGGCGAAGATGAGCTGCGTTTCAAAACCAACAGCAAAATCTACACCGTTAATGGTGAAGAAAGAACGATGAAGGGCGCTGCTTATCAACAAAAGAATACGTTCATGGTGCCGCTGACTTCGATTACTCAGGCATTGAACATTACTTATAAAGTAAACCAATCCGCCAAAACGGTTGTACTGAACCTGAATACCAAGCCGGTAGCCAGCTTCACGGTACAAAAAGAAATTTTTGCCGGAGATACCGTGACATACATGACCAATTACAGTTCCCCCAAAGGAATGGAGATCGTGGATGAGCGCTGGACTGGCCGTCAGGATTCGTTCGACCAACCAGGTACATATACGGTAACGTATGCTGTCCAGGATTCAAGTGGTCAATGGAGTGATCCGTATTCTGTAACGATCCAGGTCCAAAAACCGAACCTGCCTCCTGTAGCGATGTTTACTACAGATAAAGAAGAATACAAAATGGGTGAAAAGATCACTTACATTGATCAAAGCACGGACGATGTGAAAATCGACAAAACAGAGTGGGATAATAACGCGCTGGCATTCTTTGTCCCTGGACCGAAGACGATCACAATCACCGTTACAGACGAACAAGGTCTGAGTAACAGCTATTCCAAAATCATCAATATCACGGGTGAAACATTGTACACCCTTTCTGATTTTAATCAGTTGTTCACACCAGTAGGTGACAAATTCACCTTTAATGGTGGAGAAGTCCCAGCCATGGAGAAAGTGCCGTACACTTACTACGATGAACAAAGCAATCTTATTCGCAGTAACAGTCCGGAAACCGTGAATACAGAAGGCATTGTGTACAAAGAGTCTTCCATTGGTCAGACTCGTTTCATGATTCACCACGTGAATAACACGGGCAAAAGAGTAAAAATGTATGTTATTGCAACAAATAACAACCCATATACGGCAGTATTCGAACAACAGAATATGGGCTTCGCGGGGCCTACACCGTATGCTACCGTAGCCGGTAAATTGTCTATTGATAAATGGTTCAAGTCGATTCAGACAGGAGCCGATCAAAAGAAAGTGTATATTGAACCTGGAGAAAGCAAACTGATTTTGACTGAACTAAATGCAATTCCGATGAAGGAAGGTCAAGTCATTTCCCTGTACTCCGACGTATTCAGTGATTACAGACTGGATTACAACATTATCATGATTGAAGAAAATAAAGATCCGATGGAAGTTTGGTCCACGCTGCCTGTATTGGATCGGGATGGTGTTCATAACCGGGGTACATACCCGAATGCAACACGTGTCATTACGTATAATCAAGAAGTAGGTTCGAAGCCTTCCCGCCTTCCGCTTGGTGATAACGCAAGTGATCCAAACCTGGTCGGAACTGACCCTATGGCATACACAGATGCTTCCAACGCGGGTAACTTCGGTGTACTCTACAAAATCACATTGAATAATGTGGCTCCACGTACTCTGATCTCGTTCAACCCACGTGGTGGTAAGTACTCGGGTGTGGCACTCGTTAATGGTCAGGTTGTTCAGATTGCGACTGGAAAATCGCTGAGTGCGCCGAATGAACAAGGTGTACTCTATCGCACTGGGTCGTATGGTGAAAGTGTAACCATTCTGTTCTCTGCTGCACCAGGAAGCAATCTTCCTGTCAACCTGCTGTTTACACCGCTTCCGGCTGAGAAGTAATCATCTCCTGGCAACAAGGAACGGACGGTTTGGAGTGAAAGCTTATATCTTATATACCCGGTCACCCCAAAAGTCGCCCGAAGAAATGATCTTCTGAACCGTCAGAGAAGGACTCCATGTGAATGGGGTCCTTTTTCATGATCCTGACGATGATTCGTGCGCTAGCCCTTTCGTTGACTCTAATCGGGATTTGAGGCATTATTAGAAGTAGAATAACAAGCATAAGTTACAGCATTTTGCATCATTCGATTCCACAGGTTAAGTGGACGAAAGATTTGGACGTAGAACCATTCCGATCCGGTTCTTGCTAATTTGAAATCGCTCTTTGGATTTATGCTAAATGCTCGTATGACAGGAGGTGCTTTAAGTCATGCTATCAACAGAACAGATTATTAATACCATGTCCTCACAGGGACTTCGCATTACGGATCAGCGGAAAACACTGGCCCGGTTATTTGCTGAATCCCCTGGGTATCTTGCACCCAAGGACGTCTATGAATATATGGGTAAGACTTACAGCGGACTGAGTTTTGACACGGTGTACCGGAATTTGCGTGTGATGCAGGAATTGGGTGTGCTGGAGCAGGTTATCTTTGAAGATGGTGTAAAATTCAGAGCGCATTGCAGTGAAGATCATCATCACCATCATATGATCTGTCTGAATTGCCAGAAGACCTATCCGATCGTTTTTTGTCCGATGCAGCTGGCAGATGCCCCAGAGCAGTTTCAGGTAGTAGACCATAAATTCGAAGTTTTTGGGTACTGCAAAGATTGTGCTGAACATGTTCCGGCGAAAGTGTCATCCGGACATCAGCATACGCACGGGAAACATTAAGCATGAAGTTATCCCGCAGACTGGTTCAGGCACCCATTCGGGTATACCGGAACTATATTTCTCCCCTGAAACCACCTACGTGTCGCTTTTATCCGACTTGTTCGGCTTATGCGATGGAAGCAATTGAGGTCCATGGAGCTTTGAAAGGTTCACTGCTGGCGGCCAAGCGTATTGCCAAATGCCATCCGTTTCATCCAGGAGGCGTTGATTTGGTTCCGCCCAAGGCAGAGAAATCGGTCATGGTATCCGATTAGTGGTGGAGCTGTAATCTTCTCATGACATGAGTGAATGGAAAGAGTACTAGGTAGCTGACGACTTGACAAAGAGGGCAGCATTTCAGTATATTTTTCGTATAATGATTTCCAGTGAAGGGATAAGTACAGACACACCCCCAGTGCAGAGAGCCGGATAAGCTGAGAACCGGTCTGGGAGGAGGATGGAATATGGTCCCGGAGGAACCTCTTCCGAGCGTGCAGGCGTTGAATTCAGACACTGTCGTAAGGCTGGGGCGTGATCCAGCGTTAATGGGCGGTCGAAGGACCGGCAGAGCCTGTGGTTTGCAAAAAGCACGGGGAATTTGGGTGGTAACACGTGAGATCAACTCTCGTCCCATAGGGGCGGGAGTTTTTTGTGTTCTTTTTTAAAGAACGCGCAAAGAAGCAGGACAATTGAAGGAGGAGAAGTCATTTATGACGGACCAAAAAACATTTTATCTGACAACGCCGATTTATTATCCGAGTGACAAATTGCATATTGGGCATGCGTATACAACGGTTGCTGGTGATGCCATGGCTCGTTACAAACGTCTGCGCGGTTATACGGTGCGTTACCTGACGGGAACAGATGAGCACGGACAGAAAATTGAGCGCAAGGCGCAGGAAAAAGGACAAACGCCACAGGCATTTGTAGATGATATCGTAGTCGGCATCAAGGATCTGTGGAACAAGCTGGACATCTCCAATGACGACTTCATTCGTACAACAGAAGAACGTCACAAAACAGTCGTACAGGATATTTTCGATCGCTTGCTCAAGCAGGGAGATATCTACAAGGGCGAATACGAGGGCTGGTACAGTATCCCGGATGAGACCTATTATACGGAAACTCAACTGGTTGATGTGGAGAAAAACGAAAAGGGCGAGATTGTTGCTGCCAAAAGTCCGGATAGCGGGCATCCGGTAGAGCTCGTCAAGGAAGAATCCTATTTCTTCCGCATGAGCAAATATGCAGACCGTTTGCTGAAATACTATGAAGAAAATCCTGGGTTCATTCAACCGGAATCACGCAAAAATGAGATGATCAACAACTTTATTAAGCCGGGGCTGGAAGATTTGGCCGTTTCGCGGACGACTTTTGAGTGGGGCGTTAAGGTTAAAGGCGATCCAAAGCACGTTGTATACGTCTGGATTGACGCGTTATCCAACTATATTACAGCCTTGGGTTATGGTTCATCCGATTCGTCGCTGTATGACAAGTTCTGGCCTGCGGATGTTCATCTGGTGGGCAAGGAAATCGTTCGTTTCCATACGATCTACTGGCCGATCATGCTGATGGCGCTTGACCTTCCTTTGCCGAAAAAAGTATTTGCACATGGCTGGTTATTGATGAAAGACGGCAAAATGTCCAAATCGAAAGGAAACGTGGTTGATCCGGTGACCCTGATTGACCGTTATGGCCTCGATGCACTGCGTTATTATCTGCTGCGCGAAGTTCCATTCGGTTCGGATGGTACGTTCACTCCGGAGAGCTTTGTAGAACGCGTAAATTCGGATCTGGCCAACGATCTGGGGAATTTGCTCAATCGCACCGTGGCTATGGTGGATAAGTATTTCGAAGGCAAGGCACCAACATTTACTTCAGGTGTAACCGAATTTGATGCTTCGCTGGAAGAAGCGGGCCTGGCAGCTGTGGACAAAGTCGAACAGGCGATGGAAAATCTGCAATTTTCCGTAGCCCTGACTGCGATCAGTCAGTTTGTTAGCCGCAGTAACAAATATATCGACGAGACACAGCCTTGGGCTTTGGCTCGCGATGAAGCGAAACGGGATGAGCTGGCTTCCGTCATGTCCCACCTGATTGAAAGTCTGCGTATTGCTTCCATCCTGCTGCAGCCGTTCCTGACCCGTGCTCCCCACAAAATCTGGGAACAGCTTGGGATTCAGGAAGGCGAACTTACGGCTTGGGATACAGCGAAGCAGTGGGGTGTCATTCCAGCTGGAAACGCCTTGCAAAAGGGAGACCCAATCTTCCCGCGTCTCGATTCGGAGCAGGAGGTTGCGTATATTGCTGAAGCGATGACAGGAGGCAAAAAAGCGGAACCGCAAGCTGAGACCACTCAGGCTGATGCAGGAGATTCTGCCCAAGCATCCGAACCGGTGACAGCACCAGAAGGCAAGGAAGAGATCGGCATAGACGATTTTGCCAAAGTGGAACTGCGTGTTGCACAGGTTATCGCCTGTGAACCGGTCAAAAAAGCGGATAAATTGCTCAAATTACAGCTGGATCTGGGTTATGAGCAGCGTCAGGTCGTATCGGGGATTGCCAAATTCTATTCCCCGGAAGAGATGGTTGGACGCAAAGTCATTTGCGTAACGAATCTCAAACCCGTGAAATTGCGTGGCGAGTTGTCCCAAGGCATGATTTTGGCGGCTTCTCATGGGGATCAATTGACACTGGCTGCGGTACCGGACAATATGCCTAATGGTGCACAAGTAAAATAAGTCAGTCTAATATAAGACATCTGATAGATTAGAAGGTGGCCCGATGAATCGGGTCACTTTTTATTTTCTTATGGATAAGCGTGCTAATAACGTGAGAAAACAAGCATATACTGTTATGAACTCTGTGCTCTCGGGGAGACTGAATAGAGGTGGATCGCTTGACAACCGCGTTCAGGTTACCTATAATTCTTTCAGTAATGTTTACGATTAAGAGATGCGGAGTGAAGCAATAGTGAAACAGTATAATGAAACCAATCAAACCAACGGTACTCGGATACAACATACTGGCAGAAGCAGAATCAAGTGGTTATGGAGCAGCATGCTGATTCTCAGTTTGTTGGTATTGTCAGCGTGTGGACAGGGGAATTCGGAAAGTGCCAAGATCGTGGAAGGCAAAGTGAACGTAGTCACGAGCTTCTATCCTGTCTATGCATTTACCACTGCCATTGGTGGCGAAGACGCGAACGTTATTAATTTGCTGCCAACCGGTGTCGAACCCCATGACTGGACTCCTAAAAGCCAGGATATTGTCAACACCTCCAAAGCCCAACTGTTTCTGTACAATGGTGCTGGCCTTGAAGGCTGGGTGCCTAACTTTCTCAAGTCGCTTAACAGTGATACACAAGTGAAGTCTGTTGCTGTAAGTGATGGGGTAAGTCTGCTGACCGCTGAAGGCGACGATGGACATAATCATGGCGAAGAGCATGAAGATGAGCACGCGGAAGAGGAAGCAGGCACAGAAGATGTGGCAGATCATCATGTTGACCCTCACACATGGGTTAGTCCCAAGTCGGCATTGGTTATGGCAGAAAATATTAAAAACAGTCTCGTTGAAGTTGACCCTGATCACCAAGAGGGTTACGAGCAGCGTTACGAGGAACTGCGTACCAAACTTGAAACACTGGATCAGCACTTTACGGATGAATTGTCCAAGGTCTCCAACAAGGAAATCGTTGTATCCCATCAAGCTTTTGGATATCTCGCCCGTGATTATGGTTTAACCCAGCACGCCATTATGGGACTTTCCCCGGATGCAGAACCAACAGGTCAGGACATTGTGAATTTGTCCAAGCTCGTGAAGGAAGAGGGCATCAAATACATTTTTTTTGAAGAGCTGGTATCAGACAAGCTGGCCAAAACATTGGCAGGGGAAGCAGGCGTGGAAACCATGGTACTGAATCCGGTTGAAGGATTAACCAAGGAGCAGGCAGCCAATGGGGATGATTATTTCACCCTGATGGAGAAAAATTTGCAAAATCTGCTGATCGCATTAAAATAAGATAGACTGAAGGATTCGCTCTGCAATCCTTATATATAATGAAGGGCGGCTTTGCCATGCAGCAAATCATGCCACTATGTCATGATCCAATCATAGAGATTGAGAAATTATCGTTCTCTTACGGTGACCAGCGGGTGATCGAAAATCTTGATTTTATGGTCAAGGAACGGGATTTTGTCGGAATTATCGGTTCAAACGGGGCTGGAAAAACGACATTGCTGCGCATGCTGGTTGGACTTTTGCCTCCAGCGCAGGGAGATATCAAATTGTTTGGACAGTCGATTCGCAGATTCAAGGATTGGGAACGAATTGGATATGTCCCGCAAAAAAATGCGTTCAATCCATTGTTCCCTGCAACCGTACGGGAAGTGGTCATGTCAGGCTTGTATAACAACAAGAATATGTTCCGCCGAATGACACGCAAATCTCAGCAGCAGTGCACAGATGCGCTTGAGGTCATGCGTATTGAAGATCTGGCGAACAAACGGATCGGACAATTGTCCGGGGGGCAGCAGCAGCGTGTATTTTTGGCACGTGCGCTCATTAATCACCCGGATTTGTTGATTTTGGATGAACCAACGGTGGGGATTGATGCCGAGTCTCAAGCGAGTTTCTTTGAACTCATTACCCACATGCATGAACACCACCGGATGACATTTCTGATGGTTTCGCATGATATGGACCGGATGGAAAATTATCTTGGTTCAGAAGCGGCAGTCACCAACGGTAAAATTAACTTCCATGTTCGTCATTCACATGAGGTGGAGGATTGTGCCGAGACCAATTTGCAGCATACTACTGCCCAGGTACGATAAGGATATTGTACAACTAGATTAGACGAGGCTGAAGGAGTCGTGTGTTTTGGAGATTTTGATGAGTGATTTTTTTCAGCGGGCACTGGCAGGGGGATTGCTGATCGGGATTACAGCTCCGCTAATTGGACTGTTTCTGGTGCTGCGGCGGTTATCCATGATCGGGGACACCTTATCGCATGTGACCATTGCCGGGGTAGCTCTCGGTTTTTTAATTGAGGTTTATCCGATTGCGGTGGGCCTTATCTTTGCCGTGCTCGCATCCTTTGCGATAGAAAAGCTTCGCAAAGCATATAAAACGTATGCAGAGTTATCGATTGCGATTATTATGTCCGGTGGTGTTGCACTGGCTTCGTTGTTCTTCACACTGGGCAAAGGATATAATACCGATGTAATGAGTTACCTGTTCGGCAGTATTTACACACTCGACTCTACAGATTTGAAACTGGTTGGTGTGGTGACGTTGATTGTCGTTGTCGTGGTAGCGCTGTTACATAAGGAGTTTTTCCTGCTCAGTTTTGAGGAAGATGCGGCGGCAGTTACGGGGCTGCCCGTACGATTGCTCAACATGCTGATTACGGTGATGACGGCTCTGGTCATAAGTACAGCGATTAAAATCGTGGGTGCACTGCTGGTGTCGGCACTCCTAACCATTCCAGTAGCGGTAAGCCTGTTAATGGCACGCAGTTTCAAATCGGCTATTATTCTGTCTGTAGTCATCGGGGAGATTGCAGTAGTGATTGGTTTGGTAGTTGCAGGGATCTGGAACTTGGCTCCAGGAGCAACGATTGTTCTATTGCTTATCATGATGCTGATCCTTACGATGATAGGGAAAAAAGGGTTCCGAGCCTAAAGAGTAAACGTGTGCAAGTGAGCCCAGGAAGGGAGACAACCGATTCATGCCTGATGTTAATGTGTGGCTGGCTTTTGTCGCAGGATTGGCTTCATTTATATCACCGTGCTGTCTTCCGCTCTATCCTTCATATCTGTCCTACATCACGGGAATGACAGTACAAAGGTTAAAAGACGATCGCAACCAGCGTGAAGTCCGGCTTAAGACGTTAACGCACACGCTGGCGTTTATTTTGGGTTTCTCGGCAGTATTTTATTCGCTGGGCCTGGGGGCAGGGTTGTTCGGGCGCTTTTTTAACGATAATCGTGATTTGATTCGTCAGCTTTCGGCTATTTTAATTATGTTGATGGGCTTGTTCCTGTTAGGGGTATTCAAGCCACAGTTTCTGATGAAGGAACGCAAGCTGGATATGAAATGGAAACCAGCGGGGTACCTGGGTTCGTTTATTTTTGGGATAGGCTTCTCGGCTGGATGGTCACCGTGTATCGGC
Source organism: Paenibacillus sp. MABNR03 (assembly GCF_050455445.1). NCBI lineage: Bacteria > Bacillati > Bacillota > Bacilli > Caryophanales > Paenibacillaceae > Paenibacillus > Paenibacillus sp. MABNR03. Next base: position 750,831 of record NZ_JBCIYR010000003.1, read on the forward strand.
CCCATTCTGACTGCAATCATCGCGATGGCAGCGAGTGAACCGACAACCTGGTTGGCATTAATTACTGGCTATACGGCTGGCTTTGCATTACCTTTTTTCATTCTTGCTTTCTTCATTGGTTCCACTCGCTGGATCTTACGTTATTCCAATGTCATGATGAAAGTCGGGGGAGCACTGATGCTGTTTCTGGGTGTGCTGCTGTTTACAGATCAAATGACGAAAATCACCATATGGCTGCAGCAGATTACACCAGATTGGATGATTATCTAGCGTAGAAATAAAAGCAGGCTACATGAAGGCCAGAGAATATTCTGACCCATGTGTCCTGCTTTTTTGATCTCTACCTTTGATAAATTCGATATGTTGTCAGTGCTTAGGTGAAATAATCAATATTGGCTAACGGAAAATGTTCGAAAATTTGCTCGGTGATGAACTCGCGCAGCGCGTCTTGCTGGTCATCCTTATACACATATTTATATTGACCCCAGCGTCCCCATTTCATCTTTCTTTTTTCGATGTCCATTTCGAGTTTGGTTTTGGGGTACCGTTTCTCAATCGTTGCTTTCGCCGTTTTGGTAAAACGATGCTGAATCATTTCAAAAGTAAGATCCTTCGTTGCTTCTTCCGGTAGGGTATGGGCAAGCTTCTGCAGAAGCTCGGCGTATCCTTCCTGCCAACCGTCATACCACATGATCGGAGCGATAATAAACCCTAGCGGGTAACCGGCATGTGCAATTTTGCCTGCAGCTTCAATTCGTTCTTCAAACCTTGAAGTGGCAGGTTCGAAGTTTTTAATGACATAATCCGAATTGACGCTGAACCGGATACGGGTATGACCGTTATGTTTGATGTTTAATAATGGATCCACATGATGATACTTTGTCACAAAGCGCAAACGTCCGTATTCCTCATTCGCCATAAACCGGATCAGATCACTCAAATTTTCAGTTATATGTTCGAGTCCTACCGGATCGGAAGTACAGGCTGCTTCAAATCGGGTAATCTCAGGCGCACGTTCATCAATATACCCTTTGGCTGCCTGAATGATCTCCTCGGTGTTTACATATACCCTGACATAAGGCTTGGCTCCGAGCGTGGTTTGAAGATAGCAATAATGGCAATGGCCCATGCATCCTGTGGAGATCGGGATGGCGTATTCGGCTGAAGGTTTCGACTGATCGAATTTGAGTGTTTTACGTACACCTACAACCAGGGTACGCTTAGCCATGCGGTATTTTTCTTGTTCCGTTTCACCAGGAAGATTGGTAATCCGGTTATGGGAAGTTGTCATCTGATACGGGATATCCTTGGATGTAACCCATTCCATGATCCGTTTTCCCTTCTCATATTCCAGCGCACCGGGTTCAAAATAGACCAAATCGGGAATAAAGGGTTTAGTGCCTTTTGCTTTGCGAACCGGGGGCTGAGCTACGCTTGTACTCACGAAATCACTCCTTTCAATACGAAACCTTGCTTAGTTTGCCTCACATGGGTTTAAGTCACGCTTGGCAATACTTTCGTACAGAGACAGGAGCATGGATGTGTTATAACGTACATAGCGATGGATTCGTACAAGACTTGCCAATGCGTATTGATAACATGTATCATTATAAGATAGGGACCAGGCAAGAATATTGCTGGTCAGAGAGAAGAGAGGGAAGCAGATGCCAACGCCCAGTATGGAAGATTATTTGGAGCGTATATACAAATTGATTGATGAAAAGGGCTATGCTCGCGTGTCAGATATAGCTGAAGGATTGGAAGTGCATCCTTCATCGGTGACCAAGATGATCCAAAAGCTGGACAAAGACGAGTACCTGATTTACGAAAAGTACCGTGGGTTGGTGCTTACTCCAAAAGGGAAAAAGATGGGGAAACGTTTGATGGAGCGCCATCATCTGCTTGAACAATTTTTGACAACCATTGGTGTTCAGGAGGAGAATATCTACAAGGATGTGGAAGGCATTGAGCATCATCTGAGTTGGGACTCCATTACCTGCATCGAGTCTCTTGTGGAATATTTCCGTCAAGATGAAAATCGGTTGCGTGATCTTCAAAATATTCAGGAACTCATGAGTAACACCGAATCCTAAGGCAGCACAGGACTTTTGCTTTTGTTCCTATTGTGCGGCAGAAAAACAAAAAAACAGAGGGTGTATCTTTGTCGTTTGTACATGACGGAGAATCACTCTCTGTTTTTTTGTTGTCCATAATTTGGCGATTAATCGCAACTAACTTATCGTTTGGAGCGTCTATTAAACTAGCAGAATTTGCCGAGAATTTTATGATGATGGAGGATTGCACTGATGAAGTTTCGTAATGGATTGATCCTGCTGCTCATTTTCATCCTAGGCTTACAAACCGCTGGACTGAGTGCGCAGGCTGCTTCAGCAAAAGAAATTGTTATTAATCTGGATGGTCAACGATTGGAATCCGATGTCTCGCCTTACATTTTGCCCAAGGTGAATGTGACGATGGTCCCGCTGCGTGTGATTAGTGAAGGATTGGGTGCGTCCGTGCTTTGGTCACAGGCATCAAGAACCGTAACGATCAAGAACTCCGATTCGGTCATCACCATGACCAGCGGCCGCCAGCAAGCAACGGTTGATGGTGCACTGGTTGGCCTGGATGCAACGGTTGAATTAAAAAAGGGCCGTGTTATGGTTCCGATTCGATTCGTCAGTGAAAACCTCGGTATTACAGTGAATTGGAATCAGTCGGCACAGACGATTAATCTGACTACAGGAGATGCGCCTGTACCCGATCCGGCTACTCCTGCAAACCCAGGGGGCACAGGCAGTACTCCAAGCACGGATGACATGCGTGGTGCATGGATCTCAACGGTGAATGGCGATTGGCCTTCCTCCAGTGCGAAAGGGAATGTGGAGAAGCAGAAGCTGGAATACACTCAACAGCTGGATACACTTCAAAGCATGGGAATCAACGCTGTATTTGTTCAGGTTCGGGCCAATGCGGATGCCATCTATCCTTCAGGTCTCGTGCCATGGAATAGTGTGCTTACAGGGACCCAAGGCAAGGACCCGGGATATGACCCGCTTGCCTTCATGATTGAGGAAGCTCACAAACGGGGCCTGGAATTCCATGGTTGGTTTAATCCGTTCCGTGCTACCAATCTTGCAAGTACAGCGGGTCTGGCAGCCAACCATGTTTCCAAACTGCACCCGGACTGGATTGTGAATGCATCCGGCAAACTTTACATTAATCCCGGAATCCCTGAAGCCAGACAGCATATTATTGACACGATCATGGAAGTGGTCAATCAATATGACATTGATGGTGTTCATCTGGATGATTACTTCTACCCGTCCAACGTAACGTTTAACGATGACACCGCCTTTAAGGCTTATAACACATTGAATACCAAAGACCGTGCTGAATGGCGGCGGGATAACATCAATCAGTTTGTTAAACAGCTTGGAGAGAGCATTCACCAAGTAAAAGCTGGTGTGGAATATGGTATTAGTCCTTTTGGTGTATGGCGTAACAAAGCTGTGGATATTACAGGTTCCGATACCAAAGCAGGAGTCACCGCTTATGACAGCATGAACGCGGATGTGAGAACTTGGATCAAGCAGGAATGGATTGACTATGTTGCACCGCAAGTCTACTGGAGCATGACGTTAAGTGCTGCACGCTATGACAAAGTGGTGGACTGGTGGGCAAATGAGGTCGCTAATACGGATGTAAAGTTGTACATTGGGCATTCACCTTATAAGCTCGGTACACCTGAAGTCGGCTGGCAGACATCTCAGGAAATTATTGATCAGCTCGTATACAATGAGAAGTATGATACGATAAAAGGAGATATATTCTTTAGTTCACAATATTTGACGAAGAATCCGCTGGGTTTGATCACCAAACTAAAAACCTATTATGGACTTTAAAACATTTTAGCGTAATATGACCAACCCTTGTTCTCATAGAGTGGCAGTAGTAATGGACTGCCTGGAGAACGGGGGTTTTTATTATGCTAATCAATGGGGTGTTTGAGGGCGGTGGCGTAAAGGGGATTTCGCTTGCGGGTGCAGTGCAGAGTGCTCAGGATTATGGAGCTCAGTTTAACCGTGTTGCCGGAACTTCTTCCGGATCGATCGTGGCTGCGTTGATCGCCGCCGGTTATCGTGCGGAAGAGATGAAATCCATTATAGAACAAACGCCATTTGCCTCTTTACTGCGCCGTTCACCCATATTTGATACACGCTGGATTGGACCAGCTGCAAGGTTGTTTTTGAAAAAAGGATTATATTCTGGAGAAGCGCTTGAATCCTGGATTGGCACAATGCTCAAACAAAAAGGAATCAGGACATTCGGGGACCTTCCACAAGGTAAGCTTCTGATCACCGCCTCAGACATCTCTAACGGGACCATTCTGGTGCTGCCTGATGATATACGTCGGTTCGGCATTGATCCTGACAAGTTCGAAGTAGCCAAAGCCGTCCGAATGAGCTGCAGTATTCCGTATTTTTTCGATCCGGTGGTCATTCGCAAGTCACCCGTGATGTCCAAAGGCATGCGTTTTCCGGATCAGTTTGTATATATAGTGGATGGAGGGTTACTTAGTAATTTCCCCTTATGGCTGTTTGATGGTGAACGTACAGCGCGTGGTGGAGACATCATACCTGTGGTCGGTTTTAAAATGGTTGGTAAAACAGAAGGGGAGCCGAGCAGGGTCAAAGGCCCGCTAAGCATGCTTCAGGCGCTGGTTGAAACGATGCTCACGGCCCATGATGAGCGGTATATTGAACAGATTAATCGTTTCCGAACGGTTAAAATACCAACCTTGGGCATTAAACCAACACAGTTTAACCTATCTGTGCAGGACAGTACGGCATTATATTTATCGGGTGTTGCCGCAGGTACGGAGTTTTTCAGTCACTGGAGCACGAAGCTTTACGATGAACAGCTGGAGAAACAAAAAAGAGAGCAGCGGAAGAAACTGCCACAAACACCGCCGCTAACGCCAGTATAAAAAAAAGCACTGCTTCGTTGCTAAGAAGCAGTGCTTTTGCTTTCCAATATTCCATATCGAAACTAGTGAAACTTGGGAATATCTTCGTCGCTTTTTCCTTTATTTCCTTGAATGACATGAAAGGGATAATCTTTGCGTTTTTTGGAAGAACCGCTGCTCTTTCTTGCTCCGGTTCCGGATTGGGCTTTCACTTTGGCCATGGTACGTGCCGAAGGTTTAATCTTCGGCTTGGTTTTGCGTGCCCAACGCCGCGGCGGGTATTTATACAGCAGGAAAATGGCTCCAAGAACGACAACAGGAATAACTAGACCGAACAAACCTTTACTTCCCAGTGAACTTATTATTCCAAAGGCAGCAAGAGCAATGGCTGCCCAAAAAACAATAGTCATGACCGCCTGCTTGTTCATATCAATCACCCTTTCACAGGATCGAGTGTGGCAACGGGCACTTCCGACGTAGCTGATACATTGGCAAGCTGGGCATCCAGTTCACGCATACGGTTAAACGAAGCGATAGATACTTCCACCTGTTCGTTAGTTGGCTCTTTGGTGGTAAGTAATTGCAGCCATAGTCCAGGATATCCGAGATAACGCAGTACAGGAATGTCACGTACCGAGTTGGTCATCTTCAATAGTTCGAAGGAAATCCCCAGAACTACAGGCAGCAGCAGCAAGCGCTGTCCCATCCGTTCCCATAGGTTGTCGTAGGTGAAAAGCGAGTACAGGAATACACCGATAATCACCGTCAGCATAATAAAGCTGCTTCCACAGCGGTAATGCAGTCGACTGTATTTCTGAACATTTTCAGGTGTAAGCTCTTCGCCGGCTTCATGAGCACTGATTACCTTATGTTCTGCTCCGTGGTATTGGAACAGGCGTTTAATCATCGGCGTCTGTGAGATCAGCCACAGATAGGCAAGCAGCAGAATCAGCTTGATGCCGCCTTCCAGTAAATTATGCAAAAACTGATTGTCGAATGCATTTTTGAACAAGAAATTCTCAATGACAACAGGGAGAAGCGTAAGCACAATTTTACCAAAAAGGAATGAAAGGATGGCTACGGCGGTGACACCAATAATCATGCTAAGGCTCCAGCCGGAACCTTCTTTTTCTTTTTGTTTCGCTTTCTCTTCAGGTTCGAGTTCATCATCAGCATAAGCGTCAGCAGAGTAATTGAGATGTTTGCTTCCTTTGACACTTGAATCTATAATGCTGACAATCCCGCGCAGTAACGGAATCCGCCGCAATTTCATGACCCAGGTCTTGTCTTGCTTGGGAACTTCCAGATACGTTATTTCGCCGTCTTTTCTTCGAACAGCTGTAACGTTGACATGTTTACCGCCAAACATTACGCCTTCAATGACAGCTTGCCCCCCGTAGCTGACAGGCTTGGATTGTTGAGGCAAATTATTCACCTTCCTATTCTGTTCTATACCCTCTGGTTCAAAGGTAGTTTGATATCCCTATTGTATCGAATTTTGAGACCAATTTCTAGTTTGCAGGACAATCCGGAGATGTTGTTGTTAAGTTTGTCCTGTTCTGAACATACTACCCGGTAGAGAATGAATGAAATCCGGTTTTATAGCGTCACAGCAGACTGAGAGCAAAGGAGAATATAGATGGCAGAATATACAGACAGTCACGCATCTCATATGGATACAAAACATGGGGATGTGAAGGATGATAAGAATCGGGGCAGACGCTCAAAACAGCGCCAGGGGCAGCATTATTATACCAAGCCGTTTCCTTTTGCAGTAGAGCTCGGATTTTTTGCGGGTTTCATCTGGGGGGGAGTGCATTGGCTAAACTACCTGCTGCACTTCAGCGTTGTGCCGTTGGGATTTTTGGCAGAGCCCTTTTACAAACATGACTATATATATACCGCTGCAGGGCATCTGACAGGCTGGCTGTTTTTTATCGTGTTTTCCATTGTGGCCGCATTGATTTACACATTTACTCTGAGAAAATGGAAAGGTCCCTTACCCGGCATTGGCTACGGGATCGTTTGGTGGCTGATCATCTTTGTTCTGGTAGGTCCTAAACTGGGGATGGTGAAACCTATAGGCAGTTTGACATGGGATTCAATCATTACGGAATTTTGTTTCTTTTTGCTGTGGGGACTGTTCATCGGCTATACCGTAGCCATGGAGTTCACGGACGAACGGAAACGCGAGCCCGAGAAAGCGGGAGCATAGCCGCAAAAAAGCTTCTCAATCCGGCAATGGCTGTGTTAAAATAGCAGATGGTTATTTGCAGAAAGGATGGAGCAGCTATGAAACGGATTGTTGTGATCAATGGCCCGAACCTGAACATGCTCGGCGTACGTGAACCCGGCATCTATGGAACGCTTAGTCTGAAGGATATTGAGGACAAAATTCGCAGACAGGCAGAGGAGCTTGGCGTCTCCATCGCTTTTTATCAATCCAATCACGAAGGGGACATCATTGATCGTATTCACGCAGCGATGGGCGATGCAGACGGAATCATGCTGAACGCCGGAGCGCTAACCCACTACAGCTATGCTGTACGTGATGCCATCAATGCAGTGAAAGTGCCTACCGTGGAAGTTCATCTATCCAACATTCATGCACGTGAAGCTTTCAGACATCATTCAGTAATTGCTGCAGAAACAATCGGGCAGATTGCCGGATTTGGTGAAGTAAGCTATGAACTGGGACTGCTGGCTCTCGTGCGTCATCTGGACAAACAAACCTGAGCCGGGGACCCGGGAATGTGAGAGAAAGAAGGGTTACCGATGGAAAACAAACGAGTAAATAAGTTGCGTGAGGCCATGCGTGAGCGCGAACTCACAGCAATGCTAATTACGAACCCCATTAACCGCCGTTATATGACGGGCTTTACAGGCTCAGCGGGATATGTGTTGATTACGGAACAGGAAGCATACTTGCTGACCGATTTCCGTTATATGACACAGGCACCGCAGCAAGCTAAAGGATTTACTGTAGTAGAGCATGGACCGAAACCGATGGAATCGGTGCGAGAACTGCTTGCATCAGCGAACATCAAAGAGGTTGGCTTCGAACAGGATACGGTTACGTTTGGCACGCACGCGTCTTATGCTGAGGCGCTTCAGTCCATTGAACTGAAAGCCGTTTCCGGAATTGTGGAACAACTTCGTATCTTCAAGGACGAGGATGAAATCGCTGTAATGCAAAGAGCCGCTGATCTGGCGGATGTAACGTTTAGCCACGTTTTACAGTTTGCCAAACCAGGCATGACTGAGCGTGAAGTGGATCTGGAAATGGAGTTTTTCATGCGCAAGCATGGGGCGACATCATCTTCCTTTGACACCATCGTAGCTTCGGGTGAACGTTCCGCGATGCCGCATGGCGTAGCGAGCAGCAAGGTGATTGGACAAAATGAGTTAATTACATTTGACTTCGGTGCTTTGCTTGACGGATACTGTTCAGATCTGACACGCACCATCGCAACGGGTACACCTGTACCAGAGCTGCGTAAAATTTATGACATTGTACTGGAAGCCCAGTTACATACGCTTGAGAACCTGAAACCGGGCATGACCGGACGGGAAGCAGATGCACTGGCACGTGATATCATTGCAGGATACGGATATGGAGATCAATTCGGACACAGCACGGGCCACGGCCTGGGTATGGAAGTCCATGAAGCTCCACGCTTGTCTAAGCTCAGTGACGATGTATTGAAACCGGGCATGGTTGTTACCGTTGAACCGGGGATTTACATTGACGGACTTGGCGGCGTACGGATCGAGGATGACGTGGTAATCACGGAAACAGGCATTCATATCTTAACGAAGTCGGACAAGAAGTTTACCGTTATCGGCTAACATTCTAGCCACTAGCGATATAAGACGATTTTTAATGTGGATTAAATTGAAAAGTTAATTACACCATAACGGAGAGTGCAGAAACAATCTGTAGAAGCGCAGCGTTCGCCTTTATCCCCGGATTTTCCCCTTGAAAAAAGGAATCAAAAAATCCGGGGATAACAGCGATCGAAAGATGGTTCTGCAATCGGAGTGAACTAGGTGGAATCTCTTCTCTTTCATTTTACGAACATCATTAACCCATCGTCTTATATCGCCTACTTTTCAACCATATCAGGAGGGATTTTTCGTGATTTCAGTAAACGATTTTAAAACAGGCTTGACCGTACAAGTGGATGGAGACATCTTCACCGTACTTGACTTCCAACACGTTAAACCGGGTAAAGGCGCTGCCTTCGTACGTTCCAAATTGAAAAACCTGCGTAACGGTAACACCGTTGAGCGTACATTCCGTGCAGGTGAAACGATCGGACGTGCCATCATCGAAAACCGTGGTGTATCTTACCTGTATGCAAGTGGTACAGAGCACACGTTCATGGACAACGAAACGTATGACCAGTTCACGCTGACAAGTGACCAACTGGAATGGGAATTGAACTTCCTGAAAGAAAACATGAACGTAAAAATCGTTAGCTACCAAGGTGAAATCCTCGGTATCGACCTGCCAACAAGCGTAGAGTTGAAAGTTATCGAGACTGAGCCAAGTGTTAAAGGTAATACAGCTCAAGGTGCTACCAAAAACGCTAAAGTGGAAACTGGCCTGAACGTACAAGTGCCATTGTTCATCAACGAAGGCGACGTGCTGTTGATCGATACACGTGAAGGTAAATACTCTTCCCGCGCGTAACTTTCACAGGGTGTAAGTTAAATACACAATGATTTCAACCCTTTGCCAACCATTTGGCAGAGGGTTTTTTCGAAAAAAGATTAGCCTATCGCACGCTTTCGTAATATACTGGGTTAAAGTCATTTTTCGGAGAGAATAATGGCGATGGACATAATTATGCATACTGCACAAGGTAGGGAGTGGATTTGCGTTGTCATTGTACGTCATGAAGTTTGGGGGCAGCTCGGTCGGAGATACGGAACGCATGAAGCGTGTAGCCGGACGTGTTGTAGAAAAAGCTGATGAAGGACATCAGTGTGTAGTTGTGGTTTCGGCGATGGGAGACACCACAGATGATCTGATTGACCAGGCGAAGCTGTTGAATAGTGAACTGCCTGCACGCGAAATGGATATGCTGTTAACCACAGGTGAACAGATCTCAATTTCGTTATTGTCCATGGCCATTCAGGCACTGGGACGTAAAGCGATTTCGTTCACCGGATGGCAAGCGGGATTCCGTACCGAACCTGTACACGGAAAAGCTCGTATTAACGATATCCATCCGGAACGTGTGAATGAAGCGCTTGCTGAAGGCAATATTGTTATTGTTGCAGGCTTCCAGGGCATGACTGAAGATGGAGAGATTACAACCCTTGGTCGCGGTGGATCCGACACAACGGCTGTAGCACTGGCAGCAGCCATCAAGGCGGATGCGTGTGAGATCTATACGGATGTAGATGGAATCTATTCTACAGACCCGAGGATTGTAAAAGTGGCGCGCAAACTCAAGGAAATTTCGTATGACGAAATGTTGGAGCTTGCAAATCTCGGAGCAGCGGTACTGCATCCGCGTGCGGTTGAGTACGCGAAGCATTCCGGTGTACCTTTAATTGTAAGATCCAGCTTTAACCATAATGAAGGAACGGTTGTGAAGGAGGAAGCAGCAATGGAACAAGGCGTCGTGGTGAGCGGAATTGCCTATGACAAAAACGTGGCTCGTATCAGTATTTTGGGAGTTCCGGATGTACCGGGAGTTCTTGCCGAGGTATTTGGTGCGCTGGCATCTGAACAGATCGATGTCGACATTATCGTGCAAAGTGGTGTAATGGACGGTAAAGCAGATTTTTCATTCTCGGTTGCACTGTCTGATCGCGAGAACGCGCTGCGTGTCCTTGAAGGCCTCCACAGCCGTTTGCCATACCGTGAAGTCACGTCTGAAGAAAATCTGGTCAAAGTATCTATCGTTGGCGCAGGCATGGTCAGCCATCCGGGCGTTGCAGCTAAAATGTTCCAGGTGATTTCCTCTGAAGGCGTAAGCATCAAAATGGTCAGCACGTCCGAGATTAAGGTATCCTGTGTCATTGATGGTGATAAACTTCATGAGGTAATTAAGGCACTGCATACAGCGTACGATCTTGACACGGCAGAACAGGCCGTTGTTGGTGGTCCGCAAGTTCGCAGATAATCTGTCTCAATAGGAAATGAACTTTAAGGTGTTCTGCATCGCCATCAGGCGGCAGAACACCTTTTTTCTACGGATTACAGCAATTTGGACATCCTCTCCCCTTCCATGCCCCGAAACAATTCCATACGATAATCTTCTCTCATCTCCGGTACGCAGTCCAGCAAGTTTAATTGCGAGCAGTAGGTGACATCATGCATCCTGCCCAGTTTTTCAAGTCGCCTTGCGCCTGTGGATACCCGGACAAGATCCGGCAGCGTGTCTTCACATTGAGCAGCAGCCTGATGAAGCACCCTGCCCAGGTCGTTTAGCCTGATCGGGAAAAGGGACTGCCGATACAGCTCTTCAATAATACATCCTGCACACAAGCCATCCTCAAGTGCGAATTCATCCTGATCCCCTGCGCATAACAATAGAACGTCTCTTCGGAGCAGACAGAGAGCAGCGGCGACAGCCTGCACGTTCAGAAACGAGCCCGCCAGCACATGTTTAGCCCTGGCAGCTTTGATCAAAGCGCGCGTCCCATCGGTTGTGGTCAGTATAACGGTTTTGCCTGCAATGTCCTGCGTCATATATTCATAGGGGGAATTGCCCGCCTCGAACCCAGCGATTTTTTTGTTGAAACGCTCCCCGCCACGAATCGAATCCTTTACTGTCATCTGTTTGGCTTGAGGAACGGTCTCCACTGCGATGACAGCCGCGGCATCATTTGCCAGAGCGGTAACGATAGTACTTGTTGTACGCAGTACGTCGATTACTACGGCACTCCGACCTGCGATATCGATTCTTCGGACTTCATTCACATTTCCTACCACATCGACTTGCACTCCCCACAACTCCTCTCTTCATTTGGGGATAGGTGGTTCTGTCTTCCTTCCGGAATGGATTTCACCTGTCTGCAAGCACTATATGCACAATGATATAGACGGGTGCCTAGAAGAGGCATCGATCTATGATTTTTGACTCTCACCCCAGTTCTGAAGAAATGCTAGATTTCAGCGTCATAAATTGAATGTACAGGCATAAACTTGAGATAGGAACAAGCACCAGAAACGCGGTAAATATGATTTCAAGGGTTGGAGGGGCCTATTCATGAAGGTGAACTGGAAGGATCTCTTTCCGGAACCGATTCGAACCATTTTGGGAAGGATACCGCCCGCTTTATTGGAGCAAGTTGAGGAAGTGCGCATCCGTGAAGGAAGGCCGCTCGAGATCAATGCAGGGAACTCCTATCACTTCCTTACCGCACAGGGCAGCCCGACAGCTAAGCCTGAAGAAGCCTACATTCCTTTAAAAGAGGTGACACACAGGCTTCTGGATCTGATCAGCAACCATTCGCTTTATACATTGGAAGAGGAGCTGCGCAAAGGATTCATCACGATTCCGGGAGGGCACCGAATTGGATTAGCTGGCAGAACCGTACTTAGCGGCGGCCGAGTGGAGTATTTGCGCGATATTAATGGTTTCAACGTCAGGGTTGCTCGGGAGGTACATGGGGTAGCTGATCGAATCCTGCCTCATCTTCTGGATATGAAGAGCGGACAGGTATTCCATACTTTGATACTTTCTCCTCCCCAGCAAGGGAAAACGACGCTGCTTCGTGATCTGGCCAGGCAGATTAGTAGTGGAACCAAACTTACAGGTGTGAGCGAGCTGGTTCAGGGGCTGAGACCCCGTCTCAAGGTTGGCATTGTGGATGAGCGATCCGAGATCGCCGGAAGTTATAAAGGTGTACCCGGCTTCGACATAGGTCCTCGGACGGACGTCATGGATGGTTGTCCAAAGGCCGAAGGCATGATGATGATGCTTCGTTCCATGTCTCCGGATGTGCTGATTGTGGACGAGATCGGTCGTCCGGAAGATGCTGAAGCCGTAATGGAAGCTCTTCATTCCGGTGTTTCGGTTATTGCAACCGCGCACGGCCGAGACCTCGCCGAGCTGTCTTCCAGACCGGCTTTGCGTACCCTGATCGAAGCGCAGATGTTCCAGCGTTATGTTCAGCTACAACGGACGAGCCAAGGGATGAGTTTCAGACTGGCAGATGCTAAAATGCGAGGTCTTCAGCACTCGGGGGCAGGAGGTGAGGCATTTGGTTAACATGCTCGGTGCCGTAATTATCCTGCTGGCCAGTACACTCGCCGGCTTCTACCGTGCGAAGCAGTATGCGCTCAGGCCTAAGCAGCTGCGAGAATTGATTGCAGCCCTGCAGCGATTGATGACTGAAATCAATTACGGACTAACCCCGCTTCCCGATGCGATGGGGAAAATGGGCGCACAAACCAGAGAACCCATCAAAACGCTGTTTCTCCATGCAGCCCGACAGATGGAGCCCCCTCTGGGTCATACTGCGCGAGAGAGTCTACAGTCCGGAATTGAACAAGCATGGGGAAAATCAGCCATGAAAGCGGATGAGAGGGAAGTTATGCTGCAACTAAGCTACAGTCTTGGCACCAGCGACCGTCAGGATCAGACCAAACACATTTCGCTAGCCATTCAACAACTTATGCATGAGGAATCCCGTGCTCAGGCCGATCAAATGAAATACGAACGGATGAGCCGCAGTCTCGGGATGCTTGTCGGAGCGTTAATCGTCATTCTGATCTTTTGAAATTGCCGGGATAGCGAGGTGCCAAGGTCATGAACTTAGAAGTGAACGCAATTTTCCAAATTGCGGGCATCGGAATCATCATTGCGATGATTCATACGGTGCTGAAACAAATGGGAAAGGAAGATATGGCGCACTGGGTGACCGTAATCGGATTTGTCGTTGTATTGTTCATGGTTGTTCGCATGCTGGACAGCCTGCTGCAAGAGATCAAATCGATATTTCTGTTCCAATGAAAACGGTCATGAAGCCGGGATGGTGGTGACCTGTGGAAATTATTCAAGTCGTGGGTCTGGCCCTGATTGCAACAGTTCTTATTCTCATCGTTAAAGAACAGAAGCCGATGTTTGCCTTTCTGATTGCCGCTGCGACAGGCATTGTGATTTTCATGCTGCTCATTGGCAAGATTGGCGCAGTGATTGAGGTACTGAAGCGGCTGGCCGAAAATTCAGGCATGGAAAATATCTATCTGAAAACCGTGCTGAAGATCATTGGCATAGCCTATATTGCCGAATTTGGTGCACAGATTGTCAGGGATGCCGGCCAGGAGAGCATTGCTTCCAAAATCGAGCTCGCCGGCAAGGTGCTGATCCTCGTACTCGCTATTCCAATCATCAGCATTATTATTGAAACCGTCATGAAGCTGATGCCGGTCTAGGAAGGAGGCGAGCGGAAGCAAATGAACATCATGCAAGACAAGCCGCGATGGCCCCTTACAATCGTGCTGGTGCTGTGTTTTCTGTTTGCCATTATGGGACAGGTTGCAGCAAGCTCGCCTTCGGATGAATGGATGCAGCAGCAGGCTGACCAGCTTCCCAAGGATCAGGTGGAGAAATATTGGGACCAGCTCATGCAGCAATACGGAGGTTTTTTTCCAGACGGGAAAACACCTTCTTTCATGGATATGCTTATTCCTGGTAATGAGGGATTTAGCCTGAAATCGGTGTTTGTTGCCATTGGGACCTTCATGCTGCATGAGATTTTATATAACGGCAAACTCTTGGTCACCATTGTGATGCTGAGTGTGCTGAGCATGATTTTAGAGACTTTGCAGACGGCATTTGAGAAAAACAATATTAGTAAAATCGCCTACTCCATTTGTTACATGGTCATTATCGTCATTGCAATTAATAGCTTTAGCGTGGCTATTGGTTATGCCAAGGAAGCCATCGAAGGCATGGTTAACTTCATGATGGCTATGGTGCCTTTGCTTTTCACGCTGCTGGCCTCCATGGGCAATGTCATCACCGTCTCTGTAACGCATCCGTTGATCATTTTCATGATCCATCTGGTCAGCACTTTGATTCACATCGTGGTGTTTCCGCTATTGTTCTTCTCGGCTGTACTGCACCTTGTCAGTTCGATATCAGACAAGTACAAGCTGACCCAGCTCGCTGATCTGCTGCGCAACATTAGCATTGCCTTGCTCGGCATTCTGCTGACCATGTTTCTGGGCGTTATTTCCGTGCAGGGTGCATCAAGCTCCGTTGCCGATGGTGTGAGTCTCAAAGCAGCCAAGTATATTGCAGGCAATTTTGTCCCGATTGTGGGAAGAACATTCGCGGATGCAACAGACACGGTCATTACCGCTTCAATGCTGGTTAAAAATGCCATTGGACTAACAGGTGTCATCATCATCTTGTTTTTATGCGCGTTTCCGGCACTAAAAATATTGACACTTGCCCTCATTTACAACATTACCGGAGCGATTATGCAGCCGCTCGGAGATACGCCGATTGTTGGGTGCCTGCAGGCTATCGGAAAATCAATGATCTATGTATTTGCAGCTTTGGCGGCCGTAGGCTTGATGTTTTTTCTTGCCATAACGATCCTGCTTACGGCAGGGAATCTGACAATCATGATGAGGTGAGCGGGTGACACAGGAAAGGAGCTGGAAGGATGGGGTGGCTGAGCAGCTGGCTCCGGGAATTAATCATGATCGTTCTGCTGGCAACATTTGTGGATATGCTGTTGCCCAATCGCTCCATGGAGCGTTACGTCAAGCTTGTGCTGAGCCTCCTTATCCTCCTCACGCTCCTGTCGCCCATCACCAAGCTCCTGCGGAGTGATCCGGTGGGTGAACTGAAGCGGGCCATGACAGCCATGGATTCGCCAGCTGATGGGAATGTCACACTGGAACAGATTCTGGCACAGGGCAGAAGGTTGCAATCGAATGAGCAGGAACAATCGCTGCAGTGGACGGCACGAGAACTGGCAAATGTGATGAAAGGACAGATCGAGGAAACGACGGGAGAGCGTGTTCAATCCGTAGAAGTCCAGTTGGTCATGTCAAACCTTCAAACCAACACAGAAGCTTCTTCCGCGGTGGATCTGCCTGTGATTGAAAGAGTCATGGTGGAAATGTCCTCACCTGGAAGTATCAAGCAGAATGATTCTGAACAGCAAGATGAGGCGGTAAACTCCAGTCCGGTGTTCGAGTCTGAAAATGGTACTGGACCTAATGCACCCTCAACCTCCCCGAAGCCAATCGAGATAGGACAGGTACAGGTGCCTGAAGTTCAGATTGAGGTGGGAAAAGAGAGGGATAACCCAGATGAAGCGAATGAAGGTTCTCCCGATCAGGATGAAGCGAATGGAGCAGAATCCGAGCCTGTTAACGGTGCTTCCGGAGGCAGTCACCAAGAAGAGCAGAGTTCATCCCGCTCAGAACGGGCCGTACAGATTATTACACTGCTGACCGAAAAGTGGGATATCGATGCGACCAAGGTACAGGTAATGGAACAGAAAAACGCTGAGGCGCTGTAAAAAAGGAGGGTATCCGATGAAGCAATGGCTAAAAAAGATTGAAGCCCTGCTCGGCGGTGGGGAAGGCGGAGCCAGGCGAAGCCAGACGTTCCGCTGGCTTATTATTCTGGGCTTGATCGGGGTAGGAATTATGCTGTTCAACTCGTTCGTCAATGTTAAAAAAATTGATTCCGAGAACATCGGCCGGGAACCTCCAGATCCGGTAGCATCCATGGCATCTTTACCAAATGATCCGGCAGATCAAAATCCATTTCAGGCCATAGAATTTGCATTTGAAGACAAGATCAAAGGCGTGCTTGAAAACATCGTTGGTGTAGGAACTGTGGATGTCATGGTCACCGTGGATTCAACCGAGGAACTTGTCGTACAGCGCAATGTAAAAGATTCACAGCAACTTACTGAGGAGACCGATGCCAACGGGGGTAAACGGCACATGACCCAATACACCCGGGATGGCGAGATCATTACTTATGAAAGCTCAGGGGATCAGACACCGATTGTTACGAAAAAACTCAAACCACAGATCAGGGGGGTGCTCGTTGTTGCCAAAGGCGCCGAAAACAAGGTTGTAAAAGATCTGATTACAGATGCCGTGGAAAAAGGACTGAATGTCGCAGCTTACCGAATATCGGTTGTTCCGCGTAAACAGGACTAGTCAAGATCGATCATTTGCATGGCCCATTATCATATGAATCAAGCTAATTTTGAGGAGGAAGTTCTTATGAATAACAAACGCCAAACGGTATGGCTCGTTTCCATGCTGAGTCTGATGGTCATTTTATCCGCTTACTATCTGTTCACTGAGGATTCAGGGCCGGTTAATGCACCAGTTGCCGAGAGTCAGCAGGTGGATGGCATGAAGGAGGGGGAAGTGAAAGAGGCAGCCGGCATCCTTGATCCTACAGAGGGGCTGGTTATGAACGAAGTAGTTCATGAGGGCGAAGTAACAGGTACAGATGCTGCCGAGCAGCCAGCTTCCGAGTCGACTGAAAATCCAGCGGCCACAGATGGGCAGGAAGCTGCTGAAACGGAGCAAGCTCCTGCAACTGAACCGGGGGCTAGCGAGGCAGAAGCAAATCAAGAAACGGATAAAGGGACAACTACAGCGCCTGACGCTGCAGGCAGCGAAACAGAGGGAAGTGCAACCAAAACGGATGAAGAAGTATTGAAGGAAATGGAAGAACAAAATACAGCAGCATCCGCCAGCAGCCAGTTCCAGAACTATCAATGGCAGCGTGAAGAGAGCAACAATCGTAAGTATGAGGAGCTTATGACGATCGCCGGCGATCTGAGCAAAACGCCAGAGGAAAATGCCAAAGCGACTGAAGAGCTCCGTACGCTGGAGGAAAAAGAAGCCAAAATCAACGGCA
The DNA here is from genome assembly GCF_050455445.1 of Paenibacillus sp. MABNR03. Lineage (NCBI taxonomy): Bacteria > Bacillati > Bacillota > Bacilli > Caryophanales > Paenibacillaceae > Paenibacillus > Paenibacillus sp. MABNR03. The sequence goes on from NZ_JBCIYR010000003.1 coordinate 768,678, forward strand.
TTGAAGAAACGTTGTCCCAACAGTTTGCCAACGCGATCGTACAAGAAGATGCTGACAAGTATAAAGTGGTCGTGCTTAGTGATAAACTGGATGTAAAGCAGGCGGTTTCTATCGTGGATCTGGTCATGAAAGAGCTTGCTGTAACGCAAAACAAAATCAGCGTGCAGTACGTAACGGAACAGTAATCCAATCCATGGAGAAGTGCCCCGGGAGCTTGTTAAAGTCTCGGGCTCTTTCCATTTTTAATGATTATGATATAATACATAAAGCCATATGACCGTCCTAGTGAGACTGGCATGATGCCGAAGGAGTGAATAATGGAAATGTTTAAATTGAGTGAGATCAAAGAACTGATCAAACTGGTGGATGAAAGTTCCGTTCAGGAGTTGGAAATTGAAAATGAAGGGTCACGTTTGTCGATCCGCAAACCGGGTAAAACCGAGTACGTTCAGGCAGCTGCGGTTCAACCGCAAGTGATTGCTGCTCCTCAGGTGCAACAACCTGCTGCAGTGGTAACAGAAGCAGCTCCGCAAGTCGATACTACAAGCCATTTACATAAAATTGTATCTCCGATGGTGGGTACTTTTTACAGAGCTTCCTCGCCGGAAGCGGGTCCTTTTGTAAGCGTTGGTGATAAAGTTGTTGATAAAACAACGGTATGTATCATTGAAGCGATGAAGCTGATGAACGAGCTTGATGCCGACATCAAGGGAGAAATCGTTGAAGTGCTGGTTGAGAACGGACAGCTGGTCGAATATGGACAGCCCCTGTTCCTGGTTAAACCGGAATAACGGTAAATCGCCGGAGAGCGGCAACCGCATGAGCTTCGAAGGAGGACAATAACGAAATGAAATTTCAAAAAATACTAATTGCGAACCGTGGCGAGATTGCGGTACGTATTATTCGTGCCTGTCGTGAGCTCGGTATTTCGACAGTAGCGGTCTATTCGGAAGCGGACAAGGATTCATTGCATGTACGTCTTGCAGATGAGGCTTATTGTATTGGACCTACACTGTCCAAGGACAGCTATCTGAATTTTACAAACCTGATGAGTGTAGCGACATTGACCGAATGTGATGCAATACACCCTGGGTATGGATTCCTTGCGGAGAATGCCGATTTTGCGGAAATTTGTGATTCCTGCAATATTACCTTTATCGGTCCTTCCCCTGAAGCGATAACCAAAATGGGTGACAAGGCTGTCGCGAAGCAAACGATGAAAGATGCAGGCGTTCCGGTTATTCCGGGATCTGACGGTCTCGTCGAAAGCATGGAAGAAGCGATTATGATTGGCCGGGATATCGGCTATCCTGTCATTATCAAAGCTACCGCAGGTGGCGGAGGTAAAGGAATCCGTATTGCGGAAGATGAAGAAGCGCTGATCAAGCAGATTACGGCTGCCCAGCAGGAAGCACAGAAAGCTTTTGGCAATGGCGGAGTTTATCTCGAGAAGTTCCTGACAGGTATGAAACACGTGGAAATTCAGATCATTGCGGACAAGCACGGGAATGCAGTACATCTAGGCGAGCGTGATTGTTCTGTTCAACGCCGCCGTCAGAAGCTGGTGGAAGAAGCTCCTTGTCCTGTTATTAATGAAGAAGTACGAACACTGATGGGTGAGGCCGCAGTACGCGCAGCACTCGCTGTGAACTACTCGGGAGCAGGTACACTTGAATTTTTGCTCAGCCCTACTGGGGAGTTCTATTTCATGGAAATGAATACGCGTATTCAAGTGGAACATCCGGTTACGGAAATGGTGACAGGTGTGGATCTGATTCGTGAAATGATTTCGGTTGCTGAGGGTAATCCATTGTCATTCCGTCAGGAAGACGTTGTGATCAACGGCTGGTCGATCGAATGCCGTATCAATGCCGAAGATCCGGATCGAAACTTCATGCCTTCGCCAGGTAAGATTGGCTTCTATCTTGCACCAGGTGGTCCAGGTGTGCGCGTGGATAGTGCAGCGTATCCGGGCTATACGATCTCTCCATTTTACGACTCCATGATTGCAAAATTGATTGTATGGGGTGCGAACAGGGAAGAGGCAATTGCCAAGATGAAACGTGCGCTCGGTGAGTTCGCCATCGAAGGCATCTCCACTACGATTCCTTTCCATCAGAAATTGCTGGAACATCCAACGTTTATTCGGGGTGATTTTGATATTAAATTCCTCGAGGAAAACGAGATTTAACAGGCATATTGGACTTGTTTGTCATAAACTAGCCCAAATGATATAGTATGTAATAATAAGAGCGCATGTCTCCTGCAAGGGATAAGCCCGCACATTTGTGGTGAAGTTTGCAGGAGTTCCGGTAAAGCCGGACCGGAAGGGTGCCCTGAGGCCATCAAGCCCGTAGGACAGCGCCCTGACGGATGGCCGCAAACTTATTACGCGAAAGGTGTGTTGAACAGTTATGAGTACACTGCCGACAGAATTTGAACGAACGGATATCGGTGAAATCCAGATCGCACCTGAAGTTATCGAAGTGATCGCTGGACTGGCTACGGTTGAGGTAAAAGGAGTAGCTGGCATGAGCGGCGGTTTCGCTGGTGGATTTGCTGAATTGCTTGGCCGCAAAAACCTCTCCAAAGGCGTAAAAGTGGAAGTAGGTCAACGTGAGGCTGCAGTGGATGTATCGGTTATCATCGAGTATGGTTATCGTCTTCCACAAGTGGCAACTGAAATTCAACAAAATGTTAAACGTTCCATTGAGAATATGACTGGATTGAATGTGAACGAGGTTAATGTGCATATTCATGACGTTCAGTTCAAGAGCACCGAGAAAGTCGAAGAGATTGACCTGAACAGTCAGCGTGTAAAATAAAAGAAGACAGATTCCCCCGGCATAGCTGCCGGGGGTTATCCCGTCTTGGACAGGTGTTCATGGTGATCTTTTCCATGAGGGCTGTTGATTTAATGCATAGTACTGGTTAAGAGCAATGTAGTGAGCAAGGGAGGCTGTGCAGTTCGTGGCGAAAATACTGGATCGGCTTCTGTTGTTTATATACAGCATAAGCGTTGGAGCAATATCGGCAGTTGTTATTCTACTCATTAGTGGAGTACTGCCTTACGAATTGAATTACCAGCAAGAACAGAACGTCATTGTTGCGGCCGTTATTGCAGCTGCGATTTTGTTTATCCTGAGTTTGCGCTTTTTTTACATCTCGGTACGGCGTGGACGTGCTTCGTTGCCATCTGTAGATCAGCGTACGGAATACGGTGATGTGCAGATCTCAATGGAGACGATTGAAAATCTCTGTCTGAAAGCGACTTCCCGCTTCCGGGGAGTACGTGATGTCAAGGCACGTATTCGTGTGGTTGAATCGGGATTGGAGATCATGATCCGTGCAGTGGTGGATGGCGAGACACCCATTCCAACGCTGACATCGGATTTGCAAAAGGCGATACATGATCATGTACATGAGATTACGGGTATTCCGGTGTCTTTTGTTACCGTGTATATTGCCAATGTTACCCAGTCGCCTAACTACAAGAGTCGAGTGGAATGAGGTGAGTTTCACTGATGCTGTGGAGAGAGATTTGGGATAGTCACAGAGGCCGGATAACCGGAATTGTGGGCGGCATCTTTTTTGGATTTCTTTATTTGTTTACCGGGTTTTGGGATATGTTGTTCTTTGCACTCTTGGTGTTCATCGGTTATACGTTAGGCAGACGAAGCGATTCGAAGCTGGGCTCTTTCATTCCCTGGAGGGAATGGGGACAATGGCTCGGGGAGCGCTGGCGTCCGTTTAAGTGAGCCACCTGAACCCTGCAATATGTTTCTTCCGAAAATAGAGCTTAGTTTAATATGCCCGTTTTTTGGAGGAAACGTACTGCAGGTTTTTTTGTGAAAAGGGATAACAATAACAATACCGTGAGGGCCACTCCAACATGCGTCAGAAATGTGATGCGCGATGGTTCTTTTATTTTAAAATAAGCATGATGACGCTCCAAAGAGCGCTGCAGGAGGCAGGACATGAAAAGACGTTTGGCAAGGGAAATTGCAGTACAAAGTCTGTATCAGATGGAAATGAATGAAGTAGGTGCAGCAGAAGCGGTTAATATGCTGATTAATGAAGCTGCAGACGAGAATGAAACTGAAGTTGTCATTCACGATGCAGATGTGATGCGCAGCTATGTAACCGAAATTGTGCAAGGAGCATGGAATCACAAGGAAGCTATTGATGGATTGCTTGTGGACTATCTCAAAGGCTGGCAGATCAGCCGTCTGTCTCGTGTAGACCGCCAGATTTTGCGGCTGGCAACCTATGAAATGGTCTTCCGTGATGATGTTCCGGCCAAAGTATCGGTCAATGAAGCGATCGAACTGTCCAAACATTTTGGAACAGATGAATCCGGGAAGTTTGTCAACGGTGTGCTTGGACGCATGATCCAGGAAGTTAGCACGATCAAAGAAAAATTGTCCTAAACTTGCGATTTACTTATTAAAGTTCACATAAGGGAGAGAGAGTACAATGACAGTATCTATTATTAACGGTAAAGAAGTGTCCCAGGAGATCCGTGCAGGCATAACTGAAGAAGTAAAGCAGCTTAGCGAACAGGGGGTTGTGCCTGGTCTGGCTGTTGTGCTCGTCGGGGAAGATCCGGCATCCCAGGTATATGTGCGGAATAAGGAAAAAGCTTGCCACGATCTCGGGTTCTACTCCGAGGTACATCGTCTGGATGCAAATACATCCCAAGAGGATTTGCTTGCTCTGGTGGACAAGCTGAACAATCAAAAATCGATCAACGGTATTCTTGTTCAGCTTCCATTACCGAAGCATATTGAGGAGAAAGCCGTTATTGATGCCATTGCGGTTGACAAAGACGTTGACGGTTTCCATCCGGTCAATGTTGGTAATCTTGTGATTGGTGATGACAGCTTGCTGCCATGTACTCCTGCTGGAGTGATTGAACTGATCAAACGGACAGGTCTTGAAATGTCGGGCAAGCATGCTGTAGTCATCGGACGCAGCAATATTGTCGGAAAACCGGTATCCTTGCTGCTTCAACGCGAGAATGCAACAGTTACAATGTGTCATTCCCGCACGGCTAACATGAAAGAAATTACACGTCAAGCGGACATTTTGGTAGTGGCGATCGGTCGTGCAAACTTCGTGGATGCCGATTATGTAAAACCAGGCGCTGTAGTCATCGACGTTGGCATGAACCGTTTGGACAATGGCAAATTGGCTGGAGACGTGGATTTCGAGAGTGTGAAGGAAGTCTCAGGTCCTATTACGCCGGTTCCAGGCGGCGTAGGTCCGATGACAATCACCATGCTGATGCAAAATACACTGATCGCTGCCAAACGCGCTCACGGATTGGCCTAGGTTTAACCGTGGCAGAGCGGCAGATCTACTCCATCAAAGACCTGAATCGGTATATCCGGATGAAACTGGAATCCGATCAGGTCCTGTCGGACGTCTGGCTGCGTGGAGAGATATCCAATTTCACACATCACTCCAGCGGTCACATGTATTTTACATTGAAGGACAAGGACAGCCGAATTAAGGCGATTATGTTCGCGTCCCACAATCAGCGATTGCCCTTTGTACCAAAAGAGGGTGCAAGGGTTGTTGCTCGTGGCAATGTCTCGGTGTATGAGCGGGACGGTCAATATCAATTCTACGCCACTCATATGCAGCCTGACGGTATTGGAAGCCTTTATCTGGCCTATGAGCAGCTGAAGAAGAAGCTTGAGGAAGAGGGGCTTTTCTCTTCGTCCAGAAAACGGGCTATTCCTCGGTATCCCGGAACGATTGGTGTTGTTACCTCACCTACGGGAGCTGCAGTACGAGATATCATGATTACATTGCAACGCCGATATCCTTCTGCCAAAGTGCTTTTGTATCCCGTATTGGTACAGGGCAAGGGCGCTGCGCCTTCGATCGTAAAAGCTATTCGCAATCTGAATCTTCTTGGTGAGGCTGATGTGCTGATCGTGGGCCGAGGCGGGGGCTCACTTGAGGAGTTATGGGCTTTCAATGAAGAGATGGTCGCAAGAGCCATCGTAGGTTCAGACATTCCTGTTATTTCTGCAGTAGGACACGAAACGGATTTTACCATTGCAGATTTTGCAGCAGATCTGCGTGCTGCGACGCCTACAGCTGCTGCTGAACTGGCCGTACCTAATCGTGCCGAGTTGTTGGACCAGATTGCGCTAAGGCAGCGTCAGCTCCAGCATAGTCTTCGTCAACGTGCTGTCCATAACCGTGAGCGCCTTGCGAGATTACAACGTTCGCCGGTCCTTGTTCATCCAAGGCGGACATTGATGCAGCACACCGAGCGATTGGATATGATGCATCAGCGCCTTTTGAGGACTGTGGATACACGAGTGAAATGGACTGCAGAAAAACAGGAGCGTCTCCGTGCAGCCCTGCAGCGATTTAATCCACGAGAACAAGTCAATACAGCACAACGTGAGAATGCGGCAGCACGTCGTCAGCTGGAACTTGCGATGAGGTCTATCGTCAGATCAAAGCAGCAGCAATGGAAATCTTCCGTACGCCATCTCGATGCTCTTAGCCCGCTAAAAGTCATGTCCCGCGGATATAGTCTGGTATATGACGAACAGGAGCAGAGGCTAATCAAATCGTTAAAGGAAGTACAGCCCGGAGATTCTATCAAAATCAAATTAACAGACGGACAGCTGGACTGTCAGGTTTGGGGAATGAAGGAGGACGACAACATCCATGGCGAATGAACCGGAACTGAATTTTGAAGAGGCAATGGCGGCACTTGAGGATATCGTGGCTCAGCTGGAGCATGGAGATGTTCCGTTGGAGCAGGCGATTGATCTGTTTCAGCGAGGCATGAAACTTTCGCAGCTGTGCGGACTCAAGCTGGAACAAGTGGAACGTAAGATTGAGATGATCGTAGAAGAAGATGGGGAACTTCGCAAGAAGCCGTTCGGAGCTACCGAAGTTGAGAGCGGTGAAATTAATGAGTAGTCGTCTTTCCTTTGAACAATATCTTCAAAATACAACGGATCAGGTAACGGAAGCATTAAAGGAAGTTATTCCAGTTCACTGGGATGTACCTCAGTCCTTACGTGACGCGATGCAGTATTCACTTATGGCCGGAGGCAAACGCCTTCGTCCTCTTCTGGTCGTCGCTGCGGCGGAAGCCCTCGGTGCGCAGCGTACAGCTGCGTTTCCGGTAGCCTGCGCCGTGGAAATGGTACATACCTATTCTCTTATCCACGATGACCTGCCTGCAATGGATAATGATGACTACCGTCGGGGAAAATTAACGAATCACAAGGTTTATGGTGAAGCAACGGCTATTCTTGCTGGAGATGCCTTGTTAACGCATGCTTTTTATTGTGTTGTGCAGGCTGGCCGCAAGAGTGGTGTGCCGGCAGAAGCATTGCTTTCCATTGTTGAAGATCTTTCCGAGCTAGCTGGGGCCCGCGGCATGGTAGGCGGACAAGTGGCTGATATGGAAGGCGAGCAGGGAATGACGGATCTGGAACAACTGCAATACATTCATATGCACAAAACGGGTGACCTGATCGTATTTTCCTTACTGGCTGGTGCTCGTATCGGTGGCGCAACTGAGGGGCAATTAGAAGCATTGCGTGTGTTCGGACGTGATCTTGGTCTAGCATTCCAGATTCAGGATGATATCCTCGATCTCACTGGGGATGAACAGAAAATGGGCAAGAAAACCCAAAGTGATGTGAATCAGCAAAAGGTGACTTATCCATTCTTTATTGGCATGGAAGCTTCACTGGAGCAGGTGAGACTCCTGACACAATCAGCAAAAGACGCCCTTGGCAGAGCTGAGTTGCAAGATTCATCGCGTTTGATGGAAATTGCTGATTATTTAATGCGCAGAGATCACTAGGCACTTGCCATGAAACTCTTTTGTTGCTGATTCGTAAGATTCAGATCGGTGTAATTATATTAATGTGCTTTTTGCACACCGTTTGTACTTTTGACATTACGGATACATAATGATGGGTCAATCCATTTGGCTTGCTGGCGAAAATGCTCGTAAACTGGAGTATGGTGCCGCAAATTATGATTCCTGTTCTTTTATGTTATAATGATTTAATGTCATTTAATAAATTATGTAATAAAAAGCATTACCCAAACAATCAAACAATCTAGGAAAGCGGGGAGATTCTCGTGCTGCTTCCACAAATTAAACAACCCAGTGATCTAAAATCGTTGTCCCAGGATGATCTTGTTTTATTGTCCGCAGAGATTCGGCAGTTTCTGATTGAGAAATTGTCCGTGACCGGGGGGCATCTGGCACCGAATTTAGGCGTGGTTGAGCTCACGGTAGCCCTGCACTACTGCTATAACAGTCCGGCAGACAAAATGATATTCGATGTAGGGCATCAGGCGTATGTGCATAAAATTCTTACCGGACGAATGGACCGTTTCGATACGTTGCGTCAGCACAATGGATTGTGCGGATTTGTCAAACGTAATGAAAGCGAACATGATGTATGGGAAGCTGGTCACAGCAGTACTTCATTGTCTGCAGCCATGGGGATGGCGCTTGCGCGTGATCTCAAGGGTGAAGAGAATCAGGTCATCGCCATGATTGGGGATGGGGCGCTTACGGGTGGTATGGCCTTCGAGGCACTCAATCACATTGGTCATGAGCAGAAAAAGCTGATGGTCATTCTTAATGATAACGAAATGTCCATTGCTCCCAATGTCGGGGCGATGCATAAATATTTAAGCAAAATCCGTTCCGATCGTCATTATCTAAAAGCCAAAGATGATGTGGAAGGAATTCTCAAAAAGATTCCTGCCATTGGAGACCGTCTGGCCAAATCGGCGAGCTGGATCAAAGACAGTGTCAAATACATGATGGTTCCGGGTGTCTTGTTTGAGGAACTGGGTTTCACTTATTTGGGACCCATAGATGGACATGATATTCCCAAATTGATTGAAACGTTTAAACAGGCGGATAACGTTGAAGGCCCTGTCCTCGTTCATGTTCTTACAACCAAGGGGAAAGGATACCAGCCTGCTGAGGCAGACTCACACAAATGGCATGGTATCTCGCCGTACAAAATTGAATCCGGTCAGGTTCTTAAGGCAGTGGGCAAACCAATGTATACCGAAATATTCGGGCAAACACTGGTTGAGCTTGCCAAGGAGGATCAGCGAATTGTGGCTGTTACACCTGCCATGCCAACAGGCTCAGGACTTATTCCGTTCAGCAAGGAATTCCCGGATCGCATGATTGATGTGGGGATTGCTGAACAGCATGCTGCAACCATGTGTGCAGCACTTGCCATGGAAGGGCTGAAGCCGATCTTTGCTGTATATTCTACGTTTATGCAGCGTGCTTATGATCAGATCGTGCATGATATTTGTCGCCATAACGCCAATGTGATTTTTGCCATCGACCGTGCGGGTTTTGTGGGACCAGATGGTGAGACACACCAAGGGGTTTATGATGTGGCCTTTATGAGACATATCCCGAACATTGTACTCATGATGCCAAAAGATGAGAATGAACTGCGCCATATGATGAAGACGGCGCTTGATTATAATGAAGGCCCGATTGCTTACCGGTACCCTCGGAACAATGTGGTAGGCGTACCTATGGATGAGCAGCTCGTACCGATTCCAATCGGTACATGGGAACAGCTGCGGCCATCTGAAGGCTATGCCGTCATAGCTTCAGGTTCCATGGTTCAAATCGCTGAAGAAGCAGCCGAAACCGTCAAAAAGGAAGGCATTACAGCTGGAGTTATCAATGCCCGTTTCCTCAAACCACTCGACGAACAAATGCTTCGTGATCTGGCGGTTCGTGGCACGAAACTGATTGTGCTTGAAGAAGCTTCGCAAGCGGGCAGTATGGGTAGCGCTGTTCTTGAATTTTACGCTGAGCAGGGTCTCCATGATGTACATGTTCAGCTTATGGGCATCCCGGATCGCTTCATTGAACACGGCAGCATCAACGAACAACGGGCTGAGGTTGGACTTACTGTGGAAAATGTATGTGTGCAGTTGCGCAGTTTGGCAGCTCAATCCTCTTATGGTATGTCGAGAACCCGTTTTCCTTCTTAATTGAAAAGAAAACATGGATGTATCATCAAAATAAAATGAATGAACGATAGGATAGGAGAAAGACATGTCACTCCCGAAAGAACGAATCGATGTTCTGCTGGTCGAGCAGGGTTATTATGAGAGTCGTGAGAAGGCAAAAGCGGCAATCATGGCTGGACTGGTGTATGCCAACAATGAACGAATCGAAAAGGCAGGCATGAAAATACCGCGGGAAGCTGAACTGAAAGTCAAAGGCTCGGTGCATCCGTATGTAGGCCGAGGCGGATTGAAACTTGAAAAAGCCATTCGACACTTCGGTCTCGACATGAACGGTCTGGTCATGCTCGATATCGGCTCGTCAACTGGTGGATTTACAGATTGCGCTTTACAGCATGGAGCCTCTCATGTATATGCGATTGATGTAGGTTATAATCAGTTGGACTGGTCCTTACGCAATGATGACCGGGTTACCGTGATGGAAAGAACGAATTTTCGTTATGTAACTCCTGAAGACCTCATTGGGCCTGTACCGAACTTTGCCAGCATAGATGTATCCTTTATATCTCTGCGCATTATTTTGCCTCCGCTGCTAGCACTTCTGAAGCAGCCGGCAGACATTGTTGCTTTGATCAAACCTCAATTTGAGGCAGGACGTGAAAAGGTGGGCAAGTCGGGAGTCGTGCGAGATCCAAAAGTACACAAGGAAGTGCTGGAAACCATGCTCCATTTTGCGAATGAGCTTGGGCTAAGTCTTCAGGGTTTAACCTTTTCCCCTATCACAGGTGGAGAAGGTAATATCGAATTTCTCGCTCATTGGCGTCTGGAAGAACCGGGCGCATCACAACAAGAGAAGGACCCGGCTTCACTTGATGCACTTGCGCATCAGGTTGCAATGGAAGCTGCTCATACTTTTACGGGAAACTCATCATAGGATGGGTTTCTTTTCGCTGGAAAGGTGATCCTAATAACAGGAGATTGACTGCTGGACCTCGAATAAGTCTTCGAGGTGAACGATGATGAATGGGCATTCTGACACGATCGTTATTGGTGTACTTGCTGTCATTTTAATCATATGGCTGTTCTACGGCTTACGTAAATGGCTCAATCGACCGTTACCGGTAAGTTTGTCAGGGATTCAACTGAATTCCGATATTCAGCATTCCCCGGCTGTTGATCTGCTTGAAGCAGAAGGGTATGAAGTCATCGGAGGCAAAATGAAAATACCGCTCGCCTTTGAAGTCAATGAGTCCGTTTTTTACAGTCGGCTGTTCGTTGATTATGTTGCTGAGCGTGATGAGATCAGGTATCTGGTAAAGACCTCCCGGCGCAGACAGCCGGTTGATTTTACAGGTCCGGCCATAAGAGATCGTTTTTTGTATTATTTATTGCTGTATCCAGGCTGTGAAGGCCTATTGTATGTGGATACGGAAGAATCCAGCGTTAATGTCATCCGATTGATGGATTATGAGGAAGATGTATACGATGGTGATGATTTGGACTGAAAGATCAGTGGCAACTATTTGAACTGGAGGCATGTATGAAAGGACAACGACACATTAAGATACGTGAAATTATTAGTCAGAATGAAATAGAAACCCAGGATGATCTGGTTGAAGCGCTGCGTCAAGCCGGTTTTCAGGTGACTCAGGCCACGGTATCCCGTGATATTAAAGAATTGTTATTAATTAAAATACCGATGGATGATGGACGGTATAAGTATTCTCTGCCAACAGACCAACGGTACAATCCCATCCAAAAGCTGAAGCGGGCATTGGTGGATAATTTTCTCCACATAGACCATACCAACAATCTGGTTGTGATGAAATGTCTGCCTGGAACGGCAAATTCCATCGCGGCATTGCTCGATAATATCGAATGGACGGAAGTCATGGGTACAATCTGTGGTGACGATACGATTCTCATCATCTGTCGTACTGAAGATAACAGCGTCACGGTTATTGAGCGAATTATGGGTTACATTTCCTAAAAATACGATTCAAAACATAATTGCTGAGTTTGTCATCCGGAGGTGCTTTGGCTGATGTTAGTTACATTATCGATTCGTAATCTGGCTGTAGTAGAAGAAGTGGACGTTGTATTCCACGCAGGGTTTCATGTGTTGTCTGGAGAAACGGGTGCAGGTAAATCGATCATTATCGATGCGCTCGGTTTGATCGCTGGTGGCCGGAGTTCGGCTGATCTGATTCGTTACGGTTGTGACAAGGCCGAAATGGAGGCTCTTTTTGAGATGGAGCAGGGTCACCCGGTGTGGGAAACCCTTGAAAAGCTCGGTATCCAATGTGAACCTGAAGAACACCTCGTCATTAGACGGGAATTGAATACCCAGGGTAAAAGTACATCCCGCATTAACGGGCAGTTGGTCAATCTGACGATGCTGCGTGAAGTGGGGGAAAAACTGATTAATATCCATGGTCAGCATGAACATCAAAGTTTACTTCGTGCTGAGAGCCATTTGGGGTTGTTGGACACCTACGGTGCTGCAGTGATTGGTCCAGTGAAATCGGAATATCAGGAACGGTACAGCCGGTTTATTACTGCTGAAAAAGAACTGCGTGCCCTTCAGGAGTCGAGTCAGCGGGCTTATCAACTGTTGGACATGTATCGTTTTCAACTGGAAGAGATCGCTGCAGCCGGACTGACACATGGGGAAGATGAATTACTCGGTGAAGAACGGGTCAAACTATCCCATAGTGAGAAAATGATGGACAGTGTTGCCGGTGCCTATGATCTGCTCAGTGGTCAACGCGGGCTCGAGGCAGTTAGTATTGCCCTGTCACGTATTGAAGATATCTCCGGTTATGACAGTAAAGGACTCCAGCCTATAGTGGAGCAGCTGCAGTCCGCGTTTTATCAATTAGAGGATGCTACATTCCAGCTGAGGGATTACCGTGAGAAAATTGAGTTTAACCCCGGCAGACTGGAGGAAGTGGAGCAGCGCTTAAACCTAATCTCTGGACTGAGACGGAAGTATGGGGACAGTGTTGAACTCATTCTCAATTATTATGAACAAATCAGCCATGAAACCGACCAGCTGGAAAACAAGGATGAGCGGTTGGAGAAGCTCCGTGCAGAGCGCGACAAGCTGCTGGTTCTGGTGATGGATTCTGCAGAGGATTTGAGCCGAGTCCGGAAACAGTGTGCCGAAGAACTCGCTGCACAGGTGGAGAGTGAGCTGAAGGATTTACAGATGGAGCGTACAACGCTGCGTGTGCAGATTACGCCGTCAGAAGATCCCAAGGGGATTGAATGGAACGGTCGCAGGCTTCGCCTAAGTCGTCAGGGAGCGGATAATGCGGAATTCCTCATATCGCCGAATCCGGGTGAACCTTTGCGTCCGCTTGGTAAAATTGCATCGGGCGGTGAGCTGTCCCGAATGATGCTTGCCATGAAGAGTATTTTCGCACGACATGACCGAATTCCTGTGTTAATTTTTGACGAGGTGGATACCGGTGTAAGCGGAAGAGCAGCTCAATCCATTGCGGAAAAGTTGTTCCGCTTATCTTCTACCTGTCAGGTATTTTCGATTACGCACTTGCCACAAGTGGCCTGTATGGCAGATCACCAGTATCTGATCGAAAAACATGTCGTTGACGGGCGTACCATGACGCAGGTGGAATCGCTGTCAAACGAGGGCAGAGTGAAGGAATTGGCACGTATGCTGGGTGGTGTTGAAATTACAGAAAAAACGCTGCATCACGCACAGGAAATGCTGAATTTGGCGGAAGCCAAAAAAGGGGGAAACGAGCGGCCGGCGTAATGATTGACAGTAATAAAAGCCTGGGGGCAAGGTTATCTTATAGGTACGCAATTGGCGACCACCTTTCGTCAAGCGAAAGAAGCAAAGGGAGTGTGACAGCCATTGAATTCCCCCCTCAGGAAGAAATTGCTAGGTCTTTTATTTGCCTTCTTTCTATGTGTGATCAGCCAGGCGATTCAGCCTGTGCAGAGTTATGCCTCATTGCCTGACGAATTACAGGTATTTGCAGGCAGGCAAGCTGATGTACGACTCGCTGTACCGGCTGCTTCAAGTGCCGTTGTAGACAGACCAGATATCGTCGGTTTGGATGGGCAGGAGCAAGCTGTACATGTCACGAAGCAGCAACCGTTGCATTTGCATCCCCAGCAGACGGGGCAAGCAAAATTAACGTTGAAGTTGTGGGGCAAAATTCCGGTCAAAACGGTGAATGTAAACGTCATTCCGGATTTGCGAGTTGTACCCGGGGGTCAAACCATTGGCGTAAAAGTGAAGTCAGCTGGCATATTGGTTGTAGGTCATCACTTGGTACGTGCTGAAGGAGATCAGAGGGTCTCCCCAGGAGAAGCCGCAGGAATTAAGCTTGGCGATCTGATTACCCATATGAATGGTAAACGTCTCGATGGTGTTGCAGGTGTTGCAGAAGCTGTGGAGCAAGCGGGAAAAAGCAAAAAGGGCATCGATGTTGTATTGAAACGCGGGAAGGAAACGGTTAAGACGCAATTAAAGCCAGCATATGATGCCGAAGATCAAGCCTGGAGACTTGGATTGTACATTCGTGATTCTGCCGCTGGAGTAGGCACTTTGACGTTCTATGCGCCTGATCAGGGCGTATATGGTGCATTGGGACATGTAATTACAGATATGAATACTCAAACGTCCATTGTTGTCGGCAGTGGTCAAATTGTTCAGTCGAATGTCACGTCCATTTCGAAAAGTGAATCCGGCGATCCGGGTGAGAAGCGTGCACATTTTCTTAAGGAAAGCAAAATTTTAGGCAATATTGAGCGTAATACGGCTTTTGGCATATTCGGCAAGATGTCTGACAATCCAGATCACAGTTTATACTCCAAAGGAATTCCTGTTGCTTTCTCACATGAAGTGAAGGAAGGACCGGCAGAAATTTTGACTGTTGTGGATGGACAGCAGGTTGAGCGTTTCTCTATAGACATTGTACATGTGGCCGATCAATCGGAACCTGCAACCAAAGGTCTGGTCCTTCGGATTACCGATCCGAAGCTGCTTGATAAGACTGGCGGCATTGTACAGGGAATGAGCGGAAGCCCAATCGTACAAAACGGCAAGCTGGTTGGTGCAGTGACACATGTGTTTGTGAATGATCCGAAATCAGGTTATGGATGTTTTATTGAGTGGATGTTACAGGATGCGGGAGTCATGATCAAAAAGGAAAAAGCAAAAAATCTTAAGGCTGGTTAAACCGCCTTAAGATTTTTTGTCGAATGGAAAAGATTATTATCACATAATGAAATAAATTATTTATTATATAGTAACGCGAAAAAAAAATAAAGAAAAATAATTTTCGACAGAAGGAATTTCCTCGCCTGTGTCGAAAATTTAACCTGTAAGGAAATGTACGAAACCGTGGTTAAACCAAAGGAGGATACCGTTTTGCAAAAAATTGAGGTATTGCTGGCTGATGATAATCGTGAATTTACGAATTTGCTTGCCGAATATATATCCGAACAGGAAGATATGGAAGTTACCGGAATTGCCTACAACGGTGAAGAAGTACTGCAGTTGTTGGAGCAAAGCCGTGATGTACCGGATGTATTGATTCTGGATATTATTATGCCTCACCTGGATGGATTGGGTGTCTTGGAACGTTTGCGCAATTTGAACCTGAATCCGCAACCGAAAGTGATCATGCTTACGGCATTCGGTCAAGAGAATATCACACAGCGTGCCGTGCAACTCGGAGCTTCTTATTACATCCTCAAACCATTTGACATGGAAGTGCTCGCTAACCGGGTACGCCAGCTTGTTGGATCCCAGTCAACCGTCTCTTCAGGCACCAGCAGCAGCTCATCCATGTTTATGAACAAGTCCAATGTGGTGCCTATGGGCAAACACAAAAACCTGGATGCCAGCATCACGTCCATCATACATGAAATCGGCGTTCCTGCGCATATTAAAGGATATCAGTATTTGCGCGAAGCGATTACAATGGTATATAACAATATCGAAATTTTGGGTGCGATCACCAAAACGCTGTACCCTGCCATTGCCGAAAAATTCAAAACAACGCCGTCCCGCGTCGAACGTGCCATTCGCCATGCGATTGAAGTAGCCTGGACACGCGGAAACATCGACAGCATCAGCCACCTCTTTGGCTACACCATCAACATCAGCAAGTCGAAACCAACCAATAGCGAGTTCATCGCAATGGTTGCAGACAAGCTGAGAATTGAGCATAAAGTCTCCTGAAAGGGTCAGGAGTAATTAAGCTAATACGAAAGCGATAGCAAAAATAAAAGCCACTATTTATGAGGTCTGTTTGGACCAATAAATAGTGGCTTTTATTTTTGGCTTCCTTTATAGAATGACATGTGGATTCATAAGATTCTACATTAGCCGAATAGCTTTTAATGGAATGATCGTTGTTTTGTGCAAAAATTGTTTTGTTTTTATCCATTGTATTTTGATAAGATTCCCATTAAACTAAGAATTAAGTGATAATGAGAATCGATATCAAATACTCGATGTTCTGGATCGAATTAACGGAGGTAACTTTTAAATGGAGCAGCAGTTGGAACTATATGATGTAACCATTATCGGCGGAGGCCCTGCCGGGATGTACTCAGCCTTCTATAGCGGTATGCGGGATATGAAAACTAAATTGATTGAAGCCCGTGACAGACTGGGCGGTCGTATGCTCTTTTATCCGGAGAAAATGATCTGGGATGTTGGTGGGGTGACGCCGATCTTGTGCGAAAATCTGATCAAACAGTTGGAAGAACAGGCGAGAACGTTTGAACCAACGATTATCTTTGAACAGCAGATCGAAGGCTTCGAACGTCAACCTGACGGTACGATTATTCTCACTTCTGCTACAGGTGAGAAACATTGGACACGAACAGTGATTATGGCCATTGGTTACGGAATATACAAGATGGCTAAGTTGGAACTTGAAGGAGCTGATCGTTACGAGGTAACCAACCTGCACTACACGGTGCAGGAATTGGAGCCTTTCCGGGGAAAACGTGTGCTTATCTCTGGTGGAGGCGATTCAGCAGTAGACTGGGCCAACGAGCTTGAAGCTCTCGCAGAACAAGTCACGGTTGTCCATCGACGTGATCGTTTCGGCGGACTGGAACGCAATGTGATCCGCATGAGAGAGTCCTCTGTGGATGTTCGAACGCCTTATGCGGTGGATACGTTACACAGTGTTAGCGGTGAGGTTATTGAGCATGTGACGATTTCCCATGTGGAAACAGGTGAAAGTGAAATGCTTGAGGTCGATGCGATTATCGTCAACCATGGCATGAAGAGTGACTTTGGTCCGATCCGTGATTGGGGATTGGATCTTGGAGAATGGCATGTGACCACAACAGAGAAGCTGCAAACGAATATTCCTGGTGTATTCGCTGCAGGTGACTTTGTGGACTATGGCAGCAAGCTGTATCTCATTGCAGGGACATTTACAGATGCTGCCCTTGCGGTGAACAGTGCAAAACTGTACATGGATCCTGAGGCGGATAAAGTAGCTTATGTATCTTCTCATAACAGCCGGTTCAAAGAGAAAAATAAAGCCCTTGGTGTTGTAGAAGAGTAAAACACAAATAAAAAACCATAACCTTGATTACCTTGATGAATTCAGGTATTAAGGTTGTGGTTTTATTTTTTGCGTTGTAACGAAAATATTTAAATTAAAACGTCGATCGATGTATTTTTGTTTGAAATTGCAGGTGAATTAGATGGATGGTCGTTGTCCTTAGACTGGTTGTTATCCGCAGGAATATTGTCCGTTTTGTCTTTTTCCACTTTATCTACCTCTGTACGCGATTTCTCTGCGGTCTGGTCATTGCGTGGAGCTGTATCATTTATATCTTTGAGTAATTCCCCTATTTTTTTATCCGTACTTCTGATGTGGGATTTAATTTCCTGCACCATTTCACGCTTCATTTGAAAAACGGTATGCTCTGCATTTTCGAGCATTGCTGATTTTCCGCTATCTTGATGAGGGTTACTGTCTAGTAGAGTGCGATCAAATCGAACGCCGCCTTCAAGCGTGTTAATAGAACCCTGCATTTTCTCACGGGATCCGACCAGTTTCCCCAATTGATCGTATGTATTGCTGTTCTTGATTACTGAACCGAGTGAGACCGTATCTTCAGGTTGGGGTTCAGAACTTTTGGGTTGATCAGTCTCTTTTTGGCGAGTCTTTTCCTGAATTTCTTCTGCTTTAATTTGAGCAATTTGAGCGTCGATTTCCTGGATGCTGGAGGATAGGGTTTGAATGCGCTGCATTTTGGTTTTTGTGTCCAGTTTTTCATTGGATCTTACGGTTTGCATTTCTTCACTCAGTCTTGCCTTTTGTTTCATCAGATCCTGAATGATCTTGTCCGTTTTAGAAGCTGTATTGCTGCTGCTCTGGTTTGTTCCGGTGCTTCTGTTTGATGAAGAAACGGATAGCATATTGGATTCCTCCTAGGTTTGAATGTCGCATGATTTTTTTATCATACTTATTATAATATCGGAAATTTGGGTTATTCTGTTAAGGGGGAGACTTGAGCATAGTGCTGCTAATATCGAATGATCGTAACAGTTTGATCAGTTCCTAAACGGAAACTATAATATGTAAAATAGACAAATCAATTGACAGAGTGCAGAATACGGGGTGAGGTATGTCTAAATTGTTTCGGAATTTCATTTCTTCTGTCCTCAGATCTACTAAGGGAAAAGGAAAGAAACGTATCAAATACGCAGCAATCTATCTTGCTGTGGCTGGTGCTTTGCATCGATTGCTGGTTGAAGGCCGGCGGGAACGATACGCAGCCAAACGGCTGCAACAGGATCTCCCTGTTACAGAGCTTGGTCAGATGGACCTGAAACCTGGAGATATTGTCTATACACCGAGCTCGGAGTCAACCTACTATGCAGGACACATGGGGATTATTGGCCTCGACGGAAAAGTGTACCATGTGCATCCGTATGGGCCTGTATTTGCCGATTCACTGGAGTGGTATCTTACACGTTTTTACGAAGGGGATCGGTTCATTGTGTTTCGTTCCCGTTTTAATGAAGCTGGACAACGGGCGGCCGAATGGGTGCAGGAACACTACAAGCAGGTGAAGTTTTATCGCTTGCAAACCAACCTGCGAAGCATTGAACGAAACTATTGTTCCAAATTTGTATATCAGGCTTATCAATTCACCTCCGGGCTGGATCTGTGGAGCCGCAGGTTTAGCAGGTTTAATCAGGGATACATCTATCCGTTTCGAATTGAGCGCTCGTCCGCACTTGAAGTGCTGGGTACTTTTTATAAATAAAGAATCTTCACCGACATCATCTCTATTCTTCGTAAGAAGGGTTGTAGCTTTGTCGGTTTTTTTAATATGTGTAATGATTAAAGACAGGAAAAAGGATCAAAACGTCGAATAGATGTATGAGATAGGCGTGCACAACTGAGAAATGTATACATAATTTTTACAAAGACAGTTTTAGACTCAGAGAGAGAATGAGAATGGTTACAAAATAGGTTAAAGAGAGAGTTGAGAGTGAGATGAAATGGCTGAGCTTCTTACGCGGTTACAAACACAAACAAAACGTAGTGAAGCTATCGGACTACACTCCTAAAAAAGAAAGGAGGCACTACTGTTCCCTTTGCAAGAAACAGGTGAAATCCGTCGTGCATTATGCGGCTCCGGAGGGAAATGTTGCAGGTGTATGCAGTTCTTGTAAGCTTCTTGCTGATAAACGAGGAATGTTCCCCATTTAATAGGAAAAATTGCGCTCAGGAAATAACATTGCTTTGATTTATGAGCGTTTTTGTAGTACATTAGCAAATGTATTCGAAGGAGGATTCTAATGTACTCAGGTAGACAAGACGATACTTTATACATCATGACCTACACCTTAAATAGCGGTATCAAGGGTACGGTTCCACTGTCTAATAAGCAGATTATTGAGTGGCTGGATTGCTACAGAAATGAGAAGCGCTTCGTGACCGAGATTGGGAAAGAGTTCTTTGGATTGAATGCAGGCCTCGTGGCAGACTTCAAAGTTCAAAATCATTTATCCGATTATCAACAGACCATCATGCCCACACAGCAGCAGGATAATCTGGAACGCTTGTCCAGTGCATATAAATCAACCGAGCTATTGATGAAAATTGATTGTAAATGCGGCACGGCATATGTAACGGAATCTCCATATAAGCGGACCAAATGGTATTGCACGAAGTGTAAAGAGATTGTATTTCTGGATGCCAAAAAAGGAATGGTAGAAACGTCGCGCGGTGACGCATACTACATGACCAACAAATATTTTGTTTCCCGAGACTAGCGGGGAGACTACGAATTAGAGCATCGCTAATAAGCGGTGCTTTTTTGTTATAGATTGAAACAACGAATAGATCGTTTGGAAACGTAAAGCAAAAAAAGCCCTTCAGGGCTTTTTAAGATTACGCAGGATTCTGCCTTACAGCGCCTGCCGAATGTATAATGAAAGCTGAATCAGCATTCTACTTTGTGAGGAGGAATGAAACAGCAGCGGCAGCGTGGTTCATAGGCTTCTGAATCGCCGATCATGACAACCGGGCCTAGGGTAACGGGCTCTCCGTTCACAATACGCTGGGTAAAGGCCGCATCCGGGCTTCCGCAAACTGCACAAAACGCGGAGAGCTTCTCGATGTCATCTGCCATGGCGAGCAGACCGCCAACATATCCGAATTCTTTGCCTCGGTAATCCATATTCAGTCCATCCACAATGACGTGTTTGCCACAGTAGGCAAGCTCGGAGACCAGATCCATAATGGCACTGCTGAAAAATTGAACCTCATCAAAGGCAACTACATCAGCATCTTTGGTCTGAGCAAGAATCATGTCCACAGATTCCGGAGTCAACTGCCGGGGAATGGAATGGGCGGGAAGTCGATATCCAATTCGGCTGACAATCTCGTCCTGGGCAAACCGATCATCTTCGGCTGGTTTGTAAGCAACGACCTTTTTACGGCCAAATTGAATCAATTTCTGACAACGGCGAATGAGTTCACCGGATTTTTCACTGAACATGGGTCCAGTAATTACGGTAATACGTCCTGTTTGCACGGTGCTGCTACTCCTCTCACATACGGATTCAACAAAAAAAGCGACCATTACAGAGTACCACAAAAACTTCGGTCAGAGCTAGAACTAATCCAAGCTGCTTTGTGTTACTATATGGATTATTACGCTGTCGGTAACGGCAGTTGTTAGTCAAGTAGTATTTGAAAAGAGGTGTTTTACGAGTGAGTGAAGCGATAAATGAACTGCAGCAGCGATATGAGAAGTTAAAAGGACAGGCTGTCCTTGATGAGGGTGCGGAGGCGTTGATAGCCGATCTGTTTGCTGAAGTGGAGCGACTGCAGGCCAGCAATCTAACCTTGCGCAAAACGATTTTGAAGACTTCTTCCAAAGAGTCCCGCATGTCAACGAAGCTGAGGGATGCACTATACGAATAACCCGGAGATTACTCCGGGTTCTCTTCTGTCTGCAATTTGCGAGGAAATAGAATACCTGCTGTAATTCTGGCAATCATGGCAAAGGTAAGGCCAATACCTGCGAACATGTAGATCACGGTAAATGCTTTGCCGAATCCGGTAGTAGGCACAAATTCAGGATGACCTACGGTGGTCAGGGTTACGGCACAAAAGTAGAGTGCATCAATCCAGTGCAGACCTTCAACACGGGTATAAAATAAGGTTCCGGAGAGCAGCGTTGCTGCAGTTAAGGTAAACAGCGCGAGAAACTTGGGGTCCTTGAACGCGTGGAAAATGCCTTTGAGCAATCTTTGGAGCGTAATGAGAAACGATACCATGATGAACCATCCTGTCTGTTTAAATGTCAGAGCTTCGCATAATTTCTTTTATACTGTATTATGCAGAAATATCAACGTAATAAATAAGCATTATACCTGATCCTGCATGAATGATAAAGGTTAGGGAAAACGGCAAAAAGCCCGGACTCAGGAAGGCTTGCCGGGTGTCTCTGCCTGTTCGGTTGCACTTTTGGAACGGAAACGGGGACCCACATAATTGCGTTTACGGTCACGGAAGAGAATCCAGCCTCCGAGGAAGCTCATGCCTGCTGCAAACAAGAGAAGTCCACCTCCAAAGGAAAGCCACTGGAAACCGGGTGAAATCTGCTCGTTCCCGTGCTCGGCATAAAATAAGAAAAGGGCGTCTTTCATCATTAAAAATCCCTTCATGGCCATTAGACCGGGAATAACCAGTATCATAATCGCCAAAAACCGTGCAAAGACCAGTCTAGTATTCATCACCATAGAACCCCTTCTGCCAAATATCGACGAAAAATAAAGGTTGCGCTTACAGGTCATGCCTGATTCCATCATAGCTTGGTTTCTGTGCGCTGTCCATGTGTCATTGGACAAACTTTGAGTTGACTGCCCAAGGGGAGTACAATGGAATATAGAATTGTTATGCAAAAGAGAAATCATTTTAAGAATCATCGTTCCATTCATAACGAAAACATATTGATAGAGGAGAACATAAAAGATGCCAATTACATGTGATGTTGCCATTCTCGGAGGAGGAACCGGAGGTTACGTTGCCGCAATTCGTGCTGCCCAGTTGGGTAAACAGGTCGTCATTATCGAGAAGGACAAGCTTGGGGGAACCTGTCTGCATCGCGGTTGTATCCCAAGCAAGGCGCTGCTGAGAAGTGCAGAGGTTTACGCTGAGATTCAAGAGAGTGAAACTTATGGAATCGAGACGGCGGGAGCAACGCTGGTATTCCCCAAAGTGCAGGCACGCAAGGATGCCATTGTGGAACAGCTGCATCAGGGTGTCCAATATTTGATGAAAAAAAATAAGATTCAGGTCGTACACGCCCAAGGCCGTGTGATCGGACCATCCATTTTTTCACCTCAGAGCGGAGCAGTAGCTGTAGAGTTTGAAGATGGCGAGATGGATACGGTTGTGCCAACCAATCTCATCATTGCTACCGGGTCACGTCCACGTGTACTGCCTGGTCTGGAGCCGGATGGCCGCTACATTATGAGCAGTGACGAGGCTTTACGTATGGATGAACTGCCTGCATCGCTCATCATTGTGGGTGGGGGCGTGATTGGATTGGAATGGGCATCCATGCTGAATGACTTCGGTGTTGAAGTAACCGTTGTCGAAGCTGCCGATCATGTATTACCTGCAGAAGATGAAGACGTTGCGCGGGAAATGCAGCGGTTGCTGGGGAAACGTGGAGTCCGCTTCCTGACGAAGGCTAAGATCATGCCAGAGTCATATCAAGCAGGAAATGAAGGCATTCGGATTGATGTTCAAAGCAGTAATGATCAGCAGGAGACGCTCCGTGCGGACAAGATGCTGGTATCGGTTGGCCGGCAGGCAAATGTCGAAAACATTGGACTGGAAAACACGGATATTAAACTGGATCGTGGCTTCATCGCGGTTAATAAACATATGCAGACCGGTGAGGGACACATTTATGCCATTGGAGATTGTATTGGTGGATTACAGCTAGCACATGCTGCGAGTCATGAAGGCATTCTGGCCGTCAATCATCTGGCAGGTGAAACCGTTCATGCAGTCGAATCCCATCGAATTCCGCGGTGTGTGTACACTCGTCCGGAAGCAGCGAGCATCGGATATACGGAGCGTGAAGCGAAAGAGCGCGGCCACGAAATCAAGACTGGCAAGTTTCCGTTTCAGGCGATTGGTAAATCGTTGGTTCATGGAAACCGGGACGGTTTTGTGAAGGTAATCGCAGATGCCAAGACGAATGATATATTGGGTGTACATATGATTGGTACCCATGTGACGGAATTGATTGCAGAGGCTTCTCTGGCACAAATGCTGGATGCTACGCCTTGGGAAGTGGGGCAGACAATTCATCCTCACCCTTCCTTGTCCGAAATTATGGGTGAAGCGATGCTGGCTGTAGATGGAAAGGCCATTGGAATGTAGGTCTGGACAGGCTTATGAGAAAGGTCCTTTCCTTTTTTGGGCAAAAGGGATTATAATAAGGTTAAGCCAAGTCTTAGTACCAGGTTATAAGATCGGGTTGTAAGACGGGCACAGGCTCTGATTAAAAGGAGGTACCTCATATGAGTTCACAAGGTACTGCAGATGCGGTCCACCGGCATGAACAGCTGGGACTAAGCGATGGAGAAGTATTGGACATGTACAAATACATGCTGCTTGCGCGCAAGTTCGATGAACGTTGTTTGCTATTGCAGCGGGCCGGCAAAATTAACTTCCACGTATCCGGTGTAGGACAGGAAGCGGCACAAGTGGGTGCTGCGTTTGGACTGGACCGGGATCACGATTATTATTTACCTTATTACCGCGATTACGGCTTCGTATTGGCTGTAGGCATGACGCCTCGTGAGCTAATGCTCTCCGCCTTCGCCAAGGCGGAAGATCCGAATAGCGGCGGCCGGCAGATGCCGGGACACTTTGGTCACAAAAAACTGCGGATTGTTACGGGCTCCAGCCCGGTAACAACTCAAGTTCCACACGCTGTTGGTTTTGCACTGGCAGCCAAAATGCAGAAAAAGGAATTTGTTTCTTTTGTCACGTTTGGCGAAGGTTCGAGCAACCAGGGGGATTTCCACGAAGGCGCCAATTTCGCAGGAGTACACAAGCTGCCTGTCATTATTATGTGTGAGAATAACCAGTATGCCATCTCGGTTCCGGTCCATAAGCAGCTTAGCGGTAAAATATCGGATCGAGCATTAGGTTACGGCTTCCCTGGACTTCGAGTTGACGGCAATGATGCACTTGAAGTGTATGCTGCTGTCAAGGAGGCACGCCGCCGTGCAATTGCCGGTGAAGGCCCTACCCTGATTGAAGCGATGATGTATCGCTTGTCTCCTCACTCCACTTCCGATAATGATCTGGCTTACCGGACCAAGGAAGAGGTTGACGAGAACTGGAAGAAGGACGGCGTTCTTCGGATGAAAAATTATTTGATAGATTGCGGCATCTGGGACGAAGCCCGGGATGCGGATCTGGCTTCCCAGCTTGCGCTGGAAATGAAAGAAGCAACTGAATATGCTGACAACGCGCCATATCCGAAACCTGAGGACACTCTGACGCACGTTTATGCGGACAGCGAAGAAGGGGGACGGTAATCATGGCGGTTATGGAATATATTGATGCGATCCGTCTAGCGATGAAAGAAGAGATGGAGAGAGACGAGAATGTCTTTGTACTTGGGGAAGACGTCGGTGTAAAAGGCGGCGTATTTACCACAACCAAAGGTTTGCAAGAGCAATTCGGCGAAATGCGTGTGATGGATACACCTTTGTCCGAATCGGCCATTGCCGGGGTAGCTATTGGGGCAGCCATGTATGGCATGAAGCCAATTGCGGAGATGCAGTATTCAGACTTTATGCTGCCGGCAACGAACCAGATTATCAGTGAAGCGGCCAAAATCCGTTACCGTTCCAACAATGACTGGAGTTGTCCAATTGTCATCCGTGCGCCAATTGGCGGAGGCATTTTCGGAGGATTGTACCATTCGCAATGTCCGGAATCCATTTTCTTCGGTACACCTGGGCTGAAAATCATTGCACCTTATTCGGCATACGATGCCAAGGGACTGCTCAAGGCAGCCGTTCGTGATCCGGATCCGGTACTCTTCTTCGAGAACAAAAAGTGCTACAAGCTGATTAAGGAGGATGTACCCGAGGACGATTACATCGTTCCGATTGGCAAAGCAAACGTGCTTCGTGAAGGTGCGGATATTACCGTGATCGGTTACAGCCAGCCGTTGCATTTTGTTATGCAGGCTGCGGAGGAGCTGGAGCGTGAAGAGGGCATTACTTCCCACGTCCTGGATCTGCGAACGCTGCAGCCGCTTGACCGTGAAGCAATTATTGCTTCGGCGCGTCAGACAGGCAAGGTACTCATCGTTCATGAAGACAACAAAACAGGTGGTGTCGGCGCCGAAGTTGCAGCTATTATCAGTGAGGAATGCCTGTTCGACCTGGATGCGCCAATCCAGCGCCTGTGCGGACCGGACGTACCTGCAATGCCAATCAGCCCAACACTGGAGAAATTCTACATGCTGAGCAAGGATAAAGCGAAGGAAGCCATGCGCGCACTTGCAGAGTATTAATTCAGTTTGGTGCCATTAAGTTTCGACAACCTATTCGAAAAAAGGTTAAATGCAAAGTTTGGAGTGATATAACAAATGGCTGAACGTATGAAATGGATCGAGGTCATTATGCCGCAGCTGGCAGAATCGTTGGTCTCGGCTACCATTGGCAAATGGTTAAAAAAACCGGGCGACCGGGTTGAACAATACGAGCCGATCTGTGAAGTAATCACCGATAAAGTCAATGCAGAAATTCCGTCGACCGTTGATGGAATCATGGGTGATCTTCTGGTGGAAGAAGGTACGACCATTGCTGTTGGCGAAGCCATCTGCCGAATGCAGGTAGCCGCTGCCGACGATGAGCAAGTGGAAGAGCAAGTGACGCAAGTCTCTGAGCAGAACAGTGTGCAGCAAGGAGCGGTGACTCCAGTAGGCCATGATCCCAATCAGCCTATGCGTAATCGGTATTCTCCTGCAGTACAGTCACTTGCAGCAGAGCACGGTCTGAACTTGCAGAGCATTCAAGGCACAGGAGCAGGCGGACGCATCACACGCAAGGATGTACTGGCTGTTATCGCTCAAGGAGGCCATACGGGTTCGCCGTCTGCACAGTCTTCCTCTGCGGCTACGGCATCCGCTTCACCGTTTAGTGGAGTGAACAAAAGTGGTGGAGAAACGGGAATGTCCGCAAGAGAAGCTGTCTCTGCGGCGGATGCAGGCGTTCCCGTGAGACATTCAGGGATTCATCTGACCGAATCTCCGAAAATCCCGCAGATTGAAGTGGAAGGTGGCGGGCAGGGAAGATCGGAATATTTTATCGATGTTACCCCTGTGCGCAATGCGATCGCCCGGAATATGCGTCAAAGTGTATCGGAAATTCCTCATGCATGGACCATGATTGAAGTGGATGTAACCAATCTCGTGATGCTGCGCAACAAGCTCAAGGATGAGTTCAAGCGTAAGGAAGGCATTAATCTGACCTATCTCTCCTTCATGATGAAGGGTGTCGTTAATGCCATCAAGGATTACCCGATCATGAACTCGGTTTGGGCTGTTGACAAAATTATCGTTAAACGGGATATTAACCTGTCTATGGCGGTAGGTACAGAGGACTCTGTATTGACGCCAGTCATCAAGCATGCGGATCAGCGCAATATCGCAGGTTTGGCCCGTGAAATTGAGGACCTGGCTCGCAAAACCCGTGAAGGTACGCTGAAGCTGGATCATATGCAGGGTGGAACGTTTACGGTCAATAATACAGGATCGTTTGGTTCGATCCTGTCGCAGCCGATTATCAACTATCCTCAGGCGGCAATCCTTACATTTGAATCCATCGTCAAGAAGCCTGTAGTCATTAACGATATGATTGCTGTTCGTTCGATGGCCAATCTGTGCCTGTCTCTGGATCATCGTATTCTGGATGGAGTCATCTGCGGCCGGTTCCTTCAGCGGGTCAAAGAAAATCTTGAAGGATACAATATGGAAACCAAGGTGTATTAATGAAATAGGTGTCTCAAGGGAAAGTGTATGTGCCGATGGCCGTGCACTTTTCCCGCTGTCTGCGGTTAAACGCTCGGATAATATATGGACAATGAAGCAGAAGGGTGTGGGGAAATCATGAACAAGCCGCTGGATGTTACATACGTACCGATGCTTGATTATGAACAGGCTTGGAACCGCCAAAAAGCAATTGTACAGCAGCTGGACGAAGGTGAGGGTGTGGAGCAGATGCTTCTGCTGCAGCATCCACCGACGTACACGATCGGATCACAAAACCATCCTGAGCATCTGCTTCTCAGCCAGGACGAACTGGATGCAAAGGGCATCACTTTGTTTCAAATAGACCGTGGCGGTGATATTACTTATCATGGTCCAGGCCAGCTTGTGGGTTATCCGCTGCTGATTCTCGGTCGTGATGAGGCGCTCGATCTACACGGATATTTGCGCAGACTGGAACAGGTAATTATTGATTATCTGGCAGATAAGGGGATTGAGGCAGGCCGGAAAGAAGCTTATACAGGTGTGTGGGTTGGCGATATGAAAATTGCTGCAATCGGGGTGAAATTCAACCGCTGTAAACATCGGCGCGGCTTCGTGACGAGTCATGGGTTTGCTTTTAACATTACCTCAGGCATTCAGCATGAAGGCTTTCAGGGGATTGTTCCTTGTGGTATCGAGCAGTACGGTGTGACCTCTCTGGAGGACATCACTGGCAGAACCTACACCGTAGAGCAAGTTGCACAGCAAATTGTTCCGTACTTCGGCCGCATTTTTCCATATGAGATCACCTGGATCACGGAAAAAGAAGCCAGTGCCCGTCTCTAGATTCAGACAGTCAAAGGCTTCAAATTCTATCCAAACAGTAGAGGTTCAAGCGCGATGAAAAGGGTGGACCCGATCATGGCGATCAGCATCAGATAGATCACGATTTTGAACCATTTCTTTTTTTGCATGAAGAGAGAACTCCTTTCAACAATGAAAAGTAAACAAGCATATTAATTGTATTGTACCGTATCCACGAGAGGGAGGAAAGTCCTATGATTAAGCAGCAGCGTGTCGTAGATCAGTTTATGGAACTGGTGCAGATCGACAGTGAAACGAAAAATGAACAAAACATTTCTAACGTATTGAAGGAACAATTTACCCAGCTGGGTCTTAGCGTATATGAGGATGATACCAAGGAGAAAACCGGGCATGGCGCGGGAAACCTGGTGGTTACCTGGGAAGCGGATGGTGCATTGGAGGCGGCGCCGATCTTTTTTACATGCCACATGGATACGGTAACCCCTGGACAAGGGATTAAACCCGAGCTCGGAGAAGACGGCTGGATTCGCAGTGATGGAACGACGATACTGGGTGCAGATGACAAGGCAGGGATTGCTGCACTGCTTGAAGCCATTCGTGCTAT
Organism: Paenibacillus sp. MABNR03; assembly: GCF_050455445.1. Taxonomy (NCBI): domain Bacteria; kingdom Bacillati; phylum Bacillota; class Bacilli; order Caryophanales; family Paenibacillaceae; genus Paenibacillus; species Paenibacillus sp. MABNR03. Next base: position 797,680 of record NZ_JBCIYR010000003.1, read on the forward strand.
CCAAGAGAATAAAATTCCACATGGAAAAATCCAGTTCGTCATTACCGTCGGTGAAGAATCCGGTCTGGTTGGCGCTCGCGCGATGAATCCAAAAGATATTGAGGCTGAGTTCGGATATGCACTCGATTCCAATGGTGCCGTGGGTACGATTTGTGTAGCTGCCCCAGCGAGAGCCGAGATCCAGATGAACATCTATGGAAAATCCGCACATGCGGGGGTCAACCCCGAAGATGGCATCAGTGCCATACAAGTGGCGGCCAAAGCTATCGCAGCAATGACGCTGGGACGGATCGATGACGAGACCACAGCGAATATTGGCAAGTTCCAGGGCGGATCCGCTCTTAACGTCGTTTGTGATTTTGTACAGATTGAAGCAGAAGCACGCAGTATTGTTCAGGAGAAAGTGGAAAAGCAAATTGCCCAAATGCGTGAAGCCCTGGAAACAACCTGCCGCAAATACGGTGCAACGGCTGAATTCCGCAGTGAGATTCTGTATCCGGCGTTTGGATTCCATGATGAGCATGAGGTTGTCCAGCTTGCACAGCGTGCCATTCGCAGCCTAGGGCTGGAGACAAGTACTTTTGCTTCGGGTGGAGGCAGTGATGCCAACATCTTTAACGGTTTCAACATTCCGACCGTGAATTTGGCCGTAGGATATGAAGATATTCATACGACAAAAGAACGCATTCGTGCTGATGATATCGTAAAACTGTCCCAGGTTGTTGTAGCCATCATTCAGGAAACAGCTTCGGGCAACAAATAAGGTGATGTAAGGGGACATGCTGCATAGCATACACCTCTTAGGCAAAAGTCCGAACCCGGTTTGCATCGGATTCGGACTTTTTGTAAATTTATGTTATATTTCATGGGAGATGTGGGTGTAAACAGAAATTATTTACGTCCAGCAATCAAATCACTTAGTTTGGCATCAGGACCCCATTCACGCAACCACTGTTTCAGTATAAGCTGAACTTGACGGGCTTGTCCGACTACATGTACCGATTGCGGCGTCACATAACTGTTCATTGAATATCCCCCTGATTAGTTTTATATTTTTTTGAATACGCTATAGGCTCACGATATGCACAAAAACAGAGGTTTATACGTGCGATAGATAAAAAATCCAAAAGAAGTGGAGTTGAACATATATGAATCAAACTAACCAAAACAGCTCAGCGCACCCGTCTAACCCCAAGCTGGATGAAGTAACCGTCTCCACCAAGCCGATCTTCGAGGGTAAAGTCATTTCTCTTCAAGTTGATACTGTCAAGCTGCCCAATGGACAAACGGCAACACGTGAAATTATCCGTCACCCTGGGGCTGTAGCTGTACTCGCCTTGAACGGAGATCGTATGCTGGTGGTGGATCAGTATCGTCAGGCGATGGGGCGTACCGAAGTGGAGATACCGGCAGGTAAACTCGATCCCGGAGAAGAACCGGAGATTGCAGCAGCACGCGAGTTACGCGAAGAAACTGGTTATGTAGCCAAGTCGCTGCGTCATCTGCGTTCGTTTTATACATCGCCGGGGTTTGCGGACGAGATCATTCACTTGTATATCGCCGAGGAATTGGAAGTTGGGGACATGGCGCTGGATGAAGATGAATTTCTTGAAGTATCTGAAATTACGCTTGAAGAAGCCTATCAGCTCATGGATCAGAACCGGATCAGTGATGCCAAAACGATGATGGCTGTGTATGCATGGGATATCTACAGAACGACAGGGCGGTTTTAACGATGGTAGATCAACAGGCAACTTCCGCTTCATGGGAGTCTTGTTATGCAGACCTGCATATCCACATTGGGCGTACGTCCCGTGGTGAAGCTGTTAAAATCAGCGGCAGTAGGGATTTGACCTTTGAGAATATTGCTCGTGAGGCGTCAGATCGCAAAGGTATTCATCTGCTGGGTGTCATAGACTGCCATTCTCCGGTTGTTCAGATGGATATCGAGCAGTTGCTGGAGAACGGTACGATGTCCGAACTGAAGGATGGAGGCATTGCTTACCAGGACACAACAATTCTGCTCGGTACGGAGCTGGAACTGCGCGAACCGGAGATGCGGGAATATCATATGCTGGCCTATTTCCGTGATTTAAATACGATGAAGTCTTTCACGGAGTGGATGAAGCGTTATATGAAAAATGTAAACCTCAGCTCACAACGGGTGTATGTTTCTTCCCTTGAGATGCAGGCTGAGATTAAGGCCCGTGGTGGACTCATTGTGCCCGCACATGCTTTTACACCTCACAAAGGCATATATGGCAGCACAGCTCCACGTATGGCAGATGTGCTAGATACAAGTCTGATCGATGCCGTGGAGCTGGGATTAAGCTCTGATTCATCCATGGCCAGCTATATTCAGGAGCTAGATCAGCTTCCTTTTCTAACCAATTCGGATGCGCATTCCCTTGGCAAAATCGGGCGGGAATATAATGAGCTGCACTTGGCCCATCCTTCTTTTGATGAATTCAGCATGGCACTGAAGGGGGAGAGAGGAAGAAGGATCGCAGCCAATTACGGGTTGAACCCGAGACTTGGCAAATACCACCGCACGTATTGTGCAGCCTGTGGCAGCATCCTGGATGAACAGTCAATGTCGGCGGAACGATGCCCCTATTGTGGCAGTACGAAGCTTGTGCAGGGCGTACTGGACCGGATACTGGCCATAGCAGACCGGGAAAGTCCACATGTACCTGAATACAGGCCACCCTATCACTATCAGGTGCCACTCGAGTTTATCCCGGGCCTGGGCAAGGCCAAGCTGCGCCAGCTGCTGGAACACTTCGGCACGGAAATGAACGTGCTTCATCGTACAAGTGAAGAAGAGCTTGCAGGAGTAGTTGGCCCAGTACTGGCAGGTCTTATCGCTGCTGCACGAAACGGACGACTGGAGTTGTCATCCGGAGGCGGGGGAACCTACGGCAAAGTTTCCGGTAAAGGCGCAGAGTAACACAGAAAGACTGAAAGTACAGGGCGGGATCTGGACAAGGAGTCATACGCACGAACTCCGGTTCATAGAATGACTATGTGGATTTCTTAGGAATCCTGCAGCATGATAACCGGAAAGGGGACTCGTACCTGTATGCGTTCTTCCTACTTCACGTTCAAAGGTCAAACCTCGTTATATGTATTTGTGGCTGTCTTGTTTCTGGTCGGTGTCATTTTTGGCGCCTTGATGGTTAATGCCCTGTCTCTTGAACAACGACAGGATCTGGAGGGATATCTGGGCAATTTTTTTATGACAGTCCAGCATAATGGCCAAGTGATCGAATCCGGAACCTATTGGGATATTGCGATGCTTCATTTGAAATGGGTGGGTCTCATCTGGGTTCTGGGCCTATCCGTCATCGGATTGCCAGGAATACTGGTTCTGGATTTTCTTAAAGGAGTGCTAATTGGATTTACCGTTGGATATCTCGTTGGACAGTATTCCTGGAAAGGGCTGCTGTTTGCCCTGGTATCCGTTGCACCGCATAATTTATTCGTTATCCCGGTACTGCTGATCTGCAGTGTGTCGGCCATGACTTTTTCCTTATATATCATTCGGAATCGTGTTCTCATGCAGCGCACACCAGGTGGACAAAGGCCATTTGCTTCTTATGTGCTGCTAACTCTGGTTATGGCTGGACTGCTGTTAGGTGTTGCGTCTTTTGAAACATGGATAACACCTGCAATGATGCGCTGGGTTACGCCAATGCTGCTGCCCGCGTAGCACGCACCGGATAGTGTAAAATGTTGACTTTAATTACGCACTCCCCCTATAATGAAAGAAGTGGGTTAAGTTGCAGTGTGCAGTGATTTCCTAGGGGGAGGGAGAAAATGGAAGCACGGATCGATAAAATTAAGCAGCAACTACAGTCCCAAGGTTATAAATTAACGCCCCAGCGGGAAGCCACCGTAAGAGTACTTCTTGAGAATGAAGAAGATCATCTGAGCGCGGAAGACGTATTCATGCTCGTTAAAGAAAAAGCTCCCGAAATCGGTCTGGCAACCGTGTACCGTACCCTCGAACTGCTGAGTGAGCTGCATGTTGTAGAGAAAATCAACTTCGGCGACGGTGTAGCGCGTTATGATCTGCGCGGAGATACATCCAAGCATCACCATCATCACTTAATCTGCGTTCAATGCGGAAGTATGGATGAAATACGTGAAGACTGGCTTGGACCGCTTGAAGAGCGTCTGGAGCGGGAATTTAACTTTTCGGTAGTAGATCACCGTCTGGATTTTCATGGGATTTGTTACCGTTGCAAAGCTAAAAATGACCAGAAGCCCAAAGATGAAGAATAACATAGCATATCTTCAAGCTCTCACCGGCGGTTTTGACGGGAGAGCTTTTTTGGTCCAGCATGTGATGTGAGGTTATCCCGGATGTCATATTCCTGGGTTTGTCATCATACCCTGATTCTAGATGAATCGGATTCAGACCAGGAGGGGGACAACCCATGATTATTTCACTGCGACGAGGACTTCGTTTTATACGATTTATAATATTATTTGCAGGATTGGTTTATCTGTTCTATCATGTTCTGGATTTGTTTAATGGCTGGATCTCACCTGTGGACCAGTATCAGATGCCGACAGGAAATGCGGTGAAAGTATTTCAGGAGACGGATTGGCCAGGCATTGGGGAAGCACGTCCTACGCTGGCGGAGAGACTCCGTTTATTTTATTGGTATGGGGAGTAGCCCGGACAGCCAGGGATGCAAATACGGAAGCAGATTGCCAGCTCGGCAATTCTGTCAGATGAGGAGCGTTGTGCATGAAACAGACGATACACGCCTATGCCTTATACTTGGAAGAAGATAAAGGGATGTCAAGCAGTACGCTGGAGTCGTATCTTCGGGACGTGGACAAGTTCATCGAATTTGCAGATAAGGAATACGGTATCCGTGAGGCGGAGCAGGTACGTCGTACTCATGTCATCCTGTTTATTGGCAAGCTCAAGCAGGCAGGTCGTGCCAATGCAACCATTGCACGCAGCGTTGTATCCCTGCGTTCGTACTTTCATTTTTTGATGCGCCGGGGTGAAATTCTGCAAGATCCAACGTTTGACGTCGAGGCTCCCAAGGCAGACAAAACGCCGCCACAGGTGTTAACCGTGGACGAAATTGAACTGCTTCTAGCTTCGCCTGATACTCATTCAGCCCAAGGAGTGCGTGATCGCGCCATGCTTGAACTTCTGTATGCTACCGGTATTCGTGTTTCGGAACTGATTGCGCTGGATATTCGGGATGTGCAGCCGGGCATGCGGTTTATTCGCTGCGGTGGGGCAGGCAAGGAACGCATTCTGCCGATTGGTGCGCCAGCCGCACACTGGGCAAGTGTGTATGTCAATGACTTTCGTAACCAGCTGCTCAAAGCAGACTCGGACGAGCAGGCGCTCTTTGTCAATGTGTCCGGCAGGCGTTTAACCCGCCAGGGCTTCTGGAAGCTGCTTAAAAAAGCGGCGGTGGATGCAGGAATCTCGGAAGAGATTACGCCGCATACGCTGCGTCATTCCTTTGCTGCTCATCTGATTGCAAGCGGAGCAGATACACGTGCGGTGCAGGACATGCTCGGTCATGTGGAGCAGCCTGGACAACAATATGGGCATCATGGTCGCAAAACGATGAAAGAAATCTACGAATCCCATCATCCGCGAGCGAAATAGTTTGCTGAAACGATAAAAAATTCAATAAAAGATGCGGAACATACAGCCGATTTAGGATAAAATAAATTGTACACATTTAAACGCCGTTATACATAAGCGATGCATCATTTGAGTGATTCATTTGCTGAAGGATGCATCTGGCTGATACAGACGGAACGTTTCAACTCAAGGGGGAACATCGAAATGACAGCATTAAATCAACAGATGATTCAGGAAGCTGCATCTTACATTCAAAGTAAAAGCTCCATCAAGCCGGAAGTCGGTTTGATTTTGGGTTCGGGTCTGGGTATTCTGGCCGACCTGATTGAAGATGGCGTTAGCATTGCCTATCAGGATATTCCTCACTTCCCGGTCTCCACAGTAGAGGGACATGAAGGAGAATTACTGGTGGGAACCATCAAAGGTCGTCCGGTCGTTATGATGAAAGGCCGTTTCCATATGTACGAAGGGTATGGCCCGGAACTTACAGCATTCCCTGTACGTGTCATGAAAGAACTGGGCGTATCCTCTTTGCTCGTAACGAACGCAGCAGGTGGAGTGAACACATCGTATGAGCCAGGCGATCTGATGCTGATCTCCGATCATTTGAATATGACAGGCAAAAATCCGTTGATCGGACCTAACGATCCGGCTATGGGCGTACGTTTCCCTGATCTCTCTGAAGCCTACAGCCGCCGTCTGCGTGCGCTGGCGAAGGATACAGCGGCTTCACAAGGGTTTAACGTGCGTGAAGGCGTATATGCAGGCTTGCTGGGTCCCAACTATGAGACACCGGCAGAGATCGTGATGCTGCGTACATTGGGGGCAGATGCGGTGGGCATGTCCACGGTATCCGAAGTGATCGTGGCACGCCATGCTGGTCTGGAAGTGCTCGGAATTTCCTGTATCAGCAATATGGCAGCCGGTATTCTTGATCAGCCGTTGTCCCATGACGAAGTCATGGAAACGACAGAACGTGTGCGTGAATCGTTCCTTGCGCTTGTTTTGGCCCTCATTCCGCAAATGTAATCGTAAAGCTTCAGTAAGACACCCTCTTGTGATCCTTCGGGATCATACAAGAGGGTGTCTTTTTTTATTTTTATTACAAAAAAGTGAAATTCAGAAAATAATTAAAGGGTAGCATGAAAATATCTGTCCAATGAGAAATCTTTCAGTGTAGCTATAACGATCTACATGTCATGTAAGGAGGTTTGATATGAATATTGACCGTGTCATAGGCGTAATACATATCGGAGTGTTGTTGCTGCTTTTCACTTTTAAAACGAATATCGCGTTTTTGGCTGCCAGTATGATTATCGTTTTGATCATGATTTATCAAACCTATGCTTCTCCGACAAAGTGGAATATCCGTTTGTTTGTTGCATTGACTTCGTTTCTCATCTTTTGGAATATCTATTCATGGGATTGGGGTTGAGAAGGAAGTATTGGTCCCGCGTTTCACTGGCATAGTACGATAAATTGGCATGTTCTCCCTTTGACGGGAGGGCATGTTTTTTTGTTTACCTGATCGGGTTACAGAAAAAGTTCGGGAAATCATTCTTTGTATGGAATAATTTGCTGGAAACGCGCCGACAATGATTAGCAGTACATGCATGGAGCATGCAGTAAGCAAGTCATTTGAGGAGGTTAACCCTAGTGAAGAAACGAATAATGGCATCGTTCATGACCCTATGTATTCTGCTGCCCCTAATGGCATCAACAGCGCTGGCTGAAGAAACACCCAAAGCAGCAGGTGCGACAGAGCTGGCCCCGTCGGCACGTTCTGCTATTTTGATGGATGCAGATACGGGGACGGTGATATTTGAAAAAAACAGTCATGATCAGCTGCCTCCGGCTAGCATTACGAAGATTATGACCATGCTGCTGACGATCGAAGCCATCGATTCCGGAAAACTGAAGCTGACGGACAAAGTCAGAACAAGTGAATACGCTGCATCCATGGGCGGCTCACAGATTTTTCTGGAGCCTGGTGAAGAAATGACCGTGGATGATATGTTAAAAGGAATCGCCATGGCTTCCGGTAATGATGCCTCTGTCGCTATGGCCGAGAAAATTGCCGGATCGGAAGAAGCTTTTGTGCAGCTTATGAATGAGCGTGCCAAAGAGCTCGGCATGAAGGATACCCATTTTGCCAACTGTAACGGACTCCCTGTGGAGAATCACTATTCCTCCGCACATGACATTGCCCTGATGAGCCGTGAATTGCTGAAGCACTCGGGAATCACGAAATATACGGGAGCTTATCAGGATTACCTTCGCAAAGATACAGAGAAGCCCTTCTGGCTGGTAAACACGAACAAATTGGTTCGATTTTATTCCGGCGCAGACGGTTTGAAAACGGGCTATACGTCTGAAGCCAAATTCTGTCTCTCGGCTACTGCGATGAAGGACGGACTGCGTACCGTTGCTGTGGTGCTCGGGGAACCGAACACAAAAACTCGGAATGCCGAAGTGTCTTCGATGTTCGATTATGCATTCGGACAATACACGATGAAACCTTTGTACAAAGCAGGGGATCAGCTCGGAAGTCTGAAGATCGAAAAAGGGGAAGTCGCTGAATTACCTCTGACGGCTGCGCAAAATTATAGTGTACTGATGCGTAAAGGGGCAAAATCGGATGAGTTCCGCCATGAGCTGTTAATGGCAAAAGAAGTGAAAGCACCGATCAAGGCAGGTCAAAGTATAGGTAAGCTTGTGGTGTACCAAGGGAACGAGGTTATCAAGGAATTCGATATTCAGGCCCCTCAGGATGTGAATAAGGCGGGCTGGTGGAAACTGTTCAAGCGGACGACATCCAACCTGTTTGATTAACGCTGATTTTACGCGTTCTGCATACATTCTTTGAACGTATTTTGTAGTTAAATAGGGGTTTTCTTCTAGTTTTGTCGGGGGGCAGGAAAAGCCTTCGGAAACGTAGAAATCCTTGTTCAAGACTGGGAGGAGAGTGAGCAAACGTGAACTTGCATGTGGAAATGGAGCATCACCGCGGAATTCTGATTGTGCGATTATCCGGGGAGCTGGATCACCATACAGCCGATATGGTACGAATGCAAATGGATGAGGCCATCCAGCGCAGACAGTGCGAACATTTGGTGCTTAGCCTGAAAGATCTGCAATTCATGGACAGTTCAGGTCTGGGTGTCATTTTGGGCAGATACAAACTCATTAAAAATAAAGGCGGCAAGATGGTTGTATGTGATGTCAATCCGCCGGTGTATCGTTTGCTGGAAATGTCGGGTTTGTTCAAGATCATGCCGATTTACGAAAATGAGGGAACAGCTCTCTCGGGTCTGGAGGTCGTCTCATGAATGAAGGAACGGGAACAAATTTCATGAATCTGCAATTTGCGGCCAAGTCGGAGAACGAATCGTTCGCACGGGTAACGGTTGCGGCTTTTATCTCCCAGCTTGATCCTACGATGGACGAGCTAAGCGATCTGAAGACGGTTGTCTCGGAAGCGGTGACGAATAGCATCATCCACGGGTATAACAACAATCCCGAGGGTGTCGTATCCATTCAGGCGCAAATTCGCGAAGACATGATTACGATTATTGTGGAAGATCGCGGAGAAGGAATTGAAGATCTCGAACTGGCCAAACAGCCGCTATATACGTCCAAACCCGAACTTGAGCGGTCGGGCATGGGCTTCACCATTATGGAAAACTTCATGGATGAATTCGAAGTCAGCAGTGAGCCCGGCAGAGGCACCTCCATCAAGATGAAGAAGAGGATTGAATCCAAGAAAGCATTGTATAATTAGGGGTTGGTCTTATGGATGCTGAAGTGAAACAGTCTTCACAGACCTATTTGGACGATGCCGAGGTCAAACGGCTGATTGCGCTCAGTCAGTCGGGTGACCATGTCGCACGGGATACGCTGGTGAACTGCAACATCAGACTTGTCTGGTCCGTTGTACAGCGGTTTATGAACAGGGGGTACGAACCAGAAGATCTGTTCCAGATTGGTTGTATCGGTCTGCTTAAATCGGTGGACAAATTCGATCTCAGCTATGATGTGAAATTCTCCACCTATGCGGTCCCCATGATCATCGGAGAAATTCAGCGTTTCCTGCGGGATGACGGAACCCTCAAGGTTAGTCGTTCCCTGAAGGAAATGGCGAATAAAGTCCGCAAAAAAAGGGACGAACTGTCCAAACACCTTGATCGTCTGCCAACGATCAAGGAAGTTGCTGAACAGCTGGGGGTGACCCCGGAGGAAGTTGTTTTTGCACAGGAAGCGAATAAACCGCCGACATCCATTCATGAGACCGTGTTTGAGAATGACGGGGATCCGATTACGTTGATGGACCAGATTGCCGACGAATCCCAGGAACGGTGGTTTGACAAGCTGGCACTGAATGAAGCGATTGGTGGTCTTAGTGAGCGGGAACGATTGATCGTCTACCTGCGGTATTACCGGGATCAGACGCAGTCAGAGGTAGCTACCAGGCTGGGCATTTCTCAGGTTCAAGTTTCACGGCTGGAGAAAAAAATACTTCAATCCATTCGCGATCAGATCGCGCAGTAGCTGTTGGATTGCAAGCCGCAGCATGGGTGCAGTATCACCAATATACGACAAATAACAACCTTTTAACGCGCTAATCACGCGATAAAGGTTGTTTTTCTTTGGTGCGAATAGACCCTGAACGATTGAACTGCATTATTAAGATCATTCCAATAATACATGCCGTACCCATCCATTGATAGAAACCAAACGGTTCATGGAGCCAAATCACGGTTGTTCCAACGGCGGCCAGGGGCTCTGCGCTCCCCAGTAGGCTGGTTTCCTTAGGTGTAAGACTTTTTAAACTGGCAATATAGAACCAGAAAGCAATCATGGTTCCAAAAATGATCGTGAATATTAAATAGCTGTAGGTTTCGAGCGTTATGCCGGCGAAGTCGGCCTTCCACGGCGGGTGGATAAAACTCAATCCCAGACCGCCGATGATCATGGCCCAGCCAACCACAACAAGTGAATTGAATTTTTTAATCAGTTTTACGGCATAAAGGGTATAAAATGCAGCTGAAACGCCGGATAACAGACCCCAGATCACTGCAAGCCAGGAGACAGATAACCGGGTAACGGAGCCGTTAGTCAACAAGAGTAAACAGCCCCCGAGAGCCAGAACGGCACATGCAAGATCCTTGCGGTTGAGAGCAGACTGCTTGCGCAGCACAATGTAAATCATGATCATGACTGGCGAGAGGTATTGCAGGAGTGTAGCAACCGCAGCATTGCCATATTTAATGGATGCCATGTACGTGTACTGGACGGCAAGCATACCTACTAATCCGAATAGGATCAGTTGTGCAGCTGTTTTTTTATTTCTCCATACATCAATAATCTGAGATCGTTCGCGTGTACAGGATTGAATAAGCAGAAGCAGCAAACCAGCACTCAGCAATCGAACGGTTACATACCAGTTGACTTCAATTCCATCCAGTTGAAACAGTTTTTGTGATACGGTACCTCCAATGCCCCAACAGATTGCTCCGGTCAGAACGAGTAGAATACCTGATATCTTGGACCTTGCTTTGGTTGTCACTCTTGATCGCCTCACCTTAAATATAAGAATAGTGCTATATTAAGGAGAAATGCGGTACATTAATATCAATATCACACATAAAAATATAAATATATTGAGATGAGGCTCTATGCAGAAGAATGGATTTATCATCGATCAAAATTTGAAGGAAATGACCGAGCACCGCACCGATACCTTAGCCGTAGCCTGTTATGAAACAACCATTGCACAAAATGTCCATGGACACATCCCCCTGCACTGGCATGATGAATTGCAGGTTGTTGCGATTCTTCAGGGTACGGCGTTGTTCCATATCAACGATCAGAAAATGGTCATACCAAAAGGAGACGGAATATTTATCAACAGTGGGACGATGCATATGGCAGAAGATCATAGTGAGAATGAAAACTGTATTTATCTATGTCTGAATATGTCCCCGCATGTTCTGCTGCCTTCAGATTTGTACGTGAAGTATGTGCATCCTTATGCAACGGCCACCAATCTGCCTTTTCTGTACTTAGAAGGTGCTGTTTCCTGGGGAGAGCAGATTCTGGGTGCCATCGGTCTCATTAGAAAGGAACTTGTGGAACAGGCTCCTTATTACGAAGTGAATGTTGCTTCGGCGCTGCTGAACATGTGGAAACTTCTGATTACAAACGGATACTCTTTGGAACATGATCCATCGGAGATGAACCGAAACAAGCGAATGAAGGACATGCTGCAATGGATTCATCTGAATTATTCGGATCCCATCAAGTTAGAGGATATTGCAAGGACCGGGCAGTTAAGTCGATCGGAGACGTGCCGGTATTTCAAGCAAATGCTGAGAACCACCCCGATGCAGTATGTTATGGATTACCGTATCCAAAAAAGTATTGAGCTTTTGCAGCTCTCCGAGCGTAACATCACCGAAATTGCGTACGACGTCGGTTTTAACAGCACGAGCTATTACATTAATCAATTTCGTAAAACCATGAATGTGACCCCTTTACAATTCAGAAGGAAGGTCACCCAGAAGAAAATTCTGAAAAAAAGATCTTCTGACTGAAAGGGAGTTTCAGGGTATTGATGTCACAGACAAAGTCATGGCCCGAGTCCGTAAGCTGGGACTTCCCCTCATTTCCTCAATCCTGCTGCGGTGCAAAACGATGATTTCGTTCTGCACCCTTTTTCCTGTATGAGTTTATAGTTAGATATCAGTATTATGTTAAATAAAAGTAAGTGTCTTTCCCAGTGAAATCAAGTGATTTTGATCAGTCCATAAGATGAAATATGAATACGGATTTCCTTGAATCACAACAGGAGCAGGATATTTTACAATAAGTGCCGCCTGATTTCTCATTTCCACGGGTTGGTCTTCCGAAGGGAATATGAAACAGGCTTCTTGTGCTTGAATAAAAGCATGGAAAATTCGGGGGTTTGCCCCATAGGGTTTCAACATATGAAAAGCTTCCGCTCTGCATACCTCGTGAATTCCTTCCTCAGAAGAGATCGCGGATATCTGGAAAAATCCGTCCGCTCCTTCGAATCGTTCTTCGGTAACTTTGTGCCAGCTTCGCGGATAATAGAAAGATACCTTGTATACCTGATTGAGATATAATCCATACGGATGAACATCATGCACTCGTGGTGACCATCTAAGAGCTGTAATCCACCTTGCTTCAACAATGTTGATCGGATTATTAGGGTTTCTTACATCAATAATCCAAATTTCGGTTGCTTGTTCTTGATTATTGCACCCTGATAAGTAAGCGATTCGGTTCCCATCCGGCGACCAACTTAAAGGGGTAGAGAAGCAGGTGGAGACCGCCCATGTTTTTTGTTGCCCTCCAACTGGGCTGTCGGTCTGGATTAAAGAAACATATTGATTATCCACGAAGTCGGTGGCACTGTATGCGATGAGTGAAGAGTCCGGGGACCATTCGGGGTAATAGTTTTTCGCCTGAGGGCCACCATTAAGTTGGTGGCTCGCTCCTGTTGTCAGGTTCACCGTAGTGATCAACGAAATGCTGGCTCCCGGGGATGTATATAGGGCAAACTCTCCGTTAGGTGATATTCTGACATTGTGGAGAGGCCCCTCCGTATTTTGAGTTAATTGCTGTTTGTTCATGCCATCTCGGTTAATTTTATATAGTTGGGTATTGCCTGCTTCATCCGGAGCTGCAAACAGGAGAGCCTCTCCTGAAGGAAACCACTGGACATCGGTGGCTCCTTGTTGAACGATTGAACCGCTGGCATGGGAGTTGATATTGTAGATCACAATCCGTCCGTTTTTTACATAACTCAAGTATAGACTATCCGGCGACCAGCTCAGTAAAGTATAAGGGTCAATTTGATCAATTTGTGCCCATGCCCTGCTGTTTAGATTGAATACATACACGATATTTTTCTTGCCGATAAAGGCGAAGTTCCGGATATCTGGCGACCAATATGGAATTGAAAATTCCTCACCAAGATCTTGGGTCAGCTTAATCGTCTGACCTGTTAAAGGTTGATAAAGCCAAATGTCGTACGAATCACCCCCAACATTTGAAGTAAAAAGCATCGCTTCACGATAAGCAAAATTCATATTTGATGCCGCCCTTCAGGTTTGATTTCACTACAATGTATTCAAGAAAAGGAAATAGGCGAATTATTCGTAACATTCCTATCAGAATGTATTTATTCTACCGATAATGAAGGAGCATATATTTTTTTACTTCAGGAGGAACCGTCAATGAAAAAAACAATCACCTTGCTAACCAGTCTGGCGCTAATGCTTGCCACCGCCGCAGGCACAACCTCAGCCAAACCGGGAAACACTCCACCCGGACAATCAGGTAAAGAGATATCGTCAAAAGCACCCAAAGACAAAGAAACTCCAATTGAGGAGAAACAGACCGAGGAAGTCGAGTCTTCTGACACGGTCAGCACTGAAGAAGACAAAGTTAAGGATCCCTCAACATCGGAGACAGAGAATACAACCAACAATACAACCGATCCAACCGAATCCAAGAAAAAAGGCTCCAAAGGATACAAAGGTTTGCTAAATGCTATTCAACATGTGGAAGATAAACCGGCAGGTGCTGTACTAGCCGATATTTTGCTTACAAAATATGCGACTGAGCTGACGCACGAACAAATCAAAGAACTTGAAGCCATCATTGAAAAGGACAAGGCGTTGGAAACTGCGGCAGAAATGCTCGAAAAAAACGGTAGTGTGACTGACGCGGTGTATTTGCAGGAAGAGGCCATTAAATCCAATTTTAAAAACCTGGACCTGTACAAAACAATGGGAAAACTCAATGAAAAGGCGGGTAAAAAGAATGGGGTGAAGCTGTATGTGAACGGGGAAGCTTCTAACTCCGAACCTTTTGTCAAAAAGGGCAACACGTTTGTTCCTTTTCGCGCCATAGCTGAGTCTTTGAAAGCCCAAGTGGCATGGAATCCCGAAGAACGCTCCATCATTGTTACGAAGGATGGGGTGAGCATTAAACTTGTGGTTGACAGTAAGACTGCAACAGTTAATGGCAAAAACGTCTCTTTGGATGCGCCAGCCACTATTACAAAAGGCAGTACTTATGTACCCGTACGTTTCATAAGTGAGGCATTGGATGCAACCGTGCAATGGGAAGAAGAAAGTAAAACCGTCGTTGTTTATGAAGAAGAATAATATTGGATGATTGTATTAAAATTCGACCAGGGAATCATATTTCATATATTCTTTAAGAAGCCTCCATTTTGGGGGCTTTTCGTTTATCAGGTTAGCCAGAAACTCCTGGTTGGCCTTTTTTTATGGTCGTTTTACGATGGGGGAGCCGGGAGAGCTTGGTGGCTTACCTTCGAAGAACAGCGGCCGATGACCGATCCATTCCGGAGCGCCCGTAGGGTTCCCAACCTTTTTCCAACCCGAATGTAATAAATTTGCACATTCTTCAAATACTAACCTAAATTACGCAGTAAAGGAGTGTTTCGGATGTCTCTGACACCCACTCCAACGGTCTACATTCGTCTGCGCAGCCGTATTCGTATCCAGAGGGGCAGAGAGGTGAAGCTTGGTGATATCGCTCACGTGTTAACCTCTCCGGAAGACGGGGAACGAAGGCTGCTTGAACTTGAACTGCTGCGCCCGGGACCGGAGGACGGCAATCTGATCCTGATTGATATTTTGCAGATCATACCTCAAATTCGGCGCATGTTGCCCGAGGTTACAGTCGAACTAATCGGTTCGGGCCATACGCTGGTTGAGGTCGTTGCGGGGACTGGAAGACCTTCCAAATCCCTGTTCATCCTGGTCTGGTTGCTGCTCTTCTTTGGCTCAGCACTGACCATCATGAATTTCCATGCAGACGTGAACATGCAGGAAGTACAGATCCGCATTGTGGAGATGATTACGGGTCGCCGGGATGAGCATCCCTATCTGTTTCAGGTGGCGTACTCCATCGGGATCGGATTCGGTATGGCTGTATTTTTTAATCATTTATTTAAGAAAAAGTGGAATGAAGAACCCACTCCGCTTGAAGTGGAAATGTTCTTATACCAGCAAAATGTAGACAAGTTTGTCGTCATTGAAGAAACTGAACGAATGCACGAGCAGGAACGCGGGGAGATGAATGCCGATGAGCGTTCTTAACGGAGCGATCAGCATCGTATTAGGCATTGCAGGAGGAATTGCAGTAGGAAGCGGCGTGATTGCCCTCATTCTCGTGCTTGATATGATTCCCAGACTTGCACAGCTAACCCGTTCCTATGACAAAACCCACTGGTATGAAGGGGCATTGATCGGAGGATCGTTGGTCGGAACCATTGCCGATTTCTGGCACTGGAAAGTGCCTGGAATTTGGGTGCTTAGTCCGATCATCGGATTGTTTTGCGGGGTGTTCATCGGCTTGCTCGCTGCGGCACTGACGGAAGTGCTCAATGTGCTGCCTGTACTGGCAAAACGATTGGGCATGAAATCGTATCTATTCGGACTGCTGCTAGCCATGATTCTGGGTAAAATGACAGGTTCCCTGTTCGACTTTTTTGTATATCAGCGTTAGAACAAGGAATCGAAGGAGGATGGAAAATGGATGTAAGATCAGACAGTACCGGGCACGATTCAGGTGAAGGAGTACCCGAAGAGCTGATGCACAAATCACCTTATGAAATTCAAAAGGAAGAGGAGCAGCGGGCGTACGAAAAAAAGAAACAGGATGAGATGTCAGACAGCGTTGAGGAATCCGTACAGTACTGGCAGGATAACGATGATATCTCCCCTCGCATGAGCGATAACAAATATACATTGAAGCAGATTCTGGGCCTTGGAGAGTCTTTTGACGTCAATATGAGAGAGATGGTTCTGGGCGGCAAGCACGTTGGATTACTGCTGTTGACCGGGTTTGCCAAGGACGGGATTTTGCTGGAAGTGTTAAAAAGACTAACCTACCTTTCACCGGATCAGGTAACAGGACATGCGCTCAAGTCGTATTTTGAATGCTACATCCCTCATATTCAGGTGGAGAGAGTCGATAAGATGAGCGCGGTCATTAACAAAGTCCTCACCGGGATGAGTGCCATGTTTGTCGAAGGGGATCGCTCCGTATTGATCATGGATACACGGAGTTATCCGGTACGTTCTCCGGAAGAGCCTTCCCTGGAGAGAGTGGTCCGGGGCTCAAGAGATGGCTTCACGGAAACCCTTTTGACCAACGTTACTTTGGTACGCCGGAGGATACGTGATCCTGGATTGAAGTTCGAGATCATGCAGGTGGGCCGAAGAACCCAAACGGATGTCTGTGTGGTTTATATCGATGATATTGTGGATAAAGTACAGGTGGACTCGGTTCGTGAAAAAATCAAACGGGTGGATATCGATGGAATACCCGCAGCGGACAAACAGCTGGAGGAAGCGATAATCAATAAAGGGTGGAATCCGTTTCCGCTGGTCCGGTATTCCGAACGACCGGATGTGACGGCATCTCATCTGCTTGAAGGAAGGGTTGTCATATTTGTTGACACTTCGCCAAGTGTAATGATTTTGCCTACAACCTTTTTTGACCTCTGTGAACATGCCGAAGAGAACAGACAGACTGCCTTTATGGGAACGTACCTGCGCTGGGTTCGCTTCGCGGGCATTTTAATCTCCCTGTTTTTGCTGCCACTATGGATGTTGATGGTGATTGATCCTGCGCTTAAACCGATAGGACTGGATTTTATAGGTCCACAAGAGAATGTGAAGCTGCCCATCATTCTGCAGTTTCTTTTAATTGAGCTTGGGGTGGATTTGCTGCGGATGGCAGCAGTTCATACCCCTACACCTCTGGCATCGGCCATGGGTTTGATTGCGGCAATTCTCGTCGGGGATATCGCCGTTAAGACGGGATATTTTGTGAATGAAGTCGTTCTCTACATGGCTATTGCGGCGATCGGTATGTTCGCCACACCGAGTTATGAGCTTGGGCTTGCGAATCGGCTCGTGAGGCTGGTCCTGTTGATCGCCGTTGCCATTTTCAAAGTACCCGGATTTGTGGTCGGTACAACCTTGCTTATTTTGGCGCTCACCATACACCGGTCCTACAATTCATCTTACTTGTGGCCGTTCATACCGTTTAATGCAAAGGCTCTGGGGAACTTTTTGTTCCGATTGCCACTCCTGGAAAGTAAAAAACGTCCATCGTTCAACAAGACACGCGACAACACAAAAATGCCTGACGATCCGGACGGTGAAAAGCGGAAAAGTAAAAAACACAAATGATCTGCCTAAAAATCCATTCTTCTCGCTGTCTAATTTGGTATACTGGTGTAAAATCATTGGAGTAGAAACTATTCCAGTATATAAAAAGTGAGGAATGCTGATTATGTATTTACATGGTACAAGTAAAATAAATGCTCAAGGCCATCTGGAAATTGGCGGAGTGGATACAACAGACCTGAAAGAACAATTTGGAACACCACTTTATGTAGTGGACGAGCAATTGGTTCGCGATCGCTGCAGAGAATACATGGATGCATTCCGTGCTTCCGGACTGGGTTTCCAGGTTGCTTATGCAAGTAAAGCGTTCTGCGTTATGGCTATGTGTGCTCTTGCTGCGGAAGAAGGACTCTCCCTGGATGTTGTATCCGACGGTGAATTGTTCACAGCTCTGCAAGCTGGATTCCCTGCTGAACGTATTCATTTCCACGGCAACAACAAAACACTGGAAGAGATCGAAATGGCACTTGATGCCGAAATCGGCTGCTTCGTTGTGGATAACTTCAATGAACTGCATTTGCTGCAGGCTGTAGCCGCAGAGAAAAATCGTCAGGTGAACATCTTGCTTCGTGTGACTCCTGGTGTGGAAGCACATACACATGAATATATCTCTACAGGTCAGACAGATTCGAAGTTCGGATTCGATATCGGTAACGGAACAGCGTTCGAAGCGATTGAGCTCGCTTCCAAACAGTCCAACCTGGTTTTGTTGGGTGTCCATTCCCACATCGGTTCTCAAATCTTTGAGGTGGAAGGTTTCCAGATGGCCATTCAGCGCGTAGCTGAATTTGCTTCGAGTGTATATGAGCGTCTTAAAGTAGCGTTCAAAGTGGTTAACCTCGGCGGCGGGTTCGGTATCCGCTATACCGAAGGAGATACTCCACTTGAAGTATCACAATACGTAAAAGCCATTACGGATGCAGTCAAAAATCATTTCGCCCAAATCGGTTACGATGTGCCCGAAATCTGGGTAGAGCCAGGCCGCAGTATTGTTGGTGAGGCAGGTACGACTCTGTACACTGTAGGTACCAGCAAAGATATCCCTGGGGTACGCAAATATGTGGCTGTGGATGGCGGGATGACGGATAACCCGCGTCCGGCTTTGTATGAATCCAAATATGAAGCGGTACTCGCCAATCGTGCGAATGAGTCTGCTCAGGAAACCGTATCGGTTGCCGGCAAATGCTGTGAGAGTGGCGATATGCTGATCTGGGATCTGGACCTGCCTAAAGTTCAGAGCGGTGATTTGCTTGCCGTAGCCTGCACGGGTGCGTACAACTACTCCATGGCAAGCAACTATAACCGGATTCGTCGTCCGGCGGTCGTGTTTGTTAAAGACGGTCAAGGTGATGTTGTTGTACGTCGCGAAACGTATCAGGACATCATCCAGAATGACCTTGTGCCGGAGCGTATTGCCAAGCAGCCAGTAACCCGTTAATCTATTGAATATAATTTAAAGAAGACCAAAAGGGACATCCCTTGGTCTTCTTTTTGATTTTAAGGATATTTTCTCAAAAAATATGCTGATTATTTTGCGATCAATCCCATTTCGGTGTACACTAAGAAAAGTGCTATAAAGCTTGGCCCATGCCATGCGTTCTGGCACCATTAACGATGGTCAATACGAAAGGAGTCATTTACATATGGCGAAACAAGCGAAAATCAAAATGGCAAACGGCGGAGAAGTTCTGATCGACCTGTTCGATCAAGAAGCTCCAAACACAGTGGCAAACTTTGAGAAACTGGCAAACTCCGGTTTCTACAACGGACTTGTATTCCACCGCGTTATCCCGGGCTTCGTAGCTCAAGGCGGATGCCCTAACGGTTCCGGTGCAGGTGGCCCTGGCTACACGATCAACTGTGAGATCAACCCGAACAAACATGAGCGTGGAACGTTGGCTATGGCGCATGCAGGCCGTAACACAGGCGGAAGCCAGTTCTACATCTGCTACCAACCACAGCCGCATCTGGATGGACAACATACCGTATTTGGTAAAGTAACCAAAGGTATGGAGTTCGTAGATGCTTTCGAAGGTCGCGACAAAATGGAAACTGTTGAAGTCGTAGAAGTTTAATTGTTATTCTTGCAAGACAAGAAAGAGCCGTTTCGTTTTGAACGAAGCGGTTTTTTTGTATTCTCTAGCTTATTAAAAGTTAGTATGTGACAAAAAGGAACAAAAAACAATTGATTTTTTGGCGTTAAAGTGCTAACATCCAATTAATAACGCAACGATCCTTCAGGGCAGGGTGCAATTCCCTACCGGCGGTGATGCATAGTGTAAGGATATCAATCCAGCACCTGGTGCAAAGTCCGTGACCTGTCTGCCTGTGGCAGATGGCTGATCTGGTGTAATTCCAGAACCGACAGTATAGT
Organism: Paenibacillus sp. MABNR03; assembly: GCF_050455445.1. Lineage (NCBI taxonomy): Bacteria > Bacillati > Bacillota > Bacilli > Caryophanales > Paenibacillaceae > Paenibacillus > Paenibacillus sp. MABNR03. The sequence continues at coordinate 817,940 of NZ_JBCIYR010000003.1, forward strand.
CTGGATGGGAGAAGGAGAGGGTGCAGCCCATATGGACTGCATTCCGCAGATGTGTTGCTGCACCAGAAGTCTGCTTCTGTGCAGGGAGAGTCGGTTATCCCGACATTTTCCGTACATATGCCACATCATAGAAGCTCTTTACCTGTAATTGAAGTTCATTAAGGTATGTGTCTGCTTTCACTTGCCTGAAATGGAGTTTTGGGCAAAGTGCTGTTGGCAAACGTATCAACGACATCCTGCTGGTGACACATGTCTCTCATCATCCCCATCGAACGATTGTTCGGGTGGGGATTTTTTATTATGGATATGGTACAACCACCTCTCTGATGGAAGGGAGGTCTCTAACTTAAGATATTAACCGTGGGGTGAACGGACTTGGAAATGATCAATGATGAATTTTATATGGGGCTTGCGTTGGATATGGCAGAACGTGCACAAGGGCAAACAGGAATTAATCCTGTCGTTGGTTGTGTAGTTGTAAAAGAAGGCAGGGTTGTGGGTCTGGGGAGTCACCTCAAACGGGGTACAGGCCACGCAGAAGTACATGCACTGAATATGGCAGGCAGTGATGCCGAGGGCAGTACGGTTTACGTAACCCTCGAACCTTGCAGTCATTATGGCAAAACGCCGCCGTGCAGCGAACGTCTGATTCACGAAAAAGTGAAGCGAGTCGTGGTGTGCTGTGAAGATCCCAATCCGCAGGTATCCGGCAGAGGGATCAGCATGTTGCGTCAACAAGGCATTGAGGTCGAAGTCGGCGTTTTGCGCGAGCGCGGAAGACGTTTGAACGAGAAATTCATTAAATTCATTACCACGGGCCTACCGTTTGTTACCTTAAAAACAGCATCTACGCTGGATGGCAAAATTGCTACCCGCAGTGGAGACAGCAAATGGATCTCCAACGAACCTGCACGCGAAATCGTACATGCGCTGCGTCATCGTCATCAGGGTATTATGGTTGGCGTGGATACGGTTATTGCAGATAACCCAGAGCTCACCACTCGCCTTCAAGTGGAAGGGATCAGCCCTGTACGAATCGTTGTGGATTCCAAGCTCCGCCTTCCTGTAGGTTCAAAAATGGTCAAGGACGGACTTGCACCAACCTGGGTGCTTACGACGGATGAGGCAAGCGCTGAGGCGGCCGAGCGTCTGGAAGCCTATGGCGTGGAAATTATACGTTGTGGTCCAGGACCAAGAGTGGATTTGCTGAGTGCGCTCAGCAAGCTGGGCGATCGAGAGATTGGTTCCATCCTGCTTGAAGGCGGCGGCACATTGAACGGTGCGATGCTGGAAGCGAAATTGGTGGATCGGCTGTTGATGTTTATCGCTCCAAAAATTGTGGGCGGGTACGATACACCGGGCAGCTTCCGATTCGAAGGTGTGGAACGCATGAGCCAAGCCATCCAATTGAATCAGCTGGAAATCGAGCAAGTTGGAGATAATATCAGTATTGGTGGAATCCCTGTCTGGCCTGAGTAACGGAAATGAAATTGCAAGAAGAGAAACGAGAATAAGGAGGCGGCAGCATGTTTACCGGTTTGGTGGAAGAAGTCGGTCAGATTCGGCGTATTGGTCGAAAAGGCGAAGCAATGGTCCTGAACATCGGAGCTTCCGCCATCATGGATGATTTGAAGATAGGCGACAGCGTGTCTGTGAACGGAGTTTGCCTAACGGCAACGACTTTGGAAGGTGGAGGATTCACTGCAGATGTCATGCCTGAAACCTACCGGCATACTAATCTCAGCCAGCTGCAATCCGGGAGCAAAGTGAATCTGGAGCGGGCCATGCAGTCAGGCGGCCGTTTTGGCGGACACATCGTGCAAGGGCACGTGGATGGCACGGGAGTGATCGGCAGTATCACACGTGATCAGAACGCTGTTGTATTTGAGATTAAACCGGACGACCATCAGATGTTTAAATACTTGATTCCCAAAGGGTCGGTAACACTGGATGGTATTAGTTTAACTGTGGTGCAGACGACACAAACCTCGTTTACCGTATCGATTATTCCTCATACCATTGGGGAGACTGTACTTCAAGTGAAAAAGCCGGGCGATACCATTAATATTGAATGTGATATTTTGGGGAAATATGTGGATCATCTGCTCCAGTACGGCAAAGGACATCCGGAAACCGGTGGAGGCAAACCCAAAAGCATTAGTGAGGAATTTCTGGCCAACCACGGCTTTGCATAAATGAAGGTGTACATTTTATAGAGAGACAACTGGAGGGGAACTTATGTCAGATCAATCCATACTTGATCCCATAGAGGAAGCCATTTACGATTTGATGCGCGGAAAACCCGTTATCGTTGTGGACGATGAGGACCGGGAGAATGAAGGGGACTTTATTGCACTGGCCGAGAAGGCTACGCCTGAAGTGATCAACTTCATGATTACCGAGGGCAGAGGCTTGGTGTGTGTTCCCATTACACAGCAGCGTGCTGATGAGCTCAATCTGAAACCGATGGTTCAGCAAAATACCGATTTTCACGGGACGGCGTTCACTGTTTCTGTGGATCATAAGGATACCACGACAGGCATTTCTGCACATGAACGCTCCATTACGGTGAAAGGTCTAATTGATCCGGAAGCCAAGGGTAGTGATTTCCGCAAGCCGGGTCACATGTTCCCGTTAATTGCAAAAGACGGCGGAGTGCTCCGTCGTGCCGGACATACGGAAGCCGCTGTTGATCTCGCCATTATGTGCGGTTCCTATCCCGCAGGCGTGATCTGTGAGGTTATCAAGGAAGATGGAACTATGGCCAGACTTCCTGATTTGCAGGAGATCGCGCGCAAGCATGATCTAAAGTTGATCAGCATACAGGACATGATTCGTTACCGTAATGAGAAGGAGCAGCTGGTTCAACGTGAAGTAGCTGTTCGCATGCCGACAGATTTTGGTGAATTTCAGGCTGTGGCGTATACGAATGCAGTAGACAACAAAGAGCATGTGGCGTTGGTCAAGGGTAAAATTGACTCTTCCAAGCCTGTCTTGGTCCGCGTTCACTCCGAATGTCTCACAGGCGATGTATTCCATTCACACCGCTGCGATTGTGGGCCGCAATTTGATGCAGCACTCAAACAGATTCATGAGGAAGGCAATGGTGTGCTGCTCTACATGAGACAGGAAGGCCGCGGCATCGGACTGATCAACAAACTCAAAGCTTATAAGCTGCAGGAAGAGGGTCTGGATACCGTTGATGCTAACCTGAAACTGGGGTTTGCCGCTGATCTGCGGGATTACGGCATAGGTGCACAGATTTTGAAGGATCTCGGTGTTCGCCAAATTCGTTTGTTAACGAACAATCCCCGCAAAATCAAAGGTCTTGAAGGCTATGGTCTTGAAGTGGTGGAACGTGTTCCCATCCAAATGGAAGAGAACGAGGATAATACACTTTACCTGCATACCAAGCAGGCGAAGCTTGGGCATATGCTGAAGTTCGATGATATCGAACAAAACGAAGAGAAAAACTAGTCATTCATTTCATGTAATTTATGGAAAAATGGATGCTCAATAATCGGTTAATAAACATTACATTTTACTTTAAGGAGATGACTTGCATGCCGAACTTTTTTGAAGGACATTTGGTATCGGAAGGTTTAAAATATGGAGTGGTTGTAGGACGGTTTAACGAATTCATCACGAGCAAATTGCTTAGCGGGGCCTTGGATGCTTTCAAACGTCACGGAGTACAGGATAGTGAAGTGGATGTGGCTTGGGTTCCAGGAGCATTCGAAATCCCTTTAATCGCGCAGAAAATGGCGGAGAGCGGCAAATATGACGCTGTCATTACACTTGGAACCGTTATTCGTGGTTCAACAACTCATTATGATTATGTGTGCAACGAAATGGCAAAAGGTGTTGCTGCAATTAACCTCAAAACGGGAGTGCCGACCATCTTTGGTCTGGTTACAACAGAGAATATCGAACAGGCGATTGAACGTGCTGGTACGAAGGCTGGTAACAAAGGCTGGGATGCTGCCACGGCTGCAATTGAAATGGCGAACTTGACGAAACAGCTAAAATAGTGCTTATTTAATGTAGTGCCCTGCTTTGCGCAGACGAAATCGGGAGACCGGATTCGGCGGCTTAGCGGGGTTTTGTATTTTTCTGGCGGGAGGATTCGTCTAGTGACGGTAGTTACATATAAACTGGAAACTTTTGAAGGGCCTTTGGATCTGCTGCTTCATCTGATCGATAAGGCAGAAATTCATATCCAGGATATTCCCATCAGCGATATTACCGATCAATATATGGCGTATCTGCATTCGATGCAGGAACTGGAGCTGGATATTACAAGCGAATTTTTGGTAATGGCAGCAACGCTTCTGTCCATCAAGAGCAAACTTTTACTGCCCAAACCACCGGTGATTGAAGACTTTGAGGATTATGATTATATGGAAGAAGAAGATTATGATCCACGTGCGGAGCTGATTGCACGTCTGATAGAATATCGCAAATATAAGGGAATTGCCCGTCATCTGCATGAGCGTGAATGGGAACGGAGCCTTATTTTCTCCAAAGAGCCAGAGGATCTGAGACCGTATATGCCTGTCGAAACCCAGTCGAATCCGGTAGAAGGTTTGCATACTTCCGATCTGATTGCCGCTTTTCAGAAGGCCCTGCGCAAGGCGGAGAAGCGTACGACGGTTACTCGAATCCAGCGGGATGAGATCTCAGTGAAAGATCGTATACGCGATGTCGTTGGGGCTTTGGAGAGTATGGGGCCTGGAGGAAGGTTGTTGTTTTCCAAACTGCTGGATGATCAGATTTACCGGCATGAGATTGTTGTAACTTTTCTGGCAGTACTGGAGCTGATGAAGATGAAACAGATTGTCTGTTATCAGGAGCGGATGTTTGAGGATATCGTTATGGAGTGGAGAGGGGAAGCAAGGAATCATGGATTTTCCGAAATTGAAGTCGATTATTGAGGGGCTGCTCTTTTTGTCCGGAGAGGAAGGTCTGAGCATTAAACAAATCGCCGAGATCGTGGATCAGCGGGTAGAACTGGTATCAGATGCGGTGGAGGAAATGATCGCTGACTTCGTGAACCAGGGGAGAGGCGTTCAAATCCTCAAAATTGCGGGAGTGGTCCAATTAGGAACGTTACCCGAGCATGCTGCGTATTTTGAAAAACTGGCTTACTCTCCTGCACGGACCTCACTATCTCAGGCTGCACTTGAGACACTGGCCATCGTTGCTTATCGCCAGCCTATTACTCGTGTAGAGATCGAGGAGATTCGTGGTGTAAAATCCGAACGGGCCATCCATACATTGGTCAACAAGGATCTGATCGAGGAAGTCGGACGAGCGGAGGCAATTGGACGACCTATTCTATATGGAACAACCAAGTCGTTTCTGGATTATTTCGGTCTATCTTCACTTAAAGACCTTCCGGAACCAGGCTTGTTTGAGGATTCTGAGAATCTGGAAGAAGAGACTCAAATGCTGTTTAACAAGCTGGACGGTCAACAGTTGGATTCGGGAAGCACCGACGAGAACGATGTTGATGATGAAAATGGTGAGAACAACCATGCGGTTTATGACGAGAAACCGGACTCCTAAAATTGGATGGCAACCATTGAACACTGAAAAACTGGTACCTTTATAGGGAACCGGTTTTTTTGTATCCTTGAATCTTGAAATAACCTGGAAAATGGGTCTTCGAGAATGGGATTTTCAGGTCACCCGTGAATTTTTTCCTATATAGAGTGCCATACTAGACTTGTAAAGAATCGAGGGCTTGGAGGTAAGGCCTGTGTGGATTTGGCTTGGAGGAATCGGCTTGTTTGCCGCACTGCTGATTGCCGCTGTTCTCATCTCGAATGTCCATGTGCATTTTACGTTCCGTAAACATAAAAGCGATGATTACGCCCGGATCAACGTTCGTCTCCTCTATGGAATTGTTCGAATTAACTATGAAATACCCAGCATCGTCTTTCGCAACATGAAAGAAGGTTTTCTGGTGAAAACTGAACAGCATGTGAATCATACGCATGGAGGAGCTGAAGGGCATGAGCGTATCAACAAACGTAAAGTCCAAAAGTGGGCAAAAGAAGTAAAAATCATGATGAGGGCTACGGATGCGCTCAAAATTTGGATGCAACAAACGCTAAGCCGTGTACATATGACCCAGTTGTCCTGGTCCACACGAATAGGCATCGGAGATGCAGCTTATACAGCGATTCTCACAGGCTGGGTGTGGAGCATCAAGTCCATTATTATCGGATTTTTGTCGTATCAGATCCGGTTTAAGCGTACACCCATGCTTGAAGTAATTCCTGTTTGGGAAGATGAGATGGAGTTTCAAACGGAACTGGATTGCAGAATGAAGATTCGTATTACGGCGGTTATGTTGGCGGGTTTGAGGCTAATGACACGGGTTCTGGAAGTAGAAGGTGGATGGCGGGTGTGGCTGAGAGTTTTACGGGAACAACGGCGCAAACATAAACAAAAACTAAAGGGACAAAACGGATAATGATGTGAAAGGTCAGTAAGCATTATTTGTGAGTGGCTGCTGTTGTGCTTATTCGCCAGGTGATTTGCAATCATGAGTACTGGGTGCTGTTTCCTTTGTTGTTCTGCTCTCGGACTTACATAGTCTGTGCAGGTTTGGGGATGATATGGTTAGATCAAACCTAGTTCAAATTGAAACTGGAGGGAATTCAAATGTCAGATCATCCAATTCAAGGCTTAATGGAAACCGCAATGGAGAATATCAAGGCCATGGTGGATGTTAATACCATTGTTGGCGATCCGGTTGAAACACCTGATGGAACCGTCATTCTGCCAATCAGTAAAGTTGGGTTCGGATTTGCCGCTGGAGGCAGTGATTTCCATGTGAATGATGGAAAAAGCAAAGAGGTTGGTTCCGGGTCCGTTACAGGAGCAAAAACAGAGAGTGCTCATTCCGCAAACGTTGCTTCTCCTTTTGGTGGGGGCAGTGGCGGTGGTGTATCCATTCGTCCTATTGCTTTCCTTGTCGTTGGAAAACAAGGCGTGCATATCGTACCACTGGATAACTCTACTCATCTGTTTGAGAAACTCATTGATTCCACACCTTATGTTCTTGATCGAATTCAGGGCATGTTCCAGCGTAATGCTACACAATCGAATGGGACCGAAGTGCACCATACACCGGATCATACCACTTACAGCTAAACTGAGTTTAACCTGGATCCCTTATCACAGCACGTTTGTGAAAGGGATTTTTGCTGTTTTTGACGGATGGACATACTTTAGGTTGTCCAAACATAAGCTAGTACAAGATTCCAAGTGACCCGGAGGAATGAAGAGATGCGAATGTTAACCAAAGTAATGATTTGTTTGCTTGTACCCCTGCTTCTTTTGCCTTCCTTGCAGGTTGTAGAAGCAAGAGGAACGATCCCTGGACCATCAACTCATGCACAAAGTGCTGCTCTAATTGATGTGACATCTGGACGAATCCTGTACAGCAAAGACGGGGATAAGGAACTGCGTATTGCCAGTTTGACTAAAATTATGACGGCAATTGTGGCGATTGAACAAGGGAAACTTGACGATAAAGTGAAAGTAACTTCATCGGCGTTTGCCAAGGAAGGATCATCCCTGTACCTCAAATTGGGTGAAGAGATGACCCTGGAAAACATGTTATACGGGTTAATGCTGAGATCAGGAAACGATGCTGCTTCGGCCATCGCTGAGCATGTTGGTGGTTCAGAAGAAGGATTTGTACTGTTGATGAACAAAAAGGCTGAGGAAATTGGACTTACCCATTCGCATTTTATGAATCCGCATGGTCTCGATGCAGAGGGTCACTATTCCACGGCCAACGACCTGGCACGTCTTACAGCTTATGCGCTGCACAATCCGGTGTTTAAACGCATCGTTGCTACAGAAAACAAATCTGCTCCAAATCCGAATGAGAGTTGGGAGTATTCCTGGCATAACAAAAATAAGATGCTGCGTCTGTATGAGGGAGCGGACGGGGTGAAGACCGGATATACCAAAAAGGCATTCAGGTGTCTGGTTAGTTCCGCTACCCGCAATGGACAACAGCTAGCTGCCGTTACACTGAATGATGGTAATGATTGGAATGATCATGCACGCATGCTTGATTTTGGCTTTGAGAATTTTCCTTTGGTGGAGGTCGCGAAGAAGGAGCAGCCTGTGGCTAACACGGACGTGGTGACTGGAAGAGGGTTCACTTATCCACTTGCGGAAAGTGAGAAGGCTTCCGTGACCAAAAAGCTGGTGTTGACGAGCAATCGAAACGAGGTTGGAAGCGATACGGAGGACGAGCAAATGGACCCTTCCTTTGGCTTGGCCGGGCGTATTGATATGCAGCTTGAAGGTCAATTTATCGGCTCCATTCCGGTATACCGCAAAGGGAGCTATATCCCTCCTGAGCCGAAGACAGAAGACGCTGCCATTGGTGGTATTGGTGAAATTTCAACATGGGCAGCAGCATGGCGCGAGGTTTTAGGTCATTTGTTATCTCCATAATCAACAGGGAGCATGAGCGGTATATCATCATCTTGTAACTTGATGGCAAGCCGTGCTTCCGGAGGAGGTTTGACGTCATGATTAACGTAATCTGGCTTATGATGATCGTTGTCGGGTTTGGATTCGCAGCTGCAAAGGGCAATATTGAAGTCGTAACCCAGGCTGCTTTTGACGGTGCAGCAACGGGCGTAACGGTATGTTTTGGACTCATCAGTGTGCTTGTGTTCTGGATGGGAATGATGAAAATGGCAGAGGATGCAGGGTTACTTGGCAAAATAGCAAAGCTGCTGGGTCCGGTGGTTGCCTTTCTGTTCCCTGATGTACCTCGAAATCATCCGGCCATGGGTTATATCCTGTCCAACATGAGTGCAAATCTGCTTGGTCTCGGCAATGCTGCCACTCCCATGGGAATCAAAGCGATGCAGCAGCTGCAGGAGCTTAACCCGGATAAACAAACCGCATCTCCTGCGATGTGCACGCTTCTCGCTCTGAATACGGCAAGTATAACTATCATCCCGACCACGCTCATTGCCATTCGTTTGAACTACCATTCTGCCAACGCCACTGAGATTGTGGGCACAACTCTTATGGCAACGATTATTGCCACACTTGCTGCGATTATGGCCGATCGATGGTATAGGAACAGGACTTTAAATAGACCGCCACGTGTTATGAAAAGCGGTAATCCCAGCATGAAAGGATGAGTCCATCGTGTTAACCTTCATCAACTGGATCTCTGTCTGGGCCATTCCGGTTATTATCGCGTTCGTTCCATTATATGCGTTTACCAAAAAAGTCCCGGTCTACGAATCCTTTGTTGACGGAGCAAAAGATGGATTCTCCACGGCGATTAGCATTATTCCTCATCTGGTAGGCATGATGGTTGCGATCAGTGTTTTCCGAGCTTCAGGTGCTTTGGATTATGTGATCAGTTTGTTTGCTCCACTGGTATCCTGGATGGGAGTTCCAGGAGAAGTGCTGCCACTCGGCATTTTACGTCCGTTAACCGGGACGGGTTCGCTTGCTTTTACAACCGATCTCATTAAAACATACGGTCCGGACTCCATGATTGGACGTATGGCTTCCACGATTCAGGGCAGTACGGATACGACCTTATATGTCCTGACCGTATATTTTGGAGCAGTTGGCATACGAAATGGTCGTTATGCGCTCAAGGTCGGTCTGTTTTCAGATTTGGTTGGTTTTGTTGCTGCTCTGGCTATTTGTTTGATTGTTTTTGGTTAAAAGATAACGATTCTCCTTCCGATATACTAGATATGCTAGAATGATATCGGAGGAGGAGAGTGAGAAATGCAGAAAAGATGGAGACAAGTGCTCCGCTTGGGCATGTCAGGTTTAATTGCTGTTTCTTTGCTTGCTGGACAGGCGGGGATGGCGGCCGCTCAATCGGTCAATACGATTCATTTTACAGGTTATTTTGACAAGCAGCTGCGTGCACAGCTGGCGGACACAGCCGATTCATTTCCTGTTGTAAACGTTCGTCTGGTCAAGCAGGATGAACCGGATATGGTTTACTATGATGTGGGAACCTCGATATTGATCTCCAAGGATGAAGTCCTTACCAACTATCATGTAGTTCAGGAGTTTGCTGAAATGCCGGATGGAGATGAAGGAACGTTAACCGTAGCGAGCCCTGGTCATTTGGATCGCCCCATTAAGGCGAAAATAATCAAGACCGACCCAGTAACGGATATAGCTTTACTGAAGCTGGAAAAGGAAATGGATGCGGAGCCGGTCACTTTCACAACGGCGAGGGATAACCAGATCGTGTATACGATCGGATTCCCCAAAAATCCTGCCGGGGATCTCGTGCTGCTTGACGAAGAATTTCCTTCAACATACAATACCATTGCCAAAAGCAGGGTCTATAGCAACCAAGCTTCGGATGTCCCGGGCAAAAAAGGTATTGGCAGTATTGTAAAAGCTATGGCGCAAGGCAATTCGGGTGGCCCAGTTCTGGACCAAAATAACCGGGTCATTGGAATGATGACCTTTGTATATGGTGGGAAAACGTATTATATTACGTCAAAAACATTGCAGTCGTTTATTAAAGACACCAAATCACCTGCCAAAAAACAGATTGCTGTCGCTGGCAAAGTAACCAGTTAACTTCTTCATTCTAATGAAGTGAGTTACATATCCGCAAAATCAGAACCGGCTCATCTTCGTTGTTTCCTGTCAGCTGCAGGAAGCAGGGAGGTGGGCTTTTTTAAGTTGAAAGGACACAAGAGTGCCGCTTAAAATGGGTATTCTCGCCTCCTGTTTACATTTTCCTTGGATTATCCTTGTGATTTCCCGGCTTGATGGGTATCATTAGTGTGAGGTGACATGACAAACATGGAAAGATTACAAAAAATTATCGCACAGGCAGGCATTGCTTCTCGCCGCAAGAGCGAGGAACTGATCCTGTCCGGCAAAGTGGAAGTTAACGGGGAGGTCGTAACCGAACTGGGTACAAAAGCGAACCCCGAAGAGGATATGATTACGGTTAATGGAAAACCCATTCGCAGTGAAAAGAAAGTGTATTTGATGTTGAACAAACCCAAAGGTGTTATCACAAGTGCATCTGACCCTGAAGGCCGGAAAATTGTATCCGACTATCTTAAAGGTGTCAAAGAACGTGTGTATCCAGTGGGACGACTGGACTATGACACAGAGGGACTGCTTATTTTGACCAATGATGGCGAGTTCGCCCACTTGCTGACGCATCCGAAGCACCATGTACCCAAAACGTATCTGGCAACAGTCAAAGGCGTTCCACATGGTACCGCTCTGGAGAAATTAAAGACAGGCATTATGCTTGACGATGGGATGACCGCTCCGGCCGAGGTAGAGTACAAGGATGTGGACACAGCTAACAATGAAGCTGTAATTTCCATTACCATTTACGAAGGTCGTAACCGCCAGGTAAGACGTATGTTCGAGGCGATTAACCACCCGGTAACGCGTTTGAAACGGATTTCGTTTGGTGGCATTTTGCTGCAAAACCTGAAACGTGGACTGACTCGCAACCTGACCAAAGAGGAAGTCAACAACCTAATTACACTCGCAAAATCGGAACCCGCCAAAAAAATGAAAAAAAGGTAATGTGAGGACACATAATTTTCATAAAACCGCCGCAGTTTTGTGACGAAATTCGCTATAATTGTTCATAGGATGTTCACAGTTGGGAGAGACCATGATCAATTACGAGTCAGTCACTGCAAAGGGGAGCAGCACATGGGGAAATCAAGAAGAACGGTGCAAATCGTCATTTTGTTATTGATCCTGGTGTTGGGCGGATATGCGATTACCACGTCGGTATCCGGCTCGAACGGCAAGCCGAAAGAAGGGGACAAGGCTCCTTCTTTTGAATTGCTGGGCCTGGACGGTCAAGTGCATACGTCTGAAGAGTACAAAGGCAAGGCCATGGTGATCAATTTTTGGGGCACATGGTGCGAGCCATGTGTAAAAGAGATGCCGGCGCTTCAAGCTCAAGCAGACAAGTGGAAAGATCAGGGTGTTCAATTTATTGGCATCAATGCAGGGGAAGATCAAATGACCGTGGATAATTTTGTTCGCCAGGTGGGAGTTAACTTTCCCATTATGCTTGATCGGGACAAAGATTCAATACGGGATTTCGGAATCTCTCCGATGCCTACCACTTTCTTTGTGTCGAGCACAGGCAAAATCTCGACCATTCATATCGGTCAACTAGATTTAGACACGCTTGACGCTCAAATTTCACAACTGGCAAAGCAGCCCTGACAGGAGGTCTAGTCGTGTTCCAGAATACCAAATGTGAATGTGGACATCAGAATCCGGTTGGTACTGTGCTGTGTGAAGCCTGCGGTAAACCGCTGCTCGAAGCAGAGGCAACATCGAAAGAAGTTTTGGAGATGCGCTACGATGGGATGGCCCGGCGTTCACAGCGCAGCAATCCGAATATCATCGACCGTGTGTGGAACTTTTTTTCATCCGTCAAGATTGCTGTATATTTGATTGTGTTCACCTTAGTAGGGTCAATGTTGGGCACAATTTATCCTCAAGAGAGCACATTTCTTAATATTGATCCTTCTGTATATTACAAGGAAACCTATGGCCAGTTAGGTCATATCTACTATCTGCTGGGTTTGTCCCATACATACGAATCCTGGTGGTTCATCCTGCTGCTTGTCATGATCGGGGCATCACTCGTCATATGCAGTCTTGACCGGGTGCTTCCGCTCTATAAAGCACTCAACAAGCAAAAAATCCGCAAACATATGCAATTTTTAACGAGGCAGCGTCTGGTGTACCAAGGTCCCATTGAAGAGGGGGCGGAAGAATGGATTACGAAAGCGGTTACGCCACTTAAGAAGAAAGGATACCGTGTGCATACCGAGGGAAATGCGCTGCTGGCCGAGAAGCAACGTTTCGCCCGGTGGGGACCTTATGTTATCCATATTGGTCTGATTATATTTCTTCTGGCTGTTCTGGCCCGCGGGCTTCCAGGCTTAAATCTGGACGAACATGTTGCCTTTCCTGAAGGCGAGATAAAAAAAATTCCCAACACCTCTATGTATTTGAAAAACGAGCAGTTTAACGTTGAATTTTACAGCGAAGAAGAAGTTCCCGAACAGTTTCGCAATTTGAACAAAATTGTCCCCAAACTGTTTGAAACCAAAGTTGTGTTATATGAATGTACTGCCGATTGCTCTGATCTGTCGAAGAAACCCCAATTGAACGAAGTTGCCAGACATGACGTCAGGGTGAATCATCCATTGAATTACAATGGCTTGAAAGCGTATCAGTTTGATTATGATCTGACGCCCACGATTCGTTCGGTAACACCTGACCTGGTAAATGCCAAAACGGGAGAGAAGTACGGTGCAATCCAGATTGACATGGTGGATACTGAGCGAACCTTTCAGGCTGGGCCATATCGTCTGACTGTGAAAGATAAATTTATGGATTTTGGACTGGATGATAACGGTCAGCCCAAATCTTTATCCCCTTCACCAAATGCTCCAGCCTTTCTATTTGTGATCAAGGGACCAGATCTGCCTGAGGAAGGTATTCAATATTTATATTTTGCAAAACAGGTGGATAAGCAGCGTTTTCAACAGGATGCAATTAACCAACAGCTTGTAGGGGGAGAGATTCCTTTGCAGCTCGAAGTCGATAGCATGGATAAAGTAGATATCATACAATCCGTAAGTTATCTGAATATTCGTATAGATAAGGCAATGCCGTTTGTCTGGGTTGGAGCCGGAATCGTAATGTTGGGTCTGGTCATGGGTTTTTACTGGCATCACCGCCGCATCTGGATCCGCATTGACGATGGGCAGCTTACGCTGGGAGGACACACCAACAAAAACTGGTTTGGCTTCAAACGTGAAGTATCTGGTGTGTTAAAACAGATGCATGTGGAAGTGGATGAGAAGTCGTTGGATAACGGGGGGAACCAAGCATGAGTTTATTGGATTTCAGCAGCGACGCATTTATCGTTTCTTTTTTTCTGTATTGTGCTGCATTTTTTTTATATGGCGTTGCTGTTATGGGCAAGAAGTGGAGTAATCGGGACCCTCAGGCTCATGTAGAAAGATGGGGAAAAAGGGCCTTTATTGCGTCGATCGTTGCACTGGCAGCACATCTTGTGTTCTTTTTTACACGCTGGGCTGGAGCAGGCCATATCCCGGTCAGTAACATGTATGAATTTATGACCTTTTTATCCATGATGGTTATGGTCGCATTCATAGTGGTATATGCCATCTATCGCAAGTCGTTGCTCGGATTGTTTGCCTTGCCACTTACGATCATTATTATGGCGTACGCAGCCGTATTTCCGCAGGAGGTACAACCGTTAATTCCGGCACTGCAGTCGATCTGGCTGAAAATCCATGTCACGCTCGCTGCGCTTGGTGAAGCATTCTTCGCAGTTGGTTTTGCAGCGGGCTTTATGTATTTGCTCCGTACAGTCGATTTCAGTGGCAAAGACAAATCATCCAGACGTCAGCGCGGCTGGGTGGAGTTCACATTGATTACAATTGTCGTTGTAGTCGGGTTTATTGGAACGGTTTTCGCCTTCCGGGCCTCTGGGTACGAGACGGTTTTTGTCCAGAAAACGGCCAGCATTGACACAGAGGTACAGGAAGATAGTACAATAGAGAAAGTGATTTATCGCATGCCTCCTATTTTTGCGCCATACAATAGCGAAGTGGAGAGCATGACACCGTTTCTTGGGATGAAGGAACCTCTGCTTGAGACGCCATCCTGGATGAACGGAGTTAACGCCGGGCGCAAATTGAATACGGTGGTCTGGTCATTGATTGTAGGTCTGATTCTCTACGGAATAGTAAGATTACTTGTGAGAAGACCGCTTGGACAAGCACTACAACCTATGCTGGACGGCATTGATGCCGATGATCTGGATGAAATCAGTTATCGTGCGATTGCCATCGGGTTCCCGATATTTACGTTAGGGGCATTAATTTTTGCCATGATCTGGGCTCAGATAGCCTGGAGCCGCTTCTGGGGCTGGGACCCCAAAGAAGTGTGGGCTTTAATTACATGGCTTTATTATAGTGTGTACCTGCATTTGCGTTTATCCCGAGGATGGCAGGGCCGGAAATCTGCCTGGCTTGCTGTGCTTGGATTCCTGGTCGTCATGTTTACGCTGGTTGGTGTGAATCTGATTATTGCTGGACTGCATTCATATGCAGGAGCTGATTAGGATAGACAGTTTGGCCGAAGTATGGGAGAAAATCCATGAAACAATGCGCGGCCCCTGCGTTAAAAGTGGGCATTCAAATATTGTTCGCCAGATCGAACATAATAGAAGTGATAGGAGTTATTGCAAAGGGGCTGGAGTGGAATGGCAGAACATGAGAACCGGATACTGGTCGTCGATGATGAGGAAAGAATCCGCAGGCTTTTGAAGATGTATCTTGAAAAAGAAGGTTATGAAATTGATGAAGCGGAAGATGGGGAGACAGCACTGCGAAAAGCAACAGCTGGAGAGTACGGCCTGATTTTGCTTGATGTAATGTTACCGGGCATGGACGGTGTTGAAGTGTGTACCCGATTGCGTCAAGTAAAATCGACCCCGGTATTGATGCTGACAGCAAAAGGTGAAGAGATCAACCGTGTTCAGGGATTTGAGGTTGGGGCAGATGATTACGTCGTGAAGCCTTTCAGTCCGCGTGAAGTGATTTACCGGGTAAAAGCTATTCTGCGTCGTTCTTCTGCGACTGCATATCTGTCCAAGGAAAGTAATTCAAGCAACAATATCGTATTCCCTCACCTTGTTATTGAGCATGACGCTCACCGGGTAACGGCGGGAGGGGAAGAGATCAGTCTTACCCCAAAAGAATATGAGTTGTTACATTACCTGGCGACCTCTCCGGATAAAGTGTTTTCCAGAGAGGAATTGCTCAAGGATGTATGGAACTACGAGTTTTTCGGTGATCTCCGTACCGTGGATACGCACGTCAAGCGTCTTCGTGAAAAGTTGAACAAGGTGTCGCCTGAATCGGCGGCTATGATTACGACAGTGTGGGGTGTGGGTTATAAACTGGAAGTACCGAAATAGCTTTAATTTCTGGAGATCACTGGTCGGAAAGTTATGGATAACCATTATATGCCTTGTGGGCTGTGTGCTCATCGCGCTGGGTCTTTTTTTGCTTCCGTACATTGATACCAATTTTGCGGAGTCCGAGTCCAGAGATATTAAGCGCCTGTTCACGTATGTCTGTATCATCGGTTTCAGTTTGACGACTTTTTTCGCCCTGTTTCTGTTCACGAAAATCACTCAACCGATGCAACAGCTGATTCAGGCTGCCAATGCGATCCGCAAAGGAAACTATGGGACAAGGCTCTCTCTTGTGACAAGCGATGAGATTGGTGAGCTGGCTAACACATTTAATCATATGGCTGCTCAGCTCGAGGACAACATTCGGAGCCTGAACCACGAGAAGGAACACTTGGCTAGTGTACTTCGGAGTATGACGGACGCCGTGGTTACCTTCGATGGTGAAGGTAAAGTGATTCTGACCAACCCGCCAGGGGAAAAGATCATGCAGGCTTGGTGTGATCTGGACTGGGCACAGGACGAAGAGGGACAGGAAATGAACAAGGGAGAAAACTCTTCCCGTGATGTTCCAGAACCTCTGGTTCCTTTGTTTAAACTGGTTATGGAGCATGGCGGCGATCAGAGCTCGAATGTACATGTTCAGCAGGGGGTATGGTCGGTGCAGATGACACCTCTGTATGCGGACAGTGTTGTTCGCGGTGCGGTTGCCGTCCTGCGTAATGTGACAGAAGAGGTTCGTTTGGAAAAAATGCGCCGTGATTTTGTCGCCAATGTATCTCATGAGATACGAACGCCTTTATCCATGATGCAAGGTTACAGCGAAGCTCTTCTGGATGGCATGGCAGCCTCTCCTGAGGAGAGTGAAGAGTTGATTCAGGTTATCCATGATGAGTCACTGCGCATGGGCAGATTAGTCAAGGATCTGCTGGATCTGGCCCGAATGGAAGCTGGACATACCGACATGGCAATGAAGGAAGTAGATCTGGTGGAACTCTTGGAGCGGGTGTATCGGAAATTCTCTGTACGTTCGAAAGAACAAGATATAAGACTTCATTTTGAGTGCAACCTGCCTAGCCTTGTGCTTCAACAAGCTGATGAGGATCGGCTCGAGCAGGTATTTACCAATCTGCTTGATAATGCTTTTCGTCATACGCCTCCTGATAAAAATGTTATTATTGCAGCAAAGCTGCTTGAAGATCATCGAACGTCGGTAGCTAAAGTGTCAATCAAGGATGAAGGTGCGGGTATTCCGACTTCCGATCTGCCATTTATTTTTGAGAGATTCTACAAAGCGGATAAGGCACGTGTTCGCGGAGAGAGTGTGGGTACTGGACTAGGTCTGGCCATTGTAAAAAATATCGTTGATGCCCATCACGGTATCATTCAAGTGAACAGTACGCTTGGGGAAGGGACAGAGTTTATTTTACAATTTCCGGTGAATTCCTCGAAATAGCCTGATTTCATACAAAAAGTGCAGAAACACCCCCTCTGGAGGGTGTTTTTTTGTTGAAGTATTCCGTTTAATCTTGTTCAACGTGGAACAAAAGAATGAGGTTATTTTGAAAACAAAAATAGTGTCCAAGATAAATTTCCTTCCAATGTCACATAAGCTTGAAAAACAAGGAAGTCAGAGGAGGTTTGGATAACGCATGTCCGATAGGCGTAAACGGGTAAATATAAAAGCATTTTTGGAAGGTAGATCGTTCAGGGCGGGGTCCCCCTTCATTCCGATAACAACAAGTGAGCAGGAACAGTTGGAAACGTTGCTTCGATCATTAGCAATCATCATTCCTGCAGCAATTAGCCAGCCTGTAGCCGCTAACATACTCGCACTGCAATCAGGTTTGCGGAATCTGCTCACTTTCGTCAACGTGTCAGGTTTCCGTGCTGGAGTTAAAGCCGAACTTCAAGCTGTGTTGGAATTAACCATAGCGGCATCAGAGATTGTACCTGTTGCATTGATCAACTTGGTTGGCAACTTGCAGAATCTGCTCGATGATTTGTTGAGTGTGACCTTATTACTCGAAGTTCCCCCACCAGAGAAAGATAAACTGGTAGCGTTGATTCGATCCACATCCATTTCACTCAGCCGAGCGACCACAGGGATTGGCTCATCCGGAATAACGGGACCGGCAGGCCCCCCGGGGGTCCCCGGAGTTCCTGGCGTGCCTGGAGTTCAGGGAGTGCAGGGACCAGCCGGTCCTCCAGGGGAGGCAGGCTTGGCTGGTCCGGTGGGTCAAGTGGGTCCGATCGGACCGACCGGGCCCGTAGGACCTGTGGGACCACAAGGCGCTCAGGGACCAGCAGGAGCAACGGGCATAGGGCTAAATAATGTAACGCCATACGATCCAGCACAGGGTCCAAGTTATACTCAAGGCCAAGTACTCAGTTATAATGGGAACCTTTATGTTGTTAATGTAAATGGCCCAACGGGTATCCCTGGAAGTTCGCCAGATTTCACATTACTGTTAGCGGGTGGAACAACTGGTGCAACAGGAGCAACTGGCGCAGGTTTATCAGGTATTGTTCCTTTTGATCCTGCGCTCGCACCGGCGTATGCTTCAGGACAAATTGTGACTTTTGCTGGTGGAACATATATTACCAATGTGGCATCGCCAAGTGGGACGCCTGGGAGTTCCGCAGATTATACATTACTTGCGGGTGCTGGTCTAACGGGCTCCACCGGGGCAACGGGGGCAGGATTAGATGGTGCTGTGCCTTTTGATCCAGTAGTAGCACCGACCTATCCTGCCGGTCAGGTGGTAACGTTTAACGGGAGTACATACATTGCAAATGTAGCGTCTCCTACGGGTACGCCAGGTACTTCTCCGGATTTCACATTAATTGCAGGAGCAGGCCCATCAGGTCCTACAGGAGCGACAGGTGTAGGGCTCAGTGGTATTCTGCCGTTTGATCCGGCCGTGGCACCAACGTATCCAGCCGGTCAGGTAGTAACGTTTAACGGGAGTACGTACATTGCAAATGTGGCTGCACCAGCCGGAACACCGGGAACGTCCCCGGACTATACGTTACTGGCAGGAGCAGGAGCAACAGGCGTTACTGGGATTACCGGCGGAACGGGTGGCACAGGTGAAACGGGAGCGACAGGGATAACAGGGATCACGGGAGCAACGGGTATCGGTTTGAGTGGCATAGTGCCATTTGATCCGGCCGTGGCACCAACGTATCCAGCGGGTCAGGTGGTTACGTTCAACGGCAGTACCTATATTGCCAATGTGGCTGCACCAGCCGGAACACCGGGAACGTCCCCGGACTATACGTTACTGGCAGGAGCAGGAGCAACAGGCGTT
>NZ_JBCIYR010000003.1:837408-838379 GCF_050455445.1 Paenibacillus sp. MABNR03
TTACTGGGATTACCGGCGGAACGGGTGGCACAGGTGAAACGGGAGCGACAGGGATACCAGGGATCACGGGAGCAACGGGTATCGGTTTGAGTGGAGTCGTGCCATTCGATCCGGTCGTAGCGCCGACGTACTCCTTCGGTCAGGTTGTTACGTTTAATGGCAGCACGTATATTGCCAATATGGCATCTCCGACTGGGATACCAGGAACGTCCCCAGACTATACGTTGTTAGCAGGAGCAGGAGCAACAGGCGTTACTGGGATTACCGGCGGAACGGGTGGCACAGGTGAAACGGGAGCGACAGGAATAACGGGGATCACGGGAGCAACGGGTATCGGTTTAAGTGGCATAGTGCCATTCGATCCGGCCGTAGCACCGACGTACCTTGCTGGGCAGGTTGTTACGTTTAACGGCAGTACGTATATTGCCAATGTTGCTTCACCGACAGGAACACCGGGAACGTCACCAGACTATACGTTGTTGGCAGGTGCAGGAGCAACAGGCGTTACTGGGATTACCGGCATAACGGGTGGGACAGGAGAAACGGGAGCAACAGGGATAGCAGGGATTACGGGAGCAACGGGTATCGGTTTGAGTGGCATAGTGCCTTTCGATCCGGCGGTGGCACCAACGTATTCAGCGGGTCAGGTGGTTACGTTCAACGGCAGTACGTATATTGCCAATGTTGCGTCACCGACAGGAACACCGGGAACCTCACCTGACTATACGTTGCTTGCAGGAGCAGGAGCAACAGGAGTTACCGGCGTGATGGGTGGTACGGGTATAACGGGAGCCACAGGAACAACTGGCGTAACGGGAGCAACAGGGTTAACTGGAGCCACGGGAGTAGGTGTGACAGGAAGTACCGGAGTCACTGGAGCGACCGGAGTTACGGGAGCCACAGGAACAACTGGCGTAACGGGAGCAACAGGGTTAACTGGAGCCACGGGAGTAGGTGTGACAGGAAGTACG
>NZ_JBCIYR010000003.1:838472-991652 GCF_050455445.1 Paenibacillus sp. MABNR03
AAGTACCGGAGTTACTGGCGCGACCGGAGTTACGGGAGACACAGGAACAACTGGCGTGACCGGAGAAACGGGGTTAACCGGAGCCACAGGAGTAGGTGTAACAGGAAGTACTGGGGTTACAGGAGCAACAGGCCTTACGGGAGCCACAGGTATAACTGGCGTAACGGGAGAAACGGGATTGACTGGAGCCACGGGAGTAGGTGTAACAGGAAGTACTGGGGTTACAGGAGCCACAGGTCTTACGGGAGGCACAGGAACAACTGGCGTAACGGGAGAAACGGGATTAACGGGAGCCACAGGAGTAGGTGTAACAGGAAGTACTGGGGTTACAGGAGCCACAGGCCTTACGGGAGCCACAGGTATAACTGGCGTGACCGGAGGAACGGGATTAACGGGAGCCACAGGAGTAGGTGTAACAGGAAGTACTGGGGTTACAGGAGCAACAGGCCTTACAGGAGCAACAGGCGTTTCAGGTGCAACAGGGGCAACTGGCATAACAGGCGAGACGGGGGTTACGGGAGCCACAGGTGTTGGTACAACCGGAATTACCGGTGCAACAGGCGTGACAGGAACCTCTTTAACTGAGACTTCTGCTTATGCAGAGAATACTAATGGAACCATTCTTGTTATTTTGGGTGGAACATCGGTAGCCCTCCCTACAAATCAGAATTTAGGAACAGGTATTACAGTAAATGGAGCCAACAATACGTTCACACTTGCTACGGCCGGTCGTTATTATATTAGCTACAAAATAAATCTTACAGCTGCGCTCGCCATTCAATCCCGCATATTGCTTAATGGAGCTGTCGTTCCACCTAGTGTAATTTCACCATTACTTTCACTTAGCCAGCTAGCGGCCGATTTTATAATAACCGTTCCGGCGGGATCGACCATTCAGCTTCAATTGTTTGGATTAGTTGCAACTGCTGTGCTGTCACCTCCGGGTGCAACACTAAACATTATTCGATTAAGCTAAGTTTAAAAAAAGAGACGAACCCTTTGGGATCGTCTCTTTTGACTATCTTTGCAAGATGAGTAACTATTCAAGTACAATTTCAACAGCTGTATTAAGCTCAGGCAGAGCAGTGAGCTGGACAAGAACATCTTTCGGAACGGCTTTGTCCACAGTCAGAATCATGATCGCCGCACCACCAATAATTTTCCGTCCCACTTGCATGGATGCGATGTTGACATCATTTTGTCCAAGCAGGGTACCTACACGCCCGATAATTCCTGGCTTATCATTATGGGAGATCAGGATTTGATGGCTCTCCGGGGCGATATCTACCGGGAATTTGTCCAGGCGAACGATCCGTTCTCCATAACCTGCAAGCAATGTACCAGCGACACGGCGCTCCTCTGCATCCTGCGTTGTTACCAACGTTACTGTAATGAGATTGGTAAATCCTTTGGTTGCGGATGTTTGGCTTACAACCACATTTAGATCACGGGTTTTGGCCAGATGCATGGAGTTGACGATATTGGCTTCCCCACCCAGATGTCTGGCGAGAATACCCTTAACAATGTAACGGGTAAGAGGTGAAGTATCTACCTCAGAAAGATCACCTGCATAATCGATCCGAATCTCTTGTACTGCATTTTGTGTAATCTGTGCTGCAAAGCTACCCAGGGTTTCACCCAGTTTGAAGTACGGTTGCAATTTGTTCATAACGGTTGGAGCAACAGCGGGCATGTTCACCGCATTCTTGAACGGTTCATTCCGCAAAATGTGAAGCACTTGCTCTGATACATCAATCGCCACATTTTCCTGAGCTTCCACTGTGGATGCGCCAAGATGAGGTGTAACAATGATGCTCGGATGGTTCAGGAAAGGGTGATCCTGTGCTGGTGGCTCGCTTTCGAATACGTCAAATGCCGCACCTGCAACAATACCCTCATCGATCGCTTCGACAAGCGCCATTTCATCCACCACTCCACCACGAGCACAGTTGATAATGCGCATTCCTTTTTTCATGACTTCAAATTGCGCACGGGAGATCATGTGGCGGGTTTCTGGTGTCAATGGAGTGTGTACCGTCATGAAGTCGGCATTGCGAATGATATCATCCACGCTGGCCAGTTTAACCTGAAGCTTGTCAGCACGTTCTTGGGTGAGGAATGGATCATAAGCCAAAATGTCCATACCAAATGCCTTGGCACGTTTGGCTACCTCACTTCCGATCCGTCCCATGCCGAGCACGCCAAGGGTTTTGTTTCTCAACTCCACACCCAGGAAGGTTTTACGATCCCATGTACCCTGAATGGTTTTGGCGTATGCCTGTGGAATGTGACGTGCCAGCGCCATCATCATGGCAAATGTATGCTCACATGTGGTGATGGTGTTGCCATCAGGTGCATTAATAACGATGATACCGCGCTGAGTTGCAGCTTCCAGGTCAATGTTATCTACCCCAACTCCTGCACGGCCAATGACCTTAAGGTTTGTTCCGGCAGTCATAATACGATCTGTAACACGAGTCTGGCTTCGAACGAGAAGGGCGTCATAATCGCCAATGATAGCTACGAGCTCATCTTCACTAAGACCGGTATTCTTTTCAACAACAACATCATTTGCATCCACCAGCTGCTGGATACCCAAATCACTGATTGGGTCCGATACTAACACTTTGTACATGGTTTCTTCCTCCTTAGTATGTGTATCTATATCGTCAAGGTCTGACCTCAAGATAGAGGTGTTCCTTAAAACCAAGTCCATCCTTCCGCCCAACAACGCGGTGTCGCAGCAGAGGGTAGAGGTGTAATAATAGAGTGTTCCCACGTCATTCGCCTAAAAATAAATCAAAAAACTCTCAATCCACATACTGCTTGCGCAATAAGGGACGAGAGTTGTCGTGGTACCACCCTAATTCACTGCCGCTTCGCAACGACAGTCTTCACGGTCAATAAAGACCGAAGAGGATAACGGCTCTAAACCGATTGCACCTACTCCAATTTCAATGCAATAACTCAGGAACGCTCAAGATTCATTGCCTGCCACCGATTTACACCATCCATCGGCTCTCTGTAAGAACAAAGCAACATCTTTTTTCCATCATCGTGTTTAACGTGACTAATTTTTTCATAATGTATCATGGCTAACATGAGCATGTCAATAGGCATAAATGTTTTAATTCGAATCGAGTGAAACTCTTCCATATGTCTGTCTTTTGTTGGAGTAATACATGAATCAT
Organism: Paenibacillus sp. MABNR03; assembly: GCF_050455445.1. Classification (NCBI taxonomy): domain Bacteria; kingdom Bacillati; phylum Bacillota; class Bacilli; order Caryophanales; family Paenibacillaceae; genus Paenibacillus; species Paenibacillus sp. MABNR03. Next base: position 841,664 of record NZ_JBCIYR010000003.1, read on the forward strand.
ATTCGTAAAATAGTGAGATTTCGAAGTTGGAAACGCAATGCCAGACATCCTGTTGAAGCCCGCGAAATGCGGGTAACAATGGCTGGAAAACCGGGACTTGAGGCAGGTCTTGAACCAATTTGGTTTTTTGGCTATCATTTAGTATACTATCCGATTGGGCAGCCAAGTAGGTTATCCATCAAAAATATATCAAGAGGACAGACGCAGGCGATGAAAAAATCAAAGTTTTCCAAGTTCAAAATTCAGAAGGCTGAACCACAGCAGTTAACCGAGCGCTTGCTTCTGATCAATCTATATTTTACACAGGGTTTAACTCTGATCATTGGAGTTATATGGATTTTACTTCAGAAACGTAATCTGTTCGATGTTCTCGCATGGCCTGAAAATGTTCATTTTATCTGGTGGGGGCTTGGTCTTGCTGGCATTATGCTGGTCATGGACATGGTCCTGTCGTATGTCATTCCTCAGGAGAGTATGGATGACGGGGGAATTAACGAGATGTTATTCAGGTCTCGTCCCATCTGGCATATCGTGTGTATAGCAGCCCTTGTCGCTATTTGCGAAGAATTGTTGTTCCGGGGAGCCATTCAGCATGCAATTGGACCTTACTGGACCAGCATTTTGTTTGCCGTAATTCATATTCGCTATCTTCGCCACTGGATTCCTACAGGTTGGGTATTTGTTTCAAGCTATGGATTGGGTTGGATTTATTTGCAATCCGGCACATTGTGGGCGCCGATATTATGTCATTTTATTATTGATTTGGTGTCCGGATTAGCGATACGTTTTCGGAGGGGATCATGAACCAGCAATTAAGTAGAATGAAGACATATGGCAGTCAGCGTCACCGACACTCGGACAAAACAGAGACAACCGAGCGGACTAATGCATCCCAAGTAAACTTGGTTGCTGAACCGGCTGCTGCAGTGGAAGGGGCAGGTACAGCGTTGACTACGGTAACTGTACCAAGATCGCAGCGCAAGTCATACGCATCAACCCTGGAAAGCCCAGTGCTTCCCAGTCGTGCACCAGCACGTTCCAAATCACAGCAAAAAACGACGGATGAAACTGTCGCGGAAGCAGGTTCACTTCCCACTCGAACCGAGCTTCATCCTTCACGGCGGTTACGTTTAAGCAAAAGGTTTGTAAACTCGCTAATTGTTATTTTTGTTCTTCTTACGGTCAGCCTCGTTTGGTGGGGTATACAAGGGGCTCCGCCCCTAAACACTTTCCTTCCTTGGCCTTGGTGATGATGCTCTGGTTCAGCGCTGTTTTATTATTGATTGTGATGTTAGGGATTCATATGTGGCGTGAAGCGCATTTTCATCAGGTAGTTGAAGATGAGGTGGAGGTAAACGGTTTGCCCCATTCGTTTGATGGAAGTGCCATTTTGTTTGTATCAGACCTTCATAAGAGAAAGCTTAGACAGCGGGACCTTGAACCGTTAATGGATCAGGTGGATTGGGTTCTGATAGGTGGAGACGTCGCTGAAAAGGGGATATCCTGGTCTACCGTTAGACACAATATGAAACTGTTGACAGATATTGCTCCCACTTTTGCGGTTTACGGAAATCATGATAAAAGGGCGGGAACAGCTCATTTAACTCGAATTTTTCAGGAAACGGGTGTTGAACTTCTGCAAGACAAGGTGGTATCTCTGCATCAAGGGAATTCAAACATCAATCTTGCCGGAATGGATTATCGGTCCCGTCAACTTAGCAAGCTTCTTATGGATCAGGACATAAATAAATGCACGATTATATTAATTCACGATCCGCTACAGGCAAATCGCATTCAGGAATATGCTGATCTTGTTTTAAGTGGGCATACACACGGGGGACAACTGGTCATCCCATTCCTTGGACCGCTTTTTCTTCATAAGGCATACCGGGATGTGTCGCACGGTTGGTATACCTTCAAGCGGGGTGACGGTCTTCCTGATGGTAAACTGCTGGTCAGCAGAGGTTACGGAACGAATCACCTGCCGTTCAGACTATGTTGCCCGGCTGAAATGCACAAGATTACTTTAAAATCGGCAAAACTAAACAGCCTTGATCATGATTGATCGAGGCTGTTTTTTATGTCTTATCGAGCTTCAAGCTCTATTGAACGAGGGTCTACAAATGAATAACCCTTTTTCTCCAATTTCGTTAACAATTCATCCAGTGCGTCTACAGTCCAGGGAAGCTCATGCATCAATATGTTACTCCCTGGATTCAACTGGTCAAGCACATTTTGAATCACTTTTTCCGGTTTGTTCTTTGTGCTTTTGTCCCAATCCAGTGAACCGTTGGACCAAGTCATGTATAACATGCCGTTTTTTTGAACTGCAGCTTTCAGAGCGTCATTGCCGGAACCAAAGGGAGGTCGGAAAAATTCCGGCTCGACACCAATGGTATCTTTAATGATGTCTTGAACATCCGTTACCTGCTTGGCGGCTTGTGTAGTGGACATTTTTTTGAGATCTTCATGGTCCCACGCGTGATTCCCTATAATTTGACCCCGCTCATGAATGATCTTTAACAACTCAGGGTGACTTTCGACACGATATCCATTGACGAAAAATATGGCCTTGGCATTATGTTTGTCCAGCGTATCGATTAATCCATTGATCATTTCTTCTTCCTTTGGACCATCATCAAATGTAAGCAAGACAACCTTCTTTTCACCATGTTCATCATTTGGCTTAATGTAATAATTCTCATTCATATGATACGTTTTCGTAATTTTTTGTTCTTGCTTATCCTCAGTTGGTTCCTTGTCTTTTGTAAGTTCAGGGTTGTCTTGAGCTGTGGGCTGATCAGTCTCCGCCGTCTCGGAGGAATCATTCAGACCACTTTGTACAGTGGAGGCGGGTTCATTTTCTGGAGTTGTTTTTTCAGCAGAAGTATCTTCTTGCACTCCACACGCAGACAGCAGTAGGCTGGCGGCAATAATGATTGCTGCAGTAGTTCTAAACATAAATTCAACTCACTTTCCTGTATTTATGCGGAATGAGATGTCGTGCTTCCGCAAACACTAGTTGTGATCTTAACATAAGAGGAGGTTGGTGTAATGAAGGCGTCATCCTTTTTCTGGGGGATAGTAGTTGGCGTTGCTGCCAGCTCATATCTGTCCAAAGGCAAAATACCCATGCTGTCTTCTCTGTCGTCAGGCAACGTAATGGGTCAGGCCAAGCACAAGATGATGGAAATGACGTTTCCTGGCATGGATGGATTCAGCCCCAAGAATAATGAACATGGTGAATCCCACAAAAGTACAGTGAAGAAAACGGCAAGAGCGATCACCCCGCAGGAAAAAGAAGAGAACATGAACATGCTCAAAGATTTTATTCGCACCAATCCTGATGTTAAACATGAAGTTGAGCAGATTTTGACTCAAACAAACACAACAGTACCGGGTTTATAAACCAAAACTACTGAATAGAATCAACCACAGTCTTGTATGATGTGGCTTGATTCTTTTTTTGTCGATTTTACTTCGTGCATTTGCAGGTATAAAATGATAACATAACTACATAGATTTATTTTCAGCACATATTGTTTTGTGCTTCATAATCTGTTATAAGACTTGCTTATAAAGGGGAGATCCTGTATGAAAATAGAACGATTAAGTCACGATAAGATACGGATTTTCCTGACCTTTGACGATCTGAGCGAGCGCGGAATACAAAAAGAAGATATGTGGCAGGAAATACCTAAAGTTCATGAACTGTTCACTGAAATGATGGATCAGGCATATTCCGAACTTGGGTTCGATGCTACAGGTCCACTTGCTGTCGAAGTATTCGCACTTCCCGCTCAAGGAATGGTTGTCATTGTTACCCGTGGGAAATATGATCCGCAACAATATGGTTCGGGCAATGAGGATGATCTGCCTGAAGAAGTATACGAGATGGAAGTTACGTTAGAGCAAAGCGATTCCATCGTATATGCCTTTAAGGATTTCGAAGTATTAATCGAGGCTGCACATATGCTGCGTCAACACGTGACAAATGCCGGAAGACTTTATTCCTACAAAGACAAATGGTTCCTGCATCTGGAGCCGGATGAGGTCGATTCCACCAAACACGCTGCGTTAATAGCGCTGCTTGCTGAATTTGGTGAAGGTTCTTCGGTTACGCCTGCGGTTATGGAAGAGTACGGTAAGGTTATTATTCCTGAACAGGCAATTGATGTGATCTGCACCCACTTCAAACGTCAGGATTAAGTTCAGATGTAAACGCGTCTTAGCCAGAGGAGGGAATTTCGGTGCTTTTGTTTTCGGTTTTAGCGGCAGCAGTAGCTCCGGGTCTCGCCTTGTTAACATATTTTTATCTGAAAGATCGTTATGATTCCGAGCCGCTTCACATGGTGTTGAGAGTGTTTGTCATGGGTATTCTGATGGTGTTGCCTGTGATGATCATCCAGCGAGGTATGATGATATGGCTCGGAGATAATCCCTATGTTGAATCTATTCTCATCTCTGGTGGGGTTGAGGAATTCATTAAATGGTTTGTGTTATATCATATCATTTATAATCACACGGAGTTTGATGAGCCCTATGACGGTATACTCTATGCAGTTGCCGTTTCACTTGGGTTTGCCACGGTAGAGAATGTTTTGTATGCCTTTGCGGGGAATGCATCCGTCTCAGCCATGTTTGTCCGTGCATTGCTCCCTGTGTCAGGACACGCCATGTTTGCCGTAATTATGGGGTATTACATGGGGCGGGCCAAATTTACGGATGGCAGGAAGAAACGATGGTTTCTTATGATGTCCTTAGTGCTTCCGTTTTTCTGGCATGCGCTGTACGATGTCATCATGAACACCATGGCAAACTACTGGCTGTGGTTCATTGCGCCGCTAATGGCGGGCTTGTGGTATGGAGCCATAGGCAAAATTACGCGGGCTAACAACCGCTCTCCTTTTCGATTTGTGAAACGGGAGGAAGAGATTAAATTATAGAAATACGGACACACTGGTGGACATGGAGCGCATACTGCGCCTGATGCCCCGGTGTGTTTTTTTTTGTTCTGGAATAAAAATCCCTGGGGAATGACCAACAGAAACGGGGACAGCGTAATGAGAATTAAAATTAAAATTAGATGCAAACAGTGCGGAGAGCGTTTTACGCTGCGTGGTAAAAAAGAAAGAGGTCGGATTGAGACCGGGTTTAAGCAGTGCCTGTGCGATAATCGGGATCAATTTGAGATTGAGGAAGACGGCGTTACGTCCTGGATTCAGATGAACTAATAGCCACGTGAAGAGTCAAACATTGTGCCGGCTGGAAAACCGATGCATAAGAGGACTTTCTTCGATCCACAATATAGATAGTGGTTTAGATGAAAGGAGACTCTACCGATGTATAAACGTTTAAGTTCAGTCATGTTTCCGATATTTGCAGTACTGCTGATCGGTGCCCTTGTTTGGGGATACCAAGAGAACCAGGAGAAAAATGCGATTTTGATCAAAGCGGAGAATCAGTACCAACGTGCCTTCCATGACCTGTCTTTTCACATGGACAAATTGCATTCCGAAATCGGCAATACACTGGCAGTGAACTCCACTTCCCAGGGAATGCATCGTAAAGGTCTGATGAATGTGTGGCGGCTCACGAGTGAAGCGCAAAATGAAATTAACCAACTGCCTCTCACCATGCTGCCTTTCAATGAAACAGAGGATTTTCTTTCCCGAATTTCAAACTTCGCTTATCAGGCATCCATGCGTGATTTGACCAACGAACCACTCAGTGAGAAAGAGATGGGCAACCTGAAAAAGCTGTACCAGAACTCCTCGGAGATCACGAAAAATCTTCAGGACGTTCAGCAAAAAGTGCTTTCAGACCGCTTGCGCTGGATGGATGCCGAAACGGCTATGGCGACTGAAGAAGAAACGATGGATAACACCATTGTCGATGGGTTTCGCACTGTGAACAAAAAGGTACAGGAGTACCCTGAGCTCGACTGGGGTCCTTCAGTATCCAACATTTATGCAAAACGTTCAGTCAAAAAGCTCGATGGAATCCCAATGACAAAAGAGCAGATTCAGAGCAAAGCTGCGAAATTCTCGAATGCAGACAGCAACAAGATTCAAGTGCAGGAGAATGGTAAGGGCACAGACTGGGAGTCTTATACTGCGACAATTAATCAAGCCAAAGACAGCAAATTGATGATGGATTTTACACGCAATGGGGGAATGTTGATTTCCTACAGCGATACACGTCCAATCGGAACGAAAAAGGTTTCGCGTCAAGAAGCTATGGCCAAGGCTGATCAATTCCTTGTCAATAAAGGCTACAAGGATATGAAGGCGGTAAACTACGACGAGTACGGTAATTTGGGTAACCTGACGTATGTGCGCAAACAAGGAGATACCCTGATCTATCCTGAGAAAATGACCGTTCGAGTTGGGCTGGACACAGGAGATGTTACAGGTTTTCAGGCGAGTGACTACGTTTATGAGCATCAAAAACAGCGGAAGATTCCGAAAGCCGCTCTTACTGAAGCTCAGGCTCGCAAAAAGCTAAATCCCGAATTTGAAGAGAACTATGCCCGTAAATCGCTGATTGAGAATGATTACAGCAAGGAAGTGCTGTGTTATGAATTCGGTGGACGCATCAATGGTACGAAATACCGAATTTACATCAATGCGGATACAGGCGTCGAGGAAGCCGTTGAGGAAATTAAACCAGTAAATGCGACTTCGTAATATCAAGCCAAGGCAGTTTCCATCGTATTACCGCGGAACAGACCACGTTGTGGTCTGTTTTTTTTGTTATCCGCTATGAGAAAGGTCATGGTATAATAGTCCCTGTACATACGATGATTAATAGCTAAGGTGGCGGTGAAGAACTTGTATCCGAAAATTAATGAAATTTTGCACATACAGATTGCCTCAGCAGATGAGAAAGAAGAGAGCAAGGAATACAAATCCCGTATTGCGGACTTGGATGAACACAGTTTCTTGATTGAAGTCCCCATGCTGCAGGGGAGCAGTCGTTTAAAAAGATTGTATTTCGGAGAAGAACTGTCCATCTATTATATGACTGACGATGGAGTCAGACATTATTTCAATACGTACGTGACCGGATTCGAGGAAGACGTTGTAAGACTTGTACGCATACGAAAACCGCTTCCTGACGATATTTCTAAAATACAGCGACGCAGCTTCCTGCGTGTTCATGCAAATCTTGAATTAGCCATTCAAGCAGAGGATCTGACCCGTGCCGTGGCAATGACTGAAGATATCGGCGGTGGGGGATTGTCCATTTACGGGGAACCAAAATTAACGGTCGCGGAGGGGCAAAAGTTGAATTGCTGGCTGCTCATTCCCTATCGAAATTCCACCATCGAACATGTGGCTTTCGAGGCTGAAGTCGTTCGCATCCAGAAACTGGAGTCGGGCAGGCAGATATGCATGTTGAAGTTTGTACAGATTACCGATTCGGAACGTCAAAAAATTATCAAGTTCTGCTTTGAACGGCAGCTGGACTATCGTGCAAAATAAGTGTCCCTATTTTGAATAAAAAGGAAATTTGCCGGGAAACGTAATGGGAAAAACGGAGGTACTTGTGATGAATCACCGCCATTTATCCCGAAGATATGATCGTCTCTACTATGTCTTATCAGTACGGATGGAGAGAAAGCTCCTCAAACTCATCTCTGTCTTGATCTTGCTGTTGGTGGTGTATCAAATTCTGCTCCAGGTCCCCTATTTCAAAAAAAATGTGACCTACATTGACCGAATGGAAGGAACACCGATTCAGCCAGAGTCTTCAACGGAAAGGGAACAACGCTGATTTGGCTGTTTTTGCATCCATGTGTAGAGTGTGGTATAATTTTCACGATGCAGGCAATGCCTGTTTTTTTATTGAGGCTTATCGTTTGAGGAGGAATGCCCCGTTGGCAAGCCAGAACACATCAGAGAACGGGAAGATGAACGTTGCAATTGACGGACCTGCTGGTGCCGGGAAAAGCACGGTGGCCCGATTGGTTGCAGAGGCGCTCGAGTATATTTACGTCGATACTGGCGCAATGTACCGTGCGGTAACCCTGCACATGATTCGGAAAGGGATTTCGCCGGATAATGTAACAGAGGTACTTCAAGAAGCCCACAAACTGGTCATTGATTTACAACCGGACCCGGGCGGACAGAAAGTGTTCTGTAACGGGGAAGATGTAACCTCGGAAATCCGCTCCCGTGAAGTTACGGGGATCGTGTCCCGATATGCGCAAATCGAGGGGCTGCGTTCGCAATTAGTGGATACTCAGCGGCAAATGGCTTTGCGCAAGGGCGTCGTCATGGATGGACGCGATATCGGAACGACAGTATTGCCCGATGCGGAAGTGAAAATCTTCATGACTGCCAGTGTGGAAGAGCGTGCACTTCGCCGCTTCAAAGAACTGGACCCCTCTGAAGGACTGACGTTGAAGCAACTAGAGCGAGACATCGCCACGCGTGACAAATTGGATGAAGAGCGGGAAATATCCCCACTTCGCTGTGCTGAGGACGCAACTGTTCTTGATACAACCAATATGAGCATTCATGAAGTGGTTGACAAAATCGTATCTTATTGCACAATGGTCAGAGGAGAGGTTGGTCTATGATTTACACATTTTGCAGCACAGTACTGCGGATCATTTACACCATTCTTTTCCGCCTGGAGGCAGTTGGCCGGGAGAACATCCCACAAGAGGGCGGCGTACTTTTATGTTCCAATCATATTAGTAACTTTGATCCTCCAACGGTAGGTATTAAAATTCGCCGTCAGGTACGCTTCATGGCCAAAAGTGAATTGTTTGATGTTCCGGTACTTGGCAAAATCATTAAGGCAGTAGGCGCGTTTCCCGTTAAACGAGGAGGCGTTAGCAAGGAATCCATCAAAACTTCACTGAACATTTTGCGTAATGGTGAAGTGCTTGGCATTTTCCCGTCCGGGAGCCGGCACAATGATGGAGGCATCGGCAAAAAAGGTGCAGCGAGCTTCGCTCTTCGGAGTGGTGCCACCGTTATCCCTACTGCTATTATCGGCAACTACAAGCTTTTTCGTAAGATGAAAGTTGTGTATGGAGCACCGGTGAACTTGGACGAGTTTAAGGAAGATCCTTCTGGAGATGCATTGGAAAGAGCGACTGAAAAGATTATGTCCAAGATTAATGAAATGGTGGAAACGGGCGTACCGAGCAAGTAATTGTTTTTCGCCCAGATTCTGAATGCATGTTTCCATTTTTTTGAGGGAAACTAATCCATGCCATTCAGCGATGAAAGTGTTTTGAACTCTGCTACAGGCAGGTTTGAATATAATGGGGTTTTTGAATTGAGGAGGGTATTTGACATGTCGGAAGAAATGAAAAATCAAGAAGCAACCCAAGATGAGTTGGATCAATTCGTTTCCTTGAAAAAAGGAGATACCGTAAAAGGAACCATCGTCAAATTGGAAGATAACCAAGCCTATGTGAGCATTGGATATAAATATGACGGTGTAATTCCAATTCGCGAACTGTCCTCTTTGCATGTAGACAGCGCGTCTGATGCAGTTGAAGTTGGACAAGAAGTTGAAGCTAAAGTACTTAGCATCGACGACGAGAAAGAAAAACTCGTTCTGTCCAAACGTGCGATCGACAGCGAAAACGCTTGGGATCAATTGCAAAAGCATTTTGAAGACCAAGACGTGTTCGAAGTTGTTGTTGCTGACGTAGTCAAAGGCGGTCTGGTAGCAGACGTGGGCGTACGCGGATTCATCCCGGCTTCCATGGTTGAGCGCCATTTCGTTGAAGATTTCAGCGACTACAAAGGACGCACACTGCGCGTTAAAGTGAAAGAGATCGATCGTGAGAACAACAAAGTGATCCTTTCCCAAAAAGACGTACTGGAGCAAGAATTCGAAGCAAACAAAGCTGAGGTTATGGCTGGTCTGCAAGAAGGTCAAGTCATCGAAGGTACTGTTCAACGTTTGACTCAATTTGGTGCATTCGTTGATGTGGGCGGAGTTGACGGTCTGGTTCACGTATCCGAGCTTGCTTGGACTCATGTGGACAAACCATCTGACGTTCTTTCCGAAGGCGACAAAGTTAGTGTGAAAGTGCTGAAAGTTGACCCTGAAAAAGGTAAAATCAGCCTGAGCATGAAAGCTGTTCAACCAGGACCATGGGAAACAGCTGGCGAGAAATTCAACACTAGCGATATCGTAACAGGTGTTGTTAAACGTCTGGTTGATTTCGGTGCATTTGTTGAAATCGCTCCTGGTGTTGAGGGACTTGTGCATATCTCGCAAATTTCCCACAAACACATCGGCACTCCACACGAAGTGTTGAAAGAAGGTCAGGAAGTTCAAGTTAAGATTCTCGACATGAACCCTGCTGAACAACGTGTAAGCCTGAGCATCAAGGAAACAGAAGAAGCTCCAGCCCAAGCGCCAAAAGCTGAAAGACCTGCTAGAAACAACGCTCCGCGTGAAGAAATCAACAACCCGAACGTTTCCTTGAGCAATCAAGGTATGAGTATCACACTCGGAGAACGTTTCGGTGACAAACTTAGCAAATTCAAATAAGTTATTCATGCATGGTTCTTAGTTATATACTGCATATTTTGCTGAACAATAAAAGCAAGATCGGCGAGCCCCAGGCGGGTTCGCCGATTGTTGTTATTGTGAGCATTCTTGGCATGAAACGTTAGCCAAGACATGTGTTTTTTGCTATGATGAGTAACGTAAGTATGGACAGGAGGAGTGGAATGTATGGCAAGACCCGTTGTGGCAATTGTCGGGCGACCGAACGTGGGTAAATCCACTATTTTCAATCGGATTATCGGCGACAGACTGGCCATTGTGGAAGACAAGCCGGGCATAACCCGTGACCGGATCTATGGAATCGGTGAATGGAACGGCAAACCATTCAGTATTATCGATACAGGTGGTATCGAAATCGACGGCGAGGACGTCATTCTTAAATCAATCCGGATGCAGGCAGAGCTCGCTATTGAAGAAGCGGATGTTATTGTATTCATGTGTGATGCAAAAGCAGGGATTACACAATCTGATGAAGAAGTCGCAGAGATGTTGTACCGCTCAGGCAAGCCCATTGTTGTAGCCGTTAACAAAGTGGATAATATTGGGCGTAGTGAGCTCATTTACGAGTTTTATGGATTTGGATTTGGCGATCCTATCGGTGTATCCGGAAGTCATGGTACAGGTGTAGGCGATCTGCTGGATGCAATCGTTGAGAAACTGCCTGAACTTGAAGAAGAGACATACGATGATGATGTGATCCGTGTTGCTCTGATCGGACGACCGAATGTTGGTAAATCTTCACTCGTGAACGCGATCTTGGGTGAGGAACGTGTTATCGTCAGTGATGTAGCCGGCACAACACGTGACGCCATCGATACCCCGTTTGAAAAAGACGGACAACGTTACGTGCTGATTGATACAGCAGGTATGCGTAAACGCGGTAAAGTGTATGAAACTACCGAAAAATACAGCGTTATGCGTGCCATGCGAGCGATTGAACGTGCGGATGTCGTTCTGGTTGTCATTAACGGTGAAGAAGGCATCATTGAGCAGGACAAGCATATTGCAGGTTATGCATTTGAAGCCGGTAAAGCTTCCCTGTTCGTAGTGAACAAATGGGACGTTGTGGATAAAACGGATAAAACGATGAACGAGTTTGAGAAGAAAATTCGGGATCATTTCCTGTTTATGACTTATGCTCCTGTAGTCTTTTTGTCAGCCAAGACAAAACAACGCTTACAAAAATTGCTTCCTGTGGTAACGCGAGTTGCGCAGCAGCATGCCATGCGCGTTCAGACACATTTGCTTAATGATGTTGTATCTGATGCTGTTGCAATTAATCCGCCGCCTACGGACAAAGGACGTAGAATGCGTATCAACTATGTGACACAGGTAGCCGTAAAACCACCGACCATGGTTATTTTTGTGAACGATCCAGAATTGATGCACTTCTCTTACGAACGTTATCTGGAGAATAAAATCCGTGGAGCGTTTGATTTCGAAGGTACGCCAATTCGCATATTTACTCGGAGGAAGTCCGACGAAGGTTAGGGGAGAAGTTTGTGATTTTACCAATCGCAGCGATTGTTCTGAGCTATCTGCTTGGTTCAATCAGCTTTAGTGTCCTCCTTGCAAAGGCAATACGGGGGATCGACATTCGTCAACATGGGAGCGGAAATGCAGGGGCTACCAATACATTGCGGATTTTGGGTAAAGGGCCTGCGATTCTTGTTCTGCTGTTGGATGTCCTTAAAGGTATTGCAGCTGTATGGATTGGAGTATGGTTCAGTAACGGTTCAGAGTGGATTCCTGCCATTTGTGGTATAGCATCGATTGCAGGACATAACTGGCCGCTCTACTTCCGATTCCGTGGAGGAAAAGGAATTGCAACAGCAATTGGCGTACTCGCTACTCTTGCAATTGTCCCAGCTTTATCCGCTGGCGTTATTGCAATCCTGTCTATCGTTTTGACTCGTTATGTATCACTGGGTTCCCTTATTTTCGTAGCCTTGACACCAATCTTCATCCTAGTGTTTCCCGGATATTCCATGAATTTATTCTGGGGAAGTCTGATTATTTGTCTGTTTGCATTTTGGAGACATCGCACCAATATTGCGAAGCTTGCCAGAGGACAGGAAAATAAATTAGGAGCCAAAAAAACTGGGGGTGGAAAACGCGTTGTCTAAAAAAGTTGCCGTCCTGGTCGCAGGCAGTTGGGGGACCGCTCTGGCCAGTGTACTGGCCGCCAATGGTCTGGATGTGACGATGTGGACACGTGGTGAGGAGCAGGCCGCCGAAATTAACAACGACCATAAAAACAGCCGTTTTCTTCCTGGTGCAGAACTATCAGATCGCATTCAGGCAACGACAGACATGGGGAATGCGGTTCAGGGTGCTTCAGCGGTACTAATTGTTGCACCTTCTTCGGCCATGAGATCGGTAGCCAATCAACTGAAGTCATACTACACGCCTGAAATGTTAATCATTCATGCGACCAAAGGATTTGAAACGGAAAGTCTCAAACGCATGTCTACAGTTATTTCCGAAGAGCTCGAATGCGATGAAGGGCACATTGTGGTCCTTTCCGGTCCGAGTCATGCTGAAGAAGTGGTAAAACGCTGCCCTACAACTGTAGTTGTGGCCTCACTGGACAAAGCGGCAGCGGATGCTGCGCAAGCTTTGTTTATGAATGCCTATTTCCGTGTGTATACGAATCGGGATATGCTTGGTGTAGAGCTGGCAGGTGCTTTTAAAAATATTATCGCGCTTGGTGCAGGGATGTCTGATGGCCTTGACTTCGGTGATAATGCAAAAGCAGCCCTGTTGACTCGCGGACTTGCTGAAATCACACGGATTGGTGTGGAAATGGGAGCGAACCCGCTTACGTTTGCCGGTCTGGCGGGAATTGGTGATTTGGTCGTTACCGCTACGAGTCAACATAGCCGTAACTGGCGTGCTGGTTCCATGCTTGGCCAGGGACAAAAGCTCGAGGATGTTCTGAATTCCATGGGAATGGTAGTAGAGGGAATTCGTACGACGAAAGCAGCCTACTTTATCTCCCAGAAATACGGGGTACAGATGCCGATTGCGGATCAACTGTACCATGTCCTCTTTCAGGATCGTGAGCCACGTGACGCTGTAGAGGCTCTCATGGGGCGGGATCCCAAGACCGAAATGGAAGTCATGAAACTTGAAACGTGGGAGCAGTGGCATTCCTGATTGGACATTGCTCAGCTCACTGGTAATGAAGAAGCTTATTCACCTTTTCTCCGGCCGACTCATACTATACACATGAGTATTGCCGGAGGAGGGGAGACGAATGGGTAACAACATTTCCAAGGATGCACTGAAAGCGATCAACAAAAAAACGGGTAAAACGATAACGGAAGGTGCCGTCAAGAAATTGGCGAGTACTGTAAAACCGTCCACCATGCAGAATGAAGCTCAGTTGCGCCAATTGATCAAGCAAGTATCCGCCATGGCTAAGGTTCCGGTATCTGAAGATACGGTTCAGGATATTGTAAGTGCGGTCAAAAAGAGTGGGCTGAATCCAAACAGTATGGAATCATTAATGAAAATGATGATGAAAAAATAATAGATCGTTCCTGCATCTGCAAGTGAGCGAGTAAGACAAAAAGACGAGTCAGCTTTAGCTGGCTTTCTTTTTGTCTTTTTTTTGGAAAAGTGCGCTGAATTTCGTGTTATAATAATTTCAATTGTCACCGTGTCAGGGATGAATAACGGATTGAAGGGGAGACTGCTGGATTATGAGCGCAATGGACAAGATGTGGCTATCATTGGTTGCGATTCTTATTATGGGACTGTCTGTATTCCTGATTACCTTTGCGAGGGCCAAAACCAAGGGCATTGTAAGGGGGATTTTATCATTAATCGCGTTTCTGATTATGCTCATTGGTTTTTTCGGCGGAATAGCATCGCTGACTTGATCTTTTTTTTGCCTGAAGCATGACATCCGCATAGCACATCGTAAGAACTGACACAATGAAAACGGATGAAGGGAAGGTGAGCCGATGGGGCCGCAGGAAACGGAGGACCTTACAGGACGCTATCCAAAATTGAGCGCTGCGTTGCTGGAAACGGCAAAAGCCTGGAATGGAGAGCCTTATACTTGGCTGCTTGGGGGAAGCTGCGGATTGCTGCTGCAGCAGGTCGAGTTGCCGCAGGCTCCCAGGGATATCGATGTGTACGCTGACCTTGCTGCAGCAAAAAGGCTGCACCATTCTGCCCCAGGTACCATGCTGGATGAACCTGTAGTGGATCGAACGGGGCCGTATGCTTCTTTACTGAGTCATTATCAGGTGGGGGAGTGTGCGCTTGAACTCGTGGGCGGTTTTGAAGTGTGGTCTCAAAAGAGTTGGTACCGGATTGAGATTGAACAGATCCTGGCTCACCATGCACCTCAAGCTCAAATAGGGTCCTACACGTTACGATTGATGCCGCTTGCTCATGAGCTTCTTTTTAATCTGCTAAGAGGTCGAGCTGATCGTTATGAGCCTATTGCCAACGTCATTCGGAAGCATCCACATGCTCATCAGCCCGTAATGAATTTATTGGGTGAGCATAACGTGTGGACAAGCCGATTCACTGCAGAGGTAGAAGAGTTGGTAGGCTTTAAATGGACTTAGTACGAGGAAGGAGGGGAAGGGCATGGAGCACACGATTACATTTTTACCACAAAATAAAAGCATCCGCCTTAAGGCAGGAGGAAATCTGTTGAATGCCGCACGCCGTGCAGGGGTGAAAATCCCCACTCGGTGTGATGGCAAAGCCGCTTGCCTCATGTGCAAGGTCAAAGTGGATGCAGATCAACTTCAGGCTTTGGACCCTCCTACCGATGCTGAAAGAAGAAAATTGGGTTCCCTGCTCGACGCGGGAACTCGTCTTGCCTGTCAGGCCAAGGTACGAGGAGCAGTATCTGTACATGTTCCGGAAGACCCGCTAAAGGCTGCAATCCGAAAACAGCTGGAGCTCCAACAGCAAGAGAATGACGATTGGTTCTGAAACTAACCTGAATTGAGCTAACCTAGACGGGAGTCTACATTGGACTCTTCACATTCAAGGAGGATGCGGATGAACATAAATGTGGAAAAGGACTCAAAAAGATGGAGGCATAGCATTATGCGAAGCGGCTGTCTCCTGTTGTTCCTTATGCTTACTCTTACAGTGAGTGGTTGCATGTATCCAACCCAGAGTAGTGACGATCCAAAAATAGCCTACCGGGAGAGCGTGAACCGGGTGCAGAGCGCTGTAGAGGCTTTTCAGAAGGATCAGGGTATTTTACCCATGATTAATGCGGATATGGACACACCAAAATATGAAAAGTTCAGAGTGGATCTGCAGAAGCTGAAACAGCAAGGTTATTTGGATGAAATTCCAGGCACTGCTTTTGAGAGTGGTGGTAGCGCTTACTTCCTGATTCAAAATGAAGAGACAGCGCCCACTGTAAAAGTGATGGATTTGCAAACAGTACAAAAGGTAAATGATGTTCAGCGCATGATCAATCAGTATAAAACCGTACATAACGGCAAGCTGCCCGCCGGGGAGGAATTGTATACAGGTCTATATGCCGTAGATATGAAACAAGCTGCTCAGGCAGGTGCTCCCATGGTGACCCTTAAGAGTGTATATTCTGGTCAGGAGTTACCGTTTATGATGGACGATGCAGGAAATGTGTATGTCGACTATGCATTTGATATCATGCAGGCGGTGGAGAAGTCAGATCGATCTCCGGCGGAGGCGGATGATGTGCGCGAGTTTCTGCTGGAGCACTCCCATTTCGTTCCTGTAAAATCAGTACCTTATACATGGCAAAATAATGCCCCGGTGGCACAAGTTGATCCTTAGATGAACTGAGCCAAAGAAAGAGATATTCCGCATAGGGGATATCTCTTTTTGTTGTAAGTATACTCACAAATTCAATAGAAAAACGGTGACGTCTAACACTTCAGACCTGAAAGTTGTAGTTCAACTACAGTTCATCGTCGGGAAAGCCACGAATGCCCTACTTATTGCACGGTGTTTCGAAACACCGTTATACCTTTTGCTCGACTTGTCCGGTACTCCAAATTCAAACGGAATGAAATCAGCATAAAAGCTTACCTTTGCTCATAAAGTAGATTGAAATAATGACGCGCCGTCCGAGAGCGGGGCGCTTTTCTAAAGGCTATGACCTGGAGAAAAAAACAAAAAAACGCGTCATATTGCTGCATACGGATACATAAGATGATACTAGTCCAATTGCATGTACGAGTTAACGCCGCTTTCGCCGGTTTCATCAGAATGCAACGTTCGGCGGCGGACGACTTCCGGGCACTCACAAAGGCGGCTCTACCGTTGCAGGGATTTCAGTCTTCTGATTGAAAAAACGAAGCGGATGCTCTTTAGCATTTTTCCTTCGGAGTAATTTAGGGAGGGGATTTCATTGGAGAAAGTGGACATTTTTAAGGACATTGCCGAGCGGACCGGAGGGGATATTTATCTCGGGGTTGTCGGCGCAGTCCGGACGGGGAAATCAACATTTATTAAACGTTTCATGGAAACGATCGTTCTGCCGAACATCACAAACGAGGCTGACCGCGGGCGGGCTGTAGACGAACTGCCACAAAGTGCGGCAGGCAAGACGATCATGACGACGGAACCGAAATTTGTACCGAATAACGCGGTTCAGATCAAGGTTGCAGAGGGATTGGATGTCAATGTCCGCCTTGTGGATTGTGTAGGCTATGCCGTTGAAGGTGCCAAGGGTTACGAGGATGAGAATGGACCACGCATGATCTCCACACCTTGGTTTGAAGAGCCAATTCCATTCCAGGAAGCAGCCGAGATTGGTACACGCAAAGTCATCCAGGAGCATTCCACACTGGGAGTTGTGGTGACCACAGATGGTACGATCGCTGAGATTGCCCGCAGTTCCTATGTGGAATCTGAAGAACGGGTCATTGCCGAGCTGAAAGAAGTGGGCAAACCGTTCGTACTGATCATCAACTCTACCCGACCTCGCAGTGAAGAAGCTCTTCAATTGCGCAGTGAACTGGCAGCTAAATATGACATTCCGGTCATGACATTAAGCGCAGCCACAATGACAGAAGATGATGTAACTGGTGTACTTCGTGAAGTGCTGTATGAGTTCCCTGTACATGAAGTGAATGTGAATCTGCCGAGCTGGGTGATGGTGCTGAATGAAACCCACTGGCTCCGCAGCAACTACGAAAATTCCGTGCGCGACACGGTGAAGGACATTCGAAGACTGCGTGACGTGGACCGGGTCGTTTCCCAGTTCATGGAGTATGAGTTCATCGACCGCGCAGGTCTCAGTGGCATGAATATGGGTCAAGGTGTGGCAGAAATTGATCTGTATGCTCCTGATGAATTATACGATCAGATCCTCGTGGAAGTGGTCGGTATTGAAATCAGAGGCAAGGATCATCTGCTGCAATTGATGCAGGAATTCTCCCATGCCAAGCGGGAATACGATCGCTTCGCTGAGGCCCTGGAGATGGTCAAAACGACCGGTTACGGAATAGCAGCTCCGTCTCTTGCCGAAATGGCACTGGATGAACCGGAGCTCATTCGCCAGGGTACCAAATTCGGCGTACGCCTGAAAGCAACCGCTCCTTCCATTCATATGATCCGTGTCGATGTCGAGTCCGAGTTCGCACCGATTATCGGAACGGAGAAGCAAAGTGAGGAACTGGTGAGGTATCTGATGCAGGACTTCGAGAACGATCCGATCAAGGTATGGGATTCAGATATGTTTGGTCGCTCACTGCATTCCATCGTGAGGGAAGGCATTCAGGGCAAAATTGCCATGATGCCGGATAATGCACGGTACAAATTGCAGGAGACGCTGGGACGAATCATTAACGAAGGCTCAGGCGGTTTGATTGCCATCATCTTGTAAGTCAAAAGACCACAGGGATTATCCTTGTGGTCTTTTCTTATGCTGTTATTTTCTTTATTAGGTGTAATTTGGATATATAAATCATTGCCTCCGAAAAAACTTAGCGAGTTTTAGCTTTAAATTGTTAAAACCCATTTACATACTAGGGATTAGCCGTTATATTAATACTCAACTATTGTGATCAAGGTCACAGAGAGAGTGCGATTAGGGGGAGCAGAGATGAAAAAGAAAGATACGAAATGGGTATGGTTAAGTGTTCTGCTTGTATTTACATTGGTACTGTCCGCTTGCGGGATCAAAAAAGAACCAGCGACAACTCCAGCTTCGGGAGCATCAGAGGACAAGCCCAAGACAGAGGCGGTAACGGGACCTCTGAGCGGCAAGCGAATTGCACTGATTATGGAATTTAACACAGGCACGTTCTCACAACAATATGTGCAAGGCGTCAAAGAGGAAATTGAAAAATTCGGCGGTGAGCTGACTACGTTTGTTGCCGATAATGATAAAGCCAAGATGGTTTCACTGCTGGACAGCGCGATCAACCAGAAGTTTGATGCAATCTTGACGGATCACGGAGATTCACTCCTGGAACCGGGTGTGAAAAAAGCGGTTGAGCAAAAGATTCCGGTAGTTGTATTTGATGCTGATATTCAAGTGCCTGGAGCAACCGTGTTGTCTCAGGACGACCAGAAGATGGCTGAGCTTACGCTGGAACAAATGAAAAAGGATATCAATGGACAAGGCAACATTGTCAAAGTATGGGTTGCTGGATTTGCACCTATGGAGCGTCGTCAGATTGCTTACGGTGAATTTATGAAAGAAAATACCGACATCAAGGAAATTGCCACATTTGGCTCGGCACAAAACCCGGCGCTGGATACGCAAGCCAAAATGGAGGCGATTTTGAAGCAGTATCCAAAAGGCGAAATCACTGCCGTGTGGGCTGCGTGGGATGAGTTTGCCAAAGGCGCGGCGCGCGCGATTCAGCAAGCAGGTCGTGATGAAATCAAAGTATACGGTATTGATATGAGTGACGAGGATTTGCAAATGATACAGGATCCCCAAAATCCTTGGATTGCTTCCGCAGCGGTAGATCCAACAGACATTGGCCGAGTTCAGGTTCGTTATGCTTATCAAAAACTGAACGGGGATGAGACCGAAGATCAGGTGGTCCTCAATCCGGTCTATGTTCAGCGTGAAGCTTTGCCAGAGACACAAATTTCTACGTCTGAATTATCCCAATACGTTGAAGGTTGGGGAGGAAGCACGCAAGGTATCAAGGATTGGATGAAGGAATACGGCATCACTGCTAAATAAAGCAGCGTAAGAGAGGCGCGCCGCAAGGTGCGCTTTTTTTAGAATCGATTTGAAGCCTTAGGTTTATAAGGATAGCATGACCCCTTAGGGGAGGGATTGGAGGTCGACATTATGACAACTGCGACGATATTGCTTCAAATGGAACATATCCATAAGCAGTTTGCGGGCATTCCTGCACTTAAAGACGTTGATTTCACTGTAAAAGGTGGAGAGATTCATGCACTGCTGGGCGCTAACGGAGCAGGGAAAAGTACCTTGATGAAAATTCTCTCGGGTGCCTATCAGCTGGATCAGGGCTCGATTCGTTTAAACGGAGAGCAGTTACGTCTGCATTCTCCCGGGGATGCCAAGGCAAACGGAATTCATTGTGTCTATCAGGAGGTGGATGCTGCACTGGTTCCCCAACTGACGGCTGCGGAGAACATTATGCTGGATCAATTGGCATCACCCGTTGGTGGATGGTGGAAAAGCCCCCGTAAGCTCCAGCAGCGAGCGCAAGAAGCGCTAAAGGAACTGGGGGCGAATATATCCGTTCAGAAAAAGGTAGCCGATCTGACACTTGCAGAAAAACAGATGATTTTGCTGGCGCGAATCCTGATCCAGGAGGCAAAGGTGATCATATTTGATGAGCCGACTGCTCCGCTGAGTCAGGAAGAAACCGATGCCTTTTTCCGGATTGTCCATTTGTTAAAAGAGCGGGGAGTGGCTTGCATTTTTATTACCCATCGTCTTGCCGAAGTGACGGGGCATTGTGACCGAGTGACTGTCATGAGAGACGGTCAGCATGTATTTACGGGTGAGGCACGCGGATTGACCGTGAACGATCTGGTCACACAAATGCTGGGCAAACCATTCGAAGAGGAGTTTCCGAAGACTGAAGCACCCGTTGGCGAGGTGCTGCTTGAAGCTCGTGGACTTCGCCGAGGGTTCAAGGTCAAAGGAGTGGACTTGTCTGTACGCCGCGGCGAGGTTTTGGCTGTTGTGGGCCTGGTCGGTGCTGGCAAAACGGAATGCTCCCGGCTTCTGATTGGAGCAGACCGGTTGGAGGAAGGGGAAATCCGGCTACAGGATCGACAGCTGCGTATTTCCCAGCCAGCGGATGCAGCAGCATTAGGCATCGTTTCCGTTCCCGAAGAACGCCGCAAACAAGGGATTCTCATTCAGGAAAATGTGGAACGAAATTTGAGTCTGCCTTTGCTTGGACGTATTAGCACGTTCGGATTCGTCAGCCGGAAACAGGAGCGGGAAAATGCGGAAGCGCTGGTCAAACAGCTTGGGATTAAGACGTCATCGGTACGTCAGGAAGTGAAGTACTTGAGCGGAGGCAATCAGCAGAAAGTGGCTATCGGCAAATGGCTGAATGCGGATGCGGATGTTTTTATATTTGACGAACCAACCAAAGGTGTCGATATTGGTGCCAAAAGTGACATCTTCCGTATCATTAATGAGCTCGCTCTGGCAGGAAAGGCTGTCATCTATTTTACATGCGAACTAGACGAGGGACTCGGCATTGGGGACCGAATTGCAGTGATGTACGAAGGGAAAATCGTAAAAGAATTTAAACGGGGCGAAACCAACCAAGAACAGCTGCTATACTACGCAAGCGGTGGACAAGAGGTGCAGACATGAAGGACAAATCAATGGATTTTGCGTTCCGTTATGGGGCAATTATCGTTATTATCGGAGTTATTGCTTTTTTTGGCATCAAATTGCCTTACTTTTTTACGTACAGTAACTTGACTGACATCTTGGGATCAATTTCAATCGTCACATTTGTTGCGATTGGTGTGACGTTATCTCTCATTGTGGACGGATTTGATCTATCGGTAGGCGCAACCGTCTCATTGACAACAGTCGTAACAGCTTCGTTAATGATTTGGTACCAGCAGCCTCTGGCTGTTGTCATCATTGTCCCTCTGGTGATCGGTGCAGTGATTGGTCTGCTGAATGCCTTATTGATCGTAAAATTGCGCATTCCTGATCTGCTGGCAACACTGGCGACCATGTATATTATCGGGGGTATCCACAAAACGTACGCACAAGGTTATACCATTTATAATCACATGCAATTTCCAGATGGCAGTAAGGCTGCCGGAGAGATGGACCCAACGTTCCTTCTGATTGGTCAGGGAAAATGGCTTGGAATGCCCATTTCGGTCATTCTTCTGCTGATTGCAGTCATTGGTGTTCATATCTTTTTGACCTACACGAAATATGGGCGTCAAATGTACGTCACAGGAGGCAATGAAGAGGCTGCACGTCTATCCGGAATCAAGGTAAAAAAAGTGCGGACACTTGCTTATGTGGCAGCTGGCGTGTTTGCTGCAATTGGGGGAATCATCTATGCCTCCAAAGTGGGTTCTGGGCAAATTGATGCTGGATCTCCGTTGTTAATGGAATCCGTAGCCGCTGTGTTTGTAGGGTTCTCTGTCTTTGGTGCGGGTAAACCTAATGTTATCGGAACCTTCATAGGTTCGGTCCTGATTGGTGTACTGGTGAATGGTTTGACGATGATGAATGTCCAGTATTTTACGCATGATATTGTAAAAGGCGGCGTGCTCGTTCTTGCCTTGGCAGTGACATTTTACGTGCTAAACCGCAACCGCACTTGAAATTGTGTGCTGTCTGTATTAGTATAAAATTTGTTCCGCGTCTGGAACGCGCTTGGTTTCAGGCGACATTCTGCCGGAAATGACTGTTGACCGCAGGCGGAGATTTGTGTTCATCACGCTCAAGATGTACGTAGATTTTTTGCGTATGAACGTATATTTCGCTATAAAACGGAAACACAGTATAACATTCAGGACATTGATTCAGGAGGTGAAAACAAATGAACAAATCAGACTTGATTACACACGTGTCTGAAGCGACTGAATTGTCCAAAAAGGATGTAACGAAAGCGGTTGATGCCGTATTCGAAGCAATCTCTGAGGCTCTTCAAAGCGGAGACAAAGTACAATTGGTTGGTTTTGGGAACTTCGAAGTTCGCGAGCGTTCTGCACGTAAAGGACGTAACCCGCAAACAGGTGAAGAAATCGAAATTCCTGCGAGCAAAATCCCTGCATTCAAACCAGGTAAAGCGCTCAAAGACGGAATTAAATAAGATTTCTACATATTCCATATGTCAAAGAAGAGACCGTGACTTGTTCACGGCCTTTTCTTTTGCCTTCTAACGATGTGCTCCACTGTTTTTTGTATCCTCAGGGTCATCCGGATGCTGTGCATAAGCGATCAAAATCAGGTCTTCTCCTGCTGCATCCGAAAGGTGCTGTTCGATTTCTTTTAATTGATGAATGTGCTCTTCTGTCAAAGCTGCAGGGGTGTACTTCATGCAGAGGCTCCTTTCTGTGCCATGTATTCTGTAGTATGACCCGGTTCACATAGAATATTGCAGCTTTTACAAGCGACACTCAGTTGACAAATGAATCAATCTTAATCATCATTAACGCTATTGAAGAACTAGGAGAGGGGACGTTACGTATGGACCATCCAACCGGCAGTGATTACATTGTCATTAAGGCAGAGGAGAACGGAGTTCAGGTTATCGGTTTGACTCGAGGTCAGGATACACGTTTTCATCATACCGAGAAGCTGGACAAGGGAGAAGTCATGATAGCCCAGTTTACCAATCATACTTCAGCGATCAAAATCCGGGGCAAGGCTACGATGATCACGAAGCATGGCCAAATTGAATCAGAATAAAAAAACAATACTTGAGGTTCTTACCAAATAGTCAGAGTACATTTAACCAAAGTCTTTCTGCGATATCAGGGAGTGGAGTCGTTGCAGCATATACTTCTGATATTTATGGGAAATTGCAGGCATAGCCTGCTTTTTTTCATTGTACAATGAGGTATGAGCCTTTACCGGACAGACTACACTAACAGGTATGGGCAGGGAGGCATTTATGAAACCGCGGATGATCGTGACAGCTTCGCTGCTGGCAACGGTTACGGCAGTTTTTCTGCTAGTTGCCGTGCAAACCTTACATATGCGAACACTGGGTGGAGAGCGGGCTCAGCCCGTCACTGCCGCTGAGCAAAAGCAGGAGTTGTCAGACGAGAATCTGGTAGATGTGCTGAGCTCCATGCATTTAACTACACCGATTGCAAAAGTGGAGTGGAAGCAGTCTATTCTGAAACTCGATTTGAAAGTGACCGGGACCGAAACGAGTTACACCGAGATTTACGCCAACATGGCGGCAGTAGCCGAGCTTGGATTTCACAGTCTTGATAACGTGGAGCAAGTTTTGCTGCGTGTAATGGCAGAGGATGAATGGCTGCACAAAAGACATTTGCTGCTGGCTGCTGATATTCGGAGAAATGAATGGCCAACGGATGCCATTGACGCGCTGCGAAACTGGAAAAGCCCTGTCATATCTGGTGAATTAAAAGAATGGTTTCATATTATGGAGACCGACCTGTGGAAGAAGCAATTCGAAATGTTGAACGAAGGTTAATAGAATAGCAGGATTCAGTGCGTGGCCGGACAACATATGCTATAATATATAAGATTGTAGTGCAGAAATGGTTTAACAATGCAAAGGCTCGGAGGCTGAGAATGAACTCATATCGCGTACCCCAACTAGCAAAAAAATATACGGATTACGACATGATTCGACAACATACGGAAATACCACCGTTTCCGGATAGCCGGGCTCGTCTGCTGCAGGTGTTTGTGGGCCGCACAGATGAAAAGGGGCATGATGAGTTGTATGCTCTTGCAACCTCGCTCGTCCAGCTGGCGATGGATACGCATGATCGAATTGATACGATCTCCGGGGATCGGAAAGAGCAGGAGATGCGTTCGCGTCAGTTGAATGTGCTTGCTGGTGATTACTTGAGCAGTCGATTTTATCAGCTTCTTGCTCATGCTGGTCGGATTGAAATGATCGGCAAGCTCAGTGGTGCAGTATCTGAAGTCAACGTACGCAAGATGACTCTGTATGATCGGATGA
This sequence comes from Paenibacillus sp. MABNR03, assembly GCF_050455445.1. Classification (NCBI taxonomy): domain Bacteria; kingdom Bacillati; phylum Bacillota; class Bacilli; order Caryophanales; family Paenibacillaceae; genus Paenibacillus; species Paenibacillus sp. MABNR03. The sequence continues at coordinate 866,347 of NZ_JBCIYR010000003.1, forward strand.
AAAAGCTTCTCGTTTCGGCTGAAGAATACTTGCGTGAAACGGTACAGCTGAAGATGCAGCTGTTTCTTTCTTTTGCGGACATGATTGGAGAAAAGGAACAAAAGCTGTGGGAAAGTCTTCTTTCTGAATTTAGCTTGTGTGAAACCGTTGTGGAAGAACTGCAGCGGATCAGTAACGAGAAGAGCTTTAATCATAGTTATGCCTTCTGGTATATATACGAGCAAGGAAATGAAGACGAGCGAAACATCCTTCGCCAGTCAGAGCCTGATGAGCGGGCATATGGCGGCATGGTACTCAAATATCGAATGGATGAGATTTTGCTGGACAGGCTTCGTGAGAGTACGCACCGCATACAGCTGTTACTGCAGGAAGAGAACGATCAGCGGGGGCTACATGATGTGCAAGCCATCCTGGAAACCTATCTGGGTTATCTAGAGCCTTCACATGCAGCAGTAAGGGAAGATTGAGGGGGAGACAAATGGGGAGCGCAGAGACGAAACCGAAAGAAGAGTTTGTCCATTCGGTTTTTCAAAGTATAGCCGGAAAATATGATGTTATGAATGACATCCTGAGTTTCCGCAGGCATAAGGCCTGGCGCAAATTCACGATGAAAAAAATGAACATGTCCAAAGGGGATACAGGGCTTGATCTGTGCTGTGGTACCTGTGACTGGACCCTCGCCATGGCAGAGGCAAGTGAAACGGGTCACATGCACGGGCTGGACTTCAGCAGCAATATGCTGGAAGTTGGACAGACCAAGGTGACTGCAGCAAACCGTCAGAAGCAGATTACCCTGGTTCAGGGGAATGCAATGTCACTTCCTTTTGAAGACAATTCATTCGACTACGTAACCATTGGGTTTGGTCTTCGTAACGTGCCTGATCTGAGACAGGTATTGTCCGAGATGAAACGCGTAGTAAAACCGGGTGGTATGGTGGTGTGTCTGGAATTGTCCAAGCCAACCTGGCAACCGTTTAAAGGCATTTATTATTTTTATTTTGAACAAGTATTGCCGAATCTTGCCAAATTGTTTGCCAAACGTTATGAGCAGTACAAGTGGCTGCCGGATTCATTGGCATTATTTCCGGGAAGGAAGGAACTGGCCCACATTTTTGAAGAAACCGGATTGCAGCAAGTGCAGGCCTATCCTCTGACCGGAGGCATCGCGGCACTGCATATTGGAACCAAGGAGAATCAGCATGTTTAGGAAAATTCGCATCTTTTTAGAAATGATCAAGATTGAACATACGCTTTTTGCTTTGCCTTTTGCATTTATGGGTGCAATTCTTGGCTCTATGGTCGTGAACGATACGTTCCCAACCTGGATGCAGATTATGTGGGTGCTGCTGGCCATGGTTGGTGCACGCAGTGCGGCATTTGGACTCAATCGCATGATTGACCAAGCGATCGATGGCAAAAATCCGCGGACAGCAATGCGGGCCATCCCTGCTGGCCTGTTGAAGAATGGCGAGGTTGTCATCTTTATTATTGTCTCATTTGTATTATTGTTCTGGGCTTCATCCAATCTTAATGTGTTATCAATGCAGCTGCTGCCAATCGCAGTATTTATGCTGGTATTGTACTCGTACACCAAACGATTCACATGGCTCTGCCACGTTGTTCTCGGGATGACCATTGGTCTTGCTCCGCTTGGGGGCTGGGTTGCTGTTACCGGTACAATGGATTGGACAGCGATTGTGCTGTACGTTACGATAGTGTTCTGGACCGCAGGGTTTGATATTATTTATGCTTGTCAGGATTTGGAGTTTGACCAGGAAGAGGGGCTTCATTCGATTCCTTCCCGATTCGGACTCATCAAATCATTGAACATTGCCAAGTTCTTTCATGTGATTACAGCCATCGGATTTTTGGCCCTTCTGTTGATGACAGATCTGAGCTGGTGGTATGGCGCAGGCATGCTGATCACATATGGTATTCTTTTCTATGAGCACTATATTGTTTCGCCTAATGACATGAGTCGTGTACAGACGGCTTTCTTTACCATGAATAGTGTACTGAGTCTGGTTGTATTTACGTTTACCCTGATTGATCTGGCGGTGAAATAGACATGCAACAGCTGGACAATAAACGACTTGTTGTCGGGATTACCGGAGCCAGCGGAAGTATTTATGGCATAAGACTGATTGAAACACTGCTGAGCCTCGATTACACTGTTCATCTGGTGATATCTAATGCGGGCTGGCGGGTACTAAAAGAAGAAATGGATTGGGATGTCACGGATCGTGAAGGCATGCTGGAAGAAAAATTTGGTGGCCTTGGCGGCTCGTGGATCTATCATCCTGTAAGTGATATAGGCGCTTCGATTGCAAGTGGATCTTTCCTGGCTGATGGCATGATTATCATGCCGTGCTCCATGGGAACGCTGTCCTCCATTGCGCAGGGGTCGTCGGATAATCTGATGTCCCGCGCTGCGGATGTCATGATGAAGGAGGCAAGGCCGCTGATTCTGGTCCCACGGGAGACACCTCTGCATGCGATCCATCTGGAGAATATGCTGAAGCTCTCTCGCCTTGGTGTTCGAATGATTCCGGCCATGCCGGCTTTTTATCACAAACCTCAGACGATGGAAGAGTTGATTATGTTTTTGGTAGGTAAGGTATTGGACAGCCTGCGCATTCAACATCAACTGTTTGCAAGATGGGGAGAACCGGATAAACGGGGCTAGCAAAGGTGTTCCTACAACGGATACTTATCCAAGGGGGCAACACTCAGGTCGCCCCGGAATCCCGGGGTATTGGTGAGCGCTGATGGTAGAGTCTCGGCGAAACCACAGCCTTGACCCATGCTCCGGCAACTTCTGTACTTTTTGTTTCAGAACAAGTCGCAGAGTTTAATTCCCGGGTGTCTGCCATGACACTCGAAGAAATGTGGTACGACTTAGAAGAAAACAAGCAGGAACGGCAAGCCCTGGTTTTCGTTATGCCTGCAGGCCCGACTTGCTGGAGGGGAAGGTAAGCATGGATTTATGGACTGATAATACGCTGACACGGGTGAACGAATGAAACTATTGGATATTTTCGGATTACTAAAAAAAGACATGGATTACATTGAGAAAGAATTGTATCGCAGCGTTCAGGGAGATCAAAAGCTGCTTAGCGAAACTTCACTTCACTTGCTCAAGGCAGGTGGGAAACGTTTACGTCCGGTATTTGTGCTGCTCGGCGGGAAATATGGTACATACGACATTGAACGCCTGAAGCTAATTGCGGTACCACTGGAATTGATCCATTCAGCTTCCCTGGTACATGATGATGTCATCGACAATGCGGAAACGCGGAGAGGCAAACCAACGGTCAAGTCCAAATGGGACAATCGGATTGCCATGTACACCGGTGATTATATCTATGGAAAAGCACTTCAGTTGACAGCTGGTCTGTCCGAACCAGCCATTCATCGCATTCTCGCCAAGGCGATGGTGCAGATGTCCATCGGTGAGATGGAACAGATTCGCGACTTTTTCAACACAGGACAAAGTGTTCGTAACTACTTGCTGCGGATTCGCCGCAAAACGGCGCTTCTGATTGCAGTCAGCTGCCAGCTTGGTGCTCTAGCCACACGTGCACCGAAACATGTGTCCTCACTGCTCTACACTTACGGATATAATGTCGGTATGGCTTTCCAAATTCAGGACGATGTTCTTGATCTGGTGGGTACGGAGAAACAATTGGGCAAACCTCCAGGCAGTGATATGAAGCAGGGAAATATTACGCTGCCAGTGCTTTACGCTCTTCAGGAACCGGATCTTCGTGAGCAGCTGCTTCACGAGATTTCACGTGTTCAGCGTGAGGAGGGGCGGGCAAGTGCTTCGGATGCAATTGGTATGATTCGCCAAAGTCAAGGAATCGCTAAAGCAGAAGCACTGGCTGACCGATATATGAAGAAAGCGCTCGATGCTCTGGATCAGCTGCCTAATATCAAGACCAACAAAAATTTGCGTGACATCGCACATTTTGTAGTCAAGCGTACTCATTAATAAGTAAACGAATCATGTTGCTTGCTGCTCGGGATTACTCCAAAGACATAGATGTGAGATTCCTCATTGGGAGGAAATGGACATGTATGTTACAATCAAAGTGATTGCGTCTACATAATGAACTAACTTTGAACCGTGAGTGAGGAGTGAGCGTATGGATCGTACATTTTTGATGGTGAAGCCGGATGGTGTGCAGCGTGGTTTGATAGGGCGTATCATTAGCCGTCTGGAAGACAAAGGGTTTAAAATGGTGGCAGGGAAACTGGTCCAGATGACTGAGGATCAGGCCAAACGCCATTATGCGGAACACGAAGGAAAACCGTTTTTCGATGATCTGGTGCAATTTATCACATCTGGACCTGTATTTGCGATGGTTTGGGAAGGTGACGACATTGTGGCACTTGCGCGTATCGTAATCGGCAAAACCAATGTGAAGGAGGCTGCTCCCGGTACAATCCGCGGAGACTTTGCGAGCCATACACCGCATAACCTGATTCACGGAGCTGATTCCCCGGAAAGTGCCTCTCGTGAAGCAGCAAACTTCTTTACTTCAGATGAATTGGTGACGTACGACAAGAGCATCGCAGCCTGGTTGTAATTTATTAGCCAGAAGGGTGATACGATGCTGGAGCAGGAACAACTAGACCCGGATTATGCCGGTTTTATTCGGAAAATCAAAGAGAGCACAGGCATTGATCTTGCTCAATACAAGGAAGGCCAGATGAAGAGACGGCTGACCACACTTCGCAACAAAAACGGGTTTCATACATTTTCTATTTTTTTTGATGCCATGCAAAAGGATAAATCTCTGTTTTACGAGTTTCTCGATCGTATGACGATTAACGTTTCGGAATTTTGGCGCAACCCCAACCGTTGGGAAGTGCTGCGTGACGAGATTTTACCTGAATTGATTGGTCCAAAGCGCCGAGTGAAGGTATGGAGTGCAGCCTGTTCAACAGGCGAAGAGCCATATACACTTGCGATGATCCTCGATACGATGGGAATCCTGAAGGACAGCTCCATTACGGCAAGTGACCTGGATGAAGGTGCGCTGGCCAAGGCCAAGGAAGGGCGTTATATGGAGCGCTCGCTCAAGGATGTTCCGAAAGAGACGGCCAGTCGCTATTTCAAACAGGATGGCCTGGTATATCGAATCGATGAGAAACTTAAAAACTCAATCAAGTTCATGAAGCAAAATCTGCTGCTGGATCCATTTGACGATGGATATGATCTGATTGTGTGTCGGAATGTCATGATCTATTTTACCGAGGAAGCCAAAAACCTGTTGTATCATAAATTTGCAGCAAGTTTGCGTCCAGGCGGCATTTTATTTGTAGGCAGCACAGAACAGATCTTCTCACCCGGACAATATGGTCTGGAGACAGCGGAGACTTTCTTCTATCGCAAAAAATAATTCAAAAGATTTTGATGACCGTCTGGATTGCACGAACAGGTGCCCAGACGGTTATTTACATTTATGGGTTAAGGAGTGAGCACTAGTACCCTCCAACCTGGGTAGCACAACCTGTTCGAAATTCATTTTTGGACAGGAAACGACCGGCTTTCTTGTCAAAGCGGGTCAGCTATACTATAATGAGCAAAGAAATTATGGGATTTTAGCAATGTGCAGTTTAACAGTTTAAAGGGGGAACGTATTATGAGTTTACGTTATTTAACCGCAGGGGAAACGCACGGACCCCAATTGACCGCAATTATTGAAGGATTGCCAAGCAATCTGAATATTGATTTTGAGGAACTGAACTTCCAGCTCCACCGTAGACAAAAAGGATATGGCCGTGGACGCCGGATGCAGATTGAGAAAGATCAGGCTAATTTCGTGGGCGGCATTCGTCATGGATATACAACTGGGGCTCCGGTAGCTCTGGTCGTTCAAAATAATGACTGGAAACACTGGCAGAACATTATGAACATCGAGCCAATTGAAGGCAGTGATGAAGAGAAACGCCGCGTTCATCGTCCTCGTCCTGGACATGCCGATCTGAACGGTGGGCTGAAATATAATCTGAAAGATCTCCGCAATGTTCTGGAGCGCTCCAGTGCACGTGAAACGACGGTACGTGTAGCTTGTGGCGCGATCGCTCGTCAATTCCTGGCCGAGTTTGGAATTAAGGTGGCAGGGCGCGTATTACGTATCGGTGAGATCGAGGCGCCATATCAAGACCTGCCGATCGATGAACTGATTGAAGTCACCGAAGCTTCCTCGGTTCGCGTAACCGATGCAGAGACCGAGAAAAAGATGGAAGCCTACATCGACCAGATCAAGCAGGAAGGCGACTCCATCGGGGGAATCGTAGAGTGTATTGTTGAAGGTGTGCCTATCGGTCTCGGAAGCCACGTACAGTACGACCGCAAACTGGATGCACGGATTGCTCAAGGTGTCATGTCCATTAATGCATTCAAAGGCGTGGAAATCGGTATCGGATTCGAAGCAGGAACGATTCGCGGTTCCCAGGTGCATGATGAGATTATTCACACGGAGGAACGTGGTTACCATCGGGCAACCAATCGTTTGGGCGGATTTGAGGGTGGTATGACCAATGGAATGCCGGTTGTGGTTCGTGGGGTAATGAAACCTATTCCAACTCTGTACAAGCCGCTTCAAAGTGTAGATATTGATACCAAAGAAGCCTTCACAGCTCAGGTAGAACGTTCTGACGCATGTGCTGTCCCAGCAGCAAGTGTAGTAATGGAACATGTAGTCGCATGGGAGATTGCCAAGGCATTCCTTGAGAAGTTCGGTGGGGATTCCATGGAGGAAATTCGCGCGAACTATAACAACTACAACGATCAATTGGAGAACTACTAATATGCGTCAGCTGACAGTTCAGTTGGAGGAACGCTCGTATCCCATTCTGATTGGCAGTGGTCTGCTGGCGGAGGCGCCGCAATTCTTTGAACAATACGGTTTGACGAAAAAAAGTCCGCTGCTCATTATTACGGATGAGAATGTGGCTCCCAAGTATTTGGCTGGTCTGGAACAAACGCTGCGAGCGGCTGACTATACAGTCGTTTCGGCAGTTGTTCCTTCCGGGGAAACATCAAAATCCCTTTCAGTGTATCAGGACATGATGACGATCGCCATTGAAGGCAAGCTGGACCGGAGTTCGGCCATTATTGCATTAGGCGGAGGCGTTGTGGGGGATCTCGCTGGATTCGTGGCTGCTACATATATGCGTGGAATCAAATTTGTTCAAGTACCTACAACGATTCTTGCGCACGACAGCAGTGTTGGTGGCAAAGTTGCCGTTAACCATCCATTAGCCAAAAATATGATCGGTGCATTCCATCAGCCTGAGCTTGTGCTCTATGATGTGGATACACTTCAATCCTTGCCGCCGCGCGATGTTTCAGCCGGATTGTCGGAAATGCTGAAGCACGGGCTGATTCGGGACGAAGCTTTTGCACATTGGTGTGAAGAGCACGCTGAAGAGTTGCTCGGGCTTGATCCGGAAGCACTCGGTTACGGACTCGAACGCGGATGTGGCATCAAGGCGGAAATTGTGTCTCGGGATGAACGCGAAAACGGAGAGCGAGCACTGTTGAATTTGGGACACACCATTGGACACGCCATTGAGGCGATAGCTGGATACGGCGAATTTTTGCACGGCGAAGCCATTTCGATCGGTATGGCCGGATCGGCTTTGCTAGGCGAGAAGCTTGGTGCACCCGCGGGGCTCTATGACGATACGGTGCGCATGCTTCGTTCACTGCGACTACCGGTGACCATGCCGAAACATCTGGATACGGATGCGTTGATGGATGCCATGATGCATGACAAGAAATTCCGTGAAGGACATATGGTCTTCATTATCCCGGATCGGATCGGTGCAGCGAGAATTGTGAAAGACGTGCCCGTATCGGCAGTTCGGGATGTCATTGAATTGCTTAAAGAGGGAGCTGAATAGCGATGGTAACACGGGGAATTCGCGGGGCAACAACAGTCACGCAAAATAATGAAGAACAGATTTTGAAGGAAACGGCGGTATTGCTGCAGGAGATTGTAGACCGCAACGACATTCAACCGGAAGATATTTGCAGCGTCTGGATTACAATGACTGGTGATTTGGATGCAGCCTTTCCAGCGAAGGCGATTCGTCAACTGGATGGCTGGGAACTGGTGCCTTTGATGTGTGCACTGGAAGTACCTGTTCAAGGTGCTTTACCGCAATGTATTCGTTTCATGGTACATGTCAACACGGCCAAAGATCAACATGAAATGAATCATGTATACCTGAATGGTGCGCAGTCATTGCGCCCTGATTTGGCTGCACCTTCAAATTCATAAACATGGAGTGGTTGTCAAACCGTTCTGAATGATGTATAGTGAGAACCAGTTGAGTAGAGTATGAGTTGAGCTGAGAGCAGCTGAGATAGTGGAGTATATAGCAGAGTCCAGCGGGTGGTAGCCGAGTAACAATATCGGCCAACTGATTCGCGGTACGTCGTGCTACAGGATTAGAAGAAACAGGAACCACATATGAAACGTGTCCAGAGACACCGTTTTGTTTTGGTATAAGCTCGTTATGGCTACCTTTCCATTTCACATTTGTAATGGAAATCGTGACGCATGAGGGTTTGTGATACCATTTTCAAGACGTGCTGGTTGGTGGATGTATGACGTTCATACGTGAGACTGATCTGATAATCCGGCGTGGATGTATAGGGACTTGTTATTTATGAAGCACGAACCTGTTGAAAACAGCTTATAAACCAGAACCTCTACCTGATGGTAGAGGTTTTTTTGTTGTATATAACCCATGACTTCCTTCTACCTAATCTGAAAGGACGTGATCTGATGATAACGCCAAACGTTAATCAAGTACTGAAAATGTCGAATGAATATAATCTGATTCCGGTAGTCAAACGGATATTGGCTGACATGGAGACCCCCATCCGAATTTTCCGTCGTTATGCTGACAACGACCGGGCATTTCTGCTGGAAAGTGTGGAGGGCGGCATTCAATGGGCGAGATATTCTTTCATTGGTACCGATCCGTTCCTGATGATTTCGGCCAAAAAGGGCCGGATTGTAGTGGAAGAAGCAGGCCAGAAGCGTGAACTGCCAGGCAAACCGATTGAAGAATTAAAAGCGCTGCTGCGCAAGTATCGTAGTCCCAAAGATGATGAACTGCCTCCATTTACAGGCGGGGCGATTGGCTTTTTTGGATATGATCTGCTGCAGTATTATGAGAAGCTTCCAGCCCATGCCCTGGATGATCTGAATATGGATGATATTCGTTTCATGTTTTGTGACCAGATTATCGTGTTTGACCATGTGAAACAGCAAATGCTGCTTGTTGGAAATGTGCACGTAAAAGAAGGGGCAACGGATGAGGATATCAGGCAAGCCTACGCAGCGACTTCAGAAAAGCTCGAACAGGCCGCAGAGCGTTTGCAGCAGCAAGGACCAGGGGAAAACCTGAATCCGCGATCCATACCGGGAGACGTTGATCTGGGGGATATTCGTTCGAACCTCACGAAGGAACAGTTTATCGGCAATGTGGAGCAAGCCAAGGAATACATTCGTGCTGGTGATATCTTTCAAGTCGTATTGTCCCAGCGCTTCCACATCGATACCGAAGTTTCTCCGCTTCATGTGTATCGTGTTCTTCGGACATTGAATCCATCACCGTATATGTATTATCTGAAAATGGATGACGAAATTATCGTTGGAACCTCACCAGAGGCACTGGTTAAGGTGGACGGGAATCGTGTGGAGACACGACCGATTGCCGGCACACGTCCAAGAGGAGCGACCGAAACGGAAGATCGCGCACTTGCAACCGATTTGCTGCAGGATGAGAAGGAACGAGCGGAACATCTTATGCTGGTTGATCTGGGGCGCAACGATCTGGGCCGGGTATCCAAGTTTGGCAGCGTGAAGTGTGACATGTTCATGGAAATTGAGCGTTACTCCCACGTTATGCACATGGTCTCGAATGTCACGGGTGAGCTCAGGGAAGACAAGGATTTCTTCGATGCATTTCTCTCCTGCCTTCCTGCAGGAACGGTATCCGGCGCACCGAAGCTGCGTGCGATGGAAATTATTGCAGAGCTGGAAAAAGAAGCGCGCGGTGCTTATGCAGGCGCTATCGGATATCTTGGTTTCTCGGGAAACATGGATTCCTGCATAACGATCCGGACCATCATTTTCAAAAAAGGAAAAGCATATGTGCAGGCCGGAGCAGGAATCGTTTGGGATTCGGTACCTGAGAATGAATATGAAGAAACCGTCAATAAGGCGAAAGCATTACTTAAGGCCATTCGTACGGCAGAAGCGATGTTTCCGCCTAAAGAGAAGGATAGCACCCTTACACTTGCCAACGCAGACTATTTTGTAACTTCAGCCACCGCTGCACAGAACTGAGAGAGGAGAGACCGGATATGAATATGAACCCAGTGATAAATGAAGAATCCAAGCGATCTGCATCCGCAGATAGCCAAACCGAAGGGATGAAGGAAGGCATTGCCAAAATTTTGGAGGGCAACCACCTCGAACAGGCGGAAGCACGTGACTTGATGTACTCGATCATGAGAGGTGAAGCTACTCCGGCTCAGATCGGCGGGTTGCTTATGGCTCTTCGAATGAAGGGGGAAACGGTGGACGAAATCACCGGTTTTGCCGAAGCAATGCGCGGACAGGGTGGTCGAATACTTACTGACGGAAGCGGTTTGTTGGATACTTGCGGAACGGGCGGATCGGGTATTCACAAGTTCAATATTTCAACAGCCTCAGCCATTATTGCAGCAGCAGTCTCTGTTCGTGTAGCGAAACATGGCAATCGATCCGCTTCAGGTAAAGCTGGCAGTGCGGATGTGCTGGAAGCCTTGGGTGTCAATATTCATCTTAATGGAGAACAGGCGAGACAATGTCTCGATGAAATCGGCATTTGCTTCTGTTTTGCTCAAGTGTACCACCCGTCCATGAAACATGCGGCTGCCCCGCGCAAAGAGCTGGGTGTACGTACGATTTTCAATATGCTTGGACCTCTCACCAATCCTGCGGGGGCGGATCGTCAACTGCTCGGGTTGTATGACCGCAGCCGCACGCCGATGATTGCTGAAGTACTTAATCGCTTAGGTTTAAAAAGAGCACTCGTAGTTGCCAGTCATGACGGGCTGGATGAAATCAGCATATCCGCACCCACTCAGGTATCCGAACTGCGTAATGGTGAGGTTCATACGTATGACATTGATCCGCGGAATATGGGCTTGTCTCTTCATCCACTTGAAGCAGTTCTTGGAGGAGATGCTCTCCAGAATGCCGAAATTATAAAACGAATCTTCCGCGGGGAACGGAGTGCCTACCGTGATGTCGTTCTTTTAAATGCAGGAGCGTGCATCTACCTGTCAGGTCTTGCAGAGACCATTGCAGAAGGTGTATCCATGGCGGCAGATGCTGTGGATTCAGGCAGGGCAGCGATGAAACTGGAACAGTTAATACACACAACGGAGGCGTACAGTCATGTATCTTGATCGAATCGTAGCAACGAAACAACAAGAAGTTGAAGTATTGGCTCAAACGTTTCATATGGATGAGGCCTTGAAGGCAATCGAAACACTGCCGGCTACTCGTGGGTTTGAGCGGGCATTATCGAAGGAACGGAACCGGAGACTGGGTCTTATAGCCGAAGTGAAGAAGGCTTCACCATCCAAAGGGCTCATTCGTCCGGATTTCCATCCGGTAGAAATTGCCTCCGCTTACGAACGGGCAGGGGCGGATTGCATCTCTGTACTGACAGATGTCTCCTACTTCCAAGGTAGTGGAGAATATTTGCAGGCCATTCATCAGGCTGTAAATATTCCGCTGCTGCGTAAGGATTTTATTATTGATGAGCGCCAGATCGCCGAGGCAAGGCTGCTTGGTGCAGATGCCATTTTGCTAATTGCAAGCATACTGACACCGGAGCAGATCCGTCAGTATCTGTTATTTGCCAAAAGCATTGGACTGGATGCCTTGATTGAAGTACACGATCGCACCGAACTGGAGCAGGTACTGGAGATACCGCAGGCAACTCTTGTTGGAATCAACAACCGCAATCTGAAGACGTTCGAAACCAGTCTGAGTACAACGCTTGATCTGATGGAATTGATTCCGGATGGTGTAACGTTAATCAGTGAGAGTGGAATTGACGGTCCGGAGCGTTTGGAATCTCTAATAGAGGCTGGTGTGCAGGGTATCCTTGTTGGAGAACATCTGATGCGCAAGGATGACGTGGAAGCAGCCGTCTATGAACTGATGGGGCCAAAAGAATGAATACTTTCAAGTATGACGGTACAGGCGGCAGAGATAACAGGCCGCCTAGGGAATCGGCAGCGGCAGTAAAAATTTGTGGACTTCAGGACGTTGAAGTGCTAAAATCGATGATAAACTTGCCGATTGATTACATTGGTGTAGTCTTTGCCGAGTCCCGTCGCCGAATCGAACCGCAAAAGGCAGCCGAGTTAAGAACGGTACTAATGAACTGGACAGCGTTAGAGCGGCCGAAACTGGCGGGAGTATTTGTGAATCCCACGTTCGAAGAGCTCGAAGGTATTATGGAGGTGGCTCGCCTGGATGTCATCCAGTTGCATGGGCAGGAGTCTCCGGAGTTTTGTAGGCATGTGAAGCAGCGCTTTGGCACCGAGGTGTTTAAGGCTCTTTCTTTTCCTAAGCATGAAACGGGAGCGGGAGCGAACGATACTGACGCGACGGTACTCGATCCTTATCTAGGCGTTGTGGATGCCATATTACTTGACACTTATGATCCACTGTACGGAGGAGGTTCCGGTAAAACCTTTGCCTGGGAACGTATCCCCGCTTATGCCGAATGGGCAGTTCAACATGGAATTATGTTGTTTGTAGCTGGGGGATTACAGCCGGAAAATGTAAAGCAGCTGATACAGAACTATGCACCAGACGGCGTCGATGTTTCCAGCGGCGTGGAGTCTGATGGCGTGAAGGATATTGCAAAAATCACAGCATTTGTAGAAAGGGTGAAGCAGGCATGACACATCAATTGCCGGATCAACACGGTCGTTTCGGTCCCTTCGGAGGCCGCTTTGTACCCGAAACACTAATGAACGCTCTAATCGAATTGGAAGAGGCCTACGGTCGTTACTCTCAAGACGAGGAATTCAATAAGGAACTGAATTATTTGCTGAGCGAGTACTCCGGACGGGAGACGCCGCTGTACCACGCGGAACAATTGTCTCGCCATTTGGGAGGACCCAAGATCTACCTGAAGCGCGAAGATCTGAATCACACGGGTGCACATAAAATCAACAATGCGATCGGACAAGGTTTGCTTGCCAAACGCATGGGGAAAAAGAAAGTCATTGCCGAAACGGGTGCAGGACAGCATGGCGTTGCCACAGCGACCGTTGCCGCTCTACTGGGTCTTGAGTGCAAAGTATTTATGGGTGAAGAAGATACAGAGCGTCAACAATTAAACGTATTCCGAATGAAGCTGCTTGGGGCAGAAGTGATTCCAGTGACATCAGGCACACGAACGCTGAAGGATGCAGGTAATGAGGCACTTCGTTATTGGGTTAGCAACGTGGAGGATACGTTCTATGTTTTGGGCTCCGTTGTTGGCCCTCATCCATATCCCATGATGGTGCGTAACTTTCAACGGATTATCGGAGATGAAACACGCAGACAGATTCAGGATATCGAAGGGCGTCTTCCAGACGTTATCGTTGCGGCTGTCGGTGGCGGAAGCAATGCGATCGGCATGTTCTATCCGTTTATCGGAGATCAGGATGTGAAACTTGTGGGTGTTGAAGCTGCGGGCAAAGGTGTGGACACTGAATTCCACGCAGCAACCATGAGTAAAGGGACACACGGCGTATTTCAGGGTTCCATGAGTTATTTGCTTCAGGATGAATATGGACAGGTTCAACCGGCACATTCCATCTCTGCGGGTCTGGATTATCCAGGAGTTGGACCGGAGCATTCCTACCTGAAGGACATTGAACGTGCGAAATACGTACCGATTACAGACCAGGAGGCACTGGATGCGCTGCAATTGCTCAGCCGTACGGAAGGCATTATTCCGGCGCTGGAGTCTGCACATGCTGTTGCTCAGGTCGTTAAACTTGCACCTGAACTTACAGCGGATGATATCGTTGTCATCTGCTTGTCGGGCCGGGGAGACAAAGATGTTGAATCCATTATGAAATATACGGGAGGGAATTTGGCATGAACCTTATGGACCAGGCCTTCCAGCGTTTAAAGGAACAAAATCGAACAGCACTCATTCCATTCCTGACCGTTGGCGATCCCGATGTGGAGACCACAATAGATATTATTAAGGAGCTTGAACAGGCCGGAGCGGACATATTGGAGCTTGGTGTTCCCTATTCTGATCCGCTTGCGGATGGTCCTGTCATTCAGCGAGCATCCGAGCGGGCCTTGAAAAGCCAGATTTCCATTCGTACCTGCATGGAAACAGCAGCCAAAGCACGCGAGGCTGGAGTGAAACTGCCATTTGTGCTGTTTACTTATTACAATCCAGTGCTGCAAACTGGACTCGATCTGTTCTTTGATGAGCTTGTCAAACATGATATCAGTGGCATGATCATCCCTGATCTTCCGATTGAGGAAGCAGAGGATATGCGCCGCCGTGCGGACGCCGCTGGTGTGCATCTTGTTCCACTTGTGGCCCCTACATCCAACGCGCGCATTGAGCGCATCGTGACAGGAGCACGAGGCTTTATCTACTGCGTCTCTTCACTGGGTGTAACGGGGGAGAGAGCTTCCTTTTTCGATGGGGTGGAGAGCTTTATTGAAACTGTAAAAAGTTTTACAGACCTGCCGGTAGCGGTAGGGTTCGGCATATCGAGCCATGAACAGGTGGAACGGTTTTCCCGCATTTGTGACGGAGTTGTTGTGGGAAGCGCCATCGTCCGCCAGGTCGAAGAAGCCATTCCTCTTCTTGGGAATCCCGATACCCGTGAGACCGGACTGTTGCAAATTCGCAACTTTGTGGCACAATTAAAAGGATAGGGACATAACGACGTGTTATATTTCCCGGTACATGTTTCGGCATGTGATTTATAACTTAATTACAGGAGGCGGTCGGGTTGAAACCGAAATCCCAGATTGTCAATCTGCCTGTGTACCAACCGGGCAAACCGATTGAAGAAGTGAAACGTGAACTGGGGCTTGAGCAAGTCATCAAGCTGGCCTCCAACGAAAATCCATACGGCAGCTCTCCTGCCGTACTGGAAGCCATTACGAGAGAGTTGGCCAATGTTAGCCTGTACCCTGACGGCAGTGCGGTAGAACTGACAGGGGTGCTGGCGAAGCATTTGGGCGTGGAACGGAGCAACATTATTTTTGGCTGTGGATCGGACGAGATTATAGCCCTGATTACCCGTGCCTTCTTCCTCCCAGGAGATGAGACCGTCATGGCGGATCAGACGTTCTCCGTATACAAAAGCAATGCTGACATTGAAGGTGCTGTGACGATTGAAGTACCGCTTAAAGATGGAACCCATGACCTGTCTTCCATGCTTGCGCAAATTAATGACAGAACCAAGGTGGTATGGGTATGTAACCCGAATAACCCAACAGGAACGATCATCTCTGAACAGGAACTTACGTCATTTATGGATCGTGTACCTGCTCATGTCATGGTTGTGCTGGACGAGGCTTATTATGAATTTGTAACCGATGCGGATTATCCACAGAGTATATCGTTGCTGGAACGTTATCCGAATTTGGTCATATTACGAACCTTCTCCAAAATTTATGGTCTGGCATCACTACGCATTGGATATGGTATCGCGCGTCCGGAAGTAATCGATCTGATCAACCGTGTCCGTGAGCCGTTCAACACATCGCGTTTTGGTCAGGCTGCAGCAACAGCTGCACTTCTGGATCAAAAATTTGTTCAGGAATGTGCAGAGATGAATGCATCTGAGCGTGATTTCCTGCAAAATGAGTTTACACGGCTTGGATTGCCATACTTTGCTTCGCAAGGCAACTTCATCATGGTGGATCTGGATATGCCATCCAAAGACGCGTTCCAATCCTTGCTCAAACAAGGCATTATTGTGCGCCCTGGCTTCCAAGTCTATCCGACATACATTCGTGTGTCTGTTGGCACACCGGAGCAGAACCGTGCGTTTGTGAAGGCACTGGAGAACACGCTGGCTGAGAAGGCGATAACAAGCCCCTAATTACCGGCGATGAAAGAGTGAGGACCCATGAAACTAAAAATTGCAATGATTGGAGTAGGGCTCATCGGCGGTTCACTCGCGCTTTGCTTCAAAGGCAAGCCGGATGTTACCGTGATGGGCTATGCACATCTGCCTGAACTGAAGGACAAGTACATAGCGAGTGGCGTAGTCGATGACGCTACACTCTCTCTGGAGGAAGCGGTACAGGATGCCGACTTTATTTTTTTGTGCGTGCCGGTAGGTTTACTTGAATCGTATTTTCAACAATTGGCCAAGCTGCCCTTGAAAAAGGGTTGTATCATAACGGATGTTGGCAGTACCAAAGCTTCGATCGCTGCCTGTGCGGAGCATATACGCATGACGGATGCCTATTTCATTGGCGGTCATCCCATGGCCGGTTCTGAGCGTGCTGGCGTGGATGCGGCTTCGGCTGTGCTTTTCGAAAATGCGTACTATGTTTTGACTCCGTCCGCTCATGTCCCGGAAGAGGCTTACTCCCGTCTGTCCGAACTTCTAGCGTACACGCGAGCACAGATCGTTCGGGTTGAACCGCTGCTGCATGATGATATTGTGGGGGCTATCAGCCATTTGCCACATGTCATTGCGGTTGCACTTGTGAATCAGGTGCGCGAATACAACGAATCAAACCCGCTGTATAAAATGCTGGCGGCAGGCGGATTCCGTGATATTACAAGGATTGCTTCCAGTGATGCGATCGTGTGGCGTGATATTCTGCTGAGCAACCGTGAAGTGCTCCTTGGTTTAATGAAGGACTGGAATAACCAGATGTCTGCCTTTACAGAGATGCTGGAGAACCAGAACGGTCAAGGGATAGAAGATGCGTTCCGTCAGGCACGTGAGTTCCGCAGTGTGCTGCCCGAACGTCGTAAAGGCATGATTTCACCGCTGTTTGATTTATATACCGATGTGCAGGATGCACCGGGGATGATTGGTAAGATCGCAACTGAGCTTGGAACACATGATATCAACCTGAGTAATCTGGAGATCATTGAGAACCGGGTTGATGTGCCAGGCATCATGCGTTTGTCCTTCCGTCAGGAAGAGGATATGGAGCGTGCGAAGTCTTTACTGGATTCCCTGGGATACCAGGTATGGGTGTAAGATAGAGGCAAAAAAAGAGGGCCAGAGCCCTCTTTTTTTATGTTGATAGCCCATTGTTAAATGACGTTTCTGAAAAAGGGTAAAAAAAAGACCGCTTACATAAGCGGCCATTGCTCACTTGGAGCAATACAGTTATTGGATAGGAGTGGAGAGAAACCATACTGTACTTTTATTATATGTATACGTTTTCATTTTGTCAACACTTTAAGTGAATTTGTTAAAAATAATAATAACTTACGTTAATTCAGGAAATAAAATCCTTCAACTCAGGTGTGAAAAAAAGATTAAAATTTTGAAACCTTTTTGAATCCTCGTACGTCTAATGAGTGTGCAATGTGCATTTTTGCCAAAATGGATTCTAATGGCGTCATACGAGCGCAATAAATTGCATAAGAATGACAGGTCGGGTTTTTATGATGCACAATAGATTTGCCAGGATGATGCTGACCGTTGTACAATAAATACTGTTAATGTAGAAACGTTGGGGAAATTGCCATTACATAGGGGAATTTGGCGTAGAGGCCTGAAGGGCCCTTACGCTGTTTTATGCGGTGAGAACCGCAACTTTTTTGTGCCTGTTCGGTAATACATGGATAGAGTCGAACGGGGAGAAGCACATGGATGGGCGAGGAGGGGTCGCACTCAAATGACGGATTCCCAGTTGATTCGAGAAATCAAGGAAGGTAACCTGGAGTTATATTCCGAGCTGATGCGTCGTTATCAGCGTAAAATACTGGCTTTCGTATATCATATGTTGAAAAGTTCCAATATGGAGCTGCTTGCGGAAGATCTCTGTTCTGAGACTTTCTATAAGGCGTTCCGCAGTTTGCACTCATTCCGTGAGGTGGATGCTTCATTCTCAACTTGGCTATACACCATTGCGAGAAATACGGTGCTGAGTGAACTGCGCAAGCAGCGCAGTGGAAGCGTTCCTCTTGAAGAGAGTGGTATCGTACCAATTGCTCCTTCCGAGAACGCGCCAGAGCATGCTGTACTGCGCAGTGAGCGGGTAATGCTGGTTAGAGATGCCATTAACAACTTACCGGAGAAGCAGCGTTCTGCCATAATACTCCGTGAATATGATCAACTAGACTACCAGGAGATTGCCAATATTCTTGGGCAGAGCGTCAGTTCTGTAAAATCGTTATTGTTCAGAGCAAGATCAAGCGTAAAAACTCAATTGGAGCCTTATTTCTTCGAACCGGTGTACGAGCCATATGAAGGGATGAAGAACCGATGAATTGCAATGAAGCCCAGGACCTGTTTGCACTGATCTGGGACTTGCCGGCAAATCATCCGCAGCGGATTGTATTTCATGCCCATCTGGATGGTTGTGAGGACTGTTCGCAGCAGTTTGAGGTTTGGGAAGAAGCCCAAATATTGCTGCACAGCATACCGGAACCCGTGACAGAGCAGCAGGCAGAGAGAGTCAATCGCAATGTAATGGACCGCATTTATGCGGAGTCACCATGGCTTTTGCCTGAAGAGGCAAAGGTGAATCGATTCTCTGCTGCGATCCGCAAGCATATGTCTTTGTGGATTGCTGCGTTTCTGGCCATTTTTTTATGCAGTTTCTTGTACATGGCGATGTTTAAGCCAGAAGTATCTGAAGCTGAGCAGAAGCAAAGCGTTGTTTCTACGGGGATACTCGAAACAGCTGTTGCTGGAAGTGATCTGACGGCTTCAAGCATGTACCAGTACAACATGCCAGGGGCAGACAGAGGGAGCATCATTGAACCTTTTGTCGTAAGTATGGGACCTGCTTATCCGGGATACTGGATGGCCTTGTCACTGCTTGCCATAGGCATGGCTCTGTTTTCACTGGGGCGCATGCATCGTACGACGAACAAACGTAAACAAGGTGCACGCGCATAGCTACCTGCCGTTCACCGTATAGAGAAATGAGGGATGAGATGAGGATTGGGCTTATTCGTCACGGTCTTACTGATTGGAATGCTGCAGGACGTATTCAGGGGCAGACTGATATCCCTTTGAATGCAGAAGGGCGTCAGCAGGCAGAACGGCTGGGAAGCCGTCTGTTGACTGAGGAGTATCAGTGGGACTATATCATCACCAGTGGTTTATCCCGTGCGCAGGAGACAGGAGAGATCATCTCTAAACTGCTAAATGTGCCTATGCTTGATCCGGATGCACGTCTGAAAGAGAGAGGTTTCGGTCAAATCGAGGGTCTGACCTCGGATGAACGAATCGCCCGCTGGGGAACAACCTGGGAGACGCTGGATCTGGGACAGGAGCAGATTGTTGATATACAGGCACGGGCTTTAGCGTTCCTGGAGGATCTATGGGCTGCATATCCAAGCAAAAATGTGCTGATTGTGACGCATGGGGCTTTTCTGGCCAATCTGTTATCTGCCTTGTACAAAGACCGCTATACGGAACGAATTGGAAACTTGTCGCTTACTATTCTGGAAAAAGAAAAGGACGACTGGAGTCCCTTGTTATATAACTGCACACGACATCTATCTTTGGATTCGGCCAAACAATCTGAGTAATTGGACTCAGATTGTTTTTTTTTGTTTTCAAACAGCGAAGCTGTCGTTCTATATCATTTCGAGCCTCTCATTTTTCTTCTGAGCAGACAAGTTAGGGCATAGTATGGTTAAAACGATAAAAGATTTGTGCAAAGAGGTTTAGATCCTTGGAATTCCGTCAAACATGTTTACAAAACCAAACTACTCAGGCCCCGAATCAGTAGCCAAATAGTAGTCAACGGCGAGGCGATGGACCCATGAATCTAGCGGATATGCTTACTTTTGCCGATATCGGCCAGCTTAATCGTATAGCAGACTATTACCAATGTGAGTGTAAGCCGAATTCCAAACATGAACTCATCCAGAGTATTCTCACGACATTGGGCAGCAGGCGATTTTTTGAGCAACAGGTTAGCGAACTGAACGTGGCGCATCTGCGTTTTCTGAACAACCTGCTATTTGATCCCCGTCAATACTTTGGGATGGAAGAACTTGTCGCCATTGCACGTCAGTCGATGGACAAAAAGGAAAGCGACGCTGGCGCCAGTCCGCGCGATCTGATTGTTCGCTTCACCAAGAGCGGGTGGTTGTTTAACGGAACAACACAGCATACCAAGTACCTGTATCAGGTGCCCCAGGATTTGAAAATGAGATTCCGGGATGTGTTATCAACTCACCTGAAGGCGGGTATTAAAAAGACAAGTGAACCACCCATGTATAGGGATGAGTACCATCTGCTTGTAGACGATCTTAAGTTGTTTCTGCAATTTGTTCAGCAGCATGAGATCCCCTTGAACGCAGAGGGCATGATGTACCGTCGTTCCCAGCAGCAGGTGATGGATCATCTACATGTCAGCGAGACATTGGTTGGAAAAGCAGGCTGGAGGTTTGGCTACGGCCGTTCCTTCAAGGATTATCCAGACCGTTTTGCATTTCTATACGATTATGCATTTCACCACCGCCTAGTTCGGGAAGAACAAGGACTGCTGAAACTGTCTGCATCTGGCGAAGACAAGCTGGGGGCAGAGAAAACTGCCGAAATGATACAGCTATTTCGGTTTTGGTTAAGACTTTATAAAGGTGCTATTCCAAATTTGTCCTCCATCGTCTACTGGACAGGGGAATGTGCACCGGATTGGTCCACAGCAGAGTCTTTGTTTCGTCAGATTGGTCCGTTGATACAGCCATTTTATTACGACACGCCGGAGACCATTTATGAAACAAGAGTCATCAAAATGATGCTGCATCTGGGTATGCTTCGCATTGGAGAACAGGAGAGTGGAGTAACCGTGCAAATGACGGCCTGGGGCTTACGTTTGGCGGCATCCTGCAGATCGCTGTCCGGAGACACGACTCCTGTAATGTTTGACATTTAGAGGACATGTTGCTAAAATCACTCCCAAATTAAGGAGTGATACTGATGATAATTCCGTTCAAAGGTCAACAACCACAGCTTCATTCTTCGGTGTATGTGGCTGAAGGGGCCAAGCTGATAGGTGATCTGAAAATAGGAGAAGAGTCGACGGTCTGGTTCAATGCAGTACTGCGGGCTGATATGGCACCAATCTTGATTGGGCAACGCTGTAACATACAGGACAATGCTGTAGGACATGTCAATACAAATCAACCTCTGATTCTGGGGGACGATGTTTCCGTGGGACATGCTGCGATTATTCACGGTTGTCACATTGGAACAGGCTCACTGATTGGTATGGGAGCCATCCTTCTCAACGGAGCCGAAATTGGTGAATATACACTAATCGGGGCCGGTTCTGTTGTAACTGAAAATACTAAAATTCCGCCCTATACCCTGGCTTTGGGAACACCGGCCAAAGTGATCCGTGAACTGACGGATGCCGACCTTGAGCGGATGTCCAGGACATCACTTGGTTATGTTGCCAAAGGTAAGGAATATAGGAGCTCTTAAATCCGTTTTGGAGGTGCATCCTATTGGATAAAATGAAAGTTACGTATGAAGTCATGTTGGGGCTGGCTGCTGAGATGGTGTGGGACGAAGCGCTTCGTAAACAGCGTAGCGAGAAGCTGTATATGGAAATCGATAAGGCGTTGGCTACCGGAGACGAAGTAGCTTTCCGGAGTCTGACGGATGAACTGAAAACCATAAACTGATGATTAAAACAGATAAAACAGGAAATGCGTCAATACGCATTTCTTTTTTTGTTTCATATAGAGAGGTTTCGAATGAATCTATAGATTTACATCGAAGGCTCATATATAATATGGGAATAAAATGGATAGAGAGGGGAAATAGGGAATTGAAATTCAGTGAGATGACTCATGACAGCTGGGCTGAACTGCAACTCTATCTGGATACATGCCTTATCCCATTTACCGGTCTTACGGGAAATCAGTCTCCGGCTGAAGTTACGGAGGCGTTAGAGAGGCTTAGAGATTTTCTGGACACGATTGAGGTTCCATTCAAGGGACGAATCATGACGTATCCCGCATTTCATTTTGCTTTTCAGGAAATGTCAATGGCATTAAACACCATATGTGAGCAGCTTAAGCAATCCGGATTCAAATTTGTGGTGATAATGACATCTGATGGTTGTTTGGAACTGGATAAAATTCCGTGTGCAGATCTTGTTTTTAGTCGTTCCCAATTGACTGAGCAAATGGATGAAATGAAAATAGCGAGTTTTGTCGGGGAAAAAGTCCGGGAGATGTGGAAAAGCTAACTTTGATTTATAATTGTGACAATTTATCAACACTTTTTTAATAACGCTTACAATTGAAGCTTAAAAATGTGTGACAAATTCTTGACGGTGTTCTAGGGCTACTATATGATTATGTATGTTCTAGTAAGTCGTGGAATTTCTGATAATGAAAACGTATGAGAGAGTTGGCTGACAAAGGGGGTTGGAGACAGTATGAGCAGTGAGCATGACCAGCACGAAGCCTCGAACAAACCGCCAAGCCGGAAGGAAATGTCACGCAGGCAGTTTTTGACGTACACGCTTGGTGGAGCTACAGCCTATATGGCCGCCGGTGCGATTCTTCCCATGGTCCGTTTTGCGGTGGACCCGATTTTGCAACATAAGGGAGAAGGCACTTCTGTCAAAGTAGCTGAAATCAGCAAAATTACGAACGAACCTCAAGAATTCACATTCGAACTGCAGCAACAGGATGGTTGGTATTTGAGTAATGCTTCGCTAGTGGCATGGATTCGTAAGGATGAGCAGGGTAAAATTTATGCGCTTTCACCAATCTGTAAACATTTGGGTTGTACAGTGGGCTGGAACAGTGACAAAAATTATCCTGATGAGTATCATTGCCCCTGCCATGGCGCGCACTATGACAAGGAAGGGAAAAATCTTGCCGTAGCCCCGAAACCGCTGGATGAATATGTGGTCAAGGAGGATCAGGGTTGGGTTTATCTGGGCGAGATTGTTCCGAACACCCGAGTGAAATAGGAGGCGTGAACGCAGATGTTTAAAAATGTCTATGACTGGATTGACGAGCGTCTCGATATCACGCCAATCTGGAGGGACGTTGCGGATCATGAAGTTCCAGAGCACGTAAACCCGGCTCATCACTTTTCCGCATTCGTCTACTGCTTTGGTGGATTGACGTTCTTTATCACCGTAATTCAGATTCTCTCAGGAATGTTTCTGACAATGTACTATGTGCCTGATATCATCAATGCCTATGCCAGTGTCGAGTATTTGCAGACCAAAGTAGCTTTCGGCCAAATTGTGCGCGGCATGCACCACTGGGGAGCGAGTCTGGTAATCGTAATGATGTTTTTACATACGATGCGTGTGTTCTTCACAGGCTCTTATAAAGCACCGCGTGAAATGAACTGGGTCGTGGGCATGCTGATCTTTTTCGTCATGCTGGGTCTGGGATTGACAGGATACCTGCTGCCATGGGATAACAAAGCCTACTTTGCAACCAAGGTTACTCTGGAAATTGCCAATACCGTTCCTTGGCTGGGGCCAATTATTAAGGAATTCCTGCAAGGTGGAACCATTGTAGGTGCGCAGACGTTAACGCGTTTCTTTGCCCTACACGTCTTCTTCCTCCCAGCTGTGCTCCTGGTGCTTCTGGTCGGACACTTTATTATGATCCGCAGACAGGGCATTTCGGGACCACTATAATCTGAGAAGGGAGGAATCGTAATGGCTCACGGTCACAAGTCTGATGATCAGGAGAAGATTATCTTTGTCGGTGATTCACGCGTCCGCAAAGGGGCAGGGTTCATTACCCCGCCAGACTATACGGCGTATCCAGGCAAATCCGAGGCATTTATACCTAACTTTTTGCTAAAGGAATGGATGGTTGGCGTTGTTGTACTGGTGGGTATTCTGGTATTGACCATTTCTGAACCTGCACCACTTGGTTATCCCGCTAACCCTAGTGCATCCGTTATTCCTATGCCGGACTGGTATTTCCTTTTTCTGTATCAATATCTGAAATATCCATACGCTTCAGGCGATTATGTCCTGCTCGGTGTGTTGGGTGTCAGTGGGGTGGCCTTCGGTGCTTTACTCCTTGCCCCGTTCTTGGATACAGGCAAGGAGCGACGGTTCTACAGGCGTCCCATTGCTTCATCCCTGATGGTCTTGTCGATCATTTCCGTGTTTTATCTGACGAATGTGGCATGGACGCACTACACGCACGAGTTAGAAGCGACAGGTCAGAAGCCTGAACATATTCAGCGTGAGGAAGAAGCGCTGGAGAAGCATGAACAAGGACTGCCAACTTCCAATGCACCGGGCCAAAAGGAAGAAGTGGCTATCGTCGAGAAGGACGATCCTGCGATGGAAACGTTCAAGAAGGCAGGATGTGTATCTTGCCATGCTGCTGATATGAAGGGTGCTGCTGGTCCCTCTCTTCGTGGTGTTGGTGACAAGCACAGCCAGGAAGAGATCTTGACCATTATCAAAGAAGGATATAACAGCATGCAGCCACAGTATGACAACGCCATCGCCCAAGGTCTGACAGACGACGATATCAACCACCTTGCGGAATGGCTTGCGAAACAGAAGGCAGAACAGTAAAATCGAATTAAGCCAAAAACCTGACTGTTGTTGCGGTCAGGTTTTTTTTGAGGAGTTTTACCAACCAGCGATTTATAGCTCATAGAAACTGAAAGAAGGAAGGGGCAGCGAACGTGTCTTTATCGTTTTTCTGGAGCCGGGAGTTTTTAACCAATCGGTATTTCCTGTGGCTTCTGTTTTGGTGTAATGCGGTAGGAACCGTCTATGGTTACATATGGTACGGAGATCAGTTGGAGAGAACACTGGCTGAACAGCCGCTGTGGCAGGTAGTATTTGTCCCTGACAGTCCAACAGCGAGTTTATTTTTTACACTTGCTTTATTATGGGTCTTGTATAAACCCAAATCGGTTGTACTCAACAGAATTGGACATGTTATTCAAGCTCTCGCTGTGGTCACATCGGTGAAATATGGTGTGTGGGCCGTATCCATTATTTTTGCAGGTTGGATGCAGGGAGGTTCACCCCATTGGCAGGACTGGATGCTGATCGCTTCACACAGTGCCATGGCCATTGAAGCGTTGATTTATGTAAGATTTTTTGGTTTCCGATGGGTGGCGCTGCTTATTGCCAGTCTATGGACGTTATTGAACGATACGATGGATTATACATATGATATTTTCCCTTGGCTTCCGGGTTCGCTTTATGAGCATTTGGATGGTGTACGTAATTTTACATTCGGACTGACACTGGTCAGCATCTTGTGTGCATGGCTTGCATTGAGACAGGCTAAACGAACCTGATTTCATAAGCTTGTTCTAAGCTGCTCTACCCCGCCATACATTGGTGATGGGGGGGATGTCCATGAAGAGAACGTTCTGGATCAAAACCGGATTAATGGTAGTATCGTTCATGACTCTGTTGTTCTGGACGAACTTGTCATACAGTGTATCTGCTCAAAGTAAAGGGAATGACGGGGGGGCGGACCAGCAGGTTCTCGTCAATAGTTCTATTCAGCAGCTTAATGAGGAAGCGACTTCACTCTACAGACATGCCTTGGAGCATAATATTGAGGAAGTCAGAAACAGCATTATGCGTATTAGCGAAAGATTGGAACATATCTCGTTTGAAGGCCAGACGACGGTCGAAGGCATACATGCCATATCCGAAACCATCGTGGAAGTTAAAGAAGCAGCTGTCCGCGTTAAAAGTGACGATACCGGTCTACAGCAAGCTTCTGCCAAACTGAGACTGGCTGCCGACAGTCTTGCTAACCCAGCCAAACCATTATGGCTCCAATATTATAAAATTGTGCAAAATGACCTTCAGGCCTTATCAACCGCTGTGAATCGACATGATAATGGAGCAGCGCTCTCCAGCCAATATGCGGTGCTGGAGGAACATTATGAAACGATTCGTCCGGCGGCCATGATTCGCCGAGAACCATACGAGATAGCTCAATTGGATGCCTGGTTGTCTCACACCAAAGGGCTGACTGCAGCCAAACAGCCAGATGTGGCTCAGCTGCAAAGCATGCTATCCCATGGTGAAGAGCTGGTGAATCAATTGTTTGGACGCGAAAAGGATGAGAGCGCATTTGTACCATTTGTTGAGGGGCCGAATCGGAGAGCGGCAGGACTGTTTATTACGTCTGTGATTGTAGCTGCACTCAGCTATGCGGGATATCGCAAGTATCGTGCGCAGCAGCAAGGCATATTTCCATTCCGGCGCTAATGGACCTACCTTATGTGCCATGAGAAAAACCTCTCCCAAGAAAAGCCGAAATGGGCTCTTTCTGGGAGAGGTTTTCTTTTTTTATATATCATATTTAGCTTTCTTTAAAGCCTTCCCCGTGTACATCATGGACGTCACTGATAATGACAAAAGCCCGGGGGTCAACAGACCTGACGATGGTTTGCAGTCGCCTGAATTCCTGACGGGAAATAACGCAGTAGGCAACGTGTTTCGCTTGCTTGGAGTAAGCACCGATAGCTGGGATCAGTGTTACGCCGCGGTCCATTTCCTTGGTAATCAGATCGGCAATCTCGGGAGCATGGTCACTGATGATCATAAATGCGCGAGCGGAATATGCCCCTTCCTGAATAAAGTCGATAACTTTGGAAGCGATAAATACGGCAACCAGCGTATACAGTATTTTTTCTTTTGGAATGTAGATCAGGGAGATGCCAATAATAATAAAATCGATCCCCAGCAGGATCCGGCCCATACTCCATCCATATTTCCGGCTGAGAATCCGTGCGATAATATCGGAGCCGCCTGTCGTTCCACCGGAGCGGAATACAATGCCAAGGCCCGCACCAAGAGTGACACCTGCATAAAGTGCCGCCAGCAAGAGATCGTTCTCCGTATGGAGCGGCTCAATCCACCCCAAGTGAATCATTTTCTCAAATAACCACAGAAACACGGTGAGCGCACCGATCCCCACCCCCGTGTAGATCATCTGTCTGCCACCCAATATTTTGAGTCCGACCAGAAAGAGGGGAACGTTAATAACAAGGGTTGTCAGAGAAGGAGAGAGGCCGAAAGCATAATTTAACAGGACGGTGATCCCTGTGACGCCGCCTTCCATCAGCTGGTTGGGAATAATAAAGTACAGCAGTCCAAAGGCATACAAAGCGGTACCCAACAGAATAGGGAGAATCAGTTTGAATTGAACCCATGTTTTGGCAGTGCTCATAAGATCCCTCTCCATATGTAAATTAATGATGAAGCAATACTTCCCATATAGTATACCTATTTATTGATTCTTTAAAAATGATTTGTGCCTTATGATGGTGGAAGTAAAACGGAATAACTGATATATTAGGAACAAATACGACACAATTTCAAAAGGAGAATCCGTTCTCATGGAGAAAAGCATCGCAGAAATGCAGCGCGAGGTTGACCTCTACATCTCCCAGTTCAAGGAGGGCTACTTCAGTCCACTGGCCATGTTGGCCCGTATGTCGGAAGAGGTTGGAGAGCTTGCTCGGGAAGTCAACCACGAGTTCGGTGAAAAGCCGAAGAAAGCATCCGAAGCAGACAATTCCATTGAACTGGAGCTTGGGGATATTTTGTTTATCACGATTTGTTTTGCCAACTCGCTCGGGATCGATCTCGCGCAGGCACACGACAAAGTCATGCATAAATTCAATACACGCGATGCAAATCGGTGGACTCCAAAAAACACCGATTAGGCGTAGATTACATATGCTGTACCATCACCCGATTGGGGAGGGACAGCTTGGATGATGAAGCCGGAAGATTATATGCAGCAGGCTTACCGCTGTATTTTGCAAAATGATTTTGAGCAGGCGATCCGTTGGTTTGAATCGGCCATTCTTGCTCACCCGGAACATGCGGAGCTCCACTATCGCTGTTCCATTACGCATGCCCGCAGCCAGCATCTGGGCCCGGCGCTGGAACATGCCCGCAAGGCGGTTGATCTGTCCGGAGGCACAGAGGAATATGTCCTGCATTTGCAGACATTGGAAGCCAAGCAGCTAAGCACACAGGCGAAGGTTTTGCTTGAACAGGCGGGTAGCGGTATGCAGGAGCGTTATGCTCAGGCAGCTGCTCTGCTTAAACAGGCGGTTAAGCTTGATCCCCTGTATGTTGAAGCCCATGTGATGCTTGCACTGGCATATAGCGATCTGAATGAGTTCGATCGTGCAATTAAGGCAGTCCGGGATGCGTTATCGCTGGACCCGCAGAACGGGCAACTGCATCAGTTGTACCAACAAATCAAGCAGCGTAAAAATTCCATTCAATAAGAAATTCGTTTCATCTGCATCGTGAAAGCGATAGCTG
The DNA here is from genome assembly GCF_050455445.1 of Paenibacillus sp. MABNR03. NCBI lineage: Bacteria > Bacillati > Bacillota > Bacilli > Caryophanales > Paenibacillaceae > Paenibacillus > Paenibacillus sp. MABNR03. The sequence continues at coordinate 894,915 of NZ_JBCIYR010000003.1, forward strand.
AGGAAATGGATTCAAATGATTGATCCAACATACAGTGAGGAGATGCAGCCAAGATGAGTGAAGTAATAAGAGTTGCCGTAATCGGAGCGGCTGGCCGGATGGGCCGGGAAGTGGTGAAGCTGGTGCTTCAGGATCCAGAACTGGAGCTCGCTGCCGCGGTTAACCGCTCCGGCGCAGGCACGGATGCCGGAACCCTTGTCGGTCTTCCCGAGTGCGGAGTTCTCGTAACTGATGATATCGAAATGGCCTTTGCTGAGACCAAACCGCAGGTCATGGTTGATTTTACAATACCGCAATATGCTTTCGCTCATACAGAACTTGCGATCCGTTATGGAGTCAGACCCGTTATGGGGGTTACCGGCTTCACGACGGAGCAGATTGAACAACTGGACAAGCAGTGTCAGGATAAAGGGATTGGAGGTCTGATTGCTCCGAACTTCTCCATCGGTGCTATATTAATGATGAGATTCGCAGCCCAGGCGGCCAAACATATGCCTAATGTTGAAATTATTGAGTACCACGGGGATCAAAAGCTGGATGCGCCTTCAGGAACAGCGATTAAAACGGCTGAATTGATCGCAGCCAACCGGGAAGAACTTCGTCAGGGTAACCCGAATGAAGAGGAGACGATTGAAGGCTCACGTGGTGGATACTATAACGGATTCCGTATTCACAGTGTTCGATTGCCAGGTGTATTTGCTCAGCAGGAAGTGGTATTCGGCGATTTTGGTCAAACGCTCAAAATTCGTCATGACTCCTACGAGCGTGCAGGGTACATGCCTGGTGTTAAAATCGGAGTGCAGAAGGTTATGGAATATACAGGACTCATCTACGGATTTGATCACTTTATCGACTAAAGGAGATTATCATGTTGAAAATCGCATTTATCGCCCATGATCGCAAAAAAGAAGAGATGGTAAACTTTGTGACTGCTTATGAACCCGTATTTACTGACCATCAACTATATTCTACAGGTACAACGGGCCTTCGTATTATGGAAGGTACGTCCCTGAAAATTCACCGGTTTGAATCCGGTCCTCTAGGTGGAGACCAACAGATCGGTGCTTTGGTTGCTCAAAATGAAATGGATCTGATTATCTTCCTGCGTGATCCGCTGATGGCTCAGCCACACGAACCGGATATCAATGCACTGCTTCGGTTGTGTGATGTACAGGGCATTCCACTCGCAACCAATATCGCAACGGCGGAAATTCTGGTTAAAGCACTGGATCGCGGAGATTTTGGCTGGAGAGAACTTGTGCATAAATACAAACCGGAAGCTGGAGTGAATCAAGGTGATTCCCAATGAGTCTTGATATTCTGATTTTTGGGGCACACGCTGATGATGCGGAGATTGGTATGGCGGGAACAATCGCCAAGCATACTGCCGCAGGCTTGAAAGTTGGCGTGTGTGATCTGACAAAAGCAGAAATGTCATCCAACGGGACTGTAGAGCGCAGAGCCGAGGAAGCGGAGGAAGCCTCCCGCGTCCTCGGTCTTTCGTGTCGAACCAATCTGGGTTTGCCAGACCGCGGCTTATACATAACCCCTGAACATATACAGGCTGTAACGGCTGAGATTCGTCGTCATGCGCCGCGAATTGTATTTGCACCTTATTGGGAAGACCGGCATCCGGATCATGTCATGTGCAGCAAGCTTGTACAGGAAGCGGTATTCAATGCCAAGTTGCGAAATTATATGCCGGACATGCCAGCCATCCAAGTGAAGGAACTGTATTTTTACTTCATTAATGATATTGGGCCAACGGATTTGATTGTCGATATTACGGAACACTATGAGCAAAAGGAAAGATCGCTGCTCAGTTATCGTTCTCAATTTGAATCAGGAGCAGGTACGGTTTCTACCCCATTGAATCAAGGGTATATTGAACGTGTAAGAGCCCGCGATTCCTTGCTGGGTCAGCGGAGCCTGATACCCTTTGCTGAAGGATTTGTGAGTATTACACCTTATGTCGTTGGGCAGTTTGGCGCAGCAGCCAGGTAATATCCTGCTGCGCTTGCTCGTATCCTGATATATCGTTTTATTTTCCGTTGCATTACATCAACCTGCACACGCGGGAGATCAAAGGAGCGTCCACCGGATGGAGCAAAAGTTAAAGATTGGTATCACCTGTTATCCGTCCCTCGGAGGGTCTGGCGTTGTCGCAACGGAGCTCGGCAAATTGCTTGCCGAACAGGGTCACCAGGTTCATTTTATTGCGAATAGTATCCCGTTCCGATTGGGTACTTTTCAGAAGAATATTTTTTACCATGAAGTTGAAGTGAACGATTATTATGTTTTTCGCTATCCACCATATGATCTGTCGCTTGCAACCAAGATGGCCCAAGTGGCCAAGGCACAGCAGCTGGATCTGCTGCATGTGCATTATGCAGTTCCGCACGCCGTATGTGCCTTCTTGGCCAAACAAATGGTGGGCGAAGACCTGAAGGTAGTCACGACGCTGCATGGAACAGACATTACCGTTCTTGCACAGGACGAATCGCTGAAGGATCTCATTCGCCTTGCAATTAATGAAAGTGATGCCGTAACTGCTGTATCACAGGATTTGATTCGGGAAACGGTAGATCTGCTGGATATACAGCGTCCAATTGATTTGACCTACAATTTTATAGATAAACGAATATATTACCCTCGGGATGCAGCCAGTCTGCGCAGGGATTTTGCAGCACCGCACGAGAAAATATTGATGCATATCTCCAACTTTCGTCCGGTGAAGAGAACCCAGGACGTTGTTGAGGTTTTCCGTCAGGTGCAGGAGCAGGTTCCAGCCAAATTGTTATTTGTTGGTGAGGGGCCTGACCTGCCTAAAATCCAATGGAAAATCAATGACATGGGATTGAATGATAAAGTTCATTTCCTTGGTAAACAGGATGATATTGCACAAGTCATTTCGATGGCGGACATCCTTATGCTGCCTTCCGAGAAAGAAAGCTTCGGACTTGTGGCTCTGGAAGCGATGGCTTGCGGTGTGCCAACGGTCGGATCGCAGGCGGGAGGAATTCCGGAACTCGTACTGCACGGCAAAACCGGATATTTATCCCCGATCGGCGATACACAGTCCATGGCTGAGAACGCGATTCGTATATTAACAGACGATCGACTGGCCGCTGATTTCAGGGAAGCATGTCTTCGTAGGGCTCATCATGATTTTTGTAACGATGCAATTCGGCATGAGTATGAACAAATATACTATCGGGTGCTGGGACGTGAAGTTCCCAATTTGAAGCCCGTTTGTGGATAAACTGTCGTAATCATCGGCAGAAGCAGCTGACCAAGGAAATATGGAGCAGCAGGCAGGTAATGAGGTGATGGGTTTGGTGCAATGGACAAAGGTAGACCCGGAAATGGCTCGGCAGAGTGAAGAGGTGCTGCTGAAGTTAAACGAAGAAGGTTATGATGCCTTTTGGGTCGGTGGTTGTGTCCGTGACGAGCTGCTTGGACGCAGTGTAGATGATATGGATATTACAACATCGGCTTCCCCTGAACAAGTGATGGAACTGTTCGCGGACTGTATTCCGACAGGGCTTCAGCACGGTACGGTTACCGTACGTTCAGGCGGCTATTTTTTTGAGGTCACAACATTCCGCACGGAATCGGAGTACAAGGACAATCGGAGACCGTCTGAGGTTCAGTTTGTCAAGGATATAAAAGAAGACTTGCAGCGTCGTGACTTTACGATGAATGCCCTTGCGATGGACAGAAACGGCAAAATCGTTGATCCCTTTGGTGGTCAGTCTGATATTCGTGAAGAATGGATCAGATGTGTGGGTGCAGCGAATGAGAGATTCGGTGAGGATGCACTTCGTATGCTTCGCTGTGTCCGGTTTGCATCGGTATTTGATTTTAAGATTGCCTATAACACATGGAGAGGTCTTGTGAAACAAAGAGATCTGCTTCAACATATCGCCATGGAACGGGTTCGAACCGAAATGGTAAAAATGATGGCTGGCCCCCATCCGCTGAGAGGATTGGAGCTGCTCTCCCGCAGCCGAGCATTGGAATTTATCAAGGCCCCGGTTCACGGGGACCGATTCGATAAAAAAATATTGGTTAGTATCGAACAATTGTCGGGAGTAGACGTTTTGCTGCGCTGGTCTCTTCTGCTGATCTCAGGTCAGTACATAAGGGAGGAAGCAGATGCTTTACTGCGCAGGTGGACGTTTTCCAACGATGATCGTACGCGGATTACTGGAGTCCTTCAAGTTGAAGAATTAATGAAGACGGTGGTTCGTGAAAACAAGGACCATGTGACGTTACGATCCGAATGGATTGTTACCGTGTTAGCGTGTGGGCGTCAGGCAGCCGAGGACTGGCTCAAAATACAACCACTTCTTCCTTCTGGTTCACGTCTTTCCACTTCAGCAGAAAAGGTATATCAAAAGATTTATGCCAATGCGGGGGAGTGGACTCAAACCATGAAGGTGCACGAGCTAAAGGATCTCGATATTACCGGAGAGAATATTCTTGAACAGCTGCAGCGTAAAGGTGGACCTTGGCTTGGTCAGCTGATGAAGCATTTGTTGCGTGAAACGGCGATTGGAAATATAGCGAATCAGCATGAAGCGCTGACTGCTGAAGTGAAGCGGGTGGTTGCAGATGACCAAGCATGAAGAACTGTTACATATGTTAATGAATGCGGACGGGCAATTCGTGTCTGGTGAAGAAATCAGCAAGAACCTGTCCATTAGCAGAACGGCAGTCTGGAAACATGTGAACAAATTGCGTGATCTTGGATACGAATTTGAGGCGGTTTCCCGCAAAGGATATCGCCTGATAACAAAACCCGACAGTATTGATGCAGCAGGCCTCCAACTGGCTCTGCAAACGTCAATCTTTGGTCGTAAGGCAGTGATTCTGAATTCGACGATGTCTACTCAAGGCGATGTTCAGCAAATGGCTGAACAGGGGCAGGCCGAAGGCGCTGTGGTCCTTGCTGAAGAACAGTCGGGTGGACGGGGGCGATTCGGTCGTAAGTGGTTTTCTCCACCTGGCAAAGGCATCTGGATGAGCATACTGCTGCGTCCAGAGCAGCCCCTTCGGAACACTCCCCAGCTGACATTGTTAACGGGTGTTGCCGTCTGTCGTGCCGTCCGTGCCTATACCGGGGCAGATGCTGGTATCAAATGGCCGAATGATCTTTTGATCAATGGTCGCAAGATGTGTGGCATTCTGCTTGAATCTGCGGTTGAAGATCATGAACTGCGATACTGCATCGCAGGCATTGGGGTGGACGTCAATTTTGAGCTTGCGGATTATCCTGAAGACTTAACTTCAATTGCCACTTCGATCAAAGTGGAAACAGGGCAGCAGGTGGATCGGACGAAGTTGGCAGCGGCCATTTTGAACGAGCTGGAACATCTGTACTTTGTGTATCAAAAAGAAGGTTTCGGTGTTATTGCGTCATTGTGGGAGGCATTGTCTGTTTCAATTCACCGTGAGGTGAAGGTTTCAAACCCGCAGGGAAGCATCGAGGGAACTGCTATTGGGCTGGATCCTTCAGGTGCATTGATTGTAGAGAAGTCAAGTGGAGAACGCATAACCGTTGTATCGGGTGAAATATCTCTGATAGAGTAAGGAACTTGTCGAATTTCCACTAAAATAATGATCATAACACGTGAAGTTTGGGCTGATCTTTGGTATACTGTGTTCGTGAGGCGATATCGGCTATACAGACCGAATTGCACTCCGGCAACAGTATGCCTAATTGGCTTGAATATGAACAGATGCATAGCAAAATTGAAAATGTGTTAAGTGAGTTGTTGGATTCTGCTCTGAGCCGAAGAGGACCGAGACAGAAGGGACGATCGCAAGTGACTCTTTTTTGACTTTTCGGGACTTTTTAGTGGAAAACTAAAAGGTTTTTTTGTTGCGTTTTGAATTGAAAAGGAGAAAGGAGCCATGAAGAAAATGGCTAACAAACAAGCGTTGAATATTGTGAAAATGAAAAAATACAAGCAGGATGGCGTACCGCTCAGCATGATAACAGCCTACGATTATCCAACCGCGCTGCTGGCGGAAGAAGCAGGTATTGATCTGATCCTGGTCGGGGATTCCCTCGGCAATGTAGTGCTGGGATATGATTCTACCCTGCCTGTGACCATAGACGATATGGTATATCATACGCGTTCCGTAGTACGGGGTGCAGGCAACACCTTTATCGTAGCCGATATGCCTTTCATGACCTATCACGGCAGTGTGGATGAGACACTGAAAGGTGTTCGTCGACTGATGCAGGAAGGTCATGCGCATGCAGTCAAAATGGAAGGCGGCGTGGAAATTGCGGATACGGTCAAAGCCGTGGTGCAAGCAGGCGTACCTGTCCTCGGGCATATCGGACTAACCCCGCAATCGGTAAATCAAATTGGTGGGTATCGCATTCAGGGTAAGGATGCAGCGGATGCCAGACGATTGATGGATGAAGCAAAGGCACTTGAAGCAGCAGGAGCCTTCGGGATTGTGCTTGAACTGGTTACCGAAGAAGTGGCAAGAGCCATTTCGGAAGAGCTGTCCATTCCTACCATTGGTATTGGAGCCGGTAGAGGATGTGATGGTCAGGTATTGGTGTTTCATGATGTCGTTCAGTATGCTTCTCCGTACATGCCCAAACGCTTTGTCAAAACGTATGGCGATGTGGGCACATTGATTCGCAGCAGCATTGAAGCTTATGTGAAGGAAGTCAAGGATCGTTCGTTCCCCGCTCAAGAGCATGTATTCACGGCTGCAGACGGCGTCGTGGAGCAATTGTACGGACATCGTAAAGAAAAGGTGGAGAGCAACTCATGAAAGTGATTCGGAACATCGCAGAATTAAGACAGGAAATTGGCTTGATGCGTCAAGCGAACCCGACCAGAGAAGCCTCTGTTGGCCTGGTGCCTACAATGGGTTATCTTCATGAAGGGCATGCGAGTCTGATGCATGCTGCCAAACAGCAGAGTGATATTGTAGTATTGAGCATCTTCGTTAATCCGATTCAGTTTGGGCCTAATGAAGACTTTGACAGCTATCCAAGGGATGAAGCCAGAGATGTGGAAACGGCACGTACGCAGGGAGTGGATATCGTATTTATTCCCACTGTTGCCGAGATGTATCCACAGCCGACACAAACGACGGTATCCGTATCCCGTCTGACTAACCGGTTGTGCGGGGCTTCTCGTCCCGGACATTTTGATGGAGTGACCACCGTCGTATCCAAGCTGTTTAACATCGTTCAACCACAGCGGGCATTTTTTGGGATGAAAGATGCCCAGCAGGTCGCAGTCATCCAGCAAATGGTCAATGACCTCAACATGCCGGTTGAGATCGTTCCATGTCCCATTGTACGGGAGCAGGATGGATTGGCCCTTAGCTCACGTAACGTCTACCTGAGCGCTGAAGATCGTCAGGAAGCTCTGGTTCTGTCCAAGGCACTGCGTGCGGCCCAAGAAGCAGTTGATACCAGACACGACACAACAGCTGCGGATATTCGCCGTATTCTGCGCGAGAACATTGCACGGTCTTCACGAGCTGTTATTGATTATGCCGAAATTCAGGCTTTTCCAAGTCTGGAACCACTCGCTGATCAGGAAAAAGTGTATGGACGTGACGATCTGCTGATTGCACTCGCAGTGAAATTTGGCAAAACAAGACTGATTGACAATACAAGACTGCAAACTACGGAGGTCATGTCCCATGTTTAGAACGTTAATGAAATCCAAAATTCACCGTGCCACCGTTACGGAAGCCAACCTGAATTATGTGGGGAGCATTACCATTGATGAAGATCTGATGGAAACATCCGATTTGATGGAAAATGAAAAAGTGCAAATTGTAAACAACAACAATGGCGCACGCCTTGAAACATACGTGATTCCTGGACCACGCGGCAGCGGAGTGATTTGTCTTAATGGTGCGGCTGCACGTCTCGTACAGCCCGGGGATACAGTTATCATTATTTCCTATGCGATGATGTCTCAGGAAGAGGCTAATACGCATAAACCTACAGTTGTATTTGTTGATGGTCAGAACAAACCTGTACAGACCATGAAGCATGAGGTTCACGCGACAATTATGTAATCGACTGGTAAGGGGAATGAAATCGGTCCCCCCTGCAAAAAATGAGTACAGGTCACGCACTAATCCATTTTTTCAAGGGTGGGGATGCATCGATGTTCCAGCATGTTTTCGCCGAGATGAACGACATGTTAGATGAAATTATCAAGCGCTACCCTTCCGCTGAAGGTCTGAACAAACAGGAACTGCTGCAAAAGTGGAACTTGCTGAAGCGGATGAGTGACGGGATGATTGATGAGTGGCTGATGTTTGAGGAGAAAATGAGTCAGGTAAAGGATTTGGAACAACCGGTTGCTCTTCAACCGGAACAGGAAGCAGTTACCGCACTGCCGGAGATCCATCTGGAATCCTTTAGTCGCGGTCAGGGGTATTTCAAGTTGCAAATGTATCCGCAAGCCATCATGCAATTTTCACGGATTGTTGATGAATATCCTGACAGTGCACTGACTCGGTACTATCTGGGACTTGCACACATGAACCTCAATCAGACCGCTGAAGCGGGAAGTCATTTGCGGCTCATTGTGCACCTGAAGGGTTCCCCGAGGCTAAAGGGGCTAGCCTGTAATGCTTTGGGCTGCATCGAAGCCAAGCTGGCGAATCCGAAGGGAGCCTGTTCCCTGTTTGCTCAAGCGCTCCAGCATGACCCAACGCTGACCGAACCACTGTATAATATGGAAGCCTGCAGGCTGAACAGCGGACAACTGCAATATGGAATTAGCTGACTGTACTTGATCATGAAGTGCTTTTCAGCAGCATCAAGACGGTGTTTCCTCCTTTAACCTAGTGGAGGGAACACCGCCTTTTTTGTCAGTTAATTTTCAAATGCCCGTTTTTTTGCTATGCTGTAACATAGACTGAATGGAAGGGAATTGTACATTGCAATGAAATTTGCCGTATTGGATTTCGAAACAACCGGCACGCAGTCCGACGGTGAGATTATTCAAGCCGGACTTGCCATCATAGATCATGACTACAGCATAACTCAAATATATAGTTCTTATGTAAACCCGGGTGTTCCTATTCCGCCGTTTATTACGGGGTTAACCGGGATTACGGACGAAGATGTGGCGGACGCTCCCTCACTCGAAGAGATGATGATGGAGATGGTTCCGCTGCTTGACGATGTTGTCCTGGTCGGACACAACGTTGCTTTTGATTTTCATTTTCTCCAAAATGCGCTTGACCGATGTGGCTATTTGCCGTTCACCGGGCGTATTTTGGATACGATTGATTTTCTCAAAATCTCTTTTCCATCTCTCGGGTCTTATCAGCTTGGGTATGTATCAGCCGAGTTCGGATTTCAACACGACCGGCCTCATCAGGCTGACAGTGATGCTCTAGCAACTGCTTATGTACTGCTGAAGTGCCTGGACGAGCTGCGTGAATTGCCCTTGATTACCATACAGCGTCTCAGTGATCTGTTTGCTCCAGAAGACAGTGATCTGGGCTGGTTCTTCGACGGCATGCGCAGCGAGAAGGAAGCAGAGCCTATTCAGGATCTCGACGGACATACGTATTACCGTCAGCTGGCCTTAAACGTAAGTGACTGGACCGAGATTGGTGCACCACGCGATGAACGAGAAGGCAATCCGCTTGAAGGTATCAGTTTTGAACAGTATATGGATCAGGTCAGAAATAATCTGAAAGATACACTGGATCATTACGAAGAACGCGAGGCGCAGACGCAAATGTTCAGCAGCGTAAGACAGGCCTTGGACGAAGAAAAGCATCTGTTAATCGAAGCGGGTACAGGTACGGGGAAATCCCTCGGTTACTTGCTGCCTGCCATTTATGAAAGTGTGAAGCAGGAACGAAAAGTGATGGTTAGCACGCATACAATTAACCTGCAGGAGCAGCTTCGAGAGCGGGATATCCCTCTGCTCACCAAAGTAGTTCCTTTTCCGTTTAAGGCTGCTGTGTTCAAAGGACGGGGGCACTATCTGTGTCTGCGGAAGTTTGAGCACAAGATTAACAAACGGGAATTCGCCACACCAAAAGAAGACTATTTTACAGCGGCACAGATGATCGTCTGGCTCACCCAGACGGAAACCGGGGATGATGAGGAGTTAAACCTCAGCGCTCGCGGTGGGGATTTCTGGGAGACCGTGCAGAGTGAGTCTGAATCCTGTCTGGGACGCTCCTGTCCGTGGTTCAGAAAGTGTTTTTATCACCGGGCAAAACATGAAGCAGGTTTGTCTGATATCGTGATTACGAATCATTCCAAGCTGTTTACCGATGTCAAAGCAGCTCATCAGCTTCTGCCGGCTTATGACAGTCTTGTGATTGACGAGGCCCATCATCTGGAAGATGTTGCAGGCAAGCACTTGGGTCTTCATATGAAATATTTCACGTTGGTTCATACATTAACCCGATTGTTTAAAGATAGTCGCAATGGTCAGCTTCCCATGCTGCGAACTCAGCTGTCTGGTCATGAGATGTCGGCACAATGGGGCTCAGTGATTGACCAGATGTTCCCGCTTGCTGTTGAAGTCAAGGAAATGTGGGATCGGCTGAGTGAGGCTTTATTTAGCCTGCTGCCTGAGCGAAGTGATGCTTCTCCGGGAGAAACAGGACAGTTTTCACTCCGATTGAAGCCTTCGCAGAAACCGGCGAAGTGGCAGGAGCTGCAGGATTATGAGAACCAGATCTATGTCACGCTTGGTGACTTGATCCGTAAGGGAGACAAGCTGCTTCTGGAAGTCAAAGAGGATCAGGACGACTATCAATCGGATAGTCTGATTACGGACATTACAGGTTTGCTTAAAGACTTGGCAACGCTAAAAGAGAATCTTCGCTTTTTCATGCGGATGGATGATGCCAAAACAGTATATTGGATGGAGGCAAGCGGGCAATTCCGCAGCAAATCACTGCAGCTCTATGCCGTTCCTGTCGATGTCAGCGCACAGTTGAAGGACATGTTCTTCGATAAAAAGAAAAGCGTTGTTCTTACTTCGGCTACGCTCTCTGTGGATAAGTCATTTCAATTCATGATTGAACAGCTTGGCCTGCAGGAAGCGGCCGACAATAACCGTTTGCTGACGTCCATGCTGCCATCGCCATTCCGCTACCGGGATCAGGCTTTGCTGGTTATTCCGCGTGATTTTCCAAGCGTGAAGGGCAGTGTTGGTGATGCACACTTTGTGGACATGCTCGTGCGGTCTCTTGCCGAAACGGCTATTGCTACACGGGGGCGCATGATGGTGCTCTTTACTTCATACAGGATGCTTCGCCAGGTTTATGATCCGTTAAAAGAAGCATTGTCCGGTAACGATATCTCGCTGCTCGGCCAAGGTGTAGACAGTGGCAGCCGCTCCAAGTTAACACGTCGGTTCCAGGATGCCAAAGCTACGGTTTTATTGGGGACCAGCAGTTTCTGGGAGGGTGTCGATATTCCGGGGGAAGCACTGACTTGTCTGGCGATTGTCAGATTGCCTTTCCAGCCGCCGAATCATCCGCTGGTGGAGGCGAAGAGCGAACTGCTGCAGGAACAGAAAAAGAACCCGTTCATGAAGCTATCGGTTCCACAGGCAGTCATTCGTTTCAAGCAGGGATTCGGGAGGCTGGTTCGTACAGCCAAGGACAGGGGCATTGTCATCGTCTATGATACGCGGGTGATTGAGTCTTACTATGGGAAATACTTTTTATATTCATTACCCGGTCCCAAAATGGAACATATGCTGACAGAACAGATGGTTCCACGGATTAGCGAGTGGCTGGAAGCGCCTGCGCATGACGAACCTGCTGCAGAATAGGATGTAACGTCATTGCGCAATGAGGTCTTCTCGCTGTAAACTTTATTAGATCAACAAAGTGATGATTCATTCATGAAGCACTTTTAATTTTATACTTGATAAGGCATCTTGCATGATTTCATTCGGAAACGAAAACGGTTATGCAGGGTGCTCCATTTTTATTTATCTATCGTGGCCTTGGTAAGGGGGAGTTATGTAATGAAATCAGATAAAATTTCGGAAGCCGTGGTACGCAGATTGCCTGTTTATTTGCGATATTTGAGTGAACTGCACCAACGTGAGGTTAACACGGTTTCATCACAGGAGCTTGGACTCCGGCTGGATCTTAATCCTGCCCAGATTCGCAAAGATCTTGCATACTTTGGGGACTTTGGCCGCAAAGGCATCGGATACGACGTATCGTATTTGATTGAAAAAATTCGCCAAATTTTGAAGATTGATCAGCAAATCAATGTAGCACTGGTCGGAGCCGGTAATTTGGGACATGCTTTGTCCAATTACAATGCGTACCTTAAAGACAACATGAAGATCGTTGCTGTTTTCGATGCTTACGGTCCCAAGATTGGCAGTCAGATTAACAGCCTGAAGGTACAGCCAATGAATGAATTATCGGATTCGGTCAAAAAGGATAATATTCGCATCGGCATTATTACCGTACCGGATACCGAAGCTCAAAATGTAGCCGATCAGTTAATTGAATCCGGCATTGAAGCGATACTGAATTTTGCACCGACTATCCTCAAAACACCGCCGCATGTCCGTATCCATCATGCCGATTTTACAACGGATCTGCTTAGCCTTGCTTATTATCTGGAGAATGGAAAGGACGACGAGGAAGATGACGACAAATAGATGGGTAATTCATAACGGCAAATTTGCTGTTAATAGCGGTACGGAATGGAATGTGGTTTCAGGTTACATGGTAGTCGAAGAGGACAAGATTGTGCATATTGGTGAGACATTGCCGGATGGGGATGAGAACCTGCCGAAGGTTGATGGTAAAGGACTGGTCTTTTTGCCGGGTCTGATCAATACGCATGGTCATGCAGCCATGTCGCTTCTGAGAGGCCACGGGGACGATCTGGCCTTACAGGTATGGCTTCAGGAGAAAATGTGGCCTATGGAGGCGAAAATGACGTCTGAGGACGTATATTGGGGTACCTCCCTGTCTGTACTGGAAATGTTGAAAGGTGGCACAACGGCATTCCTGGACATGTATGACCATATGGACCAGGTGGCTAAAGTGGTGGAACAATCCGGTATCCGGGCTGCATTGGCACGTGGTGTAATCGGTTTGTGTTCCGAAGAAGAGCAAATGCGCAAACTGCAGGAATCGGCTGCCTTTGCACGCGAGTGGAACGGACAGGCTGGTGGCCGAATTACGACGATCATCTCACCACATGCGCCATATACATGCCCTCATGATTACATTGAAAAGCTTGTACAGGTTGCGCATGATCTGGATCTGCCGCTGCATACCCATATGTCGGAAACGCTTCGTGAAGTGGAGCAGAATGTGACGGATTACGGTCTCCGTCCTGTAGCCCATTTGGAGAAGCTTGGCTTCTTCTCACGGCCTTCTCTCGTTGCTCATGCGGTGCATCTCAATGATGAGGAGATTGAAATTTTGGCACGGCATGATGTCGCTGTCTCCCATAATCCGGGAAGCAACCTGAAACTCGCTTCAGGTGTAGCACGAGTTCCGGATTTGCTAAAAGCGGGTGTTACGGTATCCTTGGGAACAGATGGACCAGCGAGTAACAACAATCTGGACATGTTTGAAGAGATGAGACTTGCTGCGCTGATACACAAAGGAGTATCCGGTGACCCTACGGCTGTACCAGCAGGAGAGGCGTTGCTGCTTGGAACGGGTTATGGTGCCAAATCCATATTCCTGAACAATACAGGAGCACTTCAAGTGGGGATGAAGGCCGATTTTATTGCACTGAACATTGAACAAGCTCATTTCTATCCGCACACGGACCTCATATCCCATACGATCTACTCGGCTTCAGCCAAGGATGTAGAGCATGTATGGGTGGACGGCAAACAATTGGTGAAGCATGGGGAATGTCTTACAATGGATGAAGAGCGCATTCTGCGTGAGTCTCAACTTGCATTTGACGGACTGCTCGCCCGTTAATTTCAGAACGCAGCAGCGTCATAGGGGAAAGGAAGTTCGGCTTTTGAAAAGAAAAAAGAAATGGATATGGATCTCGCTGCTCATCCTGATTTTGATTCTGTTTGGACTTCAGCGCTTTTATATCTATATAACCCAGGACCAGCGCAATGAAGAAGCACTAGCTATTCAAGCGGCACAGGAGCAGCTGGGGATTACATCTTACGAGAATCTCCGAAAATACGTCTGGGGCCAAAAAGAAGGCGATGACAATATTTACTGGACCATGATGGCCAAAAATAAAGAGAATCAGGACATTGCCGTCTGGGTCAAATTCGATGCAACCAACAAACCTGTCACAGGGAATAACGCTGTGCACAGTGAGCTGCTGCAGAACGGGTTGTCTGAAGCACAGATTCGGAATCGATTCAGCTCTGAAGTTCCAGGCGGAGAGATTAAGCGGATTATGCCAGGAGTTGTCAATGGAATCTATGTGTGGCAAGTGTATTACAAAGACGATACGCATAACTACTATCGATTCTATCGTTTTAGCAATGGCGACCAAGTTGATTTGGTATATACCATTCCAAACAGCTAATCGAAATAACAGAACTTTTTCTTAGGTAATTTCTTCAAAGAACCGGCAGATGGAAGCACGTCTGATCCGGTTTTTTGGCGTATCCTGCGAATCATTCTGGATTTGAATAGTTAAAATTAATAATTTATTCATATTTTCGCCTTCGAAATTGTATATACGATGTGATATACTCAAATATGTATTCAAGGATACATCAAACAGGAATAAAACCTGTTGGGCACATCACAGGTCATTCGTACACAATTCATATTATGCCTATAAGCTATAGGGATGGGCTCAAAATTTGGGAGGGGAAACTCACTTGAAGCTAAAAGTATTGCCTATTGCTTTAACTGCCGTCATTTCAGCCGTTGTGTTGTTTGGAGGTTGGTTTGTGTATCGTCAAGTGGCCATGCAGAATCCGATTGAAAAAATGGTAACCCAATATGACGGGGTTAATGACGTTCACTTAACTATTAACCGTAATGACGTACAATTGAAACTTGATTTGCAGCCAGATGTGGATCTGGGCAGATTGGTTCAATATATTCAGAAAGAAGGACAGACACTGATCGGCACGCGTGCATTGAAATTGGACGTGGTGGATCATTCAAATGAAGCCCTGGAAAACTGGTGGGGCGATGCCATGTTTACTGTCGCTCAAGCGATGGAGAACAAGCAGTACACGGATATTACACCTACATTATCCAAAATGGCGACCAATGGTATTCAAGTGAATACGGCCATGGATGACAATAACGTATACGTAAGCCTCCGAGATGGAGATGCCAGCAAGTTTATTATTCTGCCGCGTGTACCCGGTCAGATAGGAGTGTGGCCTAATGCCTAAATGGACGAAGGAAGTTGCCATTGGATTTGTCCCTGTGTTGATTATCTTTCTTGCTTTTGTTGGTGTGAATATTTTCCCCATTCTGATTGCAGCTGCGGTTGTGGGCGGATTGCTGCTTATGATGCAGATGCGCGGGGGAATTACGGTTGGAGCAGGTCAGGAACGCAAGCGCAAGAAAAAAGGACCTTCTAAACTGACTTTTGAAGAAATCGGTGGCCAGGACAGTGCCAAGCAGGAGCTGCGGGAAGCGCTTGATTTTCTGATCCGTCATGAAGAAATTCAGAAGTTCGGGATTCGTCCTTTGAAAGGTATCCTCCTTACCGGCCCTCCGGGAACAGGGAAAACGCTGATGGCCAAAGCGGCCGCACACTATACCGATTCCGTGTTTGTTGCAGCCTCAGGCAGTGAGTTTGTCGAGATGTATGTCGGTGTCGGTGCGGGCAGAATTCGTGATTTATTTCGCGATGCCAGAACACGTGCAGCAAAAGAAAATAAAGAGAACGCCATTATTTTTATTGATGAGATTGATGTGATCGGTGGTAAGCGTGAAGGCGGTCAGCAGCGCGAGTATGATCAGACACTCAACCAGCTGTTGACGGAAATGGACGGAATTTATACATCCGATACACCTCGCATCCTTGTTATAGCGGCAACAAACCGCAAAGAAATGCTGGATAGCGCATTAACCCGTCCTGGACGTTTTGACCGTCATATCCAGGTAGACCTGCCTGACAAGAAAGGCAGAAAGCACATCCTGGAGCTCCATGCGGTGAATAAACCTCTGCTCGAGGGTGTAAGCCTGGAGAAAACGGCTGAAGAATCCTATGGCTTCTCAGGTGCACAGCTGGAAAGTGTCATGAATGAAGCAGCAATTTACGCCATGAGAGATGGATTGCTCAACATTGAACAGCGTCACTTGTCTATGGCGATTGATAAAGTCATGATGGGTGAGAAAACGGATCGTGAATCCAGTGTAGAAGAGAAAAAACGGGTTGCGATTCATGAATTGGGACATGCCATCATGGCAGAACTCGTGCGTCCCGGCAGTGTTAGCCAGGTGGCGCTCAGCCCGCGTGGACAGGCACTCGGTTATGTGCGTCACAATCCCCAGCAGGAGCAATTCTTATATACCAAACGTTTTCTGGAAGAGCAGATCATGATCGCACTTGGCGGAGCAGCTGCCGAAGAAATGTACTATGGTGGCCGCAGTACCGGTTCGCGCAACGACTTTGAGCAGGCGACCAATGTGGTACAGACCATGATGGCTTCTGGCCTGACTTCCCTCGGAATCGTGAACATGGATATGGTTACAACGGAAGAGCTTATGCGTGAAAATAAAATGATTCTGCAGGATTTGATGGAACAGACCAAACGGCTTCTTGAAGAACAGCGGACAATTTTCGACAATTCATTGGATACACTGATGAGAGAAGAAGTGTTGTCTGGCGAACAATTTCGTTGTCAATTTCGTGACAGCGCCCTTTTACCGGCATAATTTATTTATGCCGGTTATTTTTTTTTACATTTCACTCGTGCTAAGATATTATTATATGTTGGGTCGAAATTTGTAATTTTCGGCGAACAGGGTACAATAGAGAAATAGAGAACCGAAAGGATGGAGCAGAACCATGTTTTTTAAAAAAATAGGAGTTGTCGGCGGCGGCACCATGGGACAAGGCATTTCCCAAATGCTTGCAGCCAAAGGACTTGATGTGCTTCTGGTGGAGCATACGACGGAGAAGCTTGACCATGCATATGACATGATCGAAACAAACCTAGATAAGCAATTGGAGAAATGGGCTATTACGAAAGCCGAAAAAAAATTGATTCTTTCCCGTATTACCAAAGTAGCTCATTTGGCTGAACTGGGATCTTGCGATATGGTTATTGAGACGATTTCAGAAGACCTGGAAGCCAAAAAAGAGGTATTCGGTCAACTGGATCAAGTTTGCCCAAGCAACGTTATTCTTGCAAGTAACACATCCACGCTGAGTTTGACCGAGCTTGCAAGCTCGACCAAATACCCAGAGCGTGTTATTGGTATGCACTTTATTCACCCGGTTTCCCGGGTTGACCTTGTAGAGATTATTCGTGGGTTGAAAACTTCGGATGCCACTTTCGATGAAACGAGAAGATTTGTGGAAGAAGTCGTGGACAAAAAAGGTGTAATGATCTATGAATCCCCAGGATTTGTTACGTCCAGACTGATCTGTCTTTTGATCAATGAAGCACTTCATGTCCTTCAGGAAGGCGTGGCTTCTGCTGAAGATATTGATGATGCAATGCGGATCGGATACAATTTCCAACATGGTCCGCTTGAGATGGCTGACCGTTTCGGATTGGATTCTGTGGAAGCTGCACTGGAAAGAATGTTCCGTGAATTCGGTGAATTGAAATACCGTCCTTCCATCGTACTGAAGAAAATGGTACGTGCAGGACATCTTGGTGTTAAAACGGGCGAAGGATTTTTCAAGTACGACAAGGATGGTGACCGGCTGTGAAAGTACTCGTAATCAATGCGGGGAGTTCCTCGCTTAAATATCAATTGTATGACATGACGGATGAGTCCGTATTGGCTAAAGGCTTGGTAGAACGGATCGGAATGGATTCCTCCATTCTGACGCACAAACCGACTGGCCGTGAGGATGTTACTGAAGTTAGTGAAATTCTGGAGCACACAACAGCAATTCGTAAAGTCATTGACATTTTGACAGATAAAGAAAACGGCGTTCTGGGTTCGGTAGATGAGATTCAGGCTGTTGGACACCGTGTCGTTCATGGTGGGGAAGCATTCAAGGAGTCCGCTCTGGTTGATGATGCATCCAAGGCTGAGATTCGTCGTCTGTTCGATTTGGCACCACTTCACAACCCTGCGGCCATGATGGGTATTCGTGCGGCTGAATCCAATATGCCAGGTGTACCTCAGGTGATGGTATTTGATACGGCATTCCATCAAACGATGCCTGAGAAAGCCTATCTCTACGCGATCCCTCGTGTGCTGTACAAAAAATACAAAGTGCGTCGTTACGGTGCCCATGGTACTTCCCATGATTACGTAAGCAAGACTGCAGCCGAGTATTTGGGTCGTCCGGTAGAAGATCTGAAAATCATCACTTGTCACGTCGGTAATGGCGGTAGTGTAACGGCGGTTCAAGGTGGCGTGTCTGTGGATACATCCATGGGTATGACTCCGCTTGAAGGTTTGATGATGGGAACACGCAGTGGTGACCTAGATCCGGCCATCGTACCTTACGTGATGAACAAGGAAGAACTCAGCGTGAGCGAAGTGAACTCCATGTTGAACAAACACAGCGGACTGCTGGCGATCTCCGGAATCAGCAGTGACATGCGTGAGATTACAGAAGGTATGGAGAACGGTGATGCGAACTCCACCCTTGCTTTCGAAATGTACGAATATCGTTTGCGTAAATATATCGGTTCATATGCAGCTGCAATGAACGGTGTGGACGTAATCGTATTTACTGCAGGGGTCGGCGAGAACTCCGTAGTTCTTCGTCAAAAAGTATGTGAACAACTTACTTACCTGGGTGTTGAAGTGGATGAAGCCCTCAATGCCATCCGTTCCGGCGAACCACGCCGGATTACAACAGCGAATTCCAAAGTGGAGGTACTCGTCGTACCTACCAATGAAGAATTGGTAATTGCTCGTGATACACACCGAATCGTATTGAATTCTAAGTAATCTAATTGTAAAGTGAATATAGCATGTCAAGGAAGTGCAGGGGACAGGCTGAGGCCTGCCCGCTGCATTTTCAAATTTAGGAACCAAGGGGAGATATGGGCATGAGTACGGATTGTGTAATTCGTAATGTGAATGAGCATGTGGGCGAAACCGTTAAGATCGGTGCCTGGATTAATAACAAACGTTCCAGCGGTAAAATTCAATTTTTGCAGCTGCGCGATGGAACCGGATATATTCAAGGGGTAGTCGTAAAGAGTGAAGTTAGCGAAGAAGTATGGAATGATGCCAAAAGCCTGACGCAAGAAAGTTCCTTGTATGTAACGGGAATTATTCGTGAAGAACCACGCAGCGCATCCGGATATGAAATGACGGTTACGGGCGTCGAGATCATTCATTTGACAGAAAACTATCCGATTACACCGAAAGAGCATGGTGTTGATTTCTTGATGGATCATCGTCATCTTTGGCTTCGTTCCACCAAACAACGTGCTGTTATGGTGATCCGTGCAGAGATCATCCGCGCAGTTCAGCAGTTTTTTGATGGTAACGGATTCACACAGGTTGATCCTCCGATTCTGACACCTTCGTCTGCCGAAGGTACAACGAACCTGTTCCACATCAAATATTTTGATGAAGATGCTTATCTTACTCAAAGTGGGCAGTTGTACATGGAAGCTGCGGCAATGGCGCTGGGTAAAGTATATTCCTTCGGACCAACGTTCCGTGCCGAGAAATCCAAAACCCGCCGCCATCTGATTGAGTTCTGGATGATTGAGCCGGAAATGGCATTTGTGGATCACGAAGAAAGTTTGCGGGTACAAGAGAAGTTCATCGCACACGTGGTTCAGTCTGTCGTGAAAAACTGTCGTGCTGAACTGGAATCCATCGGGCGTGACGTATCCAAACTCGAAGGTATCACAGCTCCATTCCCGCGTATTACGTATGATGAGGCGATTGAGTTCCTGAACGGACAAGGCTTCGATATTCCTTGGGGAGAAGATTTCGGTGCCCCTCATGAGACTGCAATTGCCGAGAAGTATAATACACCGGTATTTATTACGCATTACCCGGCTGGCATCAAGGCCTTTTACATGAAACCTGATCCGAATCGTCCCGAAGTTGTTCTTTGTGCTGATATGATCGCACCAGAAGGCTATGGAGAAATCATTGGTGGATCGCAACGTATCGATGATCCCGAGTTGATGCAACAGCGCTTTGAAGAGCACAAGTTGTCCGACGAGGCATATCAATGGTACTTGGATCTGCGTAAATACGGATCGGTTCCTCATTCCGGCTTCGGCCTCGGATTGGAGCGGACGGTAGCATGGATCTGTGGATTGGATCATGTACGTGAGACAATTGCATTCCCACGTATGCTCTACCGTCTGTACCCTTAATGATTAATCGCGAATCTATGGAAGAAACCGGCTCCAAAGCGTGGCTGAGTGGCGTAGCTTACGGATTGACATCTGGAACAGCACAGCTCCCGTATGCTTTGTTGCGTTATTATCATCAACTTGGATTAACAGATTCCGAAGTGCTTTTGCTGATTCAATTGCTGGGTTACCGTCAGGCAGAATTCAATGAGTTTCCTACCCTGGAAGAGCTCGCGGCACGTATGGGACTTGCCCCTGAAGGCATCGCCAGAATGCTGCAGCGACTGATGCGGGATGGATATATTTCCATTGATGAGCATCGGGACGAGGAACGGGATATTCAGTACGAGCGTTACGATTTGCATGGACTGTATGCCAAGCTCGCAACGTGTGTCGCTGAAGATGCAGCAGCAGCGCGAGCACAGCAGATGAGCATGAACGCACGTCCAAATTCGAACAGTGTTCAAATAGAAGAGGAAGAACGAAACATGTTCTCCATCTTTGAAAAAGAATTTGGTCGTCCGTTATCACCTATGGAATGCGAAACGATCTCCAGCTGGCTGGATCAGGACCGATATCAGGAAGAGCTGATTTTGATGGCTCTGAAGGAAGCTGTATTTGCCGGCAAAGTGCATTTCCGTTACATTGACCGCATTTTGCTGGAATGGAGCCGCAACCGGGTGAAGAATGTTCAGGATGCGAAGGCATACACGCAGCGTTTCCGAAGCGGGGGACGTTAATCACGTGTAAAGGAACAATCAATGAACAGGCCAGAAGACATTCTGCGCCTGTTTTTTGAATTCTAGATTGAATTGATCAAGCTACCCATGGAATGATTTTATCTTTTCAGGCAATGTAATCACATGAATTTAAAAAAAATTAAATAAATACGCAGGGGCAGCCCAGAAAGCTGTCGTCTATTGTAGTGGAGAGGAGGGGAGAGTCATTGACGAAGCGCGCTTAATCGAACAAATCCGTCAAGGGGATAAATCCAAGTTTCGTTTATTGATCGATAAGTACAGCCAGCATGTATACCATGTGGCGTATTCCGTACTCAGGAACGATCAGGAAGCGCAGGATGCAGCTCAGGAGGCGTTCATTCAGATGTATAAATCTCTCCCCGATTACCGTTCCGAAGGATTCAAAACATGGCTTACCCGAATTGCCTTTCACAAAGCCATCGATGCGAAACGAAGGCTGGGCCGAAGAAACAGCGAAGATCTGGGTGGAGAAGAACGAATAATCAACCTGCCTGGAAGCGAAGAAGATATTCTGGCCCGTCTCGTTCGGGAAGAACGCAAGGAAACACTGCGTGAACGAATCAATCAACTGCCTGCCCAGCATCGGGACATTATTACTGCGTATTATTTAAGCGAAAAAAATTATGAGCAGATCGCCCATGATGCCCAGGTGGCTGTCAAAACCGTGGAATCCCGTTTGTACCGTGCCCGGCAGTGGATCAGAAGTCATTGGAAGGAGGATGAGTGGCGTGAGTAAAATCGAGATGTACGGCGTTCAGGACTGGACGGACTATATCGAAGGCCGAATTACCGGGGAACAAGCGATTCGCATGGAAAAGGTATTAATCGAAGATCCAGAAGCGATGGATCACTATCTGGAAGCTATGGGTATTCATCAAACATTGCCGAAACTGGATAATCCGGCTCACTTTGCGGATTCCATTATGGAACGCATCACAGATCTGGAACATTCAAAGAGCAAGCGCAAATCACGTTCAGGACGGAGCAGACGCTGGCTGGAGCATAAAGTATTTCATTACGCGGTAGCGGCCTGCCTGACGTTAATCTTCCTCTCTTCTGGGGTGTTTGACAAGGTCGCACCTTATCACAAGTTCCACGAAGGCGAGCAGAGGGGATCTTTCACACAAAAATGGACGGAGGCAGCCACTTCATGGCTGGATAACTTCAAGCCTAAACCATAAATAATTCGCATTGCCTGAAAAGAAAGGATGACGACTGTGCAATCAGATCGTAACAAATTACTTGCATTTTTATTGAACCTGATACCGGGCCTTGGTTTTCTCTATTGGAGGCGGCCTACCAGAGCTGTGGTCTATCCATTACTCTTTTTTGGCACAGGCATTGGCTTCGTCATGTTGGCATTGTTGACTGATGAAAAGGATCTGATAATTGTCGGGTTCCTGGGAGCCGTATTCTTCTGGTGTATCAGCATGCTGGATATGATAATCGTTCTGCTTCGTGCCCCTTCACTGCATGATGCGCGTTACCAGGGTTATGGGGCACATTACGGTGGTCTCCATCAAGGTCCCGCGTACCAGGAAGCCTATGCTGATCAGGAAGAGCATCTCGGACAGATGGACCAGGAGGGGCCGCATCAGCATCATGGTGGAGTGTATGGTGTACCCGAGAATGGCTATGGTCAACCTATGTATCGAAAAGGGAGCGAGGGAGAACGATTTTTCACCATTTTACTTTCCTTTATTCCAGGATTGGGTCATCTTCACCTCGGACTGTTACATCGCGGCCTTTCGTTTCTGATTGCATTCTTTGGCTCATTTGCGATGATGGTATTTGTAGCTTCGATTACGAATGAATCGGTATTTCTGATGTTCCTGCTCATTCTGCCTGTGATTTGGGTGTATTGTATGTTTGATGCGGTTCAGCATGTCCATCGCAAGCAGGCAGGAGAAGTGTTGCAGGACCGAACGTTGTTCGAAGAACTGGAAATGGGAAGAGCCTCCGGACGACGAAGCAAAGTGCTGGCAACTTTGTTATCAGCCTTTCCTGGTGCGGGTCATCTGTATCTGGGACTGCAAAAAAGAGGCATGCAACTGATGTTCCTGTTTCTCGGCAGCATCTACGTTCTGGACCTGCTTCATTTATCCGTATTCTTGTTCATGATTCCGTTGATCTGGTTCTACAGCTTTTTTGATGGACTTCAGTGTTCAAGCCGTTATGGCCGGGAACCGCTCACCGATCAACCCATTTTCAAAGATTGGGCTAAACATCAGCGTCTGATTGGATTCGGGATCGCAGCGCTTGGTGTGTATTACCTGGCCATCCGGCTTGTCATCCCGCAGCTGAATGAGCTGTTCCCCAATCTCTTCATGACTTACGAGATTCGTTCCT
Source organism: Paenibacillus sp. MABNR03 (assembly GCF_050455445.1). Classification (NCBI taxonomy): domain Bacteria; kingdom Bacillati; phylum Bacillota; class Bacilli; order Caryophanales; family Paenibacillaceae; genus Paenibacillus; species Paenibacillus sp. MABNR03. The sequence goes on from NZ_JBCIYR010000003.1 coordinate 918,472, forward strand.
ATGTGAATACCGTTATTGTTTCGCTGTTGCTCATTTTTGGTGGCTTGAAACTGCTCTTCGGCAAGCAGCGTTCAATTGGACAGCATAGTGGAGTAAACGGAAAAGACGAGGAATCAGCCAATCTCTTCTTGTTCAGGGATCGGGATGATCGATTGTAAGTTTGTAGTAAAGCGCTAGACAAAAACACGCCAAAGGCTGAATAAGCAGCCCGTGGCGTGTTTTTTGTTTGTCTGAATATCAGAGAGGAATGATTTCTATTTCGAAGCACCTTTCAGCAGCAGCTGACGATACATCACTTCGAACAAAAACTCGAATGCTTCCAGATGTCTTTTTGCTTCAAACGCATCTTTACCCCACGCATAAATGCCGTGGTTGCGAAGTAAAATCCCTGGCACCTTCGGATCAAGTACACCTGGAACCAACTCGGCAATGGATGGAATATCGGCAAAGTTAGGCAGGACCGGCACACGAATCTCGGCATTTTCTTCCCAAATGTTAAAAGCCTTGATCAATTCGATTCCTTGGATCGGCACAGATCCTTCTGCGCCAAAAAACTCGCTAATCAGGTTGTTAAACACGGTGTGCACATGGAACACGGCACCACAGCCAGTCAAACGATAGATTTCACAGTGAATCAACGTTTCTGCACTAGGTTTCAGGGTTGTCGTTTCAATGGCTTTGCCATGCTTGTCCACAAACAGAAAATCTTCCGGTGTACGAAGAGATTTGTCTTTACCCGAAGCCGTAACCGCAAAATAAAATTGCTCCGGATCAAACTCTCCCACACGCATCGACAGATTGCCGCTTGTACCCGGGAACCAGTTGCGACTGGCAAACAGTGCTTTAATATCAGCAAGTTCTTCCAGTACCTGGCGTTTGTGTTCCAATGTAATTTTTTCAAAACCCATCTTTACAGCACTCCTTGTGTTTGCTTCTGTTTCATGTCTTCCATGATATCGTAAAAGGTAGCAAAAGGCACATGATCTACGCCAAGTTCAATGCATTTGTCCGTCAAAATGGAGCGGGAGTAGACAAGATCGGCAATTTTGGCACCTTCAAAATCGGTTAAACTATCTCCAATCAGAATCCGATTATAGTGTTCTTCCGGGAACGTACGGATCACCGTTGTTTTGCACATGCCGCAGCCGTTCTCACAAGGGGGCTGGCACGGATTGGGCCACTCAATGCGGATAAAATCACCCGTAAAGTCTGCTCCGTTACAATAGACGTGGTCTTGTGGAATGTTGAATGGTGCAAGCAGAGGCTCGATAAAAAAGTCCATGCCGCCGCTGGTTACATTGAAATCAATGCCTTCGCTTCGTACGTATTCCAGAAACTCACTGAATCCCTCGCGGATGCCGGCTTGTCCAAGAACGAATTCCACAATTTCATCTTTTTGCGATGCAGGCAGTAGAGCAAACATGGCACCGACACCTTCTCGCAATGATATTTTCTGCTCGACAGTATCTTTCATGATCGGTTCAATGCCTTCAGGCTTAAAATGCTTCATGATGGCTACGATGTTGTCCGAAAGGGTGATCGTACCATCAAAATCGCAGAAAATGACCGTTTTCTTATCACTTCTCATCGTTCTCCACCCCATAGATCCAATGCGCTTTTCAGCTCGGGATGTTCAGCTGCATATTCTGAAAGTGGAATCGAGCGTTGTGCTGCCTCGATGGCTTGCAAAAATGCGCGTCCACCCGCTTCAGTGCCCATTGGATGTCCGTGAATGCCTCCGCCTGCGTTAACGATGACGTCGGTGCCAAAGTCACGCAAAATAAGCGGCACAAGCCCTGGATGAATTCCTGCCGAAGGAACCGGCATACTGGTTCTGACCGGGAGCTCTTTTGAGAGCAGCTGTTCCGTAATGGCCATATTCTCCTCTTTCGGCATGGTCACCGATCCATAAGGTGATGGGAAGAGGACGAGATCTGCTCCGGCAAGACGCATCAGCTGACCGAGCAGCACTGAAGCCGAAATACCGTAATGCGGCGAAGGATAGAATGCGCCTGCAAGCGCAGGGTGGGCCATGATGGGCACGTTGATATCCGGATCGCTGCTAAGCTCATGCAGAACGTCATAGCCGTAGGACAGCACGTTAAACAGTAGTGCATTTGCTCCAGCATCGATCGCTCGTTCAGCCTGCTTCTTCAACCGCGAAGTCGGGCCGGTCAGGTTGGCGGCGTAGAGAAGTTTCTTACCAGTCTCTCGGCGAGCCTGTTCGGCAGCCTTCATGCAGACCTCGACTCTTTTTTCAATAGGTGTCAGCTTGTTCTCAAACAGAATTTCGTCATCCTTGATCAGATCGACTCCGCCTAGAGCCTGGCGGATAAACTGTTCGCGCAGTTCATCTGCATCCAGGCCAATAACCGATTTGAAGATGCTCATTAAAAGTGGACGATCATGGACACCAAGCAGATCGCGGACACCATTCAATCCAAACTTGGGACCAGGGAACGCGCTCAGGAATCCGTCCGAGAAACCAAGTCTTGTCAACTTGATCCGTCCATCCATCGAAATTTTGCCAAAGACCGTGACAAGCAGGGCCGGAATATCGCGACTGAAGTTTACATCGGGATAACCGATTGTAATATCAGCATACCGCTCGCCCGGAGCCATGCCCTCAGTTTCATGTACGTTTACACTGATGACTTCGCCTAGATGTTTCTGCATCGCTTCACGCTTGGCTTGCGGCAATTCGGTCCAGCTGCCGACAGTCATGCCAACAGCAATGGATTCCGCCTTTTTGCGGAAATCCGCACGATCATCGTGCAGACGATATGTAGCAGTGCACATGTTATTCATCTTAAATCTCCTTCCAAGGCAGCCCCCATCTCCCGTGAGCGCTCTGCACAGCGGTTGACGGCTGCAATTACATTTTCAAAGAAATCGCCCTCATCCAGTGTTTTCAGTGCGGCTTGTGTGGCGCCTCCAGGTGAGGTGACATCACTGCGAAGCTTCATGGGTTCCGCTCCTGTCTGTTGAACCATCCGCGCTGCACCAAGTACGGTTTGAACGGTCAGATCGCGGGATTGCTGACTGGACAGACCACCACGGATTCCCGCGGCAATCATGGCTTCCATTAAATAGTATACATAAGCCGGGCCACTTCCGGAAATACCCGTGAGCACCTCCAGTTTCTCCTCAGGTACAATGGTCACGATGCCAACCGCTTCAAACATCGTCATAACCGTGCTGCGCTGTTCATCCGTAATTTCTGCGGAGAAAGCAAGACCGGTTGCACCGAGTCCAATGGTGCTGGATGTATTCGGCATGGAACGTGCAATCGGCTGTTTGCGGCCGAGCAGTGTCTGCATCGTACGAATGGATAATCCCGCAATAACAGAAACAATGAGTTGGTCCGGTGACAGGAGGGGACCCAACTCGCGAAGAGCTCCAGCAGCATCTTTTGGTTTCATGGCCAGTACGATAACGGGAGAAGCGGAGAGCAGTTCAAGCGATTGGGAGGCTGTTCCTGTATGAACGGCATACCGGGTACTCAGCTCTTCCTGACGTTTCTGGTTGCTCCGGTTCAGCATCGTAATATCCTGGGGACGTACAACGAGGCGGGAGATCAGTCCGCGCACGATGGCTTCTGCCATGGCACCTGCTCCGTGGAAAGTAATCTTTTGCTGTAATAACGTCTGTTGTTCTTGACTCATGGTTATCGTTCCTCCCTATATGTCTGTAACTGCGATTTTACTGCCGAATTTGTCCGTTGCCAGTAATGCGATATTTCGTTGAAGTGAGAGCAGGAAGACCCATTGGGCCACGCGCATGCAGCTTCTGTGTGCTTATACCAATTTCGGCTCCATAGCCGAATTCGAATCCGTCCGTGAAACGTGTGGAAGCATTGTGGTACACCGCGGCAGCATCCACATCATGCAAGAAGCGCTCCGCATGAGCTGTATCGCGGGTGACGATACATTCGGAATGTTTTGTGCCATAGGTTGCTATATGATTCATCGCTTCTTCCAAATTCTGTACAACCCGTATATTCAAAATATAATCGTTATACTCTGTCGCGTAGTCCTCCTCCGTCACGGGAATGGCATCAGGTACGAGACGGCGAGTGGTGTCACAACCCTTCAATGAGACGTTAGCCTCACGGAATTGTTCGGCCAGGGCAGGCAAATGCTGTTCTGCGTAAGCCGCATGAAGCAGCAGGGTTTCCATGGAATTGCATACGGACGGGCGCTGTGCTTTTGCATTAATCGCAATTTCTGCTGCCATCACCTGATCAGCCGATTCATCCACATACGTATGGCAGATTCCTGCACCTGTTTCAATGACAGGTACCGTCGCGTTGGCAACCACGTTGCGAATCAGGGAGGCACCCCCGCGAGGAATAATTACATCCAGCAGGCCATTCAGCTTAAGCATTTCATCGACTGAAGAGCGGTTTGCATCTTCCACGAGCTGCAGCGCATCCGGTGGCAGGTCTGTTTTGGCCAGTGCTTGATGCAGCACCTCCACAATTTTGCGGTTCGATGAGAGAGCAGAAGAACCACCGCGAAGCAGAACGGCGTTTCCGGTCTTGAGGCATAAGCCGGCAGCATCCACCGTAACATTGGGACGAGCCTCATAGATGATGCCAATCAGACCGATCGGCACTCTCAATTTTTCAATATGCAGCCCATCTGGACGTGTGAACGACTCCAGCACTTCACCAACAGGATCTGGCAGCTCGGCAATTTGACGTAAGCCTTCAGCGATTCCTGCAATGCGCTCTTTATTTAAGGAGAGGCGGTCCAGCATGGATTCTGGCGTGCCTTGTTCTCTTCCGCGTTCGAGATCCTCAGCATTGGCTGAAATAATGGATTCCGATTCGGCAATTAATGCGTTCGCCATGGTGAGCAAGGCCTTGTTCTTCTGTTCTGTATTCAATCGGTTTAACTGTGGAACGCTGCTTTGAGCCTTGCTGGCTTTTTGTCTAACTTCACTCATCTGGAATTCCTCCTTCATATATACAAGTTCAAGTCATTACCTTATACAAGTACTTGTTATTTTAACGTAATCCACTCGTCTCGATGAATGACCTCAAGTCGGTGGATGGCATTTAGTGTTTTCATCACTTCGCCGCTTGGCATACCTGCGATGAGACGAAGTTGATCATCATCATAATTGACGATGCCTCGACCCAGAAGCGTCTCATCCATGCCAATGACTTCTACGACGTCGCCTGCGTGGAACGTGCCAAGCACGCGTTTGACTCCTACGGGCAGCAGACTATGACCGCCGTGGACAAGAGCTTCTTCGGCGCCGGCATCCACTACAACGGTACCGAGGGGGGTCGACATGAAGCCGAGCCATTGCTTTTTGCGGGAGAGTGCAGCAAGACGAGTCTCGAAATAGGTCCCCTTACCACAGCCCTCAACAGCATTTTGCAAGTCCCCGGATTCCTTGACACTACCGACAAAAACGGGAACCCCTCCGCGTGTTGCGACTTTAGCTGCATCGACCTTGGAGCGCATGCCGCCTGTTCCGACCGACGAACCTGAACCTCCGGCATAAGCATAGATTTCTTCAGTAATTTCAGGTATCCGATCATAACGCACAGCGGAGGGATCCTTGCGAGGATCTGCTGTGTAGAGTCCATTGGTATCGGTGAGAATAACGAGATGCTGCGCTTTTACCAAATTGGCAACGAGTGCCGATAGCAGATCGTTATCCCCGAATTTCAACTCGTCTACAGAAACGGTATCATTCTCGTTAAAAATGGGGATGACCCGCTGTCTGAGCAGCTCTTCCACCGTCATGCCTGCATTACCCATCCGTTTTCGGCTGTGAAAATCGGTTCTTGTCAGCAGAATTTGCGCTGTAGTAACGCGGTGCGCTGCAAAAGCCTGTTGATATGCCTGCATTAATAATGCCTGTCCAACTGCGGCCGCAGCCTGCTTCTCATGCAGCATTTTGGGACGATGGGGATAACCGATCTCGCGGAATCCGGCAGCAACGGCTCCGGAAGTGACCAAGAGGACTTCATGCCCCTGTTCGGCGAGCGAAGCGATCTCACTGGCAAAAAATGAAATGGAACTGCGATCAAGTCCACCTTCCTCCGTGGTAAGGGAACTGCTTCCAATCTTGACTACAATACGTGAAGGCATGCTTTCACTTCCTTAAACATGATTAATGAGATACCAGCGGACGGTTATCCCGGTACAAAAAAAACTCCCGTCCTTTGTTGTAAAAAGGACGAAAGTTTGTGACTTCCGCGGTACCACCTTTATTGATGATTGATTCATCCGGCTTTGCGCCCTGTAACAGAAGGCACCGTCCTGCATAAACAGGCCGCTCAGGGGTAGGTTTCGGAGAGAAGCCGCGGTAAATTCTTGCAGCCCGGTGGAATTTACTCTCTGGGCGCGGCCTGTTTTCTCGTACTGGTCCCGTCATCACGTTTCGTTCGATATTTGTTAATAACATACCATGGAAACTTGGCAGATGCAAAGGGGTATTCTACCTCTATTTACTTAAACAAGTTCAGCTTGCCAATCCGTTTAACGGCTTCCTGCAGTCGTTCTTCGTCACTCAGCAGACCAGCCCGAACGTAACCTTCCCCGTGAGTACCAAACCCTATACCTGGGGCTACAGCCACTTTCGCTTCCCGAAGCAGCAAATCTGCAAAGTCGGATGAAGTAAAGCCGGCAGGAACAGGCAGCCAGCTGAAGAACGAACCTCCTGGCTTCGCAGCTTGCCAGCCTATGGATGCGAGTGCCTCGTAGAAAGCGTTACGGCGGGATTCATATCGCGCAACCAGATCCGTAACACATTGTTGAGAGGAAGTCAGTGCAGCAGCAGCTGCAGCCTGAATGCCGCCAAAGAGGCTGACATAAATATGGTCCTGCAGCAAATTGATCTTGGAGATAATCTCCGCATTACCGAGGGCAAAGCCTACCCGCCATCCTGCCATATTGTAGGTTTTGGATAGCGTATAGAATTCGATGCCGACTTCCTTGGCGCCCGGAGCCTGCAAGAAACTGACCGGACGATGCCCATCGAATCCGATCGCGCCATAGGCGAAGTCGCTGGCGACTACGATTTTATTTTGAATGGCGAATTCCACCGTATCTTTATAGAAGGAAAGTGGGGCCGTTGCAGACGTTGGATTGTTGGGATAATTCAGATACATCAGCTTGGCCTTCTCCCGATCTTCAGCCGAGATGGCCTCAAAATCAGGAAGGAATGCATTTGAATCGAGCAGCGGCATAAAAGACATGTGTGCTTTGGCAAGAGCAACACCGGACCAGTAGTCCGGATAACCTGGGTCAGGAACGAGACATACGTCTCCAGGATTAAGCAGCACTTGAGGCAGCTGGACGAGACCTGTTTTTCCGCCAAACAGAATCGCGACTTCAGTCTCCGGATCAAGATCAACGTTGTAGTCTTCCTTATAACGGTGGGCGATTGCCTCCTTCAGGAACGCATGACCGCTAAAAGGAGAATATTTGTGATAAAGCGGATTTTCAGCGGACTCTTGCAATGTTTTTACAATGTGTGGGGGTGTAGGCGTGTCCGGGTTCCCCTGACCGAGATTAATTACGTCATGACCACTGGCGATTTCACGATTCACATTTTGAACAAGAGTTGCAAAAAATTGCGTTGGCAGCTGTGTCATGACATCTGAGGTAGGTATATTAAAAGCCGAACGAGCCGAACGTTGCTGTTGATTATTCATTATTTTCATCACTCCGGTTCATAAAGATGGGAATAGTATTCATTAATTTATCACGCTAATCCCGAGCTGTATAGAGGGGAAAAGGATGGTGTAGACCGAATAATAGGGTCTCTGCCGCGTTATAAAAAAATATATAAGGGAGATTCAGAAAAGAGGAATTTAATAGGTGCTTCAACTTCTGTTGATATGTTCCTATTGCAATTGTGTATCTAACTTGCTCCAGATTAAAGGTTGTTGCTTGCTTATAATCAGTAGCACGGATAATGATAAATGCTGCCTGAATGGCTAGGTTCCCAGCCCGGATAACAGGGTTGCGGTCGTCAATACGATCAAGCTATGATAACAGGTATTACGATTCAGAGGAGTGCATGTCATGACAGAACAACAACCGGGGGAAATGCGTGTTGCCCTGATTCAGGGCGATATTCAGCTCGGAAATCCTGAGGCCAATCATAAACATATGCAGACATTGCTCGAACGAGCAGTGGAACAATATCCGGATCTGAAACTGGCAGTGCTGCCGGAAATGTGGAATACAGGCTATGCTTTGGAGAAAATCCAGGAGCTTGCTGACCCGGAAGGTCAAAGATCACGGGCATGGTTATCGGCTTTTGCTCAGAAACATCAGATTTCAATTGTCGGGGGATCCATAGCCGAGAAGCGAAATGACCAAATTTTCAATACAATGTATGCGTATAACAGAAATGGAGATCAGGTCACCCGTTATGATAAATTGCATCTGTTTCGTCTTATGGATGAAGAGAAGTATTTGCAGCCAGGCGCCGATCCTGAAATTTTCGAACTGGAGAACGGTCTCACAGCGGGTGCTTCCATCTGTTACGATATTCGCTTTCCAGAACTTGCCCGCACGCTTGCATTGAATGGGGCGAGAGCATTGATAGTACCTGCTGAATGGCCCAATCCGCGTTTGCACCACTGGCGTACACTATTGACGGCACGGGCCATTGAAAATCAGATGTACGTCATCGCCTGCAATCGGGTAGGTAAAGGGGGAGACACGGAATTTTTCGGACATTCTCTCATTATTGATCCTTGGGGTGAAATTGTAGCTGAGGGCGGAGAAGGGGAAGAGATCGTGTCAGGACTGATTCGTCCGTCTCTCGTAGATGAAGTACGGGGACGTATTCCGGTTTTTGAAGACCGCAGACCTGGCATTTATTTTGGGGGAAAATAACAAAAGATATTTCAGTAAGGTGTTTATTCTTCCTGGAGGCGGGTAATGATAACTATCCCGTCACCAAGGAGGATGATCAATCAATGGACAACCATGTGAAAGATACGCTCAGGAGACTGGAACAGGAAAACACAAGGGAAGATCATTTGAGGCCGTTCTTAGAGAATGGGGCAGGAGGGCTATCCCCCCCTGAACAAGCTGTTCAGGACGAAGGCCGACTGGTCAATCAGCAGAACAGGCTGACGAGTGAACGTAATTTGCGAAAATAAACGGCTAGACATGAAAATCTCTTATGTACGTTTCTACGTTAACTTAAATCATGATATCAGCAACATGGTGCTGTAACGAAGCATTGCGATCTCATGCAAGAACTTGATCCTGCTTATGCGGGAGACGAGTATATAACAAAGGCTTGGCCCGTATGGGTCAGGCCTTTGTTTGTTTTGATCCGTTTTGATCATGGAGTGTTTATTTTACGTAAGCAGTATTTTCGTGATCACCCTCAGAGAGCTTGGCAACAGTCTGTTTAAATGTGTCAATAAAAGCTTCTGCTGCCTTGGACAGTACGCGTCCCTGGCGGTAAGCGACGACCAGAGTACGACTCGGGACAGGTTCAGCGAGTGGTACATATACAGGCACGAATTCACTGCGTGGTGCCCTCGCAATAAAGCGTGGAACAAGCGTGATTCCCATGCCTGTAGCTACAAGGGACTGCACGGTTTCAATGTTGTTGCTTTCAAACACAACACGCGGATCAAATCCGGCCTGCTCACACAGATCAAAGGTCAGTTTACGGAAGCCTTGACCTTTTTTCAGGACAACAAAAGACTCATCCCGCAGCTCTTCCATGTGAACGGGAATCGGTTGTTCCGGATTTCCTCTGATGGCCAGGGGATGATTAGGTGGAACCGCCAGATCGATCCGCTCTTCACCGATCGCAACGTAAGACAAGCTCGGCTCCTGGAGAGGCAAGGAGAGCAGACTGAGATCTGCCTTGCCGCTTGCTGTCAATTTCTCCAGGGTAAGTCCGGCGTCCTCGAGCAAGGTAACTTCGATATCCGGATAAGCTTGCTGGTATGCAGGGAGCACATGCGGAAGGAGGTGTGAACCGGTGATCGGCATGCTGCCCACAACGACTTTACCCTTGCGCAGCTGGGAGATATCCGACATTTCCTGTCTGAGCAGCTCCACGGCATCAACAATTTTCTGGGCTTGCTCCACAAATGTGACCCCGGCATGGGTCAACTCCACGGTGCTTGTATTACGTTGGAAGAGTAAAACGCCCAGCTCTTTCTCCAGTTTGGATAATTGCTGACTGAGTGAAGGCTGCGCGATATGAAGCTTCTCGGCTGCCCGGGAAAAATTCCGTTCGGCAGCAATCTGCAGCGTATATTGAAGTTGTCTGAATTCCATATGCACATGTCATTCCTTTCGTTATGCCACCATTATAACATTCCGGGTGAATAAATCATTTTCCTGTTGTGAATCCGTGGAAAAAGCATTGACACCATTGGTGAAGCAACGTAGTATAAGTTTTATGATAATGATAATTGTTATCAATTAAAGACCGCTGTGTATGCAGAGGTTATTGGCATTTGCCTCATTATAGGTCAAACCTATTACATCTATAGATATTATATCTTGGAACAATGAAGGACAGGGTGATATATTTATGTCATTCAAGAGCTTCACCGTTTGGACAAAAAAGAAGCTCTTCCAAGGACCGAACTTATGATGAGGTGAAAATGATGAGTAAAAAAACGATGTTTGAGAAAATCTGGGAAAATCACGTGATTCATCAGGAAGAAGGAAAACCTAGTATTTTGTATATCGATCTGCATCTGGTGCACGAAGTAACTTCTCCACAGGCATTTGAAGGACTGCGCTTGAGTGGTCGTAAAGTACGTCGTCCTGAGCTTACATTCGCAACAATGGATCACAACGTACCGACCAAGGATCGCTTCAACATTACAGATCCGATTTCCAAACAGCAAATTGATACACTCTCTCAGAACTGCCGTGATTTCGGCGTTAAACTGTATGATCTGGATACGATTGATCAAGGTGTCGTACACGTTATGGGACCAGAATTGGGTCTGACTCACCCAGGTAAAACTATCGTTTGTGGTGACAGCCATACGTCCACGCACGGTGCATTTGGTGCACTGGCATTCGGGATCGGAACAAGTGAAGTCGAGCATGTTATGGCAACCCAATGTTTGCAACAAGCGAAAGCCAAAACGATGGAAGTTCGCTTCGTTGGGAAGCGTAATCCGGGTGTAACCGCAAAAGACATGATCCTCGCAGTGATTGCCAAATACGGCACAGACTTTGCGACAGGTTATGTTATTGAGTATACTGGCGAATCCATTCGCGAACTCAGCATGGAAGAGCGTATGACGGTCTGCAACATGTCCATCGAAGGTGGGGCAAGAGCAGGGATGATCGCGCCGGACGAAACGACGTTTGAGTATCTTCGCGGACGTGAATATGTACCTGCAGGTGCCAAATTCGATGAAGCTGTTGCAGCATGGAAAGAGCTTGTTACCGACGAGGGTGCTGAGTTTGATCGTGTCGTTGAGATTGATGTGGAGTCCCTGATTCCGCAAGTAACTTGGGGTACGAGTCCGGGTATGGGAACAGATATCTCTTCCAAAGTACCTGTTCCGGCAGAACTGCCGACTGAAAATGAACGTAAAGCGGCTGAAAAAGCGCTTGAATATATGGGACTTACACCAGGAACACCGATCTCTGAAATTCCGGTTGATTATGTATTTATCGGTTCTTGCACGAATGGACGGATTGAGGATCTGCGTGCGGCAGCACAGGTTGCCAAAGGTCATAAGGTGTCCAGTAATGTTACGGCAATCGTCGTTCCTGGCTCAGGCCGTGTTAAAATTCAGGCGGAAAAAGAAGGTTTGGACAAAATTTTCACGGAAGCCGGATTTGAATGGCGTGATGCGGGATGCAGCATGTGTCTCGCGATGAACCCGGATGTATTAAAGCCAGGACAACGCTGTGCTTCGACTTCCAACCGTAACTTCGAAGGACGTCAAGGACGCGGAGGACGTACGCACTTGGTATCTCCAGCAATGGCAGCTGCAGCAGCAGTTAAAGGTCACTTCGTTGACGTACGTGACTGGAATTTCAAAACGGAAGCAGTTATCTAACAAGTAACGGACAGAAGGGAGAACGGATCACATGGAAGAATTTAAAACATTGCAAGGCATCGTTGCACCGGTAGACCGGGTCAATGTAGATACAGACGCAATCATTCCCAAACAATTTTTGAAACGGATTGAACGTACCGGTTTTGGACAATTTTTGTTCTATGAATGGCGTTTTGATGAAGAGGGGAACAACAATCCTTCCTTCGAAATGAATAAATCCCGCTACGAAGGAGCGTCCATTCTGATCTCCCGTGCGAACTTTGGCTGTGGCTCATCCCGTGAGCATGCACCATGGGCGATTATGGATTATGGATTCCGTTGCGTCATCGCACCGTCTTTTGCGGACATCTTCTATAATAACTGCTTCAAAAATGGCATCTTGCCAATCAAGTTGTCCGAAGAGCAGGTAGAGGATCTGTTCCAGCGTACAGCTGCGCATGAGGGTTATGAACTGAATGTGAATCTGGAAAACAAAACGATTACAGATGCACACGGACTGCATATTGATTTTGATCTGGATGAGCATCGCCGTCAATTTTTGCTGCAAGGACTGGATGATATCGGCCTGACGCTGCAGCATGATGATGAGATTACGGCTTATGAGCAGCGCCACGCGGCGAAGCTGTTTGGATAAGTTGCCCCATAACTAGCATTTCATAACAAGTGTAGTCTATCAACCTCCATAATGGGCAGGGAACCTGGTGTTCCTTACTCAATATGGGGGTTGTTTTATTTTTTTGTGCTTGCGCTTATCTGCGGGAAGACAGGGTTTTTCCGACTAAATATGACAACGTTGTAACCGGATGATCAGACAATATCTGATAAACTGTTTAGTATATTATGGAAAGTTACATAGAGGAGCAGTGGAAGGTAGTTAAAGGTACAAAACACAACAGAACGGTGGATGATTTATGAAGAAATGGTCTGTTGCAGTCGTTTTCTTTCTGTTTATGTGTTTATTTCCTGTCATGGCGAATGCCAATGCAGGGCCCTCGATTGTGCTTGATGGTGTGACAATTGATCAGCGATCTGGAGCGCCAGCCGAGAATATAGGGAAAACCGTGATGGTACCTATTCGCATTGTTTCGGAAAATCTTGGTTATCAGGTAAAGTGGCAAAAGGAAACGAAGTCGGTTCTTGTTCAAAAAGGAAACAGCAGCATTGAGATGACAGCTGGCAAAGATGCAGCGACGGTCAATGGAAGCCTTGTAGAGCTGGATTCCCCACCTTTGATCAAACAAGGAACCACACTGGTCCCCTTACGTTTTGTCGGGGAAGGCATGGGGCTGAAAGTGGGATGGGACAATGGGACCAAGACGGTAAACCTATTCACCGTCCCTCCAGTGGCAGGATCGAATGAAGAAAATGATGCAAGTGAAGCCCCAGCACCGAGCATGAATACAGAATTGCAAAGTATCAGTTTCAGCGGGGATCGACTAATTGTAGCAGTTAATGGTGAGATCATGCCGAAGCTGTCTACGCTTGGTGAACCGGATCGCATTATCGTAGATTTGCCTGGCACAACCTTCTCTCAGGATTTCCTTCAGGGACAAGCCTCCGGCCCCGATGGCAGTGGCAGTATTGAAGTGACGGATTCCGAGCTGGTGTCCAAGGTTCGATATGCAATGTTCAGCAGCTCACCATCTACTGTTCGCGTCGTGTTTGACTTGAAACAGTCCGCAACAGCCAAATGGTCACTTGGAGAAAACAATGTGATGCTCGTCGATCTGACAGCAAGTAGTGGTGAGTCTGCAAGTAAACCAGCCTTGCCAAACGATGACGGCAAGAAAATAGTAATTATTGATCCGGGACATGGCGGAAGGCAGTCGGGAGCTGTAAGTATTTCTGGCAAATACGAGAAGGATTATAATTTAGCTGTGGGTCTAAAGGTCCAGGCACTGCTGGAGCAATACGATGACATTCTAACGGTGATCACACGACAGGATGATACGGAACTGTCATTAAAGCAGAGAGTAGATATTGCGGAACTCAACCAGGCGGATATCTTCATCTCCATTCACGGCAACAAATTTACGACTCCTGTTCCGAATGGAATAGAGACACTTTATAGTCGTAAAGACAGTAAATCTCTGGCGGATACACTTCACAAATATGTGTTGCCGGTTACGGGACTTAAGGATCGTGGTGTGAAAATGGTCAGCCTGCATGTAACCCGTGAAACAACCATGCCTGCCGTTTTGCTAGAACTCGGTTTTATGAGCAATCCAACAGATGAGGCGATTATGCTCACTGAGGATTATCAGGACCAATGCGCTCAGGCGATAGCAGACGGAATAGCAGAATATTTGGGGCTGTAAGGCTGGTTATTCGTAAAAACGCAGTTTAGGACAGTCCGTTGTTTTCAGATGTTTAATTGATAAAAAAGGAAATAAACAGACATTAAAATGTAGAAAAAGCTTGATTTGACAACGTTTTTTTTCTGTTATGTTGGAATATATTCGCAACTTTTGAGAGCGCGTGGCGTCTAATAGGTGTCTGGTAATGCCCACGTGGTCAGTCGGAGCTGTAAGTTGCAACATGCAGCGAAAAAATATGAGAATGGTAGGGGTGAAGGATGAAGAAGTTCGGTTTTTTGGTACTGTTATTTGTCTTTGGGCTCGTTTTCCCGGGCTATAGTCATGCAGCAGCAGATACGAAAATTATCCTAGACGGGAAAGAAATTGTGCAGCCATCGGATGCCAAGGCGGAGATCATCAACAGCAAAGTGATGGTCCCGATTCGGGTTGTATCCGAAAGTTTGGGTTACAGTGTGGAATGGAAGCAAAGCACAAGCACTGTAACGATAAGCAAAGACAACATTGCCATGCAGATGATTGTTGGACAGAAGACGGCAACGGTGAACGGCAGTAACGTGAACCTGGATGCCCCGCCACTCGTAAAAAATGGTACGACACTTGTGCCACTCCGATTTATCGGTGAACAAATGGGTCTCAAGGTGGGTTGGAACAATACCACGAAGACGGTAACATTAATTACCCAGAATTCAGGTTCCGGAAACGGAACAACAACTCCTCCGAACTCCGGTAATAATGGCGGAGGAACGAATGAGGAAGGTCTTGTACTGGTGAACGGCATCAGCTTCAGTGACAACCGCTTCTTTATTGCAACAAGCGGAGATACGAAGCCGAACGTCTTCACGATGACAGGACCGAATCGAATCGTTATCGACTTACCTAATACCGCATTCGCTGATTCTTTCAGTGAGGGACAAGCTCTTGACAGCAACCAGAATGGACAGCTTGTAGTTAGCGGTTATCCCGATGTTTCTAAGATCCGGTATTCACTATACAGCAACAGCCCTTCTACTGTTCGTTTTGTCATTGACCTTTCCAGTGCCAAAGGTTATGAGGTTCAAAACGATTCTGGTTTGATCATGATTGATTTGAACAAACAAGGCGAAACACCTGCTCCACCAGTGGGGGATAATGGCAAGAAAGTTGTCGTGATTGATGCAGGACACGGGGACCAGGATCCTGGTGCAATCGGTGTTACCGGAAAACGGGAAAAAGATTTCAACTTGGCGATGGCTTTGAAAGTGGAAGCACTGCTGAAAAAAGAGTCTAAAATTGACGTAGTGCTGACCCGCAGCGACGATACTTTTCTGGCTTTGAGTGAACGTGTGAAAATTGCCGAAAAAGTAAACGCGGATATCTTTATTTCGATTCATGCCAATAGTGGGCCTGCTGCTGCCAACGGTGTAGAAACGTTCTATACTCGATCCACCAGCAAGGAACTGGCTACCATCATGCACAAGTATCTTCTGCAATCCTCCGGATTGAAGGATCGTGGCGTGAAGACGGCAAGCCTCCATGTTACCCGTGAAACGACAATGCCAGCAGTTTTGCTGGAAGGCGGTTTCCTGAGCAATAAGAGTGATGAAGCAGCTCTGTTCACTGAAAGTTTCCAAAACAGTGTTGCCAAGGGTATTGTTGCAGGAATCAAGGAGTATCTGGGAATTAAATAAGGGCTAACCCTTATGATCAGGAGGCGGAGTTAGAATGAACAAAAAATTATGGATTGCAGCACTGTTGGTGACGGTTATGGCAGTTGCTGCCGGATGTGGAAGCAAGCCAACAGCAGCCCCTGCTCCAAGTCAGACTCAGGGAGCTGGTACAGAAGTTAACGTCCCTGAGGATCAAAATAGCGAGAATGAGACAAATGAAACCGAAATTACGGATCCTGTAACTGTGGAAACAGAAGGTACGACATCTACACCGGATTCGACACCTTCCAGCTCGGGTTCGGAAGGCACGACTTCTTCGGGAGGAACTTCTACGGAGTCCAATAGTACTTCACAGAGTACAGAACAAAAAACAATTAATGTGTTTTATACCGATCCGGAAGAGCTGGAAGTGCATGAAGCCACTGCGAGTATCTCCTACGCTACAGATGACGACAAATACAAGGAAGCATTTGCAGCTTTGCAACAAACGTCAGATGACAAACTTGTTCCACTATGGGCTAAAGAGATTGAATTAAAGTCCGTAAAATTTGATGCAGGTGCACTCACATTGGATATCCATATGCCTGATACCGCGCGTCTTGGTGCAGGTGGAGAAGCGTATGCAATTGATGCCTTGAAGAAAACATTCTTCCAGTTTGATGAAGTCAAATCGCTTGATTTGTTGGTGGACGGGCAGCAATCTGAGAGCTTGATGGGCCATGTCGATCTTGAGCATCCAATGACGAGATCTGAATAGGTTCGCTGTTGCTTGTTGTTTTACCGTTTTCCAAGGGATATCGACCGTTTTACATGAGAGGGGAAATCATAGGTGACTTTTAAATATAACAATCCATCACACTCTAAAAAAGTAGTATCAGCCGTGCTTGCAGGCATGATGGCCCTTAGCACTGGCGGAGCTGCCATGGCAGCAGAATCAACAGAAGCGGAGCAAAGCCAGACTGCAGCTGTTAGCAATACGACTGCACCTGCAGGTTTGTTCAGTGATATCAAGGTTGGATACTGGGCTGAGAAGCACGTATATAAACTGGCAAACCAAGGTATCCTTCTCGGTAACAATGGTCTGTTCCGTCCAGGAGATGCGGTAACACAACAGGAAGCTGTAACCATGGCGATCCGTTTTATGAACCAGGAAGGCCAGTTGAACGACAGCACGGCTGCGGCATTACCGACAAATATGGAAGTGGGGAACTATTTCAAGCCATATGTCGCTTTGGCGCTTCAACTGGGACTGATTGATAAAACGGAAGAATCCACAGCAGACGTCTCCAAAACATCATGGGGACAAAAGCCTGCATCGCGTGAGTGGATTACCAAATTACTGATCCGTTCATTGAACAAAGAGGCTGAAGCGAAGGCACAGAACAGTCAGTCTACTGGCTTCGCCGATGATGCAAGCATTTCCGAGGATGGAAAAGGTTACGTCAATCTGGCGGTGAGCCTAGAGCTTGCCAAAGGAGTAGAAGGCAACAAATTTAATCCTACTGGCTCGGTAACGCGCGCCCAACTGGCGACTTTCTTCAGCAGAGGAGAGGCGTTAACAGAGACGGCATATCCGAACACCTTTACGGGTTATGTGACTGGCTTAAAGGATGGTCAGATCAGCATGCTGGTTGATGGCAAAGCAATGAACTTTGCGGTGAACACCAGCACACCATATTTTACAAAAGACAGTGAAACACGTGCGGCAGCACCCAATGTTCAGCTCTATACCAAAGTGCAAGTGGTTGGCTCTGCCGGAACTGCAGCTTATGTGGAGGTAATGGATGCGACACCGCAGGTAGAGAGCGTTGAAGGTACTTTTGCACGTTCACTGTCAGGCAATAAAATTGGTATTTTTGTTGGCGAGAACTATGAAACGTACGGATATGATGAAGCTACGGCATTCATTGATCAGAATGGAAATGCCATTAAGCTGTCTGATATTACAGCAGATAGTATCATTGAGGTGCAGCGCGAAACGTTCTCCCCTGACAAAAAGACTGTCGCCATTCGTGTGAAATCTGGTATTGTCAACAAGAGCGATAGCGGTGTGATTGCGGAAGTAAGTACCACTGGAAAAACAATCAAGTTCACGAATGCAGCAGGAACCACTGAGCAATTTGTGTATGGCGATAATCTTATCATTCGTTATCAGGATCGAATTCTCTCCCTCGCCGAGCTTAAAGCAGGAAGTGCGGTTAAATACACAGTGAAAGACAGTGTTCTGCAAACCATTGAATTGTCTCAGGGAGTAGAGCAGTCGGTACGTGGTACCCTGGTAGAGATCGGCGGCAATCAATCCACACTAACGTTCAAACGTGAAGGAGGCTCCCTGGAGGCGAAACTTCTTGCGGAAAATCCGGAAGTGGTGATTAACGGAATTCAGGATGCCGCATTGAATGATCTGATTACGGATGCAACCAATGGTGACCAGGTCGAACTTACGCTGAACGGGGAAGATCGCGTAACGAAAATACAGGTGATTGGACGTCAGATGGAACCGATGAACGGAGCTTCCGTGGTATCCTACAACAGCAAAACCAAAGTGTTGACGGTACTGGACAGCAACAAAAAACCATTTGTATTTACCCTGGATGATAAAACGAAGCTGGACTACAACACAACCAAACCTACGCTGGCTGGATTGGAATCGCTGTTGAACGAAGGACGTAAACTTGATCTGACTTATGTTGGAACACGGGCATTGTCCGTAAAAGTAATTTACAAATATGAAGGTACGCTCAGCGGGATCGATACGAATAAGAAAACGATCAGCTTATTGTCCGGTAATCAAACCATCACCGTCCCATACTCGACCGTTCCAACAATTGAGATTTATAACAAGTCTGGAGCAGGTTTGAGCGACCTGAAAATTGGTGATAAAGTGACAGTTACACTTGGTTCTAATCAGGATTACGTACAGAAAGTGTCACTGAACACCGTGGCCCAATTTGAAGTCGTATCTGTAGAGACCAATGGCCGTGTTCGTGTAAAATCAGATTCGTTGACAAGTCAGTTTTACGTGGATCAAGCTGTTTTGACTGGTGAAAGTGGACAGTCGATCACGGCTTCCCAGTTAACAGCAGGCAACCTGATTAACGTCACATTCGAAGGAACAACGCCTAAAGCGGTTCAGGTCGTGAAACGTACGCTTGCGGAAGTGACATCTGTGGATGCGACTTCGGTTACACTGAAGTTGTTTAATGGACAGAGCGAAACTGTACCTGTTAGCGGTGCTGTAAAAGTCATCAAGTCGGGTTCCACATTAACGACATTAAACAGTCTTACAGTGGGTGATCGTGTAGAAATGACAAAGGATACGGACAATTCGACACGATTCAGAGTGATGACGATTATGAGCAAACAGTTCTGGTCTTATGATGGAGTAGGAAACCAAATTTTGGTTAAACGCGAGTCCACTTCAGACACAAATTACCGTTTTGCACTTGGTACAGGCGTATTTGTTCACCAGGGTGACAACACTTTAAGCGTGCAATCTCTCAAAGATAATGATAATATTGTATTGTATCTCCTGAATAATGTAGTCATGGAGATCCAAAAACAGTAATCGTTTCTTTTCGAGGATCAAAAGAATGACCGTCTTGATGCGGGATCTTTCCTGCATCAGGACGTTTTTTTTGCAAGCTTTTTGGGCGTCCCCGCAGAACACTCGAAATAAGCTTGGAAGTAAGTCTCCACTCTGTGTGGTGATTTTGTGGGAGGTAGCTCTTCATGAATGCAACAACGGTTAGGCACATACTCGATACAATGGAAGCGATGTTCCCTGATGCACATTGCGAATTAAATCACAGCAATGCGTTTGAATTGACTGTAGCTGTCCTGTTGTCTGCCCAATGTACCGATGAGACGGTAAACAAGGTGACCGCAGACTTGTTCCAAAAGTACACCAGTCCTGCTGACTACCTGGCGGTTCCTCTCGAAGAGCTGGAACAGGACATCCGGCGTATTGGTTTGTACCGGAACAAGGCCAAGCATATTCAGAACATGTGCCGTATTTTAATAGAGCAGTATGGCGGTGATGTACCGCAGGAACATGATCAGCTTGTGACCTTGCCAGGCGTTGGGCGGAAAACTGCAAATGTGGTTGTTTCTAATGCGTTTGGTGTACCAGCCATTGCGGTGGATACTCACGTTGAACGTGTATCCAAACGGCTCGGGCTGGCAGGCTGGGACGACTCCGTACTTGAAGTCGAGAAAAAACTGATGAAGCGCGTACCCCGGGACGAGTGGACCTTAACTCACCACCGGATCATTTTCTTTGGACGCTACCATTGCAAGGCTCAAAATCCCCAATGTCATATCTGTCCATTGCTGGACATATGCCGGGAAGGGAAGAAGCGTATGAAAACGTCCCAAATCAGGAAAGATAAGGAACGTGTTACTACCCCAAAACGAAAAATAAATTAATGAGTAGAAGAGGATGAGTAATCATGAAATGCATTTCCGTGTACACTGACAATTTTGAGGCTTTTTCCGATATTTTCGAACAAATCGTTGAACAGGAAATGGCTGAAAATGAAGAGAAAGAAGTAGAAGGCATCACTGTAAGCCACTCTGGCGATGTGCCTGAGCACTATTTGGAGCGCATGTCTACAAAACCGGAAGTTGTAGTTATGAGAGACAAAGGAAGAGACATCACTATTCTGCAGCATGGACAAGTATTTGAAATTTTGCTGCCCTCAATGGAGAATGCTGTTTCCTAATTTTCTTGCTAAACGCAAGAGGTGTTGCTTCAATGCTGGCATCGAACTTACCACATAAGTTCATGCTGGCATTGAATACAGCATACATAGCATTGCACTACCGACATGATGTCTTAACAGAAAATACATCACAACACAGATAAAACCGACAGATCGGTTTTATTTTTTTTAGCTAAAATAATCTGTTGTTCTTGCAGGGCCGATCATCTATACGTGCAAACCGTTCAAATTCAGGTCGTCTAATGTTAAAATAAGACTATTATAAGATAAAGGCATTAAACAGATGCCAAATTAGAGGAGCCAGGGGGAAGGCCAGTCATGACCAGAACAGAATACCCAGTAGAAATGGCCAAACCTCTGCTTTCACTGCGTGAGGCGATGGAGCAGACAGAAGACCATACTGCTGTACAGGCTTTAACGGATCTGATGAGCAAGGCGGAAATGAAGCAGTTAACGATCGCATTTTGTGGGCACTTCTCAGCAGGAAAATCGAGTCTTATCAATAGTTTATGCGGTAAGCGGGTCCTGCCTTCAAGTCCTGTTCCTACAAGTGCCAATGTGGTGTCCATTCGTAATGGTGCGCCTCGTGCATTGATTTATACGGCTGCTAACGAAAGCGCTGACAATCAGGCAGCTCCTCTTGAGGTATCTCCTGAACAATTGGAGGAGTACTGCAAGAATGGCGGCGCATATCGTTCTATTGAAGTATGGGATGATATTCCTTTGCTAGCGGACGATGCGGTGCTGCTTGATACGCCAGGTGTGGATTCGACGGACCGGGGACACGGTTTGGCGACCCATTCGGCGCTTCACCTGGCAGATGTGGTGTTCTATGTGATGGATTATAATCACGTCCAGTCTGAAAGCAACTTATCTTTTGCCAAAAGTCTGTCGGACTGGGGTAAGCCGTTGTTCCTCATTGTGAACCAGATTGATAAGCACCGGGAACGTGAGCTTGCGTTTGACGAATATGTGAAGGGTGTAGAGGCCATTTTTGATGCGTGGGAAGTCAGGTATGACGGCCTCTTGTTTACTTCGCTTCGCGATAAGGAGCATCGTTACAATCAATGGCATGTGCTTCCTGATTTAATTCAACACATGATGAAAGAAAAGGAAGCGTTGATTCAGCATAGTCTTGCAAGTTCGGCCAGCCATATCACCGAGCAGCACTTGATCAGGCAGGCGGAACAGCGTGAAGACGAAGAGTCCGCTCTGCTGGAGGAAATCGGAGGACGGGAAGGTTTAGACCGTTTGGAACGAGACCTGGATAAGCTAAAGGCAGAAGAAGAGGAACTTCGTAAGAAACCTGCACGTGAGCGTGAGAAGTTCCGGGCCGAGCTGGAGCCTCTTCTGGCGAATGCCAATCTCACTCCGGCAGATATTCGGACATCGGCGTCAGCCTATCTGGAGAGCCGGAAGCCCGGGTTCCGGGTAGGTTTGCTCTTCTCGGGCGGCAAAACTGAACAGGAGAAGCAGCGCCGTGCAGCTGAGCTTGTGAAAATGCTTCAGGATCAAACCTCGGGTCAAGTGGAGGTGCACATCCGCACCATGCTCCGCAAGCTGGGAGAATCTCACCAGCTGTGGAGCCCAGAGTGGGAACAGGCATTAAATGCGGAGCTGCCTGTTCTGGATGAAGCACTGCTGGAGATGAAACGAAGCGCCAGCGCAGAGGTGTCTCCCGAATATGTGCTTCAATTCAGCAAGGAGGTGCGGGGCGAGATTGAGGCCCGCTACCGCAAGTCGGCCATGTTGCTGGCCGACCGTTTGCTTGAGGCGTTGGGCGCGCAGGGTGAAGCTGCGCTCCAGGCGCTGGACGCCAGCCGCGCAGCGCTGCTGGCGCAATCCGCGGCGGCGGCGCGCTACACGGCGCTGCAGCGCGCCGCCGCCGCCGAGGCAGCAGGGCTGCGCAGCCTGCTGCCCCCTGCGGGCCCCCTCACCTCCGGGCTGTTGCCGGAGGTGCAGGGCCCGCACGTGCCCGCGCAAGAGCCGAGCGAAGCTCACGGCTCTCGCCCGGGCACGGCAGCGTCTGTGGCTGCGCAGCCACAGACGGAGGCGCCGCCGCGCAAGGCTGCGGCGCACGTGCAGCCGGCGGCTGGTGCACAGCGCCGCCGGCGCCTGGACGCAGCGGCGGCACGGCTGGAAGCCGCCGCTGCGCTGGTAGAGCCGTACCCCGCCATGGGGTCGGCGGTACGGGATCTGCGTGCACGCGCGGCTTTGCTTGCGGGCGGCACGTTCACTCTGGCGCTGTTCGGAGCCTTCAGCGCCGGCAAATCCTCCTTCGCCAACGCGCTGCTTGGCGAATCTGTACTACCCGTATCGCCCCATCCAACGACAGCGGCGATTAACCGGATCATGGCTCCAGCCGGGGGCGCGGAGCATGGAACCGCCCGGGTCCGGATGAAGACCCGAAACGCCTTTCAGGAGGATCTGGCCTATTCGTTCCGTTTGCTCGGACTGGGTGAACCAGGAGCAGATTGGCAAAAACGGGTCAAGTCTTTATCGCCACAAGAGGTACATCCGGCAGGGCGACCGCATTACAGCTTCCTGCAGGCAGCGGCTGCAGGCTGGGATGACACGGCAGATCAGCTGGGCCAGGATATCCAGGTAGACCTGAACGGATATCGAAACTTTGTGGCCAATGAACGGAAATCCTGTTTTGTCGACAGTATTGATCTGTACTACAGCTGTGAGGTCACGGAACAAGGCATTGTGCTGGTGGACACACCAGGAGCCGATTCGGTGAATGCCCGTCACACTGGCGTAACCTTCAATTATATGAAGAATGCGGACGCGCTTATTTTTGTAACCTACTACAACCATGCATTCTCCCAGGGGGATCGACAGTTCCTTAATCAACTGGGACGGGTGAAAGACAGTTCTGCCATGGACCAGATGTTTTTTGTGGTTAATGCCAGTGATCTGTCTTCATCTGAAGAAGAGCTAGAGCAGGTTCTCGACCATGTCAGCACACAGCTGCGAACGAATGGAATCCGTGCGCCCCGATTATTTCCTGTTTCCAGCCTGCTCGCGATGGAGGGCAAGCGTGCGGGAGACGAAAATATGCTTGAACAATCGGGTTTTATCCGATTTGAAGAGGAGTTTAATCGGTTCGCAGGTACGGAACTTGCTGACCTTGCTGTTGGAGGTGCTGCCGAAGAGTTATCACGGGTCGTGCAGCGGTTGGATCAGCGTGCACATGATGCTGTTCAGGGTGAAGAGGTGCTGCAGCAGCGCAGACAGGAACTTCATGCCATCATGGATCAATCACTCGCTCGAATTCGGACCCTTTCGGAGCGGTCCATGAAAGAAGAGCTTGCCCAGGAAACGGCTGAATTGCTCTTTCATGTCAGACAGCGTCTGGGTTACCGTCTGGGTCTATTTATGGCTGAAGCATTTCACCCTTCCGTACTGCGGGAAGACCGTGGCAATCTGAAAGGCGCATTTGCAGCTTGCGGTCGAGAGCTGCTGCGCATGATCGCTGTAGAACTGGAACAGGAATTGCTTGCGACCACGCTACGACTGGAGCAAACAGGGAAGAGCTGGTTAATGAAGCAGATCAATGATTGTGTCCAGGAACTCAAACAACGATCAGGAGGAATGGATCTATCGCTGGCCTTAGACGAAAGTTGGAGCACACCTGTGCTCGAGGAGATCAGGCTGGAGGAACCATCGGGATGGAAAACCTACCTTGGCTACTTCCGCAATCCGAAGCAGTTCTTTGAAGGTGACGGAAGGCAGCGACTGCAGGAGGCGCTCGATCCGGTGATTAAACAAATGGTAGCTGGCGCTCTCCCAGCTGCACAGGAGAAGCTGGTGCAGTTCTATGAAGCCCAGCTGCATCAGTCATTGAAGCATCAATCCAGCCAGCTGGAAGATCGACTGAAAGAGGCCGTTGCTGCATTAAATGAGACATTGACGAGCGGTGTCCCGGCAGAAGAATGGCATAGCCTGTCAGTCCAAATGCAGCAATATGTACACGAATAAGTATACACGCAAAGTGTATGCATATGTATCCGGAAAAAGGCTCCTGACCGACCAGGTCATACAGGGAGCCTTTTTTTGTCCGAACAACCTGAAACAAAGAGAATATTCAAACATTTGATTGATAGGTGGTCTTTTATTCCCGTTAATGACGCATTAAGGAGAAAGTAGCCTGAATATGGTCAGTTATTCGCTTTGCCGCGAATGAGGGACGGTGATAAACTTCATAAATGTTCATACTGTTTTTGAACTAGACAAGAGGAGGAGAAACATGGATGTTCTCAGGCAGCTGCAAACCTTTTTTTGGGAGAAGCGCACGTATTTATTTGTATCAATCTTGTTCCTCGCCATAGCGACTGCGCTGGGGCTGGTGTATCCGAATTTGCTCAGGATACTGATTGATGACGTCATTGTACCGCGCAATTTTGAAGACGTTCCCATACTTGCTTTGACCGTGTTAGGTGTTGTGATTTTGAAAGCGGGAATGCAGTTTTTACACGGTTTTTTTGGAGGACGCCTCGGTAACTTCCTGGCGTACCGACTCCGTAACGCATGTTACGAAAAGCTTCAATTTTTATCCTTCCGTTACTATGATACGGCCAAGACGGGTGATCTGATGTCCCGCCTCACGGGAGACCTTGAAGCCATCCGCAACTTTATCGGGTTCGGCTTTGCACAGATTCTCAACATGGTTTTGATGGTCGTATTCGGCGCAATCATGATGATGACGATGAGTTGGCAGCTTACCTTGCTGACGCTCATATGTATTCCTCTGCTTGCCTTCGTTGCGCTGAGATTTGAATCCCAGATCCACCCCGCGTTCCAGGAGATGCGACTGGCGCTCAGCTCATTGACAACAGCCGTACAGGAAAATATCACCGGAGTGCGTACCGTGAAATCTTTTGCACGCGAGCCTTACGAAGTGGAGAAGTTTTCCACACGCAACGAGCGTTACAAAACGAATCAGATTCATGCTGCAACATTGTGGAGTCGCTATTTTCCAATCATGGAGATTCTTGCTTCTGTAAGCGTTGTACTGCTTCTTGTCATTGGAGGAAGAATGGTCATCCAGCAGACACTGACGCTTGGTCAACTCGTTGCCTTCTTCAGTTTGATCTGGTACATAATCGGACCCATGTGGAACCTTGGTTTCCATATCAACAACTATACGCAATCCAAAGCTTCGGGCGAACGGGTGCTTGAACTGTTGAATACACCAGTGGACGTGCAGGAGACAGAAGATCCAATCATTGTCGAGGCTGATCAGGTTAAAGGGCATGTAACGTTTGAGTCTGTAACCTTTGCGTATGGCAATAAAATGGCGGCAGTTACCGATATTAATTTTGATGCGCCTCCGGGCTCGGTTATCGGTTTTCTGGGAGGCACAGGCTCCGGTAAGTCCACTATTATCCAGCTCCTGATGCGTGCATATAACGTCAATTCGGGAACAATCAAATTGGATGGCAAAAATATTAAAGACCTGGGCATTCGCAGCCTGCGGAGTCAGATCGCTTCCGTGTTCCAGGAAACGTTCCTGTTCTCGTCAAGCATACGCAACAACATCTCGTACGGTCTCAAAAATGTAAGCATGGATGAAATCATACGGGCAGCGAAGCTTGCCAAGGCTCATGATTTCATCATGGAATTTCCGGACGGATATGACACGGTTGTGGGTGAACGAGGCATGGGGTTGTCCGGTGGTCAGAAGCAACGGATTGCGATTGCGAGAGCTTTGCTTAAAAATCCGAAAATTCTGGTACTGGACGATGCGACAAGTGCAGTGGATATGGAGACCGAGCATGAGATTCAGTCCGGATTCCAGGAAGTCATGCGGGGAAGAACGACCTTTATTATTGCACACCGTATTTCTTCACTGCGTCATGCGGATGAGATACTCGTACTTGATGAAGGGCGTGTTGTTCAGCGTGGCACACACAAACGCCTCATTGAAGAACCTGGACCGTATCAGGATGTTTACAAGATTCAATACGCAGATTATATCGCCCGCGGCAAGCGGGAGGCTGGGGAGCAGGTGAACTCATGAGTGCCGAAACAGTAGCAGACAGGCGCGAGGTCAAAGGGACCACTGAAAAGAATCTTAATGAACGATTTGTCTATCAGGATGATGAGATCATTGAGAAACCGTTTAACTGGAAAGAATTTGGACGTTTGTTCGGATATATGAAACCTTATGCTAGGCAGCTCCTGCCACTCGTCATATTAATGATGATTTTGGGTACTATTACCAAACTGTCCGTTCCTTTTTTGATCAGTTTAGCGATTGACAGAGCGATAGCTCCCGCGAACGGACTGCCAAGCATGACAATGTTATATCTTATTGCGGGATCAGTACTCCTGCTGTATCTGATCCAGTGGGCAGCCAATACGTACCGGATCAAACTGACCAATATTATAGGACAGCGAGTCATTTATGACCTTCGCTCGGATCTGTTCAAACACATCCAGAAGCTCTCCTTTAACTTTTTTGACAAAAGGCCAGCAGGCTCCGTACTGGTTCGTGTCACGAATGATATCAACTCATTGCAGGACTTGTTCACAAACGGTGCTGTCAACGTCATGATTGACTGTGTGCAGTTATTGGGAATTATCGTAATTTTGCTCTTAATCAACTGGAAGCTTGGTCTGGCAGTCATTATCACGGTACCGATCATGTTTATCATATCCACCAAACTTCGGGTGTTAATCCGCCGAGCCTGGCAGGATGTACGCATGAAAAACTCCCGCATCAACTCCCACTTGAATGAATCTATTCAGGGGATTCGTGTGACGCAGGCGTATACACAGGAAAAAGAAAACATGAAATACTTCGACAACATGAACTTGTCGAGCAAACAATCATGGGACAAAGCATCGGCCATGAACCAGGGGTTTGGACCGCTGATCGAAATTACCGGCGGTTTCGGTACATTGATTCTCTTCTGGTTTGGTGCTTACCTGATTCAGGATGGTCAGTTGACCGTAGGTTTGCTTGTAGCCTTCGCCAACTATGTCGGCAACTTCTGGGACCCGATCAACCGTCTGGGACAGATGTACAATCAACTGCTGGTAGCGATGGCTTCCTCGGAACGAATTTTCGAATTCATGGATGAGAAACCAAGCATCGCCGACAAGCCGGGTGCGAAACCTATTCCTTCCATTAAGGGAGATATCGTATTTGATAATGTCGTGTTTGAATATGAGAAAGGCAGACAGGCGCTAAAAGGAATCAGCTTTACCGCGGGAGCAGGCCAATCGATTGCACTGGTTGGTCACACAGGCTCAGGGAAAAGTACGATTATTAACCTGATTAGTCGTTTCTATGACATCACTGGGGGAAGACTCACCATTGACGGTCGGGACATACGGGACGTAACGGTAGAGAGTTTGCGCAGCCAGGTCAGCATAGTACTGCAGGATACGTTCATTTTCTCCGGAACCATTCGTGACAATATTCGCTTTGGCAGACTCGATGCAACGAATGAAGAAGTGGAAGAAGCGGCGAAGGCAGTCAATGCCCATGAATTCATTATGAAGCTGCCTGGCGGATACGATACAGAGGTTGAAGAGCGAGGGAATGTACTGTCCATGGGGCAAAGACAATTGTTATCTTTCGCACGTGCATTGCTTGCAGATCCGCGGATTCTGATTCTGGATGAAGCGACAGCAAGCATTGACACCGAGACAGAGCTCAAAATTCAGGAAGCCCTGAAAGTGTTGTTGAAGGGCAGAACCTCATTTATGGTTGCTCACCGTCTCTCAACAATTCGGAATGCGGACAATATTATCGTACTCGATCATGGTGAGATCAAGGAAGAAGGAAACCATGAGCAACTTATCCAGAAACAAGGAGTTTATAATGGATTAATAGAAGCTCAATACAGATTTTTGTAAAAAATGATCGAAAAAACACAAAAAATCTTGTAAAATTCACAAGAAAAATAGGGAGCACTCTTGCATTCTTTAACCAAAACCCCGAAAATAGAGAGACAGATATAGAAGATTTCTCTTTGGGAGGATTGGAAAGAACATGTGGGGTGCTCCTTTTACGGCTCAAGCCAAAAAAATGCTGCTGTTGGGCAGCGGAGAATTGGGAAAAGAGGTCGTTATTGAGGCCCATCGACTGGGAGTAGAGACGATCGCTGTAGATCGTTATGACAATGCACCTGCCATGCAGGTTGCACACCGGTCTTACTGCATCGACATGTTAGATGCCGAAGCTTTGAAACAATTGATCCGTAAGGAAGAACCTCATTACATCGTACCTGAGATTGAAGCAATCGCAACAGAAGCCTTGCTGGAGCTTGAGGAAGAGGGATTTTGTGTTGTGCCTACGGCCCGTGCTGCCCGTTTAACCATGGACCGCGAAGGAATCCGCCGATTGGCAGCCGAACAACTGAACCTTCCGACAGCAGCTTATCTTTTTGCAAACAACCTAGAAGAGCTTCAAGAAGCGGTTCGTGAACTGGGTACACCTTGTGTGATCAAACCCCTGATGAGTTCTTCCGGCAAAGGGCAGAGTGTATGCCGCACGCCGGATGACGTAGAGAATTGCTGGAATATCGCTCTTTCTGGGGCGCGCGGCAAATCTGTACGTGTCATTGTGGAGAGTTTTGTGAAGTTTGATAGCGAAATAACGCTGCTCACTGTAAGATCCGTAACCGGAACCGTATTCTGTCCTCCGATTGGCCACATTCAAAAGGATGGGGATTATGTCGAATCTTGGCAGCCCCATGCCATGACGCCGCAGCAATGGGAGCAAGCTTGTCATATTGCCAAGTCTGTGACTGATGAACTCGGTGGTTATGGGCTGTTCGGAGTCGAGTTATTCCTGACATCCGACGGAGTCGTGTTTAGCGAGGTGTCACCTCGTCCGCATGATACAGGTATGGTTACCATGGTAACGCAAGACAGCTCCGAGTTTGCATTGCATGTGCGTGCAATTCTTGGTTTTCCGGTTACAGATGTACATCTGCTCACACCGGGAGCTTCAGCAACGCTGAAGGCGAATGTTGAAACAACTGACTTTACTGTAGGCGGGATTGAAGAAGCGCTGGCCCTTCCACGCACTCAGGTTCGTGTATTTGGCAAGCCTGAGACGAAAGTGGGACGCCGCATGGCTGTGGCACTTAGTGCTGGCCAGGATGTGGAGGAAGCTCGTAAAACGGCGGTTCAAGCCGCAAATATGCTGAAAGTGGAGGTAAATCATGTCCAATAATGCCCAGGCCCCTGTACTGATGATCCGAGAGTGTGAACTGCGAGATGCTGAAGCGGTAACGGGACTGATGCGCGAGGTCAGCTATCCGACAACAGCCAATGTTATGAAAGAGCGCATTGAAGGTTTGGAGAGCAATCCAAACGCATGCATGCTTGTTGCCGAAGTGGATGAACAAATTATTGGTATGATCGGCTTGCAATGTGTGCAAAGTCATGCCTATCCGGAACCTGCCGCTCAAATTACGTCCTTGATTGTAGGGCAGGAACATCGTGGAGGCGGCATTGGTCGTCGTCTGATGGCTCGTGCTGAGGACTGGGGCAGACAGCAAGGTGGGAAACAATTGTTTGTCACCGGTGCGAATCGTGAAGTTGCTTCATCAACATATTCTTTCTATGAGCATATTGGTTTCCAGAAGAGAGGATATCGTTTCAGTAAAGTCCTTCTATAGAAAGATTATTCTGAACTAAGGCACCAATTTGTCAATGAGATTGATGATTTATTGGTTCCTCGGGACATTCGGACAAGGTTAAGTTGTCTGGATGTCTTTTTTTTGGTTAAAAAAGGACGCCCCGCAAAGTATATTTTTCCGATATGATAATCCTTAAGCCAATCATTGAAGAAAAGTGGCAATTTCAACGTGTATAGAGATTATATTAAATATTCATTTAAGCATGCATAAATCCGATATATCTTTTATAGCAAGTATGGGTACATAACTCAATTCATGGTATGAGCCTTCATGATATAAACTTTTTCATTGCTTTTGAATCAAGACGAATGTTACAAAAAAGTAACTTTTCCATAATTTATAGGTTCACATCATCATTATGAATTGGTATACTGCTAGAGTATTCATTACAAAGTTGTAACTAATTAATTTTCGAGGAGATGAATTATTTGAAAAAGAACTTGTTGAAAACTGTCGTCACTGGTAGTCTGACAGCGGTATTGGCCGTAGGGATTATGATGCCCGCTTCTGCATCAGCTGCAGAGGTGTCCACATATAAAGCAACGTTTAAACTTACGGATGCTGCGAGTCTGAAAACAATGCTTGAAAAATGGATGAAAGACAACGGAATTACGGTATCGAATGGTCAAGTTGTTAAACAGCCAACAGCACAGCCAGAAACAACAAAACCAACAAAACCAGAAACAACAAAGCCAGAAACAACAAAACCAACGCAACCAACTCAAGAAGAGAAACCGGCTGCTACACCAACGAAAAAGCCTGAAAACAATGGCAGCACTGGTAATACAAGCAACACAGGTAACAACACCAGCAACAATAGTAATGAGTCGGCACAATCCGATTTCGCAGCACAGGTTGTAAAACTCGTTAATGCTGAACGTTCCAAAGCAGGTTTGAGCGCACTGGCTTCCGATTCGCTTCTGGATAAAGTCGCTCTTGCAAAAGCAAAAGACATGAGCAATAACAACTATTTTGATCACCAATCCCCAACGTACGGTTCTCCGTTTGACATGATGAAACAATTCGGAGTAACGTACAGCTATGCTGGAGAGAACATTGCCAAAGGTCAAAAAACGCCACAGGAAGTTGTTACTGCATGGATGAACAGTGAAGGACACCGTGCTAACATCCTGAGCAAAAACTTCACCAAAATCGGCGTTGGTTACTTCAACGGATACTGGGCTCAAGAATTTATCGGCAAATAATACATTTGAATGAAGAACATTCGAGTTGTAATCGAAAAAAAGGTTATGTCATCACAGCTAGGTCTGTGCATGGCATAGCCTTTTTTCATTACCAAAATTAGATGATGATTGAAGCGGCAAAATTTGCAAATTATCGACAGAACATTTATGTTATTTAGAAAAAGCGTCATCTTAATGTAAAACCATATTAAATTCTAAGTACCCAACCAGGTGTACATGAGCGGAGATGTGATGAATGAAAAGAAAAAACCTTGATTCAGCGCCATGGATCTGGAGAACAATCAGTACGGTATCCATCTTGGCAACGCTTTTGCTATTATTCGGTTTTGGTTACGCCATAAAAGACGTCATCTTTCCTACGGGAGATTCAACATTGGGAACGACTCAGCCATCAACTACGCCTGCTGATGAAGCAGGTAAACCTGCCGCTCCCATCGAGGATGGGAAGATTCGCATGGCAGTCATCGGTGATTCTCTGGCAAGAGGTACGGGCGACGATGAAGGACTTGGATTCGTACGACGTGCAGGAAACCTTCTGAAAGAACAAGGGTATCAAGTCCAGGTTCTTAACAATTTGGGAGTCAACGGTCTGAGGACTGACGCTTTACTGAATAAACTGGACGAACATGGCGTACGTTATGTCCTCCAGCAATCCAACTTTATTTTATTGTCCATTGGTGCTAACGATCTGTTCCAAGGGGGGCAGGTTTTGCAGGGGGAAGACCCGCCAACTGCTGAGCAATTGACTGCAGCATTACCTGAAACGTCCAAACGTCTTCAGGACATTTTGAAGAAAGTAAAAGAGATCAATCCGGACGCACAGATTGCATACATAGGGCTGTACAACCCGTTTGGTGATGTGAAGGAACTGGAGTTACCCGGAAATGCAGTTGTAGCTGCATGGAATAATGCTGCTCTTACAATTTTGAATCAAGAGGACAAAATGATGCTTGTACCAACCTTCGATCTGTTTGAGAACCATCTGGGCGAGTATCTTTCATCGGATCACTTCCACCCTAATGGTGCAGGATACGAGCAAATTGCAACTCGTATTGCACAGGAATATCAGGCTGAATCAGCGGCAGAAGGGAGCACAAAATAATGGCAGAACCACAGACCGATTCAGTACTTTCTGTACAGCAACTTAAGAAAAAGATTGGACGCAAATGGATTATTAAAGATGTCACTTTTGACGTCAAGCCTGGCGAGATTTTTGGTTTCCTTGGTCCTAATGGAGCGGGTAAAACGACAACCATTCGTATGCTAGTTGACCTAATCAAGCCGACAGAAGGTAAAATTAAGGTTTGCGGTTACGATGTGAATCGCGATCCAGAACGTGCATTGAAATATGTCGGTTCCATCGTTGAAAATCCGGAGGTATACACATACTTGACCGGTTGGGAGAATCTGGAGCACTTTGCCCGGATGCAGCCAGGTGTGGATCATGCCCGTATTCAGGAAGTGGTGGATATCGTTCGTCTTGACCAGCGAATTCATGATAAAGTAAGGACTTATTCATTAGGTATGCGTCAACGGCTGGGTATTGCTCAAGCGCTGCTTGGACGCCCGCGTTTGCTAATCCTGGATGAGCCCACAAACGGACTTGATCCCAAAGGGATTAAGGAACTTCGTGTCTTTATCAAGCAACTTGCAAGTGAAGGCATGGCTGTGTTTGTCAGCAGTCATCTATTGAGTGAAATCCAGCTTCTGTGTGATAGGGTTGCCATTATTAGCGCAGGCCGAGTTCTTGCGGTTGGAGGCGTAAACGAGTTAATCGAGGATCATTCCAAATTTGCCATTTGGCATGTTTCACCTTTTGATGAAGGGAAAAGAATGCTTCTTGACGCAGGTATTACGCTGATAGATCGCCCGGCTGAGGTGATGGATGATACCATTATTGCAGGGCTGGGGCCAAATGCAGTTGTTGCTGAAATGCATGAGGACCGTATACCCGGTCTGGTAAATCAGATGGTTCAAGCAGGAATTCAGGTTGAAGGTGTGCAGCGGATTCAGCCAACACTGGAACAATTATTTTTAAAGATGACAGAAGGTGAATCCATTGAGTAATATCATGCCCCTCATCCGAAATGAAACGATCAAGATGGTGAAGAAGAAACGTCTTTATATTATTTTTATCGTCCTTGCGGTCCTCGTTCCGATGTTTACGTATGCGCAGATGAAATCTGCGGAAAATAATCGTGACAAGTTCGGGGGAGATTGGCGGCTTGAACTTCAGCAGGCAATCACGGATAATCAGAATTCACTGGGCAGTGACCGGGTACCGGAGGAATATAAAAAATACAGAATGGTTTACATCCAGCAGATGCAATATTATCTGGAAAATGACGTGAATCCTGAAGAGCCCAATGGTGTCACCTTTACCCGGGAATTCATGAACAATGCTGTAGGCTTGTTTATTCCCCTGCTCATTATGGCCATTGCATCGGATCTGGTTTCGGGTGAGCGTACAACAGGTACCATCAAGATGCTGCTTACTCGTCCGGTGAAACGCTGGAAAGTACTGCTCAGTAAACTCATTACCCTGCTTATGTTTGTGTCTATAATCGTCGTATCTGCGTATATTATCTGTTACATCATCTCCGGTGCGGTATTTGGCTATAAAGGTTTCGGCATGCCGATTTTTACCGGATTCAAGGTCGTAGGCACCGATGTGGATATGTCTGCCGTACACGCCGTGGACCAATGGTTGTATCTTCTCATGCAGGCAGGATTAATTTGGTTTGTTAGTGTCATCGTGGCGATCCTGGCATTCATGGTTTCCGTCCTGGTCCGCAGTACTGCAGCAAGCATTGTCATTATGATGGCTGCACTTATAGCAGGCACAATTCTTACAAGCATGGCTGCATCCTGGCAGTCGGCCAAATACCTGTTCATGGTTAATCTGGAACTTCCGGATTATTTGTCTGGCGGGCTGCCGCCGATTGAAGGAATGAATTTGGGTTTTTCCCTTATTGTGCTTAGTGTTTGGGGCATTGCATCACTCATTGTGTCATTCCTTGTCTTTACGAAACGGGATATCTTGAATTAAAATGGACAAGGATAAGAAAACATCTGTTTGCATTTTAGGTATTTTTTTAGTTGCAAGTTAAGAAGGGGGAGCATGAATGGTCGAGCAAATCGATATGTCGGCAGGTTCGACAGGCGGAGGACAGGGGTCTTCAGGCTACGACGCGGACGACATTCAAGTACTTGAAGGACTGGTAGCGGTACGGAAACGGCCGGGGATGTACATCGGCAGCACCAGCACTTCAGGTCTTCATCATTTGGTATGGGAAATTGTAGACAACGCTGTCGACGAGCATCTCGCCAAATTCTGCTCCAAAATCGATATCACGCTGCATAAGGACGGTTCTATTACGGTTCAGGATAACGGAAGGGGAATTCCGACAGGTATACATAAAACAGGGATTCCTACTCCCCAGGTCGTGTTTACGATTTTGCACGCAGGCGGAAAGTTTGGTGGATCAGGATACAAGAAATCAGGTGGTCTGCACGGCGTAGGTGCTTCGGTTACAAACGCTTTGTCAGAGTGGCTTGAAGTCGAGATCTTCCGTGATGGCAAGATCCATCGTCAACGTTTCGAATATTGGCAGGACAAAAAGGGTGTCGAACATGTCGGGGAGCCGGTATCGGGTCTCGAAGTACTTGGTAATACCAACCGTACAGGGACTAAGGTTACGTTTAAACCCGATATTCGCGTTTTCCAAAACGGCATTCAATTGAATTATGATACACTGGCAGAGCGACTTCAGGAGATTGCTTTTCTGAACTCCGGGCTAAGAATTGTACTCAAAGACGAACGGTCAGGCAATCAGGACGAGTACATGTATGAAGGCGGAGCAAGCCAGTTTGTTGCTTATTTGAACGAAAATAAAGATGTACTGCATGATGTCATTCACTTCTATGCGGAGAAGGACGACATCGAAGTCGAAGTGGCAATCCAGTATAACGCAGGGTATACCGAAACGCTGGCTTCATTCGTTAACTCGATTCCCACAAGGGGCGGGGGTACACATGAGACCGGATTCAAAACAGCTTATACCCGTGTGATGAACGACTATGCAAGACGTACCAGCATGATTAAGGAAAAAGACAAAAACCTGGAAGGCAATGATCTGCGTGAAGGGATGATGGCCGTAATCAGCGTCAAAATGTCCGAAGTTGAGTTTGTTGGACAAACGAAAGATCAACTCGGCAGCGCTTCCGCTCGCAGTGCGGTCGATTCGGTCGTTTCGGAGAACATGCAGCGGTTTTTGGAAGAAAACCCGCAAGTAGCGCAGACGCTTATTCGCAAAGCGGTTCAAGCTTCCAAAGCAAGAGAAGCTGCGCGCAAAGCCCGGGACGAAATGCGTACAGGCAAAAAACGCAGCGAGAGTTCCAACCTGAATGGCAAGCTGACTCCAGCACAGTCCAAGGATTTTACCCGGAATGAGCTGTTTATTGTCGAAGGTGATTCTGCAGGCGGTTCTGCCAAACAGGGACGTGACTCGAAGATTCAGGCCATACTGCCTCTAAAGGGAAAACCGCTTAATCCGGAAAAATCAAAGCTGGCGGATATCCTCAAAAATGAGGAATATCGTGCGATTACAGCTGCGATCGGAGCGGGCATTGGGACTGAGTTTGCCGTTGAAGACAGCAATTATTCCAAAATCATAATCATGACCGATGCGGATACGGATGGCGCACATATTCAGGTGTTGCTGCTGACTTTCTTTTACCGTTATATGAAACCGTTGATTGATCAGGGTAAAGTGTTTATTGCTCAGCCGCCGCTCTATAAGCTCACCCGCAAATCCGGCAAAATGGCAAGTGTTCGTTATGCCTGGACGGATGATGAGCTGGCGAACTACATGAAGGAATTTGGAAACAATGTCGAACTTCAACGTTATAAAGGACTGGGTGAGATGAATCCGGATCAATTGTGGGAGACGACGATGAATCCGGAGACACGGACATTGCTTAAGGTGGAGATTGTAGATGCAGCCAAAGCCGAGCGCCGTGTATCAACACTTATGGGTGATAAAGTCGATCCGCGTAAACGCTGGATTGTAGAGAATGTCGACTTTACAGAGTACGAAGAATAGAAGGTGCTTGGAATGAGTCTATCAGAACAATTTATGCCGGCCTTTCTCGAAGAGGTCGTAGGTGACCGGTTCGGTCGCTACTCCAAATATATTATCCAGGATCGGGCCATTCCCGATGTCCGGGACGGATTGAAACCCGTGCAGCGTCGTATTCTGTATGCCATGTACGATTCCGGAAACACGCCTGAGAAGCCTTACCGCAAATCAGCAAAAACCGTTGGGGACGTTATGGGTAACTATCATCCCCACGGTGACTCATCCATCTATGAAGGTATGGTGCGGATGGCACAGCCATGGAAAATGGGCCATATGCTCGTGGACGGTCATGGCAACTGGGGATCGCAGGATGATGACCCTGCTGCAGCGATGCGTTATACGGAGGCCCGTTTGTCACCGATCGCGATGGAGATGCTGCGTGATATCGAGAAACGGACGGTTCTGTTTAAGGATAATTTTGATAATACGGCCAAGGAGCCGGTTGTACTTCCATCCCGGTATCCCAACCTGCTGGTGAATGGCGTAAGCGGTATTTCCTCCGGTTTTGCAACGGAGATTCCAACACATAATTTGCGTGAAGTCATTGATGCCTGCATTGCAGTGATGGAAAAACCATCGATTGAACTGGACGATATCATGATGTTTATCAAAGGCCCGGATTTCCCAACCGGTGGATTAATCATGGGCGGCGACGGAATTCTGGATGCTTATCGTACAGGCAAAGGTAGAATCTATCTCCGTTCCAAAACCGATATCGAAAACATGCGTGGCGGCAAGCAGCAGATCGTGATCACAGAGATCCCTTATCAAGTGGTTAAATCCCGTCTTGTCACAGCGATGGAGAATATCCGCCTTGAGAAAAAGGTGGAAGGTATTGCCGAAGTTCGTGATGAGAGTGGACGTGACGGTCTGCGCATTGTGGTTGAATTGAAAAAAGATGCAGATGCGCAAGGGATTTTGGCATATTTGCTGAAGAAAACCGATCTTCAGGTAACCTACAATTTCAACATGGTTGCGATTGTGAACAAGGCACCTCAGCAGCTTGGGTTGAAATCCATTCTGGAAGCCTATATTGCCCATCAGCGCGAGGTTGTGACATTCCGTACCAAGTATGAATTGGAGAAAGCGGAAGACCGTGCACATGTGCTGGAAGGTCTGGTCAAAGCTCTTAACATCCTTGACGAGGTCATCGCAGCAATCAAGGCATCCAAAAATCGTCAGGACGCACAAAATAACCTGATGTGGATGTTTGGTTTCTCGGAACGGCAGGCTGATTCCATTCTGACGCTGCAATTGTATCGTTTGACCAATCTGGAGATCACATCCCTCCAGAAAGAGCTTGATGATCTGATGAAAAAGATTGCACAACTGCGCTCCATTCTGGATAGTGACCGCAAGCTGATTGGCGTCATTCGCAAAGAATTGATGGAAATTCGGGAGAAATACGGGATAGACCGTCGTTCGGCCATTCAAGGCGAAGTGGAAGAGCTTAAAGTGAATCTCGAAGTGCTCGTCAATGCGGAAGATGTATTTGTGACATTATCCAAAGAAGGATATGTGAAGCGTACTGGCATGCAGTCCTTTACCCGTTCCGGAGGCGAACGCAACGGAAGCGGTGTGAAGGAAGGCGACTATATCTCCCAGGTGCTTGAAGTCAACACACTTGAAAACCTGCTTGTCTTTACGAAAAAGGGACAGTATTTCCTCCTGCCTGTTCATCAGGTACCGGAGTTCAAGTGGAAAGACCCTGGGACGGCAATAGTTAATGTTATTCCTTTAGCAAAAGATGATCGTATCGCGAGTGTGCTTGCGGTCAAATCGTTCGAAGAGGAAGGTCACAGTCTCGTCTTCGTCACACGCAAGGGCCAGGTGAAGCGTACCGAACTGAAAGAGTACGTGACCAAACGCTCCGGTGCTGTTGCTGCTTGCAAAGTGGGCAAGGACGATGAGGTATTATCCGTACATCTGAGCACGGGTGGCAAGGATATCATGCTGATTACCAAGGAAGCAATGGCGATCCGTTTCCGTGAGGACGAAGTTAATCCAATGGGGCGTGTATCCGGAGGTGTACGTGGTATTCAGTTAAAAGATACGGATGAAGTCGTTTCTGCCCTATGGGTGGAAGGTGATGAAGGCGAGATCGCCGTACTGTCCGATTTGGGTTATGGTAAACGTTCATTGTTGCTGGATTATGCATTGCAGAGTCGTGGAGGCAAAGGCATTGCGACATTTGAATTCAAGGAAGGCAAACGTGTGAAACCGAATGGCAGCCGCATAGCAGGGGCCTTCTACTGCAGGGAACAACGAAATGTAACGGTTATGACCAAAGAAGGGCAAGCTTATCCGATTTCTTCGGAAGGTGTACCGATTACGGAACGCAAACATATTGGCAAGCTGCTGGTTCACGTAGACAAACAGGATGAAATCGTGGAACTTCTCATGAATTTTGATGAGAACCAACCGGCATCAACTTCATAAAATGAATGAAAAAGACTTTTTGCACAGCAGGTTATTCTGTCGTGTGAAGAGTCTTTTTTTGTTGTTCAAACTCGGATTAAAAGAGGCTGAACATGCGAAGTTTAACAACCTTCGTCGATTACGGTCGATCGCTGGGAAATTGAAAAAATGCAGCAGGAATGCGGCTTTGGAGCGCGAAAAGTTAAGCTAGTGAAATGATAAACCGGGTTGCAGAGAGGAGCGATGCAAGATGTACAATTCCGATTTTGCCAAGTGCTGGTCAAGGCTCACCAAGGACTACAAACTGCATATGGATCATGAACTGGCCCCCTCATTAACAGAGGCACAACTGGCTGTGCTGGAGGTTCTTGAGGATCATCAGAAAATGAAGCCATCCGATCTGATTCCTTTTTTGGCTACAACACCTGCGGCGGTAACCATGCTGCTTGACCGAATGGAGAAGAATGATTTGATCCGCAGAGTACGGGATGATCAGGATCGTAGAATCGTGTGGGTATCCTTGTCTGACAAAGGACGTATGGAGACAGAACGGGGCATTGCCATTCGAAACGAATTTATGAACTCCGTACTGAGTAATATTTCAATGCACAACCAGCAGCTGCTCGTCTATCTGCTGGGTAAGATGACAACCCCAAAAACGAAGGAGCATGCTTTGTCTTCTACGTCTTAATGACGATGTATGGATAATGATAACCATGGAACTCTTGCTGATTAAAGCCGGAGGACTATGGTTATTTTAATTTTATCGTGTGTGTAGAGTTTTGCCAGCTTCGGATGACTTAGAATAAATTTTAAAATATTATATGTAAAGAGTTGACTATGTCATTATTTTTGTTATAATAAATAATTGTTCCCCTGATATTTCGTGTGCGAAATATTATATTCCAAAAGTAAAAAGGGTGAATTAATGACTGATACGTATGAAGTATTCTACATTATCAATTCGTTCCGGCAAGTAAATCAAATGCTGTTTCGAGCATTCTGGAATGAAAACAAGCAGATCGAGTTAACTTCAATTCAATTCATGGTGTTATCCATTTTGAAGGAGCGTCCATCCATTGGAATCAACGAAGTGGCTGAACTCTGTCATATGGGCAGCAGTTCGATGAGTGCTGTGGTTGAACGTCTGGTCAAAGGTGAGTACATCGTCCGGAGCCGTTCCCATTCCGATCGCCGATCCGTCATGCTGCAAATTACGGAAAAAGGGGATAAGGTACAGCAGGAAACACACCGTTTGTGGATGGAAAGAGTATCCCCCATATTGGATATTCCAAAAGAAGACCTTGAACACCTGCTAAGAATCCATACACAAATGATTGAAAAGTTAGAAGGAAGAGAGATGAACAACCCATGAGTACTACCGCTGCAGCTCCATCTTCTACGATGGACAACATTAAGAAGGGACCGATTGTAGCCGCACTTTTAATTGGTGCATTCGTAGCCTTCTTAAACCAAACCCTGATGAACGTAGCTCTTCCTAAAATCATGGAAGATCTCGCTATCGGGGCCAATACAGCCCAATGGCTGACAACAGGATACATGCTCGTCAATGGCGTGCTGATTCCGGTTACCGCATATCTCATCGCCAGATTTTCAACCCGCCAAATATTCATTACGGCGATGTCGTTATTTACCTTAGGAACACTGGTCTGCGGGATCAGTCCGAACTTTGCCGTCCTGATGGTCGGTCGTGTT
Organism: Paenibacillus sp. MABNR03; assembly: GCF_050455445.1. NCBI lineage: Bacteria > Bacillati > Bacillota > Bacilli > Caryophanales > Paenibacillaceae > Paenibacillus > Paenibacillus sp. MABNR03. Next base: position 959,348 of record NZ_JBCIYR010000003.1, read on the forward strand.
ATTCAAGCAGCAGGTGCAGGTATTCTGATGCCGCTGATGACCGTTGTATTCCTGACAATCTTCCCGATTGAAAAACGCGGTCAGGCCATGGGTACAATGGGGATCGCCATGATCCTTGCTCCGGCAATTGGACCGACACTATCCGGTTATATCGTTGAACATTATTCCTGGAGACTGTTGTTCTACATCATTTTGCCGTTCTCGGTTATTGCTACTGCAATCGGAATCGCATTTGTTAAAAATGTGACACGTCAATCCAAACCGAAGCTGGATTACCCAGGCGTTATTTTGTCCACACTTGGATTTGGTAGCTTGCTGTACGGCTTCAGTGATGCAGGTACAGATGGATGGGGAAGCGCAATTGTTATCAGCTGCCTGGTCGTAGGGGCCATATCGTTGATCCTGTTCGTTATTCGTCAGTTGACAACCGATCATCCACTGCTCGAGTTCCGCATTTTCAAATACAACATGTACACTTTAACAACAATTATTAATATGCTTGTGACAATGGCAATGTTTGCCGGTATGATTCTGCTTCCGATTTTCTTGCAAAATATTCGCGGCTTCTCACCAATTGAATCAGGCTTACTTATGATGCCGGGAGCAATCCTGATGGGGATTATGTCTCCAATTACAGGCCGCATCTTCGATAAAGTCGGCGCTCGCTGGCTGTCCGTTGCAGGTCTTGCGATTACAGCGATTACGACCTGGGGACTCAGCCGCCTGTCGATTGATACGACATATGGCTACATGATGTTTATCTATACTGCGCGTATGTTCGGTATGTCGATGTTGATGATGCCAATCCAGACTGCCGGGTTGAACCAACTGCCACAGCGTCTGAATGCTCACGGTACAGCAATGTCGAATACACTTCGTACGGTTGCAGGTGCAATCGGTACAGCCATTCTGGTTACGATCATGAGCAGCAAATTGAAAACACACTTGGCTGATACTCTTGCCTTGGGACAGATTAATCCCAAAGATCAAGCTGCTATGCTCGGTGCTACAGCGGATGCAACCATCTACGGTGTAAACTATGCCTTTACGGTAGCTACCTGGATGACCGTTGCAGCTATGCTGCTGGCGTTCTTTATCCGTAAAACGAAGCCAGCAATTGAACCAACACCGGTTGAACAACAACAAAAAGCGAATGCAACAGCTTAAAGGTAATTCAGCTATGATTATCTCGTAATGATTTGGAATACATCTATTTCATACAGTGATTAAATGAAAAATAGCCTCGACAGTTTTTTAAACTGCCGGGGCTATTTTTTGGTATACGGAATTGGGTGATATGTTATTACTCCGGATTCGCAGGCAGACCGCAAAAATCTGGCCCGGGATCATAACCAAACTGCTGGAGGTTAATGGTTCCATCCAGTTGAAATTCAACACCTTCGCTGATGAGCTCGGTCTCCTGCATCATGCGCGAGTGTTCATCAGGGATGGTAATCTCACCTTTGGCGTTCACGACACGGTGCCAGGGAAGGCGTTCCTTACGGCTCATGGAGTGAAGAATGCGCACTACCTGTCTGGCCGCACGTGGACTGCCCGCATGGGCTGCAATCTGGCCGTAGGTCATTACCTTACCTTCCGGTATGGCTGCGATAATGGCTACGACTTGTTTAGTGAACGGTGTCATATAAATGCTGTCTTCCTTTCTCCGTTTTGGGAAAATTCGCTGTTCCAGCAGATCTTTGTCTCAATGAATAGCAATTTATCATATTGCTGCAGTCCTGATCCGGACTCTGTAAAAAAACCGTGTACCCAGACGTAAATCCGGATACACGGTTTGTCTATTATCCTTTAAAAGCTTCCTCATAGACGCTGGATGGCCACTCAGCCCATGGAAACTCCCGGGGAGGCAGTGATCTTAATGTGATCTCTTCCTTGGTCACTGGATGCGGAAAAGCAGCGATGGCAGACCAGAGGGCAATCTGCTGTCCAGGTTTGTTCACACCAGCACCGTACTTTTGATCTCCGAATAGAGGACAGCCCGCTTCTTTCATTTGAACCCGAATCTGATGGGATCTGCCGGTGTGTAGTTCAATGTGTACAAGACTGTATCGATCCGTTTGACCAATGACCCGGTAATCAAGCACTGCGTCTTTAGCGCCAGGCGTGCCTTTAGGTACAGCTGTTACTGTATTGGTACGCGCATCCTTCAGCAAAGTATGTTTTAACGTCCCCTGCTGGGCAGGCAGCTTCCCATGGACAACCGCAGCATATATTTTCCTGAAATGACGTCCCCTGACGGTCTCGGACAATCTTGAAGCCGCCTTGGAGGTCTTCGCAAAAATCATTGCACCCCCAACGGGACGATCCAGTCTGTGAACCAGACCGAGATAGACATTGCCGGGTTTGTTGTATCTTTCTTTCAAATCCTGTTTCAACAGTGTAAGTAAATCCGGATCTCCTGAAGCATCCTCCTGGGTAGGCACATTAACGGGTTTCGTAATGCCTAAGAGGTGATTGTCTTCGAATAGTACAGGAATTCCCCCGGATGGCTTCACATGATCAGACATCATCAGGACTCCCAGCGGCCTAAAATACCGCAAGGCAGATCCAGCCCACTACGCGTAATTGGCAGTCCGATCTCGCCAGCAGTAATGCTGCCGCCGTATTTGGCAGACATCGTCATCGTTAACATGTTGCGCAGAACAGTTGGAGAGATGCCTGTTGTATACGAGTTGATGAGCAGGAACAGCGGATTATCCGACAAAATATCCATGCAGGACTTCAGGAATGGATACAGGTTCTGCTCCAGCTTCCATGTCTCTCCATTAGGTCCCCGGCCATAGGAAGGCGGATCCATGATAATCGCGTCATAGCGGTTACCACGACGCTGTTCACGTTGCACGAATTTGAATACATCATCGGTAATAAAACGAACAGGGCGGTCTGCAAGACCCGAGAGTTGAACGTTCTCCTTGGCCCATTGCACCATGCCTTTGGCTGCATCCACGTGTACTACGGAAGCACCAGCATAGGCTGCTGCAACCGTTGCGCCGCCCGTATAGGCAAACAGGTTCAGCACGGAGATGGGGCGACCTGCACCTGCAATTTTATCCATCATCCAGCTCCAGTTGGCTGCTTGTTCAGGGAACAGACCCGTATGTTTAAAGCTGGTTGGTTTAATGTGAAATTTAAGGTTTTCGTATCCGATCGTCCAGCGTTCCGGAATTGGCTTTTTCATATCCCAGCTGCCGCCACCGGAGGAACTGCGGTGATAGTGACCGTGCACCTGACGCCATTCATTCGTTTCTTTTTCGAGAGGCCAGATAATCTGTGGATCGGGTCTGCGCAAGATGACATCGCCCCAACGCTCCAGTTTCTCGCCGCCTCCTGTATCGATTACTTCATAGTCCTTCCAGTTCGATGCTACGTACATAGTTGTTTATCCATCCTTCAAAAGTCATTTGGATACTATTGTACAACAATTAAGGGCCTGTACGCCAGTTGGAGCAAGCGTAAGGATTCTTTTGTTGTTGTGAAGAGGGTGTAAGACCATATACTGAAAATGGAGCAAAGTTCAAAATTTAATTTGACAATGATAATCATTATCACATATGATTTTGATAATTCAAAGTTTCTTTTAATCGTTTGATCTAGATGACTAAGATAAAGTGAGGGAAAAATAGATGGCTAAATTGTTGGTTGCTTATGCGAGCATGACCGGGAATACGGAAGAAATTGCAGAATTGATTGTGGAGGGAATTACTCAGGGTGGGCATGAAGTGGTCCTCAAGGACGTTATGGATTGTAATGCAGCCGATGTGCTGGATTATGATGGCTTCCTTATTGGTGTGTACACATGGGGAGATGGCGAGCTGCCGGATGAATTCCTTGATTTTTACGAAGAGCTGGATGAACTGGACCTAAGCGGCAAACGAGCGGCTGTCTTCGGAAGTGGAGACACTTCTTATGAGCAATTTTGCGGGGCAGTGGACCTGGCTGCTGCGAAGCTGCAGGAACGTGGGGCGGAGGTATCTCCAGAGATGCTGAAGATTGAATACAGTCCTATGGAGCAGGAGAAGGATACTTGCCGTGATTTTGGCAAACGCTTCGCCGCTGCCGGATTACAGGTATCCTAGAGATCGTGAGAAAACTTAATGTTCAGGCAGCCGTGCAACCGAAAGGTGCAGACAATCCGGAGCGATTGCTTGAAGATTATAAATTGGAGGAGATGCTGCGCAGCCCGCATCGGTTCATTCGCCCAGAACCGGAGGCTGCTCAGCGCTCCCCGCTGCAATGGAGACACCGTGTTCAGTATGCGGTCAGTCATGCGGTCAACGCCTTTTATAGTATGGACCCCGATGTGCGCAAGGAGGTCCCGGTACAATATTTGCTCGAAAAATGGTGGCCCAAAAAGGCAACGGGTTTTGATTCAGTCCTTCATTACTGGGATGTAAAAAATAAAATGATCGATGAGTTGTCGCTGGCAATCGCCATGAACGATGACTTGAAGCATCCAGTGATCCTGTTCGAACAGTGGAGAACCGAAATTCCTTCACTCTCGATGCATTTGTCGATGATTTTCCAGGCTGCATGGCAACCTGAAGGATGGGACTCTCTGCTCGTTCAGAAATTCATGGTGGTTCATGATCCTAACGTGGTCGAAGCATTTCAGCACATGGTTAGTGTGTTCTGCTGGGAAGCCTTCGGCAAGCTGCCAGGCATGATTGAAATTTATTGTTTGCTGGAAGGTCGTAAAATTCGATATATCCCGGGACGTCAGTCTCTGATTCGTTCAATGGATTATATCAGGCTTGTACGCGACAGTATTCCGCAAGCGGAAGATTTGGAATCCGGTCATTTCACTTCCCGTGACAAAGCACGCATTCATGAGGAGGTTGACCGGCGGAGAGGTGAAGTGGAGCCCAAGAAGAATTGGCTCATGTGAGTTTTGCAGAAGATTGTCGGTCGAAAGTGAAGATAAGGGAGGAGCGATACAATGTTAACCGGTGTGAATCAGGATATGGGGAGTGGCAAGAAACGTGCAGGAAGCTGCGAATTCAGTCCGCTTCCGGTACCACAGTCAGTAATCGGACGGTTGCTTGATGAAGCGGACCCTTCATTGTATGTGATGAGCTCTAAACCTTGGCGATTTATGCTTTTTGCTGGAGAAGGGCGCCAGCTTTATTTGGAAGCGGTCAGGCAGAGCTACCCTCCTCACTTGGCGGACCGTTATGGTGACTGGGCTGCCTATCAATATACGGAAGCCATTCCCGCGCATCTGATCGTCGTTGCACCCACCAGTGGCAGAGAGGATCATCTGTTGCCGGCTAAGGCCTGGAGCAGAAGATTCTCCATGCTGGCAGCCGAACAGGGACTTCAGGCCGTTTGGAAAATGAATGATTATCAACAGCACCCCGTGTTTATGAATCTGATGGGTTTAACCAGTGAGGAACAGGTTTTGGGCGTATTTCATATCGGTTACGGAGACCAGCCTGCATTAAGAGGTGTGGATATAAGCAGACCAGCCTCTGAACTGATGACAGTGTACGACCATCTGGTTTAAAATCATTGCCGGCAATAGAACAGGGATATTATTTATTCTTGTCTGCAAGAAATTCGTTTACGAGCTGACGGTATGTGTTATCCCCTGAATAGGTCGAGTACAAGCGATTGGACACCGTAATGGTATTGCCGAAGAAGAAACGTTCGAATTGTGTCTGCCTGCCACCGAATGATCCTGCTCCCAGCTCCCAAATCAGGCGAAACAAGGCAGTACGCTGGTGTGCATCCTGATCATTGCCTCTCAGGTAAGTATCCAAATGGCCAGCAACGTCAGACCCGAATTCTTCCTCCTGTGGTACCATGATCATTCCGCTGGATGCGAGCAGTTGCATGATTTCAATCATCTCGGGATATAGCTTCGGATATAGAATATTGGCAGCCATCAACGGCTGGGGTGCGGGCAAAATAAAGCCTCTACCGTCAGGGATCGCTCGAACTTCGGCTGCAACGGCAATGGCCTTAAGAGACTCCAGACCAGCTAATACACGGGCTGTTTTCTCAACGACGTGTGCTTCGGAAGCCAGATCAAGCGTATCGGTGAGCAATTGGAGTGTACCGAGGATAAATTCGGTTTTGGCAATATATCGGCATAATACTTGATGTCCTGCGTGAATGTGGAAATTGCTTCCGCTAAAGAGACGTGAGGACATTTCTTCATTTCCAGCTAAGAAAATTCGATCATGGGGTACCAGCACATGATCAAAGATGACGATGTTATCCATTTCTTCGTATCGGGAGCTGAGTGGGTAGTTGAAGCGGGATTCGGCCGCGTACGTATCCCGGCAAATGAGGCTGATGCCAGGCAGATCATTGGGTACGGCAAAGGCAAAGGCAAAAGGATTTTCATCATCAAATGGAGCAGGCGAAGGCGATGGATATACAAAAATTTCGTCACTTGTTGCACCCTGTGTAGCCATCATGAATGCTCCGCTGATAATAAGGCCATCTTGAGTCTGCTCCACCACTTTGGCTGCAATTGCATCCTCGGTCGCGTCCATTTGTCCGGATATTTTGCTGGCATGGGGCTGGATAAAAGCGTGAGAGAGAGTAATATCGTTGTCTCGACAGAATGCATAGTAGTTCTTCAGATTTTCCGTGTACTGAGGTGATAACTCGGTAAGCATATCTGCAGCCGTGTAGAATGCCATGATTGCTGTGTTCATGTAGTCAGGTGACCGACCCAGGAATCCGTGATGAGTACCCGACCAGATGCTCATGGCTTCACGGCGCCTGCGAAGATCATCAACCGTTGTTGGTGGCAGAAACGATAAACCCACAGGTTTTCCGTCCGCAGGTGACTCATATGTCATCTGGCCTGCCAGTTGCGGATTAGTCTGCATGTCGTAAAGTTGCGCTTGCGTCTCCATTAGCCCTTTGAAAGCAAGATGTTCTGACCTCTTACCAGTAATGAGTTCACCTTTATACCAACAGGGCACGGTCTGGGCATTGATGCGTTCCATATACTGCTTGCCACTTTTAACAGGCATCGTTATTCACCTCTTGGATAATCGTTCATAGGCAGATTCACTGCTCTCGTAGTTTACGTGAGCAGCCTGTTCAATGTGCATCCTGTGAGTGGAATAACGTTTTGCAGAATAGGGCTTGATAATAATTATCATTCTTGTTACAATACAAAAAGAAAAAGGAACCGGCCAGGGCTCCTTTAACTTAAAGCTACAAAGAAATTGTTATTTTACTTCAAATGTTTTGCAGTCTGTTTCAGCAGACTGGCTAGCCTCTTTGGAACTGTGGCTCACGATATAAATCGAAGAAGCGTTACATTTGTTCTCTTCAGCCCAGTGCACACAGGAATTTACTTCACACAATACGTCTTTTGCCATGATAAATAACCTCACTTTGAGTTTTATTACATTCGTTGGTATAAAGAAATATCCCGATTTGCAAGTTGCCGCTTGCTCATTTGGAACTTTGCTGCTCTCTATAAATAGAGGGCTTATTTGCGTTATACACAACGATGCACTTTCAGAATAGCAAATTTTGTTATAGCTTGCAACATGGGCTGTTGGTGCACTGCATTTTCGTGGGCTCATGGAACCGAAACTTGAAACAGCCCAGCCAGGAATCCATTCAGGAGGCCCGGCCGGGCTGTGCTTGTTATATGTCTAGCGAATCAAGCATTCACGGGTGAACGATAGGCTTTTTCAAGGGACGGCGCATCAGGTGCTTTCCACCGTGGCAGTTTGAGGGTAAACAGACTCCCTTGGGGGCTGCTTGACGTGAGGGTCAGATCGCCCCCCTGGGCTTGAGCGAGAAGACGGCTGTAAGTGAGCCCGAGTCCCAGTCCACGCGACAGACGTTTTTTGATCTCCCCACGATAGAAACGTTCGAATATTTTGGATCGATCTTCCTCAGCAATGCCTGTACCGTTGTCCAGAACGTCTACGAAGAGAAATTGTTCTTCAGCACGCAAACGAAGTTCAAAGGCGGCTCTTTGGCCGGAAGCGGTCGCCTGTAAGCCATTATTCAGCAAATTAACGATAATTTGCTGAATTCGCAATGCATCTCCAATGGTATAAAACGAGCCGCCGGGTGCATGTAATGCAACCTCTGGTGATTTATCCTCATAAGCAATTTTCCACTGATAGATAATTTCTCCCACCAGCAAATTCAGATCAATGCGTTCCTGGCGTACAGCAACGCTGCCTGCACTCATCGCATTATAGTCCAGGAGGTCAGCCACCATGCGTTCCATACGTTCGGATTCCTTTAATGCAATATCAAGAAACTCTTTGCCTTCCTGCGGGCTGACGATATCATCACGAACGGCCATAACCAATCCTTTGATGGAAGTCACCGGGGTTTTCAGTTCATGAGTTACTCCCGCCAGTGAGATAGTGCGCCATTCCTCCAGCTGCTGTAAACGAAGGGACATCTCGCGAAAGGAATTCACGAGTTCGTTCATCTCCTGCTCCCTGGTATTCAGATCCAGGTTGACCTCATAGTTACCGGTTCGAATCTGCTCTGCGGCATGAGCGACCTGACGTATAGGCTTGGAGAGCTTACGAGATAGAAGGTAGATTGTAAACCAGCCGCATAGAATCAGGGCTGCAAACAGCAGACCTACAATCAGCAGTGTATCCGAACTGTACGTGATGGCTTTTTTGGACTGCATCACCCATACCTTGCCCAGTGTCTGATTGGCATCCACTACATTGACAGTAACGCCGGCAAATTTGTTGTTTCGCGGCTCCAGCAGATCGTCAGACAGTCTGGAATATACATCTTGCTGTGTCATTTTCGGTTTGGAATAGATCAATTGGTTATTGTTGTCGAGGATCATGATGCAAAAATGATTATCCGTATTAAAAAGCTTTGTACGCTTATCCACCAGCCTGTCGAGATCAGGGGGGATGTACAGTCTGTTCCCGGACACGGACACCTTTTCAGCAATTTCCAGTCCCAGAAGCTCAGCCGTTTTGAGGCCCTTTTCAAGGGAAGTTGTTCTGATCCAGTAGAGTGCACCTGCAACGATAATGCTGAACCCGATACACAGGATCAGAAAATATTGAAGTGTCCAATAGGACAGAATGGATGTTTTTCGTTTTGGCTTTTTTCGGTTTAGTTTGCGATCCAAAATTGATACCCCATTCCCCGTAAAGTCCGGATTTCTCCCGTTTCTGGCAGCCAGTGAGAAAGGGCCTGACGCAGCCGTTTAATCGAGAGATCCACGGCGCGGTCGCTCCCGTCGTAATCCATGCCCCATACCTGTTCAATGAGATGCTCCCGGGTGAACGTACGATTGGGATATTCAGACAGAAATATCAGCAAGGACAAATCACGAGGGGTTAGTGCAACTTCTGCACCATTTAGCAGCACCTGCTTGGCTGCCAGGTCAATGACCAGATTCCCGAAATAACGTTTGCCCTCACCCTCCGCAGTCCAATGCGGGTTGCGGCGAAGTACCGCGTTAACTCTTGCAACAACTTCCTCCGGCACGAAGGGCTTGCTCATATAATCGTCAGCACCAGCATTCAAACCGTTGAGACGGTCCTGAATGTCATCCAGTGCTGTTAGCATTATGACAGGACAAGAGCTCTTTTCACGTATCATCCGCAGCAGATCCCATCCGTCCACTCCTGGCAGCATTACATCGAGCAAAACTAGGGCAGGGACATCAGAGTCAAATAGAGTTAGGGCAGTGGGTCCATCAGCTGCATGACGGACGTCAAACCCCGCTTTTCTCAGATAAGCAGCCAGTACACGTGCAATAGCTTGCTCATCCTCGACGATGAGTATGGATTTCAAGAAGGTGTCTCCTTTCACGACATAAGCTTGTGTACTGATTTTACATGAGCCGGGGTCTAAAGCCAATTAGGCAATTATTTTCAGAAAAAAATGAGTTGTGCGTCAAGTTTTGACGTCATCCTGACACATTGGGTTGTTAAGATTCATGCAACAACCAACATATACAATACCCAATTGGAGGAGATAGAGATGAACAAAAAGACAAAAACATGGGTGATATCCGGCGTGGCCGCGATTGCTATTCTTGGCGGTGGAGGTTATTATTTCGCAAACAGTTACATGGGGAACAACGTGGATATCGAGCAGGTGCTTCCAGCGAGCACGGCAGCATCGACAACAGATGCAGGCACAGGCACAGCAGTAGTGAATGAAGCAGCCAGCGCGGAGCAATTGAACGGGGACTGGACGATCAGCGAAGGTTCAAAGGTGTATTTCTCTGTAACGACATCGCAGGAGACCGTAAACTTTGTGGACGAGCAGGTCAGTGGAACCTGGACTATTCATGTGGACGATGCTTCCCAGATGAAAGCAGACGGCCAAATTGAGATGAGCGGAATTGACTCGGGTAACGGTCAGCGGGACGGGCACGTAAAAGAAGCGGACTTCTTCGATGTCAGCACGCACCCGCAGGCGACGTTTAAGGCAACTTCATTTGAAGGTGTTCCTACGGAGTGGACGGCGGGACAAACGGCAGATTTTAAAATGAGCGGTACCCTGACGGTCAAAGGCGTCGAAAAGGAGGTCACTTTTGATGCCAAGGCCGCTTATGAAAATGATCAGGTATTGTTGTCTGCCACAACGATGGTTACGTTCGAAGATTTCGGCATGAAGAATCCACACTCCGTCGTGTTATCCACCGAGAACGACATTCAGGTACAATTGGAACTGAAACTTAGCAAATAATGAGGTTGTCTATTGAAAGGACAAGATAAGGTTTTGGATTTATAACAAGATCAGCACTGCCCCGAATCGATATAATAATATAACTTATCATTATCAAAACCTGTTCCCTGCCGTCTTTAGGCAAAGGGGACAGGTTTTTTGCGTTGTGGTGTAGTTTTCATACAGGTGGACCGGACAGACGGAGTCGTTTTAGGTAATAGCCCACTACATCAACCTGTTAAAATAACTGCTGTTTCCTTTGGATAATGCCGTGTCGCACCTCACATGAAGCGCTTACAATTAGATAGGCTTCATCCATGATTAAGCATGCACGACCAATTACAAAAAAAGGGGGAGACAAAGAGTGAACAAGAAATACATAAGCGGCTGTCTTGTCTTGTTAATGCTGTTCTGTGATTTGGGAATGCTGGTACGTCCGGCTGCTGCAGCACAAGTGAACGTGGCATTGAACAAACAGGTTACCGTCAGTGCGGAAGATCTGCAATACAATGGGAACAAGGAGTATGCCGTAGACGGTAACGCCGATACGAAGTGGAGTGCAGACAGCAGGAATGAAGCAGATCAGCCGCATTGGTTAATGGTTGATCTGGGAGGAACATATCAGGTGTCAGGAGCTGAGCTGACGTGGAAAGATCAAGGCCAAGTCGTGAAGTATCGTGTTGAAGTATCATCAGATGCCATTCAATGGACAACAGGTGCTGATCAGACAGCAAACGAAACAGCCGAAGACATGGCGAAGGTGACTTTTCAGGCAGATGACGTGAGATACGTGAAGGTAACCATTCCTTATTACGCTGGACCGGATTGGTGGCCAGGCATTGCCGAGCTGAAAGTCTGGGGACAGGAAGAGGGGCTTGAGCCAGAACATATTACTGCTTATTCTCCGATTAATATTTCCACCTTAAAGGGTGTCGCACCGGTGATGCCTGCTGAAGTTCAGGCTCTTTATCAGAACGGAAAATCGGCAAATATTCCGGTGGCATGGAATGAAATAGAACCTGCCCAGTATGCTTCCAGCGGAAGCTTCACCGTTACTGGTGCGGTATATGGAGCACTTATTCAGCCGGTGGCTAACGTACAGGTTGGGGGATACCGCGATGATTTTATACGAGGGGTGGATATCTCAACGTTAACGGCAATCGAGGACAATGGCGGTAAATATCTGGACAGCAATGGAGTGGAGAGAGACCTGCTCGACATTCTTAAGGACCGTGGTGTGAACTATGTTCGGCTCCGTCTGTGGAATGATCCACAGAAGTCAGGTGGCTATAATGACAAGGCAGATGTAATCCGCTTAGCCAAGCGGGTGAAGGAAAAGGGGATGAAGATCCTGCTCGACTTCCATTATTCTGATGAATGGGCTCATCCAGGTCAGCAGCTTCGACCAAAAGCATGGGAGGACCTGTCTTTTGAAGAACTGAAGAAGGCCGTTTATGATTATACTGTCGAGGTAGTAGGCGACATGAAAGCAGCAGGTGCCATGCCAGACATGGTCCAGATCGGAAATGAAATTAACAGCGGTGTCCTTAACGGCTTGAACAGCAATGTGAATTTTGATGAAAATGTTGCGCTGCTGCAGAGCGGTGTAAATGGAGTGAGGGCCGTTGATGGGGGCGATCAGGTTGAGATCATGATCCATCTGGCTGAAGGCGGCAAACCGGAGATGTTTGACTGGTACTTCGGAGAAGTGGAGAAGCGCGGACTGGATTATGACATTATCGGGCTATCCTACTATCCGTTCTGGCACGGAACCTTCGCGGACGTACGACAAACGATGAATAATGTCTCCGCCAAATATAAAAAAGAAGTCATCATTGCCGAGACTTCTTATCCATTCTCCTATAAAAATGGGGATGCTCATGGCAACATTATTGGCAGTCCAGAAGCACTTCATGTGGGGGGCGCAACCTTCCCGGCAACTGTACAAGGGCAACATGACGCCATTGCCGGCATTATGGATCTGATTGCAGAAGTTCCTGATGGACGCGGAGCAGGGTTCTTCTACTGGGAACCGGCATGGATTGCGGCTAATGTGGGCTGGATTGCTTCAGAGGGTGACGCTTGGGAGAACCACGCGATGTTCGACTATGATGAATATCCTGCCAATGGAGGGTTCTCATTCGAAGGACGTGCCTTGGAATCACTGGACGTGTACAAACGGGGCATGGAATCTGTGCCGGCAGATCGTCAGCAATTATGGGCTGCCATTAAACGTGCAAGTGAATTAGTGGCATCGGATTTTACACCAGCCAGTTGGCCAATGCTGGAACCAGCCATTCAGGCAGCGGATCGCGTGTACCAGCGAGCTTACACTTCGGAGGTTCTGACACAACAAGAGACAGATGCAGCAGCAGCAGCACTCGAAGCCGTCATGCAGCAGCTTGAAGTCATTCCTGCCGTTCGGAAGGCGCTTGAAGATAAAATCGCAGAAGCAGGGGCATTCCTTGAAGCGGATTGGTCACCGGCAACATGGACTGTTTTTAGTAAAGCACTCGCCAGGGCGAAACAAGTTCTGGCCGATCCAAGAGCTACCCAGACCGAAGTGGACAAAGCAGTTGCAAGTTTGGACAAAGCCATTCAGGGATTATCTGATGTAGACAAAACCATGTTGGTACAGCTCATAGAAGAGGATCAGCAGCGGAGCGAATCTTCGTATACTTATCGGAGCTGGAACGTTTTGCAAACTGCTCTGCAGGCAGCCATTGTCGTGAGAGACAAGCCGGATGCAGTACAGGCTGAAGTCAATCAGGCTCTGGAACAGCTTCAACAAGCTGGTCGCAACCTTGTTCTGCTGGAAGCTTTAACAACTGGCAAGACAGCAACGGCTTCCTCAAGTGCAGGTACGGGCGGCGGAGAGGACAACTCACCAAACGGAGCCATTGACAGCAATCCCAATACGTCCTGGGGAACGGATCAAAGTGTGGACAGTTGGTGGCAAGTAGACCTCGGAACCGTTGCGAATATCCGCAAGTTCGAAATGTCCATGTGGAGTGGCGGCATCAAATACAGAATCGAAGTGTCTAAGGATAATCAAAACTATGTCACGGTTCTTGATACAACAAGTGACGTCGTTGTTTCCACCAGTCCAAGACACATTCTGCCAGAGGGTACACAGGCGCGTTATATTCGGGTTACCGTTACAGCTGGCTCAACATGGGTGGGATTCATGGATTTTGAAGCATATGGCACATTCCCCGCGGACAAATCGGTTCTCCAGACTACCGTGGATTCAGCTTCGAAACTGCAGCAAAATCAATATACGGCCGCAAGCTGGAGCAAATTGGCGGAGGCGCTCGCTGCAGCCAAACAATGGATTGACGATATAGAAGCTTCTGTTCAGGACATAAGTCATGCGGACTCATCGTTAAAAGAGGCAATACGTCAGTTGGTGCGGCAAGAGACAGTCCCTGGACCTTCACAACCAAGTCAACCATCACAGCCATCATCTACTGAAAGTCCTGCTGTTATTGAACCTGCACCGGAAACGGAAAACCAGACAGTAGGTAGTTCGAACCTAGTCAAAGGAACTTTGACCGGGGATCAACATTACGCCATTCAACCCGATGCGCAGCAATGGATTCAATGGGGCAAAGAATTGAAAGCAGGAAATAAACAGCTGCAGCTGATTGCTGACGTTCCCAGCACATTCAAGGCTGTGACGTTCCATGTGCCTGCGAGTTCATTGGCAGCCTGGATTCAAACGCAGGAGGTTCAGTCCCTGGAGCTGACTGTTGATCATACATCGGTACGTATACCGGTGAAATCACTGCAGGGGATTGATGCTGCTGCCAAAACAATTGATATTGTAGTATCGAAAGGTTCCACAGAGAATTTATCCGAAACACAAATAGCAGCCATCGGTAATTATCCCGTTATCAACGTCAATCTGTTGGTGGATGGTGAAGTATTACCATGGAATGATCGGACCATTGAAATCGTATTCTCAGATACAGGTAAACCCAAGTCAGAACATACTGTTCTCATTGTGCAATCCATATTGCCAGATGGTCATATGAAACCAGTCACGTATTCCAAATATGATGAGACTGCTGGGGGAATGATCTTCAAGCCCCTTCAATCCGGTTCATTTGTTGTAACTGAGGTTCAGATACCTCTAAAAGATATACAGACCCATTCATGGGCAGTAAATGAAGTAAAGAATTTGTATGGAAAAGGGATTATCTCAGGGATGTCCGAGAACCGTTTCGATCCGCTGGGAGAACTGACAAGAGGGCAATTCTTGCATATGGTCATTCAAGGGATTGGCAGCGCTCATATGCCAAACGCAACCCAATCTTTGCTGAGTGATGTGCCAGAAGGACAATGGTATTCCGCGTCGATCCGTCTTGGATTGGAGATGAACATCATTCAGGGACGTGCCGATGGATCCTTTGGAGTCCATGATCTCATTACGCGTGAAGAAATGGCAGTGATACTTGATCGTGCAGTTCAAGCTGCCAAACAGGGTGGAGATTCAGGCCCAATTTCAGTCGCTGGTGCTGAGTTCAGGGATAACGAACATATCGCAGATTATGCGAAGCAGGCTGTGTCTTCCATGCAGCAGCTAGGTTTGTTGAAGGGAATGAGCGACGGAACCTTCGCACCAAAACAGACGGCTAACCGTGCTCAAGGTGCAGTTGCCGTTGCTAGAATGATGGAACAGCTGTATTGAAACAGGTAGATTAGTGAGTTGGAGGGTTGAGCCATATATAGGCTGGACCTCCAACTTTTTTTTCAGAACGAACATTAATCTGGACAAGATGAAAATAATTCTGCTATGATTCAAATGATAATGATTCCCATTATCAAATAATGCGAATTTTTTGGGGGGCCATCATGTTTAAGTTCAGATTCAGATCCACTCTATCGTTATGCACTTTGTTTCTTGTCTGTGTTCTTGTTCTTGCCGGGTGCGGCAGTGCGGAGACAGCAAATCATGAAACAGGAAGCGGCAGCGGACAGACAACAGAAAATAATGGCAGTGCCGGAAATGGTAATGCATCCGAGGGATCAAGTGAAAACGAAACACGTATCTACAAAACAGCCAAAGGCGACATTACCATTCCCGCGCATCCGCAGCGTATCGTAACGGATTATTATGGCGGCGAGATTTTGTCGGTGGGAGGCAACCTGATTGGTGTGGAGCCAAGTGCCTTTGAAAATCCGTTTATTAAGGAACAGCTGAAGAATACGACGGATGTTGGTTATCCGGTGAATGTAGAGAAGACGCTGGAATTGCAGCCCGATCTGATTGTGGTGATGTACGATGATAATTATGAAGAGTTGTCCAAAATTGCTCCAACGGTGCATATTCCCTACGGAACAGCAACGGACATTTACAAGACTGTGGAGCTGTTCGGTGACCTGATTGGTGAGAAGGAGCAAGCTGAAGCATTTATTGCCGCCTATGAGAAAAAGGCTGAAGAAGGACGCGAGAAGCTGAAAGGCATTGTTGACGAGAATACAACTGTAGGACTATATGAACTGACCGACAAAGGAGATCTCTGGACATTTGGAGACAACGCAGGCCGTGGCGGACAAGCCGTATACAATGCGTTGAAGCTGAAAATGCCAAGTAAAATCAGCAATGACAACCAGACTGTGCAATTATCTCTTGAAGTGCTGCCGGAGTATGCCGCAGATTATATGTTTATGACGGTATACGATCCTGAGAAAAAGGGAGATGCATTGAAGGAATTCAAACAATCGAAGGTGTGGAATGGCTTGGAGGCAGTGAAGAATCAACGCTTCTTCGAAAATGATTTTGATACGTTCTATCGCTATGACCCGATTGCCATTACAGCACAGATTGACCTTTTCGTGGATCTAATCACCAAGAGTGCACAAGCCAATAATTAAGCAAATAAACGAAATTCAGACCTGTCTTAAGGCTATGGCCAAGAGACGGTTTTTTTTTTGATAGCAAAAAAATATTAAAGAAATCATTAATGTCATATTGACATTATCAAAAACGTTTGTTATCATTTCGATAATATCATAATGACATTATCAAGAAATGGGGAATGAGCGATGTTTGGATTCCGATTCGTGAAGTTTCAGCCCAGTGAATATGTAATGAAAATTAAAAACGGGAAGGTACAGCGAGAGGGTGTGGGATTGTCCTTTTACTACTACGAGCCAACAACTTCGGTTGTTGTACTGCCCGTATCTTCCGTGGATGTTCCTTTTATGTTCGAAGAAATTACGGCTGACTATCAAACAGTGACGGTTCAGGGCCAATTGAGCTACCGCATTGTGGATTACCTGAAAATTACGCAAAGTTTGAATTACACGTACAATTTACGCAAGAACAAGTATATTTCTGACGATCCCGGCAAGCTGGACCAACGCGTGATAACGACAGCCAAAGTATTGACCAAAAAGCATTTGGAACAGATTCCCCTCAAGGAGGCCATTCAATCCAGCGAACGGCTCGCAAGCAGCATGAAGCGTGAAGTGGTGCAAAGTGAGGAGCTGGAGAAACTGGGAGTGGAGCTGATGAGTTTATCCATTCTTGCCATTCTGCCAAACAAGGAAACGATGCGGGCGCTGGAGGCGCAGGCACGCGAAGAAATTTTACGTCAGGCGGATGAAGCATTATATGTGCGCCGGAATGCCTCCATTGAGCAGGAGCGTCGAGTGAAGGAAAACGAACTCAATACGGAAATTGCCGTAGAAACGAAAAAGCAGCAAATCAGAGAAACACAATTGCAGGCAGAGCGCTCGGTCAAACAGAAAGAGAATGAAATGGAGCAGGAGCAGCTTGAATTCAACACGGCAATGGAGGAGCGGAAACAGCAGCTCATCGAATTGACGATCGCCAATCATAATGCCGAAGCTGATGCGAAAGCCTATGAAATTGCTGCGGTCATGAAATCATTGCAGGAGGTGGAACCAAATGTGCTTCAGGCGATGGCCAACATGGGGATGAATTCGGATAAACTGATTGCTCTGGCTTTCCAGGAACTGGCTGAGAACGCAGGCAAAATTGGTCAGCTCAACATCTCACCTGATTTGTTGCAAGGATTAATGTCTGCACCAGCCAGAGAACAGGGAGGTCGATCACGATGAGACTAGGGCAAACAAGTAAGTCCTCGCGCATACAACATGCTGACCAAAACCATCTAGGCGATAGCAAACTCATTTTGGTGAAACGTAAAACAAGACTGGAAGAACTGGTAGTTCGTTATAACACTGTACAACAAGCCCAATTTTATATCGAACGTCTTGGTGCTGATTTTAGCGATTATATGGAGGAGGATCGACGTTATCGGTATTCCGTGCAGCAGGCTCAGCATCAGCTGAGTCAGCTCGGCCGGGTGCAGACCATTGATCGGGAACATGTGCCCAATTTTATATTTGGAGAACAGGACATCGTTGTGGTAGTAGGACAGGATGGACTTGTGGCGAATACGCTGAAATATGTAACAGAGCAGCCGCTCATCGGCGTGAATCCTGACCCCATGCGTTGGGATGGAGTACTGCTTCCATTTACCGTGGAGGATCTGAAGATGATCATACCGGATGTTATACGAAAGCAGCGTTCCCTGAGAGAAGTGACACTGGCGAAAGTGGAACTGAATGACGGACAATTTCTCTATGGGGTTAATGATTTGTTTATCGGACGGAAGACGCATGTATCTGCCCGTTATGAAGTTCGTCTCGGTTCATCGGTAGAACAGCAGTCATCCAGCGGTGTGATTGTATCTACCGGTTTGGGTGCGACGGGCTGGTTCAAGAGTGTGCTGGCTGGTGCAGCCGGCATTGTCGGCTCCGAGACATGGAAGCATATGCACATGAATGAAGATGGCAACTCGGTGAGTGCCATTACTCAAGAACATAGAATGGAGAACTTTGGATGGGATTCCCCTTATTTGTACTTTACGGTTCGAGAACCGTTTCCCAGCCGGACAACAGCGGTCAACCTGGTATTCGGAAAGGTTCATCAGAAGCAGCCTCTGCGGATTGTATCACAGATGCCGGAAGACGGAGTCATTTTCAGTGATGGGGTGGAACAGGACTTTCTTGAATTTAATTCCGGAGTGGAGGCCACCATTGGACTTGCAGAGAAACGAGGACGTCTCGTCGTCTGACCCTTTATTTCCGTGCCATTTCCGTCTAGAATGGGTAACTAGATGTGAACAGGGCATCCTGGTGCGGAAAGAGAGGTTATACAATGCAATCGATATTGTTGGTTGAAGATGATGCCAAGCTCGCAGGCTTACTATCATCGTATCTCAACCGAAATGGATTCCAGGTACATGTCGTGGAGGAGTTCCGCCATGTACTGGATGAATTTTTGAAGACCGGTGCGGATCTGGTCCTTATGGATGTGAACCTTCCACAATATGATGGATACTATTGGTGCAGGCAGATCCGTACGCATTCCATATGTCCCATCTTATTTATTTCAGCACGTGACAGCGGTATGGATCAGGTTATGGCGCTGGAACACGGTGCGGATGATTATATTACCAAACCTTTCCAATACGAGGTGGTTTTAGCCAAGGTGCGAAGCCAGCTGCGCAGGGCGTATGGCACGTATGCTGCAGCACAGCAAGAGTTAAAAGTGCGAAATGGACCCATGGTGCTCTACCCCGAAAGGTTTGTACTTGAACTTCATCATCTAACTGTGGAGCTGACCCAAAAAGAATCTGTTCTGGTTGAAGCATTGATGAGCAAGGCTGGGCGGGTGGTAGGCCGCGAACGTTTGCTTGATCTGATGTGGGAGGATCAACACTTTATCGATGATAATACATTGAATGTGTATATAACCCGTGTTCGTCGCAAGCTGAAGGATCTGGGTGCAGAGGATTTGCTGGAGACGGTGCGGGGAGCGGGCTACCGTTTACTCGATCTGGGGACGGCTGCTCAGGAGGGACTGTAAATGAGACTTTTCTTCAGAGACCAGTTACCCCTGATTGGTTTCTATTTGCTTCAGATGCTGATAGTCCCTTCAGTATACTGGCTTTCGGGCGAAGCTCGTCCAATTCGTATTGTCTTGTACGGCATGTTGATCAGTACGGTTATCTTCGTCGTGTACCTGTTTGTGCGTTATGCTCAGCTTCATCATGTCTACCGCGCCCTGCACGAGCCAAAGCAGCTGGTCAGGGAACCTTTTCAGCCGCTGGGTCATGCTCCAATGGCACAAGCGATTAAAGGGGTAATCCAAGAGCTAGAACGAAATCGACAGCAAGAGCTGGGTGAACTGCGTACTCGAAACGAGCAGCAGGTCGTTTTTATGAATCGCTGGGTTCATCAGATGAAGACGCCATTGTCAATCATTCAATTAACACTGGAGGATGTGGAGGATCAGACAGCTGGAAGCATTCAGGATGAACTGGACAAAATGCGCAAAGGGCTGGAGATGGTTCTTCATTCTTCTAGATTGGAGCAGTTTGAAGGAGACTTTCGTGTAGAGCGTCTCTCTCTTGGTGAAGTGATCCGAGGAAGTATTGCTGAAAATCGTCGCCTGTTTATTCGCAAAGGCATCACACCGGACATCCGAATTGAAGGCGATCTCCACATATACAGTGATGCCAAATGGCTGCGTTTTATGTTTACCCAAATCTTGACGAATGCCGTTAACTACTCGGACAGCAGATCTGGCAAAAAGGTCATTATGACCGCATACGTTCAGGGAGACCGCACCATTTTGGATGTTCAGGATGAAGGAATTGGCATATCAGTGGAAGACATTCATCGAGTGTTTAATCCTTACTTCACAGGGGAGAGGGGAAGACAGTATCATGAATCCACCGGCATGGGGCTATATCTTGTCCGCGAGATCAGTGCACGTCTGGGGAACCAGGTTGAACTATTCTCCAAACTAGACGAAGGAACGCTGGTCCGCTTCAGTTGGATGAATCGAAAATAGAGCGCTTTGCCTAAGGGCGAGGTGTTTTTTTTGTGGATAAAATGAGTTGCAGTGAAAGGGGAACGTAATCTTAAAGCACATGTAAGGAAAGTTTAAGGTTATTCGATGGCAGCGTTGCGGGAGGTCGGTTACGATAAGATTAAGATAACGGAAAAAGTAAGAATGAACATTGGAGGGGAATAGTTATGGAGATGTTACAGGTCTCGGCACTAAATAAAATATACCAGGGTAAAGTTCAAACTCAGGCCCTTAGCGATATTCATCTGACGATCAAACAGGGTGAATTTGTTGGCATTATGGGTCCTTCAGGAAGTGGCAAAACGACGTTGCTGAATATGGTCTCTACAATAGATGAACCCAGTTCGGGCAAAGTGCTGATTAATGGCATGAATCCTTTTGATATGAGAAAAAAAGAACTCGCCATGTTTCGGCGCAGGGAACTCGGATTTGTATTTCAGGATTTCAATCTGCTGGATACGCTGACGGTTGCAGAGAATATCGTATTGCCGCTAACGCTGGACAAGGTAAAATATAGGGAAATGGAAAGCAGATTGACACGGATCACGAACCAGCTCGGGATTGATCATATACTCGATAAACGCATTTATGAAATTTCGGGCGGACAGCGGCAGCGTACAGCCATTGCCAGAGCAATGATTAACATGCCATCGATCGTGCTCGCGGATGAACCGACAGGGGCATTGGATTCCACTTCTTCACAAGCCGTAATGGAATCACTTGAACAGATTAATCTGCAAGAAAAAACGACCATCATGCTGGTGACGCATGATCCACTTGCCGCCAGTTTCTGTCATCGCATCGTATTTATCAAGGATGGCAAACTGGCTGCAGAGGTCCATCGCGGGGATAACCGTCAGACCTTCTTTCAGCGGATCATCGACACTTTATCCTTCTGGGGAGGTAATTCACATGAGCTTTCCTCAGTTCGCGTTTAATAATATTCGGCGGAATGGACGGGCGTATGTAGCCTTTTTTCTGAGCAGTGTATTTATGGTTATGATCTTCTTCGCTTATGCGGTATTCAGCTATCATCCTTATGTGGCGAATATGCCGATTGGCAAGACAACGGCGTCTGGAATGCAAATTGCTTCAATTATTGTGTATGTATTTGCGATCTTTTTCGTTATGTACTCCATCAGTGCTTTTCTAAAATCGCGGAATAAGGAATTCGGCATCTTGACCATATTGGGTGCAGAACCAGGACAGATTCGAAGACTCGTTATCATGGAAAATATGCTGATCGGTTCCCTGTCCATTGTGGCTGGAATAGGTGGTGGCATGTTGTTGTCCAAGCTGTTCCTTATGCTCACTACACGGTTTATCGGCATGGAGGATCTGCCCTTTTATTTCCCAACAAAGGCGATTTTGATTACGGTTGGTGCCTTTTTGCTGCTGTTTTTCTGTATTTCCCTGTTTACGCTGCTTTTTATCGGTAATAAGCGGGCGCTCGAGCTGTTAAAAGGTACGAGTAAACCGAAAAAGGAACCCAAAGCATCATGGCTGCTCTCGCTTATAGGACTGGCTTTACTGTCGGCCGGTTTTATTGCCCTATACAATGATTTGTCGGGTGGAAATATACTGATCGCTGCAGTAGCAGGTATAGCCGGGACCTATTTTTTCTACTCCCAGCTCTCGGTTCTGGCTATTCGATTGATGAAACGCAACCGCAAGCGGGTGTGGCACGGAACCCGATTGTTGTGGATTTCGGAAATGAGTTACAAGATCAAGGATAACGCACGCATGCTGTTCATGGTAACGGTCGTGATTGCCATCGCATCGATGAGCGCTGTAGTCATCCTATCCCTGGATCAGCAAAATCGTCAGCTCTTTAAAGACAATGCATTCCCGATTCGTTACAACGTATATAGTGCATTAGACCAGCCGAATATGGCTCCTGTTAATGAAGTTTTGGATGCTGCCGGCTTGGATTATCAGGAGGTTTATCTGGAGTATTTATATACGAATAAGGATGACATGCGTGTAACCGTGATGTCCCTAAGTGACTTCAACCGGTTCAACATGATGCGGAACAAACCGACGTACACTTTGGCCGATCACGCAGGAGTTTTCATTGATTCCAGAAATGATGACAGGGCATTAGAGAATGAAAGATTTCGTCCACACGCGGATGGAGATCAGCTCGTGCTGAATATCGAATCGGAGTCTCTGGAGCTCAACATCGAGCATACTGAAAAAGACCCGGTATTGGGCGACATTCTCTATTCAACAGCCGTGGCGGTTGTCAATGATGAAGAATATAACGAACTGACGAAGTCATTGGATAAGCGCGAACTTTCAGGCAAATATCTTTATCAAATCCCATCATGGGGTCAGTCTGTACCAGGTCGTGAATCATCTGAAGCTCTGATCAGTGACCGCTTGAAAGGCATTGAAGAAGTAATTAAGGAGCGCTCTGCGGATAGGGAATTCTCCGGTTATTTTACGACCCGATATACCGATTTCGAAGAATTCAGACAGACAACAGCACTAATTACCTTTTTGGGTATCTTTATCGGCTTGATCTTTTCAATCTCGTCAGCCAGTTTTCTATATTTCCGATTGCACACGGATCTGGAGTCGGATGGAAGAATGGTACATTCCCTTTCGAAGATGGGACTCAGTTTCCAGGAGATGAAGAGGTCATCCACGATTCAGATTGCAGTTCTCTTTTTCTTCCCTATTCTGATCTCGATCGTGGAAACACTTGTAGTGGTTAGACCGTTCCTGACTGAATTTGGGATTGCCAACTATACCATTCCTGTTTTAACCGTGTTTGGTGCGTTTTTGCTGGCACAGACTTTTTATTTCTTTGTTATTCGTGCAAAATATATCTCCTCGCTTCGCAAAATGATGGTATAAATCATACTAAGCCGGAGCTGCTCAACCGAATATCTTGGAGAGCGATAGTCGGGATTCCTTGATTCCAATCAAGGTGATCCCGGCTATAGTGCTTTATGATGAATGTATTCCAAGAACATCGAAGGAGGAATAAACGATGAGAACGATCTTTTTACTATCCATAAAGGAGTCTTGCAGTGCCCATTTCAAAGTACCAAGAATCGTAACATGGAGCACGTGTCGCGGAGATCACATAATCCAGAGCCAATAAGAAGTCGAGCATGAAAGGGAAAACTTGAGACTTGGTCAAGTGTCCCGTTGACGCTTCAAGGCCTGTATATCATGAATGATAATCTGTTTGCGATCCACTTCCAGCAGATTTTCCTTGGTGAGCTGATTCAATAAACGATTGGCTGTTTCCCGAGTCGTGCCAATGGAATTGGCGAATTCCTGATGGGTCATGGGCAGGTTGATGATGATGTTGTGACCGGAAGGCTGACCGTGCTGCTCAGCCAGCATCAACAGGAAGGACAGCACTCGGTTGCGCACATCTTGACCGGAGAGTACTTGCAATTTATCCTGCAGCTCACGAATTTTATCGCCTAGCACCCGCATGATTTTGATCGCAATAGCTGGTGTATTGAGCATTAGGCGTTCAAAGTGTCTGACAGGGATGGCAATCAATTCGACTGGCGTAATGGCCTCAGCCGTAGCGGGATAAGGATGAGCATTAAAGAATCCCGTATGTGGGAACATATCTCCCGTTTTCAGAAAAGATACAATCTGTTCGTGCCCGTTCTCATCCGTTTTATATGCTTTTACAATGCCGGTACGGATAAAAAATACAGCTTCCTTTTCACTGCCTTCGGCAAATATAACTGTTTTTTTATGAATGCTTCTGGAAATGGCGATATCCTCCACCTGCTTCAATTCCTCAGGGCTCAGATCCTGGAAAATAGGGAATTGTTGGAGGAACTCTGCTGCCGTATCTTTGTTTTCCCTGCGCATCAACATTCTTCCTTTCTGTATCTACTCCATATAGAGTTCAACTGTGAAGTAACCGTACATAAAATCGTTATTCCTCTTGAACATGGCGGATTGGCCATTGTAAAACTTGGTCTTGGCATACATTTATTCAGCCGCTTTAGTCTGCATCATTTTATCACATCGTGATCTTGGAATTTAACTGGTGACATGGATAACAACGCAAATGATGAAGTTTACAGGAAGAACGAGCGAGTTGTCTCATGTTTCCGGTCAAAGTTCCGGTTTGTTTTTCGAGCAGTAACCCTGGTTAATGAAGGGATAGATGGGATATGAACTTGAAAGGGGATGGCCCAGATGTGGACTGCATTCATGTGGGGCGGTTTCTCCGCTTCAGCAGTTGTTATTGGGGCGCTTGCAGCATTGTTTCTCCATATCCCCAAACGGGTGATTGGCTGGATTATGGCATTTGGTACGGGAACTTTGATTGGTGCTGCGTCATTTGAGCTGATAGGAGATGCCCTGAATGATGGAGGGATCGTCCCGACAGCAATCGGATTTACAGCAGGTGCAGTGGTATACACGTTGTTCGACCTACTCATTTCCAGTAAGGGCGGCGCAGGGCGCAAACGTTCTGGAAAAAAGCAATCCGGAGACAGCAGCCAGAGCGGGTTAGGCATTTTTGCAGGTACGGTTATGGATGCTATCCCGGAATCTATTATGCTTGGAGCAAGCCTGCTAACCGGAAATGGCGTGAGCGTGGTGCTCATCGTTTCCATATTCGTCAGTAATATCCCTGAGGGTCTGTCGAGTACGGTAGGTTTGCGTGGTAATAACTATACCAAGTCCAGAATCATTCTAATGTGGCTTGGTGTACTGCTGATCTCAGCGATGGCAGCCTTGTGTGGGTATCTTTTTCTGGAACAGCTTCCGGATGAGATGGCTGCGGCTATTGGGGCATTTGCAGGTGGGGGGATCATAGCGATGATCTGCTCTACCATGATGCCTGAAGCGTTTGAGGAAGGTGGGCCTATTGTAGGCTTCATCGCCTCCATGGGACTTCTCGTGTCCCTGTTGCTTGATTTATAATGTCTCCAATTAAAAAGTATCAAAATAAGAGTATCCGCTCAGAGAACGTTCTGAGGTACGGATACTCTTTGTGTCTTTACTTACATATGATGTTCAATATGCGCAATTGTGATGTAAAACACAAACCCTAATGATATATATTTCGGAATTAATCATGTCAAATCATACGTTTCTTGTACTACGCGGTGGAGTTACTTATAATTTTAGGCAGCACATATGGAAAATTTTGATGGTGGGATTTATGGTAACACATATAAGACATATTCGTGTCTAATGAGAGGAATGGATTTGAAATGAAACGTTTTGAGGACGAAGGAGCCTATAAATATAATTTTTATTGGGTACTGCGACGAGGTGAACGTGTTGACGTCAAATGTCAGGCATGCGGCGGTCACGCTTATATCGAGCAATGTCAGGATCAAATGCAGTGGAAATGCTCAGCATGTTATGCTCATGGGGTGGAAAAGCCGGTATATCAATATCATGCCAAGGGTAATTGTGTTCTGTGTGAACGTTGGTTCAATATCGAAGTGACAGACGATAAACAGACTTCTCACAAATCAACACACATTGATTGTCCACACTGCGGCGCCGTCAATCAAACCCAGCTGCATAGCAAGCCTGTTTGCAAAAGATATATTATGGACACTCGGGACGGGAGAGATCCAATCTTCGGTATGGAGCTGTATTTTCTGGACTATGTACGAGGTAAATTGGTGTGGGCTGTTAATCGGGCGCATTTAAATTACCTGATTTCATATGTTTCTGCCGATTTGCGAGTGAGACGTGGGAATATACCGTTCAAGACGGCGTCGCATTATCTTCCGGTTTACATGAAGGAAGCGAAGAACAGGGACCAGATGGTTCGCGCGCTGACCAAGCTTTTGCACAAGACAGGCTGAGGAGGAACCAAGGAAAGCGACGAGGAGGAATGGAATGAAATTACGTGCCAAACTACTTATATTTGGAATAATTTTAGGTAGTCTTCTCATCCCTGCCTATTTTATTTTACAGACGTACGGTGTATTCCAAAAAGAGAGAGTGCTATCAGACTATGTGCTCGCGGTAGATGTAAATCGGGAACCGTATGATGCATGGCCGCTCGTGAACAGTTTCGCAGCCATGGATAAGAGTGAGGACAATCGCCAGTTATATTACCGGGTGGATATGAACCATATCAACTACCTTTTTCAATTGGCTTATCAGGAGTATGGCGTCACACTAGGTAATGAGAATCCTTTTCTAGCAGGTAACGTGGAATATCATTCTCCCGAAACGACGTACGTAAGGTCGGAAAAAGAATATTCAAATGCTAAGGATTATACAACCTCACTTCATTTTTATAACAAAGAAGAGCAGGAGATCTATACCTACGAAACGACGGGCAAAGGCGATGGGAATTTGGTAAAATCCATTATTCATCAGGGGATGACTCGTTCCCATAATGGAGGAAGTGAAGCGGCGCGTGATCCGTACATTAACATTACGGCATTATTTCACGACAAGCTGAACGTTGATGTAAATCTGACGGTTGATGAAGAACAAAAAATCGTATGGATACGAATGAATAAAGCGGAGGCGAGATGATGAATTTGTTTGGCGTACATAATGGACCAGCATATCTGGAAGGGATCGTTCAAAAAGTAACGGCTGGGGAGAACCAGGAAGTCGAGTGGAAAGGCAAGTTGCAGACAAAGGATGGTCATGACAAGTTCCATATCTTTTATTATGGTGACTTGATGGAAGATGATCTGATAACCTGGCAGGATTCGACACCATTAATCGTATATGCAGAGCACACTGTGACCGGAGAGCGTTATTTGCTTATCGATGCAGCTAAACATGGTTATGATGCAATGTTGTGTGAAACCTATCCGGAGGAAGAACTGAGCAAAAGGTCGCTGCGTCCATATCTGGACGTGGAGGGAGAGGATACGTTTAAAGTCCACTTGTCAGCCTTTTACAATGTGCCGTGGGATGAGGAATTCGGGGAAGATGTGGATGAAGATGGAACCTACGAATTGATCACTGGCGATTGCATGGATTTTAACCAGGTTAAACGGGATGGATATGATGCGTTCTCCATTCGCATCGTGAATCGTAAAGGTGTAAAAACAGAAATTGTTCAGGAGGAGCTTGCCTGAGAAATCCATCATTTGATTTGTAGAAGAATGACCTGAAGATAGGAGATGTCATTAATGTATGTGGTAACCCGTACGCTTAAACCAGTATCCGCAGAGGAGCTTTTACGTTTTGAGCAGCAGCATTCCGTTTCATTGCCAGTTTCTTATCGGCAGTGGCTCGAGCAATATGGGGAAGGAACCTATTCGGGCTGGATGAACGTACAGAGGCCGGATCACGAGGTATTGAAGCCTTTTGCAGAATATGACTTTTGGATGCATACCGACGTTACCCCTGTCAGTCAACAACAGCTGGAGGATTGTATTAGCATAGGCAGCTCCGTGGATGGCGACTTCCTGGCCATTCATCCTGAAATTGACGGACTTTTGTGGCTCCCTCGCCACGATGAGCAGATTACTTTGTGGAAACATACGGAATCGGAGTTTGGCGACACGCTGGACCGAATCTATTGTGGGTACTACGGTCAAGCTGAAACGATAAAGCCAAGCTATTTTGAACCCTGGAATGAGCTGAGAAATCACACTTTTTATCATTTGGAAGATCACAAGGATCGGACGTCAATCCAACATCTGGCCAGCTTATGTCAAGCACAGTTCAAGTGGGATGCGGTGATGGAAAATGAGTATACATGCAAGCTCTTCATGGCTTCCATTGGTGGATACCTGCGTTTTAATTATGCGAATGGCAGGGAAATTGCCCTCTTTTATGAAGAGATCCACGGGGTGGAAGGGACCACGGATTACGATATAGAGCATTTTTTGCTCGCACATCACTGTAGAATCATGAATTGAGACGGAGTGGAGGAATCATGGATGAGTTGGTTAAACGAAAAAATTGCAGAAAAGTGGAGGAAGGAAGGGAAACGCTACGCCCAGAGTGTAAATGATTTTGTGCGTAGAAGTATCGCGGGAGAAGTGCCGGATGAATCGATACTGGCGAACGACGGACGGGCAGAGTTCAGTGCGGAAGTATGGGACATGGTGAAGAAGGGAAACGTACAGAACGATCTGCATCGACT
Source organism: Paenibacillus sp. MABNR03 (assembly GCF_050455445.1). Taxonomy (NCBI): domain Bacteria; kingdom Bacillati; phylum Bacillota; class Bacilli; order Caryophanales; family Paenibacillaceae; genus Paenibacillus; species Paenibacillus sp. MABNR03. Next base: position 988,009 of record NZ_JBCIYR010000003.1, read on the forward strand.
GCGTAAGGAATTACCTGCGGCAACTTGGCCATTCAATGAAACATTTCAGTCATCCATGCAGGCCGTGCGCGTAGCGGGATATCTGGATAACGATACTGTTGTCTTTAATAGTGGTTTTCTGACGGATAAAGGATGCGTATATACCGGTGATCACGAACATGTGCGTTCTTTTCCACAATATCAATTCGCTGGGCAGTCGCCGGATGGTGAACAGTATGCTCTGGCAGGCACTGAGGGGATCCGCGTGATTACACAGCCAGATCGTCATCTGGAAGGAAAAGAAGTGGCAATGTTCCGCTGGGACGACATCCAATCAGCCATTCATCAGGCGCTGCCCCGAATCGAATCCCTTGCTGACTGTGAATATCCGGAACGCACACTCGAAGGTCTCATTCCGTTTGATCGTGGTCAGGCGCTTATCATTTTGTCCCATTACGGAATTTATCTGGTGGAGCATGGCAAGGTATCTCCGATGCACCCTGATCCTGCAGAGGTGGAGGAGCACGAATTGGAGGATACACAGATTTCCATGGGGCATGCAGCGGTGTCTCAGGATGGTCGATGGATTGCGTTTGGCAGTCAGGTTAGTGACCATATGCTTCTGGATCGTGAACGTAATCATACCTATGCGCTTTATCCTGAATCCAGTTACCCGCATCATGCGGTGTTTACCAGAGATCATCAGTACGTCTGGTTTAATGCGTGCCATTTTTACAATGGAGTTACGATGCAGGTGAATTTGGATGAAGTGGAAGGCAATGAATCGAAAGAAGATTGGCCTATGATGGATGAAAGCGCTCGTGTATATGCTGCCGTAGAAATACCACAAGGTATGGTTCTTGGCGATGCATATGGTTACCTCAAATGTGTGGATAAGAAGGGGCAGGAGGTATGGAGACATTTTGTAGGCAGCACCATTTATTCTCTGGCAATCTCGCCTGATCAATCCAAGCTCGCAGTAGGTACGTTTGGGGGCATGGTGCATATCCTTGATCTGCATTCCGACCGAATGGATGACTACAGTATTGGAACAGGAACTCTCCGTGAACTGGAGCGTTTTGTTGTGTGGCGTGGAGAAGAACCGTTACGTTGGTAGGATGGTTATCTAGACCATAGATGTTAAAAAAGATCCGGGGCGTTCATGGGCGGTCGAGCCTGATGGAATGCTGCGCAGCAGCAAACTTATTTCGGATGACCAGGTTGCTCTAAATGGAAGAGTGGCTGAATCTGCTTTCTTACGCAGTCATGATCCTGATCGAAGATGGTGGGAAAAGGAGGCGTTCTGGGTTACAAAGCGTATATGCATGAACGGACATAATACAGCTGAGAATGGGGGAGTCTTATGCAAACGGATATGAACGAAAGAATGAATGAGCAGATGAATCATTTGAATGAATTATTACATAAAAAAGTGAAGGATGAAGAGATTAGACAGTTGTATGAAGAATATCAGCAGCTGGGAGGGGCTTCCGAAGACAGCCTGGCTCTTTTTGAGAGAGAGTTTGGTGTCCGCCTGCCAGAAGATTTTCGGGAATTCTACAAGTGCAAGAATGGCAGTGGTTATGCATTTCATGTCCTGTATCCTGGCGATGCCGAGAGAGAGGAATGTACCCCGTTTTACTTGATGTCACTGGAGGAAATCCGGGAAACCAAGGAATATTTCTGCGAGCGGAGTGAGAAGCTGGAAGAGCACTATTCGGCAGAAGAGATCAGTAAACTGGATCCGGAGATCAAGCCTTATTTATTTCATAAACCGTGGATTCCATTTGCGACGATGGCTGGGGGTTCCCTGTATCTAATGCTGGACTTTGATCCGTCAGATCAGGGTAGTTATGGTCAGATTATCATTTATGTGCATGATCCGGATTTTGTTTATTATATAACAGATACCTTTACGAGCCTGCTGCAAGAATCCAACCGCAACCTGGAGATCATGGATGAGATTGAGTACTGACCCGGGTCTTCAGGGTGGCGAAGCAGTCCCTATTCAACGTATGAAATAGTAAATATAAAAATACAGGAACTGCATGCAGCAGCTCCTGAATGGTTCGAATGTTATCCCTGCTGGAAAAACCGATGACCGTGAAAACCCCCACCTGAAGGGCCTCCATGCCCCCCGGGAGCTCCACCGTATGGGCCGCTGTGATAGCCACCACCCGGGAATGGTCCGTGATGGCCGCCGGGATACCCTCCTCCCGGATATCCGCCATGCCACCAAGGGCCTCCGACGGGAATTGGCAAGGGCAGCGGGTAAAATGGCGGGTATGGATAGGGGTACGGATAAGGATAGGGATAAGGTGGTTGCGGTGCTGGTGGGTAGTATGGATAGGGATATCCGGCAGATGACGGAGATGAAACCGAACCAGGTACGTATGCCATGTGATAAGCCTCCTGTATTTGGATTGGTGATATCAGCCTATGCCATAATGCAATCACGTGACACTGCTATAGCGTCGGAACAAGAGGAATATTAAGGGGGATTTGAATGAGAGCGATACCTTTTCATACGGCTCCAATAGGGGCTGCATACATACATTTAATTGACGAATTGATCGAGAAAACAGGGCGCTTTTTCCTTGTGGACAGACGATATAAAGAGGAAACACCTGCAGGAGTAGCAAGAGTTTTACAGAGATTGAAGCCGTATCTGATAGAGAATTGTACCACGGAAGAAATGATGATGAGGACAAGAGCGTTTTATACTGAAGGAATCTACAATATATATGAATGTACGCCAGGCTCTGGGCAGATCCTGAAAGAAGAGGCCGATGGTTTCCTGGATTGGCTGTATCCTTCTATGCCAGATGATCTGTGCTTTCTGAAGGAAGATGGGAGTGACTATTTGTATACGGAAGCCCATGAGGACGGATGTGGTATGCGTATTACAGAAGAAGAAGCGACAGATCTCATGAAGCGTATTCCTGGGTTATCGTTTGTCTTCTAAATGTCCCCTATCTAATTGCTATATCAAAACTAAAGCCAAATTGCAGATTTAAAACTTCTCCCGGTTTGGGGTTTAAGGCAGTTTCAGTGAGTCTAATATGATTATCTCGATTCTCGAAAAAGACCTTCGAAGAGAGCAATTCTGTGCAGACTTTATTGGAGAGCTAATTATGGGTGGTTTTAGAAAAAGAAAGATATAAGGGAAGCTGCTCTCTATGATGTGGTAGATTACTACTGGAACATTTTACAACTAGAAAGCTGGCTCCTAAAATGATATATTCTTCTTTCGGCCGCAAGAAGCCCGGAAAACTCAAAAAAATATTTCGAGAAATATCTTTACAAGTTATGAAGATATGTGGTATATTCTAATTCCGGCCTTGAAAGAGTCGGAAATGAAGTTTGATCTTTGAAAACTGAACAACGAGTGAGTAACGATCTTGCTTGCAAGATCGACGCAGAGAAATCGGTACACGTCATCTGACTGTATGATTTCGAAGCACAAATGAGATTTTAATCTCGTCAGATTCAAAATGAGCTAATCGCTCTTTTCGATAATAGCTGCAAGACATTCATCCACTCAGCCGAGTTGAACCGATTGTCTTGCAGGACGATGCTGCATCGCAACATCTTTATTGGAGAGTTTGATCCTGGCTCAGGACGAACGCTGGCGGCATGCCTAATACATGCAAGTCGAGCGGACT
>NZ_JBCIYR010000004.1:0-731250 GCF_050455445.1 Paenibacillus sp. MABNR03
TCAAGTCCGCTCGACTTGCATGTATTAGGCATGCCGCCAGCGTTCGTCCTGAGCCAGGATCAAACTCTCCAATAAAGTATTGAAAAGAGCGATTAGCTCATTTTGAATCTGACGAGATTAAAAATCTCAATTGTGTTCCGGTTTTCATACAGCCAGATGGCATGTACCAAAAACCTTCACATTCATCCTGCAAGCAGGATGATTACTCACTCGTTGTTCAGTTTTCAAAGATCAAACTTCGTTTGCATCCGAGCGTTGTTCTCTTCAGCAACTTTTATATCTTATCACATCCGAACCAATTTAGCAAGCACTTTTTTTAAGTTTCTTTCGAAGCTTATTTGGTTTGCTTACCGCACCGTGTTTCTCGTGTTTTCTTGGCCGGAATTAGAATATACCATGTACAGATTTTTTATGCAAGTCTTTTTTCGAAAAAAATTTTAATCCTTCAAACTTATAAACGCCTTGCCACATGAATATATGATCCCCCCTCTAGCTTCCTGCAATTTCTCACATGCAGCTCATTAAAAAGAGCCATTCCCATCGGAATGACCCTACCTCTATAATAACTATTTGTTTAGTTAGCCTATAACTTCCTGAATATGAAGCTGTCGCTGCTGCATGAGATTAATTATCGTTCCTTCCACAGAAACCATTGGGCGTGTCGGGTGGTCCCGATCAGAGAAAATGATCTCACCAATCTGGTTGTTGCTTAGTTTAACCCGAATTCCATTATGGATTTGTGTTGAACGCTGTATAAATACATTTACGATAGCAGGATCCAATTTGCCAAATGCCTCGCTTTTGATTTGCTCAAGAACCAGATATGGAGACTGTGCCTTCCGATAAATTTTCTTTAGGGTCATGGCATGGAAGATATCTGCAATTGCAACGATTTTGGCATAGATATGAATCTGTGTCCCGCTCAGCTGCAGTGGGTAACCCGAACCGTCCACTTTCTCATGATGCTGCAAAGCTGCAAGTCTTGCTCCTTCATTAATGGCCTTGGCCTGTTTCAGCACCTGATAGCCATACTTGGTATGCTGCCTAATCTCCTCTTGCTCAGATGGAGTCAATGTAGATGGTTTATGGAGAATCTGCGGGTCAACCTTGCTGTTGCCGATATCATGGAATAGTCCTGCAAAAGCCACCTGCATCCAGTCCTTGGAGGGTAAATCCATCCATTGAGCCAACTGATACGAGGTCATCGCACTAAGTACTGCATGGTGATAGACATAATCATGCTCCTGCATCACGCGCGGACTGAAAGTTAGCACATTATATTGTTTAAGATGTACAAATAAGGCTTCAAGCTGAGTACGAAGCTCATATACAGGCAATTCAGCTGCCAGAGAGGACAGAAAGGCACTTTTGGTTAATCCCACCATCTTCTCATACTCTTCATGGAGGGAAGGCACTGCAGGGGCTAAGACGGCACTACTGCCTTTACCCGTTCGATCCCCGTTCTTCTCACTACCTGATGCAGCTGCAGCCTTTGTGCCTGCCCCATTCGCTCCGATTCTTTCCTGTTCTATATCGACCTCATGAATCATAAAAGCTCTTAGGACTTCCACATCCTTGGGCAAAATGACTTTGCCTTTCTGAAATAACACGTTGCCACGCAAAGTATGTACGTCATTCCCCAGTTTAAGGCCAGGTTTGACTTCAGACAGGGTAATTAATCCCATGTTTATTCTCCTCACTCTTCGTTCTTCTATAATGGTAAACAAGACCATAGTCCCTGTTTTCACGATATTTCCCATTATATTACTCATAAATCAGGCTGTACATCCTATATTCCTATATTTTTATATTAGAAAGATACAATCGAAAAAAGGAGCTCCCAAATGGGAACCCCTTATTTCTATATACTCTTATATCAACCACTTCATACAATTGATAAAGCTATAAACCATTTTATGCTTCAGAATCAGAATCGTCGCCCTCGGTTTCTACATCCGTACCTGTATCTTCACTCGGGCTCACCAGCGAGCCTTCCAAACCTTCCGCATCTCCTGCTTCCAGTCCTTCCAGCAATTCTTCATCTGGTTCATCTTCATTTTTGTCAATCCTGCTGACTGTGGCTACGGCATCCTCATCACGAATATGAATCAGTTTCACACCTTGTGTGTATCGACCCATTGTGGATATGCCTTCCATACTCATGCGGATCAATGTACCACTGGACGTGATAATCATCAGATCTTCTTCCGTTTTAACCATTTTGAGACTGACTACTGCACCATTCTTCTCCGTGACGTTAATGGTTTTAATCCCTTTACCACCACGAGTCTGCATGCGGTAATCGCTGACAGGGGTACGTTTACCATAACCTTTGGCCGTAACAATCAGAACATCAAGCTCTTGATCGACTACGTCCATGCCAATGACAACATCCCCTTCATCCAGTGTAATCCCCTTCACGCCGGTTGCACTCCGTCCCATGGAACGAACATTACCTTCCGAGAAGCGGATAGACATTCCGTGCGAAGTACCCATAATGATCTCTTGCTGGCCATCCGTCAGCTTAACCTCTATGAGAGCATCGTCATCACGCAAGGAGATCCCGATCAGACCGCCTTTGCGAATATTGGTGTAATCCTCAAGTGGTGTCTTCTTCACAACACCCTGGCGGGTAGCGAAGAACAGATACTTGTCACTCTCGAACTCCTGCACCGGAATTACGGCGTTAACCGACTCTCCCTGCTCAATCTGAATCAGGTTGATAATCGGTGTCCCCCGGGCTGTACGTCCAAGCTCTGGAATTTCGTAAGCTTTCAGACGATACACTTTACCCTTATCGGTAAAGAACATGAGGTAGTTGTGAGAGTTGGTTACGAATAGATGCTCGACAAAGTCGGTATCCTTCGTGTCCATGCCCACAACTCCACGTCCGCCCCGCTTCTGACTGCGATAGGTTGACACCGGGAGACGCTTCACGTAGCCCGTGTGCGTAATAGTGATAATCACCTCTTCACGCGGGATCAGATCCTCATCTAGAATGCTCTCTTCCCCAATGGTGATCTCTGTCCGGCGTTCGTCGCCGAAGCGCTCACGAACTTCTTGCAGTTCTTCACTGATAATATCGAGTACCAGATGCTCGTTGGCCAGAATTTCACGGTATTCCGCAATTTTGACCATGAGTTCGTTATATTCGTTCTCAATGCGTTCCCGTTCCAGACCTGTAAGGCGCTGCAAACGCATGTCCAAAATTGCTTGAGCTTGATCATGACTAAGTGAGAAACGCTCAATCAAACCTTCTCTAGCTGCGTCAGTATTGCTCGAGGAACGAATCAATGCAATAATCTCATCGATATGATCCAGGGCAATACGCAACCCTTCCAGAATGTGTGCACGGGCTTCTGCTTTTTTCAGCTCGAATTGTGTACGTCTGCGAATAACTTCAATCTGGTGCTGCAGGTAGTGATACAACACTTCGCGCAGGTTCAGAATTTTCGGTTCCTTATTCACAATTGCCAGCATATTGATACCAAACGTCGACTGCATTGACGTATGCTTGTACAAATTGTTCAGTACAACACCCGGGTTCACATCTCTGCGAAGCTCAATGACAATGCGCATCCCGTTACGGTCAGATTCATCGCGAAGGTCTGTAATACCATCAATTTTCTTGTCGCGAACCAGTTCGGCAATTTTCTCCACCAGTCTTGCCTTGTTGACCTGGTAAGGAATCTCGGTAACAACAATACGTGCCTTGTTGTTATTTTCCTCAATATTGGTTTTGGCCCGCATCGTAACTGAACCGCGGCCTGTCTGGTAAGCCTGGCGAATACCGGAGCGTCCCAGAATATAACCAGCCGTAGGGAAGTCTGGCCCATGAATATAATCCATCAATTCCATGGAGGTAATGTCCGGATTTTTGATCATGGCCTGAACGCCGTCAATCACCTCACCCAAATTATGAGGAGGGATATTCGTAGCCATACCTACTGCGATCCCGCCGACACCATTGACAAGCAAGTTAGGGAAACGAGCTGGCAGAACTACAGGCTCGCTCTCTTCACCGTCATAGTTAGGCTGGAAATCAATCGTATCTTTGTTGATATCTCTGAGCATTTCCATAGCAATCTTGGACAAACGTGCCTCCGTGTAACGCATCGCAGCTGCCATATCGCCATCCACGGATCCAAAGTTACCATGGCCATCAACGTGCATGTAACGCAGGGAGAAATCCTGAGCCATCCTTACCATCGTTTCGTATACGGCAGAGTCACCATGCGGGTGATACTTACCGATAACTTCGCCGACGATTCTGGCTGATTTTTTATGTGGTTTATCGGGTGTCATGCCTAGCTCAGACATTGCGTATAAAATACGCCGGTGAACCGGCTTCAATCCGTCACGCACGTCAGGCAGTGCACGGCTAACAATGATGCTCATCGCATAATCCATAAACGATTCACGCATCTCAACGCCTATATCCCGATCTTTAATCTGCGAGTTCATTTCTTCCGCCATGCTGGACCTCCTTCTTGTCCTTCAACAAACAGTTCCATCAGTCATTAAAAATAGTGTATGTGAAAAGCCTAACAAGGCTAAAACCGCGCAAGAACGTTACTCTTTATTATATTACTTTCACAAAAGTTACACAATTAAACGTCCGCTGGGCAATAGCCTTTCTTCCGGGAACTTTGGAGAGCCTGGGGATTAGCCCTGCCTTCCTCTCCGTTTATACATACAATGCTAGAAAAGCGGCACATGTACTGCGTGTATTAAGGCTGATGCCGTTCCCGTTCTACGATCAAACTACCATTTGTGCAGCAAAACGCACAAAACGTCATATTTCTCTATTATACCACTGATATCGTCTCTTGTCCTTTGATTTCTCGGTACTGCTGCTGTCCAGAAAACTCCGAATAAAACATGAAAGGACTGGTGGCTTCTTGAGTATCCAGCGCGTCTCCAGCAAATGGACCAAAACGGTTGTGTTGCAGCGCAGCCGTACTGTGAACGAATATATACCTGTTACAAGGCAATATAATCGCCAAACCCTTGAACGGATGACCGAACTGTTCGAGCTCAATTATATTAAACCAGATCACGGAACCTACGGTAATGGGGTGATGCGAGTAAAAACAATTCACACCTTCAGTCCATCGTCCCCTGGTTCCGATACGGAGGAGAAGGGAACTGAGGATATAGACCATCTGCTCTCAGCCTCTTCCCTCCCCGAATCCAGCAATCAAGATAGTGGGATTTCTTCAATCCGAGTTACATCATATCAGCTCCAACATGGCACCAAACAGGAGCTGTATCCTTCTCTGGATGAACTGCATAAAGCCCTGGAAGGGCGTATTCAGGGAAACACTTACCTTATTCAGCAAGGCATTCCTCTCCTCAAACATGAAGGACTGCCGTTCGACTTACGAGTGCTTACACAAAAGAATCTGAAGAACAATTGGGAAACGACGGGGATTCTGGGCAGAATCGCAGCACCGGGAAAAATTATAACCAATATTCATGGCGGAGGAAGGCTGGCCACATTCGAAGAGCTGGTAATGCCCCATCTCCACACATCCAGATTCCAGAAGCTTCGCAGCGAGCTATACCGGCTCGGTATTCATACCGCCGTTCAGTTGCAGAAGTCATTTCCAAGACTTAAAGAGATCGGTATCGATATTGCCCTGGATGAAACTGGCCGACCCTGGATTCTGGAGGTCAACACACTGCCTGGAATCTACGCCTTTGGCTTGTTGCCTGACAAAGAGGCTTATCGCAAGATTAAGCGGTATGCCATTGCTTACGGCAGATTACCCTCTAAAAAAAAGAAACCAGCACGCCATACCACCAAATCACAAGCATCCTCTTCCACAGCTAAAAGTCGAGCCCGATAACACCTATATAACTTGTTCCGTTCGTCTCATGAAAGTAAAAAGGCGCCCAGCAGGCGCCTCTTCTTATATCGTCAAATATCGAGGTTTTTCACATATTTAGCATTTTCCTGAATAAAGTCACGACGAGGTTCAACGTTATCCCCCATCAGGGTATCAAACATGGCATCCGCCAGCATGGCATCGCTGATGGATACTTGCAGCATCGTCCGGCTTTCAGGGTCCATTGTGGTTTCCCACAGCTGTCCGGCATTCATCTCGCCAAGACCTTTGTAACGCTGGACATTGAACTTCGCATTTTCGCCGAGACTCGCGATAATTTCATCGCGTTCCTTCTCGGAACCGGCATAACGAATAACTTTATTGCGCTCAATCTTGAACAGTGGCGGTTGGGCAATGTAAACATAACCTGCCTCAATGATTTTGCGCATATAACGATACAGGAATGTCAACAACAGAGTCCGGATATGGGCTCCATCGACATCGGCATCGGTCATCAAAATAATTTTGTGGTAACGCGCTTTGGAAATATCAAAGTCATCGCCAATCCCTGTACCCATTGCGGTGATGATTGCTCTAATCTCCGCATTGCCAAGAATCCGGTCAAGGCGAGCCTTTTCGACGTTCAGAATTTTACCGCGCAGCGGCAAAATCGCCTGGAAATGACGGTCCCGACCCTGTTTCGCCGAACCACCGGCAGAGTCACCTTCGACGATGTACAGTTCGCTGATCGAGGCATCCTTGGAGGAACAGTCGGCCAGTTTACCTGGCAAAGAGCTCACTTCAAGCGCACCCTTACGACGAGTCAATTCCCGTGCCTTACGTGCAGCTTCACGCGCACGAGCCGCTTGCAGTCCTTTTTCCAGAATGCGGCGGGATACCGAAGGGTTTTCTTCCAGGAACTCCTGAAGCTTCTCGGCAAACAGGGATTCAACAATACCGCGCACTTCACTGTTACCCAGCTTCGTCTTGGTCTGTCCCTCAAACTGCGGCTCAGGAATTTTGACTGAGATAATGGCCGTCAAACCTTCACGCACATCATCCCCGGACAAATTGCCTGTACTGTCCTTGATTACACCCGCTTTGCGGGCATAGTCGTTAATGATCCGGGTCAGTGCACTCTTGAAGCCCGATTCATGCGTTCCGCCCTCGTGCGTATTGATGTTATTGGCAAAAGAATAAATATTCTCGGTGTAGTTGTCATTGTACTGCAGGGCAACTTCCACCTGGATATTATCTCTGGAGCCTTCAACGTAAATCGGATTCTCGTGCAGCACTTCACGCTTCTGATTCAGGAAGGAGACGTACTCGATAATCCCGCCTTCATACAGGAACGAGTTGGTGGCACCTGTGCGCTCATCCGTCAACGTAAGACCGATACCCTTGTTCAGGAACGCCAGCTCACGAATACGGGTAAGCAAAGTATCGTAGTCGTACACCAACGTTTCAGTGAAAATTTCCGGATCCGGATGGAACGTAACCGTTGTTCCCGTTTCGTCAGTTGTCCCGATTGTTTTCAAGTCATACTGCGGAGCACCACGACGGTATTCCTGTTGATAAACATGGCCGTCAACCTTAACGGTGACAACAACTTTTGCTGATAGAGCATTGACGACGGATACACCAACACCATGTAGTCCACCGGATACTTTGTACCCACCTCCACCAAACTTACCTCCTGCATGGAGAACGGTCATAACGACCTCAAGTGCAGGACGTTTCATTTTGGCATGTTCGCCTACGGGAATTCCACGTCCATTATCGACTACAGTGATGCTGTTATCTTCATGGATAGTAACTTCGATATGATCGCAGTAACCTGCGAGTGCTTCATCGATACTGTTGTCCACTACTTCCCAGACCAGATGATGCAGACCTTTGGCACTGGTGGAACCAATATACATCCCTGGACGTTTACGAACGGCTTCCAGTCCTTCAAGAACCTGAATTTCATCTGCACCATATGACGGTTGATTCATAGACATGCTTCCACCTACTTCTATAGATTCAATATCGTAAATATGCGTTAACTAAGAATGCATGCTGAAAATGGACATCTGCCCTTAACTTCAACAAGCAGTTCAAATAAAGACAAGCAGCAGAAGGCATACTTATACCCTGACTTATAAAGATCTAAAGATCAGGGAAAATGTGGGCGCGCTTCTTAAGGGTGGCTGAGGAAATAGGTGAATAGTACACAATGTTCTTGGTCACAACAATAGACTTGGCTTCCTCTTCACCGATCCGTTCCACTGTTTTTTCCTGCTCGGCATGCGTGACATACTGCTTGGAGATTTTAGAGGATTTTTCAATCGATATATCAAAAATAGCGACCAATTCGGAAGAACGGATAATTTTCTCGCCGCCCAGATGAATGTACATGTCCCCTCACTCCTTAGCGTTCAACCTGTCCGGCATGAACGTGATAAATACTGGCATCTTTGAGCTTGTCAACGTTCAGGCTCTCGATTCCAGTAGCTGTAATAAAGGTTTGCACCTTGCTCTGGAACGTTTCGATCAGCTGCGTCTGACGGAAAGGATCCAGTTCAGACAATACATCGTCAAGCAGCAGGACCGGATATTCACCGATTTCTTCATGGATCAGTTCAATTTCCGCAAGTTTAAGGGACAACGCCGTTGTGCGCTGCTGCCCCTGCGAACCATACGTTTGTACTTCCCGGTCGTTAATGAAAAAGGACAGGTCATCCCGGTGCGGCCCACTAAGGGTTGTGCCCCGGCGAATCTCCTGCTCTTTCATTTGTGATAATTTTATCATAAATTGGTCCATTAAAACAGCTTCATCTTCCTCAGCGGCTTCGCTGAAGGACGGAAGGTAGGCCAGACGCAGTACTTCTCCACCTCCGGTAATCCCCTGATGAATCGTTTCGGCCCACTTTTGCAGTTTCTTTATGAATTGTTTCCTTTTTTTGACGATTTTAACACCGTGCTCAGCCAGCTGTTCATTCCAGATCTCAAGCATCGTCTGGGCAGACGCGTCCTTGCCCCATAACTGTTTGAGCAGATTGTTTCGCTGAACGAGCACTTTCTGGTACTGCTGAAGATGGTAAAGGTAACCCGGGGCTACCTGTCCGATCTCCATGTCAAGAAACCGGCGGCGAACCCCCGGTGTGCCTTTGACAATCTCCAGATCTTCCGGTGCAAACATGACCACATTGAGTGCGCCGACAAAATCGCTTAACTTTCGCTGCTCTAGCCCATTGATCTTGGCTTTCTTCCCTTGTTGCGACAAAGACAGCTCCAGATTGACGGTTCCATACTTTTTGTCGACTTCCGCCGCAAGCCTGGCACGTTCCTCACCGAAACGGATCAGCTCCTTGTCGCGGGATGTACGGTGGCTCTTGGTGAGTGCAAGCACGAAGATGGCCTCTGCAAGATTGGTCTTCCCCTGGGCATTCTGCCCGATTAGCAGATTCACTGGACCAAAAGACTCCAGTTTCAGATGTTCATAATTGCGGAATTGCTGCAGATCAATGCTATTGACAAACACGTGGTAACCTCCCTTTTATCCCGTCCGTCAGGAGGCAGCAGGATCGAACCAGTTTATTCTGCGGCAACTTCGAACGCGCCTTCTCCGTCCACCTCAACGATATCCCCAGGGTATAACTTGCGTCCCCGGCGTTCCTCTGGCTCTTTATTCACACGTACAAGTCCTTCTTGAAGCAGGGCTTTGGCCATGCCTCCGGTTGGAATGCAATCTGCCAGTTTCAAAAATTGGTCAAGCTTAATATATTCCGTTCGAATCGTTACTCGGTTCACTGGAATCTTCCTTTCGTTAGTTGGTCGTCCGGTAAGGCAAGATGACGTAAAGGCTGTGACTGTCGTCCAGCGGTTTCAAGATGATCGGACTCATGACGCCAGTAAAGGCAATCATCAGCTGTTCGCTTTCGACCACTTTCAGCACATCCAGCATATATTTGGAGTTGAACGAGATTTTTAGCGGATCTCCTGTAAACTCGGCAGGCTCAATTTCTTCTCTTACTTTTCCCAGCTCGGAGGAGCTTGATGAAATTTCGATCGTGCCGGATTCCATTGTTTGCATGCGCACAATGTTGGTCTTTTCTTCACGCGACAGCAAATAAGCCCGGTCAATCGACTCACTTAATTTTTTTGTATCCAAAACAAGTTCTGTTTTGTACGAAGTTGGAATAATTCTAGAAGTATCCGGATATGTTCCGTCCAAAATACGGGAATAGAACAGGACACGGTCAATTTTGAACAGGACCTGGTTGTCGGCTACAACGATATCCACAAGTGTATTTTGATCCGGCACAATTTTGCTGAGTTCGTTGAGCGTCTTACCCGAGATGACAACATTGTTGAAACGTACTCCCTCTGCATTATCCAGCATTGCAGAACGAGTAGCAAGACGGTGACGGTCGGTTGCCACAAATTTCAACTCATTATCCCCAAGGCTCCAGAGTACACCCGTCAGGATTGGGGTCGTTTCGTGGGTAGAGATGGAGAATACCGTTTGCTTAACCATGTTCTTAAGCAGATCTCCAGGAATGGAGACCGTTTGGTTCTCTTCGATGCTTGGCAGTACCGGGAATTCTTCCGGATCCAGACCAACCAGTTGAATTTCGGTAGCACCTGCCGAGATGAAGGTGTTGAAATTGTCTTTGACCTCCATGTGGATTTCCTGAGACGGCAGTTTTTTGATAATTTCGACAAAGAACTTCGCTGGCAGTACAACGCTGCCGGGTTGTTCTACCTGAACTACGCTCTTATCTCCTTCTTCAAGCGGGATAAAGGATTGAATCGAGATATCCGTGTCGCTTGCTGTCAAAGTAACCCCTTGATGATTCACGTCGAATTTGATCCCACTCAAGATGGGGATGGTTGTGCGGCTAGAGATCGCTTTGGATACATGCTGGATGGATTCGTTCAGATAGCTTTTCATTATGCTGATTTTCATGGTTTCACTCCTAGCGGATTTTTTGGGTGTTTGGGTATTGAAAGGTGTTCATCAAAAGGCCGGAGGCCGAGCTTCAAACGGCGTATTTGGAGATGATATCTTTTAGATCTTTTTAGTAATAATAGTAATAGGGGCACTGAATATGTGGATAAGTGGGTATAAACCCATAAAATTAAGCCTATCCACATGTGTACACGTTGTGCATAGGCTTGGGACTTGTTCAGGTTGGATTCTTTATTTTTTCGGTTAAGTTGTTGATAACTTTATAGAGCTCCTGATCGACTTTGATCGATTGGGAGATTTTTTCGTGCGCATGAATGACTGTCGTATGATCTCGTCCTCCGAATGCTTCCCCAATTTTGGGCAGGGAAAAGTCAGTCAGTTCACGTGAAAGATACATGGCAATCTGTCTTGGAAAAGCAACGGCTTTGGTCCGCTTCCGGGCTTTGAAATCTTCAAGCTTGAGGCTATAATACTCGCCGACCTTTTGTTGGATGTCTTGAATAGTGATCATTTTAGGACGGCTGGAAGGAATGATATCCTTCAATGCTTCTGCAGCCAGATGAGTGGTTACATCTTGATTCGTCAGGGAAGAGTAGGCAACTACCCGGATAAGTGCGCCTTCCAGCTCGCGGATGTTGGTGTCAATCTGGTTGGCGATATACATCATGGCTTCGTTAGGAATATCCAGGTTTTCTGCACGGGCCTTCTTACGCAAAATGGCGATCCGTGTCTCCAGATCCGGAGGCTGGATGTCCGTGATTAATCCCCATTCGAAGCGGGAACGAAGCCGCTCTTCCAGAGTCGGAATTTCCTTCGGTGGTCTGTCGCTGGAGATGATAATCTGTTTCCGTTCCTCATGCAGCGCATTAAACGTATGGAAAAATTCCTCTTGTGTCGATTCTTTTCCCGCCAGGAACTGAATATCATCAATAAGCAGGATATCGACATTCCGATATTTATTGCGGAAACTTTCCCCGCGGTTGTCACGGATCGAGTTAATAAATTCGTTCGTGAATTTCTCAGATGACAAATAAACAACCTTGCTCCCCGGATCATGCTCCAAAACATAATGGCCGATTGCATGCATCAAGTGGGTTTTGCCGAGTCCAACGCCTCCGTACAGAAACAATGGATTGTATGCTTTGGCGGGCGCTTCAGCGACCGCCAGCGATGCGGCATGGGCAAAACGGTTGCCTGGTCCAATGACAAATGTATCGAACGTATATTTTGGGTTCAGCATGCTGAGTACCGCTTCTTCCTGAACTACCGTAGGCGTTGGCGCCGGCAGCTGCGGGTCCGGTTCAGCAGGCTTGTTCTCTTCGATGACAAATTTCACATCGACTTGTTTGCCTAACAGTTCATATACTGTCGAGCCAACCAATTTGGTGTAGCGGCTCTCCAGCCATTCGACGGCAAACGTAGTCGGCGCGGAAATGACAATTGAACTGTCATTCAGCTTCGTTGCTTTGGTTGCTTTGAACCAGGTATCGAAGCTGGGTTTGCTGAGCTTGTTTTGTATGATTGATAAAATTTGCTGCCATAAATCAGAAGTATGGCTGTCCACAGACTGTCACTCCTTTTACATGTTCCAAGTGTGGCTTAAGCCATGATGCAGTGTCGAAATACGAGATATATTGTTGAATTTATCCCCAAACCCCCGCAGGTCGAAAACAAAAAAAGAATGAACAACGGAAAATTGTTCACAACTTTATCCACAGGCTGTTGATAATATTATGGGTCAGATCACATATTCACATCCAAAAGTAATACAATCATAGCAAAAGAAGCCCCGCATTTCAACGTATGGCGAGATTTTATCCACAAATTCAATAACTTGTGTATAATTTTTAATCACAACACAATATATTGTTTATAAATTGTTTAATTTTCGACAGGATGAACCAAAAAGCCAAAATGTTTTATACACAGGTTATACGTCAAATATTGCTGAATTGTGTGTAAATTGATTCGAAAATTGTGAATAACCTATCTGTGGATAACCGCTAATTCAAAATTGAACCTGAGGAAGTGGATTGGTTTGATCTCTTTAACCTCATTCTTGGTTGTGGTGATAAAGGGCTATTCTGGAGGAGTAAAGAGATAGGAAGCAGGCAGCAGCTGCTTGGTCATTTTAGAGGCAGAATGGGAGGCATGGATGGACAAACGAAGACAGTGAATTTGGGCATGAGCGAGGTGAATCAGGACGATATACGGACGTAAAAAAGAGATTGCTCCCTTAAGACCAGTGTGTGGTCTAAGTGAACAACCTCTTTTTTGTTTCTATAGAAGTAAACCGTTAATCGGTGCTCAAAGACAATTTGCGCTGAAATTCAGCAATGTCGGCATACTCCTCCTCGAGTTTGCGTGAGATGCGAATGAAAATGGGAAGCAGTTCCCGATAGATCGCTGCATTTTCTCTAATAGGGGTATGTCTGTGGGTTGTACCAACCATGGAAGAGACAGCATGAAGTGACTTGATTCGCCCTGTAGCGTACAGACCGAGTACAACAGCCCCCAGACAAGAGCTTTCGAAGCTCTCAGGAACAACAACCTCCTGGTTGAAAATATCGGACATCATCTGCCGCCAGAGAGGGGAACGTGCGAAACCGCCAGTAGCCTGAATGGAGGTCGGTTGCCCGATCTGTTCTTCCATCGCCAGCAAGACGGTGTACAGGTTAAAAATAACCCCTTCCAGGACAGCCCGGATCATGTGCTCTTTCTGATGATGGAGGGTCAAACCAAAGAAGGAACCACGGGCATCCGGATTCCATAAGGGGGCACGCTCTCCTGACAGGTAAGGGTGGAACAGAAGTCCTTCAGAGCCCGCACTAACACGTTCAGCAATTTTGGTTAGGACATCATACGAATTGATGCCAAGCCGTTTGGCCGTTTCCACTTCAGATGCAGCGAATTCGTCACGGACCCAGCGGAACAGCATACCACCGTTATTCACAGGTCCGCCGATGACCCACAGATCCTCTGTGAGGGCATAACAGAAGGTCCGTCCCTTCGGATCGGTAACCGGACGATCAACAACAGTACGAATGGCACCGCTGGTGCCAATGGTGGCTGCAACTACTCCAGGTTCGATGGCGTTTACGCCGAGATTGGATAGAACCCCGTCACTTGCCCCGATAACAAAGGGAGTAGAGGGGGAAAGACCCATTTTTTCTGCACACTCGCTGTCCATTCCTTCTATAGTATGTGTAGTTGGCACGAGCTCCGAGAGATGATTAGGTGTTATCCCTGCAACCTCTAGTGCTTCATCATCCCAGTCCAATTGTTCCAGATTGAGCAGGCCGGTACAGGAGGCGATGGAATGATCGACTACATATTGTCCGAATAAGCGGAAGAACAAATATTCTTTAATCGAGATAAATTTGGCTGCACGCTGGAAAAGTTCAGGCTCGTCGTGACGCAGCCACATGAGTTTGGTTAGTGGAGACATGGGATGAATGGGGGTACCTGTGCGCAAATAAATGCGATGACCCTGTCCATTCTCCTGCAATTTGGCGGACCAGGCTGAACTTCGGTTATCGGCCCAAGTGATGCAGCGAGTGAGCGGTTTATGGTCTGATCCCATGGCGATTAAACTATGCATGGCGGAACTGCAGGACAAAAACATGATTTGTCCCGCAGTTACACCGCTCTGATCCATGACACCACGTACGGAGTTTATGGCTGCTTGTACAATTTCCTCCGGATCCTGCTCAGCTACATCGGGGGCAGGTGTATATAGAGGATATTCGTGAGTTGAAGTGCTGACAACCTCGCCTTGCTCCGTAAATAATACGGATTTGGTGCTGGTTGTGCCGATATCCATACCAATCATATATTTTTTCATTGGGTGTAGTCCTTCTTTCCATTGAAACGATAAAATTTTCTCTTCTCATTGATTCAATTTGTCTTATATCACAGTGCTCAGCAGCAAAATAAAGATCAATCCGACCACAGATAATAGTGTTTCCATAACGGTCCACGTCTTGAGCGTCTGGGAGACACTCATATTAAAGAATTCTTTGATCATCCAGAAACCTGCGTCATTCACATGGGACAGGACAAGTGAGCCTGCACCTGTAGCAAGCACAACCAGCTCGATATTGGCCCCTGGCGTCAGTGCCAGAACCGGAGCAACAATACCCGCTGCCGTTGTCATTGCAACAGTTGCCGAGCCGGTGGCTACCCGAATCAGTGCAGCAACCAGCCATGCAAACAGAATGACATTGATATTGGCATGTGTAGCGACCTCTGCGATCGCATTACCGACGCCACTATTGATCAACACCTGCTTAAACGCGCCGCCCCCACCAATAATGAGAATGATGGTCGCCGTAGGCGCCAGACATTCACTGGTAAACCGGGAAATATCGTGTTTCGTGAATCCGCGTGCGAAGCCAAGTGAAAAGAGGGCGAATACCACGGATATTAACAGGGCAATGATCTCGTGCCCAATAAACTCACAGAAGACCGTGAATGCACTTGTGGCATTCGGATCTACGATGTTGGCAATGGAGCCGATCAGCATGAGAATGACTGGCAGCAAGATCGTAAACAGGGTAATTCCGAACCCTGGAAGATTGTTACTTTTTTTGGTAGCGAATTGCTCGGCCAGCTCAGCTGGCGGTTCGGTGTGTATTCTTTTGCCGATAAACTTACCGAACAAGGGACCCGCAATAATAGCTGTTGGAATACCAACAATCAAAGAGTACAAAATGGTTTTCCCCAAATCCGCATTGAATGCATCAATGGCGATCATAGGAGCTGGATGGGGAGGAACAAGACCATGTACAGTCGACAATCCCGCCAGAATCGGAATCCCGATCTGCAGCAGCGACATATTCGTTTTACGCGCAACGGTGAATATGATCGGAATCAGCAGAATGACCCCAACTTCGAAGAAAACAGGAATACCGACAATAAAACCAACGATCATCATCGCCCAGTGCACACGTTTAACACCGAAGCGATCCACGAGTGTCGTCGCAATGCGCTCGGCACCGCCTGATTCAGCCATCATTTTACCGAGCATCGTACCAAGCCCGATAACGATGGCTATCGTTCCAAGCGTACCGCCAAGTCCGCCTGTAATGGAAGTAATCACATCGGCAGGCTTCATACCTGCAAGCAGACCAAGCATTAATGCGGATAACAAAAGGGTAATGAAGGGATTCCATTTATATTTGGAAATCAACACGATCAGAAATACGATCGCAATTAATGTCCACACCAATAATGTTGCATTATGGGACAGGCCAAAAAGAGTGCTCATGATGTATGCTCCTTTGTTTTGAATATAAACGCTTACAAGTGAAATCGTCGTCGGGGAGGGTTACTCCCTTTAATATGCCCAAAAATTGAAACAAAATCGCATTTTGTATACTTGTCGACAAGTTGGACGGCAATCTATCCTTCTGGATATGATTGCGGGCGTTTGGCAGTATTTAAACCAACGCCATAAAAATTAAACTCCGTACATTGTTGGTCAGGAGTCGAAGCTTTCGTGTAATGTTTTACCGGAATCCTGAAAGTACGTACGTACTCCGGCCTGAATCGATGTTTTGTCACCTGACTCAAGTGCTTCGATTAACAGACGATGTTTATGAATTACAGCGCTTACTTTTGGGTCACCCTGAACAAACACCCTGCGGGTTGTAAGCAGCATGACTGTCATGACCACATAACGGATGCTTCTCCATAAATGTGAAATACGGGAGTGCTCCGCCGCTTCGATAATGGTCTCATGGAAGGTCAGATCTTGATAAGCAAATTCGACCGCATCCTGATGCCGCCCTGCCAGTTCCATCTTGTCCAGTATGTTGCGAAGCTGGGTAATCAATTGCGCAGGAACAGACCCGGCAAGCCGCTGCTGAACAAAGCTCTCAATCAGAAAGCGGACATCGTACAGCTCTTCAACATCCTTGATCTTTAATCCAAGGACAACCACACCCATCCGTTCAAGCCGAATCAGTCCTTCATTCGACAGTGTTCTCAAGGCTTCACGCACAGGTGAACGACTGCTGTCAAAATCAGCGGCAATTCGATTCTCAGATAAAATCTCTCCAGGACGCAGGGTTCCGCTGATGATGCGCAGCCTTAATTCGCAGGCGATTGCTTCCCCGCGGGAAGCTCCCTGCAGCCAGGAAGAAGGAAACAACATAATGGCTAACGCTCCTATTCAAGTAATCAGTTCATGAAGGTTCATATGGATGTATACCCGATCGATATCACACTTTAATAAACCTGCATACTGATCATAGCACAACTTTTTTACAGTTTGCATTTTGCTTGAACCGGAAGCGGAAGTTTGTATATTGAACATTCCTTCGAATCATTTTTCAAAGAGCCAATCTTCTACTTCTTTTGCAAGTAAAAGAAAGTGTAAGTGACTTTAGGATAGAACTGAAATGACCCATAAGTATACTTGTATACAAGATGTGATTTTTATCCTACACCTTTCTTGAAAACTTGTAAACCTTCAATTAAAGCGGATACATCAAATTTTAAACTTTGAATAAATGATATGAGAAAAATTCAACACGTAGTGATTTAACGATACTGTAGAAACGGTGAAATGGATTTATTAAGGACTAGCTAATATACAGATAAAAATAAATATTCGTTATCCACATGTGAATAACTTAAGGATTACAAAACAGGAGGGAATAGAGTGATTCCGGGGTGTGGATAACCGTGAAATTGGGGGAGTGATCACGTTAAAAGCTTATTTGGGGATAACTTTTGCCACCACAAATCCTGACTCAAACAGAATAGATTCGGTGAGGATCGAATTGAGCTCTGAGGGGAGACTGGAAATGGCTATAAAAAGAGGGAGAAGCTACGTGGGTTAGAGTTGACTTTTCCAGGTGTACGTGGTTAAATATAAAAAGGTGTTTTCTGTGAAGATGAAAATGATTCATCACATAAGTATTTCCTTGTAAGGAGGTGCAATACATTGAGACCTACATTCAAACCGAACGTAAGCAAACGTAAAAAAGTTCATGGTTTCCGGAAAAGAATGAGCACGAGCAACGGCCGTAAAGTTTTGGCTGCACGTCGCCTGAAAGGCCGTAAAGTCCTGAGTGCTTAATGCATGAGAAGACCACCGAGGTGGTCTTTTTTTTCTTAAATAGGTCATTTCAGACTGGATGCTGGTATAGATCAGGTCTGAATTGGCTGCGAAAAAGTGTTCAAGCGACCACTCATGTTTTAATGAAGCACGATGAATAAGTCACGAAATTTTTAAAAAGTTTCCTTATATATAATGAAGTTGTCGTCAGAGCGGTTTACCGTTATTCAAGAAAGCCTATACTAAATCAGTAATGAGGCCTCCGTCAATATCGATGGTGGAGAACAGCAAGGAGAAGCGCCGTGTATAAAAGACTGCGTTTGCGAAACCGGGCGGACTTTAGCCGCGTATACCGGTATGGGAAATCTTTTGCCAATCATCAATTCGTGGTGTATGGCTGCCGCCGTAAAGATACGGAGCAATTCCGGGTTGGCGTATCATGCAGCAAGAAAATCGGAAACGCTGTCGTACGCAACCGGATGAGACGCATGATTAAGGAAATTATAAGGCACCGTGAGAAGGAGATTGTCACGCAAATGGACCTGATCTTCATCGTAAGAAAAGGTGCACTGGACATGACCTATCAGGAAATGGAGAAAAGTCTGCTGCACGTCATGCGCAAAGCGGCTCTTCTAAAGCCGAACAAACGGTAAGCTTCGGTTTATTTGTCCTCCTAATTATGGTATGATTTACGGTGGAATGGAATGGTTAAGAGAGGGGTTATGAAGTGTCGCGATTGAAGACATCAAAGGGGAAGTGGATTCTCCTCATTGCAGTCATTGCAATGGTCACCGTACTGGCCGGATGTACTCCGCAAGGATCCGGAGTTACGACGGAAGATCTGAGAACCAGTGACTCATTTTGGCAAAGCAATGTTATTTACTGGTTCTCACTGGCGCTCGATACATTTGCCAACTGGTTTAACGGTGAATATGGACTAGCTGTCCTAGTGATGGTGCTGATTGTGCGGACGTTGATTTTGCCTTTGACAATGAAGCAGGTCCGCAGCTCCAAAGCCATGCAGGCGATTCAGCCTCAGTTGAAGGAGATTCAAGCCAAGTATAAAGATACACCTGAGAAAGTTCAGCAAGAAACGATGAAGTTGTTTCAGGAGAACAAAGTTAATCCGATGGCGGGTTGTCTGCCACTTCTGATTCAGATGCCGATTTACATCGCACTTTATAACTCAATTTACGGTAACTCCAGTCTGAGAACACATGACTTCCTGTGGCTTCAACTTGGAGCGCCGGATCACCTGTTTATTTTGCCTGTGCTGGCGGCCATCACCACATTCGTACAAACGTGGATGATGATGCGCATGAATCCTGCACAGCAGGTTGGACCAATGCAGTTCATGCTATGGGTATATCCAATCTTGATCTTCGTCATGTCTTACCAGTTCCCTTCAGCGTTGCCGCTGTACTGGTTCTACAGTAACATTTACACGATCGTGCAAAACTATTTCCTTTACCGGAATAATGATAAAGTCGTGGCTGAGGTCAACGTGAAGCAGAATAGTTCCTCCAAAAACGGAGCTAAACGCAAAAACGGTGGCAAGGCAACCGTCTCTGGAAAAGGGTCGAAAGGGGCCAAAAAATCGAAATGACCAAAGTCATTGCGTCAGGAAAAACCGTTGAAGATGCTGTAAAACAAGGATTGGCTGAGCTTGGCGTAAGCCGGGACAAGGTCGAGATACAAGTGTTAGAGCAGCCGTCAAAAGGATTCCTGGGTTTGATCGGGGTAAAGGCGGCGAAAGTTGAACTGAAACTACTGCCTGTACCCGAAGCTGTTCCACAGCGGGTCGAGCCGGCCGCACATGTACCTCAGGTTGAAGCTAAACTTGAGGATGTCGCAGCTAAAAATCCCTATGAGGAAGCGGCTGCTTTCCTAAAAGAAGTAGCAGCAGGTATGGGACTGGATGTTGAAGTGGACATCAAAAAACAGCGCGATGGGCATATTTTCAATATTGCCGGGGAAGACCTTGGCATGATTATTGGCAGACGTGGGCAGACGCTGGATGCACTGCAATATCTGACGAACATTGTAGCTAATCGTTATTCGGAAAGTTTCGTTCGAATTGTGCTTGATGCGGAGAATTTCCGGCAGCGCCGGCGGAAGACACTTGAAGATCTGGCTGAACGACTGGCTGGACAAGCGATCCGTTCCGGCAAGGAAGTTGTCCTGGAGCCGATGCCTCCACTCGAACGCAAAGTCATTCATGCGAAACTGCAAAATCACCCGCAGATTAAAACGTATAGTAAGGGCGAGGAGCCCAATCGGCGTGTGGTCATTATGACGAAATAACACGAAATTGAAGACGCAATGGCTTCCTGCCCGGTGCAGAAGCCATTGCTTTTTTCGTAAATAAGTATTTGTTGAGATACCTAAATAGTGAAATTCATATGTCGCTCCGGAAGGACGGCCATTTTAAAATAGAGCAAGGAGAGATAACGATGATCAGTGATACGATCACAGCGATATCAACGGCTGTTGGGGAAGCAGGGATCGCTGTTATCCGGGTCAGCGGCCCGGATGCAGTATCGGAGACGGAGAAGATATTCCGCAGTAAAACCCCTATAACTCAGGCAGCGTCTCACACGGTTCACTATGGTCATATTATTGAACCAGGCAGCGGTGAGAAAATTGAGGAAGTTTTGGTTACGGTCATGCGTGCCCCCCGGTCATTTACCACGGAAGATGTGGTTGAGATCAGTGCTCACGGTGGAGTTGTCTCTGTTAAAAGAGTCATGGATCTTCTGCTTCAGCTCGATATTCGTCTGGCGGAGCCGGGTGAGTTTACAAAGCGTGCTTTTCTCAATGGACGTATCGATCTGTCACAGGCGGAAGGGGTTATGGACCTTATTCGATCCAAATCGGATAGAGCTTTCTCCGTTGCACTCAAACAAGTGGAAGGGAAACTGTCGTCCAAATTGCGGGATCTGAGACACACCTTGGTGGAGACTCTCGCACATATCGAGGTGAATATCGACTATCCCGAGCATGATGTGGAGTCGTTAACCGCTGACTTTATCAAAGAAAAATCGAGTCTGGTCATGTCTGAAATCGATAAATTGCTCGTAACAGCAGAACAGGGCAAGATACTACGTGAAGGGATTACAACGGCTATTGTTGGACGACCGAACGTAGGCAAATCCTCACTGCTCAATGCACTCGCACAGGATAACCGGGCCATTGTAACGGACATTCCGGGGACGACACGTGATGTCATTGAGGAGTTTGTAACGATTAACAACATTCCACTTAAGCTGCTGGATACAGCCGGTATTCGGGAAACGATGGACGTCGTGGAGAGAATCGGAGTGGAACGTTCCCGCTCGGCGGTTGCAGAAGCAGATCTGTTGTTGATGGTGATTAATGCGGCAGAGCCACTGCACCAGGATGAGATCGAATTATTGGAACAAATCCGCGGTAGACAATCAATTATCATTATGAATAAAATGGACTTAGCTCCGCAGGCAGACCGTGAGATCCTGCTTCGCTATATTCCGGAAGAACGGCTTGTTCCCATGTCAGTAAAGGATGATCTGGGAGTCGATCGGTTGGAAGAAGCGATCTCGACGTTGTTCTTCAGCGGCAAGCTGGAATCGGCAGACTTGACCTATGTCAGCAATGTGCGTCATATTGCGTTGCTCAAAAAAGCAAAACAATCCCTTATCGACGCATATGAAGCAGCAGAACAGCTGATTCCGATTGACATGATTCAGATTGACGTACGGTTGGCGTGGGAGCACCTTGGGGAGATTGTGGGCGATACGGCACATGATGCGCTGATTGATCAGATTTTCTCCCAGTTCTGTCTAGGAAAGTAAAATAGAACAAACATACTTCCTGTGAAAAGTAGTATGATAATGAAGTCTATCCCCAGTTGGATGGTCAACATGGCAATGACGTCTGCAGGGACAGCAGACTTGATGGCTTGATATAGATCGGAATGACCCCGAGGAATAGAGGGGCGTATCGCTTTTAACAACAGACCGCATGCATAGAAAAAAGGTGCAGCGGCATAAGGAGGTAACAGAAATGGCTTTTGATGGCGGCAGTTATGATGTAATCGTCGTTGGTGCTGGGCATGCAGGTGTAGAATCAGCACTGGCCGCAGCCCGTATGGGATCCAAAACACTGATGATTACAATTAATCTGGATATGGTGGCCTTCATGCCTTGTAACCCATCCATTGGGGGACCGGCGAAAGGACATGTCGTACGTGAGATTGATGCACTTGGCGGTGAAATGGGACGGAACATCGATAAGACGTTTATTCAGATGAGAATGCTCAACACAGGGAAAGGTCCAGCCGTTCATGCGCTGCGTGCTCAGGCGGACAAGTTCTCCTATCAGCATACAATGAAGGAAACGATGGAAAACGAGCGTAATCTCACGATGCGTCAAGGTATGGTAGACCGCCTGATTGTTGAGGACGGACATTGTGTAGGTGTCGTGACCCAGACAGGTACAGAGTATCGCGCCAAAGCGGTTGTTCTCACTACAGGCACTTATCTGCGCGGTAAAGTGATCATGGGTGAGCTGATGTACGAAAGTGGACCAAACAATCAACAGCCTTCGCTTAAATTGTCGGAGCATTTGCGTGAGCTTGGCTTCGATCTGGTACGTTTCAAAACAGGTACACCACCTCGTGTGCATAAGGATACGATTGATTTTAGCAAAACGGAAATTCAACCGGGAGACGATGTACCGAAATTCTTTTCCTATGAGACCGAATCTTCGGACAACGAACAGCTGCCATGCTGGTTGACGTACACTTCGGTAGAAACACATCAGATCATTAATGATAACCTGCATCGTGCGCCGATGTTCTCGGGAGTTATTGAAGGCACTGGTCCACGTTACTGCCCATCCATTGAGGATAAAATCGTTCGTTTCAGCGACAAGCCGAAACATCAGATCTTCCTGGAGCCAGAAGGTAAAAATACATCCGAGTATTATGTACAAGGACTGTCTACCAGCCTGCCTGAGGATGTTCAGCTTGCCGTTCTGCGTTCGATTCCAGGAATGGAAAAAGTGGAAATGATGCGTAATGGTTATGCCATTGAATACGATGCAATGGTACCTACACAGCTCTGGCCTTCGCTTGAAACGAAACGTCTGCCGGGTCTGTTCACAGCGGGCCAAATCAACGGTACTTCCGGCTATGAAGAGGCAGCAGGACAAGGCATTATGGCGGGGATCAACGCAGCGCGCAAAGTACAAGGTAAAGAGCCTGTTATCCTCGATCGTTCCCAAGGTTATATTGGCGTGTTGATTGATGACCTGGTGACTAAAGGAACAAATGAACCTTATCGTCTGCTCACATCCCGTGCTGAATATCGTTTGCTGCTTCGTCATGATAATGCAGATATGCGTTTGACGGAAATTGGTCATGACATTGGTCTGGTATCGGAGGAGCGTTATGCGAAATTCCTCGACAAGAAGGCCAAAGTGGATGTGGAAGTTGAACGTCTGAAAGCTGCTAAGGCACGTCCCGCGGATGTAAATCCGAAGCTTGAAGAATTTGGCTCCACACCTATTCAGGATGGAAGCACACTTCTTACCCTATTGCGTCGTCCAGAAATTACGTATGATTGGATTGAACAGGTCTCACCATCTGAGGTGGAACTGACGGCAGATATGAAGGAACAAGTGGAAATCCAAATTAAATATGCGGGTTATATTGAGAAGCAATTGATCCACGTGGAACGTTTGCAAAAGATGGAGAAGAAGAAAATTCCGGATACGATTGAATATAATGATGTTCATGGTCTGGCAATGGAAGCGAAGCAAAAGCTGTCCACCATTCGTCCAATTTCAATTGGTCAGGCTTCCCGGATCGCCGGGGTCACTCCTGCGGACATTTCCATTCTGCTGGTCTACCTGGAGCATTATAACCGTGTAACCGCAGCAAGGGGACAATAATGGACGATATTCAACAGCAATTGCAGCTTCGGCTGAAAGAGCACGGTTTGGAGCTGGATGAACGCCAGCTGGAACAGTTCGAATTGTATTTTCAGGAATTGGTATCCTGGAATGAAAAAATGAACCTGACAGGGATTACGGAACGGGAGCAGGTATATACCAAGCATTTTTATGATTCGGTATCTCTGGCTTTTTATACAGATATGACGAAAGTGGAGAATCTTGCTGATATTGGCTCTGGAGCAGGCTTCCCCGGCATACCACTTAAAATTTGCTTCCCGCACATAAAGCTGACGATCATTGATTCACTCAATAAGCGTATTGGATTTCTGCAGCATGTCGTGGATACACTCGGTCTAACGGGAGTGGAGTTGATTCATGGCCGTGCGGAGGAATTGGGACGTAAAGAAGGGTATCGGGACAGCTACGATTTGGTTACTGCGCGTGCAGTAGCGAAGCTGGCGGTACTAAATGAATTTTGTTTGCCATTTGTACGCAAAGGTGGGATGTTTGCCGCGATGAAGGGCGGAGATCCGCGTGAAGAAATGAAGGAAGCAGAATTCAGCTTCAATCAGCTGAGAGGACGGGTCAAAGCTGTCCATCCGTTCCAGTTACCGGTAGAGGAGTCGGCGCGTCATATTATTTTGATTCAAAAGTTTGACAAAACGCCTCATAAATATCCTCGTAAACCGGGGACGCCGCTGAAGACTCCGTTGGTTTAGTAATTGAGTTTTAGAGTCTCGTGTGAAGCCATCAATAAAAGGGCTAATTCTGGCCAAAGATTGTTGCAGTTAACGATCCTAACCAAGGGCCAGCGCAGAAAGAGATTGAAAGGGATGTTTCACGTGAAACATCCCTTTTTTTATTTTTAGATACATAGCAAAAGCAAGGAACGATTATACAACAAAAACAGCGAAAAGAATGGAACAATTCAGGAGAAAACCGACAAGATGGGCGGAGAAAAAGCAGGAAAATTAGGAGAGTTTAAAGAATAGGTTAGAATAGGATTATGATAGAAAAGATGATAGAATAGAAGTAGCCGGTCTTGTGTATCAGAGATCATAGATTATATATAAATAGATTTTGTATGCAGCATAGACATTGGATCAGAACGTGGTGTAAAAAGGCAAAACTTATTCGAGAACGACAACATATGAGGGGTCGCATATAGAATAAGAAGCACCTGCATTGTTGCGGGAGCTATTACGAAACTAGGTGGTAATCTACGGAATGAAAGAACAATTTTCGAAGTTGTTTGGTTTGGCGGAGCGCAATAACGGAGATGAGATAAAACAAATTCCGGTCAATGAAATAGTAAGCAGCCCGTATCAACCCCGTACTATTTTTGATGATGATAAGATTGATGAGTTGTTGCAGACGATCAAAACCCATGGAGTCATTCAGCCTATTGTTGTCCGTGTACGAAATGGATCCTATGAGATTATTGCCGGAGAGCGTCGCTGGCGTGCAGTTCGAAAACTGGGCCTGGATCATATTCCAGCCATTGTGCGTGAATTTAATGATTCACAGGCTGCATCCATTGCATTGATTGAGAACCTCCAGCGTGAAGGGCTCACATCCATTGAAGAAGCGGTTGCTTATCAAAAGTTGATTGATCTTCATCAGCTGACGCAAGAAAGTCTTGCACAGCGTTTGGGCAAAAGCCAGTCAACCATCGCCAACAAAATTCGGTTGTTACAGCTCCCGGAAGGAATTAAGACTGCATTGATGGAACGTAAAGTTTCCGAACGTCATGCTAGAGCTTTGCTATCGCTGGATTCAGAAGAACTGCAAATGAAATTGCTTGGCGAAATTATTGAAAAAGAGTTGAATGTAAAACAAACCGAAGCAAGGGTTGCCTTTTACAAAGAAGCTTCCAAAATCAAAAAATCCAAACGCATCTCATTTACCAAAGATGTCAGACTGGCTCTGAACACAATTCGCCAATCGATTGATATGGTGTCTGGTTCAGGAATGGATATCAAAACCAAAGAAGCAGATCACGAGGATCATTACGAGATCGTCATTCATATTCCGAAACGCAAATAGTTGAAGCTTAAGGCGGCAATGGGGCCGCTTTTTCTGTCTATAGAGCTGGTTGAGGCTTGAATTGAAGAGAGTGTTTGAAGAACGAAACGGTAGTTGTTGTTTGTGTGGACGATAGCCACCTGCTTTTAGTTAACTGTATCTCACAACCTACAAGAAAAGACTCCTATTTTATTTGAGGTGAAGTAATTGTCTAAGATTATGGCCGTAGCAAATCAAAAGGGCGGTGTGGGGAAAACGACGACATCTGTTAACTTGGGTGCAGGTCTGGCTTCACTCGGGAAAAGAGTATTGCTTGTCGATATTGACCCTCAGGGGAATACGACCAGTGGAGTCGGAATCAATAAAGCAGATGTGGCCAATTGTATATATGATGTCATCATTAACGAAGTTCATCCTCAGGAAGCCATTGTGGAAACTCAAATTGAAGGTCTTCATATCATACCTGCAACGATTCAACTTGCCGGAGCCGAGATTGAGTTGGTATCCACGATATCACGGGAAGTTCGTTTGAAAAAGTCACTCGCCATGGTGAAAAAAAACTATGATTACATACTGATCGATTGCCCACCATCCCTTGGCATGTTAACGATCAATTCGTTAACCGCTTCCGATTCGGTGATCATTCCGATCCAGTGTGAGTATTACGCACTTGAAGGGTTAAGCCAGCTGCTCAACACGGTTCGTCTGGTGCAGAAACATTTGAATACCTCTTTGCAAATAGAGGGTGTACTGCTCACCATGTTTGATGCCCGCACCAACTTGGGGATTCAGGTGATTGAAGAAGTGAAAAAGTATTTCCAACAAAAAGTGTATCAAACTATTATTCCGCGTAATGTGCGACTTAGTGAAGCTCCATCACATGGACAGTCCATTATTACGTATGATCCCCGTTCGCGAGGAGCAGAAGTGTATTTAGAGCTCGCAAAGGAAGTGATATCGTATGAGTAAGCGGCTCGGAAAAGGTCTGGATGCCCTCATTCCATCGCTTTCAATAAATGACGATGACAAGGTCGTAGAAATCCCGATTAGTCAATTGCGGGCAAACCCTTATCAGCCTCGGAAAGTATTTGATGAGGATGCTATACATGAACTGGCGGAATCCATTCGTCAACACGGTGTCATACAACCTATTATTGTACGTACGGTACTTAGAGGTTACGAGATTATTGCCGGGGAACGCCGTTTTAGAGCATCCCAGTACTGTGGTAATGCAACAGTCCCTGCAGTAGTCCGTAATTTCAGTGATCAGCAGGTAATGGAAATTGCCTTGATTGAGAACCTTCAACGGGAGAATCTGAATGCGATGGAAGTCGCTGTCGCCTATCAGGGTCTGATGGATCAATTCTCTCTGACACAGGAAGAGTTGTCTGTCAAAGTGGGGAAATCACGTTCTCATATCGCTAACTTTCTGCGTCTATTATCGTTGCCGGATGAAGTGAAAGATCATGTTTCACGTGGAACATTATCCATGGGTCATGCACGCGCCATTGTCGGGGTGAAAGACGAGGACATAGTGAAACAGCTGGCTAAACAAACCATTGATCAACAATGGAGTGTACGTGAACTGGAAGAAGCGGTACAGCAACTGGATCGTTCCAAATCTGGAGAAGCCAAAACCAGATCCAAACTCAAGAAAAAAGATCCGTTTATTGATACAGTGGAAGAGTCATTGCGTGAACGTTTCAAAACAACAGTAAAAATCAAGCACAACAAGGATAAAGGCAAAATCGAGCTCAACTACTACAGCAAACAGGATCTGGAACGATTGTTGGAATTACTGCAATAGACAATCGTTATGATCAACTTACAACACGCGGGGCTTTTTCATCTGATGACATATCGCCTCTGTACGATGGAGAAACGATATGTCATTGTTTGTTTTCAGGAGCAGATACAGGTTTCTCATCAAACAGGACAGAGGTGGTCAAGAGGTGAAAGAAGTGATTTATCTGGATCATGCTGCAACATCATGGCCTAAACCACCTGCTGTTGGTGAAGCAATGATGAACGCCCTCGATGTTGCCGGAGCAAACCCAGGCAGAGGCAGCCATAGAATGGCCGTTCAAGCAAGCCGTGTACTCTTTGACACGAGAAAGGTTCTATCCAGTCTTTTCGGCATAAGTAATGCCAATGATATTGCACTTGGTTCCAACACGACAGAAGCGTTGAATCTTGCAATCCAAGGATGGCTGCGAGAAGGCGATCATGTCATTGCTACAATGGCTGAACATAACTCGGTCAGGCGGCCTCTGGAATATTTGCGAAGGGTTCGGAAGGTAGAAGTGGATTATGTACCTCTCAATGCATCAGGTTCTATAGATTTGGTTCAAATGGAAGGACTGTTCCGTCCAAATACTAGACTGGTAGTCTGCACTCATAGTTCCAATCTGCTGGGCAGCATTTTACCAATTGGCGAAATATCGCTTATATGCCATAAACATCAGGCGACATTGCTTGTAGATGCCGCTCAAAGTGCTGGCATTATGCCAGTGAATGTGCAGCAATTAGGTATTGATATGTTAGCCTTTCCAGGACACAAGGGCTTGCTCGGTCCGCAGGGCACAGGGGGACTTTATATCGCTCCCGAGCTTGATGTCGAGCCGCTTCTCCATGGAGGTACAGGCAGCCAGTCTGAAGCCATTCGGCAGCCGCTTGTTCGTCCGGACCGGTATGAGGCGGGGACACCGAATACAGTAGGCATGGCAGGTCTAGCAGCTGGTGTAAGGCATGTGATGGAATTGACCCCGGAATCAATCTATAAGCATGAATGGGAATTGACACAATACATGATGCACGGGTTATCATCCGTACAGGGAATTCGAATGCTGGGCCCAGGACTTGAACAACCACGCACTGGGTTGGTATCCTTTACGATAGAGGGATATGACTCTGCTCAGCTTGCTTTTCAGCTGGATCGTCATTATGGTATTGCTGTTCGCTCCGGTTTTCACTGTACACCACTTGCTCATGAATCTGCCGGAACAACGTTGAGCGGGGCTGTCAGGGCCAGCGTGGGGTACACAACGACTAGCCAAGATATAGATGCACTGATTGCAGCAGTACATGAATTGACGAAACCGAAGTGAATTAATATCATTTCAGAATTAGAGTTTAAAAATTTGAGATACATCACAAAAAAAACTGGAGAATTAATGATTAGCCATTACCGATAAAGGGTTTATTTATAAGAGGAAGGTCTTACGAATCTATAGTGGTTCGTTGGCTAAATGAACGGATGGTTACTGAACAAACAAACAGAGGGGTAGTTGCACTACATGGCTGAATTAAACGAGCTGATTCTGGAACAGCTGCTATGGATTATTGGCGGAATGGCATTATTATTGGTGATCTTACTGATTGTGAGTATTGCCCAAGGCGCGAAGTTGCGCAAGTTCAAACGGAAATACGAAGCGATGATGGCTGGCAGCGGGGTAGAGGATCTGGAATCGTTGTTGATCAATCTGAAAATTCAGATGGACAGCATTGAGGATGAGCATAAGCTGCAAACCAGTCAACTACAGACTGTCATGCAAAAACTGACTCGTATCCAGGGGAAAGTTGGCGTGAAACGCTATAATGCCTATGGAGAAAGAGGAAGTGACTTAAGCTTCTCGATGGCCATGATTAATGATAATCAAGATGGTATGATCCTCACAGGGATCTACAATCGTGATGGTTCTTATGTGTATGCCAAGCCTCTTAAAGGGGGAGAGTCAACGTATACACTATCCCCTGAAGAGAAAGAGGCAATTACTCTGGCACAGCAAGCAGAGTAGAGCGTGTATGCCATTCGCGAATGGCTGAGTAAAGACTGCTCGCTATAATTTCAGACATGCGCATGACAAGACTGAGCCGTGTGTTTTGCAGAACAAAGTATTCCATAAAGCCGCCGACGTTAACGATACCAGTAAGATGGATATCGCCGACCGGCGGTAATTCTTTATTTACGCCCGCTCCAGGTTTAAGAGGTCCATTGACAACCTGGATACAACCGACACTGGAAGACTGACCGAGACAAGCATCAATCCCAATGACATACGGGTTATGGTGTGTATTCTGTATCGTATTAAGGGTGTCTTGCAGGTTCATCGCATGTACAGGTTCGTCCAATGTGCCATACAGATGGAATAAAGGGCTGTCCCACTTGGCAAGTGAAGAACCGACCAGAGGACCGAGGCAGTCTCCGGTGGAGCGATCTGTGCCGATGCAGACAATGACGACATTTTGAAGAGAATGAGCCTTATAGAGATGGAACATTAAACGATGT
Organism: Paenibacillus sp. MABNR03; assembly: GCF_050455445.1. Lineage (NCBI taxonomy): Bacteria > Bacillati > Bacillota > Bacilli > Caryophanales > Paenibacillaceae > Paenibacillus > Paenibacillus sp. MABNR03. Next base: position 30,102 of record NZ_JBCIYR010000004.1, read on the forward strand.
ATAATGGCGGAGTGGATGCCTGGATCGGTATGTGGAATTTTCAAACTGGTCATATCTTGGGATGAATAAGAACGCGAAATGGGATTCATAGGATCTATCCTTTCCCCTTGAGAATGGTAGTAACAGTATATGGAAGGATAGAAGATTTTATACGTCCTAAGGACAAGCCTTTTCTAAAGGGTCGGGTGTTGGGACTCTGACCTTGGAGGAGGCAGGAAAAGCAGAAAGGAGCCGGTTATGGACGAGTGGATGGATGATTGGATGCTGATTGCGTTTGATTCTACCCAGCAGGCTTTGCGAGCGGAGATGCTGCTTGAGTTTGCCGAGATTGAAATTGATCTGTTTCCTACCCCGAAAGAGATCACGGCTGGCTGTGCGCTTTGTATACAGTTTCCAAAAGAAGATCTGGCGAGAGTGCAGCAGATCATTCGGAACGAGTTTGTGGAGATCCGCGGCCTCTATTTTAAAACCGAAGACAGCTATGATAACATACCCATGTAGAGGAGGATGGATCTATGTTGCCTTTTAGATTTGCTGCACAAGCAACAACGCCAGAAACCGATGACGGCAAGGTGAAAGCTACTGTAGACGAGGCTCTTCGCTGGACAGATAAGTTATGGAACTCCGTTACCGATGCTGATATGTGGCTAAACATTCTATTCAGCTCGATTCGTATTGTTATTATTTTTATTATCACCCGCATTGTGATTAAGATCGTTTACCGCATCATCGATCGCAGCCTGGAACGAAAGCAGGAAGGCAAAGTTCGCGTAAACCCGCGCAGATTTGTGACGGTAGGTGAATTGCTGAAAAATGCGACTTCCATAACGTGTAATTTCATAATGATTCTGTTACTGTTATCTGAGATCAATATACAAGTCGGTCCACTCTTGGCCAGTGCCGGTGTTCTTGGACTTGCAATAGGTTTCGGTGCACAGGGATTGGTCAAAGATGTTATTACCGGTTTCTTCATTATATTAGAGGACCAATTCGCTGTAGGGGACGTCATTCAGACAGGTACCTATAAAGGTACGGTCGAAGTAATTGGACTGAGAACGACCAAATTGGTGAGTTGGCAAGGTGAAGTCCATATCATCCCGAACGGTACAATTGCGAGTGTAACGAACTTTTCCATGTCTAATTCCCTTGCAGTTGTAGATATCCCGATGAAGGGAGACCAGACATTGGACGAATCCGTTCACTTGGTTAAGCAGGCTTTGATTGGGATCGAGGAGCGTGACCTTAACATTGTGAAGGTTCCAGACGTGCTCGGCATTCAGTCCATGTCTACTTCGGAATATGTCGTTCGGATTGTCTCTGAGTGCATGCCAAATTCAAGAGCCTCGGTAGAGCGTCAGATCCAAAGTGATGTGAAGAAAACAATGGAGTATCATGAGATGGGCAAGCTCGCTGCATTGGAGCAGGCAGCGGGGCAGGAGAAGGACGAAGGGAATGGTACTGGTGGAGCGTAAAAGTTTCCAGCTCGGAGACGTTGTACAGATGAAAAAGCAGCATCCCTGTGGAAGCAATGAGATGGAGATCATTCGAATGGGCATGGACATCCGGATCAAATGCGTTGGCTGTAAACACAGTGTACTTATTCCAAGAGCTAAATTCGAAAAAAACATGAAAAAGGTACTTCGCTCGGCTGAAGATGCTGCGGAATCCTAAAGAGAAGTTCTGCAGCAAACTTCGCCCAAAATAACGTTTTCATCCAAGCAAAGCTAGGTGTTGCGTTCTGTAATTGATCATGCTATAATCAATATTGCTGCGGAAAGGTACCCAAGAGGCCCAAGGGGGCTGACTCGAAATCAGCTAGGCGTGTCACAGCGTGCGTGGGTTCGAATCCCACCCTTTCCGCCACTTACAGCTTTTGACCCATGGATTTGTAATACACTCGGATATATTGAGTTTGTATAAAGAAAGTAATTAGACCTTCCTATATGGGAGGTTTTTTGTTTTGTTCCGTAGGAAACGGTTTGTAAAAGCTGCAAAGCAAAAACAAAGAGCCCCAAAGGGCTCCTTGTCGGCGGTACATCGGTTAGTTAGGAAACAATCGGTCGTAAGATCAGAAACCTGGCGTACTGCGAATGCAGTACTCGTGCTCAGACGAAGGGCCTTACACACAACCACTTGCTTCTTAGATTACGTGATGAATCTCCAACATTACACGATCGGCTGCGTTGTCCAACGGAACCACACCTCTCTCGTGTACCGCCTGATTCTATTATGTGCATTATCACGTTTTATATACATGCATTATAAAAAGTTTTCTTTTAATGAACGCGGGCCTTTGTCAGTCTCTTCCACTTCCGGTTCTGGTTGCTCGTTTCAGGGAAGGACTCCCCTTTTTTGAGGGTTATCCGTCTAGGATTTTGAATTTCAGTGTGGAAGCTTTTTTCTCCGACTTCCGTATACTCTCCATCATTCGGTGCTTTGTCACCTTTTTCAAATTCAGTTTGTTCACCCATGGTAAGACCTCCTTAGATATTTTCTTATTACTGCCTCCATAGTGTGCTCCATAAATGGAACGAACATGTGCCAATAAGAACAGGGAACGTTTGCTTGCATTGGAGCTTTGTTTTTGTTATATTAATATAGTTCGAGTTTGTGCTCGTTCCTTGCTCTCAACCTGGATTGAGGGCCAGAGTCCATAAGGAGGTGAAAATTATGCGCAAATATGAAGTGATGTACATTATTCGTCCTGACGTTGAGCAAGAAGTTGTTCAAGCTACAGTCGATAAATTCCAAGGCATCATCTCCAACGGCGGTGGTGAAGTTACAGCTCACGACGTTATGGGTAAACGCCGTCTTGCGTATGAGATCAAGAAATTCCGTGATGGTGTTTATGTTCTGGTACACTTCACTGCTGAACCAGCAGTAGTTACTGAGCTTGAGCGTCTCATGAAGATTTCTGACGAAGTAATTCGTTATCTCATTACGAACGATGTTAAGTCTGCCTAAGACAACTCGTGATTAACGCACCAATACGCTCTGAAGGAGGGGATTACATTGTTGAACCGTGTCATTCTGATCGGCCGGTTAACCCGGGATCCTGAGTTGCGTTATACTCCAGCAGGAGTAGCAGTAACGCAATTTACTTTGGCAGTGGACAGACCGTTTACAAGCCAAGGGGGAGAGCGGGAAGCGGATTTTATTCCGGTCGTAACCTGGAGACAGCTTGCTGAGACTTGTGCAAACTATTTGCGCAAAGGACGCCTAGCTGCAGTCGAAGGACGCATTCAAGTACGGAACTACGAGAATAACGAAGGAAAACGTGTATACGTGACCGAAGTCATTGCCGATAACGTCCGTTTCTTGGAGTCAGCTAACCGTGATAACAACGGTGGCGGCGGTGGGCAACCGATGCGTGAAGAGCCTTCTTACGGAGGCGGCGGGCGCGCGAACAATAACAATAATTCGCGTAGCAACAATCAGGATCCTTTTTCCGATGACGGAAAACCGATTGATATATCGGATGATGATTTGCCATTTTAACGTGAATCAAGGCTCTTAGGAGTGATTGGTTTAACGATAGGAAAGGACTGAAAAGCATGAGCTTCAAGCAAAGAGAAGGCGGAGACAACGATAAAAGACCGGCTCGCCGTGGCGGCCGTAACAAACGTCGTAAAGTGTGCTTCTTCACAGCTAACAAAATTACTCACATCGATTATAAAGATACGGACTTGCTTCGTAAATTTATCAGCGAACGTGGAAAAATTTTGCCACGCCGTGTAACAGGTACTAGCGCTAAATATCAACGCATGCTGACGATTGCGATCAAACGCTCCCGTCAAATCGCATTGCTGCCATACACAACTGAGTAGTCTTACTCAGCTTGCATACGAAGCAGCCGGCTTATCGCCGGCTGCTTTTTTGTGTATAGAAAAATAAAGAATTAGTGAACAGGTTGCTTATGCTTATATTCATGGCAAGTTCAAACTGGTGGGAGATAAGCAATTGGGATGCAAATGATTTATAATAGATTATATTATAGACTTGAGTAAAGTATGATATGAATCATTTTTCTATTTATAATAGTCAAACACCAGGAGTGGCATATGAACAAAACCAAAAGAAAAGAGCAGCAGAAGCGAAAGAAGAGTTTGCGTTTGTGGCTTATAGCTACTCTGCTGCTTTCGATTTTATATGTGTGGCTGCAACAAAAAGAAAGCACGTACGAGATGTGGCCAGAACATATTCAAGATGTTACACCAATTACAGGTCTCCACCCGGTAGTAGCAGAGAGCGAGGAGCTATTGGTACGTAAAGCAGCCCGACGTGGTATAGAAGTCGTCATTACCCATGGTTATCGGAGTATAGAAGAGCAGGATGAGTTATTCAACCAAGGTCGTTCTAACGCTGGAAATATAGTTACCAATGCTCGAGGCGGAGAGTCCTATCACAACTATGGATTGGCAATTGATTTTGCACTTCGTACGCCAGATGGTGATGTCGTATGGGATATGGAACGTGATGATAACGGGAATGGTCAAGCAGACTGGATGGAAGTCGTAGATATGGCCAAGGAGCTGGGTTTTACGTGGGGAGGAGATTGGGCTAACTTTCCGGATTATCCTCATTTGCAAATGGATTTTGGTTTAAGCATAAATGAACTGAAGCGTGGGAAGCGCCCACCTGAATCGCCTTAGTAATTATAATTAAAATACAATAAAATGTATAAATATTGGACAAGTCCTGCATTTTGCAGGGCTTTTTTCATTCTTATGTAAAAAAAATGATAAAAGATTACAATTAGTCCTTTACAGCAGCAAATAAATAAATCTATACTATAATAACTAGAATTTTAACACGGACTTAATGAATAGCATAAATCTAATCGGATAGACATAAATTTGCTTAAATGACACCTGACATAAATGAGACAATGAAACCGTCGTTTTTATCACAAACTTAACATGAGAATTTATAAAAAACAATTATCTAACATATTAATAACCAGGCGATGTAATATTAATGTCATATTAATTAAACCCAGTTATCTTCCAATCCAAAACCTCACGTAGATCACATCTAAATAAGCTCGAAATTCCTTTGATATCTACCCTTAAAACATAACTAATATCCAAAACTGTGTTATAAAAAACATTTATACCAAAAATCTCAAAATAATCATTGACGTCACCTAAATTTACACGTATGATTACATTAATTATTTTGCAGTATAATCCCGCTAGGAATTATCAACATTAATTGACCAATGGTTTAAATTTGTAAATCTCACTAAATTTCACCTAAGAGTTTGCAGCATGACTAGCATACGTAATTATTCATGGATATTTATATCCAGATAATTTATTTGAAATCAGAAATCAGAAACTTTTGAGGGGGATTTTCATGAAGAAGAGATTTTCATTAATGCTGGTCATCATGCTTATGTTGGTAACTGTATTGGCGGCATGTTCTAGTGGAGAGAGCGCTGAACAAACTCCAGGAGACACACCGAAAACAGAAACGGAGACTAACAATCCAGCTCCGGAAGATTCGACTCAAAACGATGGACTATTTGAAGCAACTGATATGTCATTGAATCCATCAACTGCTACAAACCGTAAAGACACATTGGTTGTAGGTACTACCTCACCTAAAGGAGTATTCAATCCTTTATTTCAAGATTCCGCATACGATGACCAGATCAACCTGTTGATTTTCGACAGTTTTGAAACCATTAATGGAGACGGAACATACTCCCCATTTCTTGCTGACAGCATTGATGTGAGTGACGATGGTCTGAAGTACACGTTTAAACTGAAACCAGGTGTAACTTATTCTGACGGGACTCCTGCAACAGTTAAGGATTTCTACTTCGCTTTGAAAGTGCTTCATGACAAAAGCTATGATGGATCTTCTGATCCACTGTCCTATTCAATTAAAGGTGGACAAGAGTATTACGATGGAAAATCGAATGAAATTTCTGGCGTAAAAATTATTGATGATAACACAGTAGAAGTCGAAGTAACTGAAGTTACAGCCTTAACCAAAGATTTCTTGGGTGGAATAGCTTTCCTACCAGAACATTACTATGGTAAAGACTATAAACAAGGTAACGTAGAAACAGTTAAAGCTTTAAATGAAAAGCCACTGGGCACTGGTCAGTATATTTTAACTTCTTTTAAACCAGGCCAAGAAGTAACAATGGTTGCAAATGAAAACTATTTTGCTGGAGCTCCAAAAATTAAAAATGTTATTTTCAAATCAACTACAGACGAGACTAAATTGGCTATGCTTGAATCCGGTGAGATTGATATGGACATGGTCACTGTAGATGAAGACAACGTAGAAGCAATTCAAGCTCTGGGCTTCCTTGATGTAAATATTTTTCCGACTAATGGATATGGATACATCGGTATGAACCATGAAAAGGAAAAATTTAAAGACCCTAAAGTGAGACAAGCACTTGTATATGGATTAAATCGTGCGGAAATTGTTGAAGCCGTATATGGTAAGTTTGCCGACGTAATTAACGTTCCTCAATCCAAGCAATCATGGTCATTTACAGATGAAGGTATTGAAAAATATGAATTTGATATCGAAAAAGCCAAGTCTCTGCTTGATGAAGCAGGATGGACTGCAGGCAGTGACGGGATTCGTGAGAAAAATGGGGAGAAATTTAAAATTGATTTCTCTGGAACATCCGATAACCCAGTTGTAGATGCGATCTTGCCAATTATGACAGCAAACTATAAAGAACTGGGAATTGATATTGTAGCAGAAACACTAGATTTTAACGCAATCTTGGATAAAACAGACAAAGGCGATTTCGATATGTACTTTATGGCATGGGGGTTGACGCCTGATCCCGACTCGACAGTTTATTTGTCAAATGGAGCGCAAAATCGTATTAAATACTCCAATACAACTTATGATGATCTAATGAAACAAGGTAAAAGAGAACTTGACCTTGAGAAACGTAAAGAAATTTATGCAAAAGCCTATCAAGAGTTGAATAAGGATATTGCAGACATTCTGATGTATCAAAGAAGAGATGGATGGGCCATCAACGGTCGCGTAAACGGTCTTGATATCACTCCATATAAAAAGTTTGTAGTTGATCTATATAAAGCTGAACTGGAACAATAAGAATATCAACATGAAATCGATAAGCTCAGCTCTGGCCAGAGCTGAGCTTATCTACTTATGAAGCAGGAGGAATATTATGAAGCAGTACATTATCCGTCGGCTGCTGCAAATGATTCCGACAATGATCGGGATAACAATCATTGTCTTTGCGATCACTACATTGGTTCCAGGTGATTACATTACAGCCCAGCAAAATCCAAGTATGACAGCTGAAAAAGCAGCACAATTAAGAGAAATATATGGTCTGGATAAAGGGCCTGTAGAACGGTATTTTGTTTGGGTAGGAAATATGCTCACCGGTAATATGGGGGATTCTTTACAACACAAGCGCCCAGTCACCGATGTTATTGGGGATTACGTTTGGAATTCGTTTATCATTGCTTTTCTGAGCCTAATTCTCTCTTGGGTTATAGCAATTTTTAGTGGTGTGTTTTCTGCTAAATTTCAATATTCTTTTTTCGATAAGATAGTGACTATGATTGTTTTCTTATGTATGTCTCTACCTTCATTTTTCATAGGTCTAGTACTGATTAAGTTCCTTGCAATTGATTTCAAGTTGTTCCCAGTCGGCGGGATGACAACCGCAGGGCAGGCAGGATCGACATGGTCTATGATTGTAGACATTGGTTATCACTCAATTCTTCCTGTTTTGGTATTGACAATGCTGAGTACTGGAAGCCTCACTCGTTATTTCAGAACAAGTATGCTTGAAGTCATCCGTCAGGATTATATCCGTACAGCTCGGGCAAAAGGATTGAAAGAAAGAACAGTTATTTTTAAACATGCGCTTCGCAACGCCATGCTTCCTGCTATTACTCTTATGGGATTTGAGTTACCGGCCCTGTTTGGTGGAGCCATTATCCTTGAGAAAATCTTTGTGTGGCCAGGCGTAGGACAGGTTTATCTTGAGTCAATAACGATGCGTGATTATCCATTTATGCTTGGATTCACTATCTTTATGGCGGCTCTAACCCTTCTTGGTACACTGTTGTCTGATGTTCTCTATGGGGTAGCAGATCCCAGAATTAGATTGAAGTAGGAGGAGATGTCATTGTCACTTGAGGCTGCACCACTAAAATCGAAAGCACAGGTTCCTATCAAGCAGCCGGATTCTCCCTGGCGTATCGCGATACGTCGTTTTGCCCGGAATCGACTTGCATTGGCAGGGCTTTTAATTCTTGTACTGATGGTTCTTACTTGTTACATTGGACCGCTTCTTTCTCCCTACAATTTGAATGACTATAGCGTAGCGGACAAAAACCAAGCACCTAGTGGAAAGCACTGGTTGGGAACAGACAAACTCGGTCGTGATGTGTTACTTCGTGTTATGCTAGCGGGACGAATTTCGATTATGGTCGGAGTTGTTGCTACTGTTATTACGGTTGTTCTAGGTGCCACTCTCGGTGCCCTAGCAGGATTTTATAGAAAATTCATTGATTCATTTATCATGCGTATTGCCGAGATCTTTATGTCTATTCCTACGTTGCCTCTTCTAATCATTCTGGGAGCGTTGTTGTCTGATTTGAAGGTACCCCCACAGGATCGCATTTATTTTCTGATGCTTATTCTGGGTATCTTGTCATGGCCGGGTCTATCAAGACTAGTACGAGGGCAGATTTTGACGCTTCGGGAGCAAGAGTTTATGCAGGCTACTGAGGCACTGGGATTGCGCGATCGTCGTAAAATATTTAGACACTTGCTTCCAAATACTGTTCCAATCATTATAGTATCTGCGACACTAGGAGTGGCATCAGCAATTTTAGCTGAATCTGCATTGAGCTATTTGGGACTCGGGGTAGTTCCGCCAACACCATCCTGGGGGAACATGATTTCTGAAGCAAACGGCATCATTGAATTCCGTAAAAGACCATGGCTCTGGATTCCTCCGGGAACTTGTATATTAATAACGGTCGTAGCGATTAACTTGATTGGTGACGGACTGCGTGATGCACTTGATCCAAAAATGAAAAAGTAGGAGATGCGATATGGCAAAAAACCTAATTGAATTCCGTAATCTGAAAACGCATTTTCATACATCAGCAGGAGTCGTGAAAGCCGTAGATGACGTGAGCTTTAATATTCGTGAAGGTGAGACTCTTTGTGTTGTAGGTGAATCGGGATGCGGTAAAAGTGTTACGGCGATGTCACTGATGCGCCTTGTTGATACTCCTCCTGCGGGTGGGGAGATTTTGTTCGAAGGCAAGGATTTACTAAAGCTTAGCAAAGGTGATATGAGCCGGATTCGTGGTAATGATATATCTGTGATTTTTCAAGAGCCGATGTCTTCTCTAAATCCGGTACTGACAATTGGAGAACAGATAACTGAGCCTATTTTGTTGCATACACTTTTGAGCCGTAAGGAAGCCAAAGCACGTGCCATTGAGTTAATTACAATGGTGGGCATTCCTCGTCCTGAGAAAATATATGACTCTTATCCGCATGAACTCAGTGGGGGCATGCGGCAAAGGATTATGATTGCTATTGCGCTCAGCTGTAAACCTAAGCTTTTGATTGCTGATGAACCGACCACTGCGTTGGATGTTACGATTCAAGCCCAGATTTTGGACTTAATGCGCGACGTTAAGGATAAATCAAATACGTCCATAATGCTGATTACTCATGATCTGGGTGTCGTTGCAGAAATGGCTGATTATGTAGTTGTCATGTACGCGGGTAAAGTAATTGAAGAAGCTTCGGTTTTTGAGCTTTTCAAGTCACCTAAGCATCCTTACACTCAGGGTCTGTTAAAGGCAAAGCCAGTGATCAATCAGAAACAGGAAAGGCTTTACTCTATCCCAGGTCAGGTGCCGAATCCGATTGAGTTGGGGAACAATTGCCACTTCCATGATAGATGCGAGTTTTGTATGAATGTATGCCGTGAAAAAGAGCCGCCTATTCGCGTAGATGCCACTGGCCATAAAGTTGCATGCTGGTTGTATGAAGAGGAGGCAAAATAAGATGGCTGAAGCACTTATAGAAATACAAAATCTCAAAAAATACTTCCCTATTACTGGCGGGGTATTTAAACGTGTTGTGGGGAATGTAAGAGCAGTAGATGACGTTTCTTTTCAAATTAACAAAGGCGAATCGTTCGGACTTGTGGGCGAGTCTGGATGCGGAAAAAGCACTATTGGCCGTACCATTTTGCGTTTGTTAGACAAGACGGATGGCAAAGTCGTGTTTAAGGGTGAAGACATACATTCATTGGACAAAACAAAGCTACGCTCAATTCGACCCAAAATGCAGATTGTATTTCAAGATCCGTTTAGTTCGCTAAATCCACGAATTAAGGTAGGAGAAGCCATTGGTGAGGCTCTAATTGATCATGGATTGTGTAGTCGGAGTGAAGTGAAAAATAGAGTCATTGAGACACTCAAAATATGTGGATTGGCTGCCTACCACTACGATCGATTTCCACACGAATTTTCAGGGGGACAGCGACAGAGAATTGGCATTGCTCGAGCTTTAATCATGAATCCTGATTTTATCGTAGCGGATGAGCCTGTATCTGCTCTGGACGTATCTATTCAGGCTCAAATTATCAATCTATTGAGTGATCTTCAACAAGAGAAGCAGCTAACCTACCTTTTCATTTCACATGATCTAAGTGTGGTAGAGCATTTGTGCGACCGTATCGGAGTCATGTATCTTGGTTCCATGGTTGAAATGGCAAGTAAAGAAGAAATGTTTCGTAATCCGCTCCATCCTTATACCAAGGCATTGCTGTCTGCAGTCCCTATACCGGATCCAACGTTACGTCGTGAGCGGATCGTTTTGAAAGGCGACATTCCAAGTCCAGCCAATCCGCCTTCCGGATGTAAGTTTCATACTCGTTGTCCGCTGGCAACTGATATTTGTAAGAAGGAGACTCCCGAATATAGGGAAGTAGAAAAGCAACATTTTGTAGCCTGTCATTTGGTTTGAGTTAATAAAAGTAAACTGCTTAAAGGAATTGGGGTTCTAACGAGCGGTATTCTTTATTCACACTTAAATATACTTAAAAATTTAGTTTAGGGGCGACTCTTCGCGGGATTCTTAACCGTGAGGAGTCGCCTAGTTTATTTTATGAACGTTCCTCAATTACATAACTAAATATTGTCCATATTTCCCTCTCTTTTTCCCTCCAATTTCCGAGGAATTTTTAAGAAAAATCTCTCTATATTTTTCAAAAAAATGACTATATAAAAGGGTTTCAAAGAACTCTCAATCTGAGAATAAGTCCTCGTCAACATAATTACTGTATATCAAATCAATATTGCCCATTTATTTGTATAGACATTCTGAAGCGGGTACAATCACAAAGCTAATAAGCTCAATAATTTGGAAATCAATGACATGGATCATAGTAGATTTTACATATTAAGTATAAAATATAAATTGTTATCGGTAACACTTAGAATATTTTAAAGGATTTCTGAGATGTATCGAAAACAGAAGTTACCTGTAAAAAAGGATATGAAAGGGGACTTGCTTATGCTTAAGAATTAATAAAAATATTTTTAGTTATTATTTTGAATTGATCTTATATGGGGAGGGATTGTATGAAATCACTACTTGATTTGATATGGAATGATGAGATTGAAGATGATGAACTGGATGACATGGTTAATGCTTTTATGACCAATACTTGCATTGCACCTAATTGTGGAGGTACTGGGCCTGTTACTGGAGGGCATCTTGTACTGGCCAACCCATACTATTGTCCATAATATTGCTAGTATTTTATCAAATATCGACTTTGATATTAAGTCAAAGTCGATATTATTTCCTCTATAATAAAAAAATTAAAGTTAAATAAATAGGAGGGATAAATTGGTTATATTTGGAAACTTACTGATCAATACGGATAATAGCTATCCAACCTTACTTTTTAATCTTATTTCGTTTAGACGAAGGATCCTTGGGCAGAACGAGTCGAAACTTGTACAAGGAATGCTAGATAAAAATAGCGTGTACGCTAATTTTACATTAGAAGAACAAGTATTATTTGAGAAACTAACGTCTGAGAGACAATTTTTAAAGGATGAGGAGATAAAAAGGGTAGAGAAATTGCTGTTAGATAAGCAGAAAGAAGAAGTAACTAATACTCGGGATGACTTTAGGTTTACTGTACAGATAACACATGCCTGTAATATGAAATGTTATTATTGTTTTGAAGAAGATTATAGAAATTACACATTCATGACCGAAGACCAAGTGGATGCAATCCAAAATTTTTATTATATCGCTTCTTACGAATCTGGTGTAACAGCTCATATTCCGTATATAAGAATTACTGGTGGAGAACCATTATTGAATGATCAAACGGTACGTATGGTGAATTATATCTCCGAAAAGTGGAATTCATCGAAGCTGATTTTATATACGAATGGAGTAAACTTGCTTAAATACTACAATGAGCTACCAATTTCAAAATTTCATGAATTTTGTATATCCTTAGACGGCATAAAAGATATCCATTTAGCAAGGAGATACAATAATAAAAAGGTTAGCGATGATATATACCACGACATTATTAATGGAATTAAGAAGTTACTCTCCAATGGTCAGAAAGTTCGTATCAAAGTAACAATAGATAAACATAATTATTCGTTTGTATCAGACTTACTAGAGTACTTGCAAAATGAACACATACTAGATAATCCTAATCTTAACAATGACATTAACGTTGTAAATGATTTCAATAATCCATTGGATATAAATGAAAAATATAATAATTCAGAGGATATTGAAAAAATGAAATCATATTTTTCAGATGAATTAGGTATGCACAATATGAATTTTTATCAATGTTTCTCTTGTCTTACGAAAATACTAGGAAGAGAACATAACTCAAAAATGTTACCTCGGTATAACCGATGCGATACTAGATTTTTATCAAACTACTTTTTCTCGCCTAATGGATCTGTTTACTTATGTGATTGCTTGGATGTTCAGAAAGGTATTGTTGGTACGTATTATCCAGAAGTATCTTTTAATGGCGAAAAAGTTATGGAGCTTGCTAGTCGCAATGTTTTTGATGATCAGGAGTGTAAAGAATGTATATATAAATTTGTCTGTTTAGGCGGATGTCCTATGATTTCTGAAATGAAGGGGGTCAAAAAGTATTGCGGAGGATTCAAAAATAGCGGATTAGTTGATCAGTTTTCCTATTTATATTTAGGAGCTAAAAAGCAATAACTAATAAATTTAAGGAGGAGTAGAAATGATAGTAATAAGGAATTTGGTCAATGTAAGATTGAATTCTCAAGATATATTACTTATAAATACATTAAATGGATTAATAGATGTCATAGATAACCAAAGTATGGATACTATTGATAGATGGAAAGATGAAGGAGCTGTTAATTTTCAGAATCAAGATGAACAAACACTATACGAAAGAATGACCAAAAGGGGGTACATAGTCGAGAACGAAGCAATAGAAAGTTCTATCAGGGAGACTTTGATGGACCAACTTTTAGATCAAAATAGAAATGAAAAGGAAAAATTGAAGGAAATAGCCCTAGTTCTATCCTATAATTGTAACTTTTCCTGTCCTTATTGCTATGAGGCGCTCGAAGAAAGTGGGAACAAGAAGATAATAACTGAGGATATGGTAGATAAAGCTGTTGCACTATCAGGGGGGCATTTAGAGCATATAACCCTTTTTGGTGGAGAACCTTTATTAATTAGCAATAGAAAAATTATTAACTATATAACAAGTAAGTATGACAAATTTAGCTACTCTGTGATAACAAACGGATACTATTTAAATGAGTATATCGATATATTTAAAAAAATAGATGTAAAACAAGTGCAAGTCACCATTGATGGAACAAAGGCAACGCATGATCTTAGTAGATGCTTGAAAAATGGGAAAGGTACTTATACCAAAATCATGAAAGGGGTAACCAGATATCTAGAGAACGGTATACCTATAAAGATCAGAATGAATATGAGTGAAGATAACTATGTTGATTGTATTAGTCACAGGGACCTCCTATTGGAACAGTATAAGGAGTTCACCGATATTCTATCTTTTGAAATGGCAACCATATTCGATACGTCTGGAGAAAAACGTTCAAAAATAAATCAGGAATTAATGCAGAATGACCTTAAAAATACAATCTTTAAGAAAAAAGAATCCATTAATCAATATCTTAGCTCCTCGCTTCCTATAACAAAATTTTTTACTTTAGATAAGCCCATAAAACCTATAATTACGCCTTGTAGGGCACATACAAACAGTCGATTTTATGATGCAGAAGGAAATGTTTACTCGTGTATTCTCTCGGTAGGGAAAGAAAGGTTCTCAATCGGAAAGTACTATCCAAAAGTTGAAACGAAGGAAAATTCTATTATTAATAGAAATGTAAGTAACATCGAACAATGCAGTCAATGTAAATATGCTTTTTTGTGTGGGGGTGGTTGTCCTTTGGTATTTAATGATGACAATTTGATGTTGCCAAATTGCAGCTACTGCATGGATGAATTGCATGAGCAAATACCTAACATTTATAACACCAAGCATCCAAAGGTAATAAATAACATCTAAATTCGAAGAGGGGGATACCGATGACATGAATGCATTGATTGTTGCTGATTTGGAGGGAATAAGTGGCGTTCAATCTTTAAATGAAATTGAGAATTGCAGAAGATTGTTTTCGGATGAAATTAATGTATACATTGAATGTTTAAATCAAAAGGGGATTAACAAGATCACTGTTTGTGATGCTCATAGTAATGGGGACTACCTTAGTGAAGATGTACTTGCCGGACAAGTTGAATTGGTTTCCAAAGTAACGAATGTTTCATTTGATCAAAAATATGATTTTGCCATTATGGCTGGATTTCACGGGAAAAGTAGAAGTGACGGTTTATATCCGCACACATTACGTCCGGATATAAAAAATATATGGTTAGATAAGAACGCTATAGGAGAAGTTGAATTATATTGTAGGTGGTTGGGAAGCAAAGGCATCCCCGTCATTTTAGTAACCGGTGACACACAAGCTATTCTGGAAGCTAACGAATTTAATATATACCGTCAGGCTTGTTGTGTTAAAAGTATACGTGGTGAAGTACAGGATCATTTCAGTGTTTTGTACAGTAAAATACAAAAAAATATAGAAGCCGCTCTTCAATTAGACTTCCAATATTGTGTTTCAAAAGATTCTGAAAAAATAGGGGTAGAATTTTTTTCCTCAGAGTTGGCAGATTTAATGATTGGTCATATGGCGGATACCAACCGTGTTACCTTTAAAAGTTGCAATGAATTCGTCAATCAATTGGATAGATTCTTTAGTGTAGTTAATAGCACTACAGAAGATTTAATAAAAACTAACTTTGCTTTTATTAAAGAATTGAGAAAGCAGTCAGGACATATTCCTAAAGATAAGATAACAGATCCTAAAACAATTAATATTCTCAATAGCAACCCTATAATGATTAGCGGGGAAGATAGAAGCTATCTAATAAAAGAGTTTAAAAAAATTTGTTCAGAATACGATGAGGAGTAGGCATGGATTTACTTAAATACGGCTTATACTACATCAAGGAAAGAAAATTCCTATGTCTAAGCTATGTTTTGTTAGGTATTCTCGTGACAGTTTTAATTGTGCTGTTGACTTATATAACAGGGAGTTTAATAGATCTATTGTCAAGTTCAGAAAATCTGCATTCTATTATGCAAATTATATTTTTACTTACATTCACCAATATAAGTATCATTGTGATTAACTATATAACAGGGATTATTTATTCGAGACTACAAGTTAATATTGCATATAATATCAGTTGCGATGTGGTTCAACATATTCATAAAGCGGACATCAAACAATTAAATAATATGAATTCTGCCTATTTAAATCAAAGATTAAGTCAAGATGCAGGCTCTGTGATTAAATTTACTCTCCAAACGATAACACTAAGCTTGAAAAATGGGATAACCATTACATTGTGTCTAGTTATTCTATTTAAGCTTTCAATTATGATTGCTATTGTTGTATTTGTTTCTTTACTGGTATATATCTTCCTCTACACTTTTCTTAGAAAAGTTATATTTCTCTACTCCAATGAAATTAAAGAGAAACAAAGCATATATTTTGGACAAATGAATGAGCAACTTCATTTATCCTGGTTCGTTAAAGTTCACTCACTTCATGATTTTTTCAGAAATAGACTCCAAGATGCTTATACACTGTTTCAAGATAGTTTTATGAGATACCAAAAGTTTTCTCATTTTTTTCTTTCCTTAGATAAGATGGTCATGGGGATAGCGCAAATTGTTGTTTATTATATATGTGCTATAGAAATTTTTAACGGAAATATTGCTTTAGGGTCATTTGTAATTATTGCAGGTTATTTTAAACAGTTGATGAATGCCATAAGTTATTATTTTAATTTAGGAAGGGATTATCAGGAATCACTGGTTTCGTATCAAAGAATCAATGAGTTAATGAACTGGGATACTGAGCAAATCGGAGAGAATGTAGTACACACTGTAGAGAGTATAAAGTTTGAAAATTTCGGTTTTTCATATAATGAGAACGCTTTGCTTGGAAAGGTTCAATTCGAATTTCACAAAGGAAAGTTGTACTCATTTTCTGGAAGGAATGGTGTGGGTAAAACTACACTTATCCTCTCTCTAATGGGTTTGTTTACTAAAGAGATGGAAGGTAACATTTATATAAATAACTTGCCTATTGAGCAAATCGATATGGTTACCTTAAGAAGGAGGATATTTGGATATTCAGACCAGGCATCTACAGTTATATACGATTCAATAAAAAATAATCTTGAGTTTAATAATGAGTCAAATAATAAATTGAAAGAAATATTGGAGATTCTTGGACTAAATCATTATATAAACAAAAGCCCTGAAGGGTTAGATTCCATAATTAATGAGCAGAGTAAAAATATATCTGGTGGAGAAAAACAGAAAATTAGTATTGCTCGAGCCTTGCTTAAAGATTCTCAAATACTAATTTTAGATGAGCCAACGTCAGCTATGGATATGCAATCTATATCGAGGTTACTTAATTATTTGCATAAGCTTAAATTAGAGAAAATCATAATTTTAGTTTCGCATGACTCAAATGTATTGAATGAATGTGACGTGAATTATACTTTAACTTAGTCTTTTGTCTTTTTGTACGAGTAAGGAATGGAGGATCTATTTGGATTTTTTATTCTGATTATTTATAAAATGGTGACTAAACCCGCTTTCTATATGGAAAGCGGGTATTTGGCTTGAATATTGTAGTATACATCTCCGCGTACGGAGATAAAAAAACATCATATTTAACAGCGCAGTTGTGATGATGAAGCACAAATTTTAAACAGTTTTCAGGAAAAATAAGGGTATACATATTCGGCTTAGCATGATAATCTAATTACACAGATCGTCAATCTATAAAATCAGATCGTTAGTGCAATTACTTTTGAAGAGGAGGTAACATGAATGAGCGGCGATGAATCTTTTAACATTTCCATTGAGCAAGCGAAGCTGTTGGGACATTCGCTTCGAGTACGAATTATTAAACAGTTGCTACATACTCCAAGGACGGCAAAACAAGTAGCGGATATGCTCGGAGAATCAGGGGGGAATGTCCATTACCATATGATGAAATTGTATGATGGTGGACTGATTAAGATGGTAGAGGAAAAGAAAGTTGGCGGAGTTACTGAAAAGTACTACCTTTCCCGCTCTAAATGGTTTAATACGATAGGATCTGGAACTGTCGATCCCGTGTTGGCTGATGAGTTTGACTCGAGTAATGTAACTAAATTGATCCTTCGTTTGGATCTTACCAACGATCAAAAGGATGAATTACATGAAGAATTTAAACAGCTGCTTGAGAGGTGGGTGGATAAAACGTCAATGCATATGACGGATAATGCTTTAACAATAAGTCAGGAGTATAGCGTAGGAATCCAGATCAAGTCAACAAAGGAGAAAAAAGAAACTGGTGACAATACGGAGGTGTAACAATGAGTATGCTGCGTAACCGTAATTTTTTACTGATGTTTCTTGGGAGAGTAGTCACGAATATCGGAGATTCCCTTTATGCCGTAGCAGCGATGTGGCTGGTCTCTGAATTGGGAGGATCTACTTTTTATACAGGATTAGCCGGGTTTCTTACGATAATTCCTAGGTTTATTCAATTTTTTTCAGGTCCTATAATCGATAGGGTTAATATCCGTTCACTTCTAATGTATACACAGTTAATACAGGCGGTATTGCTTTTATTAATTCCCATTGCTCAGTATATGGGTTTCCTAACTGTGGGTCTTGTTCTTATCGTCTCTCCCATTATCTCCACGTTCAACATGTTTGTCTATCCGGCCCAGATGTCCTCCCTACCACAATTTGTTGAAGATCGAAATCTCTCCAAGGCTAATTCCATGTTCACCTTTGCCAATCAAGGCATTGAAACAGGTTGTAACGCTCTCGCAGGAATACTGTTGGTGTCCATTGGGGCAATTTCCATCTATCTTCTTGATTCGGTTATGTTCATGATGAGTACGCTCCTCTTTGCTATGATCAAAGTCTCCAGGGTCAAGCACCTTGAGTCAAGGGGAGAGGAACCTAACAATCTAATACAGATTGTCAAGAAATATGGTTCTGAACTCACAGAAGGGATTCAAATCTTATTTAACAAAACAGTTTCACGCCTTCTTTTCGGAATAATCCTGATTAATTTGGTGGGCGGTGCAACATTCGTCGTTTTGCCGCAATTCAGTAAGGGATATGGAGGTGCAGAGATATATGGCTTATTGTTAATGGCCCAAGCGTTGGGAAGTTTATTAGGAGCTTTGGCGGCACCTTATCTTAGGTTAGAATCAATAGGAATGGGAAAAATTTATGCCGTAGCTTTCATGCTTAGTGGCTTGCTGTGGACGCTCTCTGTTTTTTGTCCTTATCCGTGGTTAATGATATTCGTATATGGATTAGCTTGGTTTCCTGGTGGTGTAACCAACATTTTGATTAATACTTATCTGCAAAAGGGTATACCTGAAAAATTGCTAGGAAGAGTTTTTTCAGCTGCCTATAGCTTGAGTGGAATTGCTATGCCTATTGGTTCCCTGATAGGGGGAATTGTGGGTCAGATGGTGGATGGAAAGGAGGTTATTGGATGGAGTGGGTTTGTAGTTATATTGGTTGGACTGTATTGGATATTAGACTATAAAACACGCTCACTCCCGAATGCTCAGAGTGTAAATGACAGAGCATTCATATCTTAATACCTAATGATAGTCATAGGCAAACCAATGTTAAATAGGGTGACTCACCTGTTGTCTAGATTGAACTTTTAGTCGGGAAATAGGTGATAGAATACAGCGATATTTAAAGTGATAGCCGTAATTAAATGTCTTTCTAACATGGATTCTAAACACTCTGGCATGGGGTGAATAGAATCCATGTTTTTTTGATGACAAAAAAATAAAAAAAATTTAACTTTTTTGCAAAAAAGTGCAGACCAAATGCCTCTTTGATTCGTCTATATCTATAAGAGGTGATTTGTTGATGAGAATATGGTGGAAACGGGCAGGAATCCTGCTGGCTCTGCTGGTGATTATATATGTGGGTGTAAAACCGGACATGCTGATAGGCAAGCCGGGAATCAAGGCAGAATCTGCGGTGCTAATGGATTTAAGTACAGGTAAAATTCTGCTCGATTTTAATGGATCTGAGGAGTTAGCCCCTGCAGGTATCAGTAAATTGATGACAGAGCTGCTTGTTATGGAAGCCGTCATGAATGGCGAGGTACGCTGGGATGACCCTGTCAATGTCAGCCTGTACGCCAGTTCAGTGGGAGGAACTCAACTTGCGTTGAAGGAAGGCGAAAAGTTTACTGTCCAGGAGCTATTCCAGACGATGGCGGTATATTCCGCAAATGACGCAGCAGTTGCGCTTGCAGAGCATATTGGCGGGACGGAACAGTCATTTGTACAGAAGATGAATGAGAAATCATCCGAGATTGGAATGTCACCAGATACGATCTTTACCAATTCAACGGGATTAAGCGAGAATCAGCTGGGTCCCAATCGTCCTGAGGTAATTCAGGGACAGACGACTATGACAGCCACCGATGCGTGCAAGCTTGCACAATATCTGATCGAGAACCACCCCGATATACTGAACGTTTCCAGCCAAACACAGGTGTCCATGCATCAAAAAGGGATCTATATGAGTAACACGAACTGGATGCTATCCTCGATTGGTGGACCATACGCTTACGATGGCAATGATGGGTTGAAGACGGGTTATGATCAAAACACAGGATATCACTTCGTAGGAACAGCAGAACGCGATGGCAAAAGGCTAATTTCGGTCGTATTCGGGACGGAAAGTCGCGAAAGCCGTTTTAATGAAACACGCAAGCTGCTCAATTATGGTTTCTCTGGTTCAAATCAATAATCGCTGCAATATTCCCTTTACTGTTAACTTATGGATCATCATGGTAAAATGATTTACGAATAATACCATATTATTCTGTAATTCACTTAAAAGGGGGAATTGATTTTGAACGCAATCCGTAAAAAGGTTTACGCTTTAACGCTGACCATGGCGATGTCGATCGCTCTGATTCAGCCTGCAGTCCAGGCAGCAGAAGCAAGCAAGCCTACAGCAGCTGTTGCTGAAGCGATAACTTCGAAAGCAACACAGACACTACAGCAACTGGGATACATAGATGGTATAACCGATGGAATGAAGGAATCACAGACACCAATAACGCGTGCTCAAGCTGCCATCATCTTACAACGTGTACTTAAACTTGACGCACCTGCCTCTCTTACAGGCTTTGCCGATGTTCTAGCCCAAGATGAAGCCGCACCAGCAATCTATGCATTAAAGCAGAGTGGCCTCATTCAGGGACAGGCTAAGGGCTATGCTCCCGATGCACCGCTCACACGCGCACAGCTGGCATCATTGTTTACCCGAGCATTTGAATTGAAGGATAACGGAATTCAGGTTGTATATAGCGATATGAAACAGATTCCGGCAGTACATGCCGAGGACGCTGTCCGTCTCAAGCAGCATTTTATCATTGAAGGCAGCGCATTTAATGCCAAAGCTACCGTAACTCATGGTGAATTTGCCGAAGCACTGTATCTGGCACTTGGACTCGATGTAGCAGCAGAGGGGCTCACACCGCTGGAGGACTTCTTCAAACAGCCTGCTCAGGCTGGATTCCAGATGTCACCGGACGGTAAACATATGGCCTACCTGGAGCCATGGAACAACCGTATGAACGTTGTCGTCAAGGAAAGTGGCGGGTCGGGCAAGCCTATACGGATCACCAATGAGACGGAACGAAGCATTGCTGCCTTTGTGTGGGCGACCGATGATAAATTGCTCTATGTGAAGGATGAGGCGGGAGACGAAAATTATCATATTTTTGTTACCGATATGGATGGCAAGAATAGTAAAGACCTTACGCCATATCCCAACACAAGAGCAATGATGGTAGATCCTTTGGAGAGTATTCCAGATGAGATTCTCGTAGGTATGAACAAACGTGATCCTCGGATTTTCGATGTATACCGCATAAACATCAAGACAGGTGAAGCTGTGCTTGCAGCGGAGAATCCAGGAAATATTTCGGGCTGGCTGACAGATCACGAAGGTAAAATTCGTGTGGCTGTGTCCAGTGATGGTAACGTGTCTTCGTTAATGTACCGGGATTCGGAGGATAAACCGTTCGAGCCGCTGCTGACGACAGAGCTTGGAGATACGTTTACTCCGCTGATGTTCACCTATGACAACAAAAATATCTATGCGGCGTCCAACCTGGATCGGGATAAAATAGCTATCGTAGAATTCAGTCCTAGTACGAAGAAAGTAACCAAAACTATATACGAAAACAAAGATGTGGACGTAAGCAGCTTTGTGCCTTCCAAAGAGAAGGGGACGATTCTTGCTGCTGTTTATGAGACAGACAAAGTAAACTACGAATTCTTTGACGATGAGTTCAAAACGTTAATGCAGGATCTTCAAGCCAAAGTCCCCGGCAAGGAAGTTAGCATTTCCAACATGAATGAAGAAGGCCAGGTACTGTTTGCTGCCTATAGTGACAAATCGATGGGCACCTATTATTTCTATGATTCGAAAACAGGTAAACTCGATAAACTGGCTGATGCTGCACCGTGGATTGATGAGAGTAAGATGTCTGACATGAAACCTGTGACCTATACGTCACGTGACGGTTTAACGCTTCATGGTTACCTGACACTGCCTAACGGGGCGGAAGCTTCCGGGTTACCACTCGTTGTTGTTCCACACGGCGGCCCATGGGCTCGGGATTCATGGGGTTTTAGTCCGGAAATCCAATTTCTTGCCAGCCGCGGCTATGCTGTACTGCAGGTGAATTTCCGCGGCTCCACAGGGTACGGCAAAGAGTTTCTGAATGCAGGCAATAAAGAGTGGGGTAAAGCGATGCAGGATGATCTCACTGACGGCGTAAACTGGTTGGTTAAAGAAGGAACAGTCGATCCCGAACGTGTAGCCATTTATGGTGGATCTTATGGTGGTTATGCCGCATTGGCCGGGCTGGCGTTCACACCAGATGTGTATGCTGCTGGAATCAGCTATGTTGGGCCTTCCAATCTGTTCACCTTGCTGGATTCACTTCCGCCATATTGGGAATCCGAGCGCAACATGTTCTATGAGCGCATGGGTGATCCAGTGAAAGACAAGGAGCTGCTGACGGCTGCCTCACCACTATTCCACATCGATCAGATGAAAGCCCCGTTATTCGTCGTACAGGGTGCGAATGACCCGCGGGTAAAACAGGCAGAGTCCGATCAGATCGTGGAAGCACTGCGCGAACGTGGGGTGGATGTGCCTTATATGTTAAAAGCGAACGAAGGCCATGGCTTTGCCAATGTCGAGAATCAGCTTGACTTGTATCGGGCGATTGAGAAATTCCTGAATCGTCATTTGATGCAGTAAGGCTAGGCAAGACCAATCGGTTATCTAAGCAGCTTAGGTTATGTTTGTAATGCTCGGCTGTCCTCCGGTTCGAACAGACTGGGGGACGGCTTTTTATCAATTGTTTAGGCTAAAAGGGAATGTTATATCATATTAATGAATTGACATATGGAATGCATTTGCTTTAAAATGACCAGTGAGTCATTATAGTTCAAAGTTGTTTGTATACATGTATTATCCCAACTGTAAGCTGGGCAATTGTGAACGGATCGGGGAGGTAACAGAGATGCAGAAACAAATGAAATGGCCGCTCATTTTATTTGCAATTGGAGTATTTATGGCTGCGCTCGATAATGGCATTATCACGTCATCACTGACGACCCTGAATGCTTCATTTGGGGTGTCACCAACGTGGGGAGCATGGACAATCACCCTCTATACGTTGGGCCTTGCGGTGAGTGTACCGATTGCAGGTAAACTGTCCGACCGTTATGGACGCAAGAAGCTATTTTTAATTGAAGTTGCGTTATTCGGAATAGGCTCCCTGCTTGTCGCACTGAGTCCATCGTTTAGCTTTTTCCTGATTGCGCGTGTCATTCAGGCGCTGGGCGGTGGCGGGATCTTTATCATTGCCAGTTCGTATGTGCTAAGCAAGTTCCCTGCCGAACGTCAGGGCACAGCCTTGGGTCTGCTCGGAGGCATGAATGGGATTGCTGCCATTCTGGGTCCGAACATCGGCGCTTTTATTTTAGATCTTACGGGAAACTGGCACTGGCTATTCCTCATAAATGTGCCAATTGCCATCCTGTTATTTATCGCAGGCATTCGATTCATCCATGAAGAACAGGAGTTGAACCGTGCAGCTGTGGACTGGAGCGGTATTACCGTTCTCACCCTGGGTGTACTCAGTCTGATGTACAGCTTCAGTAATCTGGATGGTGTAGATATGCTGCAAAGTCTCGCTTCACCGATGTTCTATGGTTTCTTTCTGGCAGGTGTGATCATCCTGGTCATCTTTTACTTTCTGGAAAAAAGATTGGAAGGGTCACAGCGTGAACCTGTCGTTTCCACTCAACTTCTTGGCATTGCGTCCTTTCGATGGACGCTGCTGATTGCCTTTTTCTCCGGAGCCATTCTGGCCTCGGTGATCTTCATTCCAGGCTTCGTGGAGCAATATCTCGGTGTATCAAGTACAGCCTCAGGATATTGGTTCACACCGCTTGCTCTGGCTTCAGGAATTGGTGCAGGTGGTGGTGGTTACCTGGTTGATCGCAAAGGGCCCATCTGGACGTTATCCGTCGCTGGTATTCTTTCTGCTATCGGATTCCTGCTGTTTCCGCTATGGGTAGAGCATATTTGGCAGTTCGTCATTGCGAGTATACTTGTGGGAATCGGTTTTGGCATGATGCTGGGGGCACCAGTAAACGTGCTTGTCACGGAACAGGCGGGTGAGAACAACAAAGGAATAGCGGTAGCCACCAGTTCCCTATTTCGCCAAATGGCCATGGCAATTGCGCCTACCATCTTCGCAGGATTTCTCGCCCGCTCGTTCTCCAATTTGGGTTCCAATATTCAGACAGGGCTTGCTGATCAGGGGATTCAGGTACCGCCAGATGCGCTTCAGCAGTATGCATCTGGAGCAGGCGGGGCTTCGGGAAGTGATGTCACGAGTCTGACGGAAGGAGTGTCTCAAATTCCCGACTCGGGTATCCGGGATGTGCTTCTCGAGGCCGTTCATCAAACGACGGGGCAAGGCTACAACGGCCTATTCTGGTCTGCCGTTATTTTCAGCGTGCTGACACTGGCAGCTGCCTTGATCACTGGGCGTTTGCGTAGAAGAGAGAGAAACAAAGATTTAAATACAGTATCCACCAATTGACCTGATAAAATAGATATACGTATAATCTGAAGAGAACAGCCTGCCTTTGATCGAGCCAAAAAGGAAGTGCTGTTCTTTTCAATTTAACCGTATTGTAACTTTTCGTCCTGCAGCAATGTTTAAAATAGAACGAGCGTAGCGTTGCTCCTGTCCGAGATAGAGAAAAGTTCAGAGAGCACCGTGTCATAAGCAGTTTCAGACGTTTAATGGTATGTAGTATCGAATTTCATTTTGACAGTGAAGAAGGAATCGATGAATGAAAAGCAGAACTAAAGAAAAGAAGAAGAAAAGAAGAAAAGGCATATATATAACTCTCGTGTCTCTCGTTGTTCTGTTGATTGGAGGGTATTTGTTTCGCCAGCAGCTGGCTGTAGCTGCATTTGATCTGTTCCTGGCAGGCTCCGTAGAGGGTCAGTTGTCGAAGTCATATGTTCCGCAGGAAGGTAATAAAACGCCTGATCCGACTGTTTATCGTAAAGAGCCGTTTTCTGTACTGCTGCTCGGTTCAGACAAACGTGCTTACGAGAAAACACGGGGCCGCTCGGATACGGTGATTTATGCCGTCGTCAGACCAAAGGAATCGCGTGTTTTGCTCGTATCCATTCCCCGTGACACTTACGTACAGATTGTTGGACGTGATGCCGACAAGGATGGCGTAGATGATTATGACAAGCTCGCGCATGCCTACGCTTTCGGAGGGGAGAATATGTCCATCAACACGGTGGAGAAGTTCCTCGATGCGGATGTAGGTTATTATGCAACGATTAATTTTGACGGAATTAAAAAGGTTGTTGATGCACTTGGTGGTATCAAGCTGCCGATTGAAGAGGACATTGTGAACAAGGATCCCAATCATGTGCAGTTCACGATTGAAGGCGGAAAGCCGATCTATGACGGCCAGGAAGCCCTGTATTATGTAAGATACCGCGAAGACAGTGATTTTAACCGTACTAAACGGCAGCAGATTTTCCTGAACGCCATGGCGAATGAAATGCTTAGTTTGAATCAGATCACGAAGATCCCGGAATTGATTCAGATCATGGGAGAGAATTTCCAGACGGATATGCAGCCATCTTTTATTACCGATTTGGCCAAACAGGTCATGACTCAGGATAAGCCACAAATTTCGAGCTTCACCATTCTCGGCGAGGGAATGCGGAAAGACGGCATCTATTACGGTCAAGCGGATGAGAAGGATGTCCAATATGCCAAAGAGCTGATTAACAACTGGATGGATCAATCGACCCCAGCCGGTGAAGTCATGATTCCCGACCGGCAAGCGATCGAATAATTAATTCCATACAGGCACTGTGTACATGACAGCAATCAGCAGTACGTTTATGAGCGGGCTGCTGTTTTTTTCATTGGAAAGGCGATTTCAACCTTTTGGAACATCTTGCGTTTTGATCCGTATAATATAAGTTGAGGCATGACTTGAACGAGAAATACACAAGGAGGATACGTAAGGGTATGAACATCGCATTTTTTTTGCTGCCTAAGCAAGAGGTTACATGTGTAACGTCGGATTCTACTCTGCGGCAAACGTTGGAACGCATGGAATATCACCGATTTACGGCGGTACCCATTTTGAATAAGGAAGGCAAGTATATAGGAACGGTAACCGAAGGTGATCTGCTGTGGTATATGAAGAATGCTGAGGGAAAGATTACATTTGAAAACGCTTCAAAATTTTTACTTAAAGATGTACCCCTTCGCCTCGACATTAAACCGGTTTCCATTGATGCCAACATGGAAGACTTAATCAATCTGGCCAAGGTTCAGAATTTTGTACCTGTAGTTGATGATATGGAACGATTTATCGGGATTGTGCGGCGTAGTCAGATCATCGAGTATTGTGAAGGTATTGTGTCCAAAGAATCCATGAAAGCCAAGTAAGCCCTTTTGAAATGAAATTAAGGTTGAGTGAACGCGGATAATCAGAGCCTCTCAGTATCATGTTAAGCATGAGGAAATGCATAAGAAGAGCGGGCAGGTCCTGCCATGGGGGATGATTTTGTGGACCCCCTTTTTATGCTATAATGGAGAATAAAGCTTTTTCGGGGAGAGTGACTTTCGCCAATATGCCTAAAGAACTGGATGTAGCCAAACGCGCTAAAGTGATTGAATGGCTGAAAACCGAAGTACTTGACCAGGTATCCCGATTGTTCAAAGCATTGTGGGAAGGCAGTACCTCCCGAATCGGGGACAGTCTCGCAAGTCTGATGATGAGTAGTTACATATTGGGCCGCAGGCTCGGTATTCCCTTCAAGGATCTGGATGCATTGTTAATTGAGAAGTTGAAAAAGCACAAATCGGAAGGTCACCAGCTTGAAGACTGGTACCAGGATATATCCGCGCTAGAAGATCATATGCGTAAGAGGTGAATTTGTTGAAATTTAGCTTTAAGTCAGCCGTTTGGAGCGCGGTTTATCTGCTCTTGCTGCTTTCGCTGTTAACTCCTTTATCGGTTCTCGCCATATTTTTCATGATGGTACCCGGCGTTATTTTGTATGCTTCCTTATCTGTGAAATCGTTTATATGGCATCTTGTTCCGGTAGCGGTCATATTAGTTGTGTTTCATCCGATTTATCTATTACTGTTACTGCTGTTTACCCTGCCTGCAATCATTATGGGTAATGCGTATAAGAAAAGGAAATCAGCCTTGTTCGCATTATTGTCGGGTACCGGGGCCATGCTGGCAGAGTACCTGCTGCTCTTACTGATCGGAAGTGTCATCTTCCAATTCGATCTGTCGAGTTACATTGATGATGTGGTTAGGCTTACGATTGAACCACTTTCCAACACGTCCAACCAAATGGTCAATGGGTTTGTGTGGACGCCTGAAATGACTCAGGATGTTGCTAGGCAGACACAGCTCATGATTCCGTTTGCTTTGGTTGTGACATCGATGGTGATGTCGCTTATTACACATGTTATTGCTCGTCCTATTCTGAATGTGATGGGTGTAACCGTATCGAAGCTGCCGCCTGCACGCGAATGGCGTATGCCCCGTGCCCTGATCTGGTATTATTTCCTGGCACTGCTCTTCGAGGTCATCTCCAGACAGAGTGACGGAACGTACTGGACCATGATTGCGATGAATTTGTCGCCCCTGATCAATCTGGGCTTCATGATTCAAGCCATCGGCTTCTTCTTCTTTTTGGCACATGCGAAGAAGTGGAATCCGGTTATACCGTATTTGCTGGCGGTTGCGGTCTTCTTCATTGGGCCGCTTCGGATTATCGGGATTATCGATCTGGCGTTCCCGCTTCGCGAGGCAATATCGAGACCAAAACGATAGGGTGGATCAGTCATGCCTAAATTTCTGAAGAAACGCTGGCACGGCTACTATACCGTATGGGCGTTCATACTGCTGCTTCTGCTTGTTATGTTCGTAACCATCTATAACTGGGCGCTTGGTTTGATTAGTCTGATACTGGCTTCGGCGCTGGGAATCGTCATGATAAAGGCGGAGCTGGCGTTCCGCCGTGAGCTTAACGACTATATTAACGGCCTGTCCATTCGGATCAAGCGAATGGAGGGGGAAGCGATCAGCATGCTCCCGTTCGGGATTGTGCTGTACAGCGAGGATCGTACGGTAGAGTGGCATAACCGCTTCGTCGGGGAAATGTTTCAGGAAAAGACAATGGTGGGCAATCCGCTGCAGAACCTTTTCCCAAAACTTCCTCAGCCCAAAGAAAAAAAAGATGGAACCAAGGAACCGGCCAAGGAGCTTCATGACGAGTTCCAGTTGGATGACCGGTTCTATGGCGTTATCCATAATCCGCAGGAGCGGTATGTATATGTTTACGAGATCACAGAGCTCGCAATTTTGCGCGACAAATATGAAAATGAACGCATTGCACTGGGTATTCTTGTGCTGGATAACCTGGACGAGGCAGCACAAGGGATGGATGATCAGCAGCGGACTGCGCTTATCGCGCGTGTAACGAGCGAGATTACCTCCTGGGCGAAAAGGTATGAAGTATATTTACGCCGTCTGTCTTCGGACCGCTATCTGATGATGCTGAATCATAAGTCGCTGCAGGAGCTGGAACAGAGCCGTTTTGTCATTCTGGATGAAGTGCGGGAAATGACGGCAGATCTCAAAGTTCCAATGACCCTAAGTATAGGACTCGCATTTGGCTCGGATACCATCAGTGAGATGGGAGAGCTGGCACAGTCGAGTTTGGATATGGCGCTTGGACGCGGTGGCGATCAGGCTGCTGTGAAGTCGGGGCAGCGCCTATCCTTCTATGGCGGGAAATCCAATGCCGTGGAGAAACGCACACGGGTTAGAGCACGGGTTATCGCCCACGCTTTGCGTGATTTGATGCAGGAGAGCGATCGAGTGCTTATCATGGGACATAAGATGCCTGATATGGACGCGATCGGAGCCTCCATCGGGGTATGGAAGGCTGCCAGCTTATACAATGTAGAGGCACGCATTGTGCTTGATGGACCCAACCCGTCCATTGAACGAATGATGGAACAGGTGAACAAGGATGAGAAATTATCCAAAGCCTTTGTGTCACCCGAGCAGGCGACCCAGATGATGACCGAGCATACGTTGCTTGTTGTCGTGGATACCCATAAGGCCTCGATGACCATGGAGCCAAAGCTTGTGCAATCGGCGACTCGCGTGGTGGTGGTGGATCACCATCGCCGCGGGGAAGAATTTATTAATGATGCAGTATTGATTTATTTGGAGCCGTACGCTTCTTCTGCGGCAGAGCTTGTGACTGAGCTCCTGCAGTATATTCATGACAAGGTACAATTTACTCCGCTTGAAGCAACGGCTTTGCTTGCCGGGATTACCGTGGATACGAAGCATTTTGCACTGCATACTGGATCGAGGACATTTGAGGCTGCAGGATTCCTGCGTCGCAGTGGTGCAGACACCATAATGATCCAGCGTCTCATGAAAGAAGATTTGTCAGAATATATTGCTAAGGCAGAAATCATAAAGCATGCTAAAATGGTATACGGGAACATTGCGCTGGCGGTCACGGACCCTGGCAGCAAGATTTCACAGATGATGATCGCCCAGGTGGCGGACACATTGCTGAACATGACGGATGTTGTCGCTTCGTTTGTCATTAGCGAGAGACCGGATGGACTGATTGGCATCAGCGCGAGATCGCTGGGGCGCATGAATGTTCAGGTCGTCATGGAACGACTTGGTGGCGGCGGACATTTAACCAATGCTGCCGTACAGTTGGAAGGAACGCTTGGAGAGGCAGAAAAACGGCTGATGGACGTACTGGCTGAAATCGAAAAGGAAGAGGGGCTGTTCGAATGAAAGTCATTTTTATAAAAGATGTAAAAGGTCAAGGGAAAAAAGGACAAGTGAAGGAAGTATCCGAGGGATACGCACAGAATTTCCTTCTGCCACGGGGAATGGCACGTCCGGCTACGGATGGCAACATGAAGACGCTGGACAACCAGAATGCGGCTGAAGAGAGACGCAAGCAGGAAGAGAAAGCAGAAGCGGAAGCCCTCGGCAAAAAGCTGGAAGCAGAAGTGACTGAACTGAAAGCAAAATCCGGCGAAGGCGGCCGACTGTTCGGTGCAATCACAAGCAAACAAATTGCGGAGGCTCTGGCAGCAAAAGGGCTGAAAGTGGACAAACGCAAAATTGAGCTGGACGAGCCTATTCGTACACTCGGCGTAACACAAGTAACCGTCAAGGTTCACCCTGAAGTGAAGGCTACCTTGAAGGTACAGGTAACGGAGGAGTAAGATGGGCGGCGAAATGTTATTCGACCGGATTCCCCCACAGAACCTGGAAGCCGAACAGGCAGTGCTGGGTGCAATCCTGTTGCAGGGCGAGGCCCTGATTACAGCGATGGAACGGGTGCAAACCGAGGATTTCTATGATAAGCCCCATCAATTAATCTTTGAAGCGATGATTCAGCTTGGAGAGGAAAATCAGCCGATTGACCTCGTCACGCTGACTTCGCGTCTGAAGGATAAAGGCGAGCTGGAGGACATCGGCGGCGTCAGTTATTTGGCGAAGCTGGCTCATGGTGTACCGACAGCTGCCAACGTGGATTATTACGCACAGATTATTGAAGAGAAATCAATGCTGCGGCGTTTGATCCGTACAGCTACACAGATCGTCAGCGAAGGATATACAGGCGGCGAAGATGTTGCAGCCATGCTTGGTGAAGCTGAGCGTCGTATTCTGGAGATCTCCAACCGACGTTCCAGTAGCGGTTTTATTGCCATTCAGGATGTACTGATGGAAGTATTCGATCGTGTGGAGACACTGCATCAGAACAGGGGCACCACAACGGGTATTCCGTCCGGGTTTATCGATCTGGACAAGATGACGGCCGGATTCCAGCGGAGTGACTTGATCATTGTAGCGGCACGTCCGTCTGTAGGGAAGACTGCCTTCGCCCTGAATATCGCCCAGAACGTAGCCATTCGGGCGCAGGAGACGGTTGCGATATTCAGTCTGGAGATGTCAGCCGCGCAGCTTGTTCAGCGTATGATCTGTGCAGAGGCCAATCTGGATGCGGGTGTCATGCGTATGGGTGATTTCAAAGGGGATGAAGATTGGCAGAAGCTGACGATGGGCATTGCAGCCTTGAACGAAGCAAACATCTTCATCGATGATACACCAGGGATTACGGTGGCGGATATCCGTGCCAAATGCCGTCGTCTTAAGAAAGAAAAAGGCCTTGGCATGATCCTGATCGATTACCTCCAACTGATCAGTGGCCGTGGCAAAGCGGGCGAGAACCGTCAGCAGGAAGTATCGGAAATCTCGCGTACACTGAAACAGATTGGCCGGGAACTGGAAGTTCCGGTTATTGCCTTGTCCCAGCTGAGCCGGGGTGTAGAGCAGCGTCAGGATAAACGTCCGATGATGAGTGACTTGCGGGAATCGGGTTCGATCGAGCAAGATGCTGATATCGTAGCTTTCCTGTACCGGGATGACTACTATAACCAGGAGACCGAGAAGAAAAATATTATCGAGATTATTATCGCCAAACAGCGTAATGGTCCGGTAGGCACGGTTGAGCTGGTGTTCCTCAAAAACTTCAATAAGTTCGTTAACTATGAGAGGGCGCATAATGATGCCTTTGCTATGTAGAAGATAGATTCGGTATCTTTTGTTAGATCATAGAGAAGAATTTGCTATCATCAATAACTAGTTGATATAAACTTATAAATAGGTTGGAAATACGATATATGGTGCCTGAGCTCCAATCGTGCAATTAAACCGGGGTTAGCCGTCAAGCAAGATTTGATGGCTTCGCCGGTTTTTTGCGTCGGAATATAGGGCAAATTCCGAACATTAAAGTATGGCCATTACCAATTGTTCGCCATTTCATTTGACTTTGAAAAAGGGGACTGGTACACTAGAACTGCTGCGTTAAAGCAGCGAAAACCTTCCTTTCAATGTAACACGGGGGGAGATTTTCACTGTCCGTTAGCACGCTTCTCCGCCGGTATTTTCACTTCAAATTCCTGCCGAGATAGAGGACGGACAGACCAATACAAAGGTGCGCAAGGCACCCACGGAGGTATGTACGATGTCAACGGTAGTTGTAGTGGGAACGCAATGGGGAGACGAAGGTAAAGGTAAGATTACGGATTATTTGGCTGAAAGCGCAGACGTGGTCGCTCGTTACCAAGGTGGTAATAACGCAGGACACACGATTCTGATCGACAACAAAAAATATAAACTGACGATGATTCCATCGGGTATCTTCTACACGGATAAAGCTTGTGTAATCGGTAACGGTATGGTTATCAACCCGAAGGCACTTATTGAAGAAATTAACTATATTCATGATAATGACTTTACAACGAAAAACCTATCCATCAGTGAACGTGCGCATATTATTCTGCCATACCACATGGTTTTGGATGCACTGGAAGAAGAGAGCAAAGGTCCGAACAAAATCGGTACAACCGGCAAAGGCATTGGCCCGGCTTACATGGACAAATCGGCTCGGACAGGCATCCGGATGGTTGACCTTCTTGATGCGGATGAGTTCGAACTGAAACTGCGTCATCTGGTAAAAGAAAAGAACCGCATCATCGAGCAAGTCTATGGCGGTGAGCCTGTAGATGTAGAGGAAATTCTGAAAGATTACCTGGGATATGCGGAAATTCTGCGTCCTTACGTACGTGATACTTCGGTTGTACTCAACGATTACATTGATGAGGACAAAAAGGTATTGTTTGAGGGTGCACAAGGTGTGATGTTGGACCTGGACCAAGGAACGTATCCATATGTTACTTCATCGAACCCATCTGCAGGTGGTGTATGTATCGGTTCCGGTGTAGGCCCTGCTCGTATTCAGCAAGTTATTGGGGTAGCGAAAGCTTACACAACACGTGTAGGAGACGGCCCATTCCCAACCGAGCTGCATGATGCAGTGGGTGACCAAATCCGTGAGACAGGACATGAGTACGGTACGGTAACCGGACGTCCGCGTCGTGTTGGTTGGTTTGACAGTGTTGTTGTTCGTCATGCTCGTCGGGTCAGCGGAATTACGGGATTGTCCCTGAACTCGCTGGACGTTATGACGGGTCTTGAAACGGTGAAAATTTGCACAGGATACAAATACCGCGGAGAGATTATCACACACTACCCGGCTAGTCTGAAAATGCTGGCTGAATGTGAAGCGGTATACGAAGAGATGCCTGGCTGGAGCGAAGATATCACTGGAGCGAAGAAACTCGAAGATCTGCCTGTGAACACACAGAACTATGTGAAACGTGTTTCCGAGCTGACAGGCATTCCCATCGCCATCTTCTCCGTAGGTCGTAACCGTGAGCAAACGAATCAAGTTCTTCCAATTTACGTGTAATGTAGAGTGAATTCATAGAACCCCAGTTGTCGCCTGAATAGCGATGACTGGGGTTTTTCGCATATTTCCTGATATAATCCCGAGATTTCCGTCAATACTGATTAACAGTATAGTCACGACCTGGCGTGCTCACTGCAGGCAGGTTGGAAAATCGGAGGAGGAGAACAGGGATGAAGTTGCTTCAATGGTTTGTCAAAATTGTACTTACCGTCATGCTGGTTAGCTCATTGACCTTACTGACGACCGGATTAATTGTACAGTCATATGTAAAATCGCTGCTGGCGAGCTTCAATATTGAGTGGGAAGGTCAGCCGCTGGGGTTAACAGCCATGTTCCAGGGTGCCTTGGGTGGCAAAGCGAGCGAGGAGAACAAACCCGGCTCAGGAACAACCGATCAGCCGGCCGGAGCCGAAGAAGAACAGGTTCCAGAGGACGCCATTTCGGTGATGGGGAATGGAACAGACAGTAGTGGTACAGGTACCGGAAATGGTGCATCTAATACAGATGATGCTTCAAATGAAGCAGAGGGATCTGCCTCTGCGGGTGGAAACGAGAGCAATAGCACGGGGACAGACAGCGTAGATGCAAAAACCAATAAGCCTTCAGAAGGTGTTACCGATAGTGGAAGTAGTACAGCTGCTGGCAATGGTACAAGCGAAAGCTCCAGCGATTCTGCTTCTTCAGGCAATGATACGATAGTGGTATCACCAGATGATATTACGGGAACAAAAGACAAGCTGCCACTGGAGGAAAAGGAGAAGATCTTCAGTCTGCTTATGGCCAAGCTGCCCCAAAATGAAATGCAGCAAATCTCGGGAGCCATGGAAGATGGCCTGACCGAGCAGGAATTACGTGACATTGAACAAGTAATTTCGAAGTATCTGACCAGTGAGGAATACGATAACCTGATGGAAGTACTCCAAGCTGAATAAGTGATCGTCACTAATACTCATTAAAGTGAGTTTATATAGTTCCACCATTCTCACGCTAAGAGACTAAGAGAGCAATCAAGTTCATCTACCTATTTCAAGTTTACAAAATCCCTACTGGAGAACATCTGGTGAGGGATTTTTGATTGTGTTTTTATGAAAATAATTTCACCTTATTGTGGGTCTTAGAACCTAGTCTTAAAACTAGATCGAAACTACATAGTATACCTGAATCGGAGGCATAATGGGTAAGAATATTTTGCTGCCATGTTATGGGTAATCCAGGAAAACCAAGCGGGGCTTGGTTTTAAGGTGTGACGGGTAGAGTTGAAATGAATGTAAAACCTGTGTTAAAGTATACGGGTGTGATAAAAGGTTAAAATTTTGACACTTTTATGAGCGCAGCTAAAGTCCTGATTTGCGGACACCCAAGTACAAATATCGACAGACATGAGACAGACACGGATGGGTGTGTCTTGACAGAAATGCGAACTGAGAAGTGCTGAAAAGGAGAGAATCATGAAAGGTTTCAGAGGCATACGCCAACCGGGCAAAAACCGGGTACACGAACAATCCGGAGAACACCGGACGGCCGAAGACAAAAACAACATGAGCATGTCCAACTTCAGTGTGAATAAAAAGCGCGTTCTGGCCTCGCGTAAATGGATCATAACAGCGGCATGCGGTGTGATCATCGCTGCATCGATCGGATTCGCAGGCAAGCAGTACGTTGCTGCAAACACGGTTCCCTATTATAAGGTAATGGTCAAAGGGAACGAGATTGGCAGCATTACGGATGAAGCGCAGCTCCAGAAACTATTTGCAGACAAAACCGAGGAATACCAAAATAAATATCCTGAAGCGGAAATGGTGCTGAACACAGATGGCATCACGACCGAAACGGTAAAAGCGTACAAGCCTGAAGTGAACAGCGAAGAGACGCTGGACAAACTGGATGACATGCTGACTGCATATGCAAAAGGTGTGGAACTCAAGATCGATGGCGAAGTTATTGGCATTGTGAAAGACCAGGCAACAGCAGATGCTATTCTTGAACAGGTGCAGAACAAATACATATCGGCATCGGCTGTGCGCAGTTCGCTCAAGACGAAGTCGGTATCGGCAAACTCATCCAGCAAAGCGGAGGGGCCAAGCACAACGCTGAAGTCGGTGGACATCAAGGAAGATGTGGCGACAGAGGCAGTCAAAGCGGATCCAAACAAAATATGGGATGTATCCGAGGCGGTTAAAGCTTTAACCGTTGGTAAAGATGCGCCCGTAACTTATGTCGTGCGTGAAGGAGATACGATCTCTTCCATCGCTGCAAAGTATGAGATTACACAAAGTGAGATTCGCGCAAACAATCCGGGCATCAAGGAAACGTCGCTGCAAATCGGGGACGAGCTTACGCTGACCGTGCCTAAACCGGCAGTTACGGTTAAATCGGTAGAGCAGGTTGTGGAGCAAATCGAGATTAAACCACAGGTCGAAGTGCGGAAGAGTGCTGAGTTAAAAGCGGGCACAACGAAAGTGGTACGTCCTGGACAAAGCGGATTAAAAAGCATGCAATATCGTGTAACCAAGGAAAATGGTGAAGTCATCAAGGAAGAATGGCTGGGCCAGGAAGTGATCAAGGCAGCTGTTACGGAAGTGGTGCTGAGCGGAACCAAAGTGGTCGGTGAGGGTACAGGCGAATTTGCCTGGCCGGTATCGAACGCAACCATGAGCAGCAGCTTCGGACAACGCTGGGGTCGTCAGCACAAAGGTGTCGATCTGGTAGGTAACCGGGATGTAAAATCGGCCGATGAAGGCGTGGTTACTTTTGCAGGACAGAAGAGCGGGTATGGCAATGTCATTATCATTAACCATCGTAACGGATATGAAACACTGTATGGCCACCTCGACAGCATTGGCGTGAAGGTTGGACAAGTGGTTGAAAAAGGGGAGAGCATCGGCGTTATGGGCAACACGGGTCGTTCGACCGGAACGCATCTGCATTTCGAGATCATCAAGAACGGAACGCCAGAGAATCCGATGACTTACCTCAATTAAATACAAGTAATCAGAAGCAAGGTTGGCTGAGATGCCGGCCTTGTTTTTTCATGCTGTAAAATATTTTCAATTTGTAGCATTTGGATCGACGGATCGGGATGTGAGTGTCCTTCAGGTATGTTAAACTATACAGTAAAGGTATCATTACAGATAAAATAGTTAGAGTCATATTCTATATAAGATAAGTTCAAAAAGAGATAAAGACCGCCAGGGCGGATCAAGCAGGATATAGGGGTGAATACAGCCGATGCAGGGGAAGATTTTGGTGGTGGACGATGAACAGCCCATTGCGGACATTCTGAAGTTTAATTTGGAAAAAGAGGGGTACGAGGTCATCTGCGCTTTTGATGGCATTCGTGCAGTTGAACTGGCGTTATCCGAGAAACCGGATCTGATGCTGCTGGACTTGATGCTGCCAGGTAAAGACGGCATGGATGTGTGCCGCGAGGTACGAACTCATCTGGAGATGCCGATTATTATGCTGACGGCAAAGGACGGAGAGATCGACAAAGTGCTCGGGCTGGAACTGGGTGCGGACGATTATGTGACCAAGCCTTTCAGTACGCGCGAGCTGCTCGCACGGGTAAAGGCACAGATGCGCAGACGGCAAAAGCCTGCGATGACCGCCGAAGCACCGGAGGACGATGAGAAGCAGGTCATGCGGCTGTTTGATCTGGCATTTGATATGGACATGTATACAGCTTACAAAGGCGGAGAACCGCTCGATCTGACTCACCGTGAGTATGAGCTTCTTTATTATATGGCGAAGAACTCCGGCAAAGTCATGACACGGGAGCACCTGCTGCAGGCAGTATGGGGGTATGAATATTTCGGGGATGTACGTACCGTGGATGTCACGATCCGTCGTCTGCGCGAGAAGATTGAGGAGAATCCGAGCAAACCGGAAACGATTCTGACTCGCCGCGGGCTGGGTTATCTCGTGCGCAGTCCCAAAAGCGTGGGGATATAATGGGGCGATTCTCGCGATTCTCGTTCTTCCGAACGATTCAGGCGAAACTGATTATTATCTATGTACTGCTGATTCTGATTGCGATGCAATTGATCGGCGTTTATTTTGTAAGTGCGATGAAGAACTCACTGACGAGCAACTTCACTGAGGATTTACAGGCACGAGCGGAGATGCTGTCTGTTCTCGTGGGTGAGACCATGGCCGGCGGAGAAGCAGAGGCTGGTGAGGACAAAACGGAAAATCTGCGCGTACTGGTGAACAATCTGTTCAACATTAACGGTGCCGAGATTCAGGTGCTTGATGCCAGTGGCAAAGTGTTAACCACTTCCCTGAGTTCACATTCCGATTATGTGGGTCGCAAAAATACCCAGACCGTTGTCAGCCGTGCGCTGCAAGGCATCCGGGATAACGAGGAATACATTGTAGATGAGGACAATGTCCGCAAAAAGGTCGTTGCCAAGCCGGTCATGTCCGGCGGCAAGATCATCGGCGCGGTCTACATTGCCGCCTCCATGAATGAACTGTATTCCACCATGGAGGGAATCAATAAAATTTTTATCTCCGGCATTCTGATCGCCCTGGTGTTAACCGCGGTGCTCGGCGTCATTTTGTCGCATACGATCACGCAGCCCATCAAGGAAGTCACCCGCAGGGCAACAGCGGTTGCGGAAGGCAACTTCGATCAGCAGACCCCAGTATTCGGCACGGATGAGATTGGACAGCTGAGTCGGGCCTTCAACTACATGACCAGTCGCTTGCGGGACGCACTTTCTCAGAACGAAGAGGAGAAAGAGAAGCTGACGTCCATTTTGACGAACATGAGTGATGGTGTGGTTGCGACCGACGAGTATGGCAAAGTCATTCTGGTCAACCGCCGCGCCAGCAGCATTCTGGGTATGCGCCCTGTGGATATTGAAGGAAGGCATTTTGCCGTCCTGCTCGGTATTGATCCGGAGGATGCGGAAGCTCTTGCGAGTGGTTTTACGGGTTCAACGCTGCTGCAGATCGCACCAGCCGGACAGGAGGACCCTGTAGTCATTCGCATGACATTTACGCCGGTTCATCGTCGTGAGCTGGGTATTACCGGAACGATTGCCGTGCTTCAGGATGTCACCGAGCAGGAAGAGCTGGAGGCATCCCGGCGCGAGTTTGTTGCGAATGTATCGCATGAATTGCGCACCCCGCTGACGACGATTAAGAGTTATGCAGAAGCGCTCGATGATGGAGCACTTGAAGATCCGCAGCTGGCGGGGAGATTCGTTGGCGTGATTCAGAATGAGACGGAGCGTATGATACGGCTGGTTACCGATCTGCTGCATCTGTCCCGGCTCGACTCCAAGGAAGCCCTGCTGCGCAAACAGCCAACAGACATTATGGACATGCTGGAGGAGGTAACAGACCGATTCTCGTTCCAGATGCATCAGAAAGATATTCAACCCGTGTTATCGGTGGAGAATGGCATTCCTGAAGTGCCGCTCGATCGGGACCAGATTGATCAGGTTCTGGACAATGTCGTGTCCAATGCGCTG
Organism: Paenibacillus sp. MABNR03; assembly: GCF_050455445.1. Lineage (NCBI taxonomy): Bacteria > Bacillati > Bacillota > Bacilli > Caryophanales > Paenibacillaceae > Paenibacillus > Paenibacillus sp. MABNR03. Next base: position 69,315 of record NZ_JBCIYR010000004.1, read on the forward strand.
AAGTATACGCTGGAGGGCGGAACGATTACGATTGCTGCCAGACGCAGCGATGCACATACACTTGCCATCTCGGTATCGGATACGGGAATGGGAATCCCGCAGCGGGATTTGGATCGTATTTTTGAACGGTTTTATCGGGTGGACAAGGCTCGCTCCCGCAGTATGGGTGGTACAGGATTAGGGCTATCCATTGCCCGGGAAATTGTCAGGGCTCATGATGGGACCATTTCTCTGGAGTCCGAGGTGGATGTGGGTACAACCGTAACATTCACACTGCCAATGCGTGAAGAAGGAGGTGAGCACCTTGAAGGAACGGATTAAATCCCTGGTGCTCGCTTCTCTCGTTGCTGCCAGTCTGGTGCAGAGTTACTTCCTGATCTATCGTTTGCCTGGTGGCGGGGATTCAATTGTGACGTCAGAGACGAACTATGTGAAGACCGAGAACATGGGTCAGGAGCGCGATATTGAAGAGCTGATCTTCCCCGATCAGATGATGATTCATCTCGGAGAGGACAAACATACCGTGTTTTACCCAGGGAATACCTTCTATCAGCTGATCTATTCACGTCTGCAAGGTCGGACGTTCGATGATTTTCAGCGGCGTACCGTACAGTCTGTAAACTGGGATCAAATCCGCAAGGACAACCCCGGCATTGAGCTGTCGTTCAAGGAAGGCATTCCGGTTGCCCTGCTGCAGCGCGTGATGCGGCTTGGTACGGACTCCCTGTTCCAAGGGGAAACGATTAATCGGATCTCGATCTATACGGCGAAAAATGAAACGAAAGCCCATGCGCTGTTCTTCAGCGCCAAAGGTGATGTAGTCTACGAAGCAACTCAGGCCGACCTGACGGTACAGGACGTGCAGCAGCATGTCGACTTCGGTACGAACTGGACGCCATATACGTTGATGGACGGTGGATATTACATTCCGGCGGAAGCGCTGGATGCGGTTGAGGCAGATGTGCCGACAGGACAGTTCACTGTGGAGCAGATGCAGCGCAGCCTGTTCTTCGATCCCAGCATGACCCGGAATATTCGGGAAAAGGATGGATCGGAGATTTATACGGACAGTAAACGAAGTCTGCAAGTGAAGCAGGATCAGCGCTGGATCAGCTATACTGATCCGGCGGCTCCGCCTGCAGGACAGATTGATGCGGCGAAGGACGCACTGTCTGCCGTGGATTTTGTAAATCAGCATGGCGGCTGGAAGGGCCGTTCGCGCATGATGCTGGACACTGCGGACAACAAGACGCAGCTTCAGTTCCAGCAATATTACGGCAGCTTCCCGATCATGGATTCGGTGCAGTTCCGCTTCGGCACAATAAGTATGGAGATGCAGCAAGAAACGGTGTCCAGCTATGAACGCTCGCTGGAATACCTGAATGAAGGTGCCGAGACGAAGAAGTCCGTGAAGCTGCCTGGTGGGGACAAGCTGAAGGCACTGATCCAGAAGGTAGCTGGTGAGAGCCGCCAGGTAGTAGATGTGTACCCGGCGTATCGCCCATCGACCATTGAGGGTGGGCTGAAGCTGATCCCGGTATGGGTTATCCGCTTCAGCAATGGAGAGGAGACTACCGTATCTTGATAGGTTATAGCCATTAAACATCAAGTTTGCTACACTGGGCGACTACGCGGTCAGAACAACCTTCCGATCGCTGTTACAAGGCTGCCTTGGAAGTAACATTTCCTCGGATCAAGCGTTAACGAATCGACAGCACCTTAAAAGGCCGATTATTACGGAATGCAAAGTTTAACGAATCTTAGTGGCGTTATACGGTAGAAAACAGCGTTAAAATCTGCAGATATACGAAATAACATCTCTGTAATTCGTTAAACCACAGATCTGTGAAAATGGGATCTAATAGCATGCGCTAGATTCGCTAGATCCTGTAACTTCAAAGTGCAAAGGCTATGAACGGGCCAAATCCGGTGAAAGTGTAGGCCAATTTAAAAAGTATTTCAGATATATGACTTAGGGAGGTGAACGTTTTGGATTGGGGACGGGCGAAAAATGTGTTGATCTATGCCTTCCTGCTGCTGAATCTGGTATTGGGTTATCAGATCTGGATGGATGCGCGGGAGACGGCCGGAGCCAATCTGGACTTCACCTCGCTGGCAGATAATACGCAGCAGGCGATGGAAGAGAAGGGCATCCAGGTGCTGGCTCCCATTCCGAACGAAACGCCGAAGCTGCCGAAGCTGTCCTATGAGTTTGTTGAAGAGGACAAGACAGGGATTCAGGTCGAGCTTGAGCAGCCGGTGGACAGTAAGCTGATCTTCTCGCAGAGGGAGCTGGAGGACGTGCTGGCGAGCGAAATTCCGCAGATCGGCACATATCGGCTGGATCAGCTGATGACAGAGGATGGGGCCTTTGTGCTTCATCCGCTTGTCGATGGGAAATGGCCGCTCTTCAATGTCAGTCTGGAGCTGTTCTACAGCGATCAGAAAATTACGGGTTATCGTCAGACTCCGGTGCGGATTACAACCGCAGAGGAGAGCGATCAGCAGGTGCTTCCGGCGCCCAAAGCGCTGGGAACGCTGATCGAGAACTTTTTGCCAAACGATGCGATTGTCAAAGACATTCAGCTGGGCTATTACGGCCAGTTGTTTAATTCAGATATGCAGGTAGCGATGCCGGCATGGCGGTTCGTGCTGGAAAGTGGCGAAGTGTTGTACGTGCAGGGCATCAGTGGGGATGTATTCAGTCCCAAGACAGACAAATCAGGGGAGTAATGCGTTATGGGGATATATTTTACGGTGTTATCCAGCGGTTCGACAGGGAACGCCACGGTCATACAGCATGGGGGCACATCACTCATGATTGACGCGGGCCTTAGTGCGAAGCGGCTAGAGGCATTGTTTCTGGAACGGGAGATTTCAGGAACCGAGTTGGACGGGATTCTGGTTACACATGAACATTCCGATCACATTAAAGGACTAGGCGCGATGTCTCGGAAATATAATTTACCAATCTATGCGAATACGAATACGTGGGCGGCGCTGGAGAAGTCGGTTGGGGCGATTCCAGAGGAAAACCGGAGGGTGTTTGAGACGGGGGAGCAGCATGATTTTGGCTCTCTGCGCGTGGAGTCTTTCGGCATCTCCCATGATGCAGCGGAACCGGTGGGGTACACGTTCGATGATGGGAGTGAAAAGCTGTCCGTTGCAACAGACCTCGGATATATGAGCGACAAGGTTCGCGATGCGATCGCAGATTCCGATGTGCTGGTGCTGGAGGCAAATCATGATGTCGAATTGCTGCGCATGGGGCGGTATCCATGGAACACCAAGCGCCGCATTCTGAGCGACATCGGGCATTTGTCGAACGAAGCGGCAGGGGCAGCGCTCAGTGAGCTGATGAACGGACGCATCAAGCGCACGTATCTGGCACATCTCAGCCGGGATCACAATATGATGGATTTGGCGAAAATGACCGTGCGTGAAGCCATGGAGAGCCGGGGTTGTTTTTATAAGGATCATGAATTCAAACTCTGTGATACGTATTATGACCGTCCTACGCCATGGGATAGGGTGGGTGAGCCATAAAGCTGTCGAGCTCGGCGGCTTTGCGTTCCACTTCCTCGCGGGTCAGAATGCCTTTGTCAATCAACAGCTCGATGATGGTGCTTAGCGCTAGAGTGTTACGGTAATGTTCTTCTTTGAGATCGGCCAGCTTGGCCGCCATATGAACCTCATCCATGGCTGTGAGGGTACGTGTGCGTTCCATAAGTAAAACCTCCTTCTATGAACCTTCGAATTGGTCTTTTACTATTATTGTAGTCAGGCTGGATGGAAAACATTCCTCTTTTTGCCGCTATAATTTGAATTGCTAGGCGTGTATGCTGAAATCTGTAGCTTCATGAACTGAAAAAGTTCTTAGGAAATTGGTAAAAGTGCGCTTAGCGAACCGGATTTTGTGGTGATAGTTACTATGGACGTTTTATTGTAGGTCCGTTATTGGTAAGTCCGTTTTAGCAGAAATTTGCGTCAATCTTCGTAAATATGCAACTTTTTTGAATTTGGCGTGTTTAGTATATATGGAGCCTTGGAAATAGGCTTGTTTGTTCGGGAAGTTGGCATGTCGTAGAATACGAGAACGTTGCTGATAGAGTCACGGACAGGATGGGAGTGCCCGTTCTGTTGTACATAGACGCTTCATTTCGGGATAGCGGGGATGCAGCGATATGCAAAACAACCTTGAAAAATGCTAGAGAGCATGGAAAACCGTTGGGGTCTTCACGTAACGGAGACGACAGAAGGGACCTGGAGAAACGAAGTGTTCGCCTGAAAGTTTTCTGAAAGAAAGCTGGTTGGGGAGCATACGGCTGTGAACAAATTTTCACCTTGGAATAAGGAAATTTGAGTAACAGCGCTCGAAAGGTTCATCTGTCGGCGGAGTAGGCTATGTGAGAACACCATCGTTGGCCATGCCAGAATGTTCAGGCGGCAGTCAGGATCTGGATGCGTGACAACGAAGGGGAGAGGATCACGATGGGATTGTTCGGAGACGATTTTTATTCAACCAAAGTATCAAGACGCGCCGAGCCTGTACAGAAAGGCAAACTTCAGATTATCCGTCCCGGTGGGCGGGACCGCTGGCAAAATCCGCGCAGATCGCGCTCAGGCATCAGCTCCACCGTGAAGGTAGCAGTGATTAGTTCGGTAATCAGTTCCATCGTGACCGTTACGCTGTTCAGCTTCATTATGCAGCCTGCATCCATCCCTCTTGCTAACGCGACAGGCAATGGTGGAAACGGGAGTAATGTGCAGGCGGCGCAGACCGCTGACCCATACGACCGGATTATTCAGGCGGCAGCTGAGGTACGTCCTTCGGTGGTGAGCATTGTGAACCATAAGACAGGTGGCAGCCTGTCCATGGAAGACTCGGCGCTCGGGTCAGGTGTCATTTTCAAGAAGGAAGATGGCAAGGCCTATATCATGACCAACCATCACGTAGTCGAAGGGGCAAGTGATTTGGAGATCGTGACCGTCGAAGGCGAAACGCACAAGGCGAAACTGGTCGGCAAAGACCGCGTAAGTGACATTGCAGTGATGTCGGTAGAAGACGCCAAAGGCATTGGACCAGTAGCGGAGATTGGTGATTCCAGCAAGCTTCAGCGTGGTCAGACAGTACTCGCGATCGGGAATCCGCTTGGTCTGGGTGGCACGCTGACATCCGGTATTGTCAGTTATACCGACCGCATTCTGCCGGTATCCATTAATCAGGATGGTGTATATGACTGGGAGCAGAATGTGATCCAGACCGATGCAGCGATCAACGAAGGAAACAGCGGAGGTGCGCTGGTCGATCTGAATGGGAAAGTGGTCGGCATCAACACGATGAAAATCTCGGACACAGGTGTTGAGGGCCTGGGCTTCGCGATTCCGATGAACGAAGTGATGAAAACCGTGGATTCGCTGCTGCTGAACGGCAAAGTATCCCGTCCATACCTGGGCGTGTACACCGTCGATCTCAGCAATCCATATGCTCCACTGGATGACGAGCAGCGCAAAGATCTGAAGCTGCCATCTCACGTCGACAGCGGTGTGGTGGTGCTTGAAGCATCTGGTCCGGCATCTGAAGCGGGCTTGAAGCTCAATGACGTCATTACGGAATTTGACGGGCAAAAAATTACCTCTACGCTCGATCTGCGGAAATATCTGTACGATGAGAAGAAGATCGGCGATACCATTGAAGTGACCTTTTACCGGGACGGCAATGCCGAGAAGGTGTCGGTGAAGCTGACGGATAAACCGGAGTAAAGGTAATCGGAAATAGATTTGCTAAGAAGTCCTCTGCTTGTGGAAGAAGCGGCACATCATTCATTGGAATGGTAGAACCTTCTGACATGAATCGGGGACTTTTTTATTTTCCTATCCATAAGCGGATTGAACCAGAGCCAAAGTCTCAGTTACAGCAGGTGAAGGCTATGATAGACTATTTCAATACGTGCCAAGTTGTTCGATTATGCGAGTAACATGCATTTGTCGTGGCTGGATTGGAATGACCAGTTTGGAAGAGGGGAGCTTATTTCGATGAAACATTTGGTGAAAAAATCGCTCGGAGGAGCGGCATTACTGCTGTCATTGTCCGTACTGTCTGCGTGTGGGTCTGAGGTGTCTTCATCCGGATCTGCGGATAACAGCGGTTTGGAGGGACGAGTTGCAGGTCTGGAGAAGCAGCTTGCCTCACAAGGTGAGAAGAGCGTAGAACAGGATGAGAAGATTGCAGAGCTGGAGAAGAAGCTGGACGAGCTGAACAGCACGGTGACAGCGGTAAATGATGCGGGTGGAACTGAATCTGCTCTTGCAGGAGACAACGGATCTGCAGGCAAGGGAGATGGCGTGCTTATTACGTTTGCCCAATACGAAAAGATTGAGGTGGGTATGACGTATGATGAAGTGAAAGAGATCGTTGGCGGTGAAGGTGAGGCCCTGAGTGAGGCGGAAAATTCAGTGGTTTATAATTATAAGGGTTCTGGTGATTTGGGCGCCAACGCAGTTCTGGCGTTCCATAGCGGCAAGCTGCTGACCAAGGCACAATCGGGATTGAAGTAAGGAACTTGGACTGGAGAACGAATGTGTCTGAAGCGTAAATAAGCGTTGTTGTATGGAATCATAGGAGCGTTTCTTAGGGACATGGAATAGTGTCGAAAAAGGAACGCTTTTTTGGTTTGATTCGTGCCGGTTGGGGAAGATTATTGGGGGTTAAACACGATAAATGAGGGATAGGGGTTTCTTTTCCACCCCAGGTGTGATAGAACAGAGAAGTGGCTATCCTATATGGATAAGCGGTTGTGAATCGGGAGCATAGCTGGTTACAGAAAGGATGCTTGAACGGATGTACGTTGTATGCAAAGAACACGTGGACATTGCCATTGACATGTTTGTCGATGAGTATGAGGACGCTCCGGATATTGTTGATCTGAAGGAGACGGAATTTGCCGATTGGGACCCGCCTGCGAAGTGCGCCGAGTGCGAACAAAAGGCCGAGTATCTCGTCGTCTAGCGTACTGAGTAGGCATCCGCAGCAGAGGCGTCCCTTATGGATGCACTCGCTCGCCTGCCATCCGGTATGAACATCACAGGCAAGAAGCAAGGAGAGCGTGTCGGAGCGCTCTTTTTGTGTTTTCGGGGAATGAGGAGATGGCGGTATCTGCTGTCTGTGGGTGAAGTCGGGTAGGGAGAGTCATTCTTTGAAGCGTAATGTAAGGAACCTGAGACATTTTAAATGGGTTGATTTGGGCCAATATGCGGGGTTAACGAACCGTATACACGCTATTTGCCAGAAATGAACTGTATAGAGCCCTTACTTCCTCGTATTAAGGTGCGTGAGGTTTGCTAGCTGGACAAAACATGTACATGAGGCTGTATAAGGTGTGAGAGGTTCGGTAGTGGATGCGGGTTTCATCATTGAGATCATAGGTGCGGGGAAGCACCGTTCATAAATAGATACATACAGGATTGGATCATGAGGAGGAAATGGTTTTATGTTCATTCAGATTATTGGCGTAGGCAAATTGAAGGAAAAATATCTGACGCTCGGCATTCAGGAATATGCCAAGCGACTTGCCCCGTACATCAAGTTTCAGATGATCGAGGTCGCAGATGAGAAGGCGCCCGACACCCTGAGCGAAGCTGAGGTGCGGGCGGTGAAGGAGCGCGAGGGTGAACGCATCCTCGCGCATGTGAAGAGCGAGGCGCATGTCGTTGCGCTCGCATTGGACGGCCAGCTCTGGAGTTCCGAGGAGCTGGCAGCAGAGATCGACAAGCTCGGCACGTATGGGACGAGCCATGTCGTGTTTGTCATCGGAGGAAGCCATGGGCTCTCCGATGAGGTACTGCGCCGCGCGAAGCAGCGCTTGAGCTTCGGGCGCATGACCCTGCCGCACCAGTTGATGCGGCTGGTGCTGGTGGAGCAGATTTATCGTGCGGTGAAGATAAATCGGAATGAACCGTACCATAAGTAGGGCGAAAATTATTGTTAAACTTATATTGTCTATTAATAGACAATAAAGTTTTGTAAAATAGGTAGAAGGGGGGGATTTGGTGCCAAGTGACAAAGCATTTAATACTATCTTTGATCAGATTCGATTATTAAAAAATAGAGGTTTGCAGATTAATAATTTTGGTTCTGCTAAAGAACATCTTAAAGAAAAGAATTATTTTGATCTTATAAATGGTCATGAGACATTATTACTTGATGACTCGAAACATTTGCCTAAGAAATATACTAAAAAGTCATTTGATAATTTTTTAAGATTATATGATTTTGACAAACAATTCTCAAGTTTAATATTAAAGAAAATATCAGAGTTTGAAACAAAATTAAAAACAACAATCTCATATCACTTTTGTAAGAATCATTGCTCAACTTTAGCAGAAAATAATAATTATATAGATATAAATTATTATAATATACCGGGATCAACTGATGGACCAAAACAATATGTGAATTATTTTTACGATTCCAATAACCAAGATAAAACTCATAAATTATTTAGAAGTAATTATAAGTATAGAGGGAAATTTAGAGGTACATTTAATGGAATTGTAACGTATCTACCTTCGAAGACTATATTAAAAGGAGTCTTTACTGGTCGCTTTGGATCTTCTTCGATAAGAGAAGTAAAAGCGGGCAACTGTATGTTCTATAATTCAAACCAAAGAACACTTTTAGCTGCACTGCATACAGTAAGTACAACCTCTGGGTCAACTGTATCCCTCAATTTAAATATACAAAGAGAAGAAACAATACAAGGTTTAAACTATATTGACGATTGTAAGTTGAAATTTTCATATATTAATGAATATAATAATCCACCGTTCTGGGTTGTTATTAAAACTTTAATGTTAAACGATTTGATTGTCTTAATGTATGGATTAAAAAAACGTACACTTGATGCGGTCTTAAGAGACTTTCATTTGAAGCCCTACGAGAAGGAGAAGTTCTTAAACTCTTTAGAGATAATTAGAGAGCTACGAAACTCCTGTGCGCATTTTGAACTGGTTAATCGGTTCAGAACGTCCCAAAGTTTAAAAGTAAATAACCATCTGATCTCTGACTTGCACCTATCACCTATGAGATCACAATATGTAATTAAATTATTCGATGTATTAAAAGTATTAAAAATGTATATTGATTTATCAGAAATAAAGTTATTTTTACACGATTTTTGGATTAATGAAACTAAGTATGGTAATGATGATATTACTCTGGCATTGTTTGAGAGGATGGGAAATTCAAAAATAAATGAATGGATCTAGAATGGATTGACTTCAGCGCGAATATAGGTTAAAATTAATACATATAATAACGAATAGCCAAGACGGCGTGTCAAGCTTGCGTAGCTTGCTAAAAGTCCCTAGCCACCTTATCCTTTGAGATAAGGTGGCTTTGTATTTTGAATCAGTTGAGAATTTCTCCGAAGGTTTTATGTAAAATCTCAAAATAATATTTAAATGTAAACGACTTTTATTTTAGGGAAGTATGTGCGTATTCTATTTCGCTTTTAAAGTGATACGGTGAACCGTATCACAAATAACGAAAAGCCCTAAACAAGCTCCCCTTTAAGTAGGCAGGATTAATAAATAAACCGGCTACTTCAGAGGAGCATATCAGTTGTCGTGAATGTCGAATGCTTGGGTATCCTTTAAAATGGTTTTACCACATCATCTGAATCAGTGGAGTAAGCCAGCTCTTTCTGTGCTTCCAGAGCGGCCAGTCTGTCCAGCAGGGCTGCTCGGATTTGCTCATAGGCGTCACTGCCCAACGCCATACGTATCGGACCCTTTCCCTGGTCGACACGACGGATAATCTGCTGCGCCATTTTATCCGGATCGCCGACAACCATTTGATTGAACATGCTCATATCTATACCCGGCAGTTCTCCCTTCATCAGGCTAACGAATTGGCCCGCCTCCGTATCCCGGTATTCGTCCATCCGCTCGCCGAATACGGCGTTGCTTGTAATGAAATTCGTTCGGATTCCGCCGGGCTCCACCATAGTGGTCTTAATATTGAACGGAGCCACTTCCTTAGCCAGCGCTTCAAAGGCTCCTTCGACCGCCCATTTCGAAGAGCAATACAGTCCCATACCCGGAATAGAATAATGACCCGCCATACTCGAAATCTGTACCATGTGACCGCCGCCCTGCTTACGGAAAAAGGGTAGGACTGCACGCGCTACACGTAGGGAGCCAAGCACATTGGTCATAAACTGATGCTCAATTTGCCTGTCGCTTGCTTCTTCCACTGCGCCATACAATCCATAGGCTGCGTTATTGACAAACACATCGATCGTACCCAACTCTGAAAATGCACGTTCCACCACTTCAGCAATTTGCTGAGAGTTTGTCAGATCTAAATTAGCCTGCCATAGTTGGGAGCCATACTGTGCCTGCAGATCATCCAGCAGACCCGGCTTGCGTATCGTTGCGGCTACACGGTCCCCCCTATCAAGCAACCGGTGAGTTATACGTGAAGCCAAGCCTCCTGATGCTCCTGTAATGAACCATGTTTGCATGCTAAACACCCTCCAATCGTTGTCTTCCACTGAATCATACAAGCAACTGGAGGGAGCTAGCCACAGCATGTCTATTCTATTAACGGGAGTAACAGTCTACGGTAGCTGCCTGTCCTGCTCAAGTAAACGTAATAAATTCTCCTCCGTACCTGAACCGGGCACCGGAACAAAGAAACACCAGTGCAGTCCCGGGTCATTATCGATTACAGCCGCGGAGTGGAGCTCGAACTCCATCTCCTGTGCGTCAGGAACACGGAATAAAGCGGTGGCTACGTGTTTTTGTTTGATTTCATATAGCTCCCAGAAATGTACGAACTCCACGCTTTCCCGCGTCAAGCGTTCAAACCGTTCCATATATAACGGGTTGTTCTTGTAAAGATCGAAGCCTGCCCGCAGAACGGCTACAGAGTAACGGGCAGCGCCTTCCCAATTCACCAGTCTGTTGCGGTAATCCGGCTTTAAAAACATAATGTCCATCATATTCCGTTCGTTGTCCGGCAGACTGCCGAAATCGGCTACGATCAGTTCTGCCGCTCGATTCCAGACGATAACGTCCGTACCTTCATCCGTGATAAAAGAAGGATAATGCAGCTGATCTATGATTTGCTGCAAAACTCTCATATCCGGCCCTTCGCTATTTGGCACTGTGACGACGCTTGTCTTGTCTACATTGGCCAGATCGAACAGATGCTTCTGCTCATCATCGTCAAGCTGAAGTGCTTTGCCGATACTGAGCAGCACTTCCGGCGAAGGATTAACCTCCTTGCCTTGCTCCAGCCAGGCATAGTAAGTCACGCTTATATTGGCAAGATAAGAGACTTCTTCTCTTCGAAGTCCCGGAGTGCGTCTTCGTCCGGGCAGCGGCTGGATCCCTGCCTCTGAAGGCTGTAACCGTTCCCTGCGCGATTTAAGGAAGTCACCCAATGCGGATGGAGAATGATTCTTTTTCAAGTGGGTCACCTCTATTTACTTATCTATTTACTCATAGGGAAGATGCAGATTGCTAGTACCAAATGGATCAAAAGCACTTCCTACACATTCATTATAATCTCTGTTAATTGTCGGTTGCCACAAAAGAGAACCATAACGAGTACCGATACTGTTACTCCCGTTTATAGAATAGATATACTGTGGTTAACCCCTCCTACCAGGTTCATGCTCACCTTGGACAAGAGTAAAGTTTTCATTTTTACCCCCCCCCCCCGTCTCTTTTCGCTTCAATTTTCAACTTGATTGTACTGTATGAAGCCCGCATACAAAGGATTAGTAATAATTGTCCGTACTGTTGGGATTGCAAAGAAGGCTTTCTTTTTTTGTTTTGTACCCCTCTTTGTTTAATTGGTTAGCAATTTACTTTATAGCCTTTACCATTAATGTAGAGGTCAGAGATATACCGTACAAGTGAGGCTTCTTTTTCGTCAGTAACAAGTTGTTTGTTTACTGATTTGTAGCCTAGTACAATACCACCATTCCATTTACCTTGTTTTGCGCGTTCGTTCATACCCATCATGGCTTCTGGAGTCTGGAGCGGTCTGGTGGGGTGTCGAAGGGTGGGGGGGAGTTTACATCATTTGTGCTTGGCACTTTCAGAAATGGCGTTAGCACATCCATCGACCGACTTTGAATATAATTTAAAGCGATACGATAACAAGTAAAATATGTAGGTTATGGTAATTGAAATTTACCTTCACGTAATGTAAAATTACTTGATGGAAAAAACATGAAGGGGTGGGAGCATGAGGTGGAAGCGGAAGACTTACATTCAGTCGACTTGCGTAATTTCATATTTCCATTCCATTAGGACACTAAAGCATTTATTGCTTTAGTGTTTTTATTTTATGGGGGTGTAATAATTGTCAAGGTACAAAAGAGTTCTCGTTAAGCTAAGTGGTGGAGCAGTAGCAGGAACATCTGAATTTGGTTTTGAGCCAGAAATGTTAGACCATATTGCGGATGAAATTATGTCAGTAGTAAATTTAGGCGTTGAAGTATCGTTAGTTATAGGTGGGGGTAACATTTTCAGAGGTAAGATGGCGGAAAGCTGGGGGATAGAAAGGGCAGAAGCCGATAACATTGGGACGCTTGCGACTGTAGTAAATAGTTTAATGCTTCGTGGAGTTCTTAAAGCCAAGACCAAAAAGGAAGTACGAGTAATGACGGCAATACCTATTACTTCAGTTGCAGAACCATACATCCGTCTAAGAGCAATCCACCATCTAGAAAAAGGCTATATTGTAATTTTTGCAGGGGGGAACGGTCAACCTTACGTTACAACAGACTATCCTTCAGTACAAAGAGCCATCGAGGTTAATTGTGACGCTTTATTAGTTGCAAAGCAAGGTGTTGATGGTGTTCTTAATGCAGACCCTAAGTTTGATAAAGATGCGAGGAAATTTCGTTCGCTTCATTACAACGACGTTTTAAAACACAACTTAAAGGTAATGGACCAATCAGCTTTCATTTTAGCAAGAGACTATAGTCTGCCAATGCATGTATTTAACTTCGATAAACCAGGCTCGATGAAAGAAATTTGTGAAGGTAAGAATAACGGTACGATAATTAGTGGCGAATCAGTTTCAGAGTTGGAATGAAAGATGATAGAAATACTACTACTGATATGTTATATCTTGTGGTCAAACTGTACTTTGTACTTAGATACATTACGAGGAACCGTCAGGCCAGATCTATATGATCGCCAAACGTATGTATGTACACCGTTCTATTTATGATGAATTGTGGAAAAATATATAGAAGCGGCGAATCGCTGATTCGAATACGACGGTAGGTCCGGTTAATAAGGTGACCCTGAAGAAGAAATAAAGAAGCCACTCCATTTTTTTGGAGTGGCTTTGTACTCAGCTATTATACGGTGAACGGCGGCTATTTTCTACCTAGTGTCTCCCAAATTCCATGGAGCCAGGAGTCGAACTCAGCAGCTTTGTCGCCCTCGTAAGTATCATAGATATCCAGACGTGTCTTTTGCAGTTTTTCCTTAAATTGCTCGAATGTGTGACCTTCAGGAAGGCTTTTTTTAATCCGTAGCAAAATTTTGTTAAGACCTTTAAACAGATCGCCTTTGTTTTTGGCAGGCATTTGTACATCTTCATCCAACTGCTTGAGCTTGAGATATGCGGCTTCGCGCACTTGAAACACTTGATCACTTTTCAAAACATAATGTAGCAACTGTATAGTAGGGACTGTATCCCAGTTTCCCAATTCGTTCACCGCATTCAGTCTGTCTCTCCAGCTTGCCGACCGATTAGCCGCTCGTTTGAGCTCTTCAAAGTTTTCCGGTAGTTCGTTCACTGCTCCAATATCATGGTTGTTCGTCAAAGTTCAATCTCCTTAATCATCGCCATCTCGGCAGAATGATGAATGTTAATCAGGTAAACACCATTATAGCACGAACCTGGTTAAACTACTTCATTAAAGACGATTGGTTTGCCTGAAAATCACATTCACCACTTGACGATCTTTTTTTCTTAATGAAGTCTACCATATACACCCAACCAATCAGTCCACATAAGACAAAACCAAACGCATGCAGAGATCCATAAATGGGAATAAAATCGAGTATGGTCAAGGAGTACATATTTTTCAGTAACGGATAGAAGATGGAAATGACAACAACCGTGTAAAAGGCTAGGCAAGAAAGGCCTAACAAGAAGGCTGCCTTAATATCCAGTGCGTTTTTCTTCAAGTAAGCAAGGAGATAAGCGGTGTAAACCACAATATTGCAGGCGAACAAAGTGACACCAATGTACTCGATCGGCTTGGAGAAAATCATACCGAAAGCAATCAATATGGGTCCGATGATATCGATGGCAACAATCCAGGGATACCAGCTTTTTTTCGTCATGATCCGTCCCAGTGCGCCAATAAAAATCGGAACGATTGCAGATGAAAAATGAAAATGGACAGAGCTTAACGCGTGTGTTGCCACATTAGCTTCAAAGAGGTCAAATTGATATTGATATAAGGTAAACCAAATGCCCCCTATAAAAAAATAAACGAGCCCGGCGCCAATCGCTATCTCCGCTGCTTTTCCTTTAGAGATCACAATAGTGGTCAAGCCATAGATGCCAAGCAGCAGTGTGAACAATAGCCACCCAAGGGACAGTATCCCTGGGATTGTCGTACTTTCTAACCCCCACATCTTACTACTCATTACCGAGGCCAGGGTAAGAAGCGCAGCGGGATATTGAAGCCATTTAATAGCACCATAAATCATTCGTTGATGTGTATTCTTTGCGTCATGGTTCAAAAGTAAAATCACAAGAGGAACAATGACGAAAGCCGCAAACAGTAGAAATTTTTCAACAAGCTCGAATTGGAAGTAATCAAGATAAAATATAAGAATGGTTATGATTCCACCTGGGAACGCTGGTGCTAATAATGATTTCATTAGTTGCTTGAGGGAACTATTCATGGTGTGTTTATCGTAATAACTGCCTGCATCCAGTTGTGTGGCGTTCTTTATTATAGATCGGCAATTCTTCCTTTTGTAGTCTAACACATTTAATTGTCAATATATGAAAATAAGCTTATCTTACTGCGAGAAGGATCGATATGGGAGAATATACAGTCCTATCAGTCTATGATTTTCCCCAAGAAAACGAAAGCTATGTTCACCGAATCGCTCGTACAAGGAGAGCGGGAAAATCGAGGGCAGCAATCTCCTTCGCCACGCCGACAGAGGACAGGTTGATGGGGTCATGGGAAAATAGCCCTTCCGCTCTTCAAAGGCGAGCCTTCTGGTATTACCAAAGCACGATTGAGATGGACTGGACAAACACCGCCCGATAACACCGAAGACTTTTTAAAGACTTTCGCCTGTAGAATGATACGGAGAACCGTATCATAAATGACGCGAAATTTTTCGAGTTACATGCTGCCAGGAGTTTTGTAAGCTGGATGTCCTCCGATGAAGGTGTCGGATTGTCGCTCGGGTAATGACTCAATTGGAGAGGTTTTTAAGCGACCAAGCCCGAATATCCAGGAGGAAGTTAAGAGACTTGTTTATTTTCCAATAAGATCTATTTTCCCCTTAATGTATTACTAAACTTGAATCAATCAAGAGAACGATTAGCTATCTCACTTAGTAAACTGGATTTATATTGGAATCTTTCGGGAGGGATGGAGCAAAATAACAGAGGACTATCTAATGTAAGTTCAGGAATCAACTCATCAATCTCTACTTAATTGGCATCCCTTCAAATGAATACTATTTAATAGAAAATTTATTTGAACTTTAATGAATGATAGTGTAAAAAAATCATCGATAACTGTCGATATTAAAGTGTAAGGGAAAACTTCGATAATAAGTGGTTTTAGGTAAATTCTGAGGAGGACTTGGAATGAACATAGGTATAAAAGCAATTGAATATTTTCTTCCTCAAAAGATTCTCTCAAACGCAGATCTGGCAATAACTTTCTCGGGTTGGACAGAGGAAAAAATTTATAATAAAACAGGAATAGTGAATAGGCACATTGCAAATGATGATGAATATGTATCTGATCTTGCTTACTATGCTGCCAAGAAGTTATTTGAGAACCATTCAATTGAACCGAAAGACATAGATTTTGTAATTCTTTTTACGCAGAGTCCAGATTACAATCTTCCAACAACAGCTTGTATACTACAAGACCGATTAGATATTCCTAAATCTGCTGGTGCTTTTGATATTAATTTGGGTTGTTCAGCTTTTATATATGGACTAGCTGTGGCAAAGTCATTAATTAATACGAATATAGCAAAAAATATACTATTAATTACTGCAGAAACCTATTCAAAATATATCAATCCAGGCGACAAAAGTGTTTTAACTATTTTTGGTGACGGAGCAGCAGCGGCTCTAATTTCGTATGATGAAATTTCACAAATTAAGGAATTCGACTTGGGCACTAATGGAAGCGGGGCGGAACATTTGATAGCTTCCTCAAGTGGAGTTAGGTCAAAAAGCAAAGAAACCAATATTCAAAAAGATCTGTACATGAATGGGCCAGAAATATTCAACTTTACAATAGATGTTGTTCCGAAGTCTATAGATAACGTTTTGAAGAAAAACAATCTAACCTATGATGATATCGATTTTTTTGTTTTTCATCAAGCAAACAGTTATATGTTAAATCACTTAAGGAAAAAGTGTAACATTCCAGAGCATAAATTTTACGTTAATATGATTGATACAGGAAATACGGTATCATCAACAATACCAATTGCACTTCATCAGGCAGAAAAGGAAGGTCGCATTAACAGAGGTGACACTGTACTTCTCGTAGGCTTTGGTGTAGGACTATCCTGGGGTTCAACCATTATTGTATGGTAAATATAAATATTTTAATTTATAGGGGGAAATGAATATGGAAGCACAAGAAAAATTGAGTTTATTGGAAGATATGTTGGAGCTTGAGGAAGGATCGTTAGAGGTAACCACCAGTCTTGAATCTGTAGAAAGCTGGGATTCGCTTGCAGCAATTTCATTAATTGCGCTTGTTGATGAACATTTTGAAAAGAGATTAACCGCGGTACAGATTAAAGAGTTCAAAACAGTACAAGACATCCTAAACTTTATGGAATGAGGAAGAATATATGCCAAAAGGCATTTTGAAAAATGTAGCGGTACGAGGTATTGCATGCGCAGTTCCTAAAAATGTTGTAGAAACATCAGAAAGTAATGAATTATTCGGAGAAGAGAATGTTTCGAAATTTATCAAAATGACTGGTGTTGAGCAACGCCGTGTAGCATTAGAAAAACAAACCGCTTCTGATTTAGCTTTTGTAGCAGCGAAGAAACTTATTGATCACTTGAAATGGGATATTGACAGCATTGACGGTTTGATTTTTGTAACACAAAGCCCTGATTATACTGCCCCAGCCACTGCATGTGTGTTGCACGGACGGTTAGGCTTAAAAAATAATTGTATTGCGTTTGATGTAAATTTGGGTTGTTCCGGTTTTGTGTATGGTGTATATATTGCAGGCTCATTGATGCAGACCGGAGATACAAAGCGTGTTTTGTTCATGGGAGGAGATACATCAACAAAAGCTATATCGCCTTTCGACAAATCCGCTTATATGCTATTTGGTGATTCTGGATTTGCTACAGCACTTGAGTATGATAAGTCGTCGCAAATTCCATACTGTTATTATACTGATGGTACAGGATATAAATCTATAATCACACCGGCTGGTGCATGTCGCAATCCAAAAGGGAGTCATGAACGTAGAGAGTTTGGTGAAGGTGTGATTCGCTCTGATTATGAACTATATATGAATGGGGCAGAGGTATTCGATTTTACTATAAATGAAGTACCAAATATGTTGAAAAGTTTTACAGCCGAACATAATATATCTCATAATGACTATGATCTATTCGCACCTCATCAGGCAAATGTATTTATGCTCAAGCATATTGCTAAAAAAGCAAAAATCCCACTTGAGAAGCTTGGAGTTTCCATGGACCGATATGGAAACACGAGTGTAACATCGATACCTATAACAATTTGCGATGCTTATGGGGGCAAAGAACAGGGGAATAAAAAAGTGTTGGCGCCCGGATTTGGGATAGGCTTATCTTGGGGAACCAATTACTTTGATGTATTAGCAGAAAACTGCTTGCCGATTATCAAGACCGATGATTATTTCGAAGATGGAGGAATTGTGGTTGATTAATCCTATGGACTTAACTGGCAAGAAGGTATTAGTTACAGGTGGTTCTTCTGGTATTGGAAGAGCTACTTGTATTCAACTAAGCCGTTTAGGGGCTGAAGTTGTTATGGTGGCTAGAAATGAGCAGAATTTAATTACAACTTTGGAGCAAATGGAAGACGGGAACCATCTTTCTTATGTTTATGATCTTCAAGATATCGATGGTATTGAAGCTTTAATGAAGAAAGTGATTTCAAAAACAGGACCTCTGGATGGCTTGGTGCATTGTGCAGGGATTTCTCCAATGCGGCCATTAAATATGACAACGTATAAATTCACAAATGATCTATTTAAGATCAATTTTTTTTCGTTCATTGAATTATCTAGGTTATTTTCTAAAAAAGGTAACTTCAATTCTAATTCAAGCATAGTCGTTATATCATCTACTGCTTCTTTTCAAGGTGATAAAACGAAAATAGCATATAGTGCATCAAAAGGTGCATTAAATAGTGCTGTAAAATCAATGGCAGTGGAGCTAGCCGATAAAAAAATACGTGTAAATACAGTGTGCCCTGCTTTTGTTGAAACTGACATGTTTGAGGAATATATAATTGTGGCCGGCGAAGAAGCAAGAACTAAAATGCTGGAAAAACAATATGGAGGCTACATTCCTGCTGAAAGTATTGCAAATGCAGTTGCATATTTACTTTCAAAACCTGCTGAATTTATTACGGGTACAGATTTTATTGTTGATGCAGGAGTAACATCTCACTAAAATATTTATATTCCTAGTGAGTCAAAATAAAAGGGCCAATGACTAAGTATATCTGAAGTCAAATGGCCCTTTTATTTTGTATAAACGATTTCTATTCAAGTTGTTTAATTACCCTAATTAGGTCTATCCTGATCTGAATCGCCTTTAGTAAAATAGATGTTATTTTTTAATAAATTTAATTTTTTTACTTTCTTCCCGTAAAAAGATAGGCTTGCATTCAGATTAACAACTGATAAATCTACAGGCTGGAATCTTGACGGCAGGACGATTTTATCATCATCTGAAGTGAATTCTTTCTTAAAGCCAACTGATTCCAGTCCAAAGTTGAACATATCGGTCGTGCAATAGAAATCGGCGAAAAGGATAGCCTCTTCAGTTCCGATTTCCACGATTTTGTTTGCAAGTGCGATGGAAGCATCCTGGTTCTTGGAAATAAACTCAACAATACGCAAAATTTTAGCGGTACCATTGATGATATATTCAACCCTTGCGACAAATAATCCTTCATAATTTCCAGCCTGATCTTGAGCACTGTACACCAAATAATTAAAAGTTGGATGATTTAAATATCTCCAACTTAGGAATTCATAATTACGCGAGATACTAATCGTTTTTGGGGCAATATGTGTGTAATAAAAGTTATTCCATTTATCTTTTTCTAGTTCATGTTTAACTGTTTTATCACCGTATTGCTTGACCTTACGAACAGTATCATAATTTCTTAGATAGTTCTCATTCCCATTTAGTAAAACTTCACTTGCTTGCTTCTTATCAAAAATACCGACCATCCGGTCCATTTTATGGATAGGTTGTGTGACAGCATCTCTTGAAATAGTGGCTGGCGAAACACGCATTGAAAAATTACTGAGACCTATCCCGAAATTACAGAAGAATGGATAGAGATCAAGAGGTTTAGCATATAATAATAGGCCTGCCATGGAGCTTCGATATTCCTCTAGTACGATAGAATTGGTTACGTTACATGCTGCCTCTGTTTCGCCATTTAAGTTAAACTCAAATAGCATTAAGCCACCCAGCCCGACAATTTTACCATCTTCCCAAACACCGATAGCTCCATAGTTTTCTTTCCCAATATATTTCTCATGCTGCGGGGTGTTATAAAACATGAAATCAGCCAGAGCCTTATCCCGACTTAAGATATGGCCCTCCTTCCATATTTCATGTATTGCTTGCATATATAAATCAGACTCATCTCTTCTAAAAAGCCGTATTTCCATAGCAAATGTCATCCCCTTGTGAAATTATTTTGAAAATTAAAAATCAAGCAACTTGTATTAATTTTACTCGAATACTTTCTCTATTAATTGATTATCGACGAATCATATCAATAATTTAATATAATTCACTATTATGTAGAGCATCTCAACCCTTTATTAAGACCTTAAAATAACCGATAAAAACTATATAGATCAATCACAGAAATTATTACAAAAACACTTCAAAAATTGGACTATAAAAGGTTTCGATTGAATATTTGGCTACTGCCTGAAGGAAAGGAATTCTTATGAACAATGTTGCCGTAATGTACCATTATGTCCGGGAGCAAGATAATTGGAGAGGTATTGTTCCTTTGTCGCCTCAGGATTTCTCTCATCAAATTGATACGCTGAGCAAGACTTATGACATCATTTCACTGGATCAGATGGATATGCCCAGATCAAGACCATGGTGTGTCTTAACCTTTGATGATGGTACTAAGGATCAATATGCAAATGCGTTTGAAATTTTAAAGCGTAAAGGAGTACCTGCTTATTTTACAGTGATGTCAGGGCCTTTACTCTCTGGAATTATTCCTGTAATGCATCTTGTACATACCGTTCTCTCGTTTGTAACTGATGCGGAAATCTGGGAACTGATTCGCTTAAAGCACGATACGAATGGTATAGAAGAAGCAAGCACAATCTATTCTTATGAGCATGATAGATTACGTAGGTATAATAAGTATATGTTGAATGTAAAGTTAACAACAGAAGAAGCAACTGAAATTCTGGGGTCAGTATTTGACACTTTGTTTCCGGATAGAGTTAAATTTATTGAAAACTTTTACTTGACGGAGCAGGAAATAAAACATATGCACTGTGAAGGAATGACAATAGGGGTACACTGCCACAAGCATCAGCCTTACAGTGGAAATCCTCAACAATTCTACGACAAGGAAATTAAGCCTTGCCGTGACTATCTCAAGAAAGTATTAGGGGCTTATCCTGAGTGGTACACCCCTGCTTTTGGTGGAGGTGTTCAACATAAAGCGATGAAAGAGCAATTAACGCCGACCTTAGTTGCTAATGGTTTCAAGGGTGCATTTTCCACCGTATCGAAGGAAGTGCCGCAGGCACGGCAATTCTGGATTGATCGGATTGACTGTTCGAAGTTATTACATACAAATATAAGATATTAAACATGATGTTAAGTCCGGGATATTGGAAAAGTGCAAGAGAAATAGATAGTAAGGTCAGAGGGCACTAAATAGGTACCTTAACATTACCTTATCAATGATACATCGAGCCTGAAGCCCACGTCTTCTAAGCGTTGAATCCCTTTAGATCGAAACCCGAGGCACTAACTTTGTTATAGAACCGGATACAGGTATGTCCCTTCTCTATCAATCCTAAAATTTTTTACATCCATTTGATATATTTCGCGATTTTCCTGACTTGATCTATGGTAAAATATCTCAGGATCAGAAATTGGAGAGGGGTTTTATAACTCATGTCATGGAAAAAAGTTCTGGGTAAAAGCACCATTCGTGTGGCTACTACTGCACTGTTACTTTCTCAACTATTCGGTGCGGTAGGTCCTGTTTCTGCTGCAGGCACAGATGTAGAAGTACACTTGATCGGAATCAATGACCTGCACGGTCAGCTCGATACCACATCAATGGTTGGTGATAAAAAGGCAGGAACGGCTCCAATTCTCGCTACATATCTAAAAGAAGCTCAGGCCAAATATGAACACTCCCTACTCTTCCATAATGGGGACTCTGTTGGTGCATCTGCTCCAGTTTCGTCTCTTGATCGGGATGAGCCTACCATGGAGTGGATGAATATGATGGACTTCGATGTAGGTTCTCTGGGCAATCATGAATTTGACCAAGGGATTGCTGCATTAAAAGCACAGATTTTTGGCGGCCTTGATCCAAAAGAAGGCAAGGTCACTCATGCTGGTGCAAAATTTGATTATGTGAATGCAAATGTGATCGAAACTGCCACGGGCAAAACATTGATTAAGCCATACGTGATCAAAGAAGTGGGCGGCGTCAAAATTGGATTTATCGGATTGGTGACGAAATCTACACCGGCTAAAGTTTCCCCATCGGGTACAGCAGGCGTGCGCTTCCTAAGCGCAGAAGAAGAAGTTGAAGCCGTTAATAAATATTCAAAAGAATTGCAAGATCAAGGTGTGGAGACGATCATCGTCCTGGCGCATGATCCAGCAACGACCAAAGAAGGCGTAACCACTGGAGAAGCAGCTGATTTGGCAAAGGCTTTGCCAGCAGATTCCCCTGTTGATGTTATCGTTGCAGGTGACAATCACGCTTTGGCTAACGGTGAAGTGAATGGAAAATTGGTCGTTCAAGCGTATTCTTATGGTACGGCATTTGAAGATATCAAGCTGATGATTGACCCGACTACGGGGGATGTAACCGAAAAATCAGCTACAGTTACAACGACTTTCCAAGAGGGTGTAAAAGAAGACCCTGAATCTTTGGCTATTATTAAAAAATCGTTGGACAAGCATCCTGAGCTAACCAAGCCGGTAGGTACAACAGATGGTTCTGTCACTCGCACAGATGCTTACAATAACGAAGCACCTCTGGGAAACCTCATTGCAGATGCTATGCGTCAAGCAGACTTTGGTGATCAAGCAAGCGAAGCTGACTTTGCATTTATGAACCCAGGTGGTATTCGTGCCGATCTGCCAGAAGGCGATGTGACCTTTGCTGATCTTGCCAAAATCCAACCTTTTGGAAATACGTTAGTGAAACTTGAGCTGACTGGTGAACAAATTCAAACCTTGTTGGAGCAGCAATGGGGAACCAATGCGGACGGTACACCAAACACCAAAACACTACAAATCTCTGGCCTGAAATATACGGCAGATTTCAATAAGCCAGTTGCAGAACGTGTGACGAGTCTTAGTCTTGAAGATGGCACACCTATTGATCCTGCAAAAACATACACAGCTGTAGTTAACAACTTTATGGCTGCAGGTGGAGACAACTATAAAGTGCTGGTGGATGCCAAATCATCCTTGGCAGGTCCTATCGATTTGGATGTTTTCTATGAGTACATTGTAGATACGTATAAAGGCGGCGCTATTCAAGCTGAAACAGAAGCACGTATTACGAATGTAGCTGCGCCTACAGAACAACCAGAGACGCCGGTAACAACAGAATTCATCTCCCGTGCTGACTTTGTAAGTGCTCTGGTAGACATGTTGAAACTAAACGAAGTTGCTACAGCACCTACATTCAAGGATGTTGCTGCTGATGCTGCATATGCGGATGCAATCGCTGAAGCGACTCACGCTGGATTCATTCAAGGATACAGTGGCAACTTCAATCCTGATCGTGATATCACTCGTGAAGAAGCGGCTACCATCCTTGCTAAATTGTTGAACAATCCAGCCTCAGATAAAGAAGCTGCTGCAATCATTGCAGGTTTCGAAGATGGCAAAACCGTGTCTGCCTATGCGGTTAAATCGTTGGCTAACCTGATTGACAAAGGAATTCTTGGAGCAGCAGAGGGCAATTTGCTCGAGCCTAAACAAGTTCTGTCCACTAACGATGCAAAAGCTCTAATTCAAAAAGCTGTTGCAGCAAAAGCTTCATAGTATAGAACTTATTCAGACCATATATTAAAACAGGAGAGCACATCCTTTTGGAAAATAGCTTTCTTCTACTGATAAACCTCCAATTTATGAAGGGGTTTATCTAGGAGAGTAGCTATATCCCAAACGAGGGTGTGTTTTTTTATGCTTTTATTTCCTTTATTGATTAAAAACTAATCTACGGCTGGTTGTACTTCACTGGATACCATCACTCCATAAATTTTCTTCATCAATCATCCCCCCCTAATATATTAAGGAAAAATCACTTTTCTATTAAAACAGATCCTCGGATAGTTCGATGTCATTATTCAAGTCATGTTTGTTGAGATTTTGTAGAGACTCGTTTTTTAAACTAAACAAGAAAGAGTGGAAACTCGGACCGAAGTGTATTTTTTACGAGCCAACGATCTATGGAGGAGGTGAACAGGAGGGAACTCTGCAAGATTTCGATGAGGCAAAGGGCTACTGGGATCAAGGAAATAGAAGAAATTCATTCGGTTTAGTGTGATCGGGACGATCAGGCTGCTGGTAATGAATTTTGGTAGTTTTGGAAATGGAGGAGAAAGGTATTTTGAAACGAAAACGCAACATGGGTAAGGCAATACTCTCTTGCTTCCTGGCAATGATGCTCGTTTTACAGACGGTGGCGTTCTCTGTCACTGCATATGCGGATAGCGAGCCAAGCGATGCTGGGGCAGCGGTCATTAGCGAAACTGATTTGCCGGGCACAGATGAACCGGTACCAGTGACTGACGCAGTGTACGATGTGCCGAACGATCCCGTCACGCTGACTGCGGCTCCGACGAACAAAACGGCGGTGTTCATGGATGCTAATTCAACCTTTCCGCTGAAGGTGACGCAGGGAACTGACATTGCTCCAGGCGGTACAATCCAAGGCAGACAGGCATTTACCCTCAAATCAGAGGGCCTCAAGGTGCCGGTAAAAGGGGATTATGCAAACACGCCAGATGAGAATGACACGACCAAGTACATTCAGAAGGGCGACTCAATCGAGTTAAAACGGGATGCCTACTTCAACGAAGTGGTGCTGCCGACAGCTACCAAGCCGTTAATGGCAACAACCGATACGGGTGTGAAGCAGCTCGGTACTGCCTACTTCACCCCGGATAGCATCAAAATTGTGTTTAATGGTGATGATTGGTTTTTTAACGGTGTCGGACGAGGGGTTACCTTTGGCTTCGAAACCACTGC
The DNA here is from genome assembly GCF_050455445.1 of Paenibacillus sp. MABNR03. Taxonomy (NCBI): domain Bacteria; kingdom Bacillati; phylum Bacillota; class Bacilli; order Caryophanales; family Paenibacillaceae; genus Paenibacillus; species Paenibacillus sp. MABNR03. The sequence goes on from NZ_JBCIYR010000004.1 coordinate 94,330, forward strand.
CAATTCGGATATAACAGGCATGAATTACGGTGATACGAAGCCTATCACAATTTTCGGGGGAGCGTATGAATTAGTAAACCCGGATGTTACAGCAGCGTATAGCATAACTGTAAGCTCGCCTGGAATGATTAGATGGGATCAGTATGGTTACCGCGGAATTCAACCAGCTCAATTGGTAGAGGGTGCAATAACCTGGGAGTCAACCGTATCTGCATTCGATCAGTTTGATAAAACAGTACAATTGCCGCTGGACGGGAAGATATTTTATACCAATCCCTCCACATATAATACGGGTTTTGGTAACGTCCGCGGCATCTATATGGAGGGTTCATTCAAAGTCAATGGGCAGGACGCAACTCCAGTTATTGGGGCCGACGGATCGCTGACTTACCTATTCCCAGAGGGGACAGGTCTGGATCCAAAGGTTGAATATAAAACATGGATTCCCAAGGAAGCTTATTATTACGAGTATAAGAATCCGCCAGGCAATCTTGGTCGCGGTCACCGGGATATGAATGGCAAAGTGGAACTGAGACAGGACAATAATATGTTGGTCCAGGCAAGTCAGGAGATTTCTTTTGCTCCCGACTGGATTCAAGCCAGTGCCTCCTATGACCACGCGAATGAAACTATTACATGGAAGGTCACAGTTAACCAATATAACAAAAAAGGGTTAAAGGACTTTACTATTACAAATGTATTACCTGCCGGGCTGGACTTTATATCAGCTGAATGGCAGGCGTGGGAGGATAACACTGCATCTGAGGTACAGCCGATTACACCAGATGCAAACAGCATGTATTCCTTTGGGGATATCAACGGTAAAGTAGAATTAGTGATTAAGAGCAAGGTAACAAGCGGTTCAAGCTTCAGAATAGATCCTCGTGCCAACTGGAGTCTGGATACACTTAATGGCATACAAAACAACGATGTCATAACCGGTACAAGGCCTAATGCAGTGACTGATGAGGCCATTGTCAGCATCGGCGCGCACACTTTTACCAAAACAGGCGCCGTTTCAACCGAGGATTACAGCCTGGGTGGCGTTACCTGGACCGTGAATCTGACACCGCAGTATAACCTGCCTGATGCAGCCGTATACGATGTGCTGGTACATGGCGGAGATTTGAACGTCTTGGACAACGCGGTGGATGCAACCGGCGAAGTGAGCAAGGAAACCATTGCAAAAATCAAAGCCAATGTTAACTCGTACCAGCTGTGGAAGCAGTATCATGAGGGGACTTTGAAGACCACAGCAACCGGACTTACGACAAAAGCTATTCCTTTAACCGTAGACGGTAAAGTGGTGGCAGATTTAATCAAGGTGACTGGGTATACGGATAAGGCTGCATCTTTCAGCTTCCGTACACTGGAGACCAACCCGGATATCCTCTTCAGGCAAAATATCGATTCCGGAAAAACGATTCGGAATCGGGCTCTGCTGTTAGATGGTGATACCGTAAAAATGGCGGAAAACGCTGTTAATCTTCACCTGCGCATGCTGAACAAGGATATGCTCTTTGCCTCGAAGCCATTGAAGGCAGATGGTACACTTGAAAATGTGAGCCCGAATAACGTTAGCAACTATATTAGAAACGATAACAATGAAGCATGGACCATTTCTGCTTATGACAGAACAACCAAGACGGTCACATTCCGTTTAGGGGTAAACATGCCCGGATATAACACGGAAGTAATGGCCAAAGATGGCGGTAATCGAGTCATTAGCAATATCAAGCTGGTGGACACACTGCCCGAAGGCTGGGAATTCGTTCCGTTTTCTGAAGATGAGGACTTTGAGCTTTGGAAAGGACTTTCGGACAATGGATCAGGTACAGAGTATGGTGTCCGAAATGATGCCAGAACACGTATTGAACCAGGTACCAGTGCTCATGTAGTCAGTTTTTCACATCAAGGAAACGAGGGGACGTTCACTTTCTCGAAGTTGGAGAGTCCATACATCATTCTGGTGAAGGCGAGACCTTCCAACGCTGCCCTGCAGAAGTATTTGGATGAATACACCACAAGCGGCATAGACAAGCAGGTACTGTATAACAAAGCCGATCTCCATATGACATGGGGTGGTGTGGAAAAGGTTCTCACTGAACAGCGCAAAGTTATTGTACCAGTTCAAACCCTTAGCAAGTCAGTAACGAAGCCAGTTCCAGGAGTACTCGAATGGACAGTAAACTATACCCCTCCATTCAACATGACACAGGGTGTATATTTGCAGGATACCATAGGTGCAGGTATGGATCTGCGCTATGAAGAAAATGGGCAGCTTGTGCTAACAGCACCAAGTATGGCCGTCTATCGGGCTAAGCTATCTGCCAGCGGAGCACTGGAACGAGAGGGAGAAGCGCTGGATCTCAGCAACCCGAATAGTGAAGTTCAGGTAGAAGCTGTCCCAGGTGCGGACGGCACGACGGTGCTAACATTTAAAATGGATGACCCTAATCAGTTTTACCAGTTTGTCTACCAAACGGAGGTTGACCCTTCCAAAGCAAAAGCTGGCGACAAAATGGGCAACGAAGTAAAGCTGATGGGCGATGACAAGCTGAAAACAGTCAGTGCCAGAAGTGAAAGCACGCTGGACAATTCAGACGTTGCCGGAAGTTCAAGCTCCAATGCCCTTCTGCCTCTGAGGAAGGTGGATCCCGACAACAATCCGCTAAAAGGTGTGGAGTTTACACTCTATAAAAAAGACGGCGGGACTCAAGTTGCGAAAGGAACAACCGACAGCGAAGGGAAACTCAATCTGTTATTCCCCGATCCAGGATACTATGAGTTGAAGGAAACGTATATCGACACAACGACATGGTTGCCGACTACAAGAATTTATCAGGTTTATGTAGGCAATACGCCTGGAAAGCCCATCTGGGTAGATGGCGTGAAAGTAACCTCTGAAAATCCGCTGGTCGTACCTACGCCGGCGCAAGGAAAGCTGACCATTACCAATAAGGTGGAAGGAAACGGCAGCGATTCTTCCAAGGATTTTGAATACACCGTGACTTTCACCGGCGAAGGTAAGGACGGAGAGTATACCTATAAGAAGTCGGATGATACGTTTGGCACAATCAAAAGCGGTGGCAAGATTACCCTCAAGGACGGCGAATCAGTGACGCTGCCTGCATTGCCTGCGGATCTGGTCTACACCGTGACTGAGGCCGATTATACGACCGTTGACGGTTACACGACCACGCCGGAGACGAGAGAGCTGACTGACACAATCGTGAATAAAGGCGATCACAAGGCGGACTTCATCAATGAACGGATGGTCAGCAAGCTGACCATCAGCAATACGGTCATGGGTAATGGCGGCGATAAAACGAAGGAGTTCGAATACACCGTTATCTTTGAGGATGCAGGCAAGGAGAAAAGCTACTCCTATGAGAAGTCAGACGGCAGCAAAGGTACGATCCAGTCCGGCGATACCTTCTGGCTCAAGAATGGAGATACACTGGATATTTTGGATCTGCCTAAGAATCTTAAATACACAGTTACCCAGAAAGACTATACAATCGATGAATACGTGACTACTCCTGAGGAGCGGTACCATACCGGAGTCATGAAAGGCAATGATGAAGATGCCCCGTTCACGAACGTGAGAGTCTTGAAGGGCGGCCTGTTCATCAGCAATACAGTTAAAGGCAAAGACGATGATAAAAAGAAATCGTTCAAGTACACCCTCAACTTCACAGGAGAGGGCGCAAGCGAATCTTACGTCTATGAGAAATCAGACGGAAGCAACGGCACAATCCAAAACGGAGAGACCTTTGAGCTTACAGACGGCCAGACACTGGTTGTGCAAGGACTCCCAACGTATCTCGAGTATACAGTGATCCAGGATGATTATACGGAAGACGGTTATGTAACAGATCCTGAAAGTTTCATTCACACAGGCACCATTCCGGAGAAGAAAGCGGCCGAAGCGCATTTCGTCAATACTCGCCCATATCTGGAAGGTGTTCTGCGTAACAACAACACAGGAGAAGTTATTCCAAATGCACCCATTACGATAACCGACCTAAAGACCGGCAAGGAGCTTCAAACGGAAACAAATGAGAAGGGTGAATATGCAATCCCAGCCACAGCGGATACGGACTACACAATCACATATACAAAGTGGTATCAGGTAGGCGGGAAGGATGTCCCTGTCGAGTTCACGCAAAAAGCAAATGTGGATAGCAGCGTGAAAGACGAGACGGTTCCGGCGGACATTACAGCGGTAGGGATCGTTCTGTTCAAGCAGCTGGATGGAACAACAGAACTGTTCAACGAGTCATTCACCAGCCAGATGCACATCTACTTGAAGGATAAGGACGGCAAGTATGTTGAGGAGAACGGCCATCCCAAGGCGTTCCCGATGGCTTCGAACGGCACTTTCTCCGTGGAGGGGCTAAGCGAGCAGAAGTACACAATGGAAGTTCGCTATAAAGCTGAGACCGGTGAGGAATTGCTCTTCAAAGTAACAGAACTGAACGTGAAAGCTGACGGGGAGCTGAATATCTCCGAGGCATTAGTTGACCCTTACGGTACGGTTTATGATGAAACGACTAGAGATGCCAGCACTGGGAAGAAAATTGATGGAGCCAAAGTTACACTGTATTATGCGGATACGCAGCGGAACAGAGATAACGGCCGCATTCCGGATACGAAAGTAACACTTCCTTCAGTTCCGAATTTCCCACCGCATGACAACGAGAGCCCTGAGCAGGATAGCGATGCAAATGGCCTCTATGCATACATGGTATTTCCTGAAGCGGATTACTATTTAATCGTAACGAAGGATGGATACGAAACGTACAGGAGCGATACGATTTCTGTCGATTTTGACATTGTAAAATACGATGTGCCAATGAAGCCGATAAACACCGGTGGCGTACCGGGTCCTGTCAACCCTGCACCAGAGCCGGTGAATCCAGGACCTGTCAATCCTGCACCAGAGCCGGTGAATCCGGGTCCTGTCAGTCCTGCACCAGAGCCGGTGAATCCAGGACCTGTCAATCCTGCACCAGAGCCGGTGAATCCGGGTCCTGTCAGTCCTGCACCGGAGCCGGTAAATCCAGAACCTGTCAGCCCTGTACCTGACCAACCTGACAATTCCGAGCCTGGCAACGTCAACAATGAGACTAACAACACCGACAACGTGATTGATAACAATGACAACGGAATTGGTAATGTCAGCGACTTAGCCGATAAGGGTGCGGGTAATGGAGATAATGAGCTCGACGATGTTCCGCAAACCGGAGACAACAGCGTATCGCCACTCTTCTATATGGTTTTGGCACTGATGTCCTTGGTGACAATCGGATTCTGTCTACTCGGCAACAAGAAGAAAAAGCACATCCAATGACCGGAAAGGCGGTAAGAAAATGAGCAAAACCAGAAAAATTCTTATCGCCGTTTCCTCCCTTGTTTTGGTATTTTCTCTCTTCAGTGTTGGGAGAACTCTCCTGCGGGATTATGCTGAGCAGCAGAAGATCGAAGAACTGACAAAAGTTTGGGAGGAAGGGTCAGACAAAGGAGGAGGGGATGCATTCCCCTCCTTTTTGTCCAATAAGGCGAATGAGCAGGTCATGCTACCCGAATTCCGGGATCTTTACGAGAGGAATTCGGACATCGTCGGCTGGCTGAAGGTTGACGGCACCCGCATTGAGTACCCGGTCATGCAGAACCCACAGGATGCGGAGTACTATCTCAATCATGACTTTGATAAAAATGAAAACAAAGGCGGCCTCCCTTTTTTGGACGAGCATAGCCGGGCCAACAGTTCGGACATTTTGCTGATTCATGGACATCACATGAAAAGCGGCTGGATGTTTAAAGATTTAATGAAGTACAAAAACGAAAGCTTTTATAAAGAGCATGCTACGTTCCAATTCAGCACGCTTTACGAAAAGGAAGAGTATGAGATTGTTGCTGTTATTCAATCACAAGTTTATCGCAAATCGGACGACGTTTTTAAATATTATCAAATTGGGAATGTAAGTACAGCCGCCGAGTTCGATTCGTATGTTCAGAACATCAAGAAACTCGCTCTTTATGACACGGGTGTAACAGCCCAGTATGGCGACAAGCTTATTGTACTGTCCACGTGCGAGTACTCGACCGAAAACGGCAGGCTTGCGGTGGTCGCCCGAAAGCGTTAATGACGATGCTGAAACACGAAAGCAGTCAGCTTCATATCGCGTTCTCCCCTAGGAGGACGTGATTTTTTTTGCCCAAAACGCTGTGGCTTTACATGCTTGTCCTTACAATGCCCTGCATCTCTCGCCGAGTAGAACGACGTTCGAGAGTTTCAAGAGTCGTCTTTTTAGCGGGATGGTCCTTATTCGTAAACTTGCTGTTACAGAAATTGTATCAAACGGTACCCCAAGATTTTTAGTGACAGCTTTCCGCATCTGCTAAAATGACTAGAGAAGCAAAAAATGGAAACTAGGCTACAATTGAAGGAGAGTCCAAATATGGGGTCTGAGGTAATGGAAACACAACTGGATCGAATAAAAAGCAAGCTAAATCAAGCTATGCATAAAGACGCGGATTTCTCCTTGTTTGGAGCATCCTCCCATCAATATAGGGTTAGAGAGAAGCTCAAAGCAAAATAGCTGGCGGACTGGGAAAGTCTTAATCAGGTAACGCTACCTGATTCTTTTGCGCAGTTTTTGATGGAAGTTGGCAATGGCGGCGCTGGACCTTATTATGGAGTTTATTCGCTTGAAAAGGCCACTACCTATACCGAGCGAGAGGTGCTCCTTGCGAAATCTATTCTGCATCCCGGGATGGCCAAAGAGGAGTGGAACCATCTGATTGAGCCTCTGACCAAGGATGAGGATATTTCCGATGAAGAATATGATGAAGCCCGTAATAAAGTGCTAGGCGGCATGTTGTGCATAGGTACCCAAGGCTGCGAATACGATATGTATCTCGTGCTTGAGGGGAAATACAGGGGGAGGATTGTGTACACCTCTGATTTCCATCCAGATCATCCTTTTTTCTTTGTTTATGAAGACAGCTTTCTGGACTGGTATGAGCGCTGGCTGGATGAGATTATTTTGGATTATGAGGGTTCGTGGTTTGGCGTTTTGATGCAGGGGAATGAGGACGTTTTAATCCAGATGTATCAGAGTGCTCCGAACGAAGAGATTCAAACCAAAGCACTGGATGGAATGTTTAAATTTAAAAAAGTCTCTGAAGAAACCCTTGGTTTCTTGAGAGATATTGCGGAGCAAAGCGTAAAACATCGCAATACAGCAATTCAGCTCATTTGCAAAACTTCTTTTGATACGGGTGCGAAATATCTTTTGGGACTATTGCAATCGGAAGGGCATGAGGATTTTTCGGATGCTTTAAAGATTCTGAACGCTCACCGTAAAACCGCAGATTTAACAGAGTTTTATCCAGTGATTTTGCAAAGGATTGACAGGATTAGTGACAGGGAGACCCTTCGTTATGCAGGATATCTCTTGGAAGATTGTGATGAGGTTACTCTCCACAACTTTGCACCCTTCTTGTGCCACGCTGACCCGAGTATGCAAACTATTGCGATCTATGCCGCACGCAGTTGCAAGAACAAGATCGGAAGCTGGCAGATCATTGAACAGATGATGTTGGGAGGCAACCAACAGGTTGTGAATAACTTAATTCTATACTGGGGTCTTATTCCGCATGAGAAGTTGCTGCCTTACTATAAGGCCATATGGCCGGAGTATAAAAACAATCCGAGTTTCAGAGAGAAGTTTATCCATTGTTTGCGAGAACTGCATTTGCCAGATGATTATTTCGACAAGGGCGAATTTTGAAATATACTGCTGAGGAACAAAAACAAATTAATGTAAGGAAACCATTATTAAAAGGAAAGAAAACTCGCCTATTACACTGGCGAGTTTTCACTATTAAACGCAGTGCTTTACTCCAGAAGCAAGTTATTCGATAGAGTCTTTCGTTGCGTTATACATATTTTCTACGTACTGGTCCACTTCATCTCGTGACATGCGGAACCGAGCGACAGAAGTGCCATATCCGATCTCCTGTTTACCCTCTTCCAATCCCTTGAAAATTCCATCTGCAAAAGCATCCAATGGTTCTCCATGTGTATGCAGTCCTGCTCCGCCTAAATCGGTACTTACTGCTGGAGGAGCAACTTCAATTACCTCTACAGATGTATCTGAAAGCTGGTGCCTCAGGCTGATTGTAAACGAATGGAGGGCTGCTTTGGTTGCCGAATAAATTGGAGCAATTGCAAACGGTGTAAAAGCGAGCCCGGAAGTAACGTTAATGATCGTTGCTTCATCTTTTTTTGCCAAGTAGGGAGCAAACAACATGGATAAATGGAAAGGAGCTTCAATGTTCGTCGTAATTTCTTTGCTGAAGTAGTCCCATTGATGCTTCGCATCCGTTTTGAGTACATTAAAGCGTTGTTGAATACCGGCATTATTCACTAACACATTGACCTCTGGATAGTTAGCTGTTACCCAATCGAACAATGCGATCCGGTCGGATTCCATATTCACATCATTTACGCGCGTGATAAGTGTAGGGAGTTTTTCTTGGGCCTGCTGAAGTACCTGCTCTCGTCGTCCCGTAACAATGACTGTATTTCCAGCTTTGATAAATCGCTCTGCAAAAGCCAATCCGATTCCAGAACTTCCACCTGTAATGAGTATAGTATTGCCTGTAAGTTTCATTCTATGTTCTCTCCTGTTCACCTTTAGTGTTTTCCTGAATTTGATTAGTATAGCGTGTAATTTTAAAATCAATTCCCTCTAGGGAATTTGTCATGATTGCAATTTCATCGAGTACAGCCTGCTTGTGTTCTTTCATCATGTTGAGCCTTGTTTCGAGGGTGCTGCTTCCTTCAATTATCCAATCCATATATTGTTTGATATTGCTAATGGACATATGTGTGTTTTTTAAACAGATAACCGTTTCAAGAAGTGCCATCTGGTTTTCTGAGAATAATCGCCTTCCAGCTTCATCGCGCTCGATTAATGGGAGAAGTCCTCTTTTTTCATAATAGCGCAGCGTGGACTCTGGAATACTGAATCGGGCAGAAGCTTCGCTAATGGAACAATACTTCATCTGGAGACCTCCAAATTGTTACTTACTTTGTCGACAGGAACATCATACGACTTAAACCATAGTTTAAGTCAACTCTATATAAAATTAGGTCAGTTTGGATACAGCCTCTTAATGCGAAAAGCTAGCGTTCCGTTGGCTCATTATCTAATGGGCTATAGTTAATAGCTATAACCGGCTATAACTCATTCGTAGAACAGTATAAGAGGAGGGATGTGCTATATTAATCCTACAATTCTTTTACGACGAGGAGATTAACCTATGAGCATTCAAACTGAACCTAAGCAGCGTACGGTTACCCCATTTCGATATGATGTCGTTGGCAGCTTTCTTCGCCCCAGCACATTGAAAGAGGCTAGATTACAATTTCATAACGGTGAAATCACCGCTGAGCAGTTGAAGGAAGTGGAGAATGCGGAAATTGTGAAGCTCGTACAGAAACAAAAAGAGGTTGGCCTTCAAGCGGTAACTGATGGAGAATTCCGCCGTTCCTGGTGGCATCTCGACTTTTTCTGGGGACTTGATGGAGTAGAGCGGGCAATTATCGACCAAGGTTATCAATTCAACGGCGCAGAGTCCAGACCGGAAACAGCCCGTTTGACCGGCAAAATTAGTTATAGTAATCATCCTTTTGTATCCCATTTTGCATTCCTGAAAGGTATTGCAGGTGAGGATGTGGTTGCACGGCAATCGATCCCTGCGGCTGCGCAGTTCCTGTTTGAGTTGGACCGGGCGGAAAACAAGGAAAGCACACAAGCCATTTATCCAAATCGGGAAGAGCTTCTTTCAGACATTGCCCAAGCATACAAAGCAGCTATTCTTGCTTTCTATGAAGCGGGCTGCCGCAGTATTCAAATTGACGACTGCACGTGGGGAGCGCTATGCGATGAGCAGTTCATGGCGTTCATGGAGCAGATTGGTGTGAATGTAGCTGAGTACGCCAACGAGCTTGCGAAGCTGAATGAAGCCGTTGTATCCGGCCTGCCGGAAGACCTCGTGGTAACGACACATGTCTGCCGTGGTAATTATGTTTCGACATTTGCCGGTGTAGGTGGGGGTTACGAGCCAATTGCACAAACCCTTCTAAGTATTGATAACTACTCCGGCTTTTATCTGGAGTTTGATACCGAACGGGCAGGTGATTTCAAACCGCTTCGTTTCCTGAAGGATAATCAGCAGGTCGTTCTGGGTCTGTTCTCTTCCAAATTCGGTGAGCTGGAAAACAAGGAAGACATTCTGAAGCGGATTGAGGAAGCGAAGCAATACGTTGATCTGAACCGAATCTGCCTGAGTCCACAATGCGGCTTTGCTTCCACGGAGGAAGGCAACCATCTGACAGAGGAACAGCAATGGCGCAAGCTGGCGTTCATTAAGGAAATTGCCGAAGAGATCTGGAACTAGTCTATCTGAATTACGAAAGTAGAATACATCGAGTTATAGCCGTACGGGATAGTAGACCGTACGGCTATATTACATTTTGGGTACGTTATATGATCAAATACCTTAAACAAGTAGAGTTTTGGTTATACCGAAATGCTGTATCGAAAGGAGACAGGGATTTCTTCAATTATGAAAAGCAATTTATTTAATGTATTACATTCCAGATCATGGTATATTTTTATTATTAAATCATGTAAGGAGATAGCGATGAATCGTACATAATTAGGTTCACCAAAAACAAACGGACTAAGAAAAAGTGAAGTAAGTAATGACCTTAGTGATGAACAAAGCAATGAAGATCTGCAAGTATCAGCGAAAGATATGAAGTTTGAGAAACTAATTTTAAGGAGATTCCTATGCCTAATCAATTCGCAAAAAGTATCATCGTATTTTGTTTGGTTCTTTTATTATTACCGACAACAACAATTTTGGCAGCATCGGTTATCAAAGATCCAGTTTTGGCAAAAATCATTCGAGCAGATCTGAAGCTGTCGGCTAAAAAAGAACTAAAGGCAAGCGATTTGAAAAAATTAAAATCCTTGTACGCTATGGATGCAAAAAGTAAGATTTCTAATCTCCAAGGGCTTGAATATGCGGTTAACATAGCGGAGTTAGTTCTGCCCGGTCATAACATCAAAAATATAAAACCACTCACCAAGCTGAAAAAAATAAATTTCTTGGCTTTAGATGGGAATCAAATTACAGATTTATCTCCACTCTCAGGATTAAGTAAACTGGAGAGTTTATTGATTAGCGATAACCATATCAAAAGTCTGGAACCGTTAAAAAATTTACGCAATCTTACAAGTTTGCTTGCAAGCGGCAATCAAGTATCGGACCTAAGACCTCTCCAGAAGACAAATCTTGAATGGATTATTATGGACCATAATAAAATTCAGGATTTGACACCGTTAAAGAACCATCCAACATTAGAACATCTTTATCTGGAAAATAACCTTATCCAGGATATTGCAGTGCTCGAAACCATTCCTCATCTAACTGAGGTATATTTGGCCAACAACCCACTGAATGAGCATGCTGAGCAGGTTGTGGAAAACTTGGAGAGGAACGGTGTGATTGTAAGTTTGGAAAATGATGAAGTGGATCAGTCGGAATAAATTCGGATTGAGAAGAAAAATTTAGAAAATAGTTAATTATTTAATTACCTCGCTCTTTATAAAGGACAAAAAAGGCCGTAGATAAAATCAACGGCCTTCTTTGTGCATGGCGAAATAAATTTACGTTAATACCGCGCATCTACGACTCTGTTATTCCACTTCAATCTCCTTCACCGTTTCGCCCTCAATCAGGACAGGCTGGTAATAGGTATTGGTGTGCAGATCCTTTTTGCCTTGCAGCTTCTTGATGACCCAGTCGGCGGCGTCGCGGCCCATTTGCTCCTGGGGATGGGTTAGTGTCGTGAGTTGAATGTTGGCATTCTTGGCGATGTATGAATTGTCCTGTCCAATAATGGATAACTCATCCGGAATGGATATGCTTAGTCTCCGGCAAGCATGAACGACTTCCAGCCCAACCTCGTCGTTATAGCACACAATGGCAGTTAGCGCCTCCCTGTTTTCGTTCAGAAACGTTTCCACATTGGTGGACAGATCCGGCTTCGACGCTGTATCGAACGAAAGCACCTGCTCGGGATGAAACCGTAGTTTGGCTTCGCCTAACGCTTTGATGTACCCCTTCATCCGGTACTTTCCTTGTAAATCATCCATTTTTGCAATAAGCCCAATCTGGGTGTGTCCTTTGGCAATGAGTTCCCGGGTGGCAAGATAACTGGACTGCACGTCATCCAGACAGAAGAAGGGAACCTCCAGCTCTTCGTAAAAGGCATTGATCATGGTGAACGGGACATCCTGCTCCTTAAACGACAGATAGTACGCAATGTTGGGGTTGTACAGATTGCTCTTGGTCGGCTCCACAATCAGGCCATCGACGCCATAGGAGAGCATCATTTCCAGCGCCTTTTTTTCTTGTGCCACATCATTATTGGTGCTGGCCAACAGCAACGAATAATTATCTTCATTCAATCGGCTCTCAATGCCGCGAATGATCGAGGGGAAGATGTAATCGGAGATGTACGTTGTGATAACACCGATCGTTTTTTTCATCGTACTTCCGCCGACTCTGGATCGGTATTGATTGCTGACATAGGTGCCCGAACCCTTTTCACTTCTCAAAAAACCTTCGTTCGATAGCTCCAAAATGGCCTTCCGAACCGTCTGGCGGCTCACGTTGTAACTCTCCTGCAGAGCGGACTCCGTCGGAATCTGTTCGCCTACATTATATGTCCCCGAAAGGATATGGCTCTTTATATCGTCAATAATGACCTGGTATTTTGGCTTCACGTAATCCACTTCTTTCATCATTACTCATCTATAGAAACGGTATTGTTCAAATAGTTGTACGCACATATTTTATCATGATTCTGTTTCAATGAAAATGAAACTGCATATTTTTCGAAAAGAACCGTACAATTCCGGACTGATTACATGAAACTGTACCCTACAGCATACCTATAATCAAGTGATGATTAGCACAGTAATAGGCAATATCGTGTTTATTGTAAGTATAACTATTATATATTATTGACAAATGTACGTACAAAAAATATACTAAGGCTGTCAGAAAAGGAAAGCGCCTTCTTAAATAGGATTGTTACTTTTCTCTCACATGAGGGACGTAACAGCAGGAAACATTTTTATACGAATTCATGAATTCATCATAAAGTCACTGCAGTTTTGGAGCTTCAACATAACGATCAGCCTTCGGACATAAAACTGCGATCAGAGAGGGGACAACCATGGTTATGAGTCATGAGGAGACGAAAGAGGCGATTGCGAAGGGAACCACTTCACTTGGCATCGAATTCGGATCGACACGGATCAAAGCGGTATTGATTAACGAACGTTTCGACACGATCGCATCCGGGAGTTATGAGTGGGAGAATCTCCTGAAAGACGGATATTGGACATACAACCAAGAGGATATTATTGCAGGCATGCAAACGGCATATCGCGAGATGAAGCAGGATGTGGAACAGAAATACGGCATCACGCTGCAAACTATCGGTTCAATCGGATTTTCAGCCATGATGCACGGATATGTTGCATTGGATCGCAAGGGTGAACTGCTGGTACCGTTCCGGACGTGGCGTAACGCAACCACGGGGGTTGCTGCCAGAAAGCTGACGGATCTCCTTCAATTCAACATTCCGGAACGCTGGAGTATTGCGCACTTGTACCAAGCGATTTTAAACGAAGAGGAGCATGTGCCTCACATCGATCACCTGACCACCCTGGCAGGATATATTCACTGGTTGTTGACCGGCAATAAAGCGATCGGGATTGGTGACGCTTCGGGCATTTTCCCAATTGACGAATCTACACATAACTATCACCCATCCATGATTGGGCAGTTCGATGAGTTGATCGCAGATAAAGGTTTTCCATGGAAAGTAGAGGACCTTCTTCCGAAGGTACATCTCGCTGGCGAGCAAGCAGGTGCATTAACGGAGGCAGGAGCGAAGCTGCTCGACCCTGCAGGAGACCTGCAAGCAGGCATTCCGCTATGTCCGCCGGAAGGCGATGCCGGGACAGGTATGGTCGCAACGAACAGCGTCAGAAAACGCACAGGCAATATATCAGTTGGCACGTCTGTTTTTGCCATGATTGTGCTGGAGAATGAGCTGTCCAAAGTGTATCCCGAGATCGACATGGTCACGACGCCAGATGGCAGTCCGGTGGGCATGGTGCATGCCAACAACTGCTCCAGCGACATCAACGCCTGGATCGGATTGTTCCGTGAATTCTCTGAAGCAATGGGATACGAAGCTGACAACGGCAAGCTGTTCAGTGTCCTGTTTAACAAAGCGCTTGAAGCAGACCCGGATGGTGGTGGCCTTCTGAGCTACGGATATTACTCCGGCGAGAACATTACGGGGATCGACAAAGGCCGTCCATTGTTCGTCCGCTCACCGGAAAGCCGCTTCAACCTGGCGAACTTTATGCGCACGCATCTATTTACTGCATTCGGCGCGCTGAAGATCGGGATGGATATTTTGACGAAGAACGAGCATGTTGCCATCGACAGCATTTTGGCCCATGGTGGATTGTTCAAAACGCCAGTCGTCGGACAGCGAATCGTAGCCGCCGCCATGAATGTACCGGTATCCGTCATGTCCACAGCGGGTGAAGGCGGAGCCTGGGGCATGGCGCTTCTCGCTTCGTACATGATCAACAAGGATGAGCAGGAGAGTCTGGATGTGTTCCTGGAGCAGAAAGTCTTTAGCGAAGTTGCTGGGGAAGAGGTTGCCCCGGATCCATCAGATGTCAAAGGGTTTGAAGCATTTATCGAACGCTACCGGAGGGGCTTGGCCATTGAGCAGGCGGCTGTCGACCATTTGGTAGAGAACGGGAGGGAATAACATGTTAGAACAATTGAAAGAAGAGGTATTCCAGGCGAATCTGGAACTGCCAAAGCATGGACTTGTAAAATTCACGTGGGGTAACGTCAGTGCAATCGATCGGGAAAGCGGTCTGTTCGTAATCAAACCAAGTGGCGTCAGCTACGATACGATGAAAGCAAGCGACATGGTTGTGGTCGATCTGGACGGTAACGTGGTGGAGGGTGAGATGAGGCCTTCCTCGGATACCGCAACACATGCCGTACTATATAAGCATTACTCGGAGATTGGCGGCATCGTGCACACACACTCCACATGGGCGACCATCTGGGCGCAAGCCGGACTGGACGTACCTGTGATGGGAACGACACATGCGGACACGTTCTATGGGGCGGTGCCTTGTGCACGTTTCCTGAACCAGGACGAGGTGGATCGCGGATACGAAGCGGAGACAGGACGCGTCATTATTGAAACGTTTGAACAGCGTGGCATTGATGTTATGGCAGTTCCAGCAGTATTACTCCATGGTCATGCACCGTTTACGTGGGGGAAAGATGCCAAGTCTGCGGTGGTGAACAGTGTCGTGCTGGAGGAAGTGTGCAAAATGAACCTGTACGCGCGGCAATTGAATAACTTTGCAAAAGAACTGCCACAAGGCATTTTGGATAAACACTATCTGCGAAAACACGGAAAAGATGCGTATTACGGACAGAAATAATACGAGCAGAAAACAGCGATTTGAAGATTGTTCTGGTTACTGAGTGATCTATATTAGGATTTAAGATTTACACGATAACGGAGAGTGCAGAACCAATCTGGAGAAGCGAAGCGTTCGCGTTTATCACAGGATTTTCCCTTTAAAAAAGGGAATAAAAAAAATCCGGGGATAACCAGCGATCGTAAGATAGTACTGCAGTTGGAGTGATCAAGTGTAATGGAGTTAAACAAACTATATAGGAAAGAAGATGATTACATGTCAGCAACAGCAGCTAAAGAATTTTGGTTTGTCGTTGGTTCGCAGCATCTCTATGGTGAAGAAGCACTGGGCGAGGTAAAAGCCAATGCACAGAAAATCACGGATGCTCTGAATGCAAGCGGCGTTCTTCCATACCCACTCGTATTGCAGGATCTGGCCGTAAGCGCAGATAAAATCACGAGTATCATGAAAGAAGTCAACTATCGCGATGAAGTCGCAGGTGTCATCACATGGATGCATACGTTCTCTCCGGCGAAAATGTGGATTCGTGGTACGAAATTGCTGCAAAAACCTTTGCTGCACTTGGCAACCCAATTCAACGAAAGCATTCCTTGGGCAACCATCGATATGGACTTCATGAACTTGAACCAAGCGGCACATGGTGACCGCGAATATGGTTTCATTAATGCCCGTCTGAGAAAACAAAATAAAATCGTTGTTGGCTACTGGGAGCGCCCAGAAGTGCAACAGCAGGTTGCAGACTGGATGGACGTAGCGGTAGCTTATAATGAAAGCTTTAACATCAAAGTAGCGCGCTTCGGTGATAACATGCGCAACGTGGGCGTAACCGAAGGTGATAAAGTGGAAGCACAGATCCAATTCGGATGGACCGTTGATTACTTCGGCATTGGCGACCTCGTTCAATACGTGAACGCTGTAACAGAGCAGGAAATCGATGATTTGATCGCTCAGTATGGAGACCTCTACGAATTCGATTATGGCACGAACAGCAAGGAAGCTTGGGAAGCCAGCGTACGTGTACAAGCGAGTTATGAAATTGCGATCAAACGTTTCCTGGACGAAGGTGGATACAGTGCCTTCACTACAAACTTCGAAGATCTGCATGGCATGAAACAACTTCCGGGTCTGGCTGTGCAGCGCCTGATGGCTCAAGGGTACGGATTTGCCGGTGAGGGTGACTGGAAAACGGCTGCGCTGGATCGCTTGCTGAAAATCATGGCCCATAACGAGAACACAGGCTTCATGGAAGATTACACATACGAGATGGCTGCCGGACAGGAAGCTATCCTGCAATCTCACATGCTTGAAGTAGATCCGACACTTGCCAGCACGAAACCGAGAATTATCGTGTCCCCACTGGGCATTGGCGATCGTGAAGATCCGGCACGTCTTGTATTCGATGGTAAAGCAGGAGAAGGTGTCGTGGTATCCATGGCAGACTTCGGTACCCATTACAAACTGCTGATCAACGAAGTATCTGCTTTTGAACCAACTGTTCCAGCACCTAACCTGCCGGTAGCACGTGTATTGTGGAGCGTGAAGCCGAACTTCCAGGATGGAGTGAAAGCGTGGATTGAAAATGGTGGTGGTCACCATACGGTTGTATCCTTGAACCTGACTACAGATCAGATTGTAACGTACGCGAAGCTGGTTAACCTGGAGTATGTTATCATTAAATAAGCGTGGAATAATTTATTGTAATTGGACTCATATCCATTATGCCTAGCGGCCGGGGGATTTCCCTCGGCCCTTTGTCATGCAGTGAGACAGAAGGTGTGGCAAACTGCAATCCATGTTAGTGTCAATCTCAGGAGGGGGCTCCGTCTACCTGAGAGCTCGCTTTATTTTGCTATAATAGCCCAAAGGAGGTTATCCATTAACCATGCATACTCAAGAAAGCTTGCTTGATCAACTGCACGAGCTTGGCATTGACGGACAAGGCACGCTGCTCGTGCACTCTTCGATGAAAAGTTTGGGGGAGGTCGAAGGTGGAGCAGACACCGTGTTGGATGCCTTTACTGACTATATGAAGGATGGACTGCTGGTGCTGCCAACGCATACATGGTCCACCATCAATGCGAGTAACCCGATGTTCCACGTGGAATCCTCGCCGTGCTGTGTTGGGATCTTACCCGAGCTTTTCCGTAAACGGCCAGGCGTGGTGCGGTCATGGCACCCTACACATTCAGTTGCAGCAAAGGGCTTTGATGCAGAGACTTTCACCAAGGACGATCACCTATATGACACACCCTGTGCGAGAGGATCGGCCTGGGGGAAGCTGCTCGATCGTAAAGCGACCATTCTCCTGGTCGGCGTTGACCTGAAACGAAACACGTTTATCCATGGCGTTGAAGAATGGGTGGATATTCCGGGACGGTTAACGGATGAGCATGAGCAGTTAGTTACCATACTGCCTGATGGAACAGAGATTTCGGTGCCTTCCCGCAGGCATTGTGGGTTATCGTGGTCAGAACATTTTTGGAAAGTAGATGAAGTGCTGGAGCGTAAGGGGGCGATTCGTCAAGGAAAGCTTGGCGATGCAGTCGTAAGAGTGTGTGATGCGGCCAAGGTGGCAGAGATCATCACAGATATGCTTAAGGAGAATCCGGATTTATTCTCGGATAACCTGCCGCTGGCGCAAGCTTAGGCACAACTCAATGCCGCTCGGTAACGGGCGGGGAGATTGCCTTGTGTTTTTCTATGCTAAACGTTCAAAACCATTCACAAATCGGCAAAAATAGTTGCAAAAATAAATCAGTGCTTGGCTGTATTTCCATTGTATGGCCTACTCACCCTTTTAGCTGTGTGATAAGATATGGTTAATTTAACCAGAAGTTTTTGTAGAGGAATAGCAGTTATAGTTTTAATGGAGCATCACTTAAGGGTTACGAAACGGCCTAGCTCAATGATATCGTAGTAGTCGCAACCAAGAAGGAGAAGATTTGTGAGCCCATTAGTATGGTATGATCTTTTTTTATTCGTCCTGTTGTTTGGTGTATACGTCTATGTTTTCGCTACCGCTAGAATTACGAATTTACATAAGGTTTACTTTTTATTTCATGGTTTGATGATGCTCTGGCCCTTCTGTCAATTTGCCATCGTGTTGTCGGATAATCCAGGTTGGCAGTTATTTTATGTGACCCTATCTTTCGTCGCCGTCTCACTGCTTGGGAGTGGTTGGCTTCTGTTGACCATCTTTATCACAGGATATGCTGATCGATTAGGTAAAAAAAGATCCTTCCTGCTGTTTACTCCAGCAATTGTTGCAGCCGTAGGAGTGATGATAAACCCGCTCAATTGGTTTGTAACCCCTTTGGAGGGAGGTTATGTCGAACGGGCATATGGACCATGGTTCTGGTTTGTAATGATTGTTCTCGTAAGCTATTTTGTGGCTTCCCTCTTTATTTTGTTCGGGGCACTTCGTGCCTCCGATAAATCTCCAACGATTAAAAAACAGGTGAAAATTACGCTGTGGGGCATATTCGTGCTGGCTATTTTCGCGGCAATCGATGCCCTTTTAAATGTGGTTTTGAGAGCATGGATACCATTCATTATTCCCGGACTGACTTCGCTGGGGATTTTTCTGTCGGATTTATTTTTTGTCTATGTCATTAAGCGGTACAATGTCTTCGATCTGGTTTCTATCGCCCATGAGGATGTAATTAATACGATTCCATATGGCATCCTTGTATTGGATGAGAATGATACCATTATTGAAGCTAACAAGGCCTCAAAATCCGTTATGGATTTGCATGTCGGGGATTGTTTTGATATGGAGGCGTTTCTGGGGTCTGTTCGCGTAGAGGGCGGCAGCAGCCAGCCGTTTCTGGATCAGTATAAGAAAAAAGAAAATAAGTTGTCTCAGATAGAAGTTATCGTGGAGCGTGACATCGAGCGTCATTTCATACTCCAAACGTCTCCAATCGTTGATACGTTCCAGCTGCCTATTGGTTATATCCTTACGCTTCAGGATGTCTCGCAAGAGCGCTACTATGTAAAGGAAATGAACCGGCAGAATGAAATGCTTCAGGAACGCAACCATGCCCTGGATCGCATTCGGCAGGAGTTATCCGAGGCCAATCGTAAACTGGAGGAGCTGGCCCTTACGGACAGTTTGACCGACTGTTACAATCGCCGTTATCTGACACAGCAGTTGACGCACGAGGTGATTACGAATGTTCATTATAAGACCCCGTTTTCACTCCTGCTCCTGGATATCGATTACTTCAAAGCGATTAATGACCGCTATGGTCATGTCATTGGGGATGAAGTGCTGTACCGTACGGCTCAGGCAATTAAACAATCCATTCGGGGTACCGATATTCTAACCCGCTATGGTGGAGAGGAATTCATGATCTATCTGCCGCACACCGAACGCCAGTTAGCTCAGAAAATAGCGGAACGCGTGAGGTTATCTGTAGAGTCCAACCACATGATGGTGAATCATGAGATTGGGCAGGTGGCCATTACGATCAGTATTGGGATACTCTCCATTGAGGATTTTGAAGTTGAGCATGTACCGGATAATCCCGAGGGGTATTTGACTCAGCTGTTCGCTACGGTAGATAAGGCTCTGTACCAGGCGAAGCAGAATGGGCGTAATCGGATTGAGTTTGCGGAGCTGGAGCGGGGAGTTTCTTGATTTAAAAAAACGAAGGAACTCCTTGAATAGGAGGATGAAGTTAAGCCCGAAATATGGCTTAACGTTTTAAGAGATGGGAATTGGCGTAAAAGAGAGTCTCATCTAACAACAATACTATATACAACCACCTCCTTTTTGGGTATTATTGGAACGCTTATCAATTTCACTAATATTTCTAAAAAGGAGAGAAGACATGAAAGACAAGGTCAAAGGATTGGTTGTAGGTGTATTACTAGGTTCATTATTAACAGGAGCAACAGCCTTTGCAGGAACCAATACTAAGATTAGTGTAGTTATGGAGAACGTTAAAATGATGTTCAACGGGGTACACAGCCCAATCAATCGTGTATAACGGTAATTTGTACGTACCTGCCAAAACAGCAGCTCAAACCATGGGGGAATCCTTCGCGTATGATGGTAAAAGTAAGACAGCTTCATTCGGTACTAAAGCTGGAACATTTAAATATTTAGACGAGGTTTCTTATGCTAGAATTGATGGTAAAGTAGATAGTGTTTATTTTAAAAATTGGAAAAATCCTGAAGGTTTAAAATTCACTATAGCTAATCAAAAATATTTACATGGGATGGGTGCTATACTAGATAGTTATTCGTTTTACAACGATGAGGAAATAGTATCTGTAGATTACAACTTAAATGGTGCATATAAAAAGTTGACTGGATATATCGGAATTGATGATTACACACGTAATTCTAAAAATTCAGGTTCCTTAGTGATAAAAGGTGATGGAGAAGAATTATTTAGAAAAGATGAAATGAAGGGCGGAGACATGCCTGAAAGCATTAATGTTGATGTTACAGGTGTTTTAAAACTTCAGATTGTCTTTGAAGCAGCTTTAGATAAAGGAGAGCAAATTGATATTGTTCTTGGTGATGCTAAGTTGATTAAATAGATATACTCTCAGCGTTGAAAGGACTGCCTATGATTGTATTGATCATAGACAGTCTTTTATTTACCTAAGTTTTAGTCGTAATACTTAGTCAAGATCAGGGGAAATCGGCATTTTATTCTCTAAATTGAACCAATTCTCTATATGATCATTTAGGGTTTGGTATAGCCTCAATACCCATTTCGCAAATTTCATTGTATCTTTTCCCAAAATACGTTTTAAGTCGTAATGTTCTCTTGAATGGACTGGTACGTCCAACCTTCTCTACTGGTTAACGAACTGCCTCTTTCTTTTTTTATTTCATTTGTTCATACTCGAATTAGATTCTACAAAATGGGTACGTAAAGTTTGTTTAGTTATCATGAGAAGCATTAAGAATTTTGTTTGCTATATTTATACATGATTCTAGACTTTGAGTGAATATGTCGCTCCCAAATCTTCTCCTGAACATCTCATATATTTCTTTACCTAAGTTGTCTTTTTCCAAACTGCTGTTAACAATACAATCTTCAATTTGCTTTATTTCTTCCTCATATTCATCCTCAGGAGCGTAGGGAAATAGATCAATGGGATCCCATTCGTCTATTATTCTTTTGACTAAAATGTGTATCACCTCTTATTCACCATATAGTTTTTCAACGATTTCTAACATGCCTTCATCAAAATTATTTTTACCCCATGTAGTAACTAATTTGCCCTCCTTGCTAACGATAGCTACACCTTCTCTTGTTACAAAGGCATATTTAGCGCCTTCATTTTGGGATAGCGATTTTCCGGTTTTTACCCAATTATCAACCATATCCTGAGTCACACCGCGTTTTTCCATTCTTGCCAATCCATGTTCAGCAAACTCGCTCCAGTTGACTTGAATACTTGGATTCTCCACATAGGTTCCCATTTTACCTAAGTCTTCTCCATATTGAGCATGTTTTTCGTCTTTATTATGCTCTGCATTCTTACTATCTCCTCCACTCGAATCGGTATGAGGCGAATGATGCTGTCTGCCATCGATTGACTTTATTCCAACTTTTCTCCCGAAAACTCCAAGGAGCATGGAAGTTGTGATATTTGCAGCGTATTCTGCTCCGCCTTCGTGCTTCATTTTATTGAACTCAGCTGCAATTTGCTTCTCTGCCTGTTCTCGGGTATCTCCGTTATCCCAAGCATAGTTCCAAGTAAATGCGATTCCATTACCTATGTCCGTAATGGTACCAATGGTATTATCATACAAAAGGTCCCCCGCGGTATCCAGAGGATGTTCGATGAAATCTTTGCCTAGTTGTAGGACAGAATCACCAATTGCTACTGCATTCTCCCCAGCCTGATTGAAGAAGGCATTCACATGTTCTTCGACACTTCGTTTAGGAGGTGGATCATTGGGGCCGCATACCAGATCATTGGTACGGGGTGTACCCGGGTTTGCCTGATAATCGAGAAGCGCAGAGATATTAACCATAGTCGAATCGGTATCCACAAAGCGATCACGAATCTGTTCCAGACGAAGGGATATCGTGTGGAGCAACTCCAGGGTGGTATTCAGGTTTTTCTCCGCATAACGGTATAGGTGAGCAAAACGCTCAGCTGTCTCGCCTTCAAAACCCCCGAGTAAGGGAGTAAGTTGGCCGTTTAATCTAGCCAGAATTTGCTGCAAGTGCCCGTGTCCTAATTTAAACAGTCCAACCGTATGTGTCATCTGATCCACAGGGATCTGTATCTTAGTCATCGTCTCAGCCCTCAGTTCTTGATCTATACTATAGTTTAATCTATGTTAGATGCTGTTTGTGAGGAGCGATAGTTCTATTTATGTGTAACCATTTTACTAGAATTTCCAAATTGAGATTATGAGTATCTTCGCATTGGATTTGCATCATGCAAGACCTTATGAATGTGGAGTGTTCCCGGGATATGAAGAATATTTCTTTAATAAAATGTTTAAATAAGCGAGGGGATTATATGGGGCATTATTAAATAGTGCTATTAAACGTTTATCGTCCATTCCATTTCAGGATATAGGGATTGATTCACGAGAGTCATATCACGTTCTGATTAAAGAGTATTTTAGACGGGCTAATCAATATTTAGATGAAATGGATGCTTCTGTAGATCGATATCCCATATTTAGTTTCGCTAAAGTTCTTGGGAAATCTGTAAATGGAATATATCGGGCCTGTCCTAAACTTGATTTTATTCAAAATCCTTATATTAAGGCAATCGGTTACTGCTATTTAGAAATTTCTGAATTAGCAGACCAGGTAGTTCATGAAGCAATTAAGCATATTGATTTGTATGAGCCAATGATAAAATTCTTAGAAAGAGGCGGGAGCTTCACGATAAGACAAGGCGAAATGATTGTAGGTAGTTCAGCGTATCCTCTAACGTATTGGAGAAATTTGAATATCCCTATTCAGGATATCAGCGATGTTGCCTTAGAGAGTGTTGATAAGGAAGGATAATAGGTATAACTAAGTTTGCATGAGCTTCCCCGACCATATTAGAACGTAGGCAATTCTTTTCTTAACTTAGAACCGGCCTTATCAAATGAAATAGGGTAAATGGATGGGGACTCCTACCATTTATGTGGAATAGGGAACATCCGTTTAGAAACCCGAAACCCCACTCTCTTCGGAGAGTAGGGTTTCTTTTTGCGTTGGCCCTGTGATATATATCTTGTCAAAACGTAATCATTACGATATGATAAAACTCATTGTTTAAATAATAATAATTACGATTAAGAAAATGATACATAGAGAGGGGCATTACCTTGAATAAAAAGACGCCGCTGCTGGCGCTGACCTCCCTGGTCCTAGGCGCCGGACTGCTGAGTGCCTGTGGATCTTCCGAAACGAGTCCCGCTGCGCAGCCTTCCACCGACAAAAACGTTCACTTCCTATATAACTTCTCCACCAGCTCACTGGACCCGCATGTTGATTCCAGCTATGTTCCACTTCGTGCGGGCATCACGGAAACGTTGGTTCGTCTCGACGAAGAGAATCTGACCGTCGCCCCATGGCTCGCCGAGAGCTGGGAGAGTGAAGACGGCCAGCATTGGACGATTGACCTGCGTGATGATGTGACGTTCCAGAACGGTAAGCCAATGACTGGAGACTCCGTCAAGGCATCACTGGAACGTGCACTGCAGGAAAGCCCTGCAATTCAGAATGCACTCAAGATCGACACCATTGAAGCTGAAGGTGACAAACTGGAAATCACAACGACCCAGCCATTCCCGGAATTTGCGTCCGAGCTGGTCAATCCGAATACGGCGATTATCGATGTAAGCGAGCCGGACATCGTAAATAAGCCGATCGGCACCGGGCCGTTCAAGCTGACTTCATTTACCCCGGGCAGCAAGCTTGAACTGGACCGCTACGATGAATATTGGGACGGTGCTTCACCACTCGACTCGGTAACGTTCTCGTTCAACGAAGATGCCAATGCCCGCACGCTTGCGCTTAAATCCGGACAGGTCGATATCGTTTATCGCCCGGAAGTTGAAAGTCTGGATTCTCTGAAAGCGATCGACGGCATGACTGTTGAATCCACATCCACGTTTCGTGTCCACCAGATGACGATGAACATGGAGCGTGAGAGCATCAAGGATTTGAATGTTCGCCGTGCGCTGGATGCACTGATTGACCGTCAGAGTATAGTCGAAACGATCTTGCTCGGTTATGGCGAGGCGGCTATCGGACCGTTTCTGCGGTCTCTACCATTCGCGCCAACTTATGCAGAGACTGCTAAGCAATCTGGGCCTGACGCCGCAGTGAACTATCTTAAGGAAGCTGGATACGAGCAGCAAAATGGCGTGATGACGAAAGATGGCAAGCCGCTGCAATTGACGTTGCTGACGTATTCAGCTCGTGCAGATCTGCCACTGATTGCTCAAGTGTTCCAGTCTGATGCGAAGAAGATCGGTATCGATGTCCAGATTCGCCAGATTGACACGCCAGAAGATTATATGGCGTCCAACCGCGACTGGGATATTGCGACGTACAGTAACTTGACAGCTCCGCGTGGGGATGCAGGCTATTACCTGAATGCGACATACCACCCTAAGGGTGCTCTTAACTTCAGCGGATCAGAAGATCCGGAACTGACTGCAATTATTGATGAGCTGAACCTTACGGTTGATCCGGAGAAGCGCGCAGAGCTTGCCGAGAAGGCAGCCAACTACGTGCATGACAATGTGCTGAATTCATTCGTGCTGCATCCTGGTACGATCGTTGCCTATAACGGCAAGAAGATCAAGAACTGGGTTACAACGCGCAGTGAGTATTACATGATTACCAATAAGCTGGATGTGATGTAATGTTTCGCATTTTGCTTCGCAAGTTTCTTGAAGTGTTTATATTTCTGCTCTTCATTATGTTTGTGAGCTTCCTGTTCCTCCGCCTTGCTCCCGGCGATCCGGTGCTGACCATTCTCAATGTGGACGAACTGTCCGTCAGTCAGGAGCAGGTTGAGGCCGTGCGGGAGGAAATGGGCTTCAATGATTCACTGCCGGTCCAGTTCGGGAACTGGCTGCTTGACTTCGTCCGGCTGGATTTCGGTGTATCGTATTCAACGGGGCAGCCTGTTATGCAGACTTTGATGCATGCACTGCCGGGTACGGCGGAACTGACAATCGGCGCGCTGCTGGTCATGCTGGCTGTAGCGATCCCGCTCGGATCACTGTCTGCGCTCCATCGTGGCAGCTGGATCGACCGGGGCAGTCGTATGCTCTCCATTGTCGGGGCGGCCGTGCCAAGCTTCTGGCTGGGTCTGATTCTAATCGACCTGTTCGGTGTGCGATTTGGTAATCTGCCAACGATGGGTCGGGATGGATTCAGTTCACTTATTTTGCCATCTCTGACGCTGGGACTTGCCATCTCCAGCGTTTATGTGCGTCTTTTGCGCTCCAGTCTGCTCGATTCACTGAGTCAAGAGTTCGTGCGGTCGGCCCGGGCGAGGGGACTGTCCGAAGGCCGCATCTTCCTGCTGCACGCTTTCCGGCATAGTCTGCCGCCGGTCATTACCGTATTCGGCGTCAGCCTCGGCAGCCTGATTGGCGGAGTCGTCGTTATCGAGGTGCTGTTCGCCTATCCGGGCATCGGCAAGCTCGTTGTCGACGCCATTCGCCAGCGCGATTACCCGCTGATTCAAGGTTACATTTTGATTATGGCAATCATCGTATTCCTCGTGAATACAGCAGTAGATCTGTCTTATCGATATTTGAATCCAGAAATGAAACTCAAGGAAAAGGAGGCTCACCGATGAAAACGATGCTCTTGCGTCCTTTGGTCGCTAAATCCAAAAAACATAATTGGCAGGCAACAATCGCCCTGCTCTTCGCGCTTCTCGTCATCGGAGCCTCCTTGTATACCTTCGTATATCTGAAACATGACCCTACACTGACCGATCTGCGGGGAAGATTGCAGGCAGCAAGCGCACTGCACCCGCTCGGCACCGATCATTTGGGCCGCGACGTCCTGACACGCTTGCTGCTTGGCGGTGGGCAGACACTCGGCTACAGTTTGCTGGCGCTCGCAGCAGCGCTGCTCATCGGGATACCATTTGGTCTGATAGCAGGCTACAAGCGAGGGTGGATCGACAAGTTGTTTATGCGGATCGCTGACGGCTTCCTCGCTTTTCCCGACACCATCGTTGCGATCGTGCTGAGCGGTCTGCTTGGTGCGGGAATCGGAAATCTGGTGCTGGCAATCGTTATCGTCAAGTGGGTCAGCTATGCACGCCTTGTTCGCAGTACCGTCCTGTCCGAGTCACAAAAGGATTACATCCGCATTGCCCGGACGAACGGGCTGTCAGACGCAAGAATCATGACCAAGCATCTTCTTCCACATATTGCGGGGCATGTTCTCGTGCTGGCAAGCCTCGATCTAGGCAAGATTATATTGCTAATCTCCTCATTGTCCTACATCGGGCTGGGGGCTCAGCCACCAACACCGGAGTGGGGGGCGATGCTGAATGACTCCAGGCCGTACTTTCAGTCCAGACCGGAGCTGATGGTTTATCCGGGTCTTGCGATTGTCTCGGTGGTACTGCTCGCCAACATGCTGGGTGACTATTTTAGAGACCGATTCGATGTGAAAAAGGAGGTGCAGCCATGATTCTCTCCATTGAGGAACTGAGCATCGCCAACCGTGACCGTACGATTGTAAATAACGTCTCGCTAGCCGTTCGCGAAGGCGAATTCATGGCACTGGTCGGGCAGAGCGGCAGCGGCAAAAGTCTACTCTCACAGGCAATCGGTCGACTGCTTCCGCCAAACCTGCATGCATCGGGACGGATCATGTTTGAAGGTAGCAATCTACTTGAACGGAAGCCGAAGGAGATGCGCGCCCTGCGGGGAAGCCGCATCTCGTATATTTTTCAGGACTACCAGGGGGCGTTTACGCCGTTCCGCAGCATTGGCGGACATTTTGACGAATACCAGAGAGTCCACGGAGAAAAATCTTCTGCCGTCCGCCGTGACCGTGCTGCCGAAGCGTTGGAATCGGTTGGCCTCGGTGCAGAGCTGCTCCGCCGTTATCCGTTCCAGCTAAGTGGTGGGCAGCTTCAGCGTGCTTCAATTGCGACATCGCTACTGCTGTCTCCCCGTCTGCTGATTGCAGATGAGGCGACCACGGCGCTCGACAGTGTCTCGGGTCACCGTGTACTGGAACTTCTTGTGCGCAAACAGGCGGAGACCGGCTGCGCCATCCTATTCATAACGCATGACTGGCGTCATGTGCGCAGATATGCCAGCCGATTGGCGGTTATGAAGGAAGGGCAGATCGTTGAATCCGGTGGAAAGCACCGGATTCTCGATCATCCGCAGCATGAATATACCCGTCAGCTGATCGAGGCGGCTCCCGTTTTGAGCTGCTCATTGAAATCGGGACTGAAGGAGACGGAACGCAATGAATATGCCTGAACATGAAGAACGGACCGAATTATTTCAGGAGGGTGTCTCCTTTATGAAGGATCAGGAACATTCCAAGTCGTCTACAACGCCAGTACTGGAGGTGGGACGTCTTAGCCGAACCTATGCTGGCGCGGACCATCCAGCTGTGAACGACGTCTCCTTTGCCCTGAGTCGAGGCGAGTGCCTCGGTCTCGTAGGTGAGAGCGGATGTGGCAAGAGTACGCTGGCACGTTGTCTGTTGCGGATAGAGGATTCGGATACCGGCTCGATTATGCTCGGTGGACAAGACATTGCGCGCCTGAGTGGCCGCCGCTTGCGTCCTCATCGTCGGAAGATCCAGATCGTATTCCAGAACCCTGCTGCTGCGCTGAACCCGAAGCTCAAGATTGCAGATTCACTGATTGATCCTTATGAGCAGCTCGGGAGGGATATCAAGCTATCCCACTTTGCCTATACCTCAAAGGACGCTTATGTGCGGCAGCTGCTTGATGCTGTCGAGCTTCCAAGTGAGTTGGCTGAACGTTATCCGCATGAGCTGAGCGGTGGACAACGTCAGCGTGTCACCATTGCGCGTGCCATTGGTATTGAGCCGGAAGTAGTCGTCCTCGATGAACCGACAGCCAGCTTGGATGTGATCTCGCAGGGTGCTGTTCTGCAATTGTTAACCGACCTTCGGACATCA
Organism: Paenibacillus sp. MABNR03; assembly: GCF_050455445.1. Classification (NCBI taxonomy): domain Bacteria; kingdom Bacillati; phylum Bacillota; class Bacilli; order Caryophanales; family Paenibacillaceae; genus Paenibacillus; species Paenibacillus sp. MABNR03. The sequence continues at coordinate 123,119 of NZ_JBCIYR010000004.1, forward strand.
CTCGGCCTGTCGTATCTATTTATCTCACATGATCTGGCTGCCGTTCACCGAATGAGCCAGCACATCATCGTAATGCGAGAAGGACAGATCGTTGACCGCTTTGGTGCGGACATGCTACTTGCAGAAGAGCGCCATCCATATACCAAGGAACTCATTTCGATCTTCTGAATAGGCAAACTTTGATTCAAAGGTGGCTTCCCGAATGACCAAGGAAAATGGAAGAAAAGACGTGATGCGAGGGAGAACAACGGATGTAAATAGCTTATTTCCATGATATCATCATGCGAAATAAGCTTTTTCCATAATTAAAGCAGGTAAAAGGTGTAATCTTTTCTCAAGGTAAAGGTGTAGCTTGAATTAAAGTCTTTCATCAGAGAACGCGTTACGCTCTGCCATGTTTTCTATTATCTTGAAAAAATAAATCTTTCACCCCTATAAGCGGGTTAGCGGTAAGAATGAAACTAAAGTATACTAACATGTAGATCAAGTCACTTAAAATTGCATATTTCAATCTAACCGTAATATTGATACACTATGACCAAGGTTAATTTCGTTCAGAGAGGTTTGGGCCAGTTCAAGGACGGGCTCGCTGCAAATGCCAAATCGATAACGCTTACATCCTTTTGGCAAATATAGGATATAAGGACGGTAGACATGAGCCAGGGACAAACGAGTACAGATGTTATCTTGATTGGTGCCGGAATTATGAGTGCAACTTTGGGGACCTTGCTGAAAGAATTGGCACCAGATTGGAATATTAAGGTTTATGAGAAACTCGCCAGTGCAGGAGAGGAAAGCTCCAATGAATGGAATAATGCCGGAACCGGCCATTCTGCACTATGCGAATTGAACTATACCGTTGAACGACCGGACGGAACCGTAGATATTAGCAAAGCCATTAAGGTGAATGAGCATTTTCAAGTCTCAAGACAATTTTGGTCCTATCTCGTCAATAGCAATCTGATTCGTAATCCGCGGGACTTCATTATGCCGCTCCCCCATTTGAGTTATGTACACGGAGAGAGCAATGTCCTGTTTTTGAAAAGACGTTTTGAAGCTTTATCAAACCATCCTCTATTTGAGGGTATGGAATTCTCGGATGACCCAGCGAAACTGCGGAAATGGATTCCTCTCATGATGAAGGGACGTAAGGGAAAAGAGCCGATCGCGGTAACCAAAATCGACTCCGGTACGGATGTTAACTTTGGTGCTTTAACGCGCATGCTGCTGGATCACCTGAAAGATCATAACGTGGATATCCACTACCAACATAGTGTGAAAAATATAAAACGCAAGAGCGATGGAGCCTGGGAGTTAACGGTGAAAAATCTGCGCAGTGGCGCAGTTGAGCGCCATACGGCCAAGTTTGTCTTTATCGGTGCGGGTGGAGGAAGCCTGCATTTGCTGCAAAAATCCGGCATTCCGGAAGGCAAACATATTGGCGGGTTCCCGGTTAGCGGGCTCTTCATGGTATGCAAAAATCCGGAGGTTGTCGAGCAGCATCATGCCAAGGTATACGGTAAAGCTTCGGTGGGAGCTCCGCCGATGTCTGTTCCACATCTGGACACCCGATTTATCGACAACCAGAAATCATTGCTGTTTGGCCCGTTTGCCGGCTTCTCGCCCAAATTCCTGAAGACGGGTTCGAATGCCGACCTCATCACGTCGGTCAAAACACATAACCTCTTAACCATGCTTGCGGCAGGTGTCAAAGAGATTTCACTGACCAAATATCTGATTCAACAGTTGATGTTGTCCAAAGAGCAGCGTATGGAGGAACTGCGTGATTTTGTTCCAGATGCCAAGAGCGAAGATTGGGACATGGTCCTGGCAGGCCAGCGCGTGCAAGTCATTAAGGATACGGTTCAAGGCGGCAAAGGAACGCTTCAATTCGGTACAGAAGTCGTTACTGCTGCCGATGGCTCAATTGCGGCATTGCTCGGCGCATCGCCAGGGGCTTCGACTGCTGTGCAGGTCATGCTTGAGATTCTGCAGCGATGCTTCCCGCAGCACATGGACTCGTGGGAGCCGAAGATCAAGGAAATGATTCCTTCGTACGGCGAGTCACTGGTGGAGAATCCGGAGCTTCTTCGCAAAGTTCACAAGACCACCGCTAAGGCGCTTGGACTAACGGATGAGAAGAAATTTGCTTCTGTGTAAACGAATGAGACGTGGATCGCAAAAATGCGGATAGTAACCATATGATCGATATGTAATACCACTAAAAAAGCCTTTGCTGACATTGCGAGTCGGCGAGGGCTTTTCTGCGTTTCATTTTGGATCAGGTACAATGATTAAGAGGCTATATGTAGATTTTTTTTGCTTCCTCATCAAAGAATGAAATGACATCCGGGTACGCCGTGATCTCAATCTGTTTCTGTCTCATCATCCTCTGAATGAAAATGGTGTCCGTGAAAATTTTATTGATGATGATCCCGCACCACTGCGGGGTGCTTTTGAAATAATTCACCAGTGCATGGATCTCTTCAAACCGAAAGTACAGAATATACAAACCATAATTCTGAAGCAGCATAGTGAAGCAATGGTCGCGATATGGCGTGGAATGATCTTCAGCCAGAAAGTCCCTCATGATGTCGAACAGAGCAGTTTTATTTTCAGTATACATCCGTAACATCTGATCTACGTCATTAATCAATTGTACGACAGCCTCTAACCGTTCCTCAGAAGGCATGTTCAACTTGGCTGTTTTACCTTCAATGGATCGTAGGAGCTCCACTGTAAGGCGCTTACAGGATTGTATTTCATGTGGCGCTATGACGATCTGGTTGCTGTATTTATCATAGTTTTCACTATAGTAGTCATGAAATGCCGAGAAGTAAGGCTCCAATTGAATATTGGTTCTCGTATGCACCAAGTCCTGCCCGCTGAATGAGCAAGCATGGAGAGTCTTCTCATTAACCGGATGCGCGTAGAGGTAGGAAAAGAAGAAAAAGTCTCTTAACTGGCGCTTCTCTCCCTCATTTAAGCTGGATACCCCATTTAATTGAGACAGCTGAAAGTAGCTATAGCTTTTCATAAAATCATTCATCGCACTGTATGCGTTGTATGAGTTGATGGACAGCGTGGTATTCATGGTAAACAGCAGATAATACAGGGTCAATTCATCGTATACATCCATCTGGTGAAAAACATCTGCGAGAACTGGCTCCCAATCTGGCTCAGGGACATAATGGGGATCTCTCGGTTGTAAGTCGTACAACCAACTAGTAAAGGTCTCCTCCGGATGTCCCGCCAAGAATAGTGCTGCACTATTGTCTTCATATAAGCCGTATTCAAAGGTCTCCGTCCTTACAGGCGGCAATCCAAGTTTGAATTTGATATTCATATACTCGTTGTACAGGATTTGAAGTTCCATCTGTCATAACCTCGCTTCGTGCGCTTATCTCGTTAAGTCTTACATAATGGTATTCGACGCCTACCGGACTTTTCCTACATTCGGCAGTTCATCAAGCGATCTGTACTCTTCACAAGCTATATTGCCTAAGGATTTATGGAGTCGTAATACTTTCACCCTGTTGGGAGATCGTGGAATCTGAGATGATGGGTTCACCAAAGGTTCGGGTCACGAACTTCGGACCTCTGGCCTTCAGGCTATTGCGATCCTTCCTTCTAACTCAATTGGATGAAATAGGGTCGCAGCTTCCCTGAAGGATTTCATTTCAGAGAGGAGGCGTCCAGGCTATCATATTCCTTCCTTCTCAGCCAAAACCATTATGTTTAATAGGGGTATGGCTTTCCTGGACTCTTTTATCATGAACAATACCATTTATTTGCGAAGAGCGAACAAACTTATTATCGAACAACAAGAAGGGGAGAAACAGCTGCCGAAGGCTTATCTGGCCACTGCCCTTAAAAATATGGAAGCACTCGGATATACGTTCTCGGATGAGTTAATGCGAGCAGTACGAAGCCTATCCAAGGAACAATTTGAAACGTTATATATGCAGTTGGTGGCTGATCTGAGAATTATGGTTGGGGCACATGTGGAGTACAAACCGATGTATTCCGGATTCCCCATGCAGGTGATGCAAGAAGATGAAGCGGATCTGTATCTCAACGCAATCATTCACTATCTGACCTTGGTTTATCCCGATCGTGAACCTGTGGAACGATTGCCTTTCATCGAGAAGAAAGACTTGAAAGTAATCCGCCTGGGAAGCCAAGAGGAGTTTCAAACCTTGATCCGCCAACTGATTGAAGCGAAGGGCTCCATTTCGCCAACTGACAAGGAAGATATTGATACCGTGCTGGAACAAGCGGACCCGGATGAAGTGGATGCCATATTGCCTTCCGAAATTCCATTCAAGGAGAATGTGGGATTTGTGGTGGCTGCTCTGTTGAAGCATGAAAAGGCGGGGATAGAACGAATTGGCCCCTATTTCAAAACGGCAACGGACGTGCTCCGTCTGGCTGTCGCCTGGTCGGATGGGGATGTCAGCCTGGCTGCAGCCACTGCCTTCCGGAAGTTCAAACGGCGTGAGAGACGCCTGCTGCTTGGGCTGCTGGAGCAGTGCGGACAGATCACCGAGGATATGCTGCGATATAAGGACCGATGGATTCGTTTGGGCGAGATTCTGCACCCTTCCGAATATAAACTCCGGTATTCGCGCTGTGAAGAAGCTTTTGATATTTTGCGCAATAACAAGCCGTTTTCGACCTTTAACGGGAGTGTGGAGCTTGCCTTTCAATATCAGAATATCTGGAGTCTGATGGATCTGTTGTCCCAGCGCCCTGGTGAGTTCGCCAGAAGACTCGATCACTTGTTGCGGTCCACGGAAGAGCAGGAATATGTATTGCTGGCATTTGCTGAAGTTCAGGAGAACATCTCGACCCCTGTTTTGTTACAGGTCAAACATCACTTTGCCCGGCGTAATGAGCCGCAGGATATGCGAGTGTTCTTCCCGAAGGGAAATGTCGCCAAAGCTTTCGCCATTCGGAATGAACTTCAGGTAATTGATGAGGCCACCTGTCGCGAGGTTGTGCTATTGTGTGAGCAGGCACTGGTTCAGCGTTTTGCCGACCTTCCTTCCTTAGGGAAAACGTATATCGATCCGCAGCTCCACAACTACCTTGTGCCCTTTTCCCAGAGATCAGCAAGCAAAGCTCTTCATACTATTGTTCGGGGGAGCCGGGTACCGATGGGAGAGGGAGATACGATCCGTTTCTTCAACTGGTGGAAAGAGGGCAAGGTTAACGGGCAGGACACGGGACGTGTCGATATCGACCTGTCTGCAGTGATGTATGATGAGAACTGGAACTACGTCGAGCACATATCCTATACGAATCTGCGTTCAGCCATGTACCAAGCGGTCCACAGCGGAGATATCGTATCCGCACCGAAGGGGGCATGTGAGTTCATTGATCTGCATATTCCGTCGATCGTTAACTATGGTGGCCGGTATGTAGTTGCTTCGTTGCTGTCGTTCACCAGTCATCCGTATTGTGACCTTCCGGAGTGCTTCGTGGGCTGGATGATGCGCAAGAAGCCGGGATCGGGCGAGATTTTCGAGCCTTCTACAGTGGCTAACAAAATCGACATTACTGCCGATACGCAGATTGCGATTCCTGTTATCCTTGATCTGGTAGACCGTACAGTCATCTGGACTGATCTGGCGCTAACCAGACACCCGGATTACTACAACAATGTGGAAGGCAATGAAAAAGGAATGGTCTTGATGGGCAAAGCCATGACTGGACTGCGCAAGCCAGATCTGTACGACCTTTTTATGCTCCATGCCAAGGCAAGAGGTGAATTGGTGGATACGCGGGATCAAGCTGATACAGTCTATTCCGTAGGGCAAGGAGTTACACCCTTTGATATGGAGCAGATTATGGCGGAGTATCTGGTATGAATAAAATAGAGATAGCTTATTAAATTAGAAGTTGAAGAAGAGCAGCACTTAGCTGCTCTTCTTTTGCGATTTCATTCTATTCTTTATTTGATCCGCAACCAACCTGTTATCCGCTCATGCAAGCTAGCGTTCACATACAAACTTTCTCGGATTTTTCACTTTCAGCACCTTCACATTTCTTGTTAAAAGGTTTCTATCACTCACAATCCACGTGTGATCAGCGGAGTTTCTCCTCCGGATCGCAAGGAAGTTGGATGGACTTCCCGCGTAAATCTTGTAGCCTTTTGTCAGACTGTCGGAACAAAATGTTATGCATTCTCCTCGATTTTTATCACGAAAACCAACATCGGTGATTACATCTCGTTTGGCGAGAAGGGTTGCACCTTGAATTAGGGGAACATATTGATTCGCCTTGGCAGGATAACGAAGCAGAAGGAGTTTCCTGCTGTTTAGGTACATATAATGGGCCCGTTTCCCTACAATATCTGCGTTGGTCTTTAGTAAGGTCTGCACACTATCCGTTAAATAACCTGGCGCATAATAATCGTCATCATCGAATTTGGCAATGAGGCCATGTCTAGCCAGTGCAGCCCCATGATTGAGGCAATGACCCAGCGATACATTTTCTGGCAAGGAAAGTACCCTTACGTTCTTATGTTGATTGGCAGCCTTTATATACTCGCTCATCTTCAGCTTGTCATCATTTAAAATGACGATAAGCTCCTTATTCTTGTGATTTTGCCGGCTGTAGTTATGAAAAAGGTTGTGCATGCATTGTCGCCGCTTGGTACAGACCAAGATGGAAACGGCATTCTGACGATGTGATCGAACTGAAGTAGCCATTAGAATACGCCCTTTGGTTTCTTCTGTACAAATTTCTTGTAGTGCTTAACCGTCCGAATTTTTTTGCTATGCGAGAGCAGCTCCTTATCGCTGATGACCCACGTATGATCGGATGAGTTTTTCCTGCGGATCGCAACAAAGTTATGTCTCCCCGCCGAATAGACTTTGTAGCCCTTCCGTTTACTTCTTATGCAAAACAGATCATCTTCACCGACGTTTCGATTCGGAAACTGCACATGGCTGAGTACATCCCGTTTGAAGACAAGAGTTGCGCCAGGGATCAGGGTAACAGGGCGATGTTCATCCTGAGGAAAACGAAGGATTAGATTCTTGGAGCCGCGTAAATACAGATAGTGTGACCGCTTGCCAATGACATCGGCATCGGTTTGCTGAAAGGTCTGCAGGCTTTCAGTCAAATAATAAGGAGCATAATAATCGTCATCATCAAACTTGGCGATATAGTTAAATTTTGTTTTCTTGATCGCGTAGTTTAGGCAAGCACCGAGAGAGGTCCGTTCCGGAAGACGAGAAACGTGTACGTTTCGAATTTTTTTGGCTAAGCTTTGATAGGGAGCAAGAGGGATGTTATCGTTGTTAACGATAATGATCATTTCTTTCTTGGGATGCTTCTGTCGGCTGAAGTTATGAAACAGGTTTTTGATATAGCTCTGGCGTTTGGTGCAGGCAATAATAGATACGCCCTGCTTGTTAATCAGGTTTTTCAGACTGGCTCCCATTCGATCGCTCTCCTTATCCGTGATGTTCAAAACTATCTTTCTATAAAATATGTGAAGGGCAAGTAAGAGGAACGGCATAACTGTAAAATGGAGAATTCGCCGCCTGTTTGGACGCCTGCCAATGAATAGCGAGGCCTGCAGAATGGTGCAGGGAATGTCGGATGTGAGAAGAAAGGCTTTGTTATGCTTGGATCAACGGGGGAGGGAATGACATGAATACACTGGCACGACTGAATGAGGGATTGAGCTACATTGAGGCAAATCTGACAGAAACACTGGATATGAAAGAGGTAGCACGAGTCGCTTGCTGCTCGGAATATCATTTTACACGCATGTTTTCCTTTCTTAGCGGTATTACCTTGTCCGAATATATCCGTCGTCGGCGCTTGACGCTGGCGGCACTCGAACTAAGCAGGAATGACAGCAAGGTCATTGATGTTGCCCTTAAATATGGATATACTTCGCCGGATTCTTTCGCCAGGGCGTTTCAAGGCATGCATGGTATCACACCCTCCGAAGCACGGAATCATGGGCCATCGCTCAAGGCCTTCCCCCGGATGACATTTCAATTGACCATTCAAGGAGGAAGCGAAATGAACTATCGTATTGAAGACAAAGAGGCCTTTCGGATTGTAGGGATTAGCAAAAGGGTGCCGATCGTGTTCAACGGGGTGAACCCGGACATCGCTGCGATGTATCAGCTGCTTACGCCGGAGTTGATCGAGACGATTAAAGGGCTATCCAATGTCCAGCCGATTGGGCTCATTAGTGCTTCGGCTCATTTTAGCGAAGGACGGATGGAGGAGAAAGGGGAACTGGATCATTATATCGGTGCAGCGACCACTCAAGCCGCTCCTGAGGGTCTGGCATGCCTGGAAGTGCCTGCCTCGACGTGGGGCGTGTTTACTTCTGTCGGTCCCTTTCCGGAGACGCTTCAGGATGTGTGGGGACGAATCTACTCCGAGTGGTTTCCTTCCTCGGACTATGAGCTGAGCGAGGGACCGGAAATCCTTTGGAATGAGCACAAGGATACCACTTCTCCGCAATACAGAAGCGAGATATGGATACCGATTCGGAAGCAATAAACGGTTGTTCCATCCTTCCTATGATTCATCTGGAAAAACAGGTGCCATCCAAGTCGACTGAGAAGACTTGAATGGCACCTGTTTGATCTGCATATGTAGACAGCACATTGCTGGAGAAGGTGATCGGATAAGTGGTATAATTTTCAACAAGTAATGTAGAGTGAATGAACGGGAGGCAGCCGAATGAGAGAAGAGCTATTGGAACAGCTGGAGGAGTGGCATGAAGAGGACGAATTCCTGGAGATCGTGAATGCGGTTCAAGACATTCCTGCAGATAGCAGGGATTATGTGCTGATCAATCATTTGGGGAGAGCGCTGAACAATCTGGAACGTTATGAAGAGGCTGTTGAGCAGTTCTTGACGGTGGCGGAAGAAGGGAAGGAGGACCCGCTGTGGCATTACCGCATCGGACTGGCTTACTACTATTTGGAGCAATATGAGGATGCCCGTACAGCTTTTGAAACGGCAGACCGCCTGGAGCCGGGAGATGAAGATACACAGGAATTCCTTGGCTGGATCCAGAGTAAAACGGCTGAGAAGCCTGCTGTGGAGGAAGTTCCGTCTGCTCCCGAATCCCCAGTTGAACAGTTACACTTAAGTATTAGCGATACGGAATCCACCGATTTTTGGGACGATAACAACGAAGCACTGGAGAAATGGGTATTGCCTTCCCCTACGGATGAGCAGATCGAGTCGGTAGAGGAGCGGCTGGTCTTCAAATTGCCAAGAGCCTATGTCGATATGATGAAAGTACATAATGGCGGGATACCCCGTTATCGGTATATCCCTGTTAGCGAAGCGGGAACCGCAGAGCAGAGGCTCATTGAAATCTCGGGAATACTCGGCATCGGCCAGGAGAAGAAGCATTCTCTGTGTGGTGAAGAGGGCAGCAGGTTCATCATTGAGCAGGGGGGATATCCGGAGATTGGTGTTGTACTATGCAAGTGCCCATCGGATTCTGAAATCATCATGCTGGATTACCGTGCATCCGATAATGCGGGTGAGCCCGAGGTTGTTCATGTGGATAAGGAAGATAATTATAAAATCACCTGGCTTGCTCCTGACTTTGACACCTTTGTCCGTAGTTTGGTCGCTGAGGACAATCACCGTCCCAACATCGATGGTTCAATATAAATTAATTCCAATACCCATCCAACCCTTTCATGGAAATGAGAGTTGGGTGGGTATTTTTTAGTTTCGGCCTCTTCCAATATAAGTATATTGGGACATGGACGTTGCATAAGGAGTAATCCAGTGCTATTATTTAGACATCTAATAGTTTTATATCTAAATAGTATTTGAAGTGCGCTGCAGGCTTCTTATTAAACACCAATTCATTCAATTAAAGTGAGGAGCAAATGACATGGGAAGATTAGAAAATAAAGTAGCCATTATTACAGGCGGAGCATCAGGAATAGGCGAAAGCATGGTGGATCTTTTTGCACAGGAAGGCGCTATCGTTATTGCCGCGGATATTAATGATGCAGCGCTGGAGACAGCCAGTCAGAAGCAGAATGTGTACGGGATGAAGTTGAACGTGGCTTCGGATGAGAATTGGCAGGCACTGGCGAAGGCAGTCATCGAGCGCTTTGGCAAAATAGATATTCTGGTCAACAATGCCGGCATTTCATCCGAAAAACCATTTGAGGATATCAATGCGCAAGATTGGGAGAAAATGCTCTCCATTAATGGTTTTGGTCCATTTGCAGGTATCAAACATGTCACTCCTTATATGGCAGCGCAAAAGAAAGGCTCAATCGTCAACATTTCTTCGTACACTGCAATGATCGGACAAGGCTTCAATCACTACTCTGCATCAAAGGGTGCAGTGCGTGCGCTGTCCAAAGCGGCTGCTACGACCTTTGGTCGTCAGGGAATTCGTGTGAATGCCCTGTTCCCAGGGATTATAGAAACACCAATGACCCAATCTTTGAACACGTCCAAAGAACTGCTGGGTCGGCTGATCCAGGCAACGCCTTTGCAGCGTTTGGGACAAGCTATTGATATTGCCAATGCGGCGCTGTTCCTGGCTTCGGATGATTCCTCCTATATTACCGGCTCCGAGTTGGTTATTGATGGTGGATACTCCGCACAATAGTGTGTAGAATAATGACAGCCTTTAATTTTCATTAGGGGCTGTCTTTTTGATGAGGAGGCAGTTATGGAAGAGAAAACAATTTTTGAAATCATACACAATATGGATACCTTCACCAACAAGTTGATTATACAGTGGAACAAATCATTCAATGAGGACCTCGGCGTATCTCATGTTCTTGTGCTTTCCCATTTGAAGCAAAACGGAAAAAGTCGACCATCGGATATTGCGAAAGTACTGGGGCTTACCCCGCCGACTCTCAGTTATTTATCCGATAAGCTCGTCGGGAAGAAATTGGCTGTCAGGGTCGTTGATGAATCCGATCGCCGCAATAGTTACCTGGATATCACCGAGGATGGCTCCGAAGTACTTGGCAGAGCATCCATGGAGGGACAAAAGCTGCGCAGAGCGTTATTTGAAAAGTTAACAGCACAGGACCGTGAGAAGTTAGCGGAGATTTTTGAGAAGCTGAATCGCTAATGTTGTGTTGAGTTTTATATGTAAGAATTGAGTGAATGTTGACAGAGGGCAACTTTTTTTCTTATTATAAGTGGGACTGCATCATTATGCTCTGAAGGAGACTGAGCCGTGATTGAAACCAACACGTCAAGACGCAACGAATCTCTTTTGCAAGTGCTGAACGTGCAGCACAAGGTCACCACTGACAATATTGCCAATGCAGACACGCCCAATTACAAAAAGAAATCGGTGGAGTTTGAGGAAGCGCTGAGACGTATCGTTGAAAACGGTACAACCAGGGAGCTGGACATGCACCGGACACATCCGAAGCACCTGCCTGCCAAGGATCTCAATTCTTCTGTAGTCCCATACCGAATTGTGGAAAACAATGAGACAACGATGAACAACAATGGCAATAATGTGGACATTGATATTGAAATGGCGAACCTTGCGGAGAACCAGCTTATGTATAACTACATGGTTGACCGGGTAAGCGGACATTACAACAAAATGAAAAACATTCTGCAGACTTTGAAATGAAGAATGTCCAGCGGCCCCCAAGGGCTGCTTTTTTTATGGGCTGATGATGATGCATCACGGCCTGTAACTCAACTGCAAAGTGGATCATTCCTTATGAATTAATAAAAAATATAAATGCTAGTATAATGAGCATCAGAAGCGCAGGGTGAGTGGAAGCAGCGCTAATCGGGATCATGGTAGGAGAAAGATATGCGTAATTGGTTTAAAAATGAAAATGTGCAAATGACAGCGATCGCTTTGGCTACGGCCATAGGAGCACAATTTAAGATTAATCCCTTCCAGGAAGATTATTTTCGAATTGGCTTGGGCGTAAGCATCCTTTTGTTTCTGCTCATGATCATGCCGCATCTGTCTTATGTTAAAACGGGGATTCTGACGGGTTTTACAAGCTTTATCGTTCAATCTATAGATTTGCTGTACGATGTGAACTCCATGTCGGTTCTGGAAAGTTTGCATGACAATGTTGGAGCGGGTATTTATTATATCGTGTTCTCCTATGGTCTTAGCAAGTTTAAGGACAGGTTTCATGAGATACAACCGCTTCTTCTGGGTGGCTTAATCACGTGTGTTGATTTTTCCTCCAATCTCGCTGAGCTTTTCATTCGTGGCGTGTTGAATGGAACAAGCATCCTTGATATGAAAGAATGGCTGTATCTGTTCGTTGTGGGCGGGCTTCGCAGCTACTTTGTCAGCGGCCTGTATAACAGCCTTGCGGTAAGGCAGATGCGAGTGCTGCATGCAGAGCAGGAGAAGCGGATGGAGCAGATGCTGAATGTTAACTCCGGCCTGTACGGCGAAGTCTTTTATCTGAAGAAATCGATGAAGACGATTGAAGGCATTACGGCTGACAGCTATGACCTGTATCGGGATCTCAGGGAACAGGACATGAATCAATACAGCCACCGGACACTGGGGATCGCCCAGCAGATCCATGAGGTGAAGAAGGACTCGCAGCGCATTTTGGCAGGACTGCTGAAGTTATACGATAGTGAAAAGGCGGTCAACATGAGCCTGTCGGAGGTTCTGAACTTCGCAACCAAAGGCAACCGGAAATATAGCGAGATGCTGAACAAAAGAATTGAGATCGAGTTGGAGCAGCAGTATGATTGCGATTCCCCTTTTTACATTCCGCTTTTAACCGTGATGAACAACCTGATCGCTAATGCAGTGGAGGCGATCGGGTCCGAAGGGACCATTCGGATACAGGTACTGGAACAGGAGGAGGATGTGCAATTTGTCGTTACGGACTCCGGCCAAGGCGTATCTGAAGCCAAACGAAATATTATTTTCGAACCTGGCTATACCACCAAATTTAATGAAGTAGGCATTGCGGCGACGGGCATCGGCTTATCCCATGTGCGGGATATTGTTCAATCTCTGGAAGGTCATATTACCATTGAATCTGTAGAGCAAGGCGGAAAAGGGACGACCTTTGTTGTTTCTATTCCCAAACGAAATCTGGTTAAAGGCGCGGAAGTGAAGGATTCTTTCCACCGAGATGAATGAGGCAAGCTAAGATAGCGACTTTTCCTTGCAACGGAAGAATCGCTATTTTAGCATCGACATGTTCAGTCTAGTATGACTTCTTTGGCCGGATGATCAAGAAACTCAAACATGGTCTTTACCTGTTCAGGGGTATTCCTTTCCAACGAAAGTTCAGGCAAATCATGCCTTTCGAAGAATTGGACTGCGCTGGTTTCCACGCCCGTTTCCGCTTTTCCTCCTGTAATTTCGCATTGAATAAACATCTTGTATATATGATAAGGTTCGGGCGGATGATCATGAAATTTTTTGTCCAGTACAGCCAAAAGCCGTACGGGCGCAACATCAAATCCGGATTCTTCCTTGATTTCTTTTACAGCTACTTCTGAAGGTGACAGGCCTATGTCGCTCCATCCCCCTGGCAAAGCCCACGCTCCATCGATTTTCTCCCGAACCAAAAGGATTTTATTTTCCTTGAAAACAACACCTCGAATATCTACTTTGGGTGTGGCGTAACCGGAATCGCTTGCAAAGGTGAGTGATATCTTTTCCTTGTTTACAGAAGTATAGTTAGCCAGGATATCGATACTGATCCGTCTCAGTTCCTCGTAACGTTCGATATCGTATACATCTTTGCCATAGGTTAAACCGGTCTGTGCAATAGCCTGAATCTGTTTCGCCCATTCCAACCACTTCATGTCCATGTTATGATCCCTCTTTCTATAGGTAGCTGCATAGGAAATAAATCCATTATAGCAGAGGAATTCCAGTGAATAATTACAAATAAGGGACAAAATCCAAGGAAGCTGGACACAAAAAGAATAAATCTCGCTTAAAAATGAATTGCTTTTCATGAGGGAATTGCGAGATATTATAGAGAAATCAGATACGAAGGAGCGTGTGAAATGAAAATTACGGTGGATCAACAGGGTACCTCCAAGGTTGCAATAATCGAGAGCGATGACATGGTCATCAATAATGTGCAAGATGCACTGGATTTGATGGCCTCCGTGAATTATTCGAATGAAGCTTACAAGCTCATCATCGACAAATCGAACATTGTGGAAGCTTTTTTCGATCTGAAGACCAAGCTCGCGGGTGATATTCTGCAAAAGTACGTTAACTATCAGGTGAAGCTTGCCATCATTGGGGATTTCGACGGATACAACAGCAAAAGCCTGAAGGATTTCATCTATGAATGCAATAACGGCAAACATGTTTTCTTTGTGAAAACCAAAGAGGAAGCGCTTCAAATCTTGCATGCCCTGAATTAATCTGAATAAGGGAGGAATGCATGGTGAAGGAAAATAACAAGCTGCAGGTGCATGCCCTGTCAGAGATTGAGAATCTGAAAGTGCATGGCAGAACGACAGGGCAACGGGCGCCTTTAACGTTATTTTGGACAGGCAGTGCAATTGAACTCCAGGTCACAGGCTCCGAGCTATGGGTGGAGGTGCAGTCGGAGTACGACATATACGAACCTTGGATCAGCATCCTGATCAATGGTGTCCCTGTAAGCAGGCAGATGCTCACGGAAGGACGATACTGGATCTGTGTGTTTCGGGGCATGAGCGAAGGAACAGTGAAAAATGTGCGTATCGTTAAAGATGTGCAGGCGATGAGTGCCGACCCAGGCTGCTCGTTGCAGATGTATGCCGTGAAATCGGATGGAGCATTCCTGCCAGTGGCAGAGAAGCCATATAAGATTGAGTTTATTGGTGACAGTATTACATCTGGAGAAGGCGCAATAGGCGCCAAAGCGGAAGAAGACTGGATTCCGATGTGGTTCAGCGCCATACATAACTATACATTTAAGACAGCAGAGGCATTGGACGCAGACTACAGGGTGATCTCCCAGAGTGGTTGGGGCGTACTCACGAGCTGGGATAACAACCCGAATGGAAATATTCCCGCTTATTATGAGCAAGTCTGTGGTCTGCTCACTGGTGAGAAGAATCAGGCGCTCGGTGCCGGAGACAGGCATGATTTTGAGTCCTGGCAGCCGGATGTCGTTGTGATTAATCTCGGCAGTAACGATGGGGGAGCTTTCCATACACCTGAATGGAAAGATCCGGTCACGGGTGAGGTATACAAGCAGCGTTTGAATGAAGACGGGAGCTATCATGAGGAGGATTTGACAGCTTTTGAGTATGCGGTGGACTCCTTTTTGGTCAAACTTCGAAAGAGCAATCCAAAGGCACATCTTGTCTGGGCCTATGGCATGCTTGGATTTCCCATGATGCCTGCCATCTATCGTGCGGTTGATTGCTATACGAAGCGGACAGGTGACCGGAAGGTTTCTGTTATACAGCTTCCTGATACAACGGAAGAGACCATAGGGGCTCGAACGCATCCGGGTGAATTGTCCCACCGACGGGCGGCGGAGACGTTAGTGGGTTACCTGCAAGGAATTCTGGCTGAAGTCTGAATGCTAAATTGCTCCAATAAGTCAAAGACCACCCTTAAGCCCTTCGGCAAAGCGTGGTCTTTTTCTTATCGGGATCTCTGTTATACCTGAACTTGATAACGGATGGATATGATCTGACCCAACGTCTGAGTCCCGATCATCTTCAGATGACTCGGTACGGTTCCCGTTGGAAATAAGGGGATGCCTTCACCAAGAATTTTGGGAATGATGGCAACCTCAATCTCGTCCAGCAGCTGCTTTTCCAGAACAGCCTGAACCAGTAGACCGCCGCCAACAATCCATAGATCGTCATCGGACGCCTGTTTTAAACGGGGAATAAGGGTTTCTACGGACTCGGTCGTAAACTGTACATGTGGTGCGGGAGGTTGTTCCGAACGGGAGAGTACATATGTTGGCCGGTCTGCATAAGGGAAATCCTCTGACAGCGTAAGCACTTCTTCATAAGTGGTCCGCCCCATGACTACCGTCCCGATCGTTTGATAAAATGCAGCGTACCCGTTATCTCCGCCATCGCCTTCCACATCAAACAGCCAATCCACTGAACCATCCCGTCTTGCAATGTAACCATCCAGACTCATCGCAATGTACAGCACTACTTTATTGGACATTATTCATCGCTCCCTTCTGTTTCATATGATACACTTGAACTATGACAAATATTGACGTAGTTAGGTGCTGGAATAATGAATAGTCGGAAACTCGCCATTATGAGATTGATGGATTCAAGAAAAAAATTTACGGCCCGTGAACTGGCAGAGCGATTTGATGTATCGATCCGTACCATTCAGCGTGACCTGGATGCGCTGCAGACGCTGGGTTTTCCTTTGTATACAGAGGTGGGTGTCAATGGCGGTTACCAGGTTCTGCCCAATCGAATTTTGCCACCACTGCAACTTACACAGAACGAGGCACTGGGTCTGTTCATGATGATTGAATATTTGCAGCAGGTGCCGGATTTTCCGTATGGGTCGATGCGCGAGCATCTGGCAGAACAATATTTCTCCACGCTGCCGCAGGATGTACAGGATCTGATTGTGCGAATGAGGGAACATGCGACATTTGTACAGCATCCGGGTGAGCATACAGAGACGTTAACGACTGAGATCTTGAATGCAGCCATAGATAAAAGAGAGATTGAATTTACGTATCATTCCCGGAACGGTTATAAAAAAACAGGGGCTTATCCCATTGGCATCTATTATGATGATGGATATTGGTACATGCCCGCTCGTCATAAGGAGCGCGTGTTGTTGTATCGCGTGGACCGTATGCAGCAGCTGAAATTGCTGGACTCCATAGATGAGTCAATTCCTAGTCTTCAAGCGTGGCTGAAGACCTCAGATGACAGGAAGGCTGTAGAAGTGGTGCTGCACTTCACTGAGTTTGGGACGAGGCTTGCGCATTCAGACGTGCTGTTCCAGTCGATTCAAGGCAATGAATGGCGAGGGATGGTTCCGCCAGAGGAATTCCCGTTTACAGCCCGTAAGCTCCTTGCCTATGGTCCCGAAGTGAAGGTAATCTCGCCACCGGCACTGCAGCAAGCTGTCCGAGAGATGCTGGAGAAGAGTTTGAACCAGTATTCATGATGCCTATAGGGTGGTAGTTTCGTTAAAAGGATATTCAATTGCACTTATCGAATGGTTAAGAGTGCAGATGAAGCAGCACCTATGCAGGAATGCCGGAATGGGGGGCTACCATGATTCGATTCATAAGAGGTTTTACGATCCGCTCTATGCAGAGTTCATGCGATGGACAACGGCGGTTGTTTGCATAGAGCCTTGATCTTTCTTCCGCCAGCAAAAAATGTATATAAGTGCATCGTGTGACTCTGCTGCCTTAAAGACCAAATTTAAGGAGCGGAGCAACATGAAATATATAAATGCAGATGCCATTTTGCCAGAAGAATTATTGAAGGAAATACAACGACACATCCCAGGGGGATTGGTCTACATTCCGAAGCCCAAGGATGCGCACAAAAAGTGGGGCGAAAACTCGGGCAGCAGAATCGTTGTAAACAAGCGGAATGAGCACATTCGCCGCCTTTTCGCTGCAGGTGTGTCCATGGATGAACTAACCGAAAAGTTCTTTTTATCCATCGACAGTATCAAGAAAATTGTGTATTCCAAAAGGTAAGGAAGACAAGCCACATTAGAGAAGTCTAATGTGGTTTTTTTTGTGGAAAGAACAATTATTAATGTTCCTTATATATTCATGAAGAGTTATACGGAGAAACGTTTGATGGATATAAGTTGATCTTCAAGTTTACAAATCGCTGAGGAACAGCAGCGCAAAAAGACCGTTTCCCTTGGTGGGAAAACCGTCTCGCTGCATCACTCGTTAGAAGCTGCCGATGAAATATTGATACTCGGAATTCACCTCGAAGCCAACACTGCGATACAAATTCAGAGCACGTTCATTTTCAGTTACAACGGACAAGCGAATATCCGTATAGTTCTGCTTCAGAAGCAGTTCCACCAGCAGAGTCAGAACCTGACGCCCCAGCTTCTGGCCTTGGTATGCAGGCAGGATACAGAAGTTATGAATGAATGCGGTTGTCTCATTAATGGAATTGATTCGGATCAATCCAACAGGCAAACCATCTTTCCAGGCCACATAGGTTACCCGGCTGGGTTCTGCCGTCTGTGTGAAATAGTCACGTGTCCATTCCTCCGAATCCCCAAAGGCTAGAGCTGAGCAGGTGACCATAAATTCAAAATCCTGTGCTTCGGCAGTAGACAAGGTGAGCTCAACGCGTCCGACACCCGGAAAGGATGTGTTCACAAGCTGCATCGAATACTCCGAACGATCATGAACAGCCCCAAGCGACTGAGCGGTACGAAGCCCAGAGGGTAAGCTCTGAGGTACGCGATAGCTGAGCCGGTTAATTCCATGTGGCTTCATATCTTCGATGGCACGCATCAGTAATCTGCGAAACACACCTTTGCGGCGATTATGCGGATGCACAATGGCATTGATGTTTCCGGTTACACCGTCAGAGGGATACCAACTTAGGAGTCCAACCAGTTTGCCTTCCCGATAACATAGGAGAGCGTGGTCTCCATCTTTTTTGCTGATATGATCAAGGTCTGCCTTCAGATGAATGGAATCGAGCTGTTTACATTGTTGTTCAAGTAAAATAATTGAATGAATCTGTTCCTTGGAATCATATATCATGGGAACGATTTGATATGCTGACATGGCATTCACACCTTCACGGGTGAAGGAAATACGCAGTTATTGGACCAGCAGGCGCTATCCTTCAAAAATGGGTCCAGACGTCATGATTGTGTTTAGCATAGTTATCCCCTCCAAATCACTTCACGTCGACTATAACACACCCTAATATGGAGAACCAGCTTTATGCAACCGGATGCGTAATTCATTCGAAAGTGCCAAAGTACTGGACATTTTAACCAAATAAAGGTGATAATTGAAGTAATGAAGACGCGAAAGGGTTTGATCAACTATGCGTAAGTTAGTCTGTGTTATGAGTGCGGTGCTGCTCTCATCGGCAATGATCACGGGTTGTACGGAATCCGAGACGATCGATCATGCTCAAGAAACTACACCTCCAACCAATCAGCCGAGTATGGAGACGAACCAGAAAGCTACAGCCCAGGATGAACAGAAGGCTCTGGACATGTCATTGGAGTATAAAAAAACGGAATTGACTGTGGATTACGCGGATTATGAAGATACACTTACTGTGGAGGGGCTCTTGGCCAAAGGGGAGACGATGAAGCCGTTTTTGACGGAGAAGAACTATGAGTCCTATATGGCTAATCGGTATGCAACGTTACCTTTACTGGTGGCAGACAAGGAAAAGGCTCTACTGCATCCGGAAAATATACTGGTTGAGATTAAAGAGAGCAAGAACGATTGGATCCTTGTAGAATACAAACTAAATCTGGTCTTTGCAGATCGTGAAGGCAAACAGTTGAAAAACATACCGTTATCAGGTGATATCACCTTTTTACAGGACCAAGGCGAATGGCGCATTCAGGATGACACCTATAATATCAAAGAACTGCAAAATATCGCTTATGAGGTAAAAGAGTAGCATGATACGATGTACGATGCAAAGCCGGATGTAGTTACCCGGGTTGGCTGTACGATTGAAGCGATATCCGTGGATCAGAAATATAGGCTGCCAGTGGGATGAATACTCAAATGACATTGCAGCGTTTGTACAGGCGAATGTCACCAATCCCGGACAGTAAAAATCAGTAAGAGGGAGTGCCACATGGCACTCCCTCTTAAACTCCGGTCGATATATTTGCCGAGCTTACGCGTGCTTACCTTTACGAACCTTCAGCTGTTTACCCTTGACCGTTGTATTTTGCATCATTTGCAGCACAAGCGGGCCTTTGCCGTTCAGAATCTCCACATCGGTTACATTATCGAGAATCGTAATAATCCCGATATCATCTGCGGTGACGCCTTCCAGTTTGGCAATGGTACCTACAAAGTCCACGGCACGCAGCTTCTTCTTCTTGCCGCCATTGAAATTCAGCTTCATGATCTGCTGGTTCAGCTGCTCGCGCTTGTCCTTTTTGCGTTCAGGTACAATTTTCAGGCGCTTCTCGAATTCTTCCCTGGAACGATCGACAGCCTCCTCGGAAGGCGCTGGAACAACCGGAATTTCGAATCCGATATAGGATTCAATCTCAGTCAGGCGTCTGCCATCCTTCGGGGTAACGAGCGTAATGGCTTTACCCGTCTTGCCAGCACGTCCCGTACGGCCTGTGCGATGCACATAGCTCTCTTTTTCCAGCGGAATATCATAGTTGATGACATGGGTGATATTCGTGATATCAATCCCTCGCGCAGCTACATCGGTTGCGACCAAATAACGGAACTGTCCTCTTCGGAACGCATTCATCACTTCGATCCGTTCATCCTGCTCCATGCCCCCATGGATCCGATCTGCTGGATAGTCCAGGTCAGCCATGACCCGGAACAGTTTATCCACGTTCTCTTGCGTACGACAGAACACAATGCAGCTGTCCGGATTCTCCACAATAAACAGGTCCTGCAGTACAGCGGTTTTGTTGACTTCAGACACACGAATAACCTCATGTTCTATTGTTGCTGTTGTGAGACCACTTGCCTTGATCTCAATCTCTGCCGGATCATTCATGTATTTGCGTGAGAGACGGGCAACATCCTCAGGGAATGTAGCGGAAAATAACATCGTCACACGCTCGCGAGGCAAGGCCTGAATAATGGCCTGTACTGTCTCGATAAAGCCCATATTCAGCATTTCATCGGCCTCGTCGATCACGAGATAGGCAATGCGTTCAAGCGGCAATGTGCCGCGTTCGATATGGTCCAGCACACGTCCCGGTGTTCCTACGGCGACATGTGTTCTTTGTTTTAACTCTGCCTTCTGGATATGGAAAGGAGACTGTCCGTATAGTGCAGTGGATTTGATCCGCTTATAGCGCCCAATATTGGTGATGTCTTCGTTTACCTGCAAGGCTAGTTCCCGGGTTGGTGTGAGAATCAAAGCCTGGGGTTTGTTTTCATTCCATTCGACCAGCTCACAGATCGGAATGCCATAGGCGGCCGTTTTACCGCTACCTGTCTGGGATTTGACTACAAGGTCCTTATTCTCCAGAGCTACCGGAATAACTTCAGTCTGAACCTCGGTAGGTGTTTCATAGCCCAGGCTATCCAGTGCTCTGACAATTTCTTCACTAAGTTTATAATCTTTAAATTGTTGCTTGCTCATCGTTAACCTCTTTTGCGTTAGTTTTGAATACAGGAGCATAATGCATCAATCCCGGAATTGTATCCCAATCAGTGGGAGATGGATTGAAAACAAACGCTTATATACAAGCATTGCACCGTACATATATCGTATACCCTATTCATTATACTCTATATGCACGGAGGCTAACGGAGCAATTGATTTTTATAGGATTCTTTGGAAGAGGGGGGGTTCTTAGAACCATCCCAATTAGGCTCCTTGTAATTCATGTAACGAAAATAATCCATTACATGCTGGAACCAGGAATTGGAATGTGTTACCATGGGAGTAACTTACTGAACGGAGGGATACGTGTGGCAAATTTTTTCCGATTGAGATAGTAGCGAAACGCTTGTTTGCGCTTGCTGTTGTACTGCCTGTGTGCAGATCATCGGGAGAAGTTTGCCTATTTACACGTATGCCGTTAATGGTAGTGGACACTTTTGCGTGAGAGTGGTTCTTTGATGTACTACTACTGAGACTGCACACATTTAGGTGTACCCCTAATCCGAGATCAAGGCACAGGCAGGAATGTCTGTGTTTTTTACTTTTCCAAGGAATAGGGGAGGTTTGGATATGACAAAGTCATATGAACAGGTGGATTTTATACAGAGTATATGGTTGCTGGCTGAACAAAATGGGCTTCGAATCCGTAAGGAATCGATGGAAATCAACGAGTCCGGGATGGATTTCAGGGTTGCCTTCGCTACAGATGAGGATGGACAAAAGTGGGTTTTGCGTCAGCCGCGGCGTGACGACGTATGGGAGCGAGCCCAGAATGAACGTAAAGTGCTGGACGTGGTCCGGGGGAGTATTCCGGCACAGGTACCGGACTGGCGAATCTGCACGCCCGAACTGATCGCTTATCCACTACTGGATGGTGACCCGATTGCCGTGGTAGATCCTGCTGGCGCAGGATACGCATGGCGCTTCCCGCAGGAGGCCTTGTCTGACGAGTTCCTGGATTCACTGGCTGCTGCACTTGCCGCATTGCACAACATTGATCCTGAGGAGGCGGCCAAGGGCGGAGTTCGGATCAAGACCCCTATGGAGGCCCGCAAAGAATTTGCGGCAAATATAGAGGAGATTAAAAAGAATTTTACGGTACCGGACCAACTGGCGGAACGCTGGACGGTGTGGCTGTCTGTAGGCAGCTATTGGCCGAAGCACTCGACGTTTAATCATGGCGATCTGCACCCACCGCATATCATCGTCAATGATACACAGCGGGTAACCGGACTTATCGACTGGACGGAAGCGGAGATCGCTGATCCGGGTAAGGATTTTGTAATCCTATATGGACTTTTCCAAGATGATGGGCTGCGCGATCTGCTGAAGCGATACGAGAAGGCAGGGGGAAGGACATGGCCTCAGATGTTTGAGCATATTCGGGAACAGTGGGCTGCTTACCCGGCACTGGTTGCCAAATTTGCTTTAACCACAGGGGAAGAATCGACGATGGAAATGGCGAGAGGTATGCTGGCAAACTGGGATGTAAGGCGGGATTAAGGAGCAGGAAAGAGGACTTAGTTCACGTGTAAAACTGCTTCAATCTTCGTAAATCCGGTCGTTAACACAGCCAAGTAATTGCTTAAAAAAAGGAAGTGTTAACATTGAAAAAAATAAAATTAAGAATACCTTTGATATTATTGGCACTTAGCTTATCAACCTGGTTTTCGGAGATATTAGGAGGCAATGTAGGTAGGCAAAATTTATGGTATTTACTATTTCTAATATTGTTTGTTTTATTATGCGAGAAATCAGGATTAAGTGAACGAAAAACTAATATTTTTATAGGTGTTCTGATAGCCATTTCAGGGTTTCTTGTTGAGTTTTTGATTGAGCCGAATGACTATATTAACTTGTTTTAGGGCATCAAGAATATTAATATAACGCAATGTAAAGCAAAACAGAAAAAGCCTTCCTTATGTATCTCGTACGAGTAATACATGAGGAAGGCTTTTTTTGAACTCTAGGACTGTACATTATTATCGATCTGTCTATTTTCGAAAATCAGAATCGTTTTGCTTCTTCCGATATAACCGACAGTGCTGTTAAGCTGCTCCGAAACGAAGCGCACAGGCACGAATGCTGTACCGTTTACCATCAGCAAGGGTGCATCATTCATCATGAGTGCATCATCCACAATCACCTGTTTGTTGCGGACGGTCCAGCGGATGGTTTTATCGCCTTGTGTGATCACGGCTTCCTCTTTGCTCTGATCCCAGTTTACACGGGCATCCAGTTGCTCGGACACAAACCGCAGGGGTACATAGGTACGTCCTTCATGGATAAAAGGTGCGGCTTCCAGTGCATATGTGCGATCACCGACATAAGCAGTAGTGGACCCTTCAATCAGGCGTTGGAAACGGCCCTGCGGAGTACGCTTCTGCTCCCGCACATTCATCTGGTTAAGCAGACCCATGGTACTGCTCCCACCCGATACGTCGAGGTAATTGTTTTGTACAGTCAATCCTGGAGATTCCGGCTCCGTTACTGGAGTCTGCACGTTCGGAGCTACAGAAGTGGAAGCTCCGATGTCCTGTACGGTATTCATCGCATTAGCCTGCGTGAAAGTAATATCGGCAATCGGTGTCAGATCCCATACCCGGTTGTTCGCGAGCTTCAGCACTTCCAGCCTGTTTAATTGACGTAGTGGCTCCAGATCGTAGATCTGATTGGATTCGGCATTGAGCTCGGCTAACTTCACCAGTCCTTCAATCGACTTAATGTGCTGGATCTGGTTACCCGAGATGTCAAGTGCCCGAAGACGCGTCATATGCTCCAGTGGGGTCAGGTCGGAAATCCCGTTGCCTGCCATGTTTAATTCCAACAGTGTGTTCGGCAGATCGGTCAACGCATCGAGTGATTGAATCCGGTTGTTTGCTACATTAAGCTTCTGCAGCCCGGATAGGTTCGCTACAGGAGTCAGGTCTCTAATCTCGTTGTTGGAGATCTCCAGCCACTTCAGATCATCGAGATCAGACAAAGCGGAGAGACTGCTAATCTGATTGCCGCTAGCATGAAACGTATGTAAACGGGTGAATCCACGAACCACTTCTATGGAAGATATGGAGTTGTTGCTGATGTACAGCCGTCCAAGTTCTTTCAATTCAGCGAGTGCATCGATGGAAGTAATGTAATTGTTGCGTACGTCGATTTCCCGAAGCTGGCTTAGGTGCTGCAGCGGTGTCAGATCGCTAATCTCATTGCCGTATAGGCGGAGGTGGGTCAGGTTGGTTGCATATTCCAGTCCCGATAGACTTTGTATGCCTGCATTACTCAGGTCAACAACGGTAAGCTGCTCCAGATCGGCGGAGGTCAGGGGTAGATCTACCGGTTTGTTCAAGATCAGTTTCAATCCGTTCTCCAGTGCAGGGTCTTCAATGATGCCTTTGCCTGAGTCCACTGTTGCGTAGGCCAAGGCTTGGCCTGACGCGCCGATACTCAGAATGAATATTAGTAATAATAGCGTCACTCTTCTCATTGCATGAATTCCCTCCGATAATCAAAATTCTTCTCGCTTCTATGTAGATCAATGAATAGTAAAGGTCAGTTACGATCAGGAATGAATCATCAACATTTCTCTAGTTATTAACCCGTCAGCCGATAAAAGGAACAAGAAATTAAGGGGAAGCTGACAACCCTACATCTATTCTATATGAAACAAGCCTCTATCTGTACTCCCTCAGGCGATATTTTCCAAAAAAATGCGGAGTCTACTTGGTGCCTTATTCAACTTCCCCCCGAAAGGGGTATAAATGAAGTAAATATGCAGGTGGAGGGAGAGGCGGTTATGCGTCAAGCCATGATCATTAGCAATCCGTCATCGGGAAAAGAAGAGGCACAGCAGTACGTTTCCCAAGTTCAAGCCATTTTGGAATCACAGCAGTTTGAAGTGACAGTTAATGAAACAGCTGGGGTAGGGGATGCAACCAGCTATTGTTTGGATGCCTGCCAAGGCGGCTGTGATCTGGTCATATCCATTGGCGGAGATGGCACACTGCATGAGACCATTAATGGCATGATGGATCAGGATCATCGTCCCAGGCTTGGTATCGTGCCACTGGGCACAGTGAATGATTTTGCACGTGCGCTCCATCTTTCTCTCGATCCCCAAGAAGCCATACAGCAGCTCGGTTCAGACCAGATACGCCGGGTGGATCTGGGTAGAATCAATGATCGTCTCTTCGCCAATGTCGTAGCAGCAGGCTCTTTGGCCGAAGCGTTATCATCCGTGTCATCGGAAGAGAAGTCGAAGCTGGGCTCGCTGGCCTATCTGAAGGAAGGTTTGAAGGATCTTGTGAACTCACCCGCCAATCCCCTGAAGATTGAACATGACGGGCTGAAGTGGGAAGGTGATTCCCCTTTGTTTCTCGCGGCACTGACCAACTCGGTTGGAGGATTTGAGAAGCTGTCTCCGGATGCAGTGGTGGATGATGGACTGATTCATTGTTTTGTGATCCGCAACATCAGTGTGTTCAACAGCTTGACACTGGGAACCTCCTTGTTGTTCGGGCATCTGAAGGACCATAAAGACGTCGACTATTTTACGGCAAAAGAGGTTCGTGTAAGCTCCAGCGGATCCGTTCGCACCAATGTGGATGGGGAAGAGGGCCCGGCATTGCCTATTCGGATCAGTGTCCTGCCTCAACATATTGAAGTCATTGTGCCTGAAGAACGGTAAGATTATCGAAGGATTGAAAAAAACGACCATTTTTCCATATAAGATGTCTAAAAATCCATTGAAACCGATTGCAGATCTGTGTCACAATCAAAGCTGGAAGACAAGTATATACCAATTATTCGAATATGGAGGGAAATCACCTTGAGAACAATAAAACTTGGCAGCAGCTCACTCGAAGTTCCAGTTGTAGCCGTAGGCTGCATGCGCATCAACTCACTCAGCAGCAAAGAGGCAGAACAATTTGTTCGTTCCGCTATGGAGGTAGGTGCAAACTTCTTCGACCATGCCGATATTTATGGAAACGGGGCATGCGAAGAGATTTTTGCTGAGGCGGTACAGATGAATCCCCAGGTTCGTGAAAATATGATTCTTCAATCCAAATGTGGTATCCGCAAGGGCATGTTTGATTTCTCCAAAGAGCATATCCTGAACTCCGTGGATGGTATCCTGCAGCGTCTGAAAACCGAGTACCTTGATGTTCTGCTGCTGCACCGTCCGGATGCACTGGTAGAACCGGAAGAAGTAGCTGAGGCGTTTGATCAGTTGGAGCGCGAAGGTAAAGTGCGTCACTTCGGGGTATCCAACCAGAATCCGAATCAGATTGAGCTGTTGAAAAAATACGTAAAACAGCCGCTGGTAGCCAACCAGCTGCAGCTGAGTATTACGAATACAACGATGATCTCCAGCGGAATCAACGTGAACATGGAGAACGATGCAGCCGTGAACCGTGATGGCAGTATTCTGGATTATTGCCGTTTGCACGATATCACCATTCAGCCATGGTCACCGTTCCAGTATGGATTCTTCGAAGGCGTATTCCTGGGCAGCGACAAGTTCCCTGAACTGAATGCCAAGATCGATGAGATCGCAGCCAAATATGAAGTGAGCAACACCACCATCGCAATTGCCTGGCTGCTGCGTCACCCGGCCCATATGCAGCCTGTGACAGGCACAATGAATATAGAGCGTCTTAGAGATTGTGTCAAAGCCGGTGATGTTCACCTTACACGTCAGGAATGGTACGAGATCTATCGTGCTGCTGGAAACATCCTGCCTTAATTAAGTTTCAAAGTAGAGCAGCAGAATCTGCTGTAATATATGAAAACACGAGCATCCATATGGCTCGTGTTTTTTGTTTTTTTCCTGATTTGCTGCCCGTTCAATCCCGGTATAAAATAAGGACACGGGGTTTATTTTTTAAAAGGATTAAATTGTAATTAATACAAATTAGTTGAATTTATTATATTGACCCATTCTTTCCGATTACATATAATTACTTTTGCATACCGTTAATCCTGTATATGGCTTTTATTTTGGAGGGTGGTGTTCGTTTGGAGCCGACAACCACGATACGCGATCATTTAGAGAATTATTTGAAGCGCGAGCAGATGTCCATTAGTCTTTTTTCGGAAACGTCAGGAATTAATTCGGGTACGCTTAGTAATATATTGAACAAGAACCGCCCGATCGCGATGCAGCAGTTGGATCGAATCACTTCAGCTATGAAACTTGAAGAGGGTTACTTCTATGAATTGTATATAGATGAGTGTTTCGTCCACGCTACCCCTGACTGGCGAAGACTGGGCCCCTTCCTTCATCGTTGTGCTGAGCTAGATAAGTTAAACTGTATTGAAGAGGTTGTCCAATTAATGATGGATAATCTATCTTATATTCCCTTGTTATTTGATTTGGCTGAGGAGTTCTATCACGAAGGTAGATTTAAACCGGCCATTCTTTTATATGAAACCATTGCTGAGAGTGAGAAAATGCAGCATTCGGAGCGTCTCGCTCTATGTCAGTATCGTCTCTTCAAATTGGGGCTGACCAATGACCAGCAAAGAAACCTGATCATCGCCGCCAAGTTCGAATATTATGTAGATCGTCTGGACGAGCGTTATCAGCTGGACGCTCTGAATGAGCTAATTAATGCTTTTGGCGCATTACACCGATGGAACAAGGTTCAAGAGCTTTCAGAAAAGTTAAAGGTGAAGGCAACCATCCATTATGAATTGAATGGCAGAAGGAAACAGGAAGAAACGAAACGGCCAATCGTCTTCTATATTCTCTATTCAGATTTGGCTGCGGGGAGTGCATGTTATCACCTCAAGGACTATGATAATGCATTGAAATATGTATCATTATATGCAGATAACAGTTGGGTGAAAGATCCCAATCCGGATGAAATACTAGTGATTAATCAGTTCCAGGAATGGGCTGAAGGGAATCGTTATATCTATCAATTGATGGCTGGGCAGTTTGAAGTGCTGCCCTCATATTTAAATTATATATCCACCAAAGAAAATGAAATATTTCCCGCGCTCTGTGATATCGTTACTGCAGCTAATCGCTATGATGAAGATATTGATTATGTGCTGGAACAGTATGAATCGTACTTCGCATATCAGGAGCAGAGTAATCGGATCGGGAAGGTAAGCAAGCAGGTTACAGATGATCGGTATTTACGTCTTTTAGCTGATCTTGGAGCGTATTATCTAAAGAAAGACGAGTATTATAAAGGGTTGGGGTTTGTCCTCGATAGTTTAAGGTTTTCTATTGAAATTAGCAGTGGCAGGGGTATGCTTAGAGGTATCGGACTATTTGAACAGTATAGGGATTATGCGACCGATGCTGCCAAGCAGCAGTACAAAATTATAATTAGTGAGGTGCAGAAACTCAATGAAGAGAACGTTGGCTTTGCTGATAGCTACATGTAGTATTGTGGTAAGCATACTGACTCCTGCAAGTGAGCCTGACTTAAGTACGGACGCTCCAAACCCCGCAATTATGAGAACCGCTGACCATGGATTTGGTACTTAGTTCAATAAGAAATCAGAACGCTTCTGAATAATCATTCAGAGGCGTTTTTTTGCATGTGTTTGAAAACCAAACCAGAAAAAATGCATTTATAGGCTATTCGGCTATTTACATTTGGATTTCTGTGTACTATAGTTAGTTACACGAGTAACTAACCAATTAACCTAAATAATGAAAGTTGGATTGGCATGAAATCGACTTTGGATGAATCTCAGCCCATATTCCATCAGATTGCCATGATGATTATGGATGATATTGTGGAAGGCAGATTACAAGCGGAGGAGCAGGTTCCATCGACCAATGAGCTGTCGCGGTTCTACAATATCAATCCTGCAACAGCACGCAAAGGGCTGCAGGAGCTTGTGGACAGAGGAATGATATACAAACAGCGAGGTGTTGGAATGTTTGTCGCCAAAGGGGCAAGAGATGCACTGCTTATCGAGCGAAAACAGCATTTTTACGAAGAATATATTAAGCCATTGCTCGAGGAAGCCAGACGGATTCACATGAATGAAGACATGATTATTGATCTGATTAAGGGCAAGAGAGATAAGGAGAGTGACTCATGATTCGTTTTGATCAGGTAAGCTATGGTTATCATCAGACGCCCGTTTTGAACAACATTACATTACATGAAAATGAGCCGGTTATTAGTGCAATCTGGGGGAGGAATGGCGCCGGAAAAACAACACTTATGAGCTTGCTTGCAGGGCACAACCGTCCTGATGACGGCCGTATTCAAGTGATGGGGGAAGACCCGTATAATAATCTGGCTGCTCAGAAACATCTCTGCTACATTCAGGAGAATCATCCTCTAGGCAGGAACTGGACCATGAATGACTTGGTACGATTCGGGCAGTACTTCCATCCCCAGTGGAATCAGGAATTCGCGGAGCGATTGATCGATCAGTTTGAATTGCCGTCCAAAAAAAAGATCGTAAAATTTTCCAAAGGCATGAAAACGGCCGCCCAGATGATTCTTGGCCTTGCAAGTTACGCTGATATTACCATTCTGGATGAGCCGACCAACGGACTTGATGCCGAGAAGCGCAAATATTTCTACAATGCTTTATTGGAAAGTTATGAAGATCATCCCCGTTTGTTTCTGATTTCTACGCATCATATTGAGGAGATTCAGCCCTTATGTGAGTCACTTATTGTGCTCCACCGGGGTGATGTCATGTATCATCAGCAGATGGAAGAGATACGCGAGAGAGGAGTTCTGCTAACAGGGTTAATTAGTGACGTTGATCTAGTTACCAAAGGTGAGAAAATCATTGAATCTGCACAACTTGGGTCAACCAAGAAAGTGATGATTGATGCTTCGTACTCCAGGGAATGGAAGGATATTGCGCAGGCACATGGTCTTTCCATCGAGAAAGCAACACTGCAGGATTATCTGGTCAATTTGACCCGGAAACACGAGGAGGTTAAAGGATGAACTCCGTAAAAGGAACAAATCGACTGATTCTGGATGATATGGGTTGGTATTTAAAAATATTTTCATTCATCACCCTTATGCTTACTGTAGTATATCTGGCCATTGGATTCATATTTGATGTTGCGTACAGCACACAATTGCTTGGTCCCATGTATGGAGGGATCTGTGCTTTTGCCGTAGCGGGAATCATCACATTGTATCCCGTCGCGATCGGTTTGGGCAGTACACGAATTCAGTTCCTGAAGTCTTTTTATGTTATCTCGGCCTGGATGGTTGTGGGGGCAATGGTCATTCTGAATGTGATCTATCTCATCATGCATCTTCTCCAGGCATATGGATCACTCGGCGTAACCTTTTATCAACTAGGCACGTTGTACTCCAAAGAGTATCATTTTATCTCTTATCTGTGGATTGACCTGATGACTGGCTTTCTCGTGCTGGGATTGTCCATCTTTTCAACTGTCTGCTGGATTAGGCTGGGAATGCGCAATTTTCTAATTTTGTTCTTTGGGTTGACTTTGATCCTTACATTGGCCATTGTTCTATCTGACCTCAGCGTGTGGGTGCAGTGGTTCACGAGTGTCAACTGGTTAGCTTTGTTTACTGTCACAGGAGTGATTGGTTGGGCACTAATTTTAAGCACCTATCCCATGATGAAGAATGCTCCCCTTACGATGAAAGGCAGAAAAGATTGAGGGTTATCAGGGTTTTCGTAAGGAAGACTCTATGGGTAATATGGATACGAACAAACACGAGTGCACCCGTGCCTCGTGTTTTTCTGCGTGTTTAAACCATTAAGGACACTGAAACTTATCAGCTCGTTTCAAGCAGGATGCTTCGTCCTAGTTCTTTCAAATATTCCATCGCTTGCTGATATGGATAAGGTCCATAGCTTACGCGGGATACTCCCAGTTTGGCGAGTTGTTTCGGTGTTGGCTCATCGGATGTTACCATCACGTTCACTGGAAGCGTGGAGCGCTCACATAGCTCCTGAATCAGTTGTTGATTTTGCAGACCTGGAACGAATAGACCGCTCGCTCCTGCTTCTGCATAAGCCAGTGATCGTACGATTGCTTCTTCGAGGTGGGATTGAGCATGCTGATCTGGTGCAGTTTGCAGAAAAATATCCGTGCGGGCATTAATAAACAAAGGAATGTCTGCCAGTTCTGCAGCTTCCCGAGCTGCTTTGAGACGCTGACCATGCTCTTCCACCGAGTAGAGACCTGTTCCCCCTGGGAGTTGATCTTCAATGTTGATGCCTATGGCTCCATGCTCGATTACCCGAAGGACATTTTCCTTCACTTCTGACGCAAACCTTCCATGTCCTCCCTCAATATCTACTGTAACAGGCAGTTTTGTCCTTGATGTGATGCGAGCCAGATTGGCAAGCACCCATGAGAAGGGCATTTCTTCCCCATCCTGTTCACCGTGGGCAGCGGCAACGGACCAGCTTCCGGTAGCGATCGCTTTGGCTCCAGTCGACTCAATCGCTTGTGTGCTTCCGGCATCCCAAACATTGACCAACACAAGGGGATTACCTTTTACATGAAGCTGGTGAAACAGCTCTGCTTTCTCTTTAAGGGTTTGCATAGGTTGACTCTCCTCCGTTATATCTCTACAAATTGAATTACTTTTGCCGATCATGTTTCAATGATTGCTGTCACAACCAGACTTCTCATGCATCAACAGCCAGTTCTTACGAGTTAGACCACCACCGTATCCACCCAGATCACCACTTGCATTAATGACCCTGTGGCACGGAATCACAATGGCCAGTTGATTGGCTCCATTCGCCTGTGCTACCGCACGGCATGCGGACGGTTTGCCCAGTGCTGCGGCGATATCCTGATACGACCTTGTCTCGCCCGGTGGAATCGCAACAAGCTGTTCCCAGACGCTCTTTTGAAATGGTGTTCCTAAACAGAACAACGGAGTATGAAATGCAGATAGAGTCCCTTCGAAATACTGCTCCAGTTCCCGTTCTATGGAGCGAATGGGTTCGGTTACACCAGGCACAATCGCTGACTTGGTTCGCTTTCGCAGCCGCTCGACTTCCCGTTCCAGGCCTCTTCGATCCACAAATTCAAGCAGATATAGGGCAGTATCATCTGCGACGGCCATCATGGGTCCAAGACGTGTATCGATCCAGGAGGCCTTCAGCACCTGCCCATCGTCCACTTGAGTTGGGGCGGCACCCATGATTCGGGAAAAGGCATCCCGGAAACCGCTGCTGGATTCGTAGCCAGTGGATAACTGAGTATCAATGATCGTGCGACCAGAGCGGATGTCCTTCAGGGCGAGCCCCATGCGACGTGCGCGGGCATATTCCACAAAGGTCATTCCGAAACGCTTTTTGAACTGCCGGCGGGCCGTAGACTCGTCAATGGACAGGTTTCTGAAATCCTGGCCCTTCCACCGCTTTTCCGGATTGTTTTCGACTGCTTCGACCAATATACGTACTACATCAGACACCTGATTGGGATGGGACAGGGGACGACAGCGCTGACAAGGCCGAAATGAAGCAAGAAGTGCCTGCTGTGCGGTTTCGTAAAATTCACAGTTCTCGAATTTGGGCTTCCGTGCAGGGCAGGTTGGGCGACAGAACACCCCCGTCGTTTTGACGCCGACATAAAATAAACCTTCGTATTCCGAATCTTTGGCCACCAGTGCCTGATAGTATTGTTCTTTCAGTTCAGCATTGATCATTGATCGCACGTCCTTACTATTTTTGTTCCAGTTGGCAGAAGGTAACTCCTTCAGAAGGCTACCTTTCCTTGATATTATAAAAAAACGACGAATGAGGCATCGCCGAAATTCAGGCATTAATATTTTTATTTGAGGAACATACATGGAATTGAATTCTTGACCGACCTTACTAAGGTAACACATGTCCATTTCTAGGTTCGCCGAGGCAGGTGCGGTAAAGAATTTATTAATGATTTACATATAATGGAGCTTCATGAGGGACGATATGGTGTAGTGATTATTAAGGCATGTGTTGTTTCGATCTATTAGACCAAGGTGGAAGGAGTTCCAGTGATGAAAAAGAATATAAATAAATCTGCTCTATTGGTGTCGATGCTGTGCATCCTGCTGCTGATCAGCGCCTGTGGCGCGAAAAATAACAATGAATCGGTTCAGGAACACGCCTATCCGCAATCGAAGGAGCCTATTGAGGAAGCGGGGAACAGTTCGGTTCCCAATTCGGACGCCAAACAGGGCAAAGAGGACCCGGCGAATACGGCTGACGGGAATGAAGGTAAACTGTCAGCTCAATCCGATTCATCTGCGAACGCAGACGAACCCATTACAATTAGCATTGACCAGTCGGACAAGCCGAAGGAGAACAACAAGAGCTTTGATTTTTCCGTGAATCAGGTACCTGAGGGGTACACCCTATCTGAATTACGGTGGACATCCAACCAGATCACCATTGTGAACACGCCAGCAGAAGCCATTCAGCACGGGGGAGATGGAAAAGAAGGCTTCTATATCAGTGGTAACGGACAATTCTCCGGATTTAAGTACACGGATGAGATGAAGGGTGAACGGGGCAAAATCACTCTTGTATACGAAAACGAAGCGGGTCAGGAGATCATGGCAGAGAAGGAAGTTGAATTGAAAAAATAAGTCCAAGCAGCCGGGAGACGGCTGCTTTCTTGTTATATCAAAACAGGTGCCTAACATCATAAGCCTTGTCGTTCTACATAAAGTCAAAGAAATAACGCACCACATGAAACATGACCGGAGAGGTGTAAGTCAGGCTGTCGACCCGGCTCAAATAGCTTTTTTTGAGTGCATCAAATTTGTTGTCGTCCCCGATTAACAAATCCCGCTTCAGTACAGACACCGTCAGACTTCCGAAGAAACCGGCGAGGCTGATCAACACACCGATGAAGATTCCGAATTGCCAATCAAACGGAGTCAGATAAGGGTGAATGAAGTAAGAGGCAGCGGTGGTTACAATGAATGCACAGGCGAACCCTTCCCACGTCAAAAAGGGATTGGCTGTTGGCACCACTTTTCGTTTGCCCAGGTAAAGAGAAACCAGATAGTGCACCACATCGTTAAGCTGTGTTAACACAACCAGAAACAGCACCAGCTTCGACCCATACTCCGGCGCTGCGAACGGGAAGTAGGCCAGATGGCTGAGCCCGAATACCATCAGCATCAACCCCCACTGCGTAGAACTCACGCTTCGCAGAAAGCCGACCGTTCCCTTGTTAATCAGGCGTGGCAGCGGCAATACGAGGAAGACGTACAGTGGAATAAAGACGATAAACATTCCATACCATCCAATATAGATCCAGTAGAACTGAACCGGTATGGCGAGATACGCCCACAGGAAAAGTCTGCGATCCGCCTTGCGTGTGGTGCGGATCATGGAGAAATACTCCTTGAGCGCAAAGAACGCGAGCACCATCAGCGAGATTAGGGAGACAATCGGATTGAAGAGGGTGGCAAGACAGAAAATGACGAGCATGCCCCACCAGGTTTTGATTTTGTTGCCGATGCCCGAATAATCCTTGTCCGGCTGAAGCTTTGCAATGATTTTGTACACGATATGTATGACGAGTAGTGCTGTGAAAATGAGAGTTAATGTGAAGAGCGAACTGCTCACGTACCGATCACCTGCTTATTCCAGAAGTAAGATCCCATAATAGGGTACCTATGTTATTATGAAGGAATAGTGCCAACTTGATAAGGGGAAATTTCGTCATGACAGCTGAACACTCGATCTATATCCTGCTTACGAATACAGGGACATTGTTTACCAAAGTCATTCAAAGCTACACGAGAGCACCATATAATCATGCCTCGATTTCCTTTAACCGGGAATTATCCGAGCTGTACAGCTTCGGCCGCAAGCACCCGAACAATCCACTGAATGGTGGTTTCGTGAAGGAAGACATACAGACAGGTACATATAGCAAATATCCGAATACGACATGTGTCATTTACGAGCTTCAGGTTACGGATCGTGAAGTGGAAAAGATGAAGCGGGTGCTGCAGATCTTTATTCGCAGCCGGCAGAAATACATGTACAATCTGCTGGGTGTGATCGGCATTACCTTGAAGGAACCCGTGGAATTCAGCAACTCCTACTTCTGCTCCCAGTTCGTGGCTGAAATTCTCCAGCGTTCTGGCATCAAGCTGTGGAACAAGCTGCCCGCGCTCGTAACCCCGGATGATTTCCGGCAGAGTGATCGATTGAAGCTGGTTTATGAAGGAAAATTAAGTGACTATAAGCCGGGTGCATAAATGCTGAACAGCCTGCTGCCGCAGATATTGGGCAACAGGCTGTTTCTGTATTTCACGGGAAGGTTTTCGCCGACTGGTCAAAATCAGCCTCGATATTGCCCTATATCTCCGGTGTTGTGCGTTTGCATAATGAATTTCGTCCTTTAATCAATATTTATTAAATGTTCCAGCGTCTATAATGAGAGCGTATTCAACAAGTGCATGGGAGGGTAACTACTTCCATGTTTCGGCAGACAGCATGAAGATGACCATTCGGCAGCGGATGGGCGTCATTCCATATGAAGCAATTGTAGGTGGAACGATGGCGATTTTAGCCACATTATTATACGGATTTATTCTCTAATAACTAGGATGGGGTGAGAAGAATGGGAGAGAAGACATTTGTACTGGCACCGGATTCATTTAAGGAGAGCATGACGGCGAAGGAAGTCTGTATCGCGATGGAAAAAGGATTGCGTAAAATCTATCCGGCAGCGAGTTACGTCCATGTGCCTATGGCGGATGGCGGCGAAGGGACGGTGCAATCGCTGGTAGATGCCTCCAGTGGTGCCATTCACCGTAAAGAGGTGAGTGGGCCGCTTGGTCAGCCGGTCATTGCACAGTACGGCATTCTGGGTGACGGTAAAACGGCAGCCATCGAGATGGCTTCGGCCAGTGGGATTCATCTGGTAACCAAGGACACCCGAGATCCGCTCCGTACGACGACATATGGAACAGGAGAGCTCATTCGGGAATGTCTGAACCTCGGAATTCGCAAAATTATTATCGGAATCGGCGGCAGTGCCACCAACGATGGCGGTACTGGCATGGCCGAAGCGCTGGGGGCGAAGTTTCTGGATGCTCAAGGTCAGCCGCTTGCCCGTGGTGGCGGTGCTCTGAACCAGTTAGCCCATATCGATGTATCCGGCTTGGACCCACGTCTGCAGGAAGTGGAGCTCATTGTCGCTTGTGATGTGACCAATCCGCTGTACGGGGAGCATGGTGCTTCAAGGGTGTTTGGACCGCAGAAGGGGGCTACACCGGAAATGGTACAGCTGCTGGATGCCAACCTCTCCCATTATGCGGAGGTGGTGAAGCAGCAGCTGGATAAAGATATTCGGGATGTTCCAGGCGCAGGAGCAGCAGGTGGACTGGGTGCAGGATTGCTGATTTTCACCCAGGCTGTTCTGCGTAAAGGCATTGAGATTGTCATCGAATATACAGGTTTGCAGGGTAAGCTGAACCATGCAGATGTGGTGTTTACAGGCGAGGGTGGAATCGATTTTCAAACAAAATTCGGCAAAACACCATACGGCGTTGCAAAGGCAGCCAAGGAAGCAGGCAAACCGGTTATTGCCATCGCAGGATGTGTTGGTGAAGGAATCGATACACTGTATAGTGAGGGGATCGATGCCGTGTTCGGTATTGTCCCGGGAGCAGCCGATCTGGGTAAGCTGCTTTGTGAAGGGCCGGAGAATGTGGAGCGCACCATGGAGAATATTGCGAGGGTACTGAAGTTGGGCTTGTGTTTCTAGATCTAAATGTTGTAATTGAAGAAAAAAATGATTGAGACGGGGGATGGTTCCTGCAGGAGTGCAGGTATCGTGTGCCCGTCTCTTTGCTGTTTAGAGCTGGTGCTACTGATAGAACGCGAGCAGTCCATGGGTAAGTTCAATCAGTTCAAGCAGGTTTCGTGGATCCCTGCCCGTAACGCTCTGTATGCGTTTGAGGCGATATTGCAGGGTGTTTCGATGAATATTAAGATCGGTGGCTGTTATGGTCATGCTGCCATTATGATGGATAAAGCTGCGGAGAGTGTCCAGCAGATCCGCATGATCTTCCAGCCTGCTGACGATATTGGCCTGAGAAGTTAGGCGGGCTTTGCTGAACTGCACCAGAAATTGCACCTCATCGTAACGGATAAGAGTTGCAGCCGGCTGAAGTGCCAACAAAATATTCATGGCGGACCTTGCCTGTTCATAACATACGGCAATGTTGGGTTCTCTCCGGCTAACAGAAATAAAGCAGTGAGGTTGTTCCAGTTGTAATTGCTGAACCAGGGGATCAAGGTCTGATTCGCTCTGAATCATGACGATGTGTGCATTGCCTTCGTCCTCAATAGAGAAGGAGGGGAATTTCAGCAAAACTTTGCCGAACTCTTCATTAAATTCAGGTGAATTCACGAGGGCCCTCATATATAGAAGAACCGTTGGCAATTGCAGATCGAGATTATATTGCCATGCTTCTTTCCTGAACTTCATGGAGTAGGAACCGGAATGATTCAACAGACGTTCCAGGAAAGCCTTTTTGCGGGAGGCCTCATGGGCCAGGTTCTCCAGTTGATTCCGTTGTTCAATGAGGAGAGAAACAGTTGTCCGCACAATGTTGCAGAACGGACGGACTTCGTCCGGATGGCCGGAAATTCCGATCACACCGACATGCTGATTGTTGATACCAATCGGCTCATTGGTGCCCATTTTCTCCAATCTACCATCCTGCCAGACCTCAATTCGACTTCCTGTAGTTAGTGCCCGAACAGCCCCCTGATGAACCGTACCGACCCGCTCCTTCTGACCGCTCCCTATAATAATGCCTTCCTCGTTCATGATATTGATGTTGTAGGGGATGTCCTGCATCATTTTGTCGACGATTTCCTGTGCCTGTTTCTCGGTAAGCTGCAGCAATGCAGTTCCTCCTTTTCCATCGTTCAGTCTGAGTAGATCATCTAATTTCCTATACCTGTTCCAAAATTATTCAATATTGTGCATCTGAACGAAATTATAGATGATTGATAAGGCTTACACAAATGGTTGCGTTCACGTAATTACTGACCATTATTTTTATCTGTCAGCACGTGGATTTTGCAAGGTGGAAAGATGCTGATTGGATGCAAAGGAAGAAGGGCAATGTAGGTCTCTATCATTACATATAAATCGAAAAATGATGAATAATGACGAAAAATATTTAAGATTCGACCTGATTTTTACCTCCAGAAAGGATCTTTTTCCATTTACTGGATTGATTGTTCAGAATCCGTTCAGAGTTGTGTACTACAATAGGCCTAAACTATAGGACATTAGAATGGAATAGAGAAGGGGAGGATACAGGTTTATGCTTTATAGAAAGCTGGTAAGTTGTTTATTAGTTGCGGTTCTGTTTTTACAGGTTTTTAGTGTAGGAGGAGTAGCGAATGCGGCTTCACCACTAGGGGATCTCAATGAAGCTAAGAGGAACGCAGACATTGCTGAGGTCCAACGCATTATTGATCAAAATGGTTTTTTAACGATACCAGATGGATATACATCCATGGACGAGAATCAAAAAGGGGAAATCGCAAGAGGGATGGTTTACTTGCTTCCGCAAGATTATAGCTACGATAGTATTAGCCAGGCCCAATATTTCTTCAACGTACTGAATTCCTTGGTGCT
This sequence comes from Paenibacillus sp. MABNR03, assembly GCF_050455445.1. Taxonomy (NCBI): domain Bacteria; kingdom Bacillati; phylum Bacillota; class Bacilli; order Caryophanales; family Paenibacillaceae; genus Paenibacillus; species Paenibacillus sp. MABNR03. The sequence continues at coordinate 162,024 of NZ_JBCIYR010000004.1, forward strand.
TTATCCCAAACAGACAGATAACAACATTGTGCAGCAAATGCTGAACGATATGTATCATTTATTTGGACAAGCAACAGAAAACTTTCAAAGTGAATTATCCATTCGGATGCATGATGCTGGTGTAAAGCACGACATGTTATTGGGGGCCGATAAACAGATCTTTGCAAGCTGGATGCAGTTTTCAAATGCAACGGTAGGTTCTGCGGATTCAATCAATTATGAAACCCAGATTGACTACATGATAAGTGAGCTGTCAAATTATCATGGAATAAATGCAGCTCTTAATGCCGTAGAGATGGAAAGTGTTCTATTTAACCTCTACCTCACAGGGATTATGTTTAATCAGTTCATTGAAACAAGTCCAGACAGTGGCGCTCTGCCCCTCCCAGTACATCTGGGCATGATGTCTGCCATGATAGATAATGCGCAAAAGAGAGCTGAGCTGGCACAGTGGATGATTGATCAAAGACCAATTGGTGGATATAACACTGTAGCAGAAGTACAAACTGCATTGGATACATTCTTCGCACCAGCCGCACCACTAGTTACTGCGGATGATGAAGCCAATGTAATCTTGGGTGCAGACGGTACGATGGAGTATAGTCAGAATGATGACGGGAACTGGAGCGAATATATTTCCTCAAATCCACCCGTATTCAACGGTAATGTAACTGTTAAAGTACGTGTGAAAACGAACGGGAATACCCCGGCAGGTCTTGCTGCAACCTTGAATTTTACAGAAAACAGTGGAACAGACCCACTTGAGCCAATAAATCTGGCAAAAACGGCTCAGAATGTGGCTGGGGTACTCACAGCAGTTCAAAATCCCCAATTGGGAGTTAACCTCCCCGCCGATTTTAGCAGCTGGACTAATAACGAAAAAGAATCTATGGCTGAGTTTTTAATTTATATGAACGGAAGCAAGGAATATGTAAGTAAAGATCAAGTACAATATGTGATTGATCTGGTTAATTACCCACGCGGTATTCTTCAAACCCGTGATTTACTGAGCGTAGAGCAGAAGGTTACAACGTATTTTGGCATGCTGATGGGTCTGCCTGAGGTATTTAGTGCGAATATGGATTCCAGCATCCAGAGCTTCTACAGTATCGGGAAAAAGTATCGTGATTTGTCAGCAGTAGATAAGCAAATTTTAGCATACAACATTAAATTTGATATTATGCGCAGTTCTATACCTGTATATCAGTATAGTGAGCAGCTATCTACCGAATTATCGACGTATGGACCAATCAACACTCTGACGAACCAAACCAAAATGTACAATGCATTGGTACGTCTACGTTTATTACAGAAGGAATCAACGCAGTATAACCTGGATGCATCTACGGGAGAATTGATGGAAGTATTCTCGCTCAATCTTGATAAAGTAGATGGCATTACATTTGCAAGATACAAAGAACTGGCCCAATGGATGATTGATAAAAGGCCCGTAAGCGGATATACCGGATACAGTGAAATCCAGGAAACTTTTAATGCATTTTTTGCCCCACCAGTTTCACCGCCTGCACCTAATGTTCAAGCGGATGATATCAATAACACTATAATCGGTGCGGATTCTACAATGGAATATTCATTGAATGGTGGTGCGCAGTGGTTCTCTTACGTGCCGGAAGAAAATCCGCGCATTGATGGGGCGTACACCGTCTTGGTTCGGGTTAAAGCTAACGGTAATGTCCCTGCTGGTGAATCGGCGACGTTAACTTTTACAGAAAATGTGCTTCGGACACCAATGGAACAACTGAACCAAGCGGTGGATGCAGAAAATGTATATGATGTTCTATCTATTATCCGCAACAGCCCTGAGCTTGTAACACTTCCTGCGGGATTCAATGATCTTACCCTTGAAGAGCAATTAGCTGTAGCCCAAGCTGTGATTGATTTGCTTCCAGATGAGTATGATTATGATGTTGAAGGACAAGTGAGGTATACAGTTGAGCTTGCATATGAAGCCGTGCTTGCCTACAAGGCAACCAGTCAGTCTGAGATGCAAAATCACTTGGATAATTTCTATTTGAAGCTTTCTCAAGTAGATGATTATTTCTCCATTGAAGAGTTTGAAGAATTCCGTATGCTCAGCAAAAAGTATGTGGATGGATCTGTTGTAGATCAGAAAATGATTGCTTATTTGGCCCGCCTTGTGATGGAACAAGAGGAGTTGTCAGTGGATCAGGCTGTGCTCGGCATGGTTATGATCTTGACCATTTCTCCTTCCTTTAATGTAGACACTACGGGCGAGATGAGTCAGACTTTGGTTACACTTCTGATGATTCAACAAGAGGTTGAAGAATTCAACAACCAGGCAGGAGAGGGGAAATTTGAGGATTTCCCATTGAACTTTTCGAGATTGACAGAGTTGTCGAGCGATGAGTCTAAGATCGAAAAGCTTGCACAATGGATGCTGGACAAGAGACCGGCTAATGGTTATGTAAGCTATACGGAGGTTCAATCCGCATTTGACGAGTTTTTTGAACCCAAAACTCCGGTTACCAATCCGCCAAGCAGTGGTGGAAGCACCGGTGGCGGATCTTCATCCACTCCTGTAACATCGGCGCCAGCAACAAACCAGGAAACACTTACGGTTGATGTGAATGGTACCAATGGGACCAATTTGGTGAAAACAACGATTACACGTACAACCAATACAGACGGTAAGGTGAAGGATCTTGTAACGATGTCTGAAGCGACTGCAAGAGAGTCCGTAGAAAAAGCGAAACAGCTTGGCATGGATACAGCGCGCATCGTTATTCCGGACGCCAAAGATTCCGTATCCGAGACTCGCATTGAACTGCCAAAAGCAGCGGTAAAACTGCTGAATGACGGCGGACTTAAGCTGGAGATCTCAACAGAGAATGCAATCATTTCGATTCCAACGAGTTCGACCGCAGGCTTCGACCAAGATTTGTATTTCCGCATCGTTCCGATGAAGCAGGAATCCCAGCGCCAAGAAGTGGAAGAACGCGCGAAGAAAGAGCAGCTGATTCAGCAAATTAAACCTAATGCAGACGTAAACGTATTGGCTCGTCCGGTAGAGATTGAAACGAATATGCAAAGTCGTGAAGTCACACTGACGTTGCCGCTGCGCGATAGTCTGCCGACAGATGCAGCTGCACGTCAGCAGGCGTTGGACAACCTGGCTGTGTACATTGAGCACAGTGACGGTACCAAAGAGCTGATTCAAGGCAAGCTGGTCAAGCTGAATGATGGCAGCGAAGGCATTGAATTTACAGTAAGCAAATTCAGCACGTTCACGCTGGTTGTTGTGGATGGTCTGAAAGCATCGCAAGATACACACAAACCATATATTAATGGCTTTGGGGATGAGTTCCGTCCAGATGCATTCGTGACCCGTGCACAAATGGCAGCCATGCTGGCGCGGAACCTGTCGGAGGGAACAGAGACAGCGAACTCCGTTACCTTTACGGATGTAGCTGCAACTCACTGGGCTGCCAGCAACATTGAACAGACCCAGGCTGCAGGCATCATGAATGGTATGAGTTCGACTCTATTTGCGCCAGAAGGTTCAATCACTCGTGCGCAAATGGCAGCCATTGCTTACCGCTGGATGCAGCAGCAATCCAATGCTGCAGCAGCTAGTGAACCTGGCGCATCCTTTGCAGATGTATCTACAGACTTCTGGGCTGCTGAAGCAATCGCGTATGTGCAATCTGCTGGTTTGATGACCGGATACACGGATGGTACGTTCAAACCGGACAACAAATTGACTCGAGCTGAAGCAGTAAAAGTGTTAAATGTGCTGTTCAAGCGTACACCGGCACCTGGAATGTCCAGTGTTACATTTACCGATGTACCCGCAACACACTGGGCTTATGCAGATATTGAAGCCGCAGCACACAAATAAGCGTCAGTAGAAGTGAACACTAAAAGGGCCACCCGAAGGGGTGACCTTTTTTGGTTTTAACGAACTATCACATACGAATAGAGGTAATTTTACATGTGCGTCATTTCAACGAACTGTAGGTGCTTTATTCATCACATTGTGTATACTTTTGCACGTTTCTGCAATTTCAACTGCTTTGTCCGCTTTCTTGTGGAGCATTTTCAAAAAAAACCGCCATCCCGCAGCTGGTTTACAAACCCCTGCAGCCACTGATAATACTGCTCCGCGTGCTGAAGCTTGTGTAAATCCCGCAGAGCTTCCTCCCGCTCCTCAGGCAGCGTCGTTCTGGCGAGAATAATTTCGGATAACTCCGGAATAACCTCCTGAAGGCTTTCCTGCATGACGTCGATTTCCCGCTGGAGTTTGGCTCCAAAGAAGTTTTGGAACGTTCGGAAAAAGTCTGTTTCCGCCAAATAAAGATCCTGCCGCTCTCGCTTTTCCTCCAGTTTGTAAATCATCTGTGACTCTGTAAGAGAACGTACGGCATAGCTCATATTGCTCTTGCTCATGTTCATGGAATTCTTCATTTCTTCCAGTGTCATGGGTCGATCCTCGAAATACATAATGCCATACAATTGGCCAAAGGAATGATTCACTCCGTATAAATCCATGGTATGGGCAATCGCGTTGATGACTTTCTCCCTCAGCTCACGCCGATAGGACATCGCAACATGATCCTGGTCCCCGGCTGCATCTTTTCCCACAATCTCACCTCTGGTATATGGATGGGATTTCCTTTTACGTTTTCATATTTTACATGACTTCCCGAGATTTTAACATAACCCGGAATTTGTTTTTTCAAATGTATTATACAATCATTTTTGTACGGAAGAGAATATAGAGCAATTTTAAACGAGTTTATCCTTAATGTTAAATAAAAATTGAACGATGAGGAGTGTGTGAATTGCGTGTGAAATTATGGAGGGAAACAGAGGCAATTCTGTTCACCCTTCCCGCTCTGGTCCCGCTGCTCGTTTTCTGGCTCGGGCCTCTGGGATACATTGTTTATCTGAGTTTTACGGATTGGGATTTCATGAGTCCGGACAAACTGTTCGTTGGTTTGGAGAACTACAGCTATCTGCTAACCAACTCCGAATTCTACCAATCGCTGAAGGTGACCTTATTGTTCGGATTAGGGAGTGTTGTGCCAACCATTGTTGGTGGACTGGCGCTGGCACTGCTCATGAACAGCCGGATCAAATCATCCGGAGTGTTCAGGACGCTGCTGTTTTCCCCTTGGGTGACACCAACGGTAGCCGTATCCATTGCATGGTCATGGATATTTGAACCGGAGGTTGGACTTGCCAACCTCATGCTGGGTTGGGTTGGCGTATCCCCCATTGGCTGGCTTCGGGATGCGGACTGGGCACTTGTGGCTGTTCTCATCGTCACCCTTTGGAAGTCCATTGGCTGGTCCATGGTGTTCTATCTGGTTGCCCTGCGCAACCTGCCATCCGATCTGCTGGAAGCCGCTTCCATAGATGGGGCAGGGAGCTGGGACAAGTTTCGAAGTATTACACTGCCATTGATCTCGCCAACCACGTTCTTCCTGTCTATCATTCTGACAATCCAGTCCCTTCAGGCCTATGATCAGATCAATGTAATGACGCAGGGGGGACCCGCCGGATCAACGAGAACACTGCTCTATATGTATTATCAGTCTGCGTTTGAATCTTTCAACGTAGGCGAGGCATCGGCGATTGCTGTTGTCATTATTCTGATCTGCGTACTGCTGTCGGGCATATCGTTCCTGCTCAGCAGACGCCTGGTGCACTACTAATGGACATGACCGCAATAAGTAAACAACAAACAAGTAGAGGTTCGAGTCGTGAGAAGACGCAAAAGAAGAAGGTTCCCCGTGCGGGGAAATTATGGGGTACCGCAATCCGTTATCTGCTGCTCGCGTTAATTAGCCTGGGCATGGCCTTCCCTTTTTACTGGATGGTGATCAGCGGCTTCAAGACCAATGATGAGATCTGGCAGTTCCCGCCGACCTTCTGGCCGGAGACGTTCCGCTGGAACAATTATGTGGATGCATGGCAGTCGGCGCCATTTGCCCGTTACATGTTGAACAGCACAGGTGTAGCTGCTGCAATCTGTCTGTTCCAAATCATCAACTCCAGCATGATGGCTTACGCCTTGACCCATATGCGTTTTCGAATAAAGGGCGTACTCACCGGACTTATTCTGGTCGGGTATATGATTCCGAGTACGGCAGTTTATCTGCCCAGTTATCTGGTACTCAGCGAGCTTCGGTTGCTGGATTCCTATACAGGCTTGATTGTATCCAACTGTGTCAGTGTGTTCTCCATTTTCCTGATTCGTCAGGCGTTCATGCAGGTGTCTCATGAGCTGGTGGAAGCCGGGCAGCTGGATGGGGCGTCTCACTTCCGCATTTTGTGGACCATCATAGCCCCACTGGTTCGCTCAACATTTGCCGTGATGGTATTGATTACATTTATCGACCAGTACAACAACTATTTCTGGCCGATGCTCATTACAAAAGATCCGAATCTGCAGCTGGTTTCAGCGGGGCTGCGCAGCTTTTTCGTGGAGGGCGGAGCCTATGGACTGGCTTGGCCGCAGATTATGGCAGCCAGTGCGTTTACCATCGCACCATTGCTCATTCTCTTCCTGTTTACCCAGAAAACGATCATGCAAAGTGTAAACATGACAGCTGGCGTGAACAAAAACTGATTTTCACAACATATCTATATAGGAGGAATCAAAATGAATTGGAAATTTGCGAGTACAGCGTGGAAGAAAAAATGGAAACTCAGGTGGAAAGGAGGCATGTCACTGGTTCTGGCGGCGAGCTTTGCTCTGATCACAGCATGTGGTTCCACAGCGGGCAGCGGCTCAGGCACAGGATCAGATGCAGCGGCGAGCGGGGCGGATTCGGCGTCCAGCGGTCCGGTAGAGATTGAATTCTGGTACGGCTTGGGGGGTAACCTGGGGGATAACATGAAGAAAACAATTGACGCCTTCAATGCTTCCCAGAACGAAGTGGTCGTCAAAGGTATTGTGCAAGCGGATTATACAGAAACCGAACAGAAGCTGCAGGCAGCGATTGCTTCCAAAAAGGTACCCGCAGCCGTACTTAGTGCCAATATGGACTGGGCCCGCAAAGGATATTATGCATCCATGGATGAGATGATTGCTGCGGATCAGGACTTCAATAAAGAGGACTATGTCCAAACGTTCCTGGATCAGGGAAAAGTGGATGGCAAGCAGTACTTCCTGCCGATGTACGGAACCACCCAAGTGATGTATTACCGTATGGATACCCTGAAGGAGAATGGGATCGATCCTGCAAGTCTGACGACATGGGAAGCGCTGGCGGATGCTGCCGCGAAGATGACCAAGCAGGAGAATGGCAAAACCACCTTCTACGGCTGGGAGCCGATGTGGGGCAGTGATAACATGATCGACGCCGTGCTTGGGAAGGGCGGACAGATTCTGAGTGATGACGGCAAGACGGTGATGATCGATTCACCGGAGTGGGTAGAGACGTGGGAACTGTTCCGCAAATGGATTCACGAGGACAAGATTATGGGCATTCACTTTGGCGGACAGGGCTGGGAATATTGGTACAAAACGATTGATGATGTCATGAAAAATAAAGCAGCAGGCTACACCGGCTCCAGCGGTGATCAGGGCGACCTGGACTTCAGTATCGTGGCAGCCATGGAGCAACCAGGCTGGGAAGGTGTAGGACAAGGCAAACCGATAGCGAGTGCAATCATGGCCGGCATCCCGGCTGAAGCAAGTCCTGAACAGCAGCAAGCGGCATACCAATGGCTGACGTATTTCTCGGAGACTGCCAACACAGCGGCTTGGTCCATGAACACAGGATACATTGCCGTCCGTCAGTCTGCGCAGGAAGATCCGGATTTCAAAGCGTTCAGTGAAGAAAATCCACAAATCAAGGTCCCTCTTCAACAAGCAGCGCATGCTTCCGCTCCATTCCAGGATCCGACTGGCGGCAAGATCAACGAAGCGTTGAAGGATGCGGCAGACCAGGTGCAGATTAACAATATGCCTGCTGAACAGGCCCTCAAGGAAGCCAAAGAGAAGGCTCAGAAGGAACTGGATCGGGTGAAATAAGGAGCTTAAACGATGTCTGAATTGAATTTGGGGATTTCGTCTACCGCGATTGAGGCGATTCTGTTTGACAAGGATGGAACCCTGCTGGATTTTACGGTTATGTGGGGCTTCTGGACAGATTGCATAATGGAAAACTTCAGAGAAGAGCTTGCCGCCCGCGGTCTTCTGTTTGCTGAGGAAGAGGTCCCCCAGATCTGGGGGACCTTCCATGATGAGCAGGGCCGAATGAATGGATATGATGTGCGGGGGCCCCTCGCCATGGGTACGATGGAGGAAGTGTATGCCGTGCTGACGTGGCATGGGTACCGTGCAGGACTGAGTTGGGCAGAAGCCAAAATCATCGTGAGGGAGTGTCTTTTGCAGGCGGAATATGCCATGAACAAGGCACGTCCCATTCAGCCGCTTCCCGGCGTACGTGCATTTTTGGAGCAGTGTCGCGATAAGGGGTTGAAGATGGGCGTAGTTACTGCAGATGAGACGGAGAGCGCTCTGCGCCATCTGCAGTGGATGGGAATCGACTCCTTTTTCACCGTGGTCGTGGGGACAGATCAGGTTGGACGGGGCAAGCCGTTTCCTGACATGCTCATGCTGGCCTGTGAGCGTATGGGTGTCTCGGTTAGCGGGTCTGTGGTCATTGGTGATACCGATGGTGATATGGAAATGGCACGCGCTGCAAGAGCCGCATGGAAGATTGCTGTAGGCGACCCTGCACAGATCCAACTATCTGACCGTACGGTACGTTCATTTCATGAACTGCTGGAAGTTGGGGTGACTGGATGACGAGCCATGCCTACACAGGATGGGTATTGCTCGCACTGGCCATAGGGCTGGAATTGAGTGGCACAATTCTGATGAGAGTATCCGATGGTTTTACCCGCCTGTGGCCTTCCATTTTTATGTTTGTCTGTTATGGGGCAAGCTTTACCCTATTGAATTTTGCAGTGAAATATATGCCTCTTGGTGTCGCTTATGCGATCTGGTCAGGGGTAGGCATAACGCTAATTGGGGTTGTGGGACATTACTTTCTGGGAGAACGACTGAAGGCAATGTCAATGGTCTGGATGGGCTTCATCCTGATTGGTATTATCGGACTGAAATGGAGTGATTCCTAATGGAAAATGGACATCATCTTGAACAACCACTAGTCAGCTTTCAGGTTATCACCGACACCCATGTGAGAGATCAAGCTGACCATATTTACAATCGTCATCTGGAGAAGGCGCTCGCTGACATCACATCGTATGCGAAGGATAGCAGTGGGATTATGCATGTGGGCGATGTGACCGATCGCGGTCTGCCGGAAGAATACCAAGAGCTGCAGCGTATCCTGGATACTCAACGGGATGCACTGCCCGAGATACGTTATACCGTAGGCAATCATGATATCGGAGCCATTCTGTGGCAGGACCCTCCATTAAATCTCACGACGATGACACCGTATGAGGTTGGTGAAGTGCTGGGTCATCCAGAGCGTATGGGTGAAGGAAATAATACAACTGGTGACGCTCCTATTACAACGGAGGGAATCTGGCAGAAACGATTGAATGATTTCACAGCCACCACAGGCATGAAGGGTTCGTATCACGACCACTGGATCCATGGTTATCATTATATCTTTCTGGGTTCGGAGCAGCCCCATCCGAAGGATTGTGATATGTCTGCCGAACAACTAGCGTGGTTGGAAACAACATTGTCCGAGCAGGCTTCTCCTGACCGACCGATTTTTGTCTTTTTGCATCAGCCGCTGATGGATACCGTTGCCGGTTCGATGAAAGATCAGGGCTGGTATGGCGTGAACCAGGATGCCGAAGTAAAGTCTGTTCTGAGTCGCTATCCTCAGGTGATTCTGTTCTCAGGACATACCCATTGGCAACTGGAGGCACCCCGCACCATGGTTGAAGCCGGCGGTCAGCTGCCAACGATGTTTAATGCCGCTTCCGTAGCATACTTGTGGACGGATGAGGATGAGCATCTGGAGGGAAGTCAAGGTTTGCAGGTGGATGTGTACGCTGATCGGGTTGTCGTCAAGGGACGGAATTATGTGACGGGGACTTGGATCGAGGGTGCAGAGTATACAATACCGTATCCAGTGAAAGTGAAGGTCGACATGTAGGGTAATGATTCGTAAGACAGCATCCAATCATGTGAACAATCTGAGATGGATGAATGCAGCGGATACGATGTTCAAATGTTAGCTGGGCATAGAAGACTTCGCCGAAACTCGCAGCGGAGTCTTCGCTGTGTAAGTAAAAGTTCCACGTGAAACGTATCCTCCGGGCTGTTTTTGGGTAAACTTGTAAATTGGTCTTGTGGAGTTCTATACTCAATAGTAGTAGAAAATTGAAAAAAGAGAGGATGTATACGCCACATGGAAGAACTTCAAGTTAACATGAGATACGGTATAGTTCAGGGTGAGCATCTGCATGGAACAAGGGTATGGAAAGGCATCCCTTATGCCAAACCACCCGTGGGTGAATTGCGTTTCCAAGCCCCTGTTCAGCCCGAGTCCTGGGACGGGATCCGAGAGGCCAGGAAATTCGGTCCTGAAAATATACAGCCAAGAAATCACCAAGCGGAGGGGATGGCCGGAGAGCCTCCCGTTGAATCGGAAGACAGTCTTTACCTGAACATCTGGGCACCTGAAAAAGAAAGCAGCGATCCACTCCCGGTCATGGTATGGATTCATGGTGGATCATTCACCTCGGGCGCGGGAAGCCAGCCCCTGTATGATGGTACACAACTGGTCCTCCGGGGGAACGTTATCGTTGTGACAATGAACTACCGTCTGGGGCCGCTCGGATTCATGCATATGGCACCGCTGGGCGATGGTTTTGCAACCAATGTGGGTCTGCTGGATCAGGTTGCTGCCCTGCAGTGGGTGAAGGACAACATCGGAGCCTTTGGAGGTGACCCGGGCAACGTTACGGTGTTCGGTGAATCTGCAGGCAGCATGAGCATTGCGGCCCTAATGGCGATGCCGGCGGCCAAGGGATTGTTCCACCGGGCCATTATGCAGAGTGGTGCGTCCCAATTCATGCCGGCAGAGCAAGCCGCGGAGATCCGCAGCGCGATGCTGAAGGTACTGGGCGTGGAACCGCATGATCTACATAAGCTGAAAACCATTCCGGCTGAGCAGATCGTTGCAGCTGGCGAAGCGGTCAAAAAACACAGCGGTGCTGCCATGGCTTTGTTATTCCAGCCCGTGCTGGATGGCGTAACCTTGCCGAAATCTCCATTAGAAGCTGTTCGTGAGGGCGCTGCCCAGGGCATCCCTGTTCTGATCGGTACTACCCTGCATGAAGGTTCACTGTTCATTCAGCCGCATGTACCGTATTCGGAAGAGATCAATATGGTAAAAGCAGTTGACTTTATGACGCCGGATCTGGAGAATCGTGCAGCGATCGCGGACAGCTATCCCAAAACGGCAGACGGACAGGCCCAGGTCATGACCGATCTGTTCTTCTGGCGGTCAGCACTGCAATATGCCGCTGCACAACAGAAATACGCCCCTGTATGGATGTACCGCTTCGATTGGGTCATGCCGGAGCATCCGCTGCTGAAAAAGTCGATCCACAGCATTGATATCTTCTTCGCCTTTAATACATTGCCTGTGCTGAAATTTATGAATGCCGAACCGGATGCCGCGGCTGCAGAGCTGGCAGGCAAGGTGCAGGATGCCTGGCTTTCCTTTGCCAAGCATGGCCGTCCGGAGACGGATGGTGTGAACTGGCCTGCTTATAAGGAAGATCGTGCTACGTTAATATTTAATCATGATATTGAGTTGGTGCATGATCCAGAAGCATCCAAGCGGGAACTGCTTGGCGTGTAAACGAACGGCTCGTGACGTCACGGTACACACATCAAAGGCGCCTTCCGTCATTCCTGACGGGAGACGCCTTTCTTTTGCCAATTTCTAAACGATTGCTCACCAAACTGTAATACGGACTGCTAAATTTACTTGCGGGAAGCTCTAATACCGGATACATGATCACAATAGAATGCCCGGCCGCCTCTGGAGAAGAGCACCAGCACAACATGGATGAAGATTGCTGCAAACATAAGCATATAGAGGCCGATAATACCGACCGAAATCCATACTTTATATGGCTCAAGCACTGAATCGTTATTTACAAATGCATAGTCGTTAATGAGCCGGATCATGGTGAAAATGAGCCATGGAACGTAGAGTGCAAGCCAGCGTTTAAACAGGGCTCGCATGGACGGCTTATCCGTCTGCCTGCGGACATACCGGAAACGCATGAGGGCGGAGCCTGGCGTTTTACCATCTCGAACGGTTGGAATGAAGAATAATACAATGAGCAGCGCAATGGTCGTATTTGCTGCACTGGTGATGAGATTGGTATTCGATAAACTGAAGATGGAGAGCAGGTTCGATATGAAAACAACGACCACACCATCAATGATCAGTGCGAGCAGCTGAGGTATAGGATATACCTTGTTTTCCTCCACAATCTGCTCACTCTTCGCCTGAATGCTTGCACGCGATGGGAACAACGCAAGCAGTATAGGAGCTGCAAAAAATCCAAGCACGGCCCCTGATGTATTTGACAGCAGATCATCAACATCGAACAGGCGGTAGGGACAGTTGTAATAACCGTAGAATCCGGTGATTTGCGTAATTTCAAAGAACAGGGAAAGGCCAAATCCGCCAATTAAGGCATACTTCCAGTAGGATCTCTTTTGAAAGAAATACCGGATATATACACCCAGCGGCATGAGGAGCAGGACATTAAACAATATTTGCAGGAAGGCTCTGCCCTGAATCATCCCGACATAGGTGGCTGGCTGAGACCATACAATCGGCGTTTCTTTCATAATATCTTTTACAAAAGTGAATGGAACGAGATTGTAATATACCGTGTCGGCTGCTTGCTGCGCGCATGTGTTTCGCGTCGTCGGGAATGGCAGAATGACAAGACAATACGCAGCCAGAATATAAAAGATAAAGGAAAAGCTGATGCCAAACCGGGACCAGCTAAAAAATCCGTCTTTGCGATAACCATAGATCAGCCACGGAACAAGCAGAAACATGGAGATGATCACAAAGATAAAAAAAGCGGTTTGAACAGGGAAAACATAGGATGACATGGACATGGACATGAAAAGGAACTCCTTTGATTAGAAATATGTCATGGACGGGCTGCAACCCGGCTCTAATTATGCAATTTAGCATGAATCTGAAATTAAATATGTTCGGGAATCTCTTCCGGTTAGGTATATCGTATAAGATTAGTTTTAAAGTACGGAGAGGTGAACCTTAAATTTGGTTTAAATTCCATTAACCGAACGTGGAGTAGGACTATCATGGCTTTAACGTGTCCTATAGGCTGGAAGGAACATGAGGAATCCCTTATACTTGCGAGAAGACACAAAAAATGAATGGAGCGTTTAAACCATATGTCTAATTTGCCTAACTGCCCGAAATGCAATTCTGAATACACGTATGAGGACGGTAATCTGTTGATCTGCCCGGAGTGCGCACATGAGTGGACGTTGGAATCGGAAACCGAAAGTGCCGAAGATACCAAAGTCGTACGTGACTCCAACGGCAATGTACTGAATGATGGAGATACCGTGACGGTCATTAAGGATCTGAAGGTTAAAGGCAGCTCACTGGTAGTTAAACAGGGAACTAAAGTGAAAAACATTCGTCTGATTGACGGTGACCATGATATTGACTGCAAAATCGACAGTCTGGGCGCAATGAAGCTGAAGTCTGAATTTGTGAAAAAGATCTAGTTCATCATCGTGTGTTACATAGTTGAAGAGATTATCTGCGCAGTTGATCTGAATGAGTTGACAGGAAATATATGGGTGATATATACTGTCTGAAATTTAACAGCAAAACGCAATGATCAGGAGCATTAAGGATAAAGGCTGGCCCAGAGAACTGCCGATATGGTGCAAGGCAGTCCATCCCTGTCCCCAACTCGCCTGTGAGCGGCAGGATTAACCATCAGTCACACATGCTGACTGCAAAGAGATCCTGACGGCTAACCCCCGTCATCCGGTCCTGAGTTCCTATGACAGTAAGTTTTGGTAATCTGCCATGTCACTGTCCAGGATGAAGAAGAGTGGTACCGCGAAGGTCAAACCTGTCGCCTCTTAATTGAGGTGGCAGGTTATTTGTGTTTTATGGCCTCAATATGAGAAGAAGGCAGGTGTCGGACGGATGACAAGAGATCGAATCATTAACTATTATTCCGGATTTGACGAATGGGGAAGACTGGAGCGGGAGCCGCTGGAATTCATCATTAACATGCATTACATCCGAGCACATCTTCCTGCAGCAGGACTTGTTCTGGATAATGGGGCAGGGCCAGGGAAATATGCCATGGAACTTGCGAAACTTGGATACCATGTGACACTGTCAGACCTGACACCTGCTTCTGTGGATATCGCAAGGCAGAAGGCTCAGGAGTTCGGTCTGATGAGTCAATTCGAAGGATTTCACGTGTTGGATGCGACCCGTATGGAAGGAATTCCTGACGAAACGTATGATGCATCGCTGATGCTGGGACCGCTGTATCACCTGCAAGCGGAGCAGGAGCGGGTAGCGGCTATGAAGGAACTGCACCGGGTGACGAAGCCGGATGGCGTGGTCTTTATCGCGATGCAGAGCCGAATGAGAATGGGCATTACCTCGCTGCAGTCTCCCCAGCAATGGAAGCCCAATGATCATATGAGTGCTATTCGTTCTTTTGTTGAAAAGGGGACATTCGACCATCAGGATCAGGGTCGATTTACAGGAGCGTACTATTTCAACATTCCGAATATTAAGCCGTTTATGGAGGAACAGGGATTTGAAACGATAAATCTGATTGGATCATCCAGCCTTGGGGCCATGCTCACTGAAGAGCAGCAGCAGTATTGGAAGGAGCGTGGCGAGTATGATGAGCTGATCCAATTTATGATTGAGATGGCTCAAGATCCGTCAATTCTGGGAATATCGTCACATCTGCTGTATATCGGGAAAAAGAAATAATCATCAATTTCATAGGGAATTGAGAATAATATGTCATAATCATGCCCTCTGAAAGAAGAGGGCTCTTGTGTTTTTCTTCAAAATAGTTCAATATTAAGATATATAACAAAAGGTGATCTACTTACAATAGGTTAGATGAACGACGGATCGCTTCATAAACAGGGAGGAACAGAACATGGAAATCGGAATTAGTACCTTTGTAGAAACAAATCCGGATGTAAACACCAGAGAACTCATCAGTCACGCGCAGCGTATTCGTGATGTTGTGGAGGAGATTGTCCTGGCTGACGAGGTTGGTCTGGATGTATATGGAGTGGGTGAGCATCACCGTGCTGACTATGCAGCTTCATCGCCAGCAGTCATTTTGGCAGCAGCAGCTTCACAGACCAAACGCATTCGGCTGACCAGCGCCGTAACCGTTCTGTCTTCGGCAGATCCGGTCCGGGTATTTCAGGATTTTGCGACGTTGGACGGCATTTCGAATGGACGTGCAGAAATCATGGCGGGCCGGGGTTCGTTCATTGAATCATTTCCGTTGTTTGGCTATGATCTGAACGACTATGATGAGTTATTCGACGAGAAATTGGATCTGCTGCTCAAGCTTCGTGATTCGGAAAAAGTAACCTGGGAAGGCAAGCATCGTCCTTCCTTCAATAACCTGGGCATCTACCCGCGTCCGGTACAGGAGAAGCTTCCGGTATGGATCGGCAGTGGCGGTAACCAGGAGTCGGTTGTGCGCGCAGGGCTGCTCGGTCTGCCGCTGGTGCTCGCCATTATCGGCGGTCGCCCGGTTCAGTTTGCCCCACTGGTGGAGTTGTACAAAAAAGCAGCAGCACATGCAGGACATGATGCTTCCAAACTGACGGTGGCATCACACTCTCACGGTTTTATCGCCGATACGACAGATGAAGCTGTTGAGAAATTCTTCCCGCCTGCACAGGCGGTCATGAATATACTGGGCCGCGAACGTGGCTGGGGTCACTACAGCCGTGCAACGTTTGATGCTGCACGCAGCCTTGAAGGGGCGCTGTACGTAGGTGACGTGGAGACGGTAGCTCAAAAAATTATCTATCTGCGCAAAGAAGTCGGCATCACTCGTTTCATGCTGCACACCCCTCTTGGTACGATGCCGCACAATGAGGTTATGAGAGCGATCGAGCTGCTCGGTAAAGAGGTTGCTCCAATCGTGCGTAAAGAAATTGCACGTTGGGAAGCCGAGAATGGAGAAGCGCGTTAATTCAGTTTGCTGAACAGAGAATATAGTACATCGTGTATTTATACACGCAAAAAAGGAGCGAGGTTCCAGCGTAATAGCTGAACTCTCACTCCTTTTTGTGTTTCGGGGCTACAGGCTATCCTCACATGTCCGTTTTAAAAAGTGACTGAACAATCATGGACAGCGTATGGTCATATAGCCTTCTGGCAGCCTCCTCACTCTCAATATGGCCTCCCAGGTATAGATGAATAACACCGTGCAAGGGAGCCCAGATCATTTGTATCGCAAGCAGCGAATCATCTTTACGAAGCAACCCTTGTCCCTTCGCAGCTTCCACCAGATTGGTGAGCTGCTTCAATGCTGTTGCAGTTCCCTCCAAACTTTCTGCATCCGGTTTGAATTCGGCGAATGAACCACCAAACATCAGCTGATAAAAGCTGGATTGCGTCATACCGAAATTCCAGTAGGCCTGAGCGAGAGCACGGAAATGCTGTTGGTAAGAAGCTTGCTGTGGCACGGCTTCAAAGGATTGAGACAGGAGGGTGCACCCCTCCAGATACAGGTACTTGGCTAATCCCTCTTTCTTGCCAAAAAGGTTATATATAATTTTGGTGGAGCACTCCATGCGTTCTGCCACACGTCGTACCGTGACAGCTTCGGGTCCATGCTCTTGCAATAGCGCTGCAGCAGCATGCACAATATTTTGCCGCAGATTTTCGGAGTGCTGGAGTCTCGCCTCCTGAAAAGTTGTCACGGTGTGAATCGACTCCTTGGAATTTGACAGGTGATCGTTCATCTATGTTCATCCTCGTAGCATCATATTTGTTTTCTAACAGAAACCACGTTTCTTATGAGTATTTTACTGTTTTATTTCTGATATCGTCAATTTTCCAAATGTGAATTGACAGAATCAAGAAATAATAATACTATGTTTTCATTAGGAAACAATGTTTCCAATAAAAAACGAATGTTCGAAAAGGTGGATGAGCAATGAAAAATAATCAACATCAGTGGGCGCTGATTACAGGGGCCTCCTCTGGAATTGGGCAGGCTTTTGCATTAGAGATGGCATCAAAGGGAAATCATGTGGTACTTGTGGCCAGGTCGGAATCCAAACTGAAACAGCTGGCGGAACGCATTGAACGAACCTATAAAGTGAAAGCAGAGGTTATCGTATCGGATCTGTCAGAAGCGCATTCGCCACAGCAGATTTATGACGAATGTAAGAATCGGGGCATACAGGTAGATACCTTAATCAACAATGCGGGATTTGCCACACACGGGTGGTTTGAGCAGGTGGAGGGTGCACGGCAACAGGAAGAGATTATGTTGAATGTTCTGGCGGTCATGAACATGACCCATCTTTTCCTGCCAGGTATGCTGAGAAAACGTAACGGTACCATTATTAATGTCTCTTCAACCGCTGCTTTTCAACCAGACCCGTACATGGCTGTATATGGTGCCACCAAATCATTCGTTCTTTCTTTTACAGAAGCGTTGTATGAAGAGAACAGAAAGCGTGGTGTTCAGTTCTTGGCACTATGTCCCGGTGCGACGGAGACCTCCTTCTTTGATGTCGTGAATGCCGAAGAGGCCTCCGTAGGGAAACGGGATACGCCTGAGCATGTGGTGGAAGTGGCGATGAAGGCATTGGAATCAGGCAAGCCCTACGCTGTGCCAGGCGCCTCGAATTATTGGACAGCTCAATTATCTCGTATTTTACCCCGAAGACAGATATTGCGTGTTGTTGGAGGGATGCTGAGTCCGCGTTCCAAGAATGACAAAGCGCAAAGAGCCCGAGCCTAATCTTCATGAAAAAACGCTGACAGCAAATTCCCCGCTGTCAGCGTTTATGTAGTAACAACACTTAATATTCCATAAAGAACGTTGGTCCCGGCCGCGCTGAGTGCAATCAGCTGTACTTTCAGGCCTAATCCGCCAAAGTTGAACATTTTTGGAAGCAGCCAGTACAGGCTCATCGTTGTCCAGAGCGCGTTCAGAATTCCAGCAGTTAGCAGCTGTCTCCCGGAGACTTCCCTGATCGCAGAACCCAGCATGCCAGGAAAGGTCGTATCACCCATCATTCTCAAGTTCCAGGAGGAGAGGAGGAAGTACACAAGCACAACACCCATCGTTCCCATAATCATCAGGGTATCCTTGCTCATTTGTAAACTGCCGAGGGTATGAGACCTGTTCTTCATTCCCCCGAAACCGATCAGGAAAAAAACAAATCCTACCACCATTCCAACACCGGCACCTGCCGTGCACAGCGTATTCAGTATAATACTGATGGTTCCGAGCATCCACAACATGTCATCACCTTCTTCAATAGCCTTATGATTTTAATTTATCTGGTCTCCAACCTTTTACAGGGGCCGAAGGCGGTCGTTTCATGGAGACTCCTTTGAGGGGGATCATCCTATTTTCACCGTGAGTTGGACGTAATGAATTATATCAAATGGAGCATCTGTATGAATCATGTATTTTCACCCGTAATCCTATTCCTTCTCTGATTCGTACTTTTCCCGATGCTGCTTCTTCATCTCAATGTAATCCGGGTCAGTCTTGGCGATTTCCCACTGTGCCTTGAAAATGGCGGCAGCTTCCGCTTTGACCTTGTCATTCTGATACGGCAGGATTGAACCGTCCTCCTTCGAATATTTGCGACCGCCTTTGTGGTTCGTATAGCGTCTGGCCCGTGTGTACCCCATCTGCAGGAACTTTCGCGCCATATCCATACCAACGAAATCATCCTTTTTTTTGTATTCCAAAAATAGCTCGTAGATCTTCTCTGATGATTTTGTCGCAATCTCGGGTGTCTTGAAACGCCAATAGGGCAGAATCTCGCTCTTGTAGGGTTCAACCATCAGTACACCCTGCTCTCCCCGTCCAACAGTGTACAGTTCAGGATGCTTGCGCAGATCTAGCTCTTCATAATTTAAGCTGTAATCGAATTTTTTCATCCGTCTGGTTCCTCCTTGAAATGACATGTGATTGCTATAATTGAACATGTAACTTCATTGAAGATTATTGTTCCTTTCCACCTTTTACCCCGATTCTTTTACATCAAGCAAGGTTAATGGGGAACAAGAGAAGTAAATACATAGGAGGGATCATGATATGGGAATGTCCGGCAGATACCTGGTGGTCACCCAGGATTTGATTGAATCAATCCAGTCGGGTGAGATCAGTGTGCATGATTGTTCAGTCGACCTGGATATCGATAAAATGTGGCAGATGCTTCAGTTCACGTTAACCGGCAATCTGGCGGATGGAGAGCCGCCTCTGGGATATGTAGTACCAATGTCAGGTGAGCAATATTTGGGGAACTACTCGGATATGGATCTGTTTCTGCTCTCGAGCGAACAGGTGCTGGAAGCGTACATGGCTCTGGAGCAACTGGATCCGGATGAATTGAAGGCACGTTTTGACCTGGATAAAATGATATCGGAGGGCGTCTATCCGGTCATGGAAGGTTGGGACAAGGAGGGGACGTTCCAGGAAATCGTTCAGACATTGAACGAGGTTCAGGCTTTATATCAGGCAGCCGCAGCAGCCGGGAATGGAATCGTCTTTTATATTTTCTAGATAAATTTATGTTAACGTTGCATCATGTTTGATCCGCTCCGATTCGGGTTATTGATAGAAACAGGCTGGTGCCTTGATGAAAATCCGGTAGAAGAGAGGGAATGCAATATGACACAGAATCAGAATGAAGAGAACAAAGCCGTTCAAGAGGATGAGCCGGATCAATTTGAAACCCCTGTAACGCCAGAGGACAATGAACCGACTGAAGAAAATGACGAGGAAACAGAAGAGTGATTGACCAGGTCATTCAAATATAGTTCTATCCAAAGGTCGGACACATTTCCGGCCTTTTTTTGGTATTTTTACAATCCATCAGTTTACAACAATTACCTGAAGGCCTCATAATAGGAATGAACCACATTTTTCCTAAGGAGGAGATCGTATCAAAAATCGCAGGTTAGTGAAGTGGATCGCCGTACCACTCGTTTTAATGATGGTTGCGCTTACGGGATGTCAGGCTGTAGGTGGGGTGGATATTAGTAAAGCCATGGCCAACAGTACAACGGTAAAATCCGGTGAATCGAGACAGTCCATGCACGTTAACATAGAGCCGGCCAAAGAATTCGCTACGGAGAAAGACAACGAAATCATTGAACTTATTAATTCCCTTTCCCTGGATATTGAACATGCCAAAGTGAAGGATGCCCAAACGGCGTCAATTGAAGGCTCGGTAAGTTTCCAAGGAACCAAGCTGCCTTTCCACCTTTCCATGGATGAGACCCAAATGGTGATCGACCTGGACGGAGCGCAAAAGCCGCTGTACATATCTTTGGAGGCGCTAGAAGGAACAGAAACGCTTCCGATGATGGACACCAAGGCTCTGGAAAAGCAGATTGAGGAGCTGTCTCCGAAATTGCTTTCTTTTGTCCTGAAGCATCTGTCCAATCCGAAAAACATCTCCGTTACGCCTGTACAGGAATCGGTTAACGGTGAGTCGCTCAGCCTCTCCAAGCTGCACATGGAGATCACTGGGGAAGAGATTCTTGCCATGGTAAAACCATTCCTGACGAGTGTTGCCCAGGATGAGCAAGGACTCAAGGATCTGATCGGAGATCTGTACGATGTGTTCTATCCGTTAATGAACGCAATGTCCCAGATGGACGAAGTGGACGCATCGGGGATTTCTTCCTTGATGCCAGAATCGAAAGAGGCAACCGTTGCATTAATGTACACCACGATCAAGACCGGACTCGACGAGCTTCTGGTTAACTATGATCAAGGGTTGAACGAATTGTTGAATGAAGTACCGGAGCTGAAGACGGTATTTGGCACAAATACAACGTTTAAGCTGGATTTCTATCTCGACAATGAGCTGAATATCCGCAAGCAAAACGCAGAGTTGAAAGTGGCACTGCCTGCCTCGGAGGATCTGCCTTTGCAATCCGTTACTCTATACACAGATAGCGAGCAGTGGAATATTGGTGGACCTGTGACAGTAGATGCTGTTGATACAACGGGTGGCGTAATTGATCTGATGAAGGAAGATATCACTCCTGGACAGATGCTGCGCAACTTTGATTCCAATTCCGTGATATATCAGTTATTGAAAGATGAAGCTGGTATCACTCGGAAAAGCGTTATGCTGTATCCGGAAGACGAAAGCTTCGGAGCCGTTACTGTGAAAAACACAACATTTGTTCCTCTGCGTTATCTGTCTGAGGAACTGGATGCAGAAGTGAAGTGGACCAAAGGCTCGGATACAATCGTTGTCATTGACGATATTACCGGGAATGAGATCGTCCTGACCGTCGGTTCCAAGAACGCAACAGTCGCTGGCAAGGAAGTGACCATGGTTGAATCCGCTTATGTGGGCAAGAACGGCAAGACCTATGTTCCACTGCGCTTCATGGCCGAGTCTCTTGGAGCAACCGTGGATAAGGAAAAAGAAACGGGTTGGATTTTTATCGATCGACCATAAGCAATAACATTTGCTAAAAACGCCTGTTCCCAGCAATATTGTTGGGGACAGGCGTTTTATTATCATGGCTATCGACCTTTAGGCATGCTGCAGAGCCTGCGGTTTTTTGCTAAATCCGGTACTCCCGGCGGTAAAGCCCAGCTGGCGATAGAATTCATGTGCCGCTTCACGATCGGATCGGTTTCCGCTGTTCAGGGAGAGTGAGTCTACGCCTTGGGCAACGGTCCATTGCTCTGCTGCCAGAATCAGCTGCCGGCCTATGCCGGTCCCTCTGAACTGGTCATGCACAATGAGTGCCATGATGCGGCAGTGCTTCCCATTTTTCTCATACATGTAGGATGTCTGCATTCCAATCAATCCGACCACACGTCCACGGACCTCGGCAACCAGTGTATTAAAATTTGCATCAGCCGCAATGTGGGCATAACGCTCCTTCATCTCGGCGTACGTTGTGGGGTAACCGAGCTGATCCATGAGAATGACCATATCCTGCAGATCTTCCATTGAACTATGGCGTATCGTTACATCCAGGCTCATGACAGCTTCGCCTCCTTATTCCGTTCCTTTAACGACAGATCGATGATGGTATCCAGTAATCCCGAAAAAGAGATTCCCGCAGCGGCTGCACTTTTCGGCAGCAGGCTGTTACGGGTAAGACCAGGCAGCGTGTTCACTTCGAGCACATATGGCATGCCGTCCCGAATGATCATATCCACGCGAGCGTAGACGCTGCATTTCAACACGCGGTAACAAGCGAGCGCGGCAGCTTCCACACGTTTGTGGATATCGGCAGGGAGTTGGGTGACCTGCTCTTCAGCACCGCCGTCATTATATTTGGAACTATAGTCGAAGAACGCGGCGTTTGAACGAATCGAAATGATAGGGAGCATTTTGCCATCCACAATGGCGCAGGTAATTTCTTCGCCTTCGATATATTGCTCAATCATGACGGTATCATCCCAGCGCAGTGCCGCTTCAACCGCAGCGTAAAGAGCCGACGGCTCCTGGACAATTTGGGTACCGATACTGGAACCCCCCGAGTTGGGCTTAACCACAACCGGATACGTCAGTTGCTGCACCGCTGTGGATGTCAGTTCTTCCAAATGGCTCACCTGCACCCATTCTCCGGTAGGGATGCCTGCATGGTGCATAAGCTGCTTGGACATGTCCTTATCCATACACACGCTGCTGGATAAGACGCCGCATCCGGTGTACGGAATACCGAGCGACTCCAATGTGCCCTGAACCGTGCCGTCTTCGCCGTATTTGCCATGCAGAGCGAGTAGGGCCACATCAATGCCCGCCGACTTGTCGATCAAATCCCGTTTGCTGTTCAGCTCAATGGGAACGACCTCATATTTATCCCTGTCCAGATGGGCAATCATCTCCTGTCCGGTGAGCAGGGAAATATCCCGCTCTGAAGATGTACCCCCCATAATTACGCCAACCTTCATGTATAATCCTCCCATTCTGTCGTTCAGCCGCTTCAGTTCATCTGGGCAGCTGTCTCACCAATGATGCGAATGCCTTTGCGGATATTCTCGTCGCTGACCCTGGAGAAGCCCAGTCGCATCGTATTTAATCCCTGACCTTGTTCCAGATAAAAGGTATCCCCAGGCGTGAAGGTCACACCCTTCACTTTGCAGGCAGCCAGCAATTCCCTGGTCCGGTATTCCGGAGGGAATTGTACAAACAAATGCAGACCGCCTTCGCCGGAGATCTGGCACATTGGCAGATGCTTGCGCAAGCAGCGCACGACCAGTTCATATTTTCGCTTATATTCAGTGCGGGCCCGCTTCAGATACTTCTCAAAATTCCCGTTGCTCAGATACTGATAGAGCAGCGATTGATCCAGCGTCGAGGTATGAATGCTGCGAGCCCGTTTCATGCTTTCCAAATAATCGATCAAGGCTGCATCCGCAATGACCCAGCCCACGCGGAGCCCTGGAAACAGTACCTTGGAGAAGCTGCCCAGGTACACCAATCCATTCCCCTTGCCCGCGCTAGCGATGAGGGGGGAAACGTGGGACCCGGAATAACGCAGTTCCTCGTTGAATCCGTCCTCGATAATGGGAACCTCGTATTGATTCATTAACCGGATAATCTCTGCCCGTTTGGCAGGAGAAGTCACGGTACCGGTTGGATTGTGATAAGAAGGCACCAGATATGCCAGATCGTACGGACTTGCGGCAAGTTCGCGTTCCAACTGCTGCAGATTCAGTCCGTCCGGCTCCATGTCCACACCGGTAAGCTGAAACTCGTGAAGTTTCAGATTTTTGATGGCCGTATGGTGCGTAGGGTTCTCACACAGGGCTTTCCCACTTTGTTTGCGCAACGCACCGAGCACCAGATCGAAGGCTTCCGTAAATCCATTGGTAATGAGAATATCCTTGCCGCTCAGATCTACACCCTTGTTTTCCATGTACCGAAGCAAATAGTTCATCAAAGGTCGGTATCCTTGCGCATATCCGTAGTTCAGCAGCACTTCGCCTTCAAGCGACATGCGATCGAGAAAGGCCCGTTTCACGTTGTGCAGATCGAACAGTTTCTCATCCGGGGCAATACTTGTAAATGAGATCTCGCCACGTTCCGCACCGGAACCATGTTTCATCAGATCATATTGTTCCGCCTGGATCGCATAGTCACTTACGCGGTTGTTCCAATTCAGCTGCCAACCTGTAGTTGGCTCAGGTGCTTCAATTGTGGAACTGACGTAGTTGCCTTTGCCTTTGACTGCATAAATGAGACCCTCTTCTTCAAGCTCGGCATAAGCGAGCAGGACGGTGCTGCGGCTCACCTTCATCAGTGTACTGAGTTCACGGGTGGAAGGAAGCTTTTGCTTCGCTTGCAGGCCGCCTTTGAGCATCAGTCGCTTCATATAATCTTTGACTTGTATATATACAGGGCGGTCCTCCGTCAGTTGCAGATCGGAATACATCCCATCACTCCCTCTTTTGCTATCTTGCCATATTATAAACCCCGCAGAAAGAACCACGATACCTCTGTTTCCGGGAAGAAGTGGTTGGATATGGGTGAGCAACGTAAAAAAGCCCTGGCATCATGCCGGGCTGGGGGTGTAGCTTGATCCAATTCTATATAGATCTGCGGTTATAAAGTTATGTCTTACTAAGATTGCATGGCATGACCATTCTTTTCTAGGATCGATAGCTATCGGTTCTTCTACGTGTGTCTATTTTGCTTGATTACTGACTATAAGTGCAGGCTTTCTAATTCAAAACTACGACTACATCTACTTCTTTTCTACGTTACATTCTACAATTAATGTCTTTCTACATTTGCTTGCTGCAAGGGTCGTATTGATGATGAATCCAAAAGCTATAGTCTTGCTTACTTGCTAACTGTCCTCTTGTCGTGCGCACATTACAGAATTCAGTATGAAAAAGAACACGTTTCATAGGGTACAATAGACGGGAAGTAGATATAAAGACATATGTCTTAGTGCCCAATTTCTTCCTCATACCCCTATAGTACCACTTTGAATCAGGGAAGTTAACCTTTTTTTTGAAATTATTGTCGTAATAGTTGAAAAAAGCGTGAATTGTGCATCTTATAGGATGAAATGGTTTCCTTTCAGAATGTATGATAGGATGTAAGCCTATAGATAATGAGGAAGTGAGCCCAATGATTGAGATTACCGTACCAACACCCGATGTAACCATCACGAAGCAGGTTAACCCGCAGCTTAGCCATATTTACGGATTTACCGATTTCCACCTGATCACGCGCGAAAAGGGTGGCATCTTCATGTTTTACAATGCCGATGGAGAGTTGTTATTTGTCGGGAAAGCAAGGAAATTGAGACCACGGATCAAGAAACACTTTGAGGACACTGTTTCTCCAATGAAGAACCATCGGGAAGAAGTGGCGACCATTGAAGTTTGCCTGGTGGAAGATCCGGTAGACCGCGAAATTTACGAGACCTATATCATTAACTCGATGCGGGCGAAATATAATGTAGACAAAGTGTTGTACAAATAAGTATTTAACCCAATCACACAGCACGAAGTAGAATAAAGAAAAAGCCTGTACCAAGCTTGAGAATGCATTATACAGTTTGGGACATATGTCCTACAAGCTGTAACCATAGACAAGGATGTGATCGACCGATTGCATCCGATGTCTGCATTTGAACATAAAAAAGATTTATTAGCATTAGTCACAGCAATGAGAGAACGTAGAGATTGGTTTCAAGGATTGACCCAATACATAGAAGAGGTGATTGTTTTGATCGGTCGTAGTGGCAACCCTACACTCAAGGACAGTACATTTGAAAATTCCGGTGGATACGGAGATGATCGTTACCAGAGTTACATGACGATTAACGGCACGGTGAACAAGGCGTTTATAACACTGGTGATCCTGCTGGGCAGTGCATTTGCGACGTGGATGATGTTCTTTAACGGACAGGAAGTACTGCCTCTGGCGATCGGGGGTGCAATTGTCGGATTTATTCTGGCACTGATTATTTCGTTTAAGCCTGTGGCTGCACCTTATCTGGTTCCCATCTATGCTATTGCGGAAGGCATGTTCCTGGGTGCACTCTCCGCCACCTATGAGTCATTGTACAACGGAATTACATTGCAGGCTGCTTTGCTCACAATGGCTGTATTTATTGCCCTGCTGGTAGCTTACAAAACAAGACTGATCAAAGCTACAGAGAACTTCAAGCTGGGTGTTGTGGCCGCAACCGGTGGCATTATGATCATGTATTTGCTCAGTTTCGTACTGGGATTGTACGGAATTACCGT
This sequence comes from Paenibacillus sp. MABNR03, assembly GCF_050455445.1. Classification (NCBI taxonomy): domain Bacteria; kingdom Bacillati; phylum Bacillota; class Bacilli; order Caryophanales; family Paenibacillaceae; genus Paenibacillus; species Paenibacillus sp. MABNR03. Next base: position 188,547 of record NZ_JBCIYR010000004.1, read on the forward strand.
TCCCTATCTGCATGACAATAGTCTGATCGGAATTGGGATTTCGGTCGTGATCGTTATTGTGGCTGCATTGAATTTGGTGCTCGATTTTGACTTTATTGAAAATGGTGCTGAACAGGGTGCTCCGAAATTTATGGAGTGGTATGGTGCATTTGGGTTAATGGTTACTCTGGTATGGCTGTATATCGAAATCATCCGTTTGCTCAGCAAGCTGCGGAGCCGGGATTAGGAAGCAAGTTAAACCAATAGATAACTTTTAGAACGATAAGCTAACGCGTGTCCAGACACGTCGTTAGCTTTTTTTGGATAAATGGATGACGATGATGTTACAGCCGGAGTGGTGCACATTTTTCCATATATGGATTGACTGTTATGAAAAGAATGTGATACCTTAATTGATAATGATTATCATTGTCGATAAATGATGAATCAGTATATCTTACCTTCAACGTACGCTGTACACTTCATATCAAACTGATCAAACAGATCGAAAGGAGTGGCCTCATGTTACTGGAGAATGAATCGCACAGCGCTGTGCGAACACCCGTTATGAGTCGCAGCCCCAAGACGGATCTTGCAGAGGTAAAAGCATATATGGACGAGCATTACGACAAAGCATTGTCTATCGCAGATCTTGCTCAGAGAGCGAATATCAGTCCGAAGTATTTTGTGGATCTTTTCAAAAAAACCTACGGTCACAGTACGATGGAGTATCTGACGGATCTCCGCATCAATCGTGCCAAACGATATCTGAAGGAATCCGGATATAAATTGCGTGATATCGCGCTCCGAGTTGGATACAGTGACGAGTACTATTTCAGTCGCAAGTTCAAAAAGGAAGTTGGTGTTTCTCCTTCGGATTATGCCAAAAACGCCAGAAAACGCATTGCCACCTGCTCCTCCAGCGTCATCGGACAGCTGCTGGCCCTCAATGTCATGCCCATTGCTGCGCCTATCGATCCCAAATGGACGGCGTATTATTATAACGCTCACCGTACTGACATCCAGTCACATCTTAAACTGACAGACCCGTATACGAGCTGGAGATTCGAAGCGAATGTAGAGCGACTTGTCCATATCCGGCCGGATGCCATTATTGGTACCGATCAGATCAGTGAAGAGGGCCAGGCGGGACTCGCCGAGATTGCACCCTGCTGTTTTGTGCCCAAGCATCAAACCGATTGGCGTGCACAACTGCGCATGATTGCTGCCTTTCTGGAACGGGAGGAACAGGCAGAACAGTGGATCGGACTATACAAAAAAAGGGCGGAAAAAGCACGGGATTCCATACAGAAGGAAGTGGGGCGCGAGAAAGTAGCCGTTATCCGGGTATACGGCCAGCGTCTCTATCTCTATAGTAATTCCGGAATTGAGGAAGTGCTCTATGGCGCCTTGCAGCTGGAGACCTTTCCGGATGCCAGCACCAACACGCCGTTGACGCTGGAACAACTGACTTCAATGAACCCGGACCGGATTCTGATCATGGTATGTCCCGAGGCCGTTTCGCGAGCTTACTGGCTCAGCCTGCAGCACTCGCCTGTATGGAGGCAGCTCAAGGCTGTACGTCAATATCAGACTCACCTGATCACCGGTGATCCCTGGTTTGATTACTCCGCAGTAGGCGTTATGCGCATGCTGGATGAAGCGCTGCTCATTTTCACGGGATATTGTCCAAATGTATATCTGGATAACGTCCATGGTGATTCACGAGCCACCTGACATATAATCCTTCTATCTAAATGAGAATGTTTATCAAGGGGGATATATCATGCATCAGCAGAAAAAAGAGAGCGGACAACGTTCCGTTGTTAGCAAATTCGTGTACAATCGGCTGTCAACCTTGATTGTGCTGGTATTATTGGTGGGGTTATTATCAGCCTGTGGCTCCAAGTCAGAACATGCAGGAGCGGGACAGCAGGAGCAGAAGACAGCTGAAGCTTCAACAACAGCATCGTCAGAAACTGCTGTACAAGAAGAGGATGCCGCAGAAAATGCAGCGAGTGAACGGACCGTAAAAGATGAATTGGGACATGATGTTGTTGTTCCAGCCAAAGTGGAGCGTGTATTTGCACCTTATCTGGAAGATTCACTGCTTACGCTCGGAGTTACACCGGTTGCCCAATGGGCCAGTGGTACCCAAGGACATGTTTACTTACAGGATCAGCTTAGCGGCGTTCCTACTCTCGATTTCTCGGGCGGGCTTCCTTCGCCTGAAGCGCTGATGGCATACAATCCGGACTTTATTATTCTGCACACAGCGAATTATGCCGAGAACGGGGTCTATGAGAGTTATTCGAAGATTGCACCAACGTATGTGTTTAACAATGCATCCGGGGATGTAGAGAAGTCGCTGGAGGTCATTGGAGATCTGCTCGGTAAAACGGCTGAGGCTAAACAAGCCATCGAGACATATCACGCGAAGGTAGACGCAGCTAAGGCAGAAATTGCCAAGGTAGCGGAAGGCAAGAAAGCGGCCATTATCCGTTTTGCACCACGTGGAATCAGCATGATGGGTGGAAACTACTTCAGCGGCTACGTTGTATATGAACAGTTGGGACTCGGCAAGCCTAAACTTGTCGAGTCGGAGAACAGCGCAATCGTATCCACGGAAGTGCTGCCCGAGATTGATGCAGATTATATTTTCACCGTGGAACAGGGTCCTGGCAGCATGAAAGAAATGACGGATACCAAAGTGTGGCAGAGCATGCCTGCAGTCAAGGCAGGGCAGGTGTATGCAGTCGAGCCGGCTCCATGGCTGGGCGGCGGATTGATTGCTTATGGTCTTGTCATTGACGATACACTGAAGGCGTTGACACAATAATCAGAAATGAAGCAGCTCCCTCTTGGGGTGCCTGGAATCGGATATTATTCCCCGTTTTCCAAGGTACCACAGGAGGGAGCTTTTGTTTTTGGCAAGACATCAATTAATTAAGAAGAATATGCAAATATGGAGATAATCAAAATGAATTCTGGATATCGTCCATGGGACAGCTGAAAGCACTCTTCTATAATTGGTAATGAGAATCAATCTCATAACAAATCGATACGATCTATTTACACATAACGATGTAAGTTGAACAACGAGGAGGATCCATCCGTAATGACGTTTCAGCCCAATCAATCAGCCTCTGGGACCCTTGATCAGATGGCACGGAGTACGGTTCAGATTCCACGTGCTGAGCAATGGACCATGAAATCGCGAGCAGGAAGTCATGCCTATCAGATCATGGTATTTCAACCGGCAGAAGCACCCCCGCCATCCGGATATCCGGTGATCTACCTGCTCGATGCCAATTCCGTATTCGGTACGATGGTGGAAGCGGTTCGTATACAAGGACGCAGGCCCGAGAAAACCGGAGCCGTCCCGGCTATCGTGGTTGGGATCGGATACCCGACAGCAGGTCCGTTCTCGCCACATCGGTATTACGATTTTACTCCGCAGGCCACGACGGAATATACCCATAAGTCGGATGGAACACCTCTGCCGAAGCAGGGTGGAGCTGATGCATTCCTGCAATTTATTGAAGAAGAACTGAAGCCGGACATGGAGCAGCAGTTCAACATCGATCGCAGCAGACAGGCCATTTTTGGTCATTCTCTTGGTGGATTGTTCGTTCTGCACACACTGTTCACGAAGCCCGATGCTTTTCATTATTACATTGCTGGCAGCCCTTCGCTTCATTGGAATCAGAAGGTGATGCAGGCGGAGGAACAGGAGTTCATCACAGGTCTGGAGCAGAAGCCAGTCAACGTCAAGGTTTGGATTGGCATGGGTGAACAGGAGAAGACACATCCTGCACGCAACAATGACAAGGCATCAAGCTTAACGGAACGTTTATCTGCATTGAAACAGCCGGGGCTGGATATTAAATATACCGAATTTGAGGAAGAGAATCATGTCTCGGTGCTGCCATTTCTGATTAGTCGTACGATCCGTTTTGCCTGCAGTCCGGAATCATAGGACAGAAGAAGGCTAGTTTTCGAACCAGGCAGTTTGAAAGACTGGGTCGCTTTTGGATTGAATGAGATGTCAGCGGATGACTGAACGGGGTTCAATGGGTTCATCAACTTTTAGCAGTGCAGTGAGTCAGGGGAGGTACACATCGTGAGTTATACAGGGATTCATGGAAAAGTGGCTCTGGTTACCGGTGCGGCACAGGGAATCGGCGAAGCGGTGGCCAGGGCTCTGGCTGAGCAGGGTGCGATTGTGGCGGCAGTAGACATCCGGGAAGAGCAGCTGTATCAACTGGTAGTGGATCTGAACAATCAGGGCCATCAAGCGGCTGCTTATCCTGCTGACATCACAAGTCGCGAGTCCGTGGACGATACCGTTCAGCGGATTGAAGCAGCACTTGGACCGATTGGCATTTTGGTGAATGCCGCAGGAGTACTGCATACAGGTACAGTGGAAGCCTTGAGTGATGAGGAATGGACAAAAACGTTCGACGTAAATACCCACGGTGTATTTTATATGTCCCGCGCTGTCGTACGGAATATGGCGAAACGCCATACCGGAGCAGTGATTACCGTTGGCTCGAACGCATCCGGCGTACCCCGGATGTACATGTCAGCCTATGCGGCTTCCAAGGCAGCTTCAACCATGTTCACCAAATGTCTCGCACTCGAATACGCGGAACAGCACATCCGGTGCAATATTGTATCTCCAGGATCGACAGACACCCCCATGCAGCGGGCGTTGTGGCAGGATGAACAGGGTGCACAGGCCGTCATTGCAGGCTCACCGCGGGCATATCGTCTGGGGATACCTTTGAACAGGCTGGCACTGCCTGCCGATATCGCGGATGCGGTGCTCTTTTTGGCATCGGATCAAGCCAGACATATTACCATGCATGATTTGTGTGTGGATGGGGGCGCCACGCTCGGTGCCTGAATCAAGATAAGGAGATGATAAATATGTCAAAAGCGGGTGCAGTCACTGCAACCTCCGCCTTACACCTTCTGGAACAATACCGGGAGGGGACGTCCTTTTTCTGGTCTTCACCGCAGCAAACCTTGCTCGCTCAGGGTGAACGGATGAGATTTCCTGTATCAGCAGTTCAACAGCAGGTGATCTCCGACTCATCAGGATATTCAGAAACCCTGGATTATACCGATGGTGCACACGTTGCAGGAGTATCCTATGTTATCGATCAGGTTCAAAAAATGATTCAGGAAGCACAGCAGTCTGGTGTGCGGAAACCCATCGTGGTAGGAGCGATACCTTTTGATCCGAATCAATCTGCTCCCGAGCTTTTTATCCCGGAAACGGTACAATGGGCAGACCCTCCAAGCCCGGCAGCGAACGGATCATATGAGAAACACCCGGCAGCTACGGGTTGTGTAATCGATGAAGTGCCCGCTGCTGAGGTTTATCAACGTAGTGTCGATCATGTACTGAAGCAGATGGAGCAGGGTGAACTTGATAAGGTTGTGTTATCCCGCCAACTGCATGTGACTTCAGAACATATGGTGAATACGCATCAACTGCTGCGTAATTTGTTCAGGGATAACGCTCACGGATACACATTTGCCGTTCCAATGAGTAAACTGACCGAGATGAAAAGTATCATAACAACGAATAAACGCGATTTGATTGAAGTGAATAAAGAGGGCAATCGTACATTCATTGGAGCAAGCCCGGAGCTGTTGGTTACTCGGAAAGGCACCATGGTAAAAGCAAATCCGCTGGCAGGCTCTGCTGCCCGAAGTGATGATCCTGCGGAGGATCGCCGCCGTGCAGAGGCGCTGCTGGCCTCTCCCAAGGATCGGTATGAGCATGCCGTTGTCATTGATGCCGTTGCAGCTGCGATGCGTCCGCTGTGCAAACAGCTGTCTGTTCCGGCAGAGCCTTCCCTGATTCAGACAAGCACGATGTGGCATCTGTCTACCGAGATTCATGGTGAGCTGCTGGATGAAGGCACATCATCACTGGAGGTGGCTTTTGCGCTTCATCCAACCCCGGCGATCTGCGGAACGCCTGTACAATCGGCTAGAGAGGCCATTGGAGCACAGGAACCGTTTGATCGGGAGCTGTTTACCGGGATGGTTGGCTGGTGTGATTGTGAGGGCGACGGGGAGTGGGCCGTGACCATTCGCTGTGCGGAAGTGGATGGCAATGCCCTCAAATTGTTCGCTGGGGCAGGCATTGTAGCAGGTTCTACAGCGGAAGCGGAACTGGCGGAGACCTCTGCCAAATTCAGAACCATGCTGCTTGCCATGGGTCTGGAATCCCCCGTATCCCGTTCGAAGGAGGAATAAAGGATGCTGTCAGGATACCAGGCTTGGCCTGAGGAATTTGCAGAGCTTTATCGTCAGGAAGGTTGCTGGGAGGGCATTACATTTGGAGAAATGCTCCGGCAGCGTGCGAAGTTATATGGCAATCGTACTGCCATTATCAGCGGTGAAGAGCACTTAACCTATGCAGAGCTGGACGCACGCATCGATCGGTTGGCTGCTGGTTTGTATGCCAGAGGAATACGGCAGTATGACCGTGTCATTATCCAACTGCCGAACATTGCGGCTTTTGTGGAGGCCGTTTTTGCTCTGTTTCGTCTGGGAGCCCTGCCGGTGTTCGCACTGCCTTTGCATCGCAAGAGTGAAATTGAGTACTTTGCCCGGTTCTCTGAAGCTGTGGCGTACCTGATCCCGGATCGGGATGGAGGATTTGATTACCGCAAACTTGCAGAAGAAGTACAGGCAGAGGTACCAAGCCTCAGACATATCATCGTGGCGGGAGAGGCGGGTCCGTTCACTTCGCTTGAGGATGTGTATATGGATCCCGATCCCGATAAGCTGCAGGATGGACCTGACTCTTCGGATGTGGCCTTTCTTCAGTTATCCGGTGGAAGCACCGGGCTGTCCAAGATGATCCCTCGCACCCATGATGACTACATCTACAGTCTGCGGAGAAGCGTGGAAGTCTGTGGACTCAGTCCGGAGAGCGTGTATCTGGCTGTTCTGCCTGCAGCGCATAATTATCCTTTGAGTTCACCGGGTATACTGGGCACGCTCTACGCGGGAGGTACGGTTGTGCTGTCACGGGGGTCGAGCCCGGATGAAGCCTTCCCGCTCATTAAGAAACACCAGGTGACCATCACGGCACTGGTGCCACCGCTTGCTCTGATCTGGTTGAATGCGGCTGCTGCCCGAGGGACCAAGCTGCCTTCTCTCCAGGTGCTTCAGGTTGGTGGAGCCAAATTCAGCGCTGAGGCGGCTGGGCGTGTTAAACCTGTCCTGGGCTGTACCCTGCAGCAGGTATTTGGCATGGCCGAGGGTTTGGTGAACTACACCCGTTTGGATGATCCTGAGCACATCATTATACACACACAGGGCAAACCCATGTCCCCATATGATGAGGTACGGATCGTGGATGACGAGGACATGGAAGTGGAACAGGGGCAATCCGGACATCTGCTGACCCGTGGGCCCTATACCATTCGCGGATATTACCAGGCTGAAGAGCATAATGCGAGGTCCTTCACCACAGACGGGTTCTATCGGACTGGAGATATTGCAAGCCTTACACCAGAGGGATACCTCATTGTGGAGGGGCGGGCAAAAGACCAAATTAACCGCGGCGGCGACAAGGTGGCAGCCGAGGAAGTCGAAAACCATCTGCTTGCTCATCCCGGTGTGCATGATGCAGCGCTGGTGTCCATGCCGGATGAATATTTGGGCGAGCGCTCCTGTGCATTTATCGTGCCCAGCGGTGAGATTCCTGCTGCAGCGGAGATCAAGTCTTTTCTGCGCAATCGCGGCCTGGCAAGCTATAAAGTCCCGGACCGGATTGAATTTGTGCAATCTTTTCCCAAGACCGGTGTAGGCAAGGTGAGCAAAAAAGCGTTACGCGAGATGCTGACTGTGAAGCAATCCATATAACAACGATCATGACGCATGGCAACAATGAAACTCCTTGAACTAAATGACCTGAAAAGAGGGATATTCATGGCACTTCCAGTGATTAAGCCATATGCAATGCCTGTAGAGTCGGAGCTTCCGGTCAATAAGGTAACGTGGATGCCGGATGCGAAACGTGCAGTACTTCTAATTCACGATATGCAGCAATATTTCATGAATGCTTTTACGGCAGGGGAATCGCCTGTAGTGGAGCTGGTCGATCATATTGGGCAGCTTCGTTCGAAGTGCCATGAACTTGGCATTCCTGTCGTGTATTCTGCCCAGCCGGGTGGACAGACACCGGAGCAGCGCGGCCTGCAGCTGGACTTCTGGGGAGCAGGCATTGACGGGGGACCCACGCAAAAACAGATCATTGAACCGCTGACGCCCGATCCTCAAGATACGTTTATGACCAAATGGCGCTATAGCGCCTTCCAGAAGACAGAGCTGCTTGGGCTGATGCAGGAACAGGGACGAGACCAGCTGATGGTATGCGGCATTTATGCACATATCGGTTGTCTGATGACCTCCTGTGAGGCATTTATGCAGGATATTCAGGCGTTCCTGGTTGCAGATGCGGTAGCTGATTTTTCAGCCGAAAAACACCGCATGGCGCTGACCTATGCATCCGAACGCTGCGCAGTAACGTTGACAACCGAGCGATTGCTTGAATCGCTTGATTCCTCTGTCCAAGACGCGGAGCCAATCGAGGCAGCCATTTCGGAGGGAAGGTTATATGCTGCAGCAGCATTGGAGACGTCAGGGACAAGTACAGACAGTGGGGTTGCGGCGAGGCTTGAATCATTGAGAGTACAGGTCGCCGAACTGCTGCAGGAGCAACCATCCCTGATCGGCGAGCATGATGATCTGATTGAGATCTGGGGACTCGATTCCATTCGTATCATGAGTCTTGCTGAGCGTTTCCGTATGGAAGGAGCAGAAGTGACTTTTGTTGATCTGGCCGAGCAGCCGACGTTAGCTTCATGGACAGTACTGCTGGATGCGCAGCCACATAGGGCGCTGCCAAACGGAGATTACTTTTGAGCGGGGCGGTGAACTTGTCGCAGCGTCGGAATGGCACGTGGCCCATGTCGGCCGCCCAGTCCGGGATCTGGTTTGCCCAGCAGCTGCATCCGGACAACCCCATGTACAACACAGGTGAATACGTGGTGATTCACGGCAGTGTGGATATAAAACAGTTCAAGCAGAGTGTTCGTCAAACCGTTTCGGAAGCGGAATCGTTAAATATGATTTACGGTGAGAACGAACATGGCCCATGGCAGTCGCTGAACCAGAATCATGACGATTGGCCGTTTCATGTACTGGATGTTCGTGGGGAACAGGACCCACATGCGGCGGCCATGGCGTGGATGCAGCGGGATCTGGCTTGTCCCGTCGATCTTGCAACAGGACCAGTATTTACCGAAGCGTTGTTCGAGGTAGATGAGGGATGCTTTTACTGGTACCAGCGTGTGCATCACATTGCCATAGATGGATATGGCGTTTCGCTAATTACCCGAAGGGTAGCAAGTTTGTATACGGCAAGGATACAAGGTGGAACCGCTGTGAAGACGCTGGGCACAGGGGCGTTCGGCCCGCTATCTTCCGTCATTCAGGAAGACGAAGCCTACCTTGAATCTTTAGATAGAGAGCGGGATCACAAGTTTTGGATGGAGCGGTACAAGGATGAACCGGACGTCGTAAGCCTGGGTGAGAAGGCATCACGCACAGCCGACTACTTCCTGCGGCAAAGTACTGAGCTCACGCAGCCCGATCGCGATCGTCTTCAGGCAGCAGCAGCCCGGTACGGGGTGACCTGGCCTGACCTGTTTATTGCGGCAGCAGCCATATATGTGCATCGAATCACCGGTACGACAGACGTGGTTCTGGCCTTGCCAGTGATGTGCAGGCTCGGCTCTGCATCCTTGCGTGTTCCAGGGATGGTTATGAACGTGCTTCCACTCCGGCTAAATGTCGAACCTGACATGCGTTTGTCTTCCTTGGCTGAACAGGTTGTGCAGGAGATTCGGGCTGTGCGTAAGCACCAACGTTATCGGCATCAGGATCTGCAGCGTGATCTGAAGCTGCTCGGAGAGAACCGCCGATTGTTTGGACCGATGATTAATGTCATGCCATTTCATCATGAGCTGAATTTCGCTGGGCAGCGCGGGATGATTCATAACTTGTCTACGGGTCCGGTGGATGACCTGTCCATTCATGTCGTTGACCAAGGGCATGGTCATGGACTTCGTATTGATTTTGACGCTAATCCTTCGGTCTACAGTGAATCGGAATTGCTGAGTCATCAGCTCCGTTATTTGCAGCTGCTCGATTTGATGATGCAGGAAGGGATAGAAGAGCAGTATGTCGGTCAAATGGAAGTGCTGCTTCCGACAGAACGTAATCAGGTACTGAAAGAATGGAATCAGACGGAGCACGCCGTGCCTGAACGGAATTCGGCAGCGATGTTCGAACAGCAGGTTCGGCGAACGCCTTCTGCCACGGCAGTAACGTTTGAAGGCGAATCTCTGACCTATGCCGAGCTGAATGAGCGTTCAAACCATCTGGCCCATGAGCTGATCCAGCATTATCAGGTGGGACCTGAGCAGATTGTAGCCATTGCTCTGCCACGTTCTCTGGAGGTTGTGGTTGCCATTCTGGCTGTTCATAAGACGGGAGCAGCATATCTGCCACTTGATCCTGATTACCCGGAAGAGAGACTGACTTACATGCTTGAGGATTCTAGTCCGGCATGTCTGGTCACGGTTAATCACAATCTGTCCGGTCTGCCGAAAATGACTGACGTTCCCCTGTTGGTCATGGATGATCCGGAAGTTGTGCTAGAAGTCAGTCGCCAGTCCGGGAGCAATCCAGAACCAGAGGATCTGACAAAAGCGGCGTCGCCGCTGAATCCCTCCTATGTTATCTATACTTCAGGCTCAACGGGTAAACCCAAGGGTGTGACGGTGACCCATCTGGGGCTGACGAATCTGCTGGAGGATATGAAGCCAAGACTGAAGGTTGGTCCGCAGGATCACTGGTTATCAGTCACTACGATTGCTTTTGACATTTCTGTTCTGGAAGTGTTTCTGCCCCTTACGACAGGAGCAAGGCTTGATCTGGCTCACAAAGAAACCATTCTTGATCCGGTGGCGCTAGCTGCCCAGATGAGAGGGCAAGGAACAACCATCATGCAAGCCACGCCAACATTGTGGCAATCTCTGGTGACCAGCAAGCCTGGCTCGTTCGATGGTCTGACGGTCATTACCGGTGGAGAGGCTCTCTCGGAGGAACTGAAGCTTTCTTTGCAGGAAATGGGCTGCCGGGTTAATAACCAGTACGGTCCGACGGAGACCACGATTTATTCCACAGCTGCCGCCATGGCGCTTGAATCAACGGGTAAACCGTCCATTGGCGGACCGGTTCGAAATACACAGCTGTATGTGCTGGATCAGGGTCTGAATCCTGTCCCTCCGGGAGTTGCCGGGGAACTGTATATCGCAGGGCATGGGCTGGCTCGCGGTTATTTGGGAAGACCTGATCTGACTGCCGAGCGGTTTGTAGCCAATCCGTTCGGGCAAGCAGGCAGCCGCATGTATCGAACAGGAGACTTGGCGAAGTGGCTGCCGGATGGTTCAATCGACTATCTGGGCCGGGCAGATCACCAGATCAAGATCAGGGGTTTCCGTATCGAATTGGGAGAGATTGAATCCGTGATTTCCAGATATCCGGGCGTAGCCCAGGTTACCGTGATGGCACGTGAGGATCAACCGGGAAATCAGCGGCTGGCAGCATATGTTGTTTCGGAATCCGCATATTTGCCGGGGGTGGATCTGTCCTCACTTCGGGCATATGTGGCAGATGAACTGCCGGATTACATGGTGCCGTCTGCATTCATGAACCTTTCCGAAATGCCGCTGACTCCCAATAAAAAGATTGATCGCAAGCAGCTTCCTGCTCCTTCCGTGCTGTCTCATGCGAATGGGCGAGAGGCGCGGACGCCTCAGGAGGAGATCCTATGCAGTCTGTTCGCTGAGATTCTGGGTGTTGCTCGGGTAGGTATTGACGATGATTTCTTCGAAATGGGTGGTCATTCCCTGCTTGCGGGTCGAATAACGGCTCGGATTCGGGATGTATTTGGCGCGGAGCTGAATATTGGCAGTGTATTTGAGTCACCGACTGCAGCAGGCCTCGCCAAGAGGCTGGATCAGGCGAAGTCAGTCAGACCCCTGATACAGCCTGTTCCACGCCAAGGTGACATTCCTCTCTCCTTCGCTCAGCGGCGTCTATGGTTCCTGTATTGTCTGGAAGGCCCAAATCCTACGTATAATATTCCGCTCGTGGCTAGGTTATCAGGGAAACTCGATGTACATGCGCTTCAAGCCGCGGTCCAGGATATTGTTGATCGTCATGAGACGTTGAGAACGCTATATCCGCCAGAGCTTGGTTCAGCAAGTCAAACCATTCTGGATGCAACGGACGTTCGCGTGGATCTCCATATAAGAGAAGCTGTGGAGGATCTGGATGAACTTTTGACGGAGGCTTCCCGTTACAGCTTCAAGCTCTCGAGTGAACCAGGCATTCGTGCCGAGCTGTTCTCATCAAGCGAGGACGAGCATGTGCTGTTGTTACTGCTTCATCATATTGCCGGAGATGGTTGGTCCCTGTCGCCGTTGATGCGAGACTTGTCTCGAGCATATAAGGCACGTGCTCAGGGATCAGCACCTTCCTGGGAACCTCTGCGCATTCAATATGCCGATTACGCGGTGTGGCAGGAGAGACTGCTTGGCGATGAAGGTCAACCGGACAGTCTGATTGCCAGGCAGCTTGAATTCTGGACACGTCATCTGGATGGCTTGCCGGAGCAAGTGACGTTTCCTGCCGATTATCCGCGTCCGGTTGTCTCCACCTACCGAGGCGGGACGATCCCTTTTACCATTCATCAGCAACTGCATGAGCAGCTTATGTCCATAGCTAGGGAAACCAAGGTCAGTCTCTTCATGGTGCTGCATACGGCATTGTCGGTCCTGCTTACACGTATGGGAGCGGGTACGGATATTGCGATTGGGACGCCAATTGCCGGACGAAGCGATGATGCACTTGACGAAGTGGTAGGTATGTTTATCAACACACTTGTGCTGCGTGCAGATACCTCAGGGGATCCCACGTTCCAGGAGCTGCTGGCGCGTGTGCGTGAGGTGGACTTGGCGGCTTACGAACATCAGGATCTGCCTTTTGAGCGCTTGGTTGAGGTGTTGAATCCGTCCAGATCGCGCTCCAAGCACCCGCTCTTCCAGGTAATGCTGGTTCTGCAAAATACGCCAGACATTCAGCTGGATCTGCCTGGTGCTGCATCGCAAACGAGTATGCACGGCGTAGGCTCCTCCAAATTCGATCTGACCCTGGAGTTCACTGAACAACGTGAGCATAACGGTTCTCCAGCAGGGATCGAAGGGGTGCTGGAATACAGCACGGACCTCTTCCGGGAGTCTACTGCGGCTGAACTTGTGGTTCGATTGATCCAGGTGCTGGAGGAGGCCGTACAGCAGACGGATGAGCGAATTAGCCGCTTTAATGTGATAACACCCACAGAGCGTACACATTTGGAGCAGGAATGCACGTTTACAGCGAATGAAGCATCTGAATCCAGGCTGACCATTGCCGAACGGTTTGAAATTCAGGCAGCGGTCAACCCGGATGCACCAGCCGTGAGCTTAGGGGAAACGGTCATTAGCTATAAAGAGCTCAATGCAAGAGCGAACAGGCTGGCAAGATTGCTGATCTCAGAAGGTGTAGCTCCCGAACAGATGGTTGCTCTGGCATTGCCCCGTTCCATTGATATGGTCGTCGGTATTCTGGCCGTGTTAAAAGCTGGCGCTGCCTATCTGCCAATTGATCCGAATTATCCATCGGATCGATTGACATATATGCTGACAGACGCAGTTCCGAGCGTGATGATTACGAATTCGGAAGTGGAGTCCCTGCTTCCTCTGATGGAAGCTGTACAATCTATGAACTTGGATGATTTACAAACGATGCAGAGGCTGGCTGTTCAGGATGAACGAAATCCGGCAGATGGTGAACGCAATGGACGTGTGTCTCATCTAAATCCGGCTTATATGATCTACACCTCGGGTTCGACCGGCAAACCCAAGGGAGTGGTTATCCCTCATGCCAATGTAATCCGGTTATTTGAGGCAACACAGCATTGGTTCCAGTTTGAAGCCAGTGATGTATGGACGTTATTTCATTCTTATGCTTTTGACTTCTCGGTCTGGGAAATTTGGGGCCCACTGCTCCATGGCGGCCGGCTTGTCGTTGTACCGCATGACATTAGTCGCTCTCCAGGGGCATTTCTGCAGCTTCTTGCCGAGCAAAAGGTAACGGTATTGAATCAGACGCCGTCGGCGTTCTACCAGCTGATGCAGGCAGATCGGGAACATCCGGAATGGGGACAGAAACTTGGACTTCGTTATGTGATCTTTGGAGGCGAGGCTCTTGAGCTTGGTCGTTTGGAAGATTGGTATGGACGCCACTCAGACGCTGCACCAAAACTGATTAATATGTATGGCATCACAGAGACCACGGTTCATGTCAGTTATCAGGAGCTGCATGCAGACAGCGTCGCGGAAGGAGCCAACAGCTGGATCGGCTGCGCCATTCCTGATCTTCGGGTATATGTACTGGATGATCATCTGCAGCCAGTGCCTGCAGGAGTAATAGGTGAGATGTACGTGGCCGGGGCAGGCCTTGCCCGAGGTTATTGGGGCAGACCGGATCTTACGGCAGAACGATTCGTTGCAGATCCCTATGGTCCGGCAGGAACCCGCATGTACCGGACGGGAGATTTGGCGAAAAGACTCCATGATGGTTCGCTGGATTATTTGGGCCGGGCCGATCAACAGGTGAAAATCCGTGGTTTTCGCATTGAGCTTGGCGAAATTGAAGCTGTACTCGTTCGACATTCCGATGTTGCTCAGGCTGCTGTCATTGTCCGCGAAGACCAGCCGGGAGATAAACGTCTTGTGGCGTATATTGTTCCAGCCTCGAAGACCGGTTCAGGACCCAAATCTGCTGCACTTCGTCGTCATGCGTCAGCAAGTCTCCCCGATTACATGGTTCCGTCTGCGTTTGTGACGATGGAGGGCATACCGCTCACCGCCAACGGCAAGCTGGATCGCAAAGCATTGCCTGTACCGGAAATGCAGTTGATTTCCGGTGGCCGGGCACCGCGTAACCCGCAAGAGCAGATTTTGTGTGATCTGTTTGCCGAAGTGTTGGGATTGCACAGTGTCAGTATTGATGATGGTTTCTTCGAACTGGGCGGACACTCCCTGCTTGCTGTTCGTCTGATGAGCCGTATTCGCGAGGCCATGGGCAAGGAGCCGGGGATTGGCATTTTGTTTGAAACGGCGACTGTTGCCGGACTGGCCGAGCGACTCGAAATGGATTCGGAGGTGGGAACAGGCTCACTTCAGGTGCTGCTGCCTCTTCGCACACACGGAGCGCATCTTCCCCTGTTCTGTGTCCATCCTGCAGGAGGGTTAAGCTGGTGTTATGCCGGATTGATGAAACATCTGGGTATGGAATACCCGATCTACGGATTGCAGGCTCGCGGGATTGCCGAGTACGAGACCCTTCCGGCTACGCTGGAGGACATGACTGCAGATTACATCCGCCATATTCGGTCGGTGCAGCCTGAGGGACCTTACCGCCTGCTGGGTTGGTCTCTTGGAGGCAACGTTGCTCAGGCCATGGCTGTGCAGCTTCAGTCCGAAGGAGAAGAGGTGGAGTTCCTGGCCATGTTGGACGCCTATCCAAGTCATTATCTCCCGATTCGCGGGGAACCGGATGAAGAGGAGGCTCTTACCGCTTTGCTCGCATTGGGTGGATATGATCCTGACAGTATTGGAGATGGTCCGCTGGATATGGCAACAGCCATGCGCATTCTGCGCAGTGAAGGCAGTGCACTGGCCAGTCTGGATGAAGAAACGATTATGAAGCTGCGGAAAACCTATGAAAATTCCGTGCGGATTCTGGGGGCTTACACGCCTTCCCGATTCGAAGGAGATCTGATCTTCTTCCGTTCAACCATTATTCCAGACTGGTTTGACCCCATTGATCCAGAGATGTGGGATGCCTATATTGGAGGCCGCATGGAACGGCATGATATTGCCTGCCGTCACAAGGATCTATGCCAGCCTGGACCACTGGCGGAAATATGCCAGACGCTTACAGCCAAGCTGGAAATGCTGAACCAGCCCCAAGTTCATCTTAAATAGGAGGATAAGCCGATGAGCAACCCTTTTGAACAAGAAGACAGCAATTATCTGGTATTAATCAATGAGGAGGGGCAATACTCGCTGTGGCCCGCATCCATTCAGGTCCCCGCAGGCTGGACTCAGATGCTGGGCAAGGCGAAACGCCGGGTATGTCTCGATTACATTGCCGAGCAGTGGACCGACCTGAAGCCTTTAAGTCTCTGTGATGAAACGGGTATGCCCGGGGTGGTTCAAGAGGCTGGCGGATGAGGCTTAGACTCCACCCCAAGGCGATTGTCAGTATCGTCTACGTCCTATCGATGTTTATGGTCGCCATGGATGGGGACGGTGCTGAAAGACCCTTTTATCACCAGACTCGTCGGTGCAAACGAAGGTTAGTTATCTGGCACTGGCAGCGGATCTAGTAAATGCATACCAAAAACCCCTGGCTAATTTGCCAGGGGTTTTGTCATTTCTAGATTATTGCTATTTAATATCTACAAGATAATTTCTAAAATATCGTTATTGCTAGTTACTTAAAAAACATTCATTGAATTATACTGCTTGAGCAATGATTTGGCTTCTTTCCAAGACCGCTTGAGACTCACCATTTGCAGGCCGGTAGCCTTTTTCAAGCAATTCTTTGATATAAATTTTGTTGTAAACGAATGAGAATACAATCCCGCTAACCCAGGCCCCGATACCGAAAGTGAAGGCTCCGAGAGCAGCTGCGATTAAAAACATAATAACAGCCCATTTTAAATCACCACGGAACAGAGCAGGGAGAAACCCGAAAAATAATGTTGTCCAGCTAAAACCAACTTTGACGTTTTTGGTCACACCGGCACTGTTTTGCAAAAAGATATGCATTTGTCCACTTCCTTCTAAAATAATGAATCGGAGAGAGAATCGAGGATCAACAAAGTATGTAAGTTAGAATCTAGTTATAAAAGCCTGATCTGTTTGACCTATGTCTCGTCCAAGTGGTTCTATAGTACCATTAAATGGACAAGGTGTTAATCTTTTTTTTTTGAAAATTTTGTTTTAAAAGGGGAAATGTATTATTTAATGAAAATTAAAAAAGAAGGAAGGGATTGATTTCCCTCCTTCACAGGAAAGTATGATATAGCTCTTCGATGGTAATCACATCAGGTTGAGTGGGGAGTTCCATTTCTGTGGAACAGGCAGCTGCCAGCATATGACCCTCATCCAGACGCTGGCTGAGAAAACGATAGGCTGTGGCTTCGGCACAATGCCAGATTCCTTCGCTGCTGCGCACCATGGAAAAGGAGTCCAGCGGCATGGATAATCCCATGCCAACAGCTTTGATATAGCTTTCTTTCAGCGTCCACAGTCGATAAAAGGTTTCCATCTGTTGTTCTGCGGGCTCTGCTGCCAGATGGCGGCTCTCCCTTGGCGAGAAGAAGCGTTCTGCAATTTTCATGTCGATCGGCGCTATTTTCTCCACATCCACGCCCAGTGAATTGCTGCCTCCCGAGATCATTGCGACCCAATCACCGGAATGTGATAGATTGAAGGGCAGGTCAGGATGGCTGGTGAGGGATGGTTTGCCGTAGGTATTACGAGTAAAAGAAAGTTCGTCAGGCCTTCTTCCCGTCAACTTCCCCAGAGACACACGAGCTAAAACCTCACCCAATACAGAACGATAGCCATCTGCCTGATGTATAAAACGCGAAGCCTGCTGCCGCCGCTCATCCGAAACGAGTGACAGGAAGGTATCCCAATATTGCTTTGATATTTCTGCGGGAATACGCAGAATTTGAATAGTTATCATCATTTATCACCTGACGATATATTCGGCACGTATTGTGAACTTCCCTTTTTATCCATCTGTTCCCTCATCCACCCTCTGTTCTTCTTAAACCGATTGCGTTCTCTTCCACACCTCATGTACAGTTCGAATGCGGTCCCACATCTCTCTGCGTTCCAGTTCACTGTATCGTACAAGCGGTTCATGGAAGGTCGCCTCCAATAAGTCTCTCCACTCCGTATAGCTCTGGATCTCGGTCTTTTTAATACCTTCGGAACTATGGGTTCGCAGCATACATCCGCGCAGTTCGCTGCTAACTACAGCGTCTCTTTGACGAAGAAGGAAAACGTTGTGCCAGGGCGACTCCGCAGATCGACTATAGAATTCATGTTTTGGGATGAACTCATCCAGGGTGTTAACCACTTCTGGGGCATAGTCGACGCCCTCACTGGGTCCATTCGGTTCATATTCGAGACGCCATCCCCCAGAAGCAACAGCAGAAGATGTTAGGTTGTAGGTAAAGGGTGCTGCACCGTAGGCTCCAAAACGAAGTGGCAGAGGTTCGAATGGCATGCCGCCCAGACCAACATCCACAATCCAGTGCGTAGCCTCCGATTCAGTCTCCGGCAGAAGTACAGACAGCCCAAGATGGAACGAGTTCACTCGCGGCTGCTCGCCATGGGGCTGGACTCCGGCCCGGTGCCACTGTACGGCATAGCCAAGTGAACGAAGAAGGATGCTGAATGCACCGTTCAGATGAAAACAATATCCGCTGCGTCCTTGCAGAATAAGTTGGACTGAATCCGCAGGATGTATACCCTCCGGATGTCCAGCAAAAATATCTATCGTTTGCCAAGAGAGATACTGTACGTGTGCACGATGGAGTTCGGACAAAAATTCCAGTGTTGGTGGCTTAATATGATTAATGCCGATCCTTTTCAGATAGGACATCAGATCCGAATGTGCCAATGTGTTCAAGCAGAATCACCCCCATCAATTCATTGGCCACTGTAAAAGGCAAGCAGCTGGCCATGAGTTTATTGTAGGAGCGGAAGGATCAAAAGGATACGTAAAATTGCCTTGATTGTATCGGTACAGTTATATGGCGAAGAACGTAAATGAACGAGGGATGAATTTCTTTTTCTCGGGTATGTTAACCGTTTGGAGTGGATATAGGTTAGAATATAGATAGAAAGCAGGATTAGGAGATGGAAAAATGGCTAATGATGAAGTGATTTTGACACAGGAAGGCTTGGAAAAGCTGGAGGACGAACTGAGGGAATTGAAGACGGTGAAGCGTAAAGAGTTGGCCGAGCGTCTGAAGCTTGCGATCAGTTACGGGGACCTGAAGGAAAATAGTGAGTATCATTCAGCCAAAGATGATCAGGCATTTATGGAAACCCGCATTTTGATTCTGGAGAAGATGCTGACCAAGGCAAGAGTCATTACTTCGGATAATGTGGATTCCAACAAAGTAAGCATTGGCTCAACAGTGCTGCTTAATGATATTGAATTTGCAGAAAAGATTGAATACCAAGTGGTCGGCCCAGCCGAAGCCGATGTTGCGAACAACAAGATTTCCTACGAAAGCCCGCTCGGCAAGGAAATTATGGGCAAAGAAGTGGGCAGCGTCATTCATGTAAATGCGCCGATGGGCGTCATTAAATATGAGTTGCTTGAGATTAAATCGCTCTAAATGAAGATTGGAGAAGGGTTACGTTGCCGCCATGGGTTTGGCAAGCGTAATCCTTTTTTTGTGCCTGTAAATGGTAATCTGGAGAGTTAGATGAAGTCTTCATGACTTACAGGATTGGCCTTAGGGTTGGAGGGTTCACATTTGTCCCATACTGTAATGGAGGTGGAATGCAGAATAAGAATCTATCTGATACTAGATGTAAATAAATAACATTTCGATAAATTTCGATTTTCGAATGACCTGACACGAGGACTGTTATATAATAACGGGAAAACTTTAGAACAGATGGAGTAGATACGATGAATTTTAGTAAGCCAAACCTGGAGCAAAACAATACTGGCAAAGGTGAGCGCTTCTCGCGCGCCGGGTTTATTCTAGCCGCCATCGGTAGTTCGGTCGGTCTGGGGAACATGTGGAAATTCCCGTATATTACGGGAGAAAACGGGGGAGCTGCGTTTTTCCTGCTCTTCATCGTGTGTCTGCTGCTTATTGGTCTGCCTGTTCTCCTTGCGGAACTTGCCATTGGACGAAGTGGCAGAGGGAGTGCGGCTACGGCCTTTATTAAGGCTGGTGGACATAAGGGCTGGCTTGCGGCAGGCTTATTGCAAGTACTGACGCCGTTTATCATCCTTTCCTTTTACGTCATCATTGCGGGCTGGACGCTGCAATATGCAATTACGTCTTTCAGCGGCACCCTTTATAACAATTCGGATTATGCGGGACAGTTCGGTGACTTTGTAGGCGGCTATATGCCGATTGTGTGGCAGCTGGTTGCCGTTCTGATTACGGGCTGGATTGTTGCCAAAGGGGTATCCAACGGTATTGAGAAGTTCAATAAGGTACTGATTCCGGCGATGCTCGGCCTGCTCATTATCCTGATGATCCGTGCGGTAACCCTGCCGGGAGCTGGTGCAGGAGTTTCCTTTTTCCTGAATCCTGACTTCTCGCAGCTGACGACTGAATCGGCGCTTGTTGCCCTTGGGCATGCCTTTTTCTCCCTGTCACTGGGGATGGGTATTCTCATAACATATGGTTCGTATGTGGATAAAAATCAATCACTCGGTGCGGCAACTGTCGCTGTCGGTGTGGGTGACCTGATCTATGCATTCATCGCCGGTCTGATTATTTTCCCAACGACCTTTTCGTTTGGCATTGCACCGGACCAGGGGCCGTCGCTCATCTTTGTAGCTCTTCCGGCTGCTTTCTCGGCGATGCCGCTTGGGTTCCTGTTCGGCGGACTATTCTTCATCCTGCTGGCTATCGCGGCCATGACATCGGCGGTATCCTTGCTGGAAGTCCCGGTTAAATATTTCATGGAACGTCTGTCCTGGAGCAGAAGCCGTGCGGTATGGATTATCTCACTAGCTGTCTTTATCGTAGGTCTTCCTTCCGTTCTATCCCTTGGTCTGCTGCCTGAATGGACGATTGGCTCGAAGAGTGTGTTTGACTGGATGGACTTCATGGCATCCAATATCATGCTTCCGGTAGGTGGCTTGCTGGTTACCATTTTTGCCGGATACTTCTGGAAAACGGCAGCGGAGGCTTCCGGTCTGAATGCAGGCTGGTTCCGGATCTGGCTGTTCATGCTGCGTTACGTGGCACCCATCCTCGTCGTTCTCGTTCTGCTGCACACATCGGGAATCATCCACTTCTAAGCATGAAGATCGGGTAGGGATGAACGTTGTCCATTGTGCAGATTTGCCATAGATAAAACCTCTTGGAAGAAATGCAAAAGCCCTTGTGTTCCCTCGTTAATTTTGGGACAATACAGAGTAGAGGTTTTTTGATAAGACCGATAAGCCATATGCTTTTTTGCGAAAAGAGGACTATACAATGAACAAATCATCCATATATGGATTAACATTAGAGCAACTGCGTTCCTGGCTGCCGGAGCACGGGCAGAAGAAATCCCGTGCTTCCCGCATCTGGGAATGGCTGTATCAGGAGCGAGTACATGATTTCCCCGCGATGTCCGATGTCCGTCAGGAATGTTTGGATGTTCTCTCGGAGCACTTCACCATGAACTCGCTGAGTGAACATGTGAAGCAGGAGTCGGCAGACGGTACAGTGAAATTTCTGCTGCGGATGCAGGACGGCAACCTGATTGAGACCGTATTGATGCGGCAGAAATACGGACTTACCGTATGTGTAACCACCCAAGTGGGCTGTAATATCGGCTGCAGCTTCTGTGCGAGCGGGTTGATCAAGAAAAGCCGTGACTTGTCCGCTGGCGAAATTGTGGAACAGATCATGCATGTGCAGCGATATCTCGATGCAGCTGGTCAAGGCGAACGGGTGACGAACGTTGTCGTGATGGGCATTGGCGAACCGTTTGACAATTTCCAGAACATGAGTGACTTCATCGAAGTCATCAAGGATCGCAAAGGACTGGCGCTTGCCGCCAAACGGATTACCGTCTCCACGAGTGGTCTGCCTGACAAGATCAAGGAATTTGCAGACAGCAGTTTGCAGGTCAACCTGGCGATCTCCTTACACGCACCGAATAACGAACTGCGCACCCACATCATGAAGATCAACCGGGCCTTCCCGATTGAACAGCTGATGGACGCAGTTGATTATTATCTGGCTACCACAAACAAACGCATCATGTTCGAATATATTCTGCTTCGTGATGTTAATGATCAGCGGGAGCATGCGGCTGAGCTGGCTGAACTGCTGTCCAGCCGTAAAAGTATGGTCAGCGTGAATCTGATCCCATACAATCCGGTCGATGAGCACAGTCAATATCAGCGGAGTACGGAAGAATCCATTTTGGGCTTCTATGATACACTCAAGAAAAATAACATCAACGCAACTGTACGCATGGAACATGGTACCGATATCGATGCCGCCTGCGGGCAATTGCGCAGCAAACAGATGAAAAATAATGCCGCTGAATCCCAGCCGGGCCGTCTGGCACTGGGATAACCGATTCTTGAAATGAGTTTACGGCACGGTAAAGCATAAGCAGACAAAAACGCCTCCGTATCTCACTGAGAAGTGAGTGCAGAGGCGTTTTTTGATATCTATTTCAGCATTTTGGTCATCAACAGATGAGGAATGCCATCTTCCATAAACACGTCTGAGGCTGCCGCATAACCAAGACGCTCGTAGAACCCGGAGGCTTGTACCTGGGCGTGCAGCTTGGCCTTCTCAAGCCCCTGACCCAGTGCCATTTGTTCCAGTTTGTCGATCAGCACCCGGCCGAGGCCGTGTTTGCGGTAATCCAGCATTACGCAGATCCGTTCCAGCTTGGCAACATTCTCGACCACACGCAGCCTGGAGGATGCGGCGGGTACACCGTCCACGTAAACTAGAATATGGCGGGCTTCCGTGCCCAGCGCATCATACGCATCAAATTCATCTTCTGCAGGAACCCCCTGTTCTTCCACAAAGATGGCGGTGCGGATTGCGAAGCAAGCGTCGAGCAATTCCTGGTTATCAACTTCAACAACGGTGGTATTCATGAATGTTCTCCTTTGGCCGATAGTAATGTCTTCAGGCATGATAAACTGGTACAAAAGCAAAATAGGATACTCCAAAATGATAAGGTCATTATAGTTCATTTTTAAGATGAATTAAATGTAGTTATATCACTAATTATGTTGCGAATGCAACAAAAATGATAAGAGGGCGTGCGTACAATGACTGAGAAAAAAGAAGTGCTGCGCGAGATTGGCATGATAGCGCGCTGTTTGGATTCCATCAGCAATGTCGAATTTCAACATCTGAACCTCTCCCGTGGACAGTATCTGTATCTGTATCGCATATGCGAAAACCCTGGCATCATTCCCAACCAGCTGGCTGAATTGATCAAAGTGGACCGGACCACAGCAGCCAGAGCGATCAGCAAGCTGGAATCGGATGGCTTTATCGTCAAGAAGGCGGCATTGGGTAATAAGAAGAACAAGCAATTATATCCAACGGAGGCTGGGCTCGACGCATGGGCCTTCATTCGAAGAGAAGGTGTGCACTCCGATCAGGTTGCACTGGAGGGACTGACAGAAGAAGAGATTCAGCTGGCCGTTAATCTTCTGCGCCGGATGCGTCACAATATTGAAGTTGACTGGAAGTTTGTCAAAAAGGGCGGCCGCCGGGCCTACATGAATGAGTTCGAATGAGCAGACCCCACATCCTTGATCCCTACATCCCAGACCTTAGCCGATCTCATTTCAAGGAGAAGAATGGTTTCTCCACAGATTTAATAGCACAGGAGGAAATCATGAAGAGCATCAAGCGAAGAAGATGGACATGGCCAGTCGTGATACTCGTTGCTGCAGCAAGCATTGGAGCCTTGTCTTTCCTGTTCCTGAAGGAGAGGTTCGTGATGAACGAAATATCCCCTACGGTTTCATTTGTCCAGAATCATATGACCAATCCGAACGGTACACTGGCTTCCTATTTGCAGGATGCTGCTTCCGAGCAAGCTGATATTGTTGCCGGCAGAGAGGCCTTGTCGGAATCACTTGGGTTGTGGATGCAATACGCGGTTGCCAAGAATGATCAGACATTATTTGAACAGAGTTATGAACTGCTGACGACCTATTTCCTGATGCCTCAGAAATATATTGCCTGGAAGCTGGGTACGGAGGGGAAAGCTCATGTGACCACCAATGCGTTGGGTGATGATTTTCGAATTGTAGACGCCTTATTGAAGGCTGCAGACCAATGGGAGCAGGGCAGAGAAGCAAAATTGGCCATCGCCGCCGAAATATCCCGTACCTTGAATCAATCGGTTCAGAATGAAGGGTATTTTGTTGATTTCCATGATTTCAAAGGCGGGTATTCTCCGGATACATTAAGTTTGGTATATGTAGATTTGCCGGCACTCCAACAGATGGAACAACATGAAATGCTGCAGTCCGGGACGTACGCGAAATACGAGTATCTGCTCAAAAGCATGCCGGACGACGGAGTATTTTATCCCAAAACGTTCAACGTTGTAACCAAAGCGTATACATATGACGACAAGGTAAACCTGATCGATCAGCTCATCGTGGCGAATCATTTAACCTCGACAAATCGGAAACCGGACAAGCTTATTGCTTTTCTGAAAAAGGAATTCGAAACCCGTCATCAGTTGCCTGGACAGTATGAACGTATCAATCGTACACCTGGTGTAGCCTATGAATCGCCCTCCGTTTATGGACTTGCCATATTGCTTGCTGTACGGACAGGTGATCCCAAATGGGCCAAACAGCTGTATAACCATATGATCGCCATGCGCGGTCAGGATCCGAATTATCCAGGTGGATATGTATTCGAAGGGAATACCCATATGTTCGATAATCTGTTCCCCCTGCTTGGAGAGACAGAATTACGAAAGTTCCTGAAAAAGTAATCATTCTGTCATTTTATATGGGTATAGATATGGTAGGATACAAATGTCTATCTATGTCATAATTTGGCGGAAATACGTGGGGACATAACTTAACTTAAAACATCGGAGAGAAGGAAACTATGAGGAACAAAGCACCTATTCGTCGGATCGCATGGGGATATGCCAGTCTGATCGGATTAGCAGTAATTCAGCAGCTCGTCATCTATCTTAAAATTTACATGAATCAGAGCTTCACCACACTGGACGTCATATTTAGCATTGTGTCACTTGGCGCGCTGGTCCTTGGCTTTGTGATCCCTGTCGGGGTGTCTGTCGTCGCCGGGTTCGTATACCTGGTTTCTTACTTTGTATGGCTTGTGACCTATGCCGATGTGAGTGTGCTCACGTTTTCGTGGTGGCTGCTCATACCAGCCAATGTGGCAGTTGCTGCTTTTATTAAAGCAAGCTTGGTCCGCAGTGCCCGTGTCATGGAGCGGCTTCAGGAGCTGCAGGACCGCAATCCGGAGCTCGATCTGGATACCACCCTTGGCAATAAAGAGGCCCTTGCAGATACCGTTATTAAGCAAAGTAACCTGGCAAGAAGGTACTCCGAGCAGTATGGATTCAGCATGGCCATGTTCAAGATTGAATTTTTGCCACTGGTTCTGGAATCACTTGGATCTGTTCGGTATGCGCAGTTTCTGCTCGAGTTGTCGAATACCATCCAGAAGCAAATTCGGTTCGAGGATTATAAATTTTTTGTAGATCGTGGACGATTCGTCATTCTCTGTCCGATGACCAATGTGGAGTATTTGCCTGTGCTTACAGAGCGGATCAAAAAAGCCATGATGGACCTGCAATCTATAGATAAAAAGGGAAATGAGCTGCAGACGGTCATTCGATCAGGCGCTCTTGTTTTTCAGAAGGAACAGTTCAGCAAATATGAGGATATTGATGCCGTTATTGCTGCCCTTGAACGGAACACAGAGACAGATCTCATTGGAGAATACATCTAGATGCAGGAGGAGGCGTAGTCCAGTGAATTATTTAACATGGTTTGTTCCGCTCTGCATTATCGTCAGCAGTTTCTTTACGATTACTATACTTATCTTAACCGTTGCAACGCTGCGTTTTCGAGGCAAAATCAACAGGAAATACGATCGGAGGAAGTTGAATGGCTGATTTCCTGCTGTTGATGTCCATTCTTAGTATATGGATATCCGTTACTGAATCTATCGTTATCATGGCCGGGGCTATTCGGTTCATTAACAAACAAGAGAAAAAGGGGATCCAAATTCCTGAGAATATGGATCATTACCCGACAGTAACGGTTATGGTGCCTGCACATAATGAGGGACTCGTTATTGTTTCTACCGTTGAGCATATCTTACGCTTGAATTATCCGGAACATAAAGTTCAAGTCATTGTTATTGCAGATAATTGTACGGACGATACAGCAGAACGGCTTAAGGCTCTTAAAGCGAAGAGTAGTTATGCTGACCGGGATTTTACGATCCTGGAGCGTAAAGGTATAGGGGGGAAATCCGGAGCTCTGAATGATGGTCTCGAACTGGCCTGGGGGGAATGGATCTGCATTTATGATGCAGACGCCGCTCCTGAACGGAATGCATTAATGTTTCTGACACAGAAAGCTCTGGAGAATCCGGAGAAGCATGGCGCTGTATTTGGACGCAACAAGGCTCGCAACCGGGGGCAGAATTTCCTCTCCAGATGTATCAATCTGGAGCTTGTAACAGTTCAACGTGTCCATCACACGGGGTTATGGGAGTTATTTAAACTAGGAACCATTCCAGGCACCAACTATATCATCAAGGCAAATCTGATCCGTGAAATTGGTGGATGGGATCCGGATGCCATTACAGAGGATACCGCGGTATCGTTCGATATCCTTACCCGTGGTCAGCTTATTGCGCTAGCGCCCCAAGCAGAGGCCTATCAACAGGAGCCAGAGCAGCTGAAGGTTTATATGAAACAACGCGAACGCTGGTCCAAGGGGAATTATCAGGTTGTTATTGATAATATTAAGCATCTGTTCGACCGTACGAGTTGGAGAATTAAACTGCATGTCCTGTACTATGCTGCGAGTTATTTCTGGTTTATGATCGCCATTATTGTTTCGGATATCATCTTTGTCTCTAACCTTGTATATCAGGTTATCGCATTGTTTAATCCCAATGTCATTTCTCCATTCCAGTTTTCAGGAGACGTATATGTGTACCTTGTTATTGCTTGGGCACTTATGTATTACATTTATGTTCTGCAAATTAACCTTGCACTTTCAGCGGATATTGGACAGAGCAATACTCAAAACTTTATTGTGGCTTGTCTTTCCTATTTCACATATGCCCAGCTGTTTCTGGTCATCTCCGTTAAGGCGTTTGTTTCTCTCATTGGGGATAAACTGTTCCGTAGAGAAACCAAATGGTACAAAACGCAGCGATTCGGCTGAGTTCACTCCTATATGCAAGAGGCTGTTTTCTGATCTGTCCAGAAGCAGCCTTTTTGGTTATGGTAGAACACTTGGACAATAGGTATAATCTCTTTCGGAGAATAGAAACGGAGGGTTGTGCAATGAGTGAACGGGGATCGGATTTTTATGATCAAGAGGCTAACTTCGAGAAGTATATGGAACGCCGCCAATGGCAGGAGAATGCCAACGATACATTGGAAAAGCCCGTCATGCTGGAGCTGATCGGAGACGTAGCAGGCAAAAGCATTCTTGATCTGGGCTGCGGAGATGCGAGATTTGGGGCTGAATTGCTTGATTCAGATCATCGAGGTGCGAAGTACACTGGTATTGAGGGTTCGAAAAATATGCTCCGTACAGCTCAGGAAACAGTCAAGGGCATGAATGCGCAGATTGAGCATGCATTTATGGAAGATTGGACGTATCCAGCGAATCAATATGATCTGG
Source organism: Paenibacillus sp. MABNR03 (assembly GCF_050455445.1). Taxonomy (NCBI): domain Bacteria; kingdom Bacillati; phylum Bacillota; class Bacilli; order Caryophanales; family Paenibacillaceae; genus Paenibacillus; species Paenibacillus sp. MABNR03. Next base: position 216,423 of record NZ_JBCIYR010000004.1, read on the forward strand.
CTATATCCAGATTGGCTATCCATTACATAGAGGATACGGATACTTTGTTCCGCAGCATATACAGCGCATTGAAAGACAATGGAAGATTCGTGTTTTCAGTGGAACATCCGGTCATTACATCCACTTTGCAGCCCTCCGGGACGCGAACCAATTGGATTGTTGATCAGTATTTTGTGGAGGGATATCGTGAGCAGCAATGGCTCGGGGGTTCCGTGAAAAAGATGCACCGCTCCATTGAATCATATTATATGGCCTTACAAAAGGCGGGGTTCCACGTGGAGCATTTGCGAGAGTCTACACCACAGCGCCAATATTTCGTGAATGAGGAAACCTATCTGCGCAGACAGCGAATTCCGCTGTTTTTATTCCTATCTGCACGTAAATAACACACAGCAGGCTGTGGATAGATCTAATAACACAAATCAGCCCAATAGACTGTCCACATGTGGATAAGTTTTTTTGGGCTGTTTCTGTGCTTAACTGTGTATATGTACAGAAGGAGCTGTTATTTTTCCGCAGCCCTCACATAGACGCGTTCTCCATGTCGCTCCACATCCACAGGTGCTTCAAAAAAGTCACTCAACACTTCAGCGTTCATCACCTCGGGGGTTAACCCGCTATTCACGACCTCACCCCGCCGCAGCAGGAGGCTGTGACTGAACACAGGCAGGATCTCTTCGGTATGGTGGGTCACGTAGATTAAGGAAGGAGAGTCCGGTCGCTGCGATAATTCGCTGATACTCTCCAGAAGCCGTTCTCTGGAGAACAGATCAAGCCCATTGCAGGGCTCGTCCAAAATGAGAACGCGCGGATTCGCCATGAGAGCTCTGGCAATAAGAAGTTTCTGCTTCTCACCCTGAGAACAGGTACGATATTCGCGATCCCACAGATGCTGACAGCCGAGCGTACGCATCAGTTCCCGGGCCTGATCCAGATCCTCATCCGAAAGTTTATCGTACAATCCGATCGTGGCATGTTTGCCGCTAATTACGACATATTGGGTACGGTCTGTGCCATGCAGCTTTTCTTGGAGAGAAGAGCTGACCCAGCCAATGGATTTACGCAGCTCGCGCAGGTCCACATCCCCATACTGATGTCCAAGTACCGATATCGTACCATCGGTTGGCCAGAGGTAACCGGTGATCATGTTGAGCAGCGTGGTCTTGCCGGATCCATTCAGGCCGAGCAGCGCCCAGTGTTCTCCATCGTTGACACGCCAGCTGACATCATTCAGCAGGGTGATCGGTCCTCTTTTCCAAGTCACATGTTGTACATCAATAATCATGGCGTATTCCTTCCTTCCGCGTTATCCGTGGTATATCCTGATTGTATTGTAGTCACAGGTATTTTAATGTTGTCAAGCCACTTGGACTTTGCTAAGATGGGGGAAATTTTGTGTAAACGTATTCATCATGCCGTGTGCAGACCTTTAAAATAAGGAGGCCAATTGTCATGAGAGAGCCTATATCCATAGTTAAGGGTACCCGATATTATACGGTTTCAGCGGATGGAAGCGGTGATTTCACTTCGATTCAGGCTGCGATTGAGGCCATACCAGACCCATGTGCCGAGAAGACCATTGTTCGTATCAAGCAAGGGATCTATTATGAAAAGCTGCACATTGAGAAGCCGATGGTTCATCTGATCGGTGAGGGAGCGGACCAAACGGTTATTTCGTATGATGATTATGCACTCAAAAAGTTCCCTGACGGGGAGTTCTATCATACCTTTCATTCCTATACGGCTTTTATCGGCGCGGATGATTTTACGGCAGAGGGGCTTTCCTTCGTCAATTCCGCCGGTCCCGGCAAGGATGTTGGGCAGGCCCTTGCCGTGTATGTGGATGGGGACCGGGCAGCTTTCCGTCGTTGCCGCTTTATCGGTCACCAGGATACCATCTTCACCGGGCCGCTGCCGGAACAGCCGATGAACCGGGCCTCTTTCGGAGGGCCGCGCGATGGTGCGGAGCGCCGGAGACTGCGTCAGTATTATGAGGATTGTTACATCGAAGGTGACATTGATTTTATTTTTGGCTCCGCTACAGCCGTATTCAAGGATTGTGAAGTCTTTGCCAAGAATCGTTTATCCAATCATGCTGCAGCAGAGGAGAAGGTGAATGGCTGGATTACTGCGGCCTCTACACCAGAAGACGTCCGTTACGGTTATGTCTTCATCGATTGTGCTCTTACCAGCAATGCACCTCCGCAATCGGTATATCTCGGCAGGCCGTGGCGAAATCATGCCAAGGTGTGTTTCCTGAACTGCTGGATTGGTGCTCATGTGAAGGAGGAGGGCTGGCATAACTGGAACAAGCCCGATGCGGAAGCCAGCGCGGTGTACACTGAATATAACAGTACCGGTCCGGGAGCAGGGAGTAGAACAGGGCGAGTGCCGTGGGCAACCATTCTGAATGAACAGCAGGCATCCGAGTATACGGTGTCTCACATCCTCTCCGGCACAGATGGCTGGCTTCCCTTTAGCTAACCTTATTGATTCGGATTCTGGGGTTCATGCCTTTGATCTTTATGGCAGGAATCTGCTGCAAGGCCGTCTTTCAAGTCCTTCATGGACTTGGCAGACGGCCTTTTTTTGCGTCATGTTAAATTTTTCGCCCCCCAAAAGCATAATTTATCCCTTATCTCATTTGCATTTTACTGATTAAATACAGATGAGGATCTGTAAATTCCCTGTAAAATCTGGATGTCATATTCTAAAAACACGAGCCAAGGGAAGGTCCGATGCCAAGAGAGAGGGGTGAGCAAAAACGTATATATAGATTATTGGTTCAGGCTCTTATCGTCGCAGATCACATGTAAGTGCACCCGTGAAGCTTTTGGAAGGTGAAAACAAGCTGAATACAGGAGGGATTTTGCTTGAATCAAGCTGTTCGATTCCGCCCGGTTATCATAATCGCTTTGGCATTTCTTCTGATCATTTCGTGGTTTGCACCGAGAGCAGACGCCGCCGCCGAGTGGCAGGCAGGTACCGCATACAAGAAGGGAGACCTAGTAACATATCAAAACAAAACGTATGAATGCATTCAGTCCCATACGGCTTTGACCGGATGGGAGCCTCCTCAAGTCCTTGCACTGTGGACATATGTAGGGGATGGCCCCGGCGAAGGAGGAGAGACGCCAGGTCCGGATACAACCCCACCTTCGGCCCCTGCAGGCTTAACCTCATCCTCTGTTACCGAGACCTCGGTCCGGCTTACCTGGAATGCATCCACGGATAATGTGGGGGTAACCGGATACGATGTGTACCGAAACGGTGCTCTCGTGGCGAGCACCACAGTTACAACGACTGCAATAAGCGGGCTGACGAGCGGCACTACGTATGCTTTTACAGTAAAAGCAAAAGATGCTGCAGGCAATGTGTCCGCTGTAAGCAATACCCTCAGCGTAACGACTTCCACCGGAGCTCCTAATCCGGGGCCAATCGGCAGCAAATGGCTAATTGGCTACTGGCACAACTTCGACAATGGCTCTACCAATCTTAGACTTCGCAACGTGTCCACAGCGTACGACATTATTAATGTCTCCTTTGCCGAACCGGTTTCACCCGGAAGCGGCACCCTTGCATTTACTCCCTATAACGCCACAGTAGCTGAATTCAAATCAGATATTGCCTACCTTCAGAGCCAGGGAAAAAAAGTGCTGCTTTCCATGGGAGGAGCAAACGGCACGATTGAGCTCACGGATGCAGGCAAGAAGCAGCAGTTCGAGGAGTCATTGAAATCCATCATTTCGACTTACGGCTTCAACGGCCTGGATATCGACCTTGAAGGAAGCTCCCTGTCTCTGAATGCGGGGGATACCGACTTCCGTAATCCGACAACACCCAAGATCGTTAATCTTATTCAGGGTGTGAAGGCAGTCAAGTCGCATTTCGGAGACGATTTCATTCTGACGGCTGCACCGGAGACGGCTTATGTTCAGGGTGGTTATTTGTCTTATGGCGGTCCTTGGGGAGCATACCTTCCCGTTATTCATGCCTTGCGTAATGATCTGACTTTACTCCACGTACAGCACTATAACAGTGGTTCCATGGTAGGACTTGATGGACGCTCCTATGCTCAAGGAACAGCAGATTTCCATGTTGCCATGGCCGAGATGCTGCTTCAAGGCTTTAATGTAGGCGGAAACGCCAATTCATTCTTTGGCCCTTTGCGTCCGGATCAGATTGCGATTGGTGTACCGGCATCCCAGCAGGCGGCAGGAGGAGGATATACAACACCAGCCGAGCTTCAGAAGGCTTTAAATTATCTGATCCAAGGTGTATCATACGGCGGCTCCTATACCCTGCGCCAGCCAGCAGGTTATCCGGACCTTAAGGGCATTATGACCTGGTCCATTAACTGGGATGCGTATACAAACAATCAGTTCTCGAACGCCCATCGTTCCTTCCTGAATGGTTTTAGCACGCAAATGACAAAGGAGGCTGTATACTAAATGCCAAATATAACTGCACACGCTGTTTTTAAGAAAACTGCAAAGTTTTTCCTCGGTCTGTCCCTGCTCTTATCTGTCATAATCCCTTCATTTACGCTCCAATCACGAACGGCTGAAGCCGCAGATGGTTATAAAATTGTCGGTTACTATCCTGCCTGGGCTGCGTACGGAAGAAGCTACAATGTAACCGATATTGATCCCAGCAAAGTGACGCATATCAACTATGCCTTTGCCGATATTTGCTGGAACGGGATTCATGGGAATCCGGATCCCTCAGGACCCAATCCCGTGACCTGGAGCTGCCAGGATGAGAAAAGCCAGCCGATCAATGTGCCGAACGGAACGATTGTGCTTGGCGATCCATGGATTGATACAGGCAAACAATTTGCAGGCGACACATGGGATCAGCCCTATGCAGGGAATATCAATCAGCTTAACAAGCTGAAACAGATCAATCCAAATTTGAAAACGATCATCTCCGTTGGAGGATGGACGTGGTCCAACCGCTTCTCCGATGTAGCCGCGACAGCAGCAACCCGTGAGGTCTTTGCGAACTCTGCCGTTGATTTCCTGCGGAAATACAACTTTGACGGGGTGGATCTCGACTGGGAATACCCGGTATCAGGCGGGCTCGACGGTAACAGTAAACGTCCTGAAGATAAGCAGAACTATACCCTGCTCCTAAGCAAAATCCGCGAAAAGCTGGATGCGGCAGAAGCCGTTGACGGCAAAGAGTACCTGCTTACGATTGCCAGTGGAGCATCTCCAACCTATGCTGCCAATACGGAGCTTGCGAATATCGCCTCCATTGTCGATTGGATTAACATCATGACATATGATTTTAACGGGGCTTGGCAGAAAATCAGCGCACACAATGCACCTTTGAATGCCGACCCTGCAGCTGCAAACGCCGGAATACCGGACGTGGATACCTTTAACGTGACTGCCGGAGCACAAGGCCATCTGAATGCAGGCGTACCGGCCGCCAAGCTGGTGCTGGGGGTTCCATTTTACGGCCGCGGCTGGGATGGATGCGCACAGGCCAATAACGGCCAGTACCAGACGTGCTCGGGTGGTTCTTCCATAGGGACTTGGGAAGCAGGTTCCTTTGACTTCTATGACTTGGAGGCCAATTACATTAACAAAAACGGGTATACGCGTTACTGGAACGATACAGCCAAAGTGCCATATCTCTATAATGCCTCCAACAAGCGTTTTATCAGCTATGATGATGCGGAGTCCATCGGGCATAAGACTGCTTATATCAAGAGCATGGGACTTGGCGGGGCGATGTTCTGGGAGCTCAGCGGTGACCGCAACAAGACATTGCAAAACAAGCTGAAATCGGATCTGTCTACCGGGGGCACAACTCCACCCGCAGATAAGACAGCACCGAGCATACCGGGCAATGCCCGCTCTACAGGAGTGACGGCAAGCTCGGTAACCTTGGCCTGGAACGCTTCGACGGATAACGTTGGCGTTACCGGTTATAACGTCTACAATGGCGCTAATCTTGCGACTTCCGTTACCGGAACGACCGCAACCATCAATGGACTTGCAGTGGGCACTTCCTATACCTTTACCGTAAAAGCAAAGGATGCGGCAGGTAATCTGTCTGCAGCCAGTAATAGCGTAACCGTAAGCACTACAGCTCAGCCAGGAGGAGATACGCAGGCACCAACTGCGCCAACGAACCTTGTCTCGACGGGGCAAACCTCCTCCAGCATAACGCTTAGCTGGACGGCATCCACTGACAATGTTGGTGTAACGGCGTATGAGGTGTACAACGGATCGGTGCTCGCGACAACTGTCAACGGAACGACGGCAGCAATTAGCGGGCTCGCGGCCGATACCTCGTATACATTTACGGTGAAAGCAAAGGATGCTGCGGGTAATGTGTCTGCTGCAAGCAGTGCTCTGACCGTGAAAACTGCTGCCAGTACGACGAATCCCGGCGTTTCCGCCTGGCAGGCTAATACGGCCTACACGGTAGGGCAGCTGGTGACGTATAACGGCAAGACGTATAAATGTTTGCAGTCCCATACCTCCTTACCGGGGTGGGAACCTTCCAATGTTGCCGCTTTGTGGCAGCTTCAATAGTTAAATAGGTGATTGCAGAGGCCACTCCCGGCCACAGGAGTGGCCTCTTTGTGGTTATGCTTCTCTATAAGAGTAGTATGATATGTCCATATCAGAAAAAGCCTCCGCACTCCCGCAATATGGCGAGGAGTATGGAGGCTTATATGTGTTTCATTTTAGAAGTCGAAGTTATCCGGGTCTGGTCCCACACGAACATCTTCATTGAGAGCGCTGATCCGATTCATCTCATCGTTGGACAATTCAAAGTCGAAGATGGAGGAGTTCTCCACAATCCGATTTTCCTTGGTGGATTTCGGAATGGTAATGACACCGTTCTGCAGATCCCAACGCAGGATGACTTGTGCCACGGATTTGCCTTTGGCCGAAGCAATCTCAGTGATTACCGGGTTGTCCAGCAGCTGACCCTGCATCAGCGGTGACCATGCTTCAAGCTGAATGCCATGCTTTTCACAGAAGGCTTTGAGCTCCACCTGAGTAAGACGAGGGTGATATTCCACCTGGTTAACCATCGGTTTCACTTTTGCATCCTGCATTAGATCTTCAAGATGATGAATCTGGAAGTTGCTAACGCCAATGGCTTTGATTCGGCCTGCTTCGTACAGCTCCTCCATCGCTTTCCATGCACCTTTGTATTTGCCTGCTTTTGGCCAGTGAATCAGATACAGATCCAGATATTCCAATCCCAGTTTGTTCAGTGTAGTATCAAAAGCCGCGAGTGTCTCTTCATATCCAAGATCTGCGTTCCATACTTTGGACGTCACAAACAATTCTTCGCGTTTCAGGTTGTTCTCTTTCAATGCTTCGGCAATCGCTTGTCCGACACCGGATTCATTGCCATATATTGCGGCAGTATCAATGCTGCGGTAGCCGTGCTGGATCGCTTTTTTGACTGCCTCTATTAATTCTGAACCTTCTTCTACCTTAAATACGCCAAGTCCAAACCAAGGCATTTGAACGCCGTTATGCAGAGCGACTGTGGATTGTAAATGTTGTGCTGTCATGAGATGTCCTCCTAGTGTATATCATAATTTGTTTAGTGATTCTCGAATAACATTAATCTGATCCTGCAAAATTAAATCAGGGTAGATTAAATAGGGCTCAACGTACTATAGTATAATACAATACCATGTGAAACCGGTTCCCTTAAACCAGGGTTATGAACCCACGAACCTGAGCAGTCTGAAAACGCAGTGTTTCGAACTTTCCTGTTTTTATTCAGACCATTATGCAGCAGGCGACCTGCGCTCTAATGCTCTTGCCCATCCCGTAAGGAGTACAGCAGCAAGAACCATGATTGCACCGACCCATGTCGTGTGCACCAAACCAATGGAATCGGTGATGACCCCGCCCAAATATGCACCTATGGCGATACCTGCGTTAAAGGCAGCGATATTGAAGGCAGATGCCACATCTTTAGCCTGAGGAGCATACCGTTCGGCAAGTGTCACGACATACATTTGTAGACCAGGTACATTCATGAAGGCCAGCAGACCCATTCCGATAATGGTGAGTAATGCTGCGAGCTTGAATGGGACGGTAAAGTACAGTATGCCCAGAATGATGGTCTGAACGATAAACATATAGAATAGTGCCTTCAGCGGATTACGGTTGGCCGCTTTGCCGCCGATAATGTTACCAATGGCAATGGCGATCCCGTATAACAGCAGAATGGCTGCTACGGTTTTCTCGGAATATCCGCTAATGTCATGCAGAAGCGGGGACAGGTAGGTAAAGACAACAAATGTACCTCCATATCCGACAGCTGTAATGGCAAAGGCAAGCAGCAGTCGTCCACCCGTTACAAGCTTTAGCTGGTCGCGGAATGCCGTGCGTGTTCCACGCTGCAGGGTGGAAGGAACGAGTATCATATTCCCGATCAATGCAATGATGCCCACGACAACGATGAGAATAAAGGCAGCGCGCCAGCCTAAGTGTTGACCAATTAGTGTACCGAGGGGTACCCCGGTGACGGTGGCGATGGTCAGCCCCGAGAACATAATGGCAATCGCGCTGGCGCGGCGGTTTGCAGGCACAAGATCAGCCGCAATGGTGGAACCAATCGACATAAATACCCCGTGTGACAGTGCCGAAATGATTCGGGCTATCAGCAGCAATGTAATGCCGCTGGATAGTGCGGCCATCGTGTTACCTGCAATGAAAACCACCATGATGGCCATCAACAGTGTCTTGCGTGACACGGTTGAAGTTAATGAGGTCAGGATGGGCGCTCCGAATGTCACACCCAAAGCATATAAAGTAACGGTCAATCCCGCTGTAGTGACGGAAATGCCCAGGTCACCCGCAATAAGGGGCAGCAGCCCAACACTGATGAATTCTGTGGTGCCGATGGCGAACGCACTGATGGCGAGCGCCAGCAGCGCCCACGTGCTGCGTTTGGAATCTTGTAACATGTCTTGCTCAACTCCCCAGAATGTAGATTTACGTACCGGCAAATGCTATTATGAATTATTCGGTATAAAATGAATAGTACGTACTTTTTAGTACCATACGTACTTTTTGGTGCCTATATAGCTTTGCTTGATTACAATTCAAATCCATTAGGGGAGGAAGCATATTATGATCAGAAAAAAATACAATATCTCGGTCGAGGCTACACTTGAGGTTATCGGTGGCAAGTGGAAGTGTGTCATTCTCTGTCATCTTACGCACGGCAAAAAACGCACCAGCGATCTTAAGCGTATTATGCCCGCCATTACCCAAAAGATGTTGACGCAGCAGCTGCGTGAGCTTGAAGATGACGGTATCGTGAATCGGATCGTCTATAACCAGGTCCCACCTAAGGTAGAGTATGAACTGAGTGAGTATGGACAAAGTTTGGAACCTATTCTTAATGCACTATGCAATTGGGGAGAGCAGCATATCGTGAAGGAGTATGGGGACAAAGCAGCCGTGCTGGAGGACAATGGATTAAACCATTTTGATTCGGATGAGAACAAGGAGCTGATCAAGCAATGAATTATGAGATATTGCATGAGGGTGCTTTTGCCATGCTCAAGGTTCGTTTGCAGCGTGGAGAACGATTCAAGGCAGAGAGTGGTGCCATGGTCTCCATGACACCAACGGTTCAGCTGAAAGGATCCGCAGAAGGCGGCATGTTTGCCGGATTCGGACGAATGATCAGTGGTGAGAAGTTCTTTTTTCAGGAGTTAACCGCTGCAGGAGGGCCTGCAGAGATTTTGCTGTCACCTACCAGCATGGGGGATGTGGAAGCTGTTGAATTGGATGGTTCCTATTCGCTTTATGTACAAAAGGATGGATTTCTGGCCGGGACAGAAGGTATCCAGGTGAACAGCAAAATGCAGAATTTGAAAAAGGGACTCTTTTCGGGAGAGGGTTTCTTCATCATTGAGATCAGCGGGAAAGGCACGGTATTTCTGTCCTCCTACGGTGCCATTCATGCCATTCATCTGGCAGCAGGAGAAGAAGTAATAGTAGATAACGCGCACTTGGTTGCCTGGCCCAAATATATGGAGTATCATATCGAAAAAGCATCGCAGGGGTGGTTATCCAGTGTAACCAGTGGTGAAGGGCTGGTATGCCGATTCAGAGGTGAGGGCACGGTCCTGATCCAGAGCCGCAATCCGCAGGGGTTCGGACAATGGGTGAAGCAATTCATCCCTTCACGTTAACGATTAGACAGCATTCTGTTTTCTCTGGAGTGCAAAGCATAAAAGAAGTCTCAAGGCAACAGTGATGGAGGAATTAACGAGATGAGTTCACAGTATAAAAATGCACACGAAAGTCCAGGACACCTGCTGTGGCAGGTCACAACGATGTGGCAGAAAGAAGTGCGCAGGGCGCTTGATCCATTGGGACTAACTCCGCCACAATTTGTACTTTTGCATGGCTGCTTATGGCTGAATGAAAGGGACACAGAAGGGAAAGGCGTTACCCAGGTTCAGCTTGCGCATTTTGCCAACGTGGATGTGAATGTGACCTCCCAGGTTCTTCGAGCGCTTGAAAAGCGGGGATTGATCCATCGCAGTAGGCACCGGACCGATACCCGTGCGAACATTATTACCACAACGCCGGAAGGCACGGAACTGGCCAATCAGGGAATTCAGCTTGTTGAAGAGGCCGACAGACAATTCTTTGACCTGGTAAGTGATCGTAAGGAAGAGTATATGGACATCATGCGAGAGTTTATCAAAAATAAATCGGAATAATAAATTGAGTCATGCTGTCATGCTTATAAAAATGATATACCTAGCGAAGCAAGGTGAAATGAATTGACGCCTGCTACATACCAATATTGAAAACCTCCCAGACCATGAGCCGGGAGGTTTTTTATTGGTTTTTTTAATTCAGTCGATACGAGGCAAAAGGCTCACCATGACGGAACGAGTCGCTAAGTTGATCCAACTCTGCGATCATGTCATGTGTGAGTTCCAGGTTCAAACTAGCCAGGTTATGCTCAAGCTGCTCGGTACGCGTGGCGCCAACAATAACCGTTGAAACGGCTGGACGAGCCAGCAGCCATGCGAGCGACAGAACACTTGGAGAGCAACCGAATTCAGATGCTTTCTCGCTTACCTGCTCGCCTAATCTGATATTATGCTCCAGCAGGAACCGGTTGAAGGATGGATCGGTATCCGCTCGGGAACCTGAAGGTATGCCGTTCTGTCCGTTATATTTGCCCGTCAGAATGCCACCTGCGAGCGGGAAATACGGGATGATGCCGACGCCCTGATCCAGGCACATTGGTACAAGTTCAAGCTCAGGTGTACGGTCTGCCAGGGAGTAGCTGGTTTGAGTGGAAATATAGCGCACATGCCCTTTCAATTCGCTGGTGCCGAGAGCTTTCATGAGTTCCCAGGCTGCATAGTTGGAGGCGCCGATATAGCGAACTTTACCAGAGGAGACCATGTCATCCAGTGTTCGCAAGGTTTCCTCCAGCGGAGTATGCGGATCAAATGTGTGAATTTGATACAGATCCACGTAATCCGTCTGCAGACGCCGGAGGCTCTGTTCCAATTCTTGCTGCAAATGATAGCGGGAGGAACCCCGCCCATGAGGACCATCATGCCGGGGAAGTCCGGCTTTGGTGGCAAGCACTACGTTTTCCCGCCGACCCTGCAGGGCCTGTCCAATAATGCGTTCGGATTCGGTTCCGGCGTAGATGTTGGCGGTATCGATAAAGTTGATTCCCTGATCCAGCGCTGCATGAATAATACGTGTCGAAGCCTCGTCATCCGCGCGTTTGCCAAAGGCATTCGTACCGAGTCCAAGTGCAGATACACGCAAACCACTATTGCCCAAACGTCGATATTCCATTTTTCATCGCTCCCTCTGTGTCAGTTCTTGTATAGCAGATTATAACGTAATCTATTGAAAACGTGTTATTAATATAGTTAAATGATTCTAAGAACCCGTTATTAAAGGAGACATGATGGAAAACAGTGCTGCACATTTAACCCGCCGGAAGCCGAAGAAACCGAAGAAGAGATGGAAGAAACCCCTAATCATTACACTTAGTGTACTGATCGTGCTGGGAGGACTCGGATATGTCTACCAAAAACAGCTTGTCCTGCTGGCATTTGAACTATTTGCCTCAGGTACGGTGAAGGAAGCGCTGGACGATTCCTACAAGCCGGTTGGAGACCAGGATGCGGAAGCCCCTGTAGTGCAACATACCGTTCCGTTCTCGCTGCTGCTGCTGGGGATTGATCAACGGGATAATGAACCAAGCCGTTCGGATACAATGATCTATTCCGTCGTGCGTCCGGACGACAATAAAGTGCTGCTGCTGTCCATTCCGCGAGACTCCTATACCGAGATTGTCGGGCGGGATGTGAAGTCGAAGATTAATTCAGCCTATGCCCATGGCGAAGCCAAGATGGCAATGGATACGGTGGAGAATTTGCTGGGAAACAAAGTGGACTTCTATGCCGCGATTAATTTTAACGGACTTAAGGATATTGTTGATGCGGTTGGCGGCGTTGAACTGCCGATTAAGAAAAATATTGAGAACAAACTCAAAAGTCATGAGAAGCTGTTTGTGGAAGCGAACAAACCCATCTATAGCGGCGAAGAAGCGCTGGGTTATGTAAGATACCGGGAGGACTCCGACTTTAACCGGACGATGCGTCACCGGATTTTCTTAAGTGCATTCATGAATCGTGCGTTAGAGGTCAAAAATCTGACCAAGATCCCGGACGTCATCAAGATTGCCGGATCGAATTTTACAACGAATATGAGCTCGGATTTCATCGTGAACTTTGCCGAGTCCTTATATATGAAAGACAGCGCGCCAACGATCAGCAACTACATGCTGAAGGGTGAAGGCGCAACCCGCAGTGGCACATGGTACTATGATCTGTCGGAGGACGATCTGCAGCATGTGCGGACCATGCTGAGCAATTGGCTGGATCCGGATGCTACCGATATTATGGAGCCAGAGTCAGCGAATGAGAACGAAGCGGCTTAGAGCCGTCCGGATTGTAAAATAGTTCTGATGTAAACCCCGAGAGGCGAATGGCTTCCGGGGTTTTTGCTGTGTAGTAATGAAATATAGGCGGATAAATGGATATAACGAACTTTTGGCTCATCTTATCGCATATCTATAGTAAAATATAGGGAAACAAATCAACATCGACCAACGGAGGAAGCTTATGAAGGACTTCAAAGATCGACTTCGCCAGGTTCAGGAACAGCAGAGGCAGCTGGTGAAAGAATATAATTCCCTGCTTCAGGACTATCAGTCCGATGACCTGATCGTGCAGAATGAACAGCTTCATGAGCAGGTTGAAGCTCATAAGCAGAAGCTGCATCAGCTGGAGACGCGTGCACGCAAGATGGAGGAGGAGAATGCCCGTCTTCGAATGGCTCTATCCGAACAGATGCTGGATGAGAAACTGAACCTCATTCGGGTATCACAGGAGAAGATGGAGACGTACTTTCGCGGAAAGACGGGTGTACATAATGACCGGCTGGAAGCTCATGAACATCGTACCAAAATAAACATGAATGCCTTATTCAACAAAGCTTCAGAAGAGCTTCAGGGAGATGCCGATGAGTTTAAGGAGAGAATTGCTTATCTGGCTGCAGAGGTAAAGGAACGAATCGAATTACACCGACAAACGCTATGGGAACGGGAAGAAGCGGTACGTCAGCAGATGAAGCATGGCTACGAGCATATGGCGGAGGAAGGCTTGAGTGAAGAGACCATTCAGCGCCGGATTCGCCAGAACCGAATGGAGATGAAGATTGGACTAAGCTGGATCAATAAGGTTGCCATTCTGCTTATTATTCTCGGCGTTGGCGCAGCATTCCAGTATTCGTACTCTACCTGGTTCAATGATGAGATGAAAGGCGGCGCCTTCTTCCTGCTTGGTGTGCTGATGCTTGCCGGGGGAGAGTGGCTGTTTCGGCGCAAGCATCAGACATTTGCAATGGGATTGCTTGGCGGCGGAATCTCCGTTCTGTTCGGCTCCATTTTCTACAGTTATTTTCTGCTCCATATTATCGGTTTATATACGGGTCTTGGACTATCTGTGCTCGTTTCGGCGGTGTCTGTCCTGCTGTCACTAAGATATCAGTCCAGGACGATCTGCTCGCTGGGTCTGGTGGGTGGTTATCTGCCCCTGTTCTCGTATATGGCCTACTTCGGTCTTAGCGGAAATTCTGTGTACGTGGCCATGATTTATTTGCTGCTGCTTAACGGCATTATTGTACTCATATCCTTCGGCAAACGCTGGCCGATCGTGCATTACATCAGTTTTCTGTTCAATACACCGTCCATGTTAATCCTTTTGTGGCTTTCGCCAAGCCACGTTGTGGGCATGGGATATGCTGTTGTTACGTTTGCGCTGTATCTGGGCATTACCCTCGCGTATCCATTCAAGCATCGGGTGAAATTGACCTGGTGGGACTTTGCCCTGCTGGCCATGAATACAAGCATCAGCTGCCTGATGCTGTATGTGCTCTTTGACGCCGAAGGCTGGGATGACGCGCAAGGCTTGCTGGCGCTTATATTCTGCCTGGTTTATTTTGGGCTTGCCCGATGGGTACAGCGCAATATGGTTCAGGAGAAGCAAACGCTGCTTTTGTTCTACATCACATCCCTGACCTTTGCCATTCTGATGATCCCGTTCCAGTTTGGGGCGAAGTGGCTGTCCATGGGCTGGCTCATCGAGGGTATTCTGCTGGTTATGTTAGGTCATTTGAAGGGGTTCAGGTCGGTCGAACGTGCGGGATGGGGCGTTGTGCTTCTGTGCGTGTTCACCTTCGTATATTATGATGTGCTGGTGTTGTACATGGTGGGAGAGCAGTCTTATTTTATGCTAAAATACTCCTGCATTACGCTGGGTGCCCTATTCATTACCCTGTATTATGCCATGGTTGGCAGGGGGTTTTTGTCCAAAGCCAAGATTCAACACAGTGTGCTGGAACTTGGCACTCTGAATATATTCAAATACGCTACCCTCGGCAATCTGTGGTTGTACGTTCTGTACGAATCGAATGAGCTGTATACCCGTGCGGTCGAAGGGACGTTCTTGCTTTACTTGTTCTACAAATGGCTGATGTTCGCTGCACTGACTATCGCACTGGCGTATGGCTTAAGTAAAGCAAAAGTACTCTATGACCGGATTGTGCAGTATTACACAACCTTTCTGCATGCAGCAGGCTGCTGTATTGCACTGGCAGTAACGTTATCCATGCCGGCACTTGAGCCGGGAGCTCAGCAGCATTCGGCAGCAGAAATTGTGGGACTGCTGGTTCTGATTATTTTTAATGTCGGTGTATTCTTCGCGGGAAGAGATCTGTTGATTGCAGGCATACGCGGGCAGTTCAAAAGTGTCGAGTGGTATCCCGTCATTGCAGGCGTTTATCTGCTGGGTGTCATCACCGTCTTTCTGACAGTGCAGTTCCAGTGGGGAGATATTGGTCTGATGTTCAGTTTGGTATACCTGCTGCTCGCCATCCTGTACATCGCATATGGATTCCGCAGAAGGTACGTCATGATTCGTCGTCTCGGACTGGGCCTGACGTTGTTCTCCACGGGGAAAATGGTGTTCTACGATGTCAGTCTGCTGACAACGGGCAGCAAAATTATCGCCTATTTTAGCTTCGGTGTGTTGTTGCTGGGCATTTCCTATCTGTATCAGAAGGTATCCAGCAGAATGGAGGAGGTTCAGGCCAGAGAGACATCGCGGGCGGAAGAGCCGGATCGGTCTGAGGAAGAGGAAGAAAAGTACTGAATATAAACAAATGCCAGGCAATAATCCCTTTTTTCCTATTGAAACCAAACAGGCCTCTTGCCGCTGTGCTGTCAGCGTTCAAGGGGCTTCTTCATGTGGGTCTGCGCGATAGGCGAGCAGAGACTCTTATTTTATAATCATGATGATTATGACATTGGTGAAACGTTTTTTACATAGACCGCGTTATAATAGAATAAGCCTATGGCTGGGTGTTCAGATGCAACCATGATGTTTCGGTAGCGGGTGTGCTGTTCAGCGATTCTCCGGGTTCATCCGTCATTCGTGACAGTACGGTTAGTGTAATGGACAGGGCAAAGGCGAGCAGCACATATATGAAAATGTTCTTTTTGTTCATGTAAGATACCTCTCTTGTTGATTAAGCTGGATGGAAGACCGTTATGAGAAAAAAGGCACAACGTCTGGTATAGTAGAGAAAAGCATACAACGATGCCTGTATACACTATATAAATCGTCAGGAATGTAAACAATGGAACAAATCTGATGAAATTATCATTATTCATGAACAAGTCATAGAGATCGAGCGAAATTCGAAGGTGGGAGATTAACATGCGGGAGACGGCAAAAATCGTCATTCGTACACCTGGGCAGGAAAGCGATGGTTCATTTGCTTATGTAAGCCTGGGTCGTTCCATAACGGTGGGACGTTACACGGGTGGCGGTGAATCGGACTTGTCCGTGTATAATCAGCTGATATCGAAGCGGCACTGCCGCATTCATTATGATGCACAGCATCAGCTGTGGATTGAGGATCTGGATAGCAAAAATGGAACCGAATTAAACGGGCAGCGGCTCGTTCCCTATGAGAAATACCCGTTTGGCGAAGGAGACAGCCTGACCATGGTCAATGGCTTGATCCAGCTTCGCATGGAAGGTGATCTCGAAGAAACGCGTGAATACCGTATATCCGACCTGCTCGGCGAGGGCGTCCGGGTACATGATCATCTGCAGACCGTACAGATTGGCGAGGTGGAAATCCCGCTGTCGAAGAAGGAGTTCCAGCTGTTCAAGCTGCTGTATAGTCAATTGGATCATTTTGTGACGAGAGAGCAGATTGTCGGCCAAGTATGGCCTGAACGAAGCATGCTGGAGAGTGATTCGGTAGGGATCGATGAGATTAATTCATTGATCTATCGGACCAATCGCAAGTTGGGTGTTCATTTTACGATTAAATCCGTCTACAAAAAGGGTGTATACATGAAGTCTCATGTGCCTAACGTAATGGGTGGCATGATGTAAACAGTCTGTATGAACAAAGGGATGAGGCCATTGTTGATCATTCAATTCATTCCATGGCTGATTGCCGTGGTGACGCTAATCGCCGTAGTAGCCATTGTGCTGGTCAGCTGGAAAAATGGAATATCACCCATGCCCACGTCCCGAATGGTCAGGCAGGTGGTCATCCAGGAGATAGGCCGCATCCCTGGTTATGGTGATATCATTGAGGCCGGCTCCGGTTGGGGCACGCTGGGAATGGACATCGTCCGTCATTGTCCGGGCAAGCGGATAACCGGGATTGAGAATTCGCTTATTCCACTTTGGTTTTCGCAAGCCATGTCCAGCATGATGATTGGATTCAGGAGAGCCAATGGCGTCCGCAATTCAATGAAAGGTCGACTGCGTTTCGTACGCGGGGATATCTATCATAGTTCCTATGAACATGCAGATGGTGTGGTTTGTTATTTGTATCCCGGAGCCATGGCCAGGCTCGTCGACAAGTTTACCCGGGAGCTTCCGCCCGGAGCACGGGTTATTAGTGTCTGTTTCGCACTGCCGGGGAAGGTGCCTCTCCGAACGATTACGTGTAGGGATACTTTGCGTACGAAGGTATACGTCTATGTATTTTAGTGAATCAAAGAAGAAGCTGATGCGTTAGCACCAGCTTCTTCTTTGTTATGTCTATTATTTTGTGGAATCCGTCGTGCTTGTACTTGTAGTTGTTCCATCTGTAGTTGTGCCTTCTGTTGATGTTCCGGATTGCGTTCTGTTTCTTCCGCCGCCGAATCCACCTTGGCCGCGGCCTCCACCCGGACCACCCATACCGGTATTGGCAGTCGTTACACCGGATTCATTCACCCAAGTGACGTTGCTTGTGGATTGGAAAGCAACTACTTTGGTGCCGCCGCTGTACGCACCGTCTGTGTATAGGCCATCTGCAGCTGTGCCGGTTGATGTTCCACCGGAGTAGATTTCATAAGAGCCGTCTTCTTTCAGATCAGGAGAGCTGATGACAACCGATTGATAATCTTTTGCCGGAGCAAAGGTCAGGATGCTGTTGCCATCGCTGTCTTGTACATGAACCAGAGTTCCTGCGTTTTGCGTTTCAGGGAATGTCATGACGATCGTATTTTGAGTTGAACTGTCCGATGTACCTTGAGCCATACCGGAGCTGCCGGCTGCGATCAGGTAACCACCACTCAATTCAAATGTGCCATCATAGTCGAGCGGGCCATTGCCATCATTGGTTGGACCATTCACAATCACGGTTCCGCCAGTCATGTAGATGGAACCATTGGAGTCAAGTCCATCACCGTCTGCATTGACGGTAAGGGATCCACCGTTAATATGAAGTTCACTGTTTCCAGCGGATTCACCTGGCATACCTCCTGGGGCGCTACCTTGTGGACGAGTATTGCCATTTGCGTCCGTACTTTGAGCTGCTTGATCCGTAGTTGATGTTGTGCCTGTCGTCTCTGTTACAGAGATGTTGGAAGCTGCAGTAGCATCAGTGGATTGAGTGCTATCTTCTTCTGTAGTGGTTGCAGCATCCGCAGATGCTGCATTGATGTCACCTGAAGCATTCACACCATCATCTGAAGATGTTACGTCCACATCCCCATCATTCAGTGTAATTGTTGCACCTTCAAGGCCTTCATAGCTCTTCGCAATGTTAATCGTCCCACCGTTAATGGTGAGCGCGAGATCGGCATGAATGCCGTCATCACCGGATTCAAGGGTGATCTTGCCATCGTTGATCGTTACATTGCTGTTGCTGTGCAGGGAATCGTCCATGGAATCAATAGTGTACGTACCACCGTTAACGGTAAGATCTGCCCCGGATTTAAGTGCTTTTGCACTTGTCGATTCTGTTTCTGTGGTAGTTGTTGTCGTCGTGTCTGCATCCGAAGCAGTAGTCGAAGCCTTATCAGCGGAATTTGCCGGTGCTGCACCTGCGGCATTCGTTCCATCCGTTGCCGGCATATCGGCAGGAGGTTCGCCATCTGGTGGAGTAGCCATATCCGTTGGAGGGGCTCCTCCACCCCAGCGACCGCCACCGCCGCCAAATGGACCTTCTTCTGCTTTCGCTGGTGCATTGACGCTGCCGCCTCCAGTTACGATGTTGAATGTGCCACCATCCGTAACGAGCGCAGTCTCGGCCTGAATGCCGTCGTTTCCGCTTTGAATATCGAATGTACCGCCAGCAATGGCGACGAAGCCTTTTTCAGCATCTGTATCATTGGTCGATTTAATACCGTCACCTTCTGCATCAACCGTAATGGTGCCTTCCTGAATCGCGAGCATATCTTTACCTTTGATACCGTCGTCGGCTGCTTTGACGTTGATGGTGCCACTTACAATTTTGAGATCATCCTTACT
Source organism: Paenibacillus sp. MABNR03 (assembly GCF_050455445.1). Lineage (NCBI taxonomy): Bacteria > Bacillati > Bacillota > Bacilli > Caryophanales > Paenibacillaceae > Paenibacillus > Paenibacillus sp. MABNR03. The sequence goes on from NZ_JBCIYR010000004.1 coordinate 235,810, forward strand.
TGTGATCCCTTCATTGTAGTTACCTGTAACGGTGAGTTTGCCTGTGCCGTTAAAGGTCAGGTCCGCTTTGCTGAAGATGGCTGCATCAGGCTCATCCGTTGTGTCATCAGCGTATACATAGGTTTTGCCATCGGAAACGGCGTTCTCGGTTCCTTCTTGCAGGGTAATAACCGCTTTGCCTGCTTCCTGGATATAGATGGCTGCACTGTCATTATCGTGGATGGTTGCTCCATTTAAGACGAGGTGAACCGTTCCTTTGTCGGTTACATTAACTATGATCTGGCCGTCTGTCAGTTCGCCGCTAAGTACATAAGTACCTGCTTCGGAGATCGTTACCGAGCCGTTCGCCGCTTTGGCTCCGGAACCAGTAACAATCGCTGTCTTTCCGCTTAGCTTAATGGTTGTAGAGTCGGCTTCGCTCCAGCTTACATTGGTATCGTCTGCATCCATGGAAACCAAGTCTGCATATTTAACAGAGGTCTGCTCACTGACGGATACCGTTTTGGTTGTACCCGTCGTTGATGTTGCGGCATTAGCGGTGGAGTTGGTCGCTGCAGGAGCACTGCATGCGGTAACCATTGCGGTAATCATTGCTACGGACCATAATTTGCTGCCTGCAATCCATTTTTTATTCATCATGATCGTTCCTCTCTATTTGTAAAATATCTTCGAATTAATATTCCGGTGTTGGTGCCATATTTAAGGAGATGTCCAGATTACCGTTGCGTGTACGGACGGCATCAAGGAATTCCTTCTGATTGACGTGTTGGCCAAGATGAACCAGATAGACCAGTTCGTATAGGCTGCCGAGTTCGGTTGTTCTAACTTTGTTCAACTGGTAATCCACATTGAATTTTTTGAATACTTCATCAAAAGCTTCTTCATAGCTCAGGTTTTCAGGAATGGTGACTTTAAGCAATTTTTGCTGACTCTTTTTGGCTCCGAATTTGAAATAGCTCAGAACAAACATCAGTACGCACAAGATGATGGTGAACAATACCGCGTATCCGAAGGCACCGACGCCGCAGGCAAGACCGGAAGCCATGGTGAACAGGACATAGGAGATATCTTTTGGATCACCGGGCGCGCTTCGGAACCGGATGATCGAGAAGGCACCAGCCAAGCTGAAGGCACGGGCCACGTTGCTGCCGATCAGCAGAATGATGATCGCAACGATAACGGGCAGGACAACCATGGTTAACGTGAAACTCTGGGAGTATGTGTTTGCATTGGTTTTCATGTAAGTGAGACTGATAATCGCACCCATAAGGATGGCTAGGCCAATCGTAATCACGGCACTGCTGAATGTCAGCGTCGTGTCGGTTAATGCAGAACTGAAAATGGAATCAAGCATATACTACACTCTCTCTTTCTATGATCGTTTTGTTTGGTTTTATGGCTGGATCGAAGTCAGTACCCGGAACGAGAGTCCGTTCGCCTTGGTAGTTCAGGTTCGTCGTTCTAACGAGGCGTTTGAATTCGTTGCCGTATTTGGAAAAGCCGACACGGTACAAGCCGTGCTCCGACAGCAGCTGGGATAGCCAGAACGGAACGGTTTTTTCCGCCTTTACTTCCATCAGCCAGCGACCGTCTTCCACCAGAGGCTCGCCGTAATCCCCTTGCTCCAGCTTCAGATCATATCTGCGGCTGCGGATATTGGTGTCAAAGGTAATGCGGAGATCGCGGCTGTTCTTATCGAACAGGGCCTTGCGTTCATAGGCCAGATACACCTTTGGTTCCAGGTCGTATAGGCGGAGGAAATATTTGATTTCCTCGACAACCTGCTTGTTCATGTAATCCTGCAGCTCAGGTGCCTGTCCCGTGCGGACGAATTCATATGCTTCGTCCAGCATCAGGGCCGTTCTTCTTTTGTTCACCAGACCGAACACTTTCTTTTTGATCTCCAGATACACTTTGGCATTCTCTTCAGGTACACCATAAGCCCGCAGTCTCAGCTTCTCCTTGTACTTCGGTTTGGAGAGACTGGCGCGGATCAGGGAATCCTGCGGAGTGTCGAAGTACAGGTTGCTGATGGAGTAGAACTCGTGTTTCTTGTTGTAAGCATCCAATTCCATATACTTCAGCAAATCGTTGTAGAAATGTTCATACTGTTGATCGGTCAGAAGGTACTTGCTCTCATATCGGTTGAATACTTCAATCGCCATTTAAGATTCATTCCTTTCGTTAGTGGTTTATGTTGTGTTTCATTTCATCGTGTATTGCTTCCATGTCTGTATCTTAGAGGGCCAACCTTGAATGAATCTTAAATAATTTTACATTCCGTTGATCTTTTTTTACCTTCCTATAATAGTTCTCGTGGAATTAATGAATTAAGATTGATTCAAGGTTCCACAGGTAGAATGATTGATATAATAAAATAAAATTGCGACGAACAATTCAAGGCAGAGGAATGAGTTAATCATGAGAATATTAATTGCGGAAGATGAGGTTCATTTGGCAGAGGCCGTATCCCAGATATTGAAGAAAAACAATTATTCCGTGGACATGGTCCATGACGGCAGATCAGCACTGGATTATGCGCTAAGCGGTATATACGATCTTCTTCTGCTCGACATCATGATGCCGGAGATGGATGGAATCAGTGTGCTGCGGAAGCTGCGCAGTGAGGGAAACCATACACCTGTCATTCTGCTGACGGCCAAGGGAGAGCTCTCGGACAAGGTGGCCGGACTGGATACGGGTGCGGACGACTATATTGCGAAGCCTTTTGCGACAGAGGAATTGCTTGCCCGGATTCGGGCAGCTCTCAGAAGAAAGGGCGAGGTTGTGCCAGAGGATGGGCTGAAGTTTGGTGACATCGAACTCAATACGACACAGCTAAAGCTGACTGTGCAGGGCAAGGAGATCAAACTCAATCTAAAAGAAAATGAGCTGCTGGAACTGCTGATTACCCGCAAACAGGCCATCACTTCCAAAGAGCAGATTATCGAGAAGCTGTGGGGCTTCGATTCCGAGGTGGAATATAACAACGTGGAGGTGTACATCTCCTTTTTGCGCAAGAAACTGACCTTCCTCAACTCCTCCGTCTGCATTAATACGATTCGGGGTGTGGGTTATGTACTTGAGGTGACGTCCTGATGTTTAAGAAACTCCGAAATCGGTTTTTGGTCGTCAACCTGGTGTCCATTTCCATCATGATGCTGGTTGCGTTTGCGACAATCTACATTATTACGTATCAGAATGTACAGCGGGAAACCAACATGGAGCTGTTCAAGGTATCAGATTTCTATCATGGTCCATATAACTCATCCAACATGCCGCGCACAGATGAGACGAAATCCGGTGAACCTCGATCGGAAGTTCAAGGAAACGGACCTGGAGGAGATCCCAATTCACCACCGGGACGTTCCGTATCATTTATGATCAAGACCGATAATGCATGGAATATTACAGATACCCACTCCAGATTTAGTATGGAAGATACGTTTTACACAGAAGCACTGGAGAAGGTAGATAAGGCTGGTCATACGGAGCGTAAGACTGGACAATTTGCGCTGGATGGCACAAACTGGGCCTATGTAATCGACCCGAGCAGCGACGGGCATATGATTGTGTTCATTGATGTGACGGCCCAACAGGGCATTCTGACGAATCTGATCTATACATTTGCCATTGTAGGACTGGTCATGCTGATTGTGATCTACTTCCTGAGCCGATATTTTGCCAATCGTTCCATTAAGCCGGTCAAGGAAGCTTTTGAGAAACAAAAGCAGTTCATTGCCGATGCTTCTCATGAGCTGAAAACACCGCTGGCTATCATTAATACGAACACCGATGTACTGCTCGCCAATCGCGAGGATACGATTGATAGCCAGGCCAAATGGCTGCATTACATCAAGTCGGAGACAGAGCGTATGTCCCGGTTAACGAGCGATCTGTTATATCTGACCGAGATTGACGATTCACGTTCCACGATGATCCATTCCAAGTTTGATATGAGTGATGCGGTAGAAAACATTATTTTGACGATGGAAGCTGTTATTTTTGAAAAAAATATATCCCTGGACTACAGCATTGAGCCGCAGCTCATGGTCCATGGCAACAGCGAACAGATCAAGCAGGTCATTCTGATTCTGCTGGATAATGCCGTGAAATATTCCAGAGCCAAAGGCGCGGTCAATGTATCGTTGAAGAAACAAAATCATGAGGTGGTGCTTGCGGTCTCCAATACAGGGGAAGGCATTTCACCGGAGCATCTGGATCGTATCTTCGATCGCTTCTATCGCACGGATGCCTCCAGAGCCCGAAAGCATGGGGGGCACGGCCTCGGTCTGGCCATCGCCCGTTCCATTGTGGACCAGCATAAAGGTCAGATCTATGCCCGGAGTGTGGTGGGCGAAGGGGCAACGTTCTACGTTCGTTTAACCTAGATCCGAATAAGGCATGTCTGATATGGGTTAACCTATGCTACAATGGCAACAGTATGTATGAACCGAGGAGCTGAACTGAACGTGACTGAAACGAATTCCATTAATGAGCAGGAAATGATGCAATATATTGCGGAGAAGACCAAGGCAAGCGAGGCGAATATCGCTCTTGTGCTGAAGCATGAGCAGGCGTACATCAACAAGGCGCATGAAAATGCCAAAGGTAAAGACGTTGATATTGACGGTGATGACTTAGCTGACTACATTCTTGGTCGTAAAGATGTGAAGCTGGATGAGTTGACCGTGGAAAGCATTCTGGATGCTGAAATGGACTATTTAATGGAAAAGGGCCATGCAGGATACGTGGATTAAAACGACTTAATCGGTAGTTTGGATTTTGTGGATATCAAAAAGGAGCCTGGGAACCAGGCTCCTTTGTTTTATATCTTATGTTATCTTACATTTGAAGATCAGCAGGTACCCTTTAGGATTCCTTTTTCCGCGTGGTAACCGCGAATATTATTGACCCATCATACCGCCATCTACCGTGTAGAGGGAAGCTGTTACATAGGAAGCCTCTTCGGACAACAGGAAGTTCATCACGGCAGCTACTTCTTCTGGTTCGCCATAGCGGCCCATCGGAATGCTGGCTACAGTAGCATCCTGATAATTTTCCACGTTACCGGAGTTTGCTTCGATTTGGCGCATCATGCGAGTGTTAATGGTTCCTGGCAATACGGCGTTTACCCGGATATTGTATGGGGCAAGTTCATTCGCTGCTGTGCGAGTGAGACCAACCACGGCATGTTTGGACATAATATATGGAGATACAGCAGGTGCACCCATCAGACCTGCGAGGGATGACGTGTTCAGGATCGCACCGGATTTTTGTTTTTTCATGACCGGAATAACGTTTTGAAGACCCAAGAATACGCCACGAACGTTAACGTTATATACCATATCCAGTGCTTCAACGCTCAGATCTTCAATCAGACCCGTTGGACCTTCGATACCGGCGTTGTTGGCAAAGTAGTCGATTCTGCCAAAGGCATCAAGTGCTTTTTGTACATAGTTTTTCACGTCTGCTTCCTGGGATACGTTTGCTTTTACAGCAATCACGTGCTCTTTGTCGAGGTTGAGGTCTGTAATCGTCTGCTGGATCGCTTCTTCGTTCAGGTCCACCAGAACCAGATTGATTTTGCGTTCAGCAAGTCGGCGTGCCAATTCTTTACCGATGCCTCCGGCAGCCCCTGTAATAACCGCTGTATGTGTATAGGATGTACTCATGATAAAATCCGCTCCCTTATTTGTATTGGCAGGTGTTCATCAAAAAAAGATGTAACCTGTCGTCTATCGTTCCTGTCTCAATGTTAAGATATACATAGTCATGTGACAATAATCATTGACAGCGTATATGTCTGCTATCGGACACAGATGTAAGCGGTGTTTATTTAGGTTACAATAATGGACAAAGGAGGCGGAAATGTTGATTATCGAACACCCTCAGGACCGGAGAGCACGAAGAACACAGGATGCGATCATCGCTGCGACGGTTTCTTTAATACTGGAAAAGGGAGCTGATGCCGTCACAATCCGTGACATCACCGAGCGGGCGGACTACAATCGGGGCACGTTTTATTTACATTTTCCTGGAAAACCGGAGCTGCTTGAATTCATTTTGGAGGATTTCATGCAGGGAGTGGGCCAAGCGTACGCCAAACCGTACGCTGAATTAAAGGAAGTGGATATGACCGGACTGCTGCCTTCTACAATGCCGGTATTCGAATATATCGAGGCGCACCAGGACGTCTTCCGTGCCTTAATCACGATGCATAGTGATATGGGTTTAAGACTCTGCAATATGTTCCGCGCGTATTTAACCGAGGATTTTGTGCTGGTAACTGAAGATAGCGAGTACACCATTAATTACGATATTATGCTGAGTTATCTGATATCGGCTACGGTCGGTGTCATAATGCACTGGGCGGAGATTGGGTTTAAGTATTCTGCACATTATATGGGGGAACAGTTGACGGCATTGATCAACATCAAACCGACCCGTCTGCTGATTGAACCAGGGCAGAAGGGCCGGACCATTCACGAGCGTATGCTGTTGGATTAGAAAGATGTATACGGGCAGCTAACCCGTCATGGAAGCATCGGCTGCTTGCTGGAGCTGAAGCAATTGTTCGCGTACGAGAACGGCCTCGCCGACAATGATCAGCGCGGGATTGTTCACCTTTTCCGAAAGGGAGAGGGCATGAAGCTGGCCCAGCGTGCCAGTAATGATTCGCTCCTCTGAGGTGGTTCCGCGTTCAATCAGGGCTGCTGGTGTGCAGCTGCTTTTGCCGGATTGCAGCAGTTCGCGTTGAATGAGGGGCAACTGGCTGATCCCCATATAGATCACCAGGGTATCCACACTGTGGGCGAGCAGATCCCAGCGAACGGATGATACACGGCCATCACTCCCCGTGCCAGTCACACATGCAAAGGTCGAAGCCACTCCCCGGTGGGTTAATGGAATCAGGGATGAAGCAGATGTACCCACAGCTGAAGTGATACCGGGGATAACCTCGAAGGGGATCCCTGCCTGTGCCAGCACGAGTGCTTCTTCACCTCCGCGTCCGAAGATGAACGGATCACCGCCCTTGAGCCGGACAACCCGTTTGCCTTCCGCAGCGTGAGCAACCAGCAGCCGTCCAATCATCTCCTGACTCATGGAATGAAGTCCGGGGGCTTTCCCGCAATAGATCCGGAGTGCTGCTTCAGGAGCTTCCGCAAGCAAATCATCATTCACAAGTCGGTCATACAAGAGGATATCTGCCGTTTGGATGCGTTTCAGAGCTTTCACGGTAATGAGTTCCGGATCTCCAGGACCAGCGCCAATGATACTTACCAGGCCCCGGCTCATGACCGTGTCCCCAGTTTGGACGAGGACTCTGCATTCGCCATTCCTGAACGACCGCCATGGATGGTTGCCAGCTTGGAGGTCATCGGAACTGAGCTTCCCCAGCGGTGTGCAGCATATAATCCTAACCCAGTGAATATGGCACCGCCGATGAAATTGCCAAGCAGCACCGGAATCTGATTCCATAACCACCAGTCAGCGATACTGACATCAGCACCAAGCATCATTCCTGCAGGTATAACAAACATGTTCACCACAGCGTGTTCGAATCCCTGAGCGAAAAATATCATGATGGGCAGCCACATGGCCGCAATTTTACCAAGTGTGGAAGTCGATGTCATCGCCATGACTGCACCGAGCGTGACCATCCAGTTGCACAAGATGGCTTTAATGATGACAAGAACAATGCCTGCGCCGCCCAGGTGTTGATACCCGAGCGTCTTGGCCTCACTGGTCTGGATCAGGGTTTGGATGAGCGGACTGCTCATATCTGTTCCCATCTTCGTCAGCGTAAGTTCATATAACAGAGCGTAGAACAGGCATCCAAGCAGATGGCCTGCAATGACCCATGTATAATTGCGCAGCATATCCATGAAGGTGATTCTGCGTTTCATCACAGCGAGTGGAATCATGGCGAAGCTGCCTGTCACCAGCTCAAGCCCGAGCAGGACAATAATCACGAATCCTGCCGGGAATATCAGCGCACCAGCCAAACCAACGGAAGTTTGAGCTACAGCGGTATACGCTAGCGTTGTGGCAAATGCGAGAATCGCTCCAGCCAGGAAACCACGGATTAACATCTGGACCCGATTCATTCTGGCTTTATTCTCGCCTGCGTCGACCATTGATTGCAGCACTTCTGCAGGTTTAACAAAATCCATAGCGTACGCCTCCTTGATTCATGATGTGTCAGGCACTCTCCAATATGAAGACTTAACCTGCAATGGTGATATAGATTTCTCCGCTGTTGTCATCCACTTCGGTTTTATAAGTGTTTAGACAGCCGTCATCCGGTTCATATACCTTGCCACTCCGGAGATCGATCTTCCAGTCATGCAGCGGGCAGTGCACTGCCGTTCCGCATACCATGCCTTCCGAAAGCCTGCCGCCCTTGTGAGGGCAGCGATTTTCGACGGCGTGCAGACTCCCGTCACTCAGTTTGAAGACGGCAATTTCGGTATCCAATACCATAAACGTCCGAGCTCCCTTTTCATCAATATCCGCAAGGTGTCCAATTCGCAATCGGTTCATCGCTGATCCTCCTCTTCTAGTGGGCTGCCGGCTGTGTGCCAGCGAGTGGGGTGAAGTTTTTGCGCAGTTTCTCGTCTTCAATGATTTCCTTCCAAGGATCAACCGTGCGGCCAAGTGTCAGTTCAAGCCGTTCGACCAGAGCGAGCCGCTCTTCGCGGTCCTCGAGTGCCATCTTCACATGGTCCAGACCGACACGTTCAATCCAGGCTGCTGTTCTCTCATTCCAGCGTGCGTTCTCTCTATAGTATTGCAGGTATGCATAGGTCCACTCTTCCACTTCAGCATCCGTTTTGACCGTACACAGTAATTCCGCTGCGCGGACCTTGACCCCGCCGTTACCGCCAACATGCAGTTCCCATGCCCCATCAATCGCAACGACACCCAGATCCTTAATGGTGGCTTCTGCACAGTTCCGCGGACAGCCGGAGACAGCAAGCTTCACTTTGGCAGGAGCAACCATTTTGTCGAGTTTTTTCTCCAGACGAATGCCCATCTCAATGGAATCCTGTGTTCCGAATCGGCAGAAGGTGTTGCCGACACATGTTTTCACCGTTCGCAGTGCCTTGCCATAACCGAATCCGGACGGCATATCGAGTTCTTCCCAGATCTTCGGCAGATTCTCTTTTTGTACACCGAGCAAATCGAGCCGTTGTCCGCCTGTGAATTTCACCATCGGCACATCATATTTCTCGGCAACGGTGGCGATCTTGATCAACTCGGCTGGAGAAGTAACACCTCCGTAAATCCGGGGAATAACCGAGTACGTTCCGTCTTTTTGAATATTGGCGTGGTAGCGTTCGTTCGTGAACTTGGATACCCGTTCATCTTCGTATTCGGCCGGCCAGATCATGCCGAGGTAATAGTTGAGAGACGGACGGCACTTGGAGCAGCCTTCAGGTTCATTCCAGCCGAGTACATTCATGACTTCCTTGACCGTCTTCAATCCCATCTCCTTGATCTGGGCAACGATCTCGTCGCGATCATAGGAGGTACAGCCGCAGATGCCTTCCTTCACCTGTTCACCAACTGCATCACCTGCATAATGGACGAGCAAGGATTCCACAATCGGTTTACATCCTCCACAGGACGCAGAAGCTTTGGTACAGGACTTGATGGCACCGAGCGTGTTACATCCCTTGTTCAGTACCGCATCACCGATGGCAGCCTTGGTGACACCATTACAACCGCAGACAATTTCATCATCTGGCATGGCGGCCATGCGCTCAGCTGCCGATGGACCAGATCCTGAACCTCCGGCCGATACTCCAAGCAAAATTTCCTTTTCGCGTCCACCAATGTTTTCACCGCTTTTAATGAGGGAGAAGAGGGAGGCGCCATCTGTTGTATCTCCGAACAGTACAGCTCCAATCAGCTGGCCGTCCTTCATGACCATCTTTTTGTAGACTCCGTCCACGTCGTCCTGTATACGAATGCTGCGGGTATCCGCCGCATCCTTGAATTGTCCTGCAGAGAACACATCCACACCGGAAACCTTCAGCTTGGTCGAAGTCACAGACCCTTCATATCCTTCCGTCGCTGCACCCGCCAGACGTTTGGCCAGGACCATCCCCTGTTCATACAATGGGGCCACCAATCCATACGCAATGCCGCGGTGCTCCGCACATTCACCGACCGCCGAAATGCCAGGGATACTGGTATTCATGTAATCATCAACGATGATACCACGGCTCACGTTCAGCCCAGCCTGACGGGCCAGCTCAACCTGAGGGCGAATGCCGACGGCCATAACAACCAGATCGGTTTCGAGCACTGTCTGATCGGTGAAACGCAGGGACTTTACGCGATGTTTGCCTGTAATTTCTTCGGTATGTTTGTTCAAAAGAAACTTCATACCCTGCTCTTCAAGCTCCCTCTGAAGCATCAGGCCTGCAGGCAGATCCAGATTCCGGTCCATCAGATGGCCGTTAATATGAATAACCGTGACATCCATCCCCAGATTGAGCAGACCGCGCGCAGCTTCCAGGCCAAGCAATCCACCACCAATCACGGCCGCTTTTCGATACTTTTGCGAGGCAGCCATCATCGTCTCACAATCTTTGATATCACGGAAACCAATGACACCTTCCTTGTCTGCTCCAGGTAAAGGCAGAATGAATGCCTGTGATCCTGTTGCCAGAATCAGCTCATCGTAAGACGCACGGATACCTGCCTGGGAGACCACTTCCTTGCGCTCGGCATCGATCCGAATGACAGGATCGCCTGGGTATACCTTAATGCCGTTATCTTCGTACCAGCTCCATTCGTTAATTACGATATCTTCAATGCTCGTGCCGCCAGCCAGCACAGAGGAGAGCATGATGCGATTGTAGTTGGGGTGCGGCTCAGCACCAAAAACCGTAATTTCATAAGCATGCGGAGCGAGTTTTAGAATATGTTCAATTGTGCGAATACCTGCCATACCATTGCCGACCAGCACCAGTTTTTTCGTTGTACTCATTGTGATTAGCCCCCTTGGTTCCATTCTGCGAAATGCCCTTGCCTCGTTCCGGAAAAATAGAAAAAGCCTGTCATGCCTCGGAGGACTGCGTATATGCATACGCTTCCCTTGATCCGAGATTGCAAAACAGGCTTCATTGCCGTTTCAACCAGCTACGCCGTTGTAACTGTGATCGATTCAAATATGGAGTTGTTATGGCCTAACTATAAAAGATCCTTCCCTCCATGTCAATATAGTTAACATAAAAAAGTATTTGAAATTTGAAGTTAATTATGTTTACATGTGTGTAATGGAAATAAGGGCCGAACAACGAACGGATGGATCGAACCTTAGCGCACAAACTTATAATACGAAGGTTATAGAGATAAGAAGCATACTTAAGAGGCAAGTAAACAGTACGGAACTTAGGAAGAGAGCCCTCTAAACATTATAGTGATCCGGCATATGTGTTACCGAAATGCATAATCAAGTTCAAATTTGTATATTTTCACCTTAAGATATTGTTAGGTTATATGACATCTAATCATGCTGTTATGTTTAGATGCTTGAGTTAACTAATTCTGTCTATGCATTAAGGGAGGGATTGATCCATCATGCGATCTTTATTGGTCATCCGTGTAGAACCAACGATAGCTGCCTCATCCGATGCAATCCCTCTTACACCTGAGAGACTGCTTGGGGCAAACGGGTACCATGTGCAGGTGACAGCCAGCGAAACAGAAGCACTGAAACTGTCTGCTGAAGCAGAGGCATCTATCCTGCATCTGTCACTGGTCGATGTGGAATATTGGGTACGCTGCCTGGGAAAGGGGAAAACGAACACCCCATTGTTATGGTGGTGCGCACCGGATACAGCCTCTTCCTCGGTGGAATCCTGCGAGGTGGAAGCTTCATTGGACGGAATATTGACTCCATCCATGATTGGACCTGAAATTCACTGGACACTGCATTTTGCAGCCAAGCGGTACATGGAACGCAAGCAGTGGGAGCAGGAGCGAAAACAGCTGCAGTCCCGGCTTGAGGATCGGAAATGGATTGACATGGCGAAGGCTATTTTGTGTGATTTGAAGCAGATCTCCGAATCAGAAGCTTACGATCTGTTACGCAAGAGAGCGATGGATGAACGCAAACGAATGGTGGATGTAGCGACAGCAATTGTTAAGGCGCATCAGCTGCTCCAGTCTTAATCGAAAGGAGGACGCATCATGGACATGTCTGAGATTCTCAGGGAGGTTGGACGTGGAAAACGCGGTTCGCGTGATCTGAATTATGCCGAGGCACTGTCTGTTGCCGAGCATATTTTGAGACAGGAGGTATCGCCTGCTCAGACAGCTGCTTTTCTGATGGCGGAACGGATGAAGATGGAAAATGTCGAGGAGCTGGAAGCCTTCGTCCATGCATGCCGGAACAGTGCGGATCGCCTGTCCGTATTTCAGGATGGACTCGATTGCGCAGGCCCTTATGACGGACGAACCAAATCGTTTATGGCTACTTTTCCGGTTGCCTTTGTATTGGCAGCAGCCGGGGTTCCGGTGACATTGCATGGAAGTGAGCCGTTACCACCCAAATGGGGGGTAACCTTGTCTATGCTGCTGAGGGAATCAGGTATTGATACAACGAAAATGGATCGGGAGGATGCCAGGATTGCTGCGCAGAGGACAGATGTCATGTATGTGTCTTCTGAAGAATGGTGTGCTCCGCTTCGGCAGCTAAGACCTTTGCGTGAGGAACTTGGCTTCCGTACGGTTTTTAATACGGCTGAGAAGCTGATCGATTTTAACCATTCGCCTTATCTTGTTTTCGGTGTATTTCATAATACGTTTCTGGATCGGATTGCGAAGCTGCTTACCCGCTTTGAATACCGCCGGGCTTACGTGGTACAGGGGATGGAAGGTTCGGAAGACCTGTATATTGACCGACCTACACGTGTATATGCTGTGGAAAACGGGGATACGAAACTGGAATTGGTGGACCCTGCAGCTTACGAGCTGGATATACCTGTACCCGAGGTGGCATGGACGGCTGCCAAGCAGCTGGAAGTGGCAGAATCGGTGTTGAGCGGAGAGGGGCATATCGCCTTTGTGAACCAGGTCCTGCTGAACGCTGGCTTTCGTCTGTATGTGACAGGCCGCGTTGGTTCGATTGAAGAGGGTGTATACACCTGCCAGAGTCTGCTTGAGAGCGGAGCGGCGTATCGGAAGTATCAGCAATGGACTGTCTCTATGGGCGGAGAATTGCCGGATAGCAGAGCATTGTCCACATATCCGGCTACATCCAGATAATGTTTTAATTACTCCCAAGGATAGGTAACGGTAAGGAAGTCAGCGAATTTTTTGCTCTCTTCCCGCCGCTGCTTCCGCATGGCCGCCCGATCGGGAGCGGTCTCGTATAGTTTCTTTTCCTCTTCCGTCTCCGGAATGATTCGGGGAACGATGAGTTTGCGATTATTTTCATCCAAGGCCACAAAGGTCAGAAATGCCGTTGCGGCAATCTTTTTCTCCCCTGTCTTCAAGTCCTCGCGAATAACCTTTACAAAAATCTCCATGGAGCTGCGTCCCGTCCAGGTTGCGAATGATTCCAGCGTGACGGAATCCGTTGGATTAATGGGATATAGAAAATCGACTGAATCGGTTGAAGCCGTTACTGTATTTACCCGGCATAGTTTGGAAGCCGCGATGGATGCAATGTCATCAATGTAGGACATCAGCTTGCCGCCAAATAAAGTATTATGGTTGTTAACATCCGTCGGGAATACCCGTGCGGTCTTGAAACAGCGTGTTTCGCGCACATATTTCTTCTCCACCTGTTCAGACTCCGTAGGTTTGGGTGTCTCTCTCATTTTCTCTTCCTCCTGACCCCATGGCTGCTGCATCTTTGCAGATCTGTGCCAGGTCTATCGTCTATTAGTGTTATTCCTAGTATAGGTGCCCGGCAAACTCATATTCAAATAAAGGCATCATTGCCAAAAAAACCGCCAGGCGCGGACCGGCGCGCGGGCGGTTTGGTACTGCAGTATATTAAGCCTTGGCTTTGAAAATGCCGGACGGTTTGCCGATAGGCAGAAACGTATAGCCGAAGTGAGCGTTCAATACCGAAGCTCCGGTGCCGTAGAGTGACACGATTCCAATACCCATTTCTGCATACGCTGCAATGGTATGGAAGATATGAGGAGCCACGCCGAAAGCATCAAACGTCAGGCCAAGGAACAGGAAGTCAATTAGAATGAAGATGATGAGCAGTACTTTGTTGGCTTCCACCGCGCCCAGCGTCATGAATAAAGTGAACACGAGGTATCCGGCAAAGGCGAATCCGAGCTGCTTGCCATCGGCCTGCTCTGCCAGAGTGGAACCAAACACGCCCATTTTAATCAACCAATTGGCACCCATCGCAAACCAGAAGAATGCGTATGCACCAAAAGCGGTTGTCCCAAATGTATTGTTGCGTTTGGAGTCTTGGATACAGGCGAACAGCTGTGCAAATGCTCCCAGGAAAATCGCCCATGGGATCGCGTAGCTGAGTCCGTCTGTAATTCCGAGTTTCTGGGAGGAAGCGACCAGGGTCACGATAGCCAGCCCAAATAATCCCATCGCGCTGGGATCGGCGTTTATGATTTTAACTTGAGTCCGTGAATCGGTTTGCATGGTGTTGATGAGCCTCCAATGATATCAAATCAGGATGGTATACAGGATACGATCCTCTATAAACTTTCGTATCCGCCGGGTCCGGACACACACATCGCCCTATTGTACCTGAATGGCCCGGTTATGAAAAGGAATTTGTTCACCTTGAAGAGAGGGAAAGATCTGCTGTTAAGACTATGTTAGAAATCAATGGCAGCTAACTGCGGCATCGCCTAATGCACAGACCGCCACAACTGTAATTGCTGATCGCTCTTCCAGACGAATAAGAGTACCATGTGGAATGGATCAATGAAAGTGGCTCAGCAACAAGCGAAGTGATCAAAATAAAGGTTACTCAATAATCCAATAATCTGATCGATCGGGCACCTCTCTATGGCACAGAGGCTAACTTTTACTGGTTAGCTTGCATACAAGAGGGGTGTCTTTTATCGTTCATTTTCCAAAATACACAATAAAGACACAATCTTGTGAAGAGCAGGCGATCGAATGAAAACATGGATGCAAAATAGCACATGATCTGCACAAAAGGCATAGTATCACGGCTTTTTCATCTTGATGCAATCATCAACATTCATGACTTTCAAAATCTGGGGGAGAATACAAAACATCCATGCCCGACTATGCCAAATGTTAATCCAACTATAGATTGACAGTAAAAACTAAAATATAACACAGAAATAAGGAGGTCACGGGCATGGTTATGAGTTTGGAGTTGAAAAATCAAATCGAGAAAGCCAGACATAACCTTCATATGTTGGTAGAACATCACGAGGGTGGGCTTGGGCATCCGGATGTCATAAGGCAGTCCATGGCATTGGATGAGTTGATTAACGAATACAATCGAATGAATCGAAGCCAGACAAGAAATTAAAGATTCCTATATCGGGACAACCATAGATGAGTACATACGACGATGCGGGCATGAACATAACAGGAAGGACAGCATCCATTGCTAAGCTGCTGCATTCCTGTTCATTCATGCCCGCATGTATTTTGGCGGAATTGTTCAGTGTAAAAGCCGTTTGGCTTCCATGTACAGCACTTGGACAAACTTTTTGGTGTTAATTCGGGTTTGGGACAGAGAAGGCTCCACATTGTTTTGCAGCTCCAGCATTTTCTTGCGAATCTCGGTGAAGTCGAAGAATTTCGATGCGTAATTCTCGAACTTGGGATGCGTATAATCCGTCAATCCCAGTGAGACCACATGACTTAATGTCTGGAATATCGCCCGGCGAACACGCTGCTCGGAGGCCTTGACCTCTTTGGTGATCTCCGTAGCGGAGGCATCCGTTCCCAGCTTGCGTACAGCTATATTCTGAAAGATATCCTTGAGCGACGGGAACATGTACGGTGACAGTGTCTGATCCTCTGTTTCGATCTGCTCCAGATATTCCAGCATGTCCA
Organism: Paenibacillus sp. MABNR03; assembly: GCF_050455445.1. Taxonomy (NCBI): domain Bacteria; kingdom Bacillati; phylum Bacillota; class Bacilli; order Caryophanales; family Paenibacillaceae; genus Paenibacillus; species Paenibacillus sp. MABNR03. Next base: position 251,860 of record NZ_JBCIYR010000004.1, read on the forward strand.
GCAGATCCTTACTGCCCGCTTCTCCGATCATGCCCATCTCGGACAGAAGGAAATGCCCTGCTGTTGCAATCGTTTTGCTCGGAACAGATGCAGCATGGCGTCCGGCAGATGGAAGCCCGGTTAATCCCTGCAATGTTCGCTGGATATCCTGAATGGATTGCTGCATACGCAGACGTTCGTCAACCAAACGCAGGACGGACAGAATTTCCAGCCGATTAATCGGCTTTGTAATGTAGTATTCAATGCCGAGCGAATAGGCTTCGCCAATCATGCTTTTCGATTCAATCTGCGAGATCATCACAATCTTGCCTTCAAACCTTCCTTCCAATGCCCGTATGGTCTGAATCCCGTCCCGATGGGGCATGAGCAGATCAATCAGAAGCACATCCACCTTTTGCAGTTCTAGCAGCTCCGCATGAATGTGAGCGCCATCCTCCGCTTCTCCGGCAATCTCTCCCAATCCCTCGTCTTCAATAATGTCCATCAGCATTGAACGAACGCCAGGATCATCATCCACGATAAAATAACGCATAGTATCCTCCTTTCTCCTCACCGGATGTCTTTGGGCCCATGTATGTTGCAGACGGAGTAACCGTTGCGATCGTGGTTCGTTTTCTTCCTATCATACTTCGTAGTTCACTTGCTGCATAGAAGCCCTTATCCAAAAAAGAACAATATGTCAGATAACGTAACAGAGTTTCGCTGAATTCGGTCCATTCACAAAAAAAATCCACAGTTGGATGTAGGAATATGTCGGTTTCCGTAGATATGACTGTAGTATAGGTAACATCCGACTGGATTGGCCATTGAATATGTGAAATGGTACAAACGCCGATTCGAACGAGCCGTTATCACTTCAAAATTATGCAATGGATCCCCTATGCAATAGTATGGAGATTTTACGCTTAGACATGCAGCCGGGATGCTGTTTAACAATATACGAACTGGAGAGGTAATGCTGATGGAGCAAACAATACAAGATATTGTCGTGATTTTCAACGATTTTTTATGGTCCAAGCTGTTAATTATCCTGCTGATTGTATGCGGGATTTACTTCACCACCAAGACCCGTTTCATGCAGTTCCGCATGATCGGAGATATGATTAAAGTGCTGACTGAACCCAAGAGCAAGGAAGCAGGCAAGATTTCGCCGTTTCAAGCATTCTGTATCAGCATGGCTGCCCGTGTAGGTACGGGAAATATAACAGGAATTGCACTGGCTATTGCCCTTGGAGGACCGGGGGCTGTGTTCTGGATGTGGGTCATTGCCATCATTGGGTCAGCCTCCAGTTTCGTGGAGAGCACACTGGCACAGATTTATAAAGTTAAGGATAACGGAGGCTTCCGCGGAGGTCCGGCCTATTATATGGAACGGGGATTGGGCAAACGCTGGATGGGAGTATTGTTTGCGATCCTCATAACACTATCGTTCGGTCTTGTCTTTAATGCTGTGCAGTCCAATACCATTACCGTGGCATTCCAAAACTCGTTCGGGTTGGATCGGTTGACGGTAGGTATTGTTATGGCGGTAATCTTTGCCGGAATTATTATGGGCGGCGTGAAACGTATTGCCAAGGCGTCCGAATATATCGTTGTTGTCCTCGCCGTACTGTATATCGGGGTGGCTGCATTTGTTGTGCTGGCGAATATCACGCAGCTTCCGGCAATGATTGTGTTGATCGTAAAAAATGCCTTCGGCATTGAACAGGTGGCTGGTGGTACATTGGGGGCCGCCCTAATGAACGGTGTCAAGCGGGGCTTGTTCTCCAATGAGGCGGGAATGGGTAGTGCGCCTAATGCAGCGGCCACGGCAGATACAACACATCCGGTCAAACAAGGGCTTATCCAGGCTCTTGGCGTACTGACCGATACACTTGTCATTTGTACAAGCACAGCCATGATTATCTTGCTGTCGGGGGTATACAAAGGTTCCAATCTGGGAGGCATCGAATTGACCCAGGCAGCATTAAGTATGCACATCGGTTCCTGGGCCTCCGGATTTTTGGCCGTGATGGTATTCCTGTTTGCCTTTAGTACACTCATCGGGAATTATTATTATGGGGAGACCAACATTGAGTTTATCAAGTCCAATAAGATGTGGCTGTGGGTGTACCGAATCTGCGTCATCGCAATGGTGTTGTTTGGTGCTGTAGCGAAAGTGCAGTTGGTCTGGGACCTTGCCGATCTCTTCATGGGACTGATGGTAGTCGTCAATCTGATTGCCATTCTCATGTTGTCCAAAGTGACATTCGAAGCGCTGAAGGATTACAAAAAACAGAAAGCGGAGGGGCATGACCCCGTCTTTACCCGTGACCGTATCCGTATTCCGGGCGAGGTGGAATGTTGGGAATCTGAGGCTGAAGTGAAGGGAAACCCAAAAGTGGGGATTGCGAAGCAAGCTTAGGGAACCTGGCATGTGAATGCTTGATATGATATAAAGTAAGGTTAAAAAACAGGACGCCGGAAATGCCCAGATCGGGTTCGCGGCGTCCTATTTAAATTTGGTTGAATCTTAGATTGCATATGAATGTTTGGAAACAAGCTTACTTGTTTTGAACGGAGTAGCTGATTAGCTGGTCTGCCAGCATCTTCATACGATCGCCAGTTTCATTCAGTTTCTCAATGACATCCGTGAAGGAGGAGACAAGGGTAGCCTGCTCTTGGGAAGAAGCAGCAATCTGCGAAACTTCCACTTCCATTTGTTTGATAACCTGTTGAACATCTTTTAGACTGATATCGATATCACTAGTGGCCTGCTTCGCATCGACAGAGAGCTTGCGTACCTCAGAAGCGACAACGCCAAAGCCTGCACCGGCCTCGCCAACGCGGGCAGCTTCGATTGCAGCATTGAGCCCAAGGAGGTTGGTTTGTTCGGAGATTTCACGAATGAACCCGGCCACCTTGTTAATTTGGGAAGAGTTTTGAACAGCAAGACGTGTGTTCTCCAGGATCTGTTCACTGGTTGCCTGTAATTCTTCGGCATGAGCCGCAACGTGCTGTACCATCTCCACCAGGTTGCTATTAATCGATTGATTTTCCTGGATAATGGCTTCAAGCTGATTCTGGTTGGATTGATCGTAGGAGACACAGAAAATGGCAGCAACCTCGTTATTGTCATCAAAGATGGGGATATTCAGAATATCCAGCTCGATCCCATAGACTTCCGCAGGCAGGTGGGTGAGTGAAGCTTCACGTCCATTGGTCAGAGCGGTAAAGTTTTTATAACCATCGAGCAGCGGCTCCCCTGCATTGAAACCGAGATTAAATTTCTCAGTGGGGACTGCGTACAAGACCTTCTCATGATCATACACGGTCAAGCCGGCTGGTTCTCTAAGAATCAGACTAATATAAGGCATAACTTTCAGAAGTGCATCTACAACATTCATGGCGTCGAACCATCCTTTCTGTATTCCAATTTGCGATTGGATTCATAAACGTACATAATGCTCTATCTATCATCGGATAAGAGTGCGCTATCATTAACTGCATTTCAAATAAAATAATGACGAATTACGGACGAAGTCTTGAAAATTTCCCATGTAAAATGATTTATTGGATATAAGTACTAGTTGTAACTATTTTTATATCAAGATATTTGTTCGGGCTGATATCGAAAATGGGACATATGTCCATTTCTATACGTTAAATACTTGGGTGGAGGTTACCGGGAATGAGAGAAATCATGGACTTTGAGCGAATGCGTCAGCTTGCGCGTGAACATGGCCTGGATCAGGTGTTGGATGAGCCTGCACTCGCTGAATTAAGACTGTTGGAAGCCTCCAAGGGTGAAATGATATGTGCCAAGGGAGAACGGCCGGAACGATTCTATATTCTCGTAGAAGGTAAACTCAAGATCTATACAACACTTCCCAATGGAAAGTCATTGCTGCTCCGGTTCAGTACACCCCCTGCACTCGTAGGTGATCTGGAGCTGGTCAATGGGAAGGAAGCGAAAAATACGGTTGAATCCGTCAATAAAAGCCTGCTGCTTGGCGTGAGCTATCGTTTTCTTCAGAATACCTATACGGAAAATCCGAAGTTTCTCCATTTTATGCTTAGTCATGTTACCCATAAGTTGTACACCTTCTCCAACCTGTCAAGCTTGAATCTGCTGTACCCCGTGGAAAGCCGGTTTGCCAGCTACCTGTTGTCAACGATGGAACAGGGTGAACAGGTTACGGAAGAGATCCAAACCTCCAATTTGACTGAGCTGGCAGATATGCTGGGTACCAGCTACAGACATTTGAACCGGGTGATCCATGATCTCTGTGATCGGCAGATCATTCGGAAAGAACAGCGCAAGATCGTCATCTGTAATCTGGAGGAGCTGCGTCAGATTGCCGGGGGGAATATGTACGAATGAAATGTTGTCTCTGTGTGCGGGTCCCAGCTCTTCGTATAAATTGCAAAGAGCACCCTGATGCCTTAAGCAAAAGGGTGCCTCGCCTCCGTTTGTTGAAAAAGGCGTTATGAGATCTGGCGCAATTCTGTTAGATATCTCCGCGGTCTTCGAATAATTGGGCGATTTCCACAATGACACGGGTGGCCTTCACCATGTTGTCGACGGATACATATTCGAATTTGCCATGGTAATTTTCACCGCCAGTGAAGATGTTCGGTGTAGGCATGCCCATATACGAGAGCTGGGATCCATCGGTTCCTCCCCGAATGGGACGAATGATTGGTTCAATATCCAGACGGGTCATCGCTTCGTGTGCAATATCAACAATTTGGCGCACAGGCTCAATTTTTTCCCGCATATTGTAGTACTGATCATTCAGCTGAACGGTAATGCTTTTCTCCCCGTACTTGGCTTTGAGTTCTTCCGCAACCTTCAATACATAAGCTTTGCGCTCTTCAAACTTCTCTCGATCAAAATCGCGAATGATATAGCTCATTTGTGTCTGCTCCACATCGCCTTCGATGGACAGAAGGTGGTAGAACCCTTCATACCCCTCCGTAAATTCAGGTGCCTCTTCCGCAGGCAGACGGTGGTTAAACTCCATGGCAATTTTGGCCGAATTCACCATTTTGTTTTTGGCTGTTCCAGGGTGCACATTCGTACCTCTGACCGTAATTTTGGCTGCAGCCGCATTGAAGCTCTCGTACTCCAGTTCTCCGAGTGGTCCACCATCTACGGTGTAGGCATATTTGGCTCCAAAAGCAGGCACATCGAACTTGTGCGGCCCACGCCCAATCTCTTCATCAGGAGTGAAGGCCACCCGGATTTTTCCGTGTTTGATCTCGGGGTGATCGATCAGGTAGGCCATCGCTGTCATAATCTCGGCAATGCCTGCCTTATTGTCCGCACCCAGCAATGTTGTGCCATCCGTTGTCATGAGGGTATGGCCTTTGTATTCACGCAGTTCCGGGAAGTCGGTGGTAGACAGTACCACATCCAGCTCCTGATTTAACACAATATCTTGACCATCATAGTTGTCGATAACCTGAGGTTTGACATTTTTGCCTGTGAAGTCAGTGGCTGTATCCAGGTGAGCGAGGAAACCAATCACGGGAACGTCCTTGTCCGTGTTGGATGGCAGGGTAGCCATGACATAACCGTTCTCATCCATCGTTACATCCTGTAAGCCAATGGATTTGCACTCATTGACAAGGTATTCACCCAAGGCCAGTTGGCCAGGTGTGGAGGGGCAGGTTTCACTGCTTTCATCGGATTGAGTATCCATTTGAGCATAAGTCGTCAGTCGCTCGATTAAAATGTCTTTCACCATTGATCGCTCCTTTGGCTTGGGTTGATATATAAGTTGGATCACCAGTCTTACACCGAATAACTACGAGGTCAGAACAACCTTCTGATCGCTGTTATCCCCAGATTTTTTTGATTCTATATTTAAAAGGTGAAAATCCAGTGATAAAGGCGAGTTTATGCTTACGAAGTAGCTTTCTTTCAGAAAGCTTTTGGCTTCGCTTCTACAGGTTGTTTCTGCCCTCTCCGTTTTCGTGTAAGGGTTAGATACATCTTATATTAGGTGGGGTATACTATCTCTTGTGTGTCGATAAGTGTATCATACCATGTTTTGGGCGTACTTCGCGCAAGGCACAAGTGGCAGCAGATGAAAGTTTAGGTATCAAAAAGGGTACTATGGCACAAAAATGTACGTACTTGTATTTGGGGGATGCTGCTTCATAATAAAGAATGATGGAAGGATTGGCGAAAGAGATTGTTGGCAAGAATGGGCATCTGTTTTTCGATCTGGAAAGCAAGTGATTGCCTCAACATATATTAATATATCGATAAGGAGATGTAACCAATATGTCCGAGACTTTATTTTCCCCCTATCAGTTCAAGGGGCTTCAACTGAATAACCGTGTAGTCATGGCACCCATGTGCCAATATTCCGTAACAGCCAAGGATGGTATCCCGAATGACTGGCATCAGGTTCACTACGTAAGTCGTGCCGTTGGGGGTACAGGACTGATTGTAATCGAGATGACCGATGTTGAACCGGATGGACGCATTACCGATCATGATCTGGGCATCTGGTCTGACGAACATATTCCCGCTTTTGCCAAACTGGTGGATGGCATGCATGCTCACGGCTCCAAAGTTGCCATTCAGATCGCCCATGCGGGACGAAAAGCAGAGGATGCGAAACAACCGGTTGCTCCATCGGTAGTCACTTTCCCGGGAGAAGACTACAGGGAGCCGCGTGCGTTAACTACGGAAGAAGTAGAGGCCATGGTGCAGAAATTTGCGGATGGTGTTCGCCGCGCAGTACAGGCTGGAGTGGACGCTATTGAGCTGCACGGAGCCCATGGATACCTCATTCACCAGTTCCATTCCAAGCTCATGAACCATCGTGAAGATGTGTACGGACAGGATCTGTCTCGTTTTGGTGTTGAGATCATTCGTGCGGTGAAAAAGGAAATGCCGGAAGACATGCCGCTCATTATGCGCATTTCAGCAGTAGAGTACGCTGATGGTGGTTATGATATTGACCACACCATTGAAGTTGGTCGTGCCTATCAAGAAGCAGGCGTGGATATATTCCACATCAGCTCTGGCGGAGAAGGACCTGCAGGACAACGGAAACCGGGGAACTACCCAGGATATCAGGTTCCATTTGCCCGCCGTTTCCGTGAAGAATTGAACGTTCCTGTAATTGCGGTTGGATTGCTGGATGATTCAGCTCTGGCTCAAGCCGTTATTGGCAACGGGGATGCTGATCTCGTTGCAGTCGGCAGAGGCATGCTGCGTGATCCGTATTGGGCCAACCATGCGGCATTGGCACTGGGTGTCAGCAAGGATATGGCAGCGATTGCCGAGCAATATTCCCGCGGATACTAATCGTACACTGCAGCATTTTGCAAAAATTGCTCACAGACCAGTTTTACAGGTTGCTAAGACAGGCCACAGCAAGGGTTAACCTTATGCTGTGGCCTGATTTTGTATGGCGGAAAGCGTAATGTATTCATGCACTTATGCACTTCGAGCGGCCTCAAAACCAAACGGTTGGAATGCAATGGTTCAGAGCAGACTAACATAGGAATCACACACCTTTTATGCAATATGTGCCAATTATAGGGTGGGTTTGAAAGGGGAGCCAATGTAAAGGTTCAGTTGTTACATGAATACATTTGACACACATCCTCTCATCCCAAACAATGAGTAATATATATTTTAGGAGGCGATAGGTATGTCATCATCATCAAGCGCACTGCCGGATATTCGGCAGCAATTAGTGCTCCATGCACCGGTGGAGAAAGTATGGAAGACAGTCTCGACAGCAGAAGGCATGGAAAGCTGGTTTATGCCCAGCAATCTGGAGCCGGTTGAAGGGCATGAATTTGTGCTGGAGGCCGGACCTTTTGGAAAATCACCCTGCCGGGTGACGGAAGTTCAGGCACCGCACAAGCTGTCGTTTCAATGGGGCAAGGATTGGACACTTCATTTCGAACTGGCCGAGCAGCCGGAAGGTACAGCCTTTACGTTGATCCACAGCGGATGGGATGCCGATAAACTCACTGAATTTGGACAGGCACATGCCATCGTGCGTGAACGGATGGAGCAGGGCTGGACAGGGATCGTACAGAAGCTGGCTCAGGTTGTGGGCCAATAATTGAGGATTGTCAGCGTTGATCAGGAGCATATCCTGGTTGATGAGCTGGCAGTCTTTTTTTGTTTATGCTGCTTGCGGTATATGAATAAAAGGTGGAATAAGTGAAATGGTTTAAAAATGTGATTCTTTTGGTTTCCTTCTATTTCCGTTAGCAGCAGAAACGTGTAACATGGATTATGAAGATAAACCGACAAAAACTGACGTCTATCGTCACGAGGCGGAAGGATTACATAGATGAGAAAACACTGGATAATGCTGACTATTAGTTTCATTTGTATCGTTGTCTTTCCCGTCGGGTGGATCGTGCAAGGTATTGTATCCGAGCATGGGAATCCGGCAGCCAAACAAGGCGTTATAGATTTGTCCAAATGGGATTTTAATAAAAAGGGTGCAGCGATATTGGACGGGGCCTGGAATTTCTATCCTAATCAATTGCTAACCCCAGTCGACTTCGAGGCAGATCTATCCGGGCGAAAGCCGCTTGGTCCCGCCTCAGCAATCCAGGTTCCGGCTCGGTGGAACAAGACGATGGGGGAAGCCCATGGATACGGTACATACCACTTGCGTGTCAGAATCAAGCCCGGTTTTGAGAAAAATGACTATGGCATTCGCACCCAAAATATCCGTATGGCACACCGTATCTTTATCGATGGCAAAGAAATTGGCGGCAAGGGATTGCCTGGAGAAACAAGGGAAACGGATATCCAGTACAATCTGCCCTTTACCGGGTTCACCTCTATTGAGGGAGACCATGCTGACATTATCATTCAGGTTTCCAATTATACATATTCCTCAGGGGGAATCGTCGCTTCCGTATTCTTTGGAGATGAACATAGCATCCTGTACAGCCAGCAGAGGGATTGGCTTAAGGATCTGATGACCCTCTTCGGGTTCATTCTTCCTGCTGCATTTTTCCTGCTTCTGTTCCTGCTGCGCCGGAGTGAGAAGGAACTTCGTTACCTGGGCTTGTTCAGTCTCTCCGGGGGAATGTACGCACTCACTCATGGGGAGAAATTGCTGGGTACTTTTGTGCCATTTCTGCCGAATGATGAAATCCTAAGGCTTCAATTACTGAGTTCGGCATTTGCCTATTACTATCTGCTTCGCTATATGCATGCACTTGTTCCGGGTGCGATCCACAAAGGGTATGTCCGTCTTGGGGTAACACTGGTTATTGTACAGAGCATCATTGGGCTTACTTTGTCTCCGGCCCTGTTCTCCCATCTGGAGCTGGCCATGTTGATGGTTTCGCTTAGTGTCATCGTTTACACCCTGAGGGCCATGTTCTATTGGTTGAAAAAACGGCCTAACGACAGCCATTACGTGCTGATTAGCATGATGAGCATCTTGATGGTCGTTATTCTGTATACCATTGGAGCATTTACGACGCAGGATACGACGTTTCTCGCGCTGTACGAGCTGTTGTTGTTTGTTTTTGCCCAAATGATTCTTACCGCAATTCGGTTCGCGCAGTCCTTCCGAGAAGTGGAGGCCTTATCCGAGCGTTTGCTTGTGATCGACAGTCTGAAGGATGAATTCATGGCCAACACATCTCATGAGCTGAGAACCCCGCTGCATGGCATCATTAATATTGCCCAGTCCATGCTGGAAGGCGCGGCAGGTGCAGTGACGCCGAAACAGGCGAGAAACCTGTCCATGATTACTTCAACAGGGAAAAGGCTTTCTCTGCTGGTTAACGACATTCTCGATTTCTCCAAGCTCAAGAATAGTGAGATTGTATTGAAACGGGAGGCCGTGGATCTGGAATCCGTTGCCCGCACAGTGGTTGAAGTTTCCGGGTTCACCTTCGGAGACAAGCCCATTGTACTAATCCAGCAGTGGCCCCCCTCCCTCCCGCTTGTCGAAGCAGATGAAGACCGGCTGCGGCAGATTCTTTATAATTTGATAGGCAATGCCTACAAGTACACGCAGCAAGGTGAAATACGGCTATATGCAAGTGTCAATGGGGATCAAGTCAGGATGTCCGTGGCGGATACCGGAGTTGGCATTGCTCCCGAGAAGCTCGAGGATATCTTTCAATCCTACGAGCAGGAAAATGGTGCCGGTGAAAGGGTGAGTGGAGGTACGGGGCTCGGTCTCAGTATTACACGCAAACTCGTAGAGCTGGGCGGAGGAAGGATCTGGGTTGAATCGGAACCGGGTCAGGGATCGGTTTTTCATTTCACCCTGCCGGTTGCCAAGACAACTCTTCTCCATACCGGTAACAAGCCGGCTGCGGCCAGCTATGTAGCTGCACAACATACGCATGATTCTGAAGTTATCCCTACAGAACCGGACGAGTCAGAAGAGAGTTTGGAAGCAGAGCATACCATTTTAATTGTGGATGACGATCCGGTGAATCGCCAGGTGCTTTTCAATCTGCTATCGACAGAGCGATATCGGGTCATATCTGCCGACAGCGGGGCAGCAGCCTTGAAGCTGCGAGAACAATACCCGGGAATCGATCTGGTTATTACCGACTGGATGATGCCTCGGATGTCCGGAATGGAGTTATGCCGTAAGCTGCGTGAGCACAATTCCCTCTCGGAACTGCCAATCCTGATGCTGACTGCACGCGGATTGCCTGAGGATATCAGGCTGGGTTTCCAGGCCGGGGCGAACGATTTCCTAAGCAAACCTGTGGATGCGGGGGAGCTGCGTGCCAGGGTACGTACCTTGATCGACATGCGAGCCTCTGTTCAGGGCGCAATTCGAACGGAAATGGCTTTTTTGCAGGCACAGATCAAACCGCACTTTTTATATAACGCACTTAATGTCATTATTGCGACCTGCGCTGTTAATCCTGACAAAGCTACGGATCTGTTGATTGAACTAAGTCACTACCTGCGCGGAAGCTTCGACTTCCAGAACCGGGATCAGCTGGTGCCGCTGTCCAAGGAACTTGAACTGGTCGAATCCTACGTACATCTGGAACAGGCCCGGTTTGAGGAGCGGCTGGTGGTCAATTATGATATAGACCCTGATGTACGCATCTATGTGCCCCCGCTCAGTATCCAGCCGCTTGTTGAAAATGCCATTCGTCACGGTGTCATGGAGCGAGCCGCGGGTGGAACAGTGTCTCTGAGAATAGCCAGAGAGGACAATCGGGTGATCGTCGAGGTTGAGGATAATGGTGTGGGCATCTCTCCGGAGCGCCTGGCCCAGGTGAACTCGGGACGAACGGAAGGGCCAGGAGGTGTAGGGCTGCAAAATATAAACAGACGTTTAGCAGCGCTGTATGGGGAAGGGTTGAATATTCAGAGTCATGTGGGCAAAGGAACGAAAATTCGTTTCCATATCCCTTTATCGAGAGGTTAATAATCTCCAAACTGTGCCGAGGCAGATCATAATGGTTAACAGTTTAATAAGTGGATTGAATTCGATTGGTATTGAACTTAAAGAAATAAATAAGTAAGAGCAGGAGGCTGGGAGAACGGTGAGAGCCATTGTAATCGATGACGAGAAGCCAGCGCAGCTCCATCTGGAGCGCCTGTTACTGTCGGACGGACGGATTACACCCGTGCAATGTTTTTTAACAGCCCGTGAGGGGCTGGATTTTCTGGCAAAGGAACGCGTCGATGTCGTGTTTCTGGACATTGGCATGCCAGAGATGAACGGACTGGAAGCGGCTGAGTATATACAGCAGATGGATAGCAACATTCGAATTATATTTGTAACCGCGTACGCGGATCATGCGGTCGAGGCATTTGAGCTGCACGCATTGGATTATGTATTGAAGCCGGTGAGCTCGGCAAGATTGCGCAAGACGATTGACCGGATAGCTTCCTGGATGTCTGTCATGCCCGAAATTGCAGTGACATCTGAAGTACAGGAACCAGGTTCCGAGGCTTCTCAGGATGACATCGAGTTACCCGGCCTGCTCACCTTTAAACATCTGGATATCTATAGAAGCTTGGGACCCGAAGCAGCCAAACATAAATGGAGGACTACGAAATCACAGGAGCTGTTTGCGTTTCTGTTTCACCATCGCGGAGAATGGGTAAGCAAAGAGATTCTGCTTGATAAGTTATGGGCTGACGTAACGCTGGAGAAGGGCTTAACCCATCTGCATACATCTGTGTACCAGATCCGCAAACTGCTGAAGGAATGGAGCATGACAGGTAAACTGGAGTACAACATGAACCGCTATCGTTTGCTGCCGGGTAACCTGGTGAGCGATGTGGAGCAGTTTGAGCTGGGTATGGGGTATGCCGAGGTTACGTCGGATAATGTGGAAGAACTTCGGGAAATTGTACTGTTATATCGTGGAGATTATCTGGAAGAGCATGATTACCAATGGTCGCAAGCGAAAGCCCGTGAGTTAAGGCGCAAATATATAAGATTGGTCTTGGATCTTGCCGATTGGAACATGAAGCATGAACGTGGCAAGGATGCGATTGAGCAATTGTTGGAATTACAGGAACGGGAGCCTTATGCCGAAGACATATGCCGATTAATGATGAAGGTGTATGCATCCATGGGTGATGGACAAGCCATACTCAAACTATATTCATCGTTTGCAAGGACACTCTTGGAGGAACTCGGGCATCAGCCGGAACCGGAGACGAGTCGTCTCTTTCATGAATTGACGGCGAAGTAGGCAGAAGCCAGGCGGGAGGATGTCAGTGAAACTATTCATACATCGCAAAGATTTGCGTACGGATGACCTGAATGCATTTGATTATTTGCGGAACCAGGATGATGAGAGCTTTCATTTGTTCATTTATGATCCCTTTTTGCTGCGGCAGGGCCGCGAGAAGGAGCACAGCGGTATCAACTTTCTGAGGCATGCAGCCGGGCTTGGCAGACAATACCGGGAAGCGGGCAAGACGCTGCATCTGGCACACGGCAAGCCGGCCGAAGTTGTGGATTACATTTTGGGGCAAATGGAAGGTCGTATTGATGAGGTCGTTGTACATCGTGACATGACGCCTTACGCGATCGACAGGGACCGCAGCATACGCAAAGTTACTGAAGGATACCAGGTTGCATTCACGCAGCTGACCGATCATCTGCTGATTGATCTTCCGCGGTTTGCTGATTTTACGGGCAAATCGGAGCCTTATAAAGTATTTGCTGCATTTCACAGGCGCTGGGTGGAGTTTATGAATGAATTCCCCAATCTTCCTTCAGCATTAACGGTGGCCGATGTGAAGGTAAGCAATCACTCCATGGAGTGGCCGGAGGCATACCGGGTACCCGAAGAGCTGCTGGAGGTTGAGCCGGCGGAAGATCCTCATGTGCTGCTGGATGGTTTTCTGCAGGAACGCATCGCGGAGTATGGGGAACATCGGGATGAATACGAAGCGTATGAGCCGAGTCATCTCAGTTCCTATGTGGCAGTAGGTGCAATGTCGATTCGCAAGATGTATGATGCAGCTTACCGAACCGCGCAGTCGGGTGAATGGATCAGACAGCTGTGCTTTCGCGACTTCTATCTGTATCGTGCGGTATACGAGAGTCACTATTTTACATATGAAAAGGTATACGATCTGTCGCCGCTAAATGAGTACCATTTCGAGCGTTGGTGCAGGGCGGAAACAGGTATCCCGATTATTGATGCAGCGATGACTGAACTAAATGAGACAGGACGCATGCCGAACCGGCTGCGTATTCTGACAGCGATGTTTCTCACCAAAAACCTGCAGTGTCCGTTTACAAGGGGTGAGGCCTATTTCAGACGCAAACTGCTGGATTATGACAACATCCAGAATCGGGGGAACTGGTTATGGTGCGCTTCACTCGGCGAGAATGCGGCTCCGTATTTCCGGGTGAACAATCCTGTAACACAGTCAGAGAAGTATGATCCTCAAGGAGACTATATTCGCAAATGGCTGCCGGATCTGAAGGATTTGCACAGCAAGGACATTCATCAGCCCCGCCAAGATGCGATTGTGGATCTGAAAGCATCCAGACAGGCGGCTATTGAGGTCTATAAACAAATTCTGGCGAGCCGTCAGAAGGATTAGAATCACGCAATGGAATGTGCATGTTCATGCTGGAGGAATCACCGGATTCCCGGATATCCAAGGCGTAGGCCAAGAGGTCGGGTTCCAAGCCACGCTGCCGCAGCTTATCCATGAGCAGGAGGTGCGTTTGATCGATCTCTGCCCGATCCGGATCCCCCTGATGTGTATACACGGCATATTCACGGGTTGGAAGGATAATACCGACCATGCCTTCCGGCACGTCGTGGAAGTGGGAGACCTCCACTCCGGCAATATAGTGATAGAGGCGTGTACGGCTCAGGGATACGCCCGTCTTCACCCCCGTCCTGATTTGGCGGGGGATTTCGTGTTGTCTGCGGCCCAATTCCACCCACAGCTTGGGAATCATTACTTTTGCCATATATACTGCTGTAAAAGGAGCCTGGAACTCAAGGCCAATTACATAGGTCTGCGGCCGTATAATCCGTTGGAATGGATCTGAGCTGACGATTCGTTGCCCTGTTATGCCGGCTGTTCGGTTGGCGGATTGCAGCAGGGAATATCCTCCTCGTCGCCCGGGCTCTGCGTATAAGGGCACGCCCATTCCACTAAGCTCATGTAAATATCGGAGCATGGTGCGATAAGAAACTCCGAATTCAGCAGCCATCTCATCCACGGTGAACGTTGGTTTGTCATACACTCGCATCATGAGTTCAATCAAACGCTGGGTTTTGGTCATACGCAGTCCACCTCTGAACAAGTTGTTTTATACTGACAGATTTTTCCACTATTTTAGTATAAAATAGAGTCAGGAATCACGACAACAGGATCAGCTTGAAGAAGAGAAGAAAATGATTGAAAGGGTGAGAAGGTATGGAACATGTCAATACTTCCATGTTGGTGCATAAGGAGGCAGCGACCGTTATCGGTTTGAAATGGGAAGGGACTTTCGCTGAAGCAGGGGCAGGGGCATACGTGTTGTGCAAACGGAGTTCAAGCATCGTCTGCATGAGATCAGCGATGTACTTTACCCGCAGGAGCTTCTGGGATTGTCATATCATACGACAGATACAGGATTTGTTCATTATGTTGCAGTCGAGGTTGGCGAAGGTGGATTATCAGCTGTTCCATCTGGAATGGTGAAGGTTGATGTCCCGGCACATGATTATGCCAAGTGCAGTCATGCCAAAGGACAGAGTGTGGAGGCTTCCTATAATCGCATCTATACCTGGATCAAGGATCAGGGCCATACCGTGTCAGACGGTCCGCTTACACACTATGAAGTATATCCGATGGATCAGGACCCATATGATCCGGAGCCGGAGTTTACCATTTTAATCCCAGTGAACCAGAAATAATTGCTGTAGAGGCAGCAGCCCCGGAAGACCGCATTGCAGCGGTCTTTTTTACATTTATATACATGAAAATAGTGTGAAATCTACTGAAAATTTAGGAATTGTTAAGAAAATGGACTACCCATCTTAAGCATTATGCCTTTTAATAGATAGTGAGCTTATCGTACTAAGTCATATCTGACATATTGACGAACACATTAAGGAGAAACGCTAAACATGAGTGAGACAATCAAAAGAGAGCGAATACCGGAGCTGAATCTGGTGCGTGCCATGGCGATTATCGGCGTGCTGTGTGTGCATTCCACTTCCTACGCGACGGTGGACATGACAGGTTCGGGATATTACTGGCTGTACAATTTTATTAATATCTTTATGAAATATGGTACGCCAACTTTTATTTTCATGAGCAGCTTCGTGTTGTTCTATAACTATTATTCTCGTCCTCTGGACAAGAAACTGGTCAGCAATTTTTACAAAAAGAGATTCGTGTATATTCTGCTGCCGTATTTCCTGTTTTCCCTGTTCTACTTTATCATTTTGCATGTGACACATTATCAAGGCCGTCCATTTGGTGAATCTGCCGTCAGCTTCATTACCAAGCTGTTCACGGGTAAGGCGTATACGCATCTGTACTTTGTATTTATCAACATGCAATTCTATCTGTTATTCCCGCTGGTGCTGTGGCTGCTGAAGAAGTATCCTTCGGTGGTCAAATGGTCGGTACCGATCGGATTGCTCATTCAATGGGCATTTATCGTAAGCAACAAATATGGATTCCAGGTACCGAACAAGGGAAGCTGGGCCTTCTCGTACTTCTCCTATTTCATGCTGGGAGCATTCATTGGAGTCTATTTTCCGAAGATCAAGCAATGGTTTGTCATCAGTCGTGAAAATGCAACCAAAGGCCGCGTAGCATCCTGGATTGTGTTATGGGCTGTCTGGATTGCTGCAGGACTGGGACATGTATACATTTATTATCTGCTTCGTATGAAAATTGCCACGTACAACACGCTATGGTATGAATTTTTCTGGAATCTGCATACTTTTGCTTGTGCGCTCGTACTGATCCAGATCGCATATCTGTTGTACCGCAAGGGGCCTGCACTGATTGCCAAGCCGCTCAATCGGCTTGGGGCGCTGTCCTTCGGCATTTATCTGATTCATCCATTTTTCTTGCTGTTGTATCGGGAATTTCCGCCGCAAACCGGGGTGTCCTGGCTGGTTCACCTGTGGTATGCGGGAGGCTTTGCCGTAGCATTGTTCGCTTCATGGATCGTGGTTGGGCTGACCGCAAGGTTCGTTCCGTTTGCCTGGGTTATTTTCGGCAATCTTCCAAAACCGAAACCGCGTATCGTTCCGCAACAGAATTCGGGCCAACTCGACGTTCGTTAATGAGGAATTGCTTACCGTATAGGAATAATAAACCGTTTCTTGGTCGACCCTTAGGGTTGAGCGGGGAACGGTTTTTTTTTCATACGATTTATTGCATCAGGTGGGAACGAGTGTTTCTTTATCATGTGCCTGGGGTAATGAGAAGGCGGAACACAATTCAATTATTGAATAAGTCAAAATAAGTTTGAATACTAAATTTCACTTTAACGAAGTGGGCAGAAGAAACCTGGGGAAGCGAAGCGCTCGCCTTTATCACCAGATTTCACCCTTTAAAAAGGGATTAGGAAATCAGGGGATAACAGTGATCGGAAGGTTATTCTGACAGCGTAGTGTATAGTAAAATTCATTTGTTCAACAGGTAGAGACTTTAAGAACAGGATCAAGGTGAGAAGAATGACAACATGTGAACAATGCGGGAAACCGATGCAAGATATATTGGAATATGTAGAACACATCCTTCATGAATGCAGCGGACAGACACCGGAGTACAATACGGATGGCTATCAGGCGCAGTCACAGGGGTATGAGTGCGTCCGCGAGCAGATGTGATACAATAGAAAGAAACCGGATTCATACGGAACCGAGGTGACAACATGGAGACGGGCTCGGCCCCTTTCCGGCAGGGAATGACGGAAAATGAAGCGCAACAGACCAAGACATGCATGTATTGCGGGCAAAAGCGTCCGTTGTCCGAATTCCGGCGCAGAACCGGAAAGAGGGCAGGTCCCGGATCCAGACGAGGGGCCTGTCGCCTTTGCCGTCAGCGAGGTGGACAGGTTAACGGCCACGACATCTCAGAGCAGCAGAATCAGAGTCAGCCCATTCGGACACAGAGACTGAAAACAGAGCCGGGCGGAGCAGTTGTAACTCCGGCAAGCATAGTGGTAACTACTGAGGCTGTTGTTACACAGGATATGAAGGCTAAATCGTTATCTTCAGATACCCCGGAACCTTCTTCAGGGAGTCGGAAGAAAAGAAGAAGGAGACGAAAAGCCAAGCCGCAGGAGGCACAGCCAGGCCTTGAGCAATCTGAGCAGATCACGGAGGCAAGAATGGAACGTCAGGCGGGACGTGATCCGGATGTGGCTGTGCGCACGAGTCCAAGTGTGCGTGCTAACCAGACCGACGCACAGGCGACTGCGGTGGTTAATGGGGATTTGCTGCCGGAAGCTCCGCAGGACCCGGCAGCGGGAACAGCGGCTGCGGGTCAGCAGACCGCAGCCGGGCGCAAACGCAAGCGGCGCCGCAAGCGCTCGGCGCCGCCTGGCGCTGGCACTGGACCGGACCGCATCACGGTCAAGTCCGATGTGCCAGCGGTGGGCGACCGTGGGGCTACCGCTGCTGTCGACATGCCTTTGGCGGCAGCAGCACAGCCTGCCGCCCCGGGGCTGGATCCCGGCCAAGCAGCACAGCCTGCCGCCCCGGGGCTGGATCCCGGCCAAGCAGCACATGCTGTGGCCGGGACAGCCGGTTCTGCCCCCAAGCGGCCGCAAGGTCCGCAGGGGGCCAAGACGCGGCCTGTGCGCACGGAACGTGTGCATTCAGCCGATGGTGAAGACACTGCCCGGGCCACGACATCCGGGCACCGGCCCAACTCCCACCACGCCCGCAGCCGCAGCGCGGGTGCAGATGGCCGGCCGCGCCGCCAGACTTCGGCGGTGCCGGTACCCATTGATCCAGAAGACCCGTCATCACTTCGTACTAACAGACAGGGGATGGTACGGATGCGCGGCAAAACGGACAAGGGGCGCCGCTGGCATCAGGAGGTTGACCTGGAACTTGCGGTCACGCTGGTCAAGGAAAAAGCCGCGGTTGTCGTCAATCGGTACACGATTCGCCGATTATTCAGCAACAAGGATTTTAAACGATATATTATGACCCGGGATCGGTTTACCTGCTACTTCTGTGGATCGTATGGGGATACGATTGATCATCTTCTGCCCCGGGCCAAAGGCGGACATACAACCCCGCTGAACTGTGTATGTGCCTGCAATCTGTGCAACCAGTCCAAAGCCGCAATGGATGCAGATGAGTTCATGCGGTCTGGCATACCGGAATGGAATGCGGCTCATCAGGAGGAATTGAACGAGCAGGAGATGCAGGAAGCTCAGCTGGAATAGGTTAATATCATTTCTCTTCTCCAACGAAGGGGATATTGAATAAAGAGAGCACATCACGACTGTACAGGTCAGGATGTGCTCTTGGTGTTTTGGTCTCAACTGTGAATATTTCTTCAAATTAACAACGGTCTGCAGGGGATTCGTACGTTATACTGTGAGAAGAAGATGAACCGTACTCGGATGGTCTGAGTGCTGATAGATTTACGATAGATACGGATTAAGACTGAAAAGATTGGAGGATGCACATGACCCCGGTACCTCTGGACATAATGTCCTATATTACGGAAGAGAATATTCGATATTGGCTGGAGCAGTTTCGTTCCCTGGGGCCGCTGCCGGGGATATTGCTTACGTTCATGAAGTCCTTCATACCTCCGCTGCCGACCCTGCTGATCGTGGGAGTTAACGGTGCGGTGTACGGACTGTGGGCAGGATTTTTATACTCGTGGATTGGAATGGTGCTGGGCTGCACCCTGACATTCCTGCTGGTGCGAGAGATTGGAAAATCAGCCTTTGTGGAGCGATGGGCGAGCAAACCTCGTGTTCAGCGGAGCATGGTATGGATTCGGCGGAATGCCTTCAGTTATGTATTTTTGCTGAGCATCTTTCCGGTTGGTCCGTTCGTCATTATTAATGTGGCAGCAGGCATAGCCCGGATGAGACTGATGTCTTTCCTGGTGGCAGTAGGTTTCGGCAAAGCCATCATGATTTTCTGTGTAACGTATATTGGCTCCAATGTGGCACAATTCCTGGAGCACCCGGTACGATGGGGAGGCGTATTGCTGTTTATCGCGGTATCCCTGTGGGCCAGTCGGAAGCTGGAGAGACACTTTACCCGTTCATCGGCACAGGAGGAACTGAACGATTCCAATCAGCCTTCGGGAAACTCCATCTCTTCCTGAAAATGAAGGGCAGCAAAACAAACGTTGCGGTTCTACGGCATCCGGTTACGCGCATAATCTAAACAGACTGTCATCGAGGATATAGATATGTCTCGTTAACAGTCTGTTTTTCTTTTTGAACGACTTTACCTCTTATTTTCTCTTGTTCCACAATTCCAACAAAGGCCCCTCATTCCCATAGACCGGATCGGTACCAGGAATCGGCACATCCCGAATTTCCCGAAGTACCTCTGGCCGTTCACCAGGTTCACCTGTACGTGTATTGTAGTCCGTGCCACCAGGATAGGCGCCCGCAATTCGGAAATCAGGGCTGGCCTCCAGCCGTTTATGTCCGGTTCCTGCAGGAAGCACAACAACGTCTCCCGTTTGCAAATAGACTCGCTGTCCTTTCTCCCCACCCAAAACAAGCTGCACGAAACCGCTTACCACAGCAAGTGCTTCATGTGCATTACTGTGATAATGATGATAATCAAACACACCATTAAGCCAGCTGTTTCCCCAACCATTTCGGTTCAGCCGTGACTCTGCTCGGGACGGGTCTTTTGCCCATATCCCCTTATACAGGAGAACTGGCAGGTTTGGGTGATTGGGAATCACACCATCATCCTTAAAAAATAACGTCTCTATGTTCTCTTTTCGTTCATTCATTATAATCACCTCTCTATACATTACCCGTTCAGGAGAAAGAGAATAAAAAAATGATTGGAAAATGATACAAAACGTATCGTATTAAGGGTATACTTTGTACATACGCTCAACTCATGAGCCCGCCTGAGTAAATTCAAGGAGGAATGGTTTAGTGAACATTGTCATTACGGGGGCTTCCGGATTTGTGGGATTCAATCTTTCTCATTATTTGGCGCAAAAAGGACATCGCATTACCCTGATTGACAGGGATGACTATTGTCAAAGACTTGTTCACAGCTCTCCACTGCATGAGATGACCTTCACCTGTTGTAACCTCGCGTCAGATCAATTCAGCTTGCCGCACGGAACAGATTATATTATCCACCTGGCCGCCATGCCGCATGTCGATTATTCCTACCATCATCCAGGAGAAGTGTTTCGTAACAACACACTGAGCACGCAGGCCATTTTGCAATATGCTGCCGATCATCGTATTCCAGTTGTACTGGCCTCCTCGGTAGAGGTATACGGAGGGGAGTTTGGCAGAGTTTACTCCGAATCAGATGTGTATGCCCCGGTATCGCCCTATTCTGCATCCAAAGTAGCCTGTGAGACGCTGGCTCATTCCTATGCCCAATGTTACAACCTTCCTGTTAAAATTTTTCGCCTGACCAACCTTTATGGTCCATGGCAGCTGCCTGACCGGATTATTCCACGCAATTATGGACGGATGATGGATGGCTTGCGTCTGGATATCCAGGGATCGGCTGTACGTGACTTTCTGTATATTGATGATGCACTAAAAGCCATCGAACAGATCATGCTGCATGGACAAGATCGACATACCTATAACATCTCCACAGGTCAAGGTACAACGATGCAGGAGATCGGCCAGCTGCTGCAATCCCTGCAGCGCTCGACAACGGGAGCTGTAGAGATCCGTCATCAGGAGCCGACACAATCCAGAGGTTCCAGTTTAGTGATTCATTCGGGCAAATTAAGAGAAGAATTGGGATGGAGACCGCAGGTTACGTTGGAGCAGGGTTTGGAAAAAACATACCGATGGTATCAGGAACATCCGGATTGGGTGCGTCAGTTCAGCAGGCATTATCAAACGTCACGAGGAAGCCATGATTTCATTGTTGATATGGCGAGGTATATGGTGCCGACTGTCTGATGCGAGCCAAAAAAAGCCAGGGAAGGGTGATTGGAATAACACCTTCCTTGGCTTTTTTGTGCCCCCGTATGACAGCAAGCTCATGCGGTAAGTCTACGGGTGGATATACTCTGTTATATATTGCACGATTTGAACGTGCGAAGCATCTTGAACCTTGGTACTAGTGTCGATCTTTCACATCAGCAATTTTGTCTTGAACAGCACCTTTGGCTTTGTCCTTTTTGCCCTCAGCCTGAAGGGATCTGTTATTAGTTGCGTTACCGATCTGATCCTTCACTTCGCCTTTGGCTTTATTCACGCCTGCTTTGAGCTTATCGCTAGTGGAATTACTCATATCGAACATCTCCTTCATTTCTGGTGTAGTCGTTATTAACCGGGTTCCCGGAATTCTAAACGTAACGCAGCCAAAACCGATAGGATATGGGCCTGAATGAAGGTAAACATACACATCGGGAAGAAATGAGCGGAATAGGGAATAAGCCTGCATCACTAGCCGCATAATAACGACAGTGACCAAATTCGTTGCGTGAAACTCATGATTTTGGAAAACAATCCCTAAATGTATGACTGAAAAAATCCTCCCATATGTATTTTTTCGCACATATGGGCATATGTGATCTTGTCTTAATACCACATGTGGTAGAAATGAAGATCTTGGTCAGAAGGATAAGCGGTTACATCCTGACAGCGATGCTTGACAAAAAGATCGATTTTGTTACAATGTTCACAATATCTTCACAAGTGTAAAAAATTTCTTTTTCATGTTCATGTGTAAGAGGTGTAATATAAGGGTATAGAGTTCGGTTTCGGCCTGCTTGTCGTTTTGCGTCAACACATGTTGTCCGCAATAGACCCAATACAATACATGATCCGGGAGCGGCCTTTTGGACTTCGCTCTTTCTATTGTGTGAAATTTGGTACATTTCATTGTATCGCTTGTATTCGTGGTTCGGCTCTGCTTGACAGGCATCATGAAAGTCGCGGACTTCTATCCCAAAGTAAAGGAGGACTTTCTCTTATGTCACAATCGCCTACTCAACAAGAGGTGCCAGTTACAGAAGGTGCCAACGAGCGCCAGTCCTTGGACGTGCTCGATCAACTGATGAAGCCTGAGGTACAGGAATCTCTGACCGTTCTGGTGGAAAACCTGCCTAAACTGGCTGAAATGGTCACTGCCATGACCAAAGCATATGACTTTGCACAAAGCGTTGCTACAGACAAAGTTCTGATCAGCGACACAATGAGTGCAATGGGTGAATTCGCTAAACCAGTTGTAGACAAAGCTAAAGGTGTAGCTTCCGCTGCAATTGAAGCCAATGACCGTGCGCAAGCAGAGCAAACTTCGGTTGGCCTGTTCGCTATGCTCAAAATGCTTAAAGATCCAAACGTACAACAAACGCTGCGTTTTGCTCAATCTTTCCTGAGCATCCTGAACGAGCGTCAACAACAGCAACGTTAAGATTAGAAGAACGGAGGATGGATATGTCGAAGCAAATTTTGATCTTGGGCGGAGGTTACGGTGGTCTTTTGACTGCGCTGACTGCGCGTCAATACCTGACACCGGAAGAAGCGACAATTACAGTCGTGAACCGTTACCCTACGCACCAAATTATTACGGAACTGCACCGTCTTGCAGCAGGAAGCATTGCTGAGAAGGCAGTTGCTCTTCCACTTGAAAAATTGCTGCGTGGTAAAAACGTGAACTTGAAAATCGATACGGTGGACACAATCAAGCCGGACGAGAAAAAAGTTCTGATGACCAGCGGCTCCACTTACTCTTATGATGCACTCGTCGTTGCCCTGGGCAGCGAAACGGCATTCTTCGGAATTCCGGGATTGCAGGAGTACAGCTTCACGCTGAAATCCGTTAGTGATGCTAACCGTATTCGTGCACACGTTGAAGCACGTCTGGATGCATACAAACAATCCGGCAACAAAGCAGACGCAACGTTTGTTATTGGCGGCGGCGGTTTGACAGGTATTGAGCTTGTCGGCGAATTCGCAGACCTTCTTCCAGGCGTATGCCAAGAAAAAGGTATCGATTTCAAAGATATCTCCCTGTACACAGTTGAAGCAGGTCCTTCCATCCTGGCAGGATTCCCGCCAGAACTGGTTGACCGTGCAAAATCCAGTCTCGAGAAACGTGGCGTTAACTTCATCGTTGGCGTAGCGATCACGGAGATGAAAGAAAACGAAGTATTGCTGAAAGACGGCAGCTCGATCCCTACGAACACACTCGTATGGACAGGTGGCGTACAAGGTAATGCGGTAGTTGCTAACAGTGGAATTGAAGTGGATCGCGGCCGTGCAAAAGTGACGGAAGTTCTGCAATCCACATCCCACAAAGATGTGTTCGTTGCTGGTGACAGCGCAGTGGTCTTCCCTAGCGAAGGCGCTCGTCCGTACCCACCAACTGCACAACTGGCTTGGCAAATGGGTGAAACCATCGGTCACAACCTGGGCGTAATGTTCAAAGGTGGCGCAATGGAATCCTTCACACCAGTATTCTCCGGTACACTGGGAAGTCTGGGTCGTAAGGATGCTGTCGGCATGATCGGTGGCAACCAGACTCGTCTGAAAGGTCTGCCAGCAACCATGATGAAAGAAGCAAGTAACATTCGTTACCTGTCTCACATCCACGGATTGTTTGCACTGGCTTACTAATTTAGTAGCCATCCATATGAGGGTGCCCCTTGGGGCGCCCTTTTTGCGTTTCTTGCTTCTGCTTCAAGGCAGGGGTGCCGAGATGAATGCCAGCGGAAGCGGAGTTAACAGGCAGGTATAGACAGTACAGGATGTATGGTATATTAAGAAGTATATTAATTGAATGTTCTTGCGCGGGCGATGCGCTGGACGGATTGGACAACAGCAGCCGGCGCTTAGAAGCGTCGGCTTTCGTTTAAATTAAAGACAAGTCCAGGACAGAATTTAAATCAAACGGGGATGCCCCGTTTAACCGAGAGGAGCATGACAATGAAAGTATTGGTTATTGGAGCAAACGGACAAATTGGCAAAGTTTTAGTGGAACAGCTGGCTCGGGAAGGCAAGCATCAGGTGACGGCGATGATTCGCAAACCGGAACAGGCGGATGCATTGAAAGAGCGGGGTGCAAATGTGGTCATCGGCGATCTGGAGGGCAGTGTGGACGAGCTGGCCGAGGCAATGAAAGATCATAATGCAGTTGTATTTACAGCAGGTTCCGGTGGCTCTACAGGTGCAGATAAGACACTTCTAATTGACCTCGACGGCGCTGTAAAAACAATGGAGGCCGCACAGCAGCAGGGCATTTCCAGATACATTCTGGTCAGTGCGTTTGGTGCGGATCGGCGGGAGAAATGGTCGGATGCCATTAAGCCGTATTATGTGGCGAAGCATTATGCAGATCGTGCTTTGTTTGCGAGCGAGCTGAATTATACGATTATTCGTCCAGGCGGCTTGAAAAACGAACCGGGAACAGGCAAAATCGCCGTAGGAACAGATTTGAAACCAGGCAGCATCTCACGTGAGGATGTAGCTCGCGTTATCGCTGCCTCCTTGCAGGAAGAGAAGACGTATCGAATGGCTTTTGATTTGATTGCCGGGGATGACTTCGTGGAGGATGCATTGGGCAAATTGTAGACTCTATTGTAATATATCCGGGGGAGAATGGAATGAGGGGGAACGCTGTATGAATGAAGCCGTGCTGGTAATTGAAGATGAGC
This sequence comes from Paenibacillus sp. MABNR03, assembly GCF_050455445.1. NCBI lineage: Bacteria > Bacillati > Bacillota > Bacilli > Caryophanales > Paenibacillaceae > Paenibacillus > Paenibacillus sp. MABNR03. Next base: position 277,142 of record NZ_JBCIYR010000004.1, read on the forward strand.
CCAAAATCGCACGCCTGCTTGAGCTTGAGTTGCAGTATGAGGGATATCAGGTAGGCAAGGCGGAGAGTGGCACGGAAGGGCTGGAAATGTACAATGATGGCCAGTGGGATCTGATTTTGTTGGATATTATGCTTCCAGGTTTGAGCGGAATTGAGGTATTACGGCGAATTCGTGCCAAGGATGCCATGGTACCCATCCTGATGCTGACAGCGAAGGATTCTGTCGAGGACAAGGTATCCGGACTCGACCTCGGTGCCAACGACTACATTACCAAGCCCTTCCGAATTGAAGAACTGCTTGCCAGGGTGCGAGCAGCGCTAAGGTTGAGTGCTGCCGCCGCGGCTTCTTTATCCGGGGTTTCACCGCATGCCACGCACGAATCATCAGGCCATGCGAATGAAGACGAAAAAGGCTGGCTAACGGCCGCTGGATTAAAATTGAATGAGGGTACTCGTGAGGTATCACGAGATGGTACACCGATTGAGCTTACTCCGCGTGAGTTTGATCTGCTGGTCTATCTGCTTCAAAATCAGCGTCAAGTATTAAGTCGTGACCAGATTGTACAGGCGGTTTGGGGTTACGATTATTATGGAGATACCAATGTGGTGGATGTGTATATCCGTTATGTGCGCAAAAAAGTAGATAACGGATTCAATCCACCCTTAATACATACGGTTCGGGGTGTGGGATACGTCCTGAAGGAGCAATCATGAGCCTGCGCAGCAAAATCTACGGATACTCCTCGGTATTGTTTGCCGTGCTGCTCATTGCTGTGAACCTCTCGGTATACATCGTGTTCGAACGTATCTCGCTGGATAACGAGATCAAACGGGTGGAAGCTGAGGCTGCTGCCATTGTAACGGGAGTACGCGATTCTGCCGAATCCATTCCACCGGACGACCTGCTGCGTGCCTATGCACCAGTGGAAGGAATGCTCCGTATTGTCAATGAGGACGGCACCAGCTCTGATCCGGTAACGACCGCAGCAGAACCTCAGTTGAACGTGACGCTGAGCAAGCTGCCATACAAGTATGAGAGTCAGAAGAAATCGGAATATAACCGGGTTGGACAGGTCGATTATGTATGGGTATCCGTGCCGGTGATCTGGCCTGACGGTGAAGTGGTGAATGTGCAAGTCACCGAAAGTATTGCAGATACCGAGAATGGCTTATCGGTGCTGCGTACAGTCCTTGTTGCCGTGACGATCATCGCGCTAATCCCTGCCATTATCTCCAGCTGGATTCTGGCCAACCGGATGACAAGGCCCATTCAGCAAATGACACGTACGATGAGTGATATCCAGTCAAGCGGTCAGTTCAAGCGGCTTCCGCTAGCAGCCCAGTCCAAGGATGAGCTGAGTACGATGGGTCAGACGTTCAACCGCATGATGGATTTGCTGGAATCCAACTTCGAGCGCCAGGAGCGTTTTGTATCAGATGCCTCACACGAGCTTAAAACACCGCTGACCATCATCGAAAGTTATGCCAGTCTGCTGCAGCGACGAGGCAAGGAGCGGCCGGAGGTGTTTGATGAAGCCGTAGAAGCAATATTGTCCGAATCGGTCCGCATGCGGGAGATGACGGAACAGCTGCTCCTGCTGGCGAAGCAGCCAGAGCAGTGGAATGTGCAGCTGGAACGGGTAGATATCACACGGCTTGCCCAGGAATCGACTCGTGCGTTTCGCGAAGCATACCACCGTGAGGTTTATTGTGATGATCCGGGCAGTATATGGGCGATCAGCGATGAGAGTAAGCTGAAGCAGATGCTGTTTATTTTGCTGGACAATGCCCGTAAATATAGTGAAGCTGCCATTGAGGTCAGACTAGAATCCATAGGGCAGGAATGCCGGATACGCATTGTGGATTCAGGGATCGGAATGCGGGAGGAAGAGCTGTCGAAAGTCTTTGATCGTTTCTACCGTGTTGATCCGGCTAGGACACGCAGCGGAGGAGCAAGTGGTTCCGGCTTGGGATTGTCTCTGGCGAAGGACATCGCGGGGGCTATAGGGGCACGTGTTGAACTGACCAGCACCGAGGGGATCGGAACCGAGGCTTCGATTATTTTGCCATTATCCGTTCATACCGCTCCATTCTCATGAAATTCTCATTCTTCTCTTATATACTGATGGCAAGAGTATTTCGGGAGTAGATGAACGTGTGAAAGGAGGAGCCCGATTGGAAAAATCACAGATGCCACCGGAAATGAAACGAGAACAGCAGAAGTCCAAAAGGAGTTCACGGCGTCCATTATGGTGGGGAGCAGGTCTTGTGGCTGTACTGCTTGTGATCATCGTTGGCTGGTGGAAACCATGGCAGTCAGGCCATGTTATGCTGAGTGCAGATGCAGCCGCGCAAGCAGTTTTGGAGCAATACCCCGGAGAAATTGTGAATTCCACATTGAAGGATGGCACATATATCATGCAGCTCCGTTCCGAAACGGGGCTGTACGATGTACAACTGGATGCTGAAACGGCTACAGTCAGTGCCATTAAACGACTGGAATCCAATCCGCAAGCGGAAGAAAAAACATTGCTCAGCCGGGAGCAAATCAAGACAGAGCTGCTCAAGCAAACAAATGAGCAGCTGGTCTCACTGGAGCTGGTGGAGCAGCAGGGGAGCCCGGTGTATCTGGCTGTTCTGAAAATGAAAGACAACAGCCGTGAGCAATGGACGGTTGATCCATATAACGGGGAGAAGCAATCTTCCAAAACGTTGGACACACCCGCCTCGGAACCGGCAAAAGAGGACGATCCGCCCCGGTTTCTAAGCGAAAAGGAAGCTGAGCAAAAGGCGCTTGCCAGGGTGCCTGGGGAAGTGGATGACACCGAACTTCGTGGAACGAATAGTGGAAATCCGTATTATCTGGTGGAGATTGATCTGGAGGATGGCCGAGAGGCCATCGTGCAGGTGAACGCGATCTCGGGCGCAATCCGGTCCGTGACCTGGGATGAGGACGAAGAAGATTAAACGGAAAAATAGAATAATGTGAATGTTCTACGCATTTTCTCATCAAATTCTAATCTGACTCTCGCTGATCTCTCATCCGCAGGGGTTATTCTATACCTGTAGACGAGAACGAGAAAAACAACGAGGAGATGAATAATGATGATGAACAAACACAAACTATGGATTGGCAGCCTTTCGGCAGCGGTGCTTCTTGGAGGATCAGCGGTAGCAGCAAGCGGCAGTGTAAACGGACAATCGGTGGAAACTACGTCAACATCGACTTCGCAGTCCGTCACGCAGAGCAGCACAGGCAAATTGCTGACTGGAGCACAAGCAAAAGCGGCAGCCCTGAAAGCAGCGGAAGGTAAAGTGGATGACATCGATCTGGAACGCAGAAACGGCCAAACCTACTACGAGGTCGAGATCGACAGAAAAGGAAGCAATGATGTCGTGGTTCGTCTGGATGCATACACAGGCAAGATCCTGGCGGTTGTGGATGATGAAGACGATGATGACGATGATTATAATTACAATGGCTCTGCCAAGGCCCCTTCTTCCAGCCAATCTGCTGCGAAACAGGTTAAACTGACAGAAGCACAAGCTTCTGCCATTGCCCTGAAACAAGTGACTGGTGGGAAAGTAACCGAAATTGAGCTTGACCATGATGACGGCCGGTATGTGTATGAGATCGAGATCAGAACCGCGGATGGCGAGGCTGACGTGGACGTGGATGCCAATACAGGTAAAGTGCTGTCCTTTGACCAGGATTTTGATGATGAGGATTAAGTAATAAAGCTGGATAAACACACGTTTGAACAAATATAAGTAGGCATGCTCCTATACCATAAGAGGGTACAATCTAGAATCAGAGCATGCACACGGTAGAGGCGCTTCCCATGAAGCGTCTTTTTGCTGTTTTTTCTGCTGTCTGGTACACAAATTACATATTCGGGCACCGCCTAAACTGTGGTAAACTAGTAGAATTATAGAAATAGATTGTGACAGGAGGCGGGATAACGAAGTGAGCGAAGAACAAGTACTGTCCATTGAAGGCTTGCGTATGCGATATAACGGACGCTATGTCCTGAACGGAATCGATCTTGAGGTGAATCGGGGAGAGATGATCGGGTATATCGGTCCGAATGGAGCCGGCAAAAGTACCACCGTCAAGATCCTGCTTGGGCTGGTTGAAGGATATGTAGGCAAGGTTCACATCTTTGGCAAGGATATTGCAGATGGCGATGTGGAATATAAACGCAGAATCGGTTATGTACCGGAAGTGGCAGAGCTGTATGAACAACTAACGCCTGCAGAATATCTGACATTCATTGGAGAATTATATGGCCTGTCCTACGACGATGCCGATTACAAGGCCAAGCAGCTGATGGATTGTTTTGGACTCGAAAAATCCTATCACTCCCGAATTGCAACCTTCTCGAAGGGGATGCGCCAAAAGGTATTGCTCGTCTCCGCATTGCTGCATGACCCGGATTTGTTGTTTCTGGATGAACCGCTCAGCGGACTGGATGCCAACAGTGTGATGGTGGTCAAGGAGATTTTGTCACAGCTGTCCGCTAAAGGTACAACCATCTTCTATTCCTCACACATCATGGACGTGGTCGAGAAGATCAGCAGCCGAATCATCCTGATCGCGGAAGGCAGGGTATTGGCTGATGGATCGTTTAAGCAGCTGCAGCAGCAGTCCATGGAAGGCACGCTCGAAGAAGTGTTCAACCAATTGACAGGTTTTAATGAGCATAAGGCGATTGCTGAACGCTTTGTGTCGATTGTGCAGGAGGTGTACTGATATGGCGGAATCCTCCGAATTCCGTACGCTGAAGATTCTGGACCGTTTCCGACATGTCATTGCCAGGACAGGGGCAGATTATGATGTGCTGCGGCTTATTTTGCGGGTAAAATTCCAAATGGATCAGCGCAGGGTACCGACTGTATTGTCTGCACGCAGCGGTAACAAGGAGCAAAAAGAAGGAAACCTGTATCTTCGCTCCCTGTGGTTGTACGGACTGATGGGTTTAATTCTGGTGCCTTTTATCGTCTGGGATACCGGTCACTATATGCTCCAGATGAGTCTGGTCACCGCAGTGCTGATGTTTATCATCATGACGTCCATGATTTCGGACTTTTCGTCCGTGCTGCTGGACATCCGTGATCGAAATATTATTATGACCAAACCGGTGAATGGACGCACCGTTGGTATGGCTCGTGCCATTCACGCCGGGATCTATTTGCTGCTGTTAACAGGTTCCCTGTCGGCTGCACCGCTAATTGCGGGATTGATTACACACGGCATCGTTTTTTTTCTGATTTTTATCGTAGAACTCATTCTGATCAATATGTTCATTCTGGTGACCACATCCCTGGTCTACCTGTTCATGATGAAATTTCTCGATGGAGAAAAGCTGAAAGACATGATCAATATGGTACAGATTCTGTTATCCGTTGGAATTGCTGTTGGATACCAACTGGTTGCACGCTCGTTCAGTATCATTAATTTTGACATGGTCTTCACACCTGCCTGGTGGCAGCTGCTGCTCCCTCCTATGTGGTATGCGGCTGTGTATGAATGGCTGTTCGGCGGTGGCGGAGATGCGTGGCTGTATACCTTCAGCGCTCTGGCTGTTGTAGTTCCCATTGTCTGTCTGGGCGTATATGTGAAGCTAATGCCGTCCTTTGAATTGTATTTGGAGAAAATGACCTATTCAGGCTCCACTTCAGGACGAAGAAAAGGGTTGTGGGATCGTACACTCGCCAAGGTGTTCTGTAGGTCGGGGGAGGAGCAGGCCTGCTTCCGGTTGTCAGCGAGTATGATGCGGAATGAACGGGAATTCAAGCTTAAGGTGTATCCATCCATTGGCTTATCCTTTGTTTTGCCTTATGTGTTCTGGTTCACCGAATTGCAGTCATCCTCGTGGGCGGAGCTGAAAGAAAGCTCATTTTTTTACACGCTGTATATCATGCTGATCCTGGTTGTATCGGTAGTCATTATGCTTAAGTATTCAGGCCAATACAAGGCGTTCTGGACGTTCCGGGCGGCGCCAATTGCAAATGAGAATGTACTATATAAAGGTGCCTTGAAGGCATTTTTATGCAATATGTTTTTGCCCGTGTTTCTGCTGAATGCCCTCGTGTTTGCCTGGACATTTGGGCTGCGGATTCTGCCTGATCTGGCTGTGATTCTGCTGGTGGCTACTGCCCTGATTCCGATAACAGGCAAACTTTTATTGCGTAAACCGCCGTTCTCCCTATCCTTTAGCATTGCCCAGCAAAGTGATGGCTGGTTCGTTTTTGCCGCCTTCCCGGTGCTTGCCTTATTATGGGGGATACATGTTTTCTTCCGTACGCTTCCTGGAGGCGTTTGGATCTTCGGGGGGCTTCTGATTGTGGCGAATGTTTTGCTCTGGACCATGTTATTTCGGGTCAAGCGGGTACAAGAAGTACAGGTCTGAAGGAAAGAAGAAATATAGAAGGAAAACAAACAACACACACAGCAAGCTAGAATAAGATAGAAGGCCAACCTTGTTTACCTCAAACAGGTTGGCTTTTTATAGGTGAACATTATTTATCGCTCGTGTTCTTCATACGGTTCGTTCTTCTTCACGCCGGGACAAAGGTGAAAAGTAGCTTCCAGCACTCGCAAAGGGGAAGTTAAATTCAACTTATGGCTGTGCGAGTCTGGCTTCAGCCATCTGGTCTGCGGCATCAGCAGTCGGGATGCTTGATGTGGCAGCTCTTTGGTAGACCTGGGTGAGTGTGTCTGCGATTCCCGCCACTCGCTGGCGGATCTGGTCTGGACCTGCACCCTCGAGCTCGTAAGCGGTGCTGATGATGCCGCCTGCGTTAAGCACATAGTCAGGCGCGTACAGGATGCCCCGCGCCTGCATGCGGCGAACAACCAGCTCCCGGTGGCTGAGCTGGTTGTTCGCCGCCCCGGCAACGACGGAGCAGCGCAGCTCCTCCACCGCTGCCGGGGTCAACACGCCCCCCAGAGCACAGGGGGCGAAAACCTTGCAGTCAGCGGCGTGAACATGGGCCGGATCGGCCGGGGTGGCGCCGCTGAACTGCACAAGGGCACGTTGTACACGTTCCGGTACAACGTCTGCCACAATGAGCCGTGCCCCGGCTGCATGCAGGTGACGGCACAGGGCATACCCAACCTTGCCCAGTCCCTGGACGGCAACGGGAATGCCCTGAAGAGAAGGGACACCCTGGTGACGCAGAGAGGTCACAATGCCCGTGTACACCCCATAAGCGGTCATCTCGGCTGTGAAGTCATTCTGAGCGCCCAGCGATCCGGTGGTATCTGTTACATATGTGGTCTCCATCCGGATCTGGTCCATGTCTGCCGCCGTAGTGCCCAGGTCAAGGCCTGTGACATAGCGTCCATTCAGCCGTTCCAGAAATCGTCCCAAAGCACGGAAGATGTCGGCGCGTTGAGAGATATTCGGGTTCATGACCTTACTGCCCGACGGATCAACTCCGGGTACTTGTTTCACTGTCTTCGGGTCTGCAGTGGAATCAGTAGCACGCTTACTGTCTTGGCTGTCTTGATTGCCGCTATCCAAGTTATTGGCCCGCACTGCCGCCGGCATCTCCCAGACCACGGCTTTTCCACCGCCATACGGCAGGTTGGAAACGGCATTTTTATAGGTCATGCCCTTGGCCAGCTTAATCGCGTCCCGAACGGCTTCTTCCTCCGACGCATACGCCCAACAGCGGCATCCTCCCAGCGCTGGCCCCAGTACGGTGCTGTGGATGGCAATGACAGCTTTCAGTCCGCTGTATGGATCATGACAAAATACGAGTTCTTCCAGGCCTTCACGCTCCATCTCCTGCCATAGCAGCATGGCCCTTCCCCCTTATGTCACCTTGTACCCATCTTGTTGTCTGAGCGTTTGCTCTCCGTTTGCTGACCCTTCATCATATTCATAAAAACCTGGTTTCGCCCCTGGGTCTTCGGCCGGGTTGATAATCGGTACAAACGGTTCTATAATGGCAGTTCCAGCTTGTCATTCGACAGGAATTGCCCAGAGATTTTTATTCGACCGTTTAAAATGACTGTATAAGGTCCAATGATGGAGATATAGAAAAACGTACAGGAAACGGACCGGAGCACGGAAAGTGGGTCCAACCGGTGTGCAGCCAGGAAAGAGGGATTGCTGTTGTTTAAAATATTGTTGTTCATCTTTTTGATCCAGATTGTGTATGTATCGGCTTATACGCTTCGAATGATTCTGACACTGAAAGGGCAGAAATACATCGCTGCGCTGATCAGTATGGGTGAGATCGTGATCTATGTACTGGGGTTGAATCTGGTCCTCCAGTACTTGAAGCAGCCTTCCGCATTGCTCGTTTATGCTGTAGGTTACGGGCTGGGTGTATTGCTCGGTGCCTGGATCGAAGAGAAAATTGCGCTTGGTTACGTTACCGTTAAAGTAATCTGTAATCAGATGGGTGGCAATGTAGCCAATGCACTAAGGGATAAAGGTTACGGTGTCACGGCATGGGTAGGCAGTGGGCGTGACGGAGATCGTTTGGTCATGGAGATTCTTGCGAAACGGAAAAATCAGAAATTGCTCTACCAGACCATTCTGGAACTGGATCCGAAAGCATTTGTTATCACCGTTGAGCCGAAGCAGTTCCATGGCGGGTTCTGGACACGCTCCATCAAAAAATAGGATAAGGCAGGCTTGCAATGTTGCAGGCCTGTTTTTTTTGTGGTCAGTGTATCGGTTTCATTACGAATTCTCCATGTCCCTGGAGTTCCTTTCAGGTTAATTGCGTACGATTTGAGGTTGCATACAGTACACTCCATGCACCTCCGACAACGGTTATCACGAATGTAAAATAGGGATTATTGTTGTAATCGCTTCCAAGATGTACATTGTGGACATGTCCTTCATGACATGCGCTGGCAGAGATGGACGGACATGCTCATTATAATTCAGGGAGGAATGGTTTCATGAAAAGCAAAATTCGTACATGGTGCAGTGCAGCGCTGGCGCTGACGTTGGGTTTTACCCTACTGTCTGGACCCGCAAGTGTACAGGCAGCGGGCAATGCAGATTACAATCTTACAGGTTTCTCCCAAGGGAACACGGGTGGAGGTACCATCAGCGAATCGGATACATCCAAGTATAAGAAGGTATACAATGCAACCGATCTGGCTGCGGCTCTGAAAAAGAACTCCGGGGTCAAAGTCGTCGAGATTATGAACGACCTCAACCTGGGATGGAATGAAATACCGAGCACAGCTCAGACATCTCCTTTTGCCAAGCATAATGATGCACTGACTCACCCTGTGTTGAAACAAACGGGCATCAGCAAGCTGACGATCGACAGCTTTAATGGCCTGACCATATTTTCGGCCAACGGGTCCAAGATCAAACATGCAGCCATCAGCATCAAACGCAGTTCCAACGTCATCATTCGTAACCTTGAATTCGATGAGTTATGGGAATGGGATGAAGCAACCAAAGGCGATTACGACAAGAACGACTGGGATTACATTACCCTGGAAGAGAACAGCAACGTATGGATAGATCACTGTACCTTTAATAAAGCTTATGACGGGCTTGTCGATTCCAAGAAAGGAACCAGTGGTGTGACCATTTCCTGGTCTCTCTTCAAAGGGGATGACGGCAGCGCGAACAGCTGGGTTACCCAGCAGATCAACGAGTTGGAAGCAAATAAGGCTTCCTATCCAATGTACAACTACCTGCGCAGCAGCGCTGTAGGCCTCAGCAAAGCGGACATTATCGCCATTTCGGGACCGCAGAAAAAAGGCCATCTGGTTGGCTCAACCAGCTTCGAGTCAGCTAACGCCAATCTGTCCATGACCCTGCACCATAATCTGTACAAGGATATCCAGGATCGCATGCCGCGTCTGCGCGGAGGGAATGCACACGCCTACAATATCGTGATGGATGCGTCAGGGGCACGTGCGGCCAAATCCAGAATCACCTCGGCGATGGCAACGGCGATTTCGTCCAAAGGATATCATTTTGATATCATCAGTAACGGAGCGATCTCCACCGAAAGCGGTGCAGTGCTGGTCGAAAAATCGGTGATCAAAGACATACTGTTCCCGGTTCGCAATAACCAGACAGATCCAGCCGATGCAACGTATACCGGTAAAATCCAGGTGACTGACACGATGTATTCTCTGGATGGAAGCTCATTCCGTGGAAACAGTAATACGTCCGGCAGTCCGCTCAGCCCGGTTCCAGCTGCGGTGAAAGCGTTCTCCTGGAATGGATTCTCTTCACTTCCTTACAGCTACACTACAGATGATCCAGCGACGCTGAATGCACGTCTCACCAGTTCAAGCGGAGCAGGTGCAGGCAAATTAACTTGGTCGAAAGACAACTGGCTGAAGACGAGTTACTAGGCTGCAGCAAGAATTGGGTACTGAACCGAGTGGCGAGTGTCTGTGATCAAAAGGGGTCTCTGGCCACTTCATCGCTTTTTCATAAGCAAAGAGTGCTCCTGCAGCCGTATTGGCCGGGAGCACTCTTTTTGTGGAATGAGAAGTCTTAGTTCCTTTTTAGTTAGATGCGGCATCCGAGAGAGCAGGCGCAGCACTTACCGAATCCCGATAAATGATGTTGCCCTTCACGTGTACACGGCCGAAGCTGCGATGCGGATTCTCAATCTTTTTGAGCATGGATTGAACGGCAGTGCGCGCCATCTGTTCAATATCCACTTCAACCGTAGTCAGCTTGGGATCGGAAAGAGTGGCATAGATATCGTTATCGAAACCAACGACCGAGCATTGAAGCGGTACCTGAATGCCCATTGAGGTGAGTTTCTGCACCAGTAGATGAGCAACCTGATCACAGTTGCAGACAAAAGCGGTCGGCAGCTGCTCCGGCAGATCAATCTCAATGAAGGTTCCCCGTTCATCACGGTCGTTGAGAACCAAATCCTGATTCATGGGCAGCCGGTGTTCGAGCAATGATTTGTAGTAACCGAGGAACCGGTCCTGAATGCTGCTCGTGGAATACAGATTCCCGACATAAGCGATGCTCCGGTGTCCCTGCTGTACGAGATAGTTCGTCAGCTCATAAGCGGCATAGAAGTTATCCGTAACGACGGAGTCGATCTCGGAATGCTCGTCATAAAAGTCGAGGAACATTTTGGGGACATCCATGGACTGTACCAATTCGATATATTCCTTGCTGATCTGTCCGAGCACGATGAAGCCGTCTACCTTGGAGTCGCTGTACAGCTTGGGCAGTGTTAATTCCTCTTCGTCCTCCACATTCAGAATGTGCAGAATACCGTAGTATCCCTGATCCTCCAGGTGCTTGGTGATGCGCTGGAATACACGTACATAGAACGATTGTGTAGGTCCGGTAAAACGTTCCGGAATAATAACGCCGATATTATGAGTCAAGCCTTCCTTCATCGAACGGGCTGCGGCGTTATACCGATAACCCATCTGAACGGCAAGCACTTTGATTTTTTCCTTCAGTTCGCCACTGACGCCATCTTTGTCATTTAATGCTTTCGAGACCGTCACACTGCTAACCCCGAGCCTGTCGGCGATATCCCGCATGGTGATATTGTTCTTCAGCTTTGGTCGCCTCCTTCAAGCCGGTTTAAGTACAATGTGTTGTCATTATGCTTAGCGTTTACTTAAACATAATAACCATCCATATCAGTATACATCGTTACCAACGTGGAATAAAGAAAATCCGGCTCAAATCATGCAGACGGGGTCCATTGGTCGGACAAATTCATGCGAATTGCTTCTGCAAGAGCAGTTCATTACGCTCGATCAGGTCACCGCGCTGGACAGCACAGTCCAGGGACCGATATGGATCTGCAGGTGTGTTGAAGGTATAGTCAACCAGTTTATCAAGGGTAGTTGTGGCTACATGACAGCGGGTATCGCTGGACGCGTAATAAATGAAGACCTCACCATTTTCATTGACCACCGCCCCATTGCAGAAAATAACATTGGACACATCGCCTACACGCTCATCGTCGTAAGGAGCAATAAAGTGTCCGCCAGGCTTGGCAATGATACGTGCCGGATCATTCAGATCTGTGGCGAACGTGTATAACACATAACGCAGACCAGCTGCGGTGTTCCTTACCCCGTGGGCAATGTGAATCCAGCCCCGTTCCGTCTTGAGGGGAGCGGGCCCCTGTCCATTTTTCACTTCATACACCGTATGATATTTTCGTTCGTCGATAATGGTCTCTTCATGAATAACCGGATTCAGGATATCATCACACAGACCAAAGGCAATTCCGCCGCCGCTGCCTGTCGAGATGAATCCGTCCTGTGGACGTGTATAGAACGCATACTTGCCATCGACAAATTCCGGGTGCAGTACCACATTTCGTTGTTGGGGTGAGTTGGTCGTGATGTTGGGCAGACGCTCCCAGCTGACCAGATCTCGTGTTCGGACAAGTCCTGCTTGCGCCACCGCGCTGGATGTATCAAACGCCGGGGCCTCGGGATCTTTACGCTCAGAGCAGTAGATGCCATAGATCCAGCCGTCTTCATGCTGAACAAGTCTCATATCATACTGGTTGGTTTCTTCTGCATCGATATCTTCCCATACTAATGGCTTGCCTGTGAAGCGGAATCCGTCGATGCCATTGTCACTCTCCGCCAGGGCAAAAATGGATTTGCGGTCCAAACCTTCCGTGCGGATGACCATTACGTATTTGCCATTGAAATAGATGGCTCCCGGATTCAACGTAGCGTTAATGCCCAGACGCTCCATAAAATGCGGATTCGTTGTTTCATCCAGATCAAATCTCCAGTGCAGCGGTACATGATGACGTGTAATCACCGGATAACGATACCGATCATATACGCCGTTGTAAAATGATGGATCGATCTCATTTTGGCGTGTAAGCAGCTGCTCCTGTTTCTCCAACAATTCATTGTACTTTGGGTGTATCATCGTTATCCCATCCTCTCAATTAGTTCAATGCAGAACCGGCTATTGTGATACGGGCATTTCCAAGGTCCGGCGATTTCACTTTGATCCGGTGTGCCGTCCCCGTCCACCGACCAGTACCATTCCCCGCCGGCGCGGTGATCGATAATATGTTCCTTTGTATATGTCCACAAGCGTTCCACTCTCTCCAGAAACAAAGGGTCACCTGTACGCTGATAGGCATTGTAGAAGCCGACCATCGCCTCTGCCTGAACCCACCATATCCGTTTCTCATCCACATGATCCCCTTCTTGTTCATTCATCAGGGAGCCATCTGGCTGTACGGCCACATTGGAAATGTTATAGGCAATATCCGTGACCATCGTGGCATACTGCGGGTGCTGCTCCAGTCCCAGTACTTTCAGCGTTTCATCGATCAGCCAGCTGGCTTCAATGTCGTGTCCGAATGAGCGCAGATCGATAATGGACTGCCACTGATTGTTGAAAAATACGCCGAGAAACTTGGTGTCCTTGTCATACACGCGTTCATGCAAAATGCCAAGCAGGCGCTCCAGCGCGGTCTTCACCTGCTGATCCGGCCACACGCGATAGAGCGTGGTGTAGGCTTCCAGCACATGAATATGCGTATTCATCGTATAATCCGCGATCACGCCATTTTCGCTCAGCATTTCATTGGGCTGTTCATTCCAGAAGCGATCAAACTGCTCCTTATATGCAGGTAATTCTGCATTCAGGCCTCGATCCTCAATTAGAGCAAAAAGCGTTTTCGCCAGTTCCAGCGCAGAAGCATCCCCGGTTGCACGATAGTACTCACTGAGTGAGTAAACCCCGAAGGACTGCGTGTACACATGTTTACTCGTATCCAGTGGTTCCCCTGTGGCCTCTACCATCCAGTACATGCCGCCGTATTCCTTGTCCATCACATGGTCTGCTAGAAAACGATAGGCGTGCTCGGCGTGCCCGCGCCAGACTTCATTTCCCGTAACCCGATAGGCCGCGGCAAAAGACCATAATTGACGTGCAGTGGCAATTCCGCCTTTGGGCGCGAGCGGATCTACCTGAAGATCGTTGCCGACCCACCCGTAGAATCCGCCGTGAACAGGATCTTTGAGGTTGGACCAGAAGGGGAGGATCTGTGTTTCCCAATGTTCCTTTATTTCGGTTTTGATATAAGTCATTTGAGTCATCGTGAGCGCTCCTTCAACATAACAAGAATCATCATGATTAAGTTATCGGTAACCTTAATGAACAATATTAGTGATCTGAAAAAGCGTTGTCAACGCATCTGGTCACAAAACTTTTTGTTAAGTTATAAATAAATCAATTGACAGGTAAGCGTTACCATAATAAAATTCATTTTGTAACTTAATCGATAACTTAAATTAACTTAAGAAAGGGGCCGAAACACATGAGAAAAAATAAAGGTTGGACGTTATTGCTTACCATACTGCTCATTACTTCACTGCTTGCCGCTTGTTCATCAGGAGGTGAATCCACACAGGCTGGAGAGGAGATTAGCACAGATCCGGCAGATATTAAGGGTGAGATTACCGTTCTGACGCAGCGGACGGATATTGTTGATACCGTATTCAAAGATTACGCAGCAGAGTTCAACAAGGAGTACCCTGATGTCAAAGTGAACTTCCAGGCACTCGCCGACTATGAGGGTCAAGTGAAAATCCGGATGAGTACCAAGGATTACGGTGATGTGCTGATGATCCCAACGAGTGTACCGATTGCGGACATTCCCGACTTTTTCGAGCCGCTGGGCACGTATGACGAGCTGAAAGACAAGTACACGGGGATTGAAGAACGGATGGTGGACGGTCAGGTATATGGTATCCCTACGGTCATCACCTTCTCCGGCATCATCTATAACAAACAGGTATTCAAAGACGCTGGTATTGCGGATGTACCAAAAACGCCGGAACAATTTCAGGCGGCTCTGCAGTTAGTCAAAGATAATACCGATGCCATACCGCTCTACACCAACTACGCTTCCGGCTGGGCATTGACGCAATGGGAATCGGATCTGCCAACCGTTGCAGGCAGTGTGGATTACGTCAACATTGACCAACCGAACACGGATGAGAACTTTGTGCCAGGCAAACCACATTATGAGCTGTACAAGGTGCTGTATGATGCAGCGAAAAACGGCCTGATCGAGAAGGATCCAACAACAACCGACTGGGAAAGCTCGAAGGCCGATCTGGCTAACGGCAAAATTGCAACGATGGCGCTCGGATCATGGGCCATCACCCAAATTCAAGGTCTGACAGATACGCCGGATAATATTGGCTTCTTGCCATTCCCTACAAATGCAAGTGATGTCGTCGTTCCACTCGCTGCAGACTACAACATCGGGATGAATGTAAACAGCGAGAACAAACCGGCAGCTAAAGCCTGGATTGACTGGTTCCTGGCGAAGTCGAACTATGCGGTAGAACAAGGCGGAGGCATGAGTGCAGACAAAAGTGCTGAACTGCCGCCGATTCTGGATCAGTTCCAAGATGTGGAGTTCTCCACGCTTACACCTGCGAAGGAAGGGCAGGAAGGGCTGGTCGACAAAATTGATAACGAGGGTGAAATCGGCCTCTGGCAGCCTGACTTCAAGAAACGCATTATCGAAGCCGCTATTGGAAACCGCAGCGAATCGTATGATGACATCATGAAAGATCTGAATGACAAATGGGTGAAAGCACGGGCAGAACTCGCGAAATAACAAGAAGTGCGAGCTGATTGTGCCAGGATGAAAGCTGCCGGGAAAAATGGCTGAACTAACCTTTGCAGCAGGCATTTTGTATCGCATGAATGGTGCAAAATGCCTTCTTCCGGCTGTCTTTAATTCTGAATGTTTATTGGGCGGGAGTCTTTCGATATAAAGCGGTTGAACCGCTTGGAGGTGTGGAGAGCATGAAATACTTAAAAATTTCGAATTGGGGTTACTCAGCGCAGCGCATATTTATCATCTGTGCCTTCTCGATCATTCCGTTGGCACTGCTGTTCACGTTTGCTTACTTGCCAGTCATTAACATGTTCAAATACAGTTTTACCGATTGGAATGGTTACAGCAAAAGGTTCGACTATGTCGGATTCGAAAACTACACGCGGATTTTCAGTGATCCTGAATATTTCAAAGTGTTTATAGTCAGTTTGTATTATTTTGTGGCTACCTTCGTGCAAATGGGCCTGGCCCTATACTTTGCAACGATTCTGAGTTTCAAAATCCGAGGCAAAAACTTCTTCAAAGGCATACTGTTTTTCCCTTATTTATTAAACGGGGTAGCGATCGGATTTATCTTCCTGTTCTTCTTTAAACCGGACGGCACACTGGATACACTGATGCAAGCGATCGGGCTTGGACAGTACACCCAGCTCTGGCTCGGTAATCCCGATATTATCAACGTCTCTCTGGCAGGCGCATCGGTATGGAGATACATGGGCTTCAATTTCATCATCTTCCTTGGTGCGATCTCTTCCATTCAAAAGGATGTCTATGAAGCTTCGGATATCGATGGTGCGAATCGCTGGCAGCAATTCCGCCACATTATCCTGCCAAGCATTACACGCATCCTGCAGCTCAATCTGATTTTGGCGATCAGCGGCGCAATCAGTGCGTTCGATATTCCATATATTATGACGGATGGTTCCAACGGCAGTGAGACGTTTGTCATTCAGACCGTTCACTTGGCCTTCAAGTATGGCAAACTGGGCTTGGCATCAGCCATGGCTGTCGTCCTGCTGTTTATCGTTATTCTGGTTACGCTGGTTCAGCGTGTCACCATGAAAGGGGAGGAATGAACGTGCGACCATTCAAATACACCCTCGCGAGCATATTTAAATATGCTTCACTCATTCTCGCAGCGTTCATTGCGCTTGTGCCTATCGTTGTTGTTCTGTTTGCGTCACTCAAAACCAATGCCGAATACGCGACAAGCAGTCCGCTTGCTCCGCCTGAAAACTGGTTCAATTTTGCGAACTACACGAAGGCTTTTGTGGACGGGAACATGCTAGTCGGTTTTAAAAATACAATTATTATCCTGATCATCTCCATCGTGGGTGCCACATTAACAGGTTCCATGATTGCGTATGTACTGGATCGATTCAAATTCAAAGGCAAAAAAATCATGGTTGCGGCGTTCCTGCTTGCTACCCTGATTCCGAGTGTGACGACACAGGTCGCCACGTTCCAGATCATTAACGCACTCGATCTGTTCAACACCCGTTGGGCCGCGATCGTCATGTACCTGGGTACGGATATTATTGCGGTGTACATTTTCCTACAGTTTCTGGGTTCCATCTCCAATGCGCTGGATGAATCAGCGATGTTGGACGGGGCTTCGTACTTCACCATTTATTGGAGAATCATTCTGCCACTCCTGAAACCGGCGATTGTAACAGTCATTATCGTGAAGGGGGTCAACATCTACAACGACTTCTACACGCCGTTCCTCTACATGCCGAAGACGGATCTACAGGTCATATCCACGGCCTTGTTCAAATTCAAGGGGCCATTCGGATCCCAGTGGGAAGTCATCAGTGCCGGCATCATGATCGCCATCATTCCAACGATGATCATCTTCCTGCTGCTACAAAAGTACATCTACAACGGCTTCGCGCAAGGCTCCGTGAAATAGAAAAACGAAGGGAGAAATGAATCGATGACAGTTGTTGAAACGAAGAACGTGCACATTGTTGGGGATACGTTACCGAATATGCCTTGGGAGGATAAACCGGAGGGTACGGAAGGGCCGGTATGGAGACATTCAGCGAATCCGGTTGTACCGCGTAACCCGGTCAAGGGGGTTGCCCGTATTTTCAACAGTGCAGTCGTTCCTTATGAAGGGAAGTTTATCGGCGTATTCCGCGCCGAAACGATTAATGGCCGCCCGCACCTGCATATGGGTTCCAGTGAAGACGGATTATCATGGACGATTGAGGAGGAGCGCATTGCTTTTGTGGATGAGAATGGCGACCCCTTCATGCCAAACTATGCGTATGACCCGCGTCTGGTCAAAGTGGAGGACACCTATTACATCATCTGGTGTACCGATTTCTATGGCGCAGCACTGGGTCTGGCGAAGACCGACGATTTCAAAACGTTTGTCCGTCTCGAAAATCCGATGCTGCCGTTTAACCGCAATGGCGTGTTGTTCCCGCGCAAAATCAAGGACAACTACGTCATGCTGTCCAGACCAAGCGACAGCGGACATACGCCGTTCGGGGATATTTTCCTGAGCGAAAGCCCCGATCTTGTGTATTGGGGCAAACACCGTCATGTCATGAGCAAAGGCGGCGAGGGCTGGTGGCAATCGGTCAAAATTGGCGGCGGTCCTGCTCCGATTGAAACGTCCGAAGGCTGGCTGATGTTCTACCACGGCGTAACCGGTACCTGCAACGGATTTGTGTACAGCATGGGTGCGGTCATTTTGGATCTGGAGGAGCCGTCCAAAGTAAAATATCGTTCCTCCAATTTCGTGCTGACACCAGAGAAATGGTATGAGGAGCAAGGGTTCGTCGATAATGTCATCTTCCCATGTGCAACGCTGCATGATGCGGAGACAGGGCGGATCGCGATCTATTATGGTGCTGCCGATACGTATGTTGGCGTTGCCTACACGACCGTTGAAGAAATTGTGAACTACGTCATTGAGACCGACGAAGTGATCGCCGGAGATCGCGAGGAAGGCAAGCTTTAATTGAACATGAAAGGGGCTCTAAAGCACAATGCAAATGGATTACATCAAAGGATTTACATTTGGCTGGATGAGTGGCAGGGGGGACTTCCGTAAGCCGGAAGCAAGAGAATCCCTGCGCCTGATGGCCGAACGCACAGGCAGTTCACATGTCATTTTTGCATTGGCGGCCCATCAGGATCATCCGCAGGCGACAGAGGTCAAGTACCGGGGTGAGCATATGGTGGAGGATGATGAGCTGGTGGACATGATGCGTTATGCCCGCACGCTAGGGCTGCGTGTCATTCTGAAACCAACGGTCAACTGCACCGATGGCACATGGCGTGCACATATTAACTTTTTTGATATCGATGTACCGTGTGAGCCGAAATGGCAAGACTGGTTCCGCAGCTATACCGCGTATCAGAAGCACTATGCAGCGATTGCAGAGCAAGAGAAGTGCGAAATGTTCATCGCTGGCTGTGAGATGGTGCAGTCTGAGCGCCGGGATCAGGAGTGGCGCGGGGTGATCGCGGGAGTGCGCGAAGTCTATTCCGGCCTTGTATCCTACAACACCGACAAGTATCAGGAAGGTCATGTGAAATGGTGGGATGCCGTGGATGTGATCTCGTCGAGCGGATATTATCCTATCGGGGATTGGGGAGCGCAGCTGGATCGCATTGAACAGGAGATTGCGCCTTATGGCAAACCTTTTTTCTTTGCAGAAGCGGGTTGTCCGAGCCGCAGTGGATCGGCGCAGGTGCCGAATGACTGGGGATTAGAAGGTGAAGTGAATGCAGAGGAACAGGAGCGGTTCTATGAAGCCATGTTCCGTCATGCCAGCCAGCGGGAGTGGGTTCGGGGCTTTGGCCTGTGGGACTGGAGCGCGCATCTGTATCAGGAGCAGGATGCACTGACGGATGACGGGTACGGCGTTTATGGTAAACCAGCAGAGAAAGTTATTCGTCGTTTTTATGAAGGTATTGCGGTCGAAGTTTAACTTTTTATCGGTGTGGAGCAATTCACAAAACGCGAGATATAAATGAATACGCAGAGTGAGCAAACACGAAGAAAAAGACGTACATGCAGATGATCTCAGGATTATCTCCATGTACGTCTTTTTTTGATTGCTTTTTTAAATTTTATGAATTCATTCAATGCTCATTTTGTGAGCCGGTTAATCCGAGAAGCACTCTGTTCCAAGCTTGCAGGCTTGTGAGCAGCAACGTATGATGGATAGAAAATATAAATGTGCAGGCACGGAAGGACGAATGGATGATGGTGGGCATGAACGAATATGCGCATGACTGGGTTACGGCTGAAGGGACATTGAACGAACAGTTTATAACCAGCCGGCAGCAGCTCTACAAGGGGATGAATGGCAAATATGTGGAGCGATTCACGGTCCATACCGGGAAAAGTTATATTTTCAAACCCCTCACGAACCTCGGGCAGCACGGGCGTGAACGGTGGATATCCCGGCATGTACTGTCCGTATTGCCATCCATCTATCCGCAGCTAATCGCCTCTTCTAACGAAGAAATCGCTCCAGAACAGAGCTGGTTGATTTACGAGGATCTGGGGCCTCTGGTGCACCAGTCGCAGGAAACTGAGATGCTGTCTGCTGCGGTGCATATGGCGCAATGGCATACGCTCTGGGCACCCCGTTGGGACGAGCTGCCACGTGTGGGTCAGAAGCCGCCCATTGGGAACATGCTTGAAGATCTCTTGGGCGCCAAGGAATCAACGGGTGACTTGCTGTCCAAGCTTGGAATGACGCTGTCTGCATCCTGCTGGGATGAGATCACAACACTGATTCAAACGGCAGAGACAGAACTTCCGCTCGTTCTGTGTCACGGGGACCTGCATCCCGGCAATATGGCAGATGTGAATGGCAGACTTGTCATTATCGATTGGGAACATGCCCATCTCAATACGCCGCTCTGGGATTTGTACCATTTAATCGATCTGTCTCATCCACTGTTCCCAAGACATGTTACATCACAGCTGCGGGATCGAGTGGTTCAGGTATATCTGGACGGATTGGAGGGCTTCGCTAGAAAGGTGAAGAGGGTTTCTTTCAAAAGATGGTATGAAGCGTATGCCATTGTATTCTCGCTCTGGATGCTGCGTTTGATCGATTCTGATCTGAAGAATCCGGACTGTGTATGGCCAGAGGAGCAATTGCGCAATCAGTGGAATGAGACGGCTGCAACGCTGGAACAGTGCATGAAACAGTTATTCACGGAATAGAAATGAGGGGGCAGAACATGCGTAAGGTAGGACTCGTTATGCGTAAAATTCAATTCACCGAAGCACAGGGGCCGCGCGTATTCGCCGATCGCCTGAAGCAGATTGGTCTGGAGCTGGGGGTGGATATTGTGTTCATTTCGCCGGAGCGCCATGTAAGCGGGTACGACTGGCTGCCGGGTTATGAACATGAGAAGGGCGACCTGGTGAATTATGATATCGTACTCGACCAGATCTACAGCCAGCATATAGAGCATGTCATCTACACCGTATCCGGTTTTACGTTTCTCAAAATGTTCTTGCCGAAGAGTGTATTGTTTCCTCATAGCTTCCCTGACCCGGCACTGACGGGGTATGAGATGATGAAGCCATTCTATACGATGGTGGATAAAGCCATTGTACAGACAGAGTTTCTAAAAACAGAGCTGGCCCGCAATTTCGGTGTACATGACGTGAATGTCATTCCGATCGGGTTCAATGAAGAGCTGGCACACCGCCACTATGATCCAAGTCAGGTGGTGCATAACCGTGTGCTCTGGATCGGTCGGGATGAAGCGAATCGCCGCCCGGATCTGGTTCTGGAATATGCACGGCAGAACCCGGACAAGGAAGTCTACATGGTATTTGGCGGACGGCGTTACGAGGAGAGCATGAAGAAATACAGCATTCCGGACAATGTAAAACTTCAGTTTGCGTTGACCCAAGATGAGGTATTTATGCTAATGAACTCGGCCAAGGTATACTGGAGCTGTTCAGCATTTGACACGTTCGCGATGCCTCTGACAGAAGCGATGGCGATGGGCAAAATGGTCGTGAAGCCGGAGCATCCGTGCTATGGTCATATTCGATCCACACATGCCTTTGCAGGCAATGAGGATAACTGGTTTGAGCTGGTGAACATGGCTGCGGCGGCACCGCGAAGTGTATCGGAAGATAACCGGGAGTATGCGTTCGGTGCGTTCTCGCGTACGATCATGAAGGAGGGGTACCGGAAGTTTTTTGCAGATTGGTTGAAGTGACAAGGCTGTTATGAAGGAATTTGACCATGTAGCAGATCGGAGGAGAACCTGATGGATGTACTCATTCTGTGGACGCTCGGCATGTGGGTAGTTCAGTTATTGATCGTTTGGCTTATTTACCGGATGCAGGGACGGCGAATGACCTGGGGACAATATATACTGCCATGTGCAGCCTTGCTTGGGGGAGCCATTGTGGTCATGATTAGCATCGATATTGGCGGCTGGAATGGCATCGGGTATGCCTTGCTCGGCGTTTCTCTGGGTACAGCGGGAATGCTGACACTGATTACGGTTGTGATCGCGGAGTTGGTACTGCGTCGACGGGGAAGGAATTAACCGGGACGATTAATTCGCGATAAGGATGAATCGGGCAAATGGGATGGTTGCAGGAATGCATTCGTCTGTGATATATTGACAATAATTATGACAAGGGAGGTGAAGACAGGTGAATCACGAGATGCTTAACAACCGTATTAGCCAGCTGCCGATTGCTATGGCTGGCATTGTTCACACTTTTTTCTACAACGGGAGAAGTCTGTCCAATTTTGAATATACGGAAGTTAACCATTGCGAGAAGATGCCTGCCTTGACCTCATTCGGACGATAAGCAATTTTGCTTGAATTCTGAAGAGCCGCGGAGCTAACCTCTGCGGCTCTTTTTGTGTTGCGGTCAGGATCTTCCATATCATAGGAGGAACCTTATTATGATGATCATTAGCGCGCAACAACTGACACAATATCACGGAGCACATCTGGTGCTGGACGGCATTACTTTTGAAATCATGGAGGGTGACAAGGTCGCCCTGATCGGCCGCAACGGAAGCGGCAAAACAACACTCATGCGCCTGATGGCCCGGCTGAACCAGCCGGACGAAGGGCAATTGATGATCAAGAAAGATACACGGATCGGCTATGTGGCTCAGGTTCCGGAAGGACTGGATGATCATACGGTACTGGACGTGTTGGGGCTCGGATTTAAGGAGCTAGCGGAGTGCCGCAGCCGAATGAAGGAAATGGAGCAGCAGATGTCTGACCCGGACTATGCAGCAGATCCAGACCAATTGGGCCGTCTGTTGAAAAGATATGCCGCACTCCAGGAGCAGTTTGAGCGTGAGGGCGGTTATGAAATGGACGCTCGGATTGATCAGGTGGCGGACGGTCTGGATATCGCCAAAGCGCACTACGGCTGGCGGTTCGGTTCCCTGTCCGGGGGAGAGCAGACCCGGGTTGTGCTCGCTTCACAGCTGATCGTGCGTCCTGATCTGCTCCTGCTGGATGAGCCGACCAACCACCTTGATCTGGAACGGGTGGAATGGCTGGAAGGATTTCTGCGGGAGTATACGGGCACAATCGTCCTGATCTCCCATGACCGTTATTTTCTGGACCGCGTGGTGACCCGAACGTTGGAGCTGGAGGATGGCGAAGCGCAAACGTCTGCTGGCGGCTACACGGAATACATGAAAGTGAAGGAACAACGGCTGCTGCAGCAATTCGAAGAGTTCAAGGAACAGCAGAAGGTCATGAAGAAAATGAAAGAAACGATCCGCCAGCTGGAGGAATGGGGACGCATCGGCGGGAACGAGAAGTTCTTCCGGCGGGCCGCTTCGATGCGCAAAGCACTGGAGCGGATGGAGCAGGTGAAGCGGCCTGTGCTCGAGCGGCGCAATGCGGATTTCGATGTACGCCCTACAGACCGGACGGGACGCCGGGTGGCGGTGATTGAACAGGTGGAGAAGGCCTATGGAGAACGTCCGATCCTGCGCGGTGTCTCGGGTTTACTTGAGCATGGGGACAAAATTGCCCTGATTGGCCGCAACGGCTCAGGCAAGACAACATTGTTCAAGCTCCTGCTTGGAGAGGAGCAGCCGACTGCTGGCCAGCTTGAATGGGGAGCACGAGTGGATGTGGGCTATCTGGCCCAACAGGAGGAGCCTTCCAATCCGAAGCTGAGTGTGCTTGAGTATTTCCGCCTGGAGGCAGGTGTGGAAGAAGGCGAAGCGCGTGGAATTCTCGCCAGATATCTATTCTACGGCGCAGATGTATTTCGCTCGGTAGGTCAGCTATCCGGCGGTGAATGGACCCGTCTGCGGCTGGCTCTGCTGGTGCAGCGCAAACCCAATGTGCTGCTGCTCGATGAACCGACCAACCATCTGGATATCGCCTCAAGAGAAGCGCTGGAAGAGTCGCTGGTGGATTTTGAAGGTACTGTGCTTGCCATTTCTCATGATCGTTACTTCGTCAATCGCCTCGCTTCACGTGTCTGGGAACTGGAGAACGGGGAGATGACCACTTATCTCGGAGACTATGAAGACTATCGGGAGAAAAAGCTTGATCTGCAGGCGCGTGCAGGAGCAGCAGTTCTAGAGCATACCGTTACTGCTGCAGCTCCATCTCGGGCAAGTGTCAAATCAAAGGATCAGCCTGCTTCCCGTCAAGCGGAGAGCGGTACGGAGAAAAGGCAGTCGGCCGAGCAGCTGGAACAAAAGCTGGCACGTCTTGAGGCGCAGATTCAGGAGCTGGATCAGCAGCTTGAATTACTGGCAAATTCCCCTGATCTGGAACAGGTATGGAACGAGCGTGAGCAGCTGTCCGGTGAATATAATGAGATGTTGGCCCAATGGGCAGAGATGTGAGTATAGTCGGACCTCGAATCTGTTTGCAAGGCCGGAGAATGTCTCCGGCTTTTTTTATTTTGGATGGTGGTAGCAACCAGCAGCATGGTCGATCGTCTAGCGATCCACTCATTTCCAAATGTTCTTATTTACATGTCATGGAGAATAGTGTAACTTTTTTCCTTCTCATGCGTTAAATACGTTTGTATGAATTGAGGCGGCTCATCTTAGAGCTACACAAAAGGGAGGTTATCGTTATCTATTATGCATTGACTTATCGAAGCTGGTCGGATGATCGGCAGGTTGAGACGGGGCAGCTGGAGCAGGTATCCGTCACCCGGGATGAACTGTTCATGCGCAAACTGGTGGATGCAACCCTGATGAAAAACAAACTGTGGACCCACCTGTCCAATGAATGCGAGGATCTTCGGGATCATGCCATCTATGTGACTGCGTACAACAACGAGATGCCTGCAGATTACGGTACAGCGATTGCGGATGCTGCACTGGCTATGTGCAAAATGTCCTCCATGTACAGCGCTGAGTATATGCTGTGGAATGGAAAGGCATTTCAGGAGCTGGAACTGACAGACTCCTCTTCGTACACGATGGAACTTGCCGAACGGCTCCTGGACCATTACATGGTGCGTAGCGGAACGACCTATGAATTCGTGTATTCCGTGCTCGATGCGGATCGCAGGAAAGTGTTGTTTTTCATGAAGGAGGTAGACCTGTAATGACAGAAGAAGAGCGGAATAACACGGCCAAACCCGGATCGCGGGCGAAGCTGGTTGCCTTTTCCCTGATGCTCGCCGTGCCTGCGGTGCTGTCCGGTTGTGGCAGCAACGACGAGTGTGACCCGGAATATGATACCGGATGTGAGTATGACTCCAGCAGCGGCCATTATTATTATGGTGGCTCATACGGCGGCAGCAGCAGCAGCAAGAACAGCTCCTATAGTAAATCAAAGTCCAAATCGAGCGGCTTTGGCAGCTTCTTCCGCAGTTCGGGAGGCTAAGTGTTATGAGGCAAATGCACTCGTTGCCCTATCGTCACGAAGAGGTGTTTGCGGGCGAAGCCGGGCAGCATGTCCCCTATCACCGGATGTATGGCAAGCAATATTGTGTACCTGCGCTGACGATGTATACCCCTCAAGAGATACATGAGCTGCAGCGTGCAGTCGAGCTGATCGACGGAATATACTGCAAAGTCATGCGGTTTATCCAGCAGTATATGCCGGACAGTTTTCTGGAGCACCAGCTGGGTATTCATCCAGGACTGATTGCGGCAGCACGAATGGAGACTGTGACCGGTGGCATTACGCGTCAGGACTGGATTATCGGTGAGGCTGGATTCAAGTGTATCGAAAATAATACCGACACGCCTACCGGCATACCCGAAGCGGCCGTTCTGGAGCGTATTTTGGTAGGCATGGCTGAAGATGCTGCATTAACTGCGCCATCCGCAGACATGGATGCATGTATCCGGAATTGCTTCCGTAAGTGGCTGGAGGCATATGCCGGGCAAGGACTGCAAGGCCCTGTGACGTTTACCTCATTTGGTGAGCATGTGGAGGATCGGACCAATACGGAATACCTGATGGAACGCTGCCGGGAAGCCGGGTATGAGGTGCGCTACGCTCCCCTGGAGGAATTGGAGATTGTTCCAGGCGATGCGCTGTATCATGATGGACATCAGATTCAGCTGCTGTATCGCCTTTATCCGCTGGAGTACCTTGTGGATGATCGGGATGAGACAACAGGTGTGGACATCGGTGCAGCGCTGCTAGAACTGGTACAGGATGGTCGCCTTGGCCTGATGAACCCCGTACAGCATGTCCTGATGCAGAGCAAAGGCTTCATGGCTGCAATCTGGTCCCTCTATGAACGCAATGAACAGACTCCAGAGTACTGCGGTTTTCGGCTGTTTACCGATGCAGAGTTGGATTCGATTTCCCGGTATCTGCTGCCCACCTATTTCGAAGCAGGACCCTTTGAGCTGGAATCTACTCCTTATGTAGAGAAAAGTTATTGGGGCCGTGAGGGTCGAGGCACCCTTTTGCTAGGTGAGGAAACGGAGATTAACACGGCAGGACCGGATGAAGATGAAGAAATGGCAGCCTATTATAACAATCAACCGAAGGTCTATCAGCAGCTTGTTCCGATGGAGCAGGCAGTGATTCAGACAGAGGACGGGGATTATAGCGGCTATCTGCTTACAGGTGTGTTTGTCATCGGTGGACGTTTTGCCGGTGTGCTGCCCCGGATCGGGGAGAAAGTGACCGGAGATATGGCTTATTATTGTGCAGCTGCAGTCAATGAACGTAATGGATAATGAGGAGGAGTAGGAATGGAAAACTTGGGGCTGAACCTGCTGAATGTTGTGATAGGTATTGGCATTCTGCTGGTTGTATTGGTATGTGGGTATTTTGCTTTTAGCAAATTGACCCGGTATAACGATAGTGAGGAAATCACCAAAGGAAATGAAGCGGCGGGCATGTACATGGGCAGCAAGCTGCTGGGACTGTGCATCATTGTTGGAATGGTGTCCTTCTCCACGCATTCGTGGCTGGATATGCTGCTATGGTCTGCGCTGGGAATCATTATTTTGTGTCTGGTCTATATTATATTTGATTTCCTGACTCCAAAAATGCGAGTGTGTGATGAAATTGCACGAGGTAATTTGGCGGTGGCACAGCTGCTGCGTTCCATTATCATCGGCGTTTCCATCGTCATCGGTACATTTTTGATGTAAAATAAACCCTAGTGTTTATTTGGAATGAATATCAAACGGAAGAAGGAGCGCGGCATCATGAGAAAAGTCATCATCGATACAGATACAGCAGGAGACGATACGATTGCGATCCTGACGGCTTTGCACCACTTTCAGGTGGAAGGCATCACAATTACGGGTGGGAACGTTCAGTTTGACCAAGAGGTTGAAAATGCCCTGTACACCGTACAGGTTGCTGGACATGGCGGCAAGGTGCCTGTATATAAAGGATGCGAACGTCCACTGATGGCCTATGGGCAGGCACAGCACCGTACAGTGGAAGACGTTCATGGTGACGATGGCATGGGCGGCGCGCATTTCCCCAAGGCAGACCAGCGTCCCGAGAGCGGCCATGCCGTTGATTTTATCATTGAGAAAGTGCATGCCAATCCGGGAGAGATCTCTCTTCTGGCTATTGCACCTCTGACCAATATTGCGATGGCGATTCAGAAGGACCCGACCATTATTCCGGAGATTGCTCATCTCTACATTATGGGCGGAACGAATAATGCACTGGGTAACATTACGCCAGCTGCAGAGTACAACTTCTATGTGGACCCCGAGGCAGCCAAAATTGTACTGCATGCCGGCATTCCAACAACGATGGTTGGCTGGGAGATGTGTACCCAATATTCCGTCATGGATGATGACGATCATGCAGAAATTGCAGCTCTTGGCACAGCTGGAGCAGACTTTTTCACGGCAATCAACAAAGTGGTCATGCAGTTCAACAAATCGGTACATAAGCTGAATGGCACTACACACCCGGATACATTGCTGATGGCGGTTGCCGCAGACGAATCACTCATGACCAAATCAGGACAGTATTACGTGGATGTGGAAGCGGCAGGAGAGCTGACGCGTGGATACAGCGTAGTGGATATCAATGGACGTTTCGGCAAAGAGCCTAACGTACGCGTATGCGAGGCCATCGATCGGCCCAAATTCAAGTCCATGCTGCTCGACGTTTTGTCGGCTATTCAATAAACCGGAACTACCTGGACCATATGCCCGATTACCGTAATACGGTCCGGCAGTTTTAGCGATGTATATCAACTTATGGAATGCAAAAATCCTTCCGGATCATCCGGACAACGATTGTCTGTGCTATCGGAAGGATTGCTGTGACATGGCAAATACACCTGATCATATCGATCAGGTGTTTTTTTTGTATAGCGGATTAGCTTTGCTGCAACAGAAATGAGCGGATTCCGGTGGTCACCAGATCATGATCTTCCTCATCCGGCAGACCGGATACCGTAATGGTGCCGACTTGTCCCTTGTCCTCCATAATTAATGGAAAAGCACCGCCAGCCAGTACATAATCAGAAGAAGGCAGGCCAAAATCCTGTTCAAGTGTTTTATTCTCACTGCGCAGACGAAGAGCGGTATGCCATGAACTGGAGGAGAAGTGATTCACCACATTGTTTTTACGCCGAATCCAATCCTCATTGTCTGGATGAGTGCCTTCCATGGCATGTAAAAAAAGGCGATGTCCTTGGAGTGTGATGTCGATCGTAACCGCCTGTGAGCGTTGTTTTGCTTCCTCGATCAAATGGAGTCCGAGCTGGAGTGCCCGTTCAGAGTCGAATGTACGAAATACCAAGTCCGTTTCTTCCTGCTGCATTTCCTTTAGTTTCTCTGTCATCGTTAGGTTCAATTTACAGGCAGCCCCTTTACATGTATAGTTCATGTCTACATTCGACACGGATCGGTGTGGTCCCTGCCGGGTACGGTTGGGCAATGTAATCGTTTCCCTGCTTGGGTATCGTGCCAATCCATTTGGAGAGACGACTTCGGCTGTGTTAAAGTGAAGGGAACATACACTGGAGATCCCACAGGTTAACATAGGATATGAATAAGCGAAGTGAGGCAGGAGGAGAGGCGATATGCTGTTTTATTTTATAGCATTGCTGGTTACGCTGGTGGATCAGGGAACCAAGATGGCAGTAAGGATGTATATGGAAGTTGGCGACATGATGAGGCTCGGTGACTCGGGCATGCAGCTGCAGCATTACGAGAACAGCGGGATGGCGGGAAGCATGTTTCAGGGGAATGCGCGTCTATTCGGCGTAGTCGCCATTTTGTTTATTGCGGGTATTCTGTATTACCGGAGAAAAGGTGAAATTCGCGGTTTCTGGATGCAGGCGGGGGCAGGTTTCATGGTTGGTGGAGCTTTGGGGAATGCCATTGATCGTTTTGTTTATGCGAAGGTCACGGATTTCCTCGTATTTCCGTCCGGGCGGGGGATTCTTAACCTGGCGGATGTAGCCATTAACATCGGTGTAGTACTCCTGGTGATCGGCATGTTAATCCGCGCATACCGGAGTCACCGGGCCAAGCGATTGCGCAGCGCATTGCCCAAAATTGAACGTTCCTAGAGCGAAAGAAATTAATTTTTTGTGTTTACGTGAAAATTGAATGAGGAAGGACATTGGACTATCCAATGTCCTTCTTTTTGTTATGCGGACAGTTCCCTTGGAAAACAACACCATGATTCATTTTTGCCGAAACCGTTTTAGAAATAATAAAGGGTTGAATAACCCGCCCCTATGTTATGTTCTGTGTGGAAGAATTAACCAAATGGTTATTCCACCAATTTAATGGGTATATCTTTACGTATATAACGCTGAGGGAGGTACAACATGAGAACATCGCTTACCAAGGCACTCGGGACTATGTTGCTATGTGGAATAATGGCTGTGCTTCTATCTTCTTGTACAAGCGGGGAGAGCGCAAGCGGCAAAGTGCAAATCGAATTCTTCCAGAACAAACCCGAAGCCAAAGGAACCTTTGACGAATTGATCAAAACATTCAATGCGGAGCATTCCGATATACAGGTCACTCAGGTGAATCCGCCAGATGCAGAAACTGTATTGAAGACCCGTGTAGTAAAGAACGATGTGCCGGATATTATGGCCATGGGTGCAACTGATACATATTCAATTCTGGCTCAGAGTGAGATTTTTGCCGATCTGACGGACAGCTCGCTGACCAAGACAATCGATCCGAATTACATACAAATGCTGAAGGATGTCACGGGCATGGAGGAAGTGACGGGCATTCCATATGCAACAAATGCAAACGGCATCATGTATAACAAAACGCTGTTTAAGGAAATGGGATTGGATGTTCCCAAGACATGGGATGAGCTGATTGCTACCGCCCAAAAGATTAAGGACGCAGGCAAGATTCCGTTTTACTTCACATACAAGGATGACTGGCAGACGAATCTGCCGTTCAATGCACTCGGACCTAACTTGGTCGGTATTGATTTCTATCTGGATCGACGCGAGAACAAGGTAACCTTCAAGGAGAAATACCGCGAAGTGGCCGAGAAACAGCTTGAACTGATGAATTACGGTCATGGCGATAACTTCGGTAAGGCCTATTCCGACGGTAACCGGGCTTTTGCCAACGGCGAAGCATACATGTATATCCAGGGAACCTGGGCGATCTCCGAGATTCGCAAAGCGAATCCGAATGTGGATATCGGTTTCTTCCCGTTCCCGACCGGAAATGATCCAAGCCAGATCAAGCTGGTAAACGGCATTGACTCCCTGTTTACGATCTCGGCGGATACGCCAAACCGGGAACAGGCTGAAGAGTTTATCGCATTTCTGCTGGAACCTGAAAATATCGGGAAATACATTGAAGAGCAAACGTTGTTTGCGGCGGTCGAAGGCGTGGAGCAGGACGACCCTGCAGTTCAGGAGCTGACGCCTTATATCGAGCAGGGCAAAGTTATTGATTTTGCCGATCACTACATTCCGGCTGCGGTGCAGCTGAATTCCATCGTACAGTCCTTTTTGCAAAACAAAAACATCGACAACTATCTGAATACACTCGACAAAGAATGGGACAAGGTAGCAAACCGGCGTTAAGCCTTGTCCAAAGGAGGATGGAGTATGAACAAACGTATCGCACCCTATTACTGGATGACGGTTCCGGCGGTGGTATTGTTCTTCGTGTTTATGACGCTGCCGGCTCTCCAGGGGATTTATTATTCCTTTACGAACTACAACGGTTTCGGGAAAAGTTATGATTTTGTCGGCTTCAAAAACTATTTTAATCTGTTCCAGGATGACAATGTGGGCAATGCCTACTGGTTTACGTTCAAGTTTGCGATCGTGGTGACGATCCTGACAAATATTCTGAGTCTGCTCATCGCACTTGGGCTGAATGCCAAGATCAAGTTCCGCAACTTTTTCCGGGGCATTTACTTCCTGCCGAATATCCTGAGTGTATTGATTGTAGGTTACATATTTAACTATCTGTTCTCCAACGTATTTCCAATCTGGGGACAAAACCTGGGAATAGGCGCCTTATCGACCAACATCCTCGGTAGCGAAAGTCTGGCATGGATCGGGATCGTTATCGTAGCCGTATGGCAATCGGTAGCACTCAATACGATCCTGTATCTGGCCGGATTGCAAACGATACCAACGACACTATACGAAGCTTCGAACCTTGATGGTGCTGGCAAATGGCGTGAATTCTGGAGCATTACGTTCCCACTGATTGCCCCGTTCTTCACCATTAATATGGTGCTGGCCATGAAAAACTCCCTGATGGTCTTCGATCAGATCGTAGCCTTGACCAACGGGGGACCTGGCCGGGCGACGCAATCCATTTCCCACCTGATCTATACGGGTGGATTTGAAGGCGGCGAATATGCGTATCAATCTGCGAACTCGGTTATTTATTTCATCGTTATTGCGGTGATTTCGATTCTGCAAATCCGGTTCCTGCAAAGAAGGGAGATGGATCTGTAATGAGAAGCCGTACACGTACAAACTGGCTCGTTATGCTGCTCGTTGTTCTGGGAACGCTGTTTATCCTGTTCCCGCTCTATATGACGGTAACGATCGCCTTGAAAAATCCGGAGCAAATGGCCCAGTCGGTATTTGCCTTCCCGACAACACTGCACTGGGAGAACTTCGCAAGCGCCATCGACATGACGAACTTCTTCCAATCGTTCCGTAACAGTGCCATCGTTACCGCATCTACCGTCATTTTGACACTGCTAAGTAACTCCATGGTTGCCTATGCGATCGCGCGCAATATGGAGAAACGGAAGTTTTTCAAAGGGCTGTACTACTACTTCGTCAGTGCGATGTTTATTCCGTTTCCGATCATCATGCTGCCGATTGTTAAACTGACATCTTCGCTGGACATGACGAATCTGCTTGGCCTTACCTTATTACATACGGTGTATGGACTCGCCTTTAACGTATTCGTTTATGTTGGATATATCCGGTCCATTCCGGTGGCGCTGGAAGAAGCAGCTTTTGTGGATGGAGCGACAACCTGGGGAACGTTCTGGAAAATCATTTTCCCGCTCATGGCACCGATCAGTGCCACGGTTGGTATTCTGACATGTCTGTCTACTTACAACGACTTCCTGCTGCCGCTCATTATTATCAGTGACCCGGCGCAGTACACACTGCCACTGGTGCAATACGTCTTCCAAGGTCAGTTCAATACCGACTTCAACCTGGCGTTTGCGTCGTACCTGCTGGCCTTGCTGCCGATGATTATCATCTATCTGTTTGCTCAGAAGTGGATCATTAACGGGGTGACCCAAGGTTCTGTTAAATGAATAAAGGGATATGACTATAGAGAGGCGGACCCTAAGAGTCCTCCTCTCTTTTTTTATTTTAAGAAAGCGTTCTGAACGATTCGAACGGATTGATTAACCCAGGAAACTGTGCTATTTTTTATTCGTTAGTTTAATCGATAAACAAAGAAAGTAAGCTGTTTTTTTGCAAGCGCTTTAATTAAATAAATGGAAGAATCCAGCATCGGTCGTACTCAGTCTTCAAGAGCAAGGCGTAAGATGGTGGTTTCTTTTATATGCAGAAAGGAGAATTGGAGAAGTTGCAGGGAAAAACAGGGCGCTTTAACTCGCTTCGCAATCAGATCTTCGTCGGTTTCGTCTTGGTGATGCTCATCGTTCTGCTGCTCGCAGGTGTGACGGCCTATGACCGGGTGGCTGCGTTATTGAAGAGCAATGCCGAGAAACATATCCATCAGACCGCAGTACAGGCCAGTGGACGATTGGATGCGCTCATTGCACAAGTGAACTCCCTGACGGCTCAGGTCGCGGATGATTCGTACGTGCAGCGTCTGCTCAGTGACGAGAAGCGGGGAAAACCGGCCACCTTTAATCAACGCCAAGCACTGCTGCAAATTGCAGGCAGCTATCAATCTTTTATTAACGGGGCACAAAGTATGGAGATCTACACAACTGGTTATAACCGTATTTTCCCGATGGATGACCGATCCCTGGATCTCCGAGTGGAGCGCAGCTGGATCACCCAAGCGGACGAAGGCAAAGGCAGATTAGTGTGGGCAGGCTCTGACCCTGAAGATCCGGGTATCCTTCTCGCCATTCGTCGAATCAACCTGCTGGATCATGCCTTTGAACATGGGGGTTATGTTGTGGTGCGGATGCAGCGCAGTTTTTTTCAACTGAATGATTCGAATGAGACAGGGGAGTTACAGGACTCCATCCTGCTGCTGGACGGAGATGGTGAAGTGGTGACTTCCAATCTGGAGATTAACCTTGATCCCGAGGCCATCATGGACAGCGGGTCCGTCATTCAGAATGGAGAGGAATCCTATATCGTTGTTCGGCATAAGTCCGAGCTGACGGGATGGACACTTGCTGTGCTGACACCGCTAGGAGAAACGACCGAAGGGGTATCGATCCTGAGAACGGCCTTGCTCGTTTCGGGAATCATCGGTGTGGTGCTGTTTCTCGTGATGTCCTTTTTTCTGTCCACGATGATCACACGTCCGCTGATACGGCTGATGCGGGCCATGCGCGGGGCACAGCCGGGGGCGATGAGACCCAATCTGATGGTCAGCTCCACGATGGAGATCAATGAACTGAATGACGTTTATAACCAGATGGTCTACAGGCAGAACGAATTGACCCGGGAGGTGCATGAGAAGGAAGTCATGCAGTCCCGGGCCGAACTGAAGGCGCTGCAATCCCAGATCAATCCCCATTTTCTATTTAATACGTTAGAGGCATTTTATTGGTCACTGGAGGAGAAGGGAGACGAGGAAATGTCCCGTATGGTGGTAGCGATGTCCCGGCTGTTTCGCTACATCATCTCCAGTCCTCATCAGGATGAATGGGTCACGATAGCTGATGAACTGGAGCACGCAGAGCGTTATTTGAACATTATGCAGATGCGGTTGGGTGAGAGAATGCAGTGGGAGATCAGGCTTAGCCAGGAACTGCGCAGCGTGCCTATCCCCAAGCTGCTGATCCAGCCATTGGTGGAAAATGCGATACTGCACGGGATTGAAAGTACGTTAAGACCGGGAAAGGTGGAGATCTGTGTTGAACCTTCCTCGGCAGAAGGTCGGGTACGCGTCGAGGTTCGCGATAATGGGCCAGGCATGGATGAGGGGCGTCTGCTATCCATTATTCAAGCCCTGGACGGCGGGCCTGCGGCATCCACCAAGGGAACGGGAGTGGGGCTGATCAATGTGCATCGCCGGCTGAAAGTTTATTTTGGCAGCCAATTGGGTGACTCAGCCAAACTTGTAGTGGAGAGCGAAGAGGGGGTAGGAACAGTCGTAAGTTTTGAAATTCCGAGGGAAACGGGGGCTGCACATGATTCATGAGAAAACGATTCTGATTGTGGACGACGAGCCGCGTACAAGAGAAGGCATACGTAAAACCCTTGAGGAATGGTCTGCCGGGAAGAACCGGATTCAGACTGCTGCGAGTGGTGTTGAAGCCAGGGAATGGCTCGCCAGCCAGCCTGCAGACCTCCTGATCACCGATGTACGCATGCCGGAGTTATCGGGCTTGTCGCTGGTGGAGGCCATTCAGCAGTTTCCCGGCAAGCCGGCTGTCCTCATTATGTCGGGGTATGCAGACTTTAATTATGCCCAGCAGGCGATCAAGCTTGGTGTGGTGGATTATTTGCTCAAGCCGATTGATAAAGAGCAGCTGCTCCAGACGGTACAGAAGGCACTGCATGTCCATGAACAGCAGCGGCGCATTCAAACGATGGAGAAGATGGTTGATCCCAAGCTGATCGATGTCAGGGAGCGAAGGGAACAGCGCGGGGATACGCCGATTGGCGAAGCTTTGGCTTACATTGAAGCGCATCTCGGGGAGAACATGACCATGCGTGAAATTGCCGATTCCCTGCACCTGAATTCCAGTTATTTCAGCGTACTGTTCAAGGAGCAGGTCGGGCTGAATTTCAGTGAATATCTGACGCGCAAACGGGTGCAGAGAGCGAAGGAACTGCTGGTACAGACAGCCATGCCCATCTCGGAGGTAGCCGAGCGAGTTGGATACCAGACGGATAAATATTTTATCAAGGTATTCAAAAGTCTGGAGGGGCTTAGTCCCAGCAAATACCGTCATTCTGTCCATGAAAAGAACTAACAAATACACCTTAAAATAGTGGAGTTTTTCCAAATCATTCTGGTCTTATGGAGTGAATGTGCCCATGCTACAATTTTTATAAAGCGGTTACATTAACCGATAAACCACTATTGGGGGTTGGGATTATGAGCAAAAAGACGATGGCGTTACTTCTCTCATGGACGCTGGTCCTTGCTGTCATTTTGTCAGGATGCAACAATGCAGGTTCCGGTGGAGGCGATGAATCCGGTGGTAATACTAGTGGCAGCGGCGCTGACGGAAAGGTGACCCTGAAATTTATGCACCTCTGGCCAGCCGGCAGTTCTGCACAGCAGAACAAACTGGTCAACGATATTATCCAGCAGTATCAGACGGATAATCCAAATGTGACCATCAAGCAGGAAGTGCTGGAGAACGAACAATACAAAAACAAACTGAAAATCCTGTCCGCATCCAATGAACTTCCTGATGTCGGGGTAACCTGGGCCGCAGGCTTCCTGGAGCCTTATGTAAAGGGCAATCTGTTTGCGCCCCTCGATGATCTGCTGAATGGATCGTTGGGCGAGAAGTTTATAGCCGGAACGACAGAAGCGTATGCTGTAGACGGTAAAACGTATGCACTCCCGATCGAACTGAACATCTCACCCATTTATTATAACAAAGCTATTTTTGCCAAATATAATTTGCAGCCGCCAGCCACATACGATGAATTCCTGAATGTGCTGAACACGCTGACCGAGAACGGCGAAGTGCCGATTGCACTCGGGAATAAAGACCGGTGGACCGGCTCACTCTGGTACATGTATCTGGCGAATCGTTTAGGCGGCGATGCGCTGGAAAAGGCAATTAGCGGATCAGGCAAGTTTGAAGATCCTGCTCTGACCCAAGCTGCGGCAGAAGTGCAGAAGCTCGTCGATATGAACGCATTCAACAAGGGTTTTAACGGGTTGTCCAACGACGAAGGCAAATCCGAATTCATGAATGAGAAGGCAGCCATGTACCTGATGGGAACTTGGGAATTGCCAAACTTTACAACGAACCCGGATATTCCGCAGGAATTCAAGGATAAGGTTGGATTTTTCAAATTCCCGACGATTGACGGAGGCAAAGGCGACATCAACAGCTGGGTAGGTGGACCGGGCGTAGGTTTGTTTGTAGCCCAGAACTCCAAAGTGAAGGAAGAGGCACAGAAGTTTGTCCAGTATTTTGTGGAAAAATGGGGCGAAAGCTCCGTGACCGAAGCTGGGGTCATTCCGGCGACCAAAGTCGATACGGCTGCAGTACAGCTGCCTCAGCTCTATATCGATCTGCTGAATGAGTTGAATCAGGCAAGCAGCCTTACGCTCTTTGCAGACGTGCAGATGAAACCGGCAGCAGCTCAGGCTCATCTGGATATGATTCAGGCGTTGTTTGGCAAAGCCGTGACACCGGAGGACTTTGTGAAAAATCATCAGGCAGCGATTGATAAAGGCAACTGATGTACCCCTCACTTACACCACTCGGATGCTTGAACGCTTGAAGGGAGGATCATGTTTTGAACAGAGTCATGTCAAACCGTCTGGTTGCTGCGTTGTATGTGCTGCCTGGACTGCTTCTGCTGCTGGTCTTAATCTACATTCCGATCGTACTCACCGGTTATTATGGCTTGATGCAGTGGGATGGGATTGGTGCAATGACATTTATTGGATTGGATAATTACAGCAGGCTGCTCCAGGACGGAACGTTCTGGCAGAGTGCGAATCATACTTTCTTACTGGCCTTGTTCTCCGCGCTGAGCCTCATCGGCTATCTGATGATTGCTTTGGTGCTGTCGGGCAAGATCAAGGGTGCAAATCTGTTTCGAAAGATATATCTGATTCCGATGCTGCTGTCTTCGGTTGCTATCGCCCAGTTATGGCTGAAAATCTATCATCCCAGCAACGGTGTGCTGAACACGTTTCTGGAAGCGATTGGATTAAGTAATCCGCCAGCCTGGCTGGCGGAGCCATCGCTCGTGCTGTATGCGCTGTTTGTACCAATTCTGTGGCAGTACGCGGGCTTCTATATTTTGATCTATTATGCAGCACTGAAAAATATCCCGGAGTCGCTGGTCGAAGCCGCCCGAATTGACGGCGCAAATCCGTGGCAGATTGCATTCCGTATCAAGCTGCCGCTGATTACGGAAGTGATCAAGGTAACCATTGTGCTGGCTGTGGTGGGCTCACTCAAGTATTTTGACCTCATCTACGTCATGACGGATGGCGGCCCGAACGGCTCCAGCGAAGTGATGGCCTCCTACATGTATCGTCAGGCGTTTCGCAGCTTTGACTTTGGGTACGGCAGTGCTGTAGGGTTCTTCCTGCTCCTGATCTGCCTGGTCGTTACATGGCTGCTCCGCAAGGTGACAGCCTCGAAAGAACCGATTCAGTATTCCTGACACGATGTAAAATGAAAGGAGGTTCATTTCGGTGAAGACAGACACGGCTGTTCGGCTGCCAGTCCATCCGGAGACAGGCCCAGGTTCGGCATGGTTGAGAAGATTCGGGTATGTCCTGCTGTATGTGCTCCTGTCCCTGGTGGCTTTGCTTCAAATATTGCCATTAGTCTGGCTGCTGTTATTCTCGCTCAAAAATAATCAGGAAGTATTCGATATGGCGCCTTTTGCGCTCCCGGCTACGCCGCGCTGGGAGAACTATGTCAAGGTATGGACCGAAGGCAATATCAGCTTATACTTTTTCAACAGTGTATGGATTACGGTGGTTTCAGTGGTGTTCACGGTTCTGTTTGCCAGTTTGGTGACCTTCGCTATCACACGTATGCACTGGAAGGGGCGTTCACTGGTGCTGGGGCTGTTCATGGTGGGTCTGATGATTCCTGTGCACTCCACACTGATCCCGCTGTTCAGCCTGTTTCTGAAGCTGAATCTCACGGATCATCCCCTATCGGTTATCCTGTCCTACATTGCATTCAACATGCCGATTACGATTATGATTCTGCTCGGATTCTATTATACTCTTCCCAGAGAGGTGGAGGAGGCGGCGGTCATGGATGGCTGCTCGGTGCATCGGATTTTCTTCCAGATTGTGCTGCCGATGACGGCTTCTGTACTTGCTACGACAGCAATCATCAACATGATTTATGACTGGAACGAGTTTATTTTCGTCAATACGTTTATCAGTACGGATGCGTACAAAACCTTAACCGTTGGGGTGCAAAACTTCATCGGACAGTACACAACCGATTGGGGGGCGATCGGTGCAACGCTGATGATCAGCATTCTGCCAATCCTGATAGCGTTTCTGGTCCTGAGCAATCGAATTGTAGAGGGGATTGCCGCGGGGTCGGTCAAAGGTTAAGTTGTACAGACTCGGTGCTTCACTTCACTGCATCATACGCGTTCTCTGAGATTGAAGACCCTTTCAGCTCTCCTTCCGGCGAGCGATGAAAGGGTCTTTATTGGTTATGTTTCCTCGTCCATAATCTCTCCGAGGCGCACGGAAGACGCATCTAATGAAAATGATGAAAATACCTTTTTATGGGATTTCAAAATTTTTTCAATTATTTTCGCAAAACTACTGCATTTTCAAACCACCTGTGCTAACATACCCTATGAAATCAAGCCCACGTTGGAAAGGTGAGAAAATGACAGCAATATCCTCGACCAAAGAGTCCCTCCGTTCAGATGCCAAGGATCTGAAGCTCATTCGGCTGACCTGGCCTATTTTCCTGGAACTCTTCTTGTTTATGTTGATGGGGAGCGTCGATACGCTCATGCTTAGTTCGGTATCTGATAATGCAGTCTCCGGGGTAGGGGCAGCTAACCAGATTATCTCGATTGCCATTCTTGTTCTAGAAGTCATTGGACATGGTGCTGCGATTGTTGTAGCCCAATATATCGGTTCGAAAAAGCTCACAGAAGCAGCTCAGGTTACAGGTAATGCCATCACGCTTAATCTTGTGGTTGGATTGATCCTGAGCGTGATCTTCCTGGTGTTTGGCGGACATTTGTTGTCGCTTTTAAATATACAAGGTGAAATTTACGATTATGCTCGTTCGTATATAAGCATTGTCGGGGGTGGGATTTTCCTGCAGGCCCTCATTAATGCGCTGGCTGCAACCATTCGTACACACGGGTATACCAAGGAAACCATGTACGTATCCGTGTTTATGAATGTCATTCACGTTATTGGTAACTATGCCCTGATCTTTGGACATTTCGGCCTGCCGAAGCTGGGTGTGGAAGGGGCAGCGATCTCGACGGTGGGAAGCCGTTTCATCTGCCTGCTGATCTTCTTCTGGCTTTTGTACCGTGTGAGTGAGGTTCGGGTAGAATTCGGTTATTACATTAAACTGTCCAAAAATTTTATCGGCAAAATTCTGCGAATCGGCATTCCGTCTGCGATGGAATCCATGGTGTATCATTCCTGCCAACTCGTATTTACGTTGTACGTGACCTATCTGGGTGCGGAAGCCATGGCAACCAAGCAATATGCGGGCAATATCTCCAGCTACATTTATCTGTTCAGCATGGCGATTGGGATGGGAACGTCCATCATTGTCGGCCGTCTTGTGGGGGCACGCCGCAAAGATGATGCGTACAAACGTGTATTCGACAGTGTAAAATGGGCTCTGCTGGCCACCGTGATCATTGACGTGATCATTATTATTTTCCGCGTGCCATTAATGGGCATTTTTACGGATAACCCGGAGATTATCAAGCTGGGTGCTCAGGTACTCCTGCTCAGTCTTTTGCTCGAAACCGGACGTACCTGCAACATTGTCATTATCGGTTCCCTGCGTGCGGCAGGGGATGCCAAGTTCCCGGTATATATGGGACTGATCTCCATGGTGTGCATGAGTCTGCCGCTTGGGTATCTTCTAGTATTTAAGCTTCATCTGGGGTTGGCCGGGGTTTGGCTCGCGATTGCGGCGGACGAATGGACACGTGCGGTCATTATGTACTTCCGCTGGAAGAGCCGGGCATGGGAGAAACATGAACTGGTGGAGCATGATGAGGATGAGGTTAGTGCACAGCCGGTTCCGGCCGTCTGATCTCGTTAGCCTGCGGTAAAGGGTT
Source organism: Paenibacillus sp. MABNR03 (assembly GCF_050455445.1). Taxonomy (NCBI): domain Bacteria; kingdom Bacillati; phylum Bacillota; class Bacilli; order Caryophanales; family Paenibacillaceae; genus Paenibacillus; species Paenibacillus sp. MABNR03. Next base: position 317,813 of record NZ_JBCIYR010000004.1, read on the forward strand.
AATTCAGTTTGAATAGAAGCATCTGTTGCTGGAAGGTTATGCATGCAGCTCTAAGGTGTCTTACACCTTCTTCAGCCGCAATACCCGAGAAGAGTCGGTTAAGGACGATGTTGTCCCTAATCCGGCTCTTTGTTGTTTCCAGGGAGTTCGATTCTAAGTTTAGCAAAATTGATCAAAACGGTTTCAGGCCCATCCCGTATAGTATGGATATGGAAGGGGGGCGTTACTTCATTTTGAACCGCTACAGCGCAATGATTCAGCAGAGTTTGTATTTTATAGAGACACACCTGGATGAGGATATCGGGCTTGAAGAAGTGGCATCCGAGGCGCTGCTGTCGCCCTACCACTACCATCGGGTTTTCCGCAATGAGGTGGGCATGACGGTGGTGGATTATATTCGGAATCGCCGGATGAGTTATGCGTCCGTTGCACTTCGTTCCACCGATGCAGGTATTCTGGACATTTCTCTGGCATGCGGATTTGAGAGTCAGGAAGCGTTCACCCGTGCCTTTCGCAAAATATATGGCATGCCACCGGGACGTTTTCGCAAATTATTCGATCTGAAGGTATTCACCGGAAAAACCAGAGGAGGAGAATTACATATGGATCAGAAGTCAACAGTTAAAGGTTGGATGCTGACGGGGAGTCATCCGCAAAGTTATGAGATGGGCATTGATCCCGCCGAAGTGCATCAAGGGAAAGCGTCCGGCTACTTGAAGGCCGTTACACCAATGGAAAGTAATGAGTTTGCCACGATGATGCAGCAGTTCAAGGCAGACAAGTATGTGGGCAAACGGATGAAATTATCCGGATTCGTGAAGACCGAACGTGTGGATGGGTTCTGTGGGTTATGGATGCGCGTGGATAACAATGTACAAGATGTGCTTCAGTTTGATAACATGCACGACCGGCCGATCACGGGCACACAGCCCTGGAATCAGTACAGCATCGTGCTGGATGTGCCGGAGGACAGTGCCGTCATTTCATTCGGGGTCATTCTGAACGGCAAAGGCAAAGTGTGGGTGGACAGCTTCCGTTTCGAAGAGGTTGATCCAAATACGCCGCTGACCCACATGGCGACGGAATATGAGATGGCGGATGAGCCGATGAACTTGTCATTTGAGGAATAGTTCATCATGTATTCACGCTATAACCTGAATTTGATGCAATATCGAGTCTTGGGTCGATCCAATAGCGGATTGGCTCTTTTTGTCGTGTGCGGGTATAAACAAAGTGGGGCGAAGTCCAAGCTGAGAGGATACAGGCTTTCTTGCAAGATTGTATAGTCCTCATGGATTATCCGGCCAGACCTTGTTAACATAGATCCAGGAATAAGGAACTTATGACATCAATATAGAGGATGAATCCGATGAATAAAAAAGTGCTTGTGGTAGATGATGAATCAAGTATCGTCAGTGCCATTGCTTACGCGCTGCGGCGCGAAGGATATGAAGTGGAGACAGCCAATGATGGCGAGGAAGCGCTGGTTAAGGTGGCGTCATTTCACCCACAGGTGATGATTCTGGATGTGATGATGCCGAGGCTCGATGGATACGGCGTATGCCGCAGACTGGAGGACCGCGATGATATCGGGATTATTTTACTCACCGTAAAAAATGACATCGTGGATAAGATTGTTGGCCTGGAAATGGGCGCAGATGATTATATGACGAAACCGTTTGAGATCCGGGAGCTGCTCGCCCGGGTGAAGGCGCTCATGCGGCGGGTGGAGAAGAGCAGCCCTCCAGCAGACGAGCAGAAGAGTCAGGCCATTGTAAATGGTGACTTGCGTATTCATGTGGCTCATCGAACGGTGACGGTAAAGGAAGAGAAGCTGGATCTGACCCCCAAAGAGTTCGATCTGCTCACCATCCTGATGTCCAATCCGGAACGGGTGTACACACGGGATGATCTGCTGGATCGGGTGTGGGGCATGGAGTATGCGGGAGGCACGCGGACGGTGGACATTCATATTCAACGTTTGCGCAAAAAAATTGGTGATACGGATCAGCAAAAGCTTCAGACCGTCTACGGCATCGGCTACAAGGCATCTGCTCCCAATCCGGGCGGTTCGGCATGAGGGTAAGCATCAAGCTGAAATTCAGCGTTTTTCTTGCGGCATTGCTCATTTTGACTGTTGTGGTGCTCAGCTCCCTCGTACTGCGGGGAATCGAACGCAACCAGCAGTCACAGATTGAGGGCATTCTGTCGCAGCAGACACGTCTGGTCAATTTGAATGTGCGTCAGGCCTACTACACCGAAGCCATTCGGCTGGAGACGGATGCCTTTCTGAAGCAAAATGGCCGCAGGCTTGCACAGGAACTCGCGAACTCCACAGGGCTACCGATTGCCCTCTATGACATGAATGGAACACAGGTGGGCTCGTCCATTACACCAGGTGAAAGTCTGGAAATCCAGGAGACACTGAACTATGCACTGCAAAATAAAATCGCCTACCATGAACAAGGCGACACGCTGCTCTATGCAGCACCGCTGGACGGTCCGGATGGTCAGATGGGTGCGGTATGGATGCAGTATCCGGTCCAGAGCTACCATGAATTCTATGCCCGGATTTTACAGTTGTTCATATGGGCGGGTATTGCCGTCGTTGCATTGAGCTTTATTCTTGGATACCTATTCTATAATCGCTTCGCCGTCGCCATTACCAGGCTGAAAAAATCGGCCGATTCCATTCGGGAAGGCGAGTACATTACGGAATCTCCTGTAAAACGCAAAGATGAACTGGGAGAACTGGGGCAAGGCATTTATTATATGAGCACGTCCATCCAGCAAAATATTACAGATATGCATGCAGAGCAGCGGAAGCTGCAGTTGGCAATCGAGAAACTGCAGGCATTGGAACAACAGCAGAAACAATATATCGGCAACATCAGCCATGAATTCAAAACGCCGCTTACCTCGATCAAGGCATATGTGGAACTGCTTGATATGTACCGGGATGACCCCCAGTTACTTGAGGACGCCTCAAGCAACATTGGCAAGGAGACCGAGCGGTTGTACGAGATGGTTGAGAAGGTGCTGCATTTGTCAGCACTGGAGAAGTACGACTTCGAGAATCAGGCGGAGGATGTAGAGGTGGGTGCGCTGCTGGAGGATGCCTGCGGACGCATGCGAGGCAAAGCCGAGAAGTTTGCACTACGCATGGAGCTGGACATCCAGCCTGCCGTCATTCGCAGTGACCGAGAGAGCCTCATGCATATTTTTATCAACCTGCTGGATAATGCGATCAAGTATAACGTGCCTGGCGGCGTCATTCGGGTACAGAGCGAGCAGCGGCTGCAGACGCGTGAGGCAGTGATTCGCATTTTCAACTCGGGTATGCCGATTCCGGTAGAGGCAAGAGAGAAGATCTTTGAGCCTTTTTATACGGTCAACAAGGACAGGGCGAGAAAAACAGGCGGAACCGGACTCGGTCTGTCGCTCGTGAAACAATTTGTAGAGAAGCAGGGCGGAACTATTACACTGCTGCCTAACGATCCGAAGAATGAGGAAGGAACCACGTTCCAGCTGGTTCTCCCGCTCGCTGATTCAAGTTTACAAGTTGGAAACAAGTCTGAATAACTTTGGAAGTATGGCATGTGTATGCTTGGTCTATAGCAGAGAAGTCAGGGGGGACCATGATGAATTGGAAACAGGCGGCATTGGGTGCACTGGGAGCGTTAACGCTGTTGTCGGCAGCGGCTTGCGGGGGGAGTACGGAGCCGGAGGGAAATGCTCAGAGTGGGAAAACGGGCACGGATATTACCGTAAAAGACAATCCCAATACGTCGGTGTACCAGAGCTTCAAACTGGAGAAAATCGATAAATTGCCCAATATGCGCGGTGTGGCCTGGCTAAGTGATGACTGGATCGTATCGGACAAGGAAAACACAGCAATGAAGCCCGTCACGGTTGAAGGCCAGGAGAGATACCCGCATAACTTATATATGTATGACCTGACGAAAGGAACAGATACACCGCTCAAAGAGAGCGAAGTCAGTCTGGGCTCACCGCTCGTTTCACCGGATGGTCAGTACCTGTTCTACCGGGAGCCGGAGGAATCGACGGGCAAAGGTTTCTTTCTGAACTTGCATAATGGGGAGACCGTCAACGCGGGCAAGGAAGATGGTTTCGTCCAGGAAGGAGCATGGCTGGATAATGAGCATGTTGTCTTTCCGAATATGAAGGGGGACCTCGTCTCTGCCAGTGTGGATGGTACAACGAAAGTATTGGTCGAGACAGGCAATTTCAACGTACGGAGCGTCAGGGTTTCGGGCAGTATGATCTACTATATTACCGGTGAAGACGGACAATTAAATGCATACGATACAACCACGGGTGATATGAAGCAGGTGCTGAAAAGTGTCGAGTGGGTTATTCCGTCCAATGATGGGACCAGGCTGGCCATTGTGAAAAAAACAGCTGATACGAAACGGGCGCTGGTGCTTACCGATCTCGAAGGCAATGAGAAGGCGACACTTGCCAGAGGCACACAGATTTTTGGCACCAGCTGGTCCGGTGATGATTCCAAGATTGCGTATACGATCAACTCGGAGAACGATGATGAGAAGGGACTGTTCGTTTCCAATACGGAGTCCGCGGAACAATTCCAGATCTCGGCGGATATGGACGATGTCTCCGATCCGCTTGCCTGGAGCCCGGAAGGCAACAAGATCCTGCTGTCCCAAGCGGTGCTGCAGAATGAATCGTACCACTTTGTCACATCCGTTATCACGATCTCGGAGTAAATATCAGGATGAGCCTGGTCCCAGAAGGACACAGGCTTTTTCTTATGCTGATTGGTAAGTATTAAAGGAGAGACACGTTGTCAGGGCTGCAGTAAGTTATACTGGAGAGACGAGAAGTGAAGGAGGGGCATGTCATGGATGAAAAGGACTGCCGTTTGCTGCTGAGCGTTTCCGAAGAGAGCAGTCTTACCCGAGCTGCGGAACGCATGTTTATGACTCAGCCGGCATTGACTTACCGTTTGCAGCAGCTGGAGAAGGAGTTCGGCGTACCGCTCATCGACAAATCGCTGAAAGGAGCCAGGTTTACACCTGAAGGTGAACATCTGGCGATCTACGCCCGAAAAATGCTGAGTGATCTCCATCAGGTGAAAGAGCAGCTCTCAAATATTCGCAATGAAGTCAAGGGAACACTGCGACTCGGGATCGCCAATCATTACTCATTGTACAAGCTTCCGCCGCTGTTAAAACAATTCAGGGAATTGTATCCTGAGGTGGAGTTTGCCGTCACCTGCGCACTGAGTGTAGAGGTGATTGAACTGTTAATGCGGGATGAAATTCAGGTGGGCGTCATTCGGGGAGAGCACCCTTGGTTTGAGTGCAAACATCTGCTGCACGATGAAGCGGTCTGTATCGTATCCCGGGAACCCATCGATCTGAATGAACTCCCCAAACTGCCGCAGATCGCCTTTCAGGAACCCGCGACCAAAGCAGGGGGAGCGGCTATAAGTCCGTTTCGTGAAGCAGTGGCCGCCTGGTGGTATGAACGCTATGATCGCTCGCCAGCGGTGGCGATGCGGGTAGATAGCTATGAGACCTGTAAGGAGATGGTGCGGTATGGACTTGGCTACGCCATTATCCCGGGGATCTTCGTAACAGATGCGGACAGGCTCCATCAGCAGGAGCTGATTCGACTGGACGGGCAGAGCGTGAGACGCAATACATGGCTTGTCTATAAGAAAAGTGTGCTGCAGCAAGCTGCAGTGAACCGTTTTATCGATTTGATGAGAACGGAAGGGACTCAGACTGGATTGAACGGAAATTAGATGTAACCATCTCGGCAGCTGCATGCCATTATGTATAATTATTCGTGTCGTTTGGACCGTAAAGGCGGGTTTTTACGGGACAGTATGATACGAATTCTATGTGAGTGCTTGTTTAAAGAGGGATGTACATACGCTGAATGGCTCAAAAGACAACTCGGCAGTGAAGGTCAAATGGCCGTCTATGCTTACAAATCATGATATTCATATGTTAGTAATCGAAGACCCATAAAATTTTTTATGGGTCTTTCCTTAATTTTTTTGAATTTACTTATGGCATGGCCACACATACAATATATGAAATTCGTATTGTATATTTATTCGGTTGAATTGAATATAGAAAAACTGGTTCGGAGAAAGGCGGCAAAACTTTATGAATCAAGATCATGCTCATATGAAGCAAAAAATTAAGGAAACGGTGGATCAGCTTGACCAACAACTAAGGGAGTTATCGCTTCGCATTCATGCCAATCCGGAGCTTAGTTTTAAGGAGGTCCAGGCACAGCAGTGGTTGACTGAACCGCTTGAAGCAGCCGGATTTCAGGTGGAGAAAGGGATTTCCGGCCTTCCAACCTCGTTTCGAGCTGTATGGGAAGGAGCAACAGGTGGTCCTACCATCGCTCTATTGGCCGAATATGATGCTCTGCCTCGCATTGGACATGCCTGCGGACACAATCTGATCGGAACTTCTGCAGTAGGTGCAGCGCTGGCTCTCAAGGAAGCCTGCCCTCAGTTGCCTGGACGGATCATTGTTCTGGGTACTCCGGCCGAGGAAGAGGGTGGCGGCAAGATCATCATGGCCAATGAGGGTGTCTTCGACGAAATTGATGCGGTCATGATGTGTCATCCGCAGCAAAAGACGATGGTACTCCGGGGAGCGCTGGCCTGTGTGGACGCAACCTTCACCTTTCATGGCAAACAAGCGCATGCAGCCTCTTCCCCCGAGAAAGGAATCAGTGCGCTGGATGCATTGGTGAATGCTTATGCGGGTATTAATTCGCTTCGTCCTTATTTGAAGGATGACGTCCGGGTGAACGGTATTATCACCAAGGGCGGAGATGCTCCCAACGTTGTGCCTGAACTGGCAGAGGCGGTATATATTATCCGGGCAAAAACCGTTGAGGAATTGAAGACAGTCATGGAGAAAGTCTACCGCGTAGTACGCCATGCTGCCGAGGGTGTAGGTGCAACGGTAGATATTTCGGAAGGACTGATCTATGCCGAACGCAATAACAACAAGGCGCTGGCGAGTCTGTTTCAGCAGAATCTGGAGGACATGGGCATTGAAGTACATGATCCGCCGCAAACGGGTGGCGTGGGTTCATCGGACATTGGCAATGTGAGCCAGGTAACCGCAGCGATTCATCCGTATATCCGGTTGGGAGACGCAACGACCCATACCCCTGAGTTTGCCCGGCTTGCCGGAGCAGAAGAGGGGATGATTGAGCTGAACCGTGCGGCCAAGGCACTTGCACTGACAACGTATGACCTGTGTGCGGACAAGGCGGCATTGCAGCAGGTGCGGAATGAATTTGAAGATTGGAAACAACAGAAGGACGAGGGATGATCAATTGGAAAACATAATAAAACCACCACAACAACGACGCAAATGGTTCAAGATGCCGCATACCTTTGTCATCTTGTTTATTCTGGTACTGGTCGCTACCGTACTGACCTACATCATTCCCGCAGGTGAATTCGACCGGGTAAAAGATGAAGCTACAGGCAAATCCCTGCTCGTCCCGGGTTCATATCATCATGTGGAGGCCAATCCAACAAGCCTGTGGGATATCCCCAAATCCATCGTCCGCGGGCTGGTTGATTCCGCTGACGTCGTATTTTTTATTTTCATCATTGGCGGAGCCTTTCAGATCATTACAAGCACGGGGACGATCGAAGCCCTCACTGGCAGGGTGGCGCGTTCATTCGCTAATAAGGGATTGTGGGTCATCCCAGTGTTTATCACCCTGTTCTCTGTCGGCGGGTTTACGATGGGCATGTCGACAGAGGTCATGGTATTCGTACCCATAGGTATCGCTATTGCCAGGGCACTGGGATATGACGCTCTAACGGGTACAGCGATGATTTCACTTGGCGCCTCCTGTGGTTTCACCGCCGGACTGCTGAATCCGTTCAATGTGGGGCTCGCTCAAGCCATTGCCGAAGTTCCGATCTTCTCCGGTATGTGGCTGCGTGCGATCATCCTGGTATGCTTGATTGCCATTACGAGTATCTATATCATGCGCTACGCTTCAAGGGTAAAATCAGACCCGACTCGAGGTTTGGTACACGAGCTGGAACAGGAGCAGGCAGGAGATACACCAGCCGTTGATCTGAATAAGCTGCCAACCATTCGCATCACACATATCCTTACGATTGTTACGATTGTTGCCGGGTTTGCCCTATTGATCTGGGGCGTATCGAAGGAAGGCTGGTGGATGGAGGAGCTGGCGGCACTTTTCCTGAGCATGGGTGTCATTTCCGGTCTGGTGTCCGGATTCGGACCGAGCCGTATTGCGAGTGAATTTGTCAAGGGAGCAAGTAGTATCGCGTACGGAGCCTTTATCATCGGTTTGGCCAGAGGGATTATGGTTGTTCTGGATCAGGGGAATGTTATCGATTCGGTTGTGTATGGGATGTCTACAGCGGTCGGTGAACTGCCATCCTCCGTTCAGGTGTTGGGCATGTACTTTTTCCAAAATATCATGAATGTGTTCATTACATCCGGTACAGGCATGGCGGTAACAACGATGCCGATCATGGTGCCACTGTCCGATCTGCTCGGCATTACCCGTCAGACCGCCGTACTGGCATTCCAGTTCGGTGATGGCTTCACCAACATGATTCTGCCAACGTCTTCCGCATTGATGGGCAGTCTCGCCGTATCCGGCATTCCGTATCAGAAATGGGTCAAGTTTTTCTGGCCCCTGATGGTGATGTGGATTGCATTGGGCATTATCTTCATGCTGATCGCGAGTACCATTCAGTATTCCTAATAAAGAAAAGAGCCTGTGTTCTGAGGCAGCTCCTCTCCAACTGTTATATACAGTTCAGATAGGATACTGCCAGAACACAGGCTTTTATTTATGGGATTTAATTTTTCATGCTCAGCAGTAACTTCACTGCTTCTGCACGTGTGGTGTTATCTTTTGGAGCAAAGGTATTCAATCCTTTACCATTCAACAATCCGGAATTTTGCATTCCAGCGACCGCTGCTTTGGCCCACACAGGAATCTGTTCGTCATCTGCAAAAGTGGAGCTGGTGCCCGATTCTGTCTTCAATTGCAAGGCATTCGCTACCATCATGGCCATCTCGGCACGGGTTACGGCATCATTCGGACGGAAAGCGCCGTCTGCGTCTCCCTGAATGAATCCTGCTTGCACAGCACGTGATACAGCAGACTGTGCCCATGCTCCTATTTTTGAACGGTCGGTAAAAGATAAAGTGGCTTCTGTGTACTTTGTTTGCAGTGTATTCATCAGCATCACCGTAAACTCTGCACGCGTAATGGACGCGTTTGGCTTGAATGATCCGTCCGCGTACCCTTGCACAATGCCATCACGGACAGCTTGCCGAATGAATTCTTCCGCCCAGTGACCCTCGACATCGCTTAACGCAATGTCTGTTGGTGCTGTAGATGGATCGACTGCGAATACAGCGAATTTGGTGAAATGGTCTACGTCCACCTGGATCTGTGACCCTTCAAGAGAAGGTTCACCAGCCGAGAGCCACGTCTTGTTTTGTTCATCAAAATAGAATAGTTCAGCCCGCTGATTGCTTCGCAAGCTTGATCCATCGAAGGCCATCTTCAATGTTACGGGTTTATTGAAATTCTGTGAGACATTTTTGAGCAGTTCATATACCGGGCTAAGCAGTTGTGTCTGATTGGTCAGCAAGTGTGAAGAATCTGCAACCTCATCCATCGTGATCGTCAGTTCCTGATTCATCGCCCCGGCAGGGATCGTTAACGTGATGCCATTGCCCAAACTTACTTGCCCTGCCTGCCCCGCTGTAAGGGTTAAACGGCCATTAGTTGACGAATTTGTTGTGTTAGATGGCGATGGATTACCATTTGATCCGTTGTTATTTTGGTTACCGGAGCCGCCGCTGTTACCGCCATTGCCGCCTGATGGTGGAGAAGCATTAACATTCCATTTGGCAAATAAGGTCAGATTGGCAGTAATCTCCGTTTGTTCGAAGTTGAACTGTGTTTGCAGTTCAGAGTCGGTATACCAGCCTGCAAACGTAAAGCCTGAACGGCTCGGCGAAACCGGAGCTGACAGTTTCTTCCCATACTCAACAGCAACATCAGCTACTGCAGATCCTCCGAGAGTATTGAAGGAGACGGTGTATTGGTTTGCATTCCATTTTGCATGCAGGGTGATATCGCCAGTTACTACTGTGTTGGCAAAGTCAAAAGCCTGGCTCAAACCTGAATCGGTATACCATCCAGCAAAGATGTGGACAGCTTTGGTTGGATCGACCGGAGTTGTCGCTAACTCACCATATTGAACAGACTGTTCACCGATTGCTGTACCGCCGTTGGACTCAAAGTTAACGGTGTAGGAGTTGATCGTCCATTTGGCATATAACGTAAGATCGGTAGTTACGGCTGTGTTGTTAAAATCAATGGCCTGACTCAAACCTGAATCGGTGAACCATCCAGCGAAAGTGTGTCCTTCTTTGGTTGGATCGACCGGAGCAGTCGCCAACTCTCCGTATTGAACAGACTGATCATCGACTGCCGTACCGCCGTTGGATTCAAAGTTGACGGTGTAGGAGTTGATCGTCCATTTGGCATGCAGGGTGATATCGCCAGTTACAGTCGTACTCTCAAATTCGAAAGCCTGACTCAAATCTGAATCGGTGAACCATCCGGCAAAGGTGTGTCCTTCTTTGGTTGGATCGACCGGAGCAGTCGCTAACTCTCTGTATTGAACAGATTGATCGTCGACTGCCGTACCACCATTGGATTCAAAGTTAACGGTGTAGGAGTTGATCGTCCATTTCGCATACAGCGTAATATCTTCAGTAACAGTTGTATTATTGAAATTAAAGGCCTGACTCAAGCCTGAATCGGTGAACCATCCAGCGAAAGTGTGTCCGGCTTTGGTTGGAACTGCTGGAACAATAGCCTTCTCACCGTAAGACACCGTTTGTTGTGTAACTTTAGAACCGCCATTACTATTAAACGTGATCGTTCGCGGCGCATAAACGCTGAATTGGATGGTTGTAGTATTGCCCGCACGATCGGTAACAACCAGTACATATTCTCCTTCAGATTGGACCGTATCCCCATTGTTGAATGGGAAACCATTGAGGGTCGCTGTTCCTTCATTAAAGGTGATTTCGGGTTTAACGTTATAGACGCCGTTTTGGGTCACGCCTGTGACAACAGGGGGATGGGTATCTACCGTAAAGTGAATCGTTGTCGTACCAAGGCTATTGGTAACGGCTAGGGTATAATCGCCATCTGTCGTGATCGCAGTGCCATTTGCAAATGGAACACCATTAAGTAGTGCCGTACCACTATTAAATCTAGGTATGACCGCTTGATTGTATATTTCGCCGTCAGCTGCGCCGCTAATGATTGGAGCTGTAGTTTGCTCAATAGTTATGGAAACTGCCACCGGAACACTGGTGCCCCATTCATTGTAAGCACTGTAAGTGAAGCTATCGCTTCCCACATAGTTGGCATTCGGAGTATAAGTAAACGAACCATTGGCATTCATCACGAGTGTTCCGTTCGTCGGCCCACTTCTCAAAATAGCGGTAGAAGCATCCCTATCATTGGCTAGCACGCCTGGTGCAGGATCAACCAAGGCGGAGTTTTGGTTGGTGGTATAGGTGTCTTCGATTGCTTCCGGCAGTTGACCAAAGTCTAGGCTGGGGAATACTCCTGCGTTCGCAACATAATAAACCAGGTCGGATTGACTGCTGTTCAGATTAGGGACTTTAAAGTTTACCTGACCATCGCCCCCAAACCTGGTACCCAATAGGCTGAATAAGGCTTGATTTTGGTTAGTGAGAAGTGCTGACCCATCAGCAAGAATCCAGTGTTTAGTCGAGAGGTTAACCAGCATGGGAATGATCTCGCCTAAATACTCGGAGCCAGTACCATTTTCGGCAAGCTTGGTCGGATCAGTGGATATAGCATAGTAAATGATATTGTTCATTTTGGGGAAACTGGGCAGTTTAAATGTGGTATTCCCGTCTCCACCATCGGGCGTGCCTATCATCTGATATAAGTCGCTGTACGCGGACTTTGAGACCTCTTGGCCATTCAAAGCTAACCAACCTGGTGGGGTAAACTGATACGGAAACAGACGAACTTCTCCAAGAACGGATGGTCCCTCACCATAAATGCTCACTTCACGCGAAGGGAAAATTCCGTTTATCGCTATGTAGTAGCCCATGCCATCAGGCGCAGCAGCTGTTAGATTGGGTAATGAAAATGTTCTTACTCCATCGCCCCCAAAATTCAGACCAATCAGAGAGTAAAGAGCGGTATTTTGAGTGACTGACATGGTTTGGCCTTTAGCTGGCATCCATCCTCTGGGTGTTGCATTGTACGGAAATAATCTGATCTCACCGAGATAAGGCTCTGCTCCCGCAGCCTGCGCCGGTTGTACAAAGCTGGAATTATTCCATAGACCACTCAGTCCGATCAGGAATACCAACCAGATGATACTTACTTTCTTGAATAAAGTTAAACTCACAATTTCATCCCCATTTTCCTCATAGATATGTTCACGTTATGCTTACTCCCGTCCACTGTACTTTCCTGATTTACAATGGTAAGCCATATAATGATGAGCATAGTGTAATGGATACGAAAGCAAAAATGAATAAGATTTCAGTTCAAATTTAAAATAATTATTGAAACTTTCCAGACGTACATCATTTATGGTTGGAATGTTCCATAACTTTCATCCCTTTCTATACATTTATATTGACTAAGCCATTCCGCTTCCGATAAACTAGAATGCAGGAATAAAAGTCGAATGTTGGGCAGCAGTTCGAGACGATGTTTCGGGCGGCTGTTTATTTTCTTTTTTAATGAGCAAGGTTGCAACGTTGTAGGCTTGTCGGATGATCCGGCCAATATCAACATGGAATAGGAACAGGTGATACACATGTGTAACAGCGCGTACCGCGTGCTTTTATATTATAAGTTCGTGAAGATTGAAGACCCCGAGACGTTTACCCAAGAACATTTGCAATACTGCAAAGACCTGGGTGTGAAAGGCCGCATTCTGATTGCAGCGGAAGGCATTAACGGCACCGTGTCCGGTACACCGGAGCAAACGGAGCAATACATGAAGGACATGCATGCCAATCCGCTGTTCAGCGATATGGTATTCAAGATTGATGATGTGGAAGAGCATGCGTTCAAGAAAATATTTGTTCGTCACAAAGCGGAGCTGGTAACCTTCCGCGTGGACGAAGATCTGGACCCTAACGTGATTAGCGGCAAACGTCTCTCACCAAAGGAGTTCCACGAGCATTTGCAACGGGAAGACGTCATCGTTATCGATGGCCGCAATGACTACGAATACGAAATCGGTCATTTCCGCGGAGCCATTCGTCCGGACGTCGAGTCGTTCCGCGAGTTCCCGGATTGGATTCGGGAGAATCTGGGCGACATGAAGGACAAAAAGATCATTACTTACTGCACGGGCGGCATTCGCTGTGAGAAGCTGACCGGCTTCATGATCAATGAAGGATTCCAGGACGTTGCACAGCTGGACGGCGGTATTGTGACTTATGGTAAAGATCCGGAAGTACAAGGACGTTTATTTGACGGGAAATGTTATGTGTTTGACGAACGAATCTCCGTGCCGATTAACCGGACAGATGAAGATATCGTCATTGCCAGCTGTTATCACTGTGGAACGACACATGACCGATATATTAATTGTCCAACCTGCAACCTGCAGCACGTGTGCTGTGAGGATTGCGAAGAGACGCATAACCGCTTTTGTTCGGATGCTTGCCGGGAGGCAGCGCCGGTACACGCATAAGCAGGAGAGCAGGTGCTGCACGTGAAGCGTGAAGACGAAATGACGACTCGTGAACGGATATTGTTCATGCTGAAGCGTCAGGGCACAATGACCGCGAGGGAAATGACTGCCGAATTGGGACTGACCGGCATGGCGATTCGCCGTCATCTGACGGCACTGGAACAGGACGGACTTATTGAAGTCAGAGAAGCCCGGGCCACAGCTGGACGTCCTTCTTCGGTGTACCACCTGACGGCGCGCGGAGATGGCTTTTTTCCAAAATCCTATCCATCGCTTACCCTTGAACTGCTGGAGGAGCTGACGGAGTCGGCTGGTGAAGGCATCGTGGATACGTTGTTCGAGAGCCGACGGGACAAGTTGCTCCGCAGCAAGTTACCACAGATGGAAGGCCAGGATCTGGCCGGACGTGTGGAGGAGCTGGCACGCATACAGAACGCAAATGGCTATATGGCGGATGCATCGAGAGAAGAGGACGGTTCATACGTGTTAACCGAGCTGAATTGTCCGATTGTGCAGGTAGCGAATGTATATCGTCAGGCTTGCCGGTGTGAACTCGAGCTGTTCCGTTCCTTGTTGAAGGCGGATGTGGAGCGCACCGAATGTTACGCAGACGGCGGCAAGAAATGCACATATCAGATCCGCGAAGCTGCGGGAAATTAGTTTACATTTTGAGATTGTTTCGATCACTCGAAGCAATCTCTTTTTGCTTTATGTAATGTTTTCTATCATACATAGAAGATCAAACCAAATTGGAAGCGGTTCAACCATTGACGGGAAAGAGGCCGCACCTTAATATTAGAGAAACACAAAATGACCAATATGGGTCATGGACTTCAGTCGCATGACGAACGTCTATGTTTGTCTGCTTTTGTCGATAAAAGCAACAATGCGCTGAAGCGTTCGCTTTGTCCCGCCCTATCGTGTCACTTGGATGAGGAAGGGTACAACATTTAGAAGATGGAGAGGGGTTCTCACATGAAAAAGAAGTTCTGGATGTCACTGATGATGGTTGCCTCAATGATCGTAGCGGCAGGTTGCGGAAATAACAGCAGTACAGGTACAGAGTCCGAAGGATCTGGTACTACAGCGGGTGAAGGCACTGCAGAGAAATCGTATCGTATCGCTATCTCGCAAATTGTGGAACATCCATCGCTGGATGCAACACGAGAAGGCTTCATTGCGGCACTGAAGGAAGCGGGAATTGAAGAAAATAAAAACCTGACCATTGACTACAATAATGCGCAAGGTGATTCAACAAACAATCTGTCCATTGCCCAAAAGATCGCAGGGGATTCCAAAAATGACCTGGTGCTGGGGATTGCAACCCCATCTGCGCTGGCTCTGGCTCAACAAGTAAAAGAAAAGCCACTGCTTTTCGCAGCGGTCACTGACCCGCTTGGTGCCAAATTGGTGAGTGACATGGACAAACCGGGTGGCAACGTAACCGGGGCATCGGATACGAATCCGGAGGCGATTGTGCAATTGGCTGATTTTATTGCCAAATACATGACGGACATCAAAACCGTTGGTTTGGTCATTAACGAGGGTGAACCGAATGCCGTTGTCATGGCAGACAATGCAGAAAAAGCGCTGGCAACACATGGCATCAAGCTGGTGAAAGCCCCAGTTACAAATACGTCTGAAGTTAAACAGGCAACGGATTCTCTGGTAGGCAAAGTCGATGCCTTCTACATTACGCTGGACAACTCGGTTGTCAGTGCGGTGGATACCATCATTCAAACGGCAAACAGCAACAAAATTCCGTTCTTCTCCAGTGACCGGGATACCGTTGAAAAAGGTGCCTTTGCAACTGTAGGTTTCAAATACTATGACCACGGATACCAGGTCGGCGAAATGGCCGCAGACATTCTGAAGAATGGTACGAAGCCTGGCGATATGAAGGTCACTGTTCCGGACAAGCTCGATCTAATCCTGAATCTTAAAGCGGCTGAAGCCCAAGGCATCACGGTTACCGACGAGATGAAGGCTGAAGTGCAGGACCAGGACAACAACATTATTCAATAATCTGACCGGACGACAACCCGGCAGTACGGATGCGAGGCGGACGTGCAGTTGGTTCGCCTCATTCTTTTCGATAGACAGGGAGGAAGTAGCGTGAGTATAAGTTGGAATTCAATTGAAGGGGCAATAGAGCTCGGTCTGTTATATGCCCTGATGGCACTTGGCGTATATATTACGTTCCGTATTCTCGATTTTCCCGATCTTACCGTAGATGGAAGTTTCACAACAGGAGGCGCAATCGCAGCGGTTATGATCTCCAATGACTTCTCTCCTTGGCTCGCCTGTTTGGCGGCAATGGCTGGAGGCATGGTGGCTGGGGCATGTACAGGTCTGCTTCATACCAAAGGCAAAATTAACGGATTGTTATCCGGTATTTTGATGATGATTGCGCTCTACTCCATTAATATGCGTATCCTTGGCGCACCGAATAAATCCATTATGGGCATGGATAATCCATTCTCGGGTGAACATGTCATGGTGCTAATTATTATCGTGGTGCTGGTGTTTAAAATCATGCTCGATCTGTTCATGAAAACAGATATTGGACTTGCACTCCGCGCGACAGGTGATAACAAACGCATGATTCGCAGCTTTGGCGCAAACACAGATGTGACCACCATTGTTGGCGTTAGTTTGTCCAACGGGCTTGTGGCCTTGTCCGGAGCGTTTATTGCACAGCAATCCGGCTTCGCAGACATCACCATGGGAATTGGTATGATCGTGATCGGACTCGCTTCTGTTATTATCGGTGAAGCTATTCTTGGTGCAAGAACGGTATTCTGGGCAACACTCGCTGCTGTGGTTGGTTCCATTATTTACCGGATTGTTGTCGCGCTTGCCCTGCAGGTCAAATGGTTTGATACTTCTGATCTGAAGCTGATTACCGCGGTGATCGTCATCATTGCCCTTGTGTTCCCGACCATGCAGCGCTCCATGAAGCAGAAGAGCCTTGCTCGTAAACGAACCGAAGAGCTTATGCGGTCCACGGGTCAACAAGCGAAGGGAGGCATGTGATCATGCTGGAGATTTCACATGTGACGAAGCTGTTCAATCCGGGAACGACCGATGAGAAAACAGCACTGGTTGGCGTGAATCTGACGATGAATCCGGGCGATTTCGTAACGGTTATCGGCAGTAACGGTGCGGGGAAATCCACGTTGATGAATATCATTTCAGGCGTAATGAAGCCGGATATGGGCGATGTGCTGATTAATGATCGTTCCATCAAAAACCTGCCTGAGCATAAGCGCAGCAGCTGGATCGGCCGGGTATTCCAGGATCCGATGGCAGGAACGGCTCCACATATGTCCATCGAAGAGAACATGGCCATGGCGTACAAACGTGGTAAAGGGCGAGGTCTTGGCTTCGGGGTTACCCGGGCAAGGCGGGAGATTTTCAATGCCCAGCTGCAGAAGCTGGGGATTGGACTCGATAAGCGTCCTAATGCCAAAGTGGGTCTCCTCTCAGGCGGAGAACGCCAGGCGCTCAGCCTTCTTATGGCGACCTTTACCCAACCGCAGATTCTGCTGTTGGATGAGCACACCGCAGCGCTTGACCCTGCGCGTGCCGAACTGATCACGGAACTGACCGAAACGTTGGTGCGTGAGATGAGATTGACCACCTTAATGGTTACCCACAATATGGAGCAAGCGATTCGTCTTGGCAACCGTTTGATCATGATGGACAAAGGCAGAATCATTCTGGATGTCAGTGAAGAGCGTAAGCGTACACTGACCGTACCCGAGCTGCTCATCGAATTCGAGCGCATCAGCGGCAAAAAGATGGCAGACGACCGCGTTGTTCTTGGTTAGGTACAGGGATATAGGGTTAGATCATACAAAAAACCTTTTGCGTGCTCGCAAAAGGTTTTTTGTGGTACATTGATTTCAATGTCATAAATACGAGATTGTAGTGAAATCAAATCTTGGAATGACGCCACACCGTTAGGATTAGCAAGTTTGCACAGGAGGACCAAGCATGTCATTGCAATTTGATGAAGGCACATTTACCGTAACCCGGCGTACCGATTCCATCCGACTGCTGGCGAAGGAATTTGCGCTTCTTCATTTTTTATACGAGAACAAGGAAAAAGCATTTACACGCAGCCAGCTGCTGGACCGGGTATGGCCGCTGGAGTATCCGGTTGAACGCACCGTGGATGATCATGTGTATCGGCTGCGCAAGAAACTGAAACGTTGGGAAGAAATTTCGCTGGATACCGTACGCGGCTATGGTTACCGGCTCACCATTCAGGCCAATAGGACAGCACTGCCCTCTAATCCCTCCGCCCAAGATCTGGAGATGCGAGAAGTGATCCATGGATTGTTCCGCAAATATCATCTGTTTGGGCAGGGGCGATCGATGCTAACCCTGATTCATCAGCAGGACGCCCTCGGCATTCAGATTGACTCGTTCTATCAATTGTATACCCGCTTTATTCAGGGAGATCTGGAATGGCTGATCACAACGAAGGAAATACCTTTCGAGGAGCGTGTGTACTGGCTGTTGATTTTTGTACACGCCTTGGTTGAACCAGAGGAAAGCCTACAGTTGTATGAACGGGCATTGGGCTCATCGGCTTTGTCCGCGGATCAGCTTCGAGAGCTCCGCATCCTGAATATTGTTGAGGTTTATGCAGAGGTGGGTCAATATCGACGGGCCAAAGCGCAGCTGGCAGATACATATCATGTCATTGAGACAGACAACCTGGTCAACTTCAAGCTTCCCGTAGCACTGTCGGAATTGTATGTAGAGCTGTGGGGCGGCAGTGGTGAGAGGGTGGAGGAGCAGATGATCACATTACGATCAGGCTTGAAGGATGCACCCTATTTGCGTGAAATCGGGCGATTTCAGGTGATGGAAGGGTTATGGCTACTGAGGCAAGGACGGACCCGTGAAGCAGAGCCAAGAATCGATGATGGGCTCGATGTGCTGAAAATGAGCTTAAACGCACCGTTATATATAAATTCTGCGCATCAAGTGCTATTGTTCATGGCACATCACCGGATCCAGGGGCGTCTGCTTCATAAATATAGACAAGTTTACACAGAAATCGCCAAAGAATTTGGAATTCCTGAATATGGACAGCAGATTACGGATGAAATCCGGGCTTTTTTATCCATGTTTCCTCCAGCCTCTGATCTTCCTCTGATATAACTCCCGTATGATTACAGCCATGGAACACAGACCACTACGGCTGTAATCAAGGAGGGTTACTACATAATGACTAGCATTTCCAATGAATCATCCAGTCCGTCCAAAATGTCATCCAAAGGTTTATGGCGTAATTTTCAGTTTGTCCGCATGTTTATCGCGTACGCGCTCGCGACCTTTGGGGACTGGTTCGATGCACTCGCCATCCAGGTGATGGTTGCATATCGGTGGGGTGCCGATCCACTAATCATCGCGATTATTCCGGTTTGTATGGCTGTCCCGGGCATACTGCTGGGCTCGGTCGCAGGTACGCTGGCGGATCGTTTGCACAAAGTAAAGATCATGATGCTCTGTGATGTGATTACCGTTGTACTGACATTGGCCATCCTGTTCGCCCCTAGTGCGGCATGGCTGCTTCCGCTTCTGGCCCTGCGAGCCATGATGGGAGTTTTCCACATTCCGGCCCAACAGGCGCTGACACGTCAAGTAGTGGCAGAGGAGCATTTGTTTCAGGCTTCGTCCCTGAACGGCTTTGTTGGACAATGCTCCAAGGTGGCTGGGCCGCTGCTGGGTGCCGTAATCCTGGCCGTATTTTCACCCCAGATCTGCATTGTCATCAATGCCTGCACTCGTCTATTATCTGGGTTGGTATTATGGCCTTTGCGACGTTTAACGGAACAGCCAAAAGATTCAGATATGGATGAAACGCTTGGGCAGGAGAAGGCAGAAAACGAATCTGTGCTTGCGCAATGGGCAAAAGGATGGAGCTTTATCCGCAGCAGTCGGCCCATTCTGAGCACCATCCTATTTGGGTGTTTTGGCTTAATGGCCATTCTTATGATTGATTACCAGTTCACGACGCTGTTTCGCAGCATTAAACCGGAAAATGAAGCCCTGATCGGATGGCTCGGCTCGTCAGCTGGTGCGGGTGCAGTCATCATGATTCTACTGTTGAATCGGCTGCCGCGGATCGGTTATGGCTGGGGGCTCGGAGGGGGTTATCTTGTTATTGGGGTAGGTATTGCTGCCTTAGGACGAGTTGCGCCGCTAACACCAGATATTTGGGTCATCGTCTGGGGGCTGTGCATCGGACTCGGAAATGGTCTCTTTATGGTGACGCTCAATTATTTGCTGCAAAAGGAAACGCCTCCTGCCTATGTAGGGCGCGTCTTCGGCATCCAAAATTCTCTGTCCAGTATCGTGCTTGTCGTTGCCCCGCTTGCAGGGGGTGCATTAATTCGTGCGACAGGGCCAAGTCTTACCTTTCAATACATTGGTATTGCGACGCTTGCTATTGGTTTTGCAGGTATATTGCTGCAGCGTGTTTTGTGGAATGGCCAGGAAGCGCTGGGTGCTGTCCGGCAGGAACACATATAACATCAGTAATTCTGGTGCAAAAAAACAATAATCAAAAGCCGCTTCCGGTTCGACGGAGAGCGGCTTTCTCTTCTTGAAGAGGGATAGATTATACCTCCCACCAAGCGAAATAGGCAGTGGAAGCAAGCAGGCCACCGACGGTGAGGGAACCGCTGACCGTCAGATTAATGGACTGTCCTGGCGGGATGACATAACTGCCAAAAACATTGGATGAAAAGGGTCCCGCTTGCAAAGGCAGCGTCATTAACGTGGTTGCCCCGGATGGAGCGGAAGTGGAGAATCGGACCGCTGCAACACTGGTGTTGGTGCTGGACAGATTGCTGTTCACAGGTGTTAGTGTACTGGGCGAGGCCAGCGTTCCATTGGCACTGAGGATCATGGATCCACTGAAGGAAGACAGGAGATTGAGGGAGACCGTGATTCCACCAGAAAATCGGGATACATACAATGTTCTGCCGCTTCCAGCAGGATTGGCCAATTGGACAGTCACGATTACGCTTCCTCCCAATAACCCAAGGGTGGTGGAATTGGTTATACCTGAATTAAACAGACTTCCCACGCTCCCTGCGTTATTTTCCGGTGGCGCAACAATGCCGGGAGTGCTGCGCCTGACAGCTTCTGGCGCAGCCTCTTCCACGAGCGATGCAGCCCGCTGCAGGATGCTATTCGTTCATCTCTAACATGTTTAACTCAGAATACTTCATCCTTTCCGAATAACTGCCCGGAAGCAGCGAATCGGTGCACCATACATGTCTGACCAGATGGCATCATCCGGCTCATCCACAACGAGCTTCCCGTCAATCGTCAGCCCGGTAACAGCCATGATGGTTTCGAGTAGATCAGGCCGCATCTCCGGTACATCGAAGGTCGCAATTAATTGTCCATCCGGGTTCATGACCCGGGCAAATTCGCGAAAGGCACGCAGCATCGTGCCTGTATCCAGATGCTCCAGAACCGAGATGCAGAATATTCGGTCAAACATGCCGGATGCATACGGCAGCTGGGCCAGATTGGCCCGGGCGCGATGCAGCCTGGTCAAGTAGGATTCCGGCAGATCACGTGCGGCCTCTTCGCCAAAGTCAGAAGCAATATTCAGCCGGATGGCTTCTTCCGACAAAATGCGTTCATCCCAATCACAGGCATGAACTTCCCGGCAGTGTTCGGCCAACCAGAATTTGAACGGGTGGGAGATGCCGCAGGCCGCATCCAGTACGACGTCGTCCGAACGGGCAAACTGACGGGCCCACTCGTATTCGTAAGGTCTGCTCCACCATGCCGGATGCAGCGGAAATATCAGCGTATCTGTTTTGGGGTCACTTTGCCGAACGTATCTTGATTCCAGCTGTTCTGTCTGATTGGGTGTGTCCATCATCCCCGAATCCCCTCTCTCAATCCTGCGTCTGCCAGGAAATTTTCCAATACCGTACTCCATTTGCGCCGCCATCCGGACAGGTCGTAGGCCAGTGCTGTCTCCCGGGCGTATATGCCCAAGCGCTCCCGCTCTGCCCTGTCCTCGAGGAGACGTACCAGAGCAGCAGTGAGAGCATCATCTCCCGGAGGTACAAGCAGCCCGTTGAAACCATCCTGAATGAGATCGTTTAATCCGCCAACGTTGGAGGCAACGACCGGAATGCCACAGCTCATGGCTTCCAGACAGGCATAGGAGGTACCTTCCGAGAACACCGTAGGAATCACAGCAATATCGGCTTGGTGATAGGCCTCCCGGATATCCCTGAAGTCATACGTACGCTGTATTATCCGATCTTTGTGGGGGTGAGTGCGATGCCAGTAGCGAAACGCTCTGCCTACAGTGCTGCCCTCGACCAGTTCTCCGGCAAATTCAATTTCCAGGTCAGGAAAGGCCCCCAGCAGCCGATCTGAGGCAAGCATCATGGGGATAATGCCCCGTTCCATACTGACTCTGCGCGGATACAAAATCCGCAGTGGGCGCGAAGGGTTCGGATGTAAATCAGGGCTAATGGTGCTGGCAACAGGTTCAATGTATTCATTGGTCATATCGGAAAAGTCAGCATCAGCGAGCTCCATCGCTTCTTTTGTACTCAACCCCAATATGACTACCCCGGTGTCTTCTTCCTGGCTGGCAAGGTCTTCCTTCCACGCTGACAACCATTCTGCTTCCTGTTCCTGACCGAATCTGGGTCTGGGCGGAGCTGGAGTGAAATAGGAGGTATCCACTGCATTGGGAATAAGGACAACCTGATTGGGATCGCGAAACGTACATGCAGCCCGGCAAAAGGTCTGGAAATGGGAATCCACCGATACGATGCGTACCAGTCCATCCAGTGCCAGTTGGATGTGCCCGGCGACCTGCTGTTTGGTCTCCAGCGGCAGACCGGGACGATCCCAGTTAATGCCGTGGCAGATCCCCAGACTGCCGGGTTTGTAGCTGATGGGCTGCCAGAGGCAGCTGGCATAGATTACGGGACCGCGCGCTGCTGCGGCCATCCGGGCAAAGGCATCAGGCACATCATCCATATCATAGGCGTATCCAAACACGTCAATCTGCTCCGTCCGCGTCTGAAATGCTTCATAATAGGACAGCTGATGCACTTCGGGAATGTGCCCCAATTCGCGGATCACGCTGCACAGATCGAGAATGTAACGTTCAAGCCCACCTCCGAATACCCGGCCGAAATCCCGGTTGTATCCATCTGTGAAGCTGTGTGTCAAAATACTGACCACACCCATCTCACCGCTCCTCCTTCCAGGGAACCAGCCGAGGTTCCGGGTCCAGGATGGATTCGTAATGTTCCAGACTGCCCCACTGGCCGTTTGGATCAATGCGTTTGTAACGCAGATACTTGCGAACCCGGTCTTCCAGACTGCCCGCCCATCCAAGGTGCTGTACTTTCAGCTCCGTGCTAATACCAGGCAGGCCTGTGCAGGACAAGGGGAGGCGGGGAACATGATGGTTTTGCTGCGGGTAAAAGTAGGGATAGTTCGGCATATAGCGTACAAGGGAGGCCGTGTGTCGTCTGTGCAGTCCCCATAATTCATCATCCCGATAATGAGTTCGACCACCCCACATATCGTAAAACCGGAATGCAACCCAGTCCGCATGCTCCTGATTGATCAGAGTACGTATGGCTTCCTTGGCCTCCGAGCTGTAGAGTTCATCCGCATCGACGGACAGCATCCAGTCTGGGGAGGTACTCACTGCCGCTTGCCACAGGGCGTTACGGAGCCGCCATTCCTCGGCGAACAGGGGCTTCTCCAGCACCTCAAGACGGACAACCTTCGGATAGGCCCTGCATAGGTCGGGTGTGCCATCTGTGCTCGCATCATCTACAATAACGATCTCATCCACGAACTCACTCAGATCACCGAGTACCTCTTCGAGGTATCTGCCTCGTTCGTTGCGGACCTGCAGCATTGCGGTCAGTTTATTTCCCTTACTTTTGCGAACGCGGCGAATGGAAGAGGATACCGGGTTTGAACGTTCCCGCTGCTCCTCCGTGCCCTTCGAATGCACCACACTGTCTGCAATTGATTCAGTTAAAGCTGAGGGGACATCAACCCGGATGTCTGTCTGCATGCCCAGACCCCGAATATGTTGTGTGCGCTTCTTCGGGTCCAGCATCACGGCACCTCCCCCAGTAATTGCTGTACAGCCTGATCCAGCAGTTCCAACTCCACAATCCGGGCGAGTGCATCCTCATTCTCCATGGCTGCTTCGAGGAACTGACGTACTGCCCCGTGGCGTTCTCCGCGAAGTGCCATGGCAGTACCGGATAATACCTGATAATCCCTGCGGCTGGAGCCATCCTGAATATCCACCGCGTGTACCAGAGCCATGGCGTCCTCCACACGTCCGGTCTCCTGATAAATTCGGAATTTCCAATGCCGCGCGGTCTCTCCTCCAAGTGCGTCCAGTATGCTGAGTGCTGCTCCGTAATCATCGTTTATTCGCAGCAGCTCCGCCTGAACAAGTTGATTCTCCCCGGCCTCCAGCCAGCGGCATAACTGTTCATAGTGATGCCGTTCCTGTGCATGGCCTGCACTGATCCCGTAGACCTGCAGCGCATGCTCCACTTCTCCTGCTTTGGCATGAATGGCCGAGAGGAACCGGTAGTGGGAATGGACGCAGTCACTTCGTCCGCTCATGATGGCATGGATGAAAGCCTCGTTAAGCGATGCAGCTGCTCGCGAATCGTCCAGCAAGTATTCATAGGCTGCCAGCAAAAAGGAAATCGTCTCATGCGGCCCCGTTTTTGAACGGAGCTGGCGATAATAGTCCGCACGCATACTGCACTGGAGCGGAGTAATGGTGTCCGGTGCACCTGCAACGGTTTGTCTCAGGGCGTGCAGGAACAGCAATTCGTAATCCTTTAGCGGAAAATCGAGATCATTCTTTGGTATGGAGCCGGCAGGAGCCGTGTTTTCACCACCCAACCAGACCGAGCGTATACCCTGAAAGGCCAGCTTCATATAACGTGTTTCCGAAGACGTGCCGACCAGGGATGCAACGCCAACCAGCCGGGATATACAGCTTTCCCACAGCGGCGACTCCGCTTCATCGCCTGCCGGTTCGGGAAGCAGTACAATGCAGATCTCCGGATGCAGCGAAGCTGCTGCCATGAGCCAATAGGGGTGGGTGATTACAGCTGCGGTGCGAGACTGCTGCAGCAGTAATTCTGCTTCCGGCAAGGTAACCACTGCAATGGCCTGGGGCATATCTTCTGAACGTTCCTGACTGCTTACATAGAAGACCTCTCCCTCTGCCCCAAGTAAGGCAGCGATGCCCGGGTAAGGAAAAGTGGACCATCCGCCTTTGCGTGGAAAGAGAATATACCTGATGGGAGGGAGCTCTGCATTCCCCTCTTTTGAAGCCGGTTCTGTGGCTTTTTCCGGTATGGTTTCGGATTTATCCATGTGTTAATCACCTCACTTTGACTGCGTTCAAGGTTTCTGCCCCGTTTCCGGGATCCGTTCTTCCACATCATATGTAAAGCCCTTATGGCACTTCGCATGATATGTCTGACTCTAGCATATGGGCATTATGTGCCAAACATGAGCAACTTCCCTGAATAGACGAAGCTGGCAAGCCATATTGATAGGCTGAATTTTATCTAATGTGTGACCATCGTCACATTTTTTTCGAAATTCCAACGAGGATTGTGATAATTGTCACATGTAGAAAATAGGCAATCTGGCACAATACGTTCATCAAGCGTATTTGGCGGACAGACAGCGAAGGTGCAGCTTCCATGCCGAATGCGAATTAACTGCGATGTAACAGAAAGAAGGGGTAACGGTATGGATCCGATTATGTTATCGCGTATCCAATATGCACTCACAACGATCTTCCATTTCTTTTTTGTACCGCTGTCCATCGGTCTTGTGCTGCTGGTAGCAATTATGGAGACGTTGTACGTAGTCAAAGGTAAGGAAATCTACAAAACGATGGCCAAATTTTGGGGCAAGCTGTTCCTGATTAACTTTGCTGTCGGGGTCGTTACGGGTATTTTGCAGGAGTTCCAGTTCGGCATGAACTGGTCCGAGTATTCCCGCTTCGTCGGGGACGTGTTTGGTGCGCCGCTGGCGGTTGAAGCCTTACTGGCGTTCTTTATGGAGTCTACGTTTATCGGGCTCTGGATTTTCGGGTGGGATCGGTTGTCCAAAAAAGTGCATCTGGCCTGTATCTGGCTCGTATTTGTCGGCACATTCCTGTCCGCGCTATGGATTCTGGCAGCCAATTCATTCATGCAGCATCCGGTCGGTTTCGAGATTAACAACGGCCGTGCGGAGATGAATGATTTCTTGGCACTGCTTACCAATGGTCAGCTGCTGGTTGAATTCCCGCATACCATCTTCGGCGCATTAATGACGGGTGCCTTTGTGGTAACGGGAATTAGTGCCTACAAATTGATGAAGAAGCAGGATGTGGAGATTTTCCGCAAATCATTCAACATTGCGATCATCATTGGTCTTGTTTCCTCATTCGGTGTAGCGTTCTCCGGGCACTTCCAGGCGCAATATCTGGTGGAAACGCAGCCCATGAAGATGGCAGCCAGTGAAGGGACATGGACAACAACGGAAGATCCTGCACCATGGACGGTAGTCGCGTTTATCGATCCGGACAAACAGGAGAACTCCGGTGAGATCAAGATTCCCGGATTGCTCAGTTATCTGTCCTACAGCAAGTTCTCCGGAAGTGTCAAAGGCATGAAGGAGCTGAATGCTGAGTATCAGCAGACTTATGGGCCAGGGGACTACATCCCGCCAGTACGGACGACGTTCTGGAGCTTCCGCATCATGATTGCAGCGGGTGGTTTAATGATTATACTCGCCTTGTACGGTACGTTCCTGGCCTTCCGCAGGAAGCTGGAGGTAGCCGGAAAGTGGTTTATGCGCCTGATGGTATTTGCCATCTCCCTGCCGTTTATCGCCAATACGTCGGGCTGGATCATGACGGAGGTGGGGCGGCAGCCTTGGACGGTATTCGGATATATGACGACCGAAGCCAGTGTATCGCCTAATGTGAGTGCAGGCCAGATTCTGTTCTCTACCATTGCATTTACAGCAGCTTATACGGTTCTGGGTATTGTGATGGTCTATCTGTTCGTGCGTGAGATCAAGGCAGGACCATATGCAGTAGAAAAGCCGGAGGACCACGATGAATCGTCCGATCCGTTCGGCGTGGATGGGGGTTATTCCGTTGTCACTAAGTGAGTTGTGGTTTTTGCTGATTGCCGTATTATTTGTTGGATTTTTCTTTCTGGAGGGTTTTGATTTTGGGGTTGGCATGTCGACTGGCATTATTGCCAAAACGGATCGTGAACGCCGTACCCTGATCAATTCGATTGGTCCGTTCTGGGATGGCAACGAGGTGTGGCTGATTACGGCAGGGGGAGCAATGTTTGCTGCCTTCCCTCACTGGTATGCTACGTTATTCAGTGGCTTCTATCTGCCGCTTGTAGTGGTGTTATTGGCCTTAATTGGTCGCGGGGTGGCCTTTGAATTCCGCAGTAAAATGAGACATGAACGCTGGCGCAAAACATGGGACGTCATCATTGTTGTCTCAAGCAGCCTCCTGCCTTTTCTGTTCGGCGTAGTGTTTGCCACGCTCATGAAGGGTCTCCCCATCGATGGGCAGATGCAGATGCGTGCGGGATTCCTGGACATCGTCAATCCGTATACTGTCGTTGGCGGTTTAAGCGTAACCTTGTTGTGTCTCGTTCACGGACTGCTGTTCGCTTCCTTGCGTACGGTTGGCGATCTCAGGGAGAGAGCATTGCAAACTGCCCAAAAACTGATGCTGCCGCTGGCTGCCATTCTTGCGGTGTATGCCATAATGACATACTTCATGACGGACGTGTTCGCCGTGCGCGGCTGGGCGCTCTGGATCATGGTGGTCCTTGGCGCTGTCTCCTTGGGTCTTGCCGCTTACTTCGTGCGGCATAAGCGCGAGGGTTGGGCTTTTGGCATGACTGGAGGTGTCATTGCCATCGCCTTTGCTTCCGTATTTATCGGCCTGTTCCCAAGAGTTATGGTGAGTTCCTTTGGCTCCGCGTTTGACCTGACGGTCTACAATGCGGCATCCGGTGCATATTCGCTGAAAGTGATGACCATTGTAGCCTGCACGCTGCTGCCTTTTGTTCTCGGCTATCAGATCTGGAGTTATTACATTTTCCGCAAACGTCTGAACGAGCAGCATCACCTGGAGTACTGACATGGGACGGGGATTGCTGAAGCTGCCGGGGATTCGGCCAGTACTGGCGCTGGCTTCAGCGCTGGTGCTGCTGCAGGCGATGACGATTATTATGCAGGCCAAATGGCTCGCCGAGGCCATAACAGCATTGTTTGAAGGGTCATCCATAACAGAGCAGTACCCTGTGCTGCTGCTGTTCCTGGCTGCTTTTGCCGCCCGGTATGCCATTTCCTTCTGGTTGCAGCGGGTTGCCTTGCGTTATGCAGAGAAAACAGGAACCGATCTGCGCAGACAGATGGTGGAGCAGTGGTTCAGGCTGGGCCCGCGTTTTGCCAAAACAGAAGGAACAGGACACCTGGTCACACTGGCACGGGAAGGGACGGCCCAGTACAAAACGTATCTGGAGCTGTTTATTCCCCGCATGCTGGGCATGGGGTTCACCCCTATTGTGATTCTGTTGTATGTGTTCAAGCTGGATGTCATGTCCGGCATTATTTTGATGCTGACCCTTCCCATATTGATTGTGTTCATGATTCTGGTTGGTCTTGCTGCACAGCGCAAGATGGATGGGCAATTCAAGTCATACAAGGCACTGGCGAATCACTTCGTGGATACGCTTCGCGGACTGGAGACGCTGAAAACGCTGGGACAGAGTGGCAAGCACGCGAATACGATTGTTCGGGTCAGTCAGCGTTACCGTATAGCGACGCTGTCTACGCTGCGCATGGCTTTTTTGTCTTCCTTCGCCCTGGATTTCTTCACGATGCTGTCGGTTGCCTCTGTCGCGGTAGGTCTGGGTTTGCGGCTAACGGAAGGACAGATGCTTCTCGGTCCAGCACTCACGGTACTTATTCTGGCACCGGAATATTTCCTGCCTGTACGGATGGTGGGTGCCGATTATCATGCGACATTGGATGGTAAAGAGGCCGGAGCAGCGATTGAACAGATGATTGAGCGGGGGAAAGCTGCAGAAGAGAGACAGCGGGAGGCGTACGCCAATACTGTTTTTCAAGCAGAAGTAGAGACGGATGGAGCAGGAGTTGTGCATCAGCCTTCTTCTGGCAACAGAAGTGTACTCTCATCAACGATACGTGTTGTACTGCGTGAGGAGAGCACCCGTGACCCTGTCTATGCCCCTTCATCGAAGCTTTTATGGAATGCGGGCAGCCGACTGGCGCTTACGGATGTGCAAGTGCGGCATGAAGAGGAGGGGCCCTGCTCGTTGGAGGATGTTACATTCCAAATCTCGGGTCTCGCCAAAGTGGGTATCATTGGTGCCAGTGGTTCAGGGAAATCAACTTTGATTGACGTGCTGGCGGGTTTTCAACTGCCCACTTCAGGCCAGGTATTAGTGAACAGTCAGCCCGTATCTCCAGAGATGATGGACTCCTGGAGAACGCAAACGGCAGCCATACCTCAGCATCCTTATATATTCAGTGGAAGCCTGGCTGATAACGTTCGCTTCTATATGCCGGAAGCATCGGATGCAGAGGTTGCCGGTGCGATTGCCGCTGCCGGGTTGAACAAGTTGGTAACTTCCTTGCCGAAGGGGCTCTATGAGCCGATTGGAGCTGGCGGCAGGCAGCTCAGCGGTGGACAGGAGCAGCGGGTGGCCCTCGCCAGGGCCTTGCTAAGTGCACGGCCTGTCCTGCTGCTGGATGAGCCGACCGCACATCTGGATGTGGAAACCGAGTATGAACTGAAACAGACCATGCTGCCTATATTTGAAGGCAAGCTGGTGTTTCTGGCTACGCATCGTCTGCACTGGATGCCGCATATGGATTGCATCATCGTTATGGATGGCGGGACGATAGCGGAGACAGGAACGCATGAAAAGCTGCTGGCAAAACAGGGCGTATACTACCAGATGATTCAGGCCCAAATGGAGGCGGTATGAGATGAAAGCCGGATATGAGCAGACCGAAACGGCTCGAAACGGGAGTAAAAAGAATAACTGGATTGCTCCTTACGTCGCACAGTACCGCTGGAGATTTACCGGAGTCCTTGCACTCGGAACATGCGCTGCATGTTGTGCAGTTCTGCTGCTCTTCACTTCCGGATTTCTGATCTCCAAGTCTGCGCTCCGTCCTGAAAATATATTGATGGTATACGTACCGATTGTAGGCGTGCGTGCCTTCGGGATTTTCCGTGCTGTGTTCCGATATGTCGAACGGTTGGCGGGTCATGATGCCGTGCTGCGTGTGCTCGCGGACCAGCGGGTGAAGCTGTACCGGATATTGGAGCCGCAAGCTCTGTTTCTGCGCTCCCGCATGCAGACCGGCGATGTACTCGGAGCACTCGCGGAGGATGTGGAGCGATTGCAGGACATTTATCTGCGTACCGTCTTTCCGGCCGTCACGGCGCTAATTCTGTATGGTGCAGCGGTTATTTCTTTTGGAACCGTGGATCTGGGATTTGCATTATGGATGGGTCTCTACATGTTATTTCTTGTTGCTCTCTTGCCTGCCATCACTTTAAAGGTGACGTGGAGTCGGAGGGTGCAGCTGAAAAGGAAGAACAGTCAGCTATACACCCGGCTGACAGACGGCGTGCTTGGCCTGGGGGATTGGATGGCAAGTGGACGAGCGGCGGAATTTATCCGCCTCCAGGAAGAGGGAGAAGCGCAGGCAGACTCGGTTCGGTGCAGCCTGCGAAGCTGGACACGGTGGCGTGATCTGATTGCCCAGTGTGTCATTGGACTGATGGTAGTGTCCGTGACATTATGGGCAGGAAGTGAGGTTTTTGCCGGGCAGCTTCCCGCAGTCATGATTGCGGCGTTTGTACTGGTACTGTTTCCACTCACGGAAGCCTTGCTGCCAGTTTCAGATGCAGTGGAGCGACTTCCACAATACCGAGAATCGCTGGAGCGATTGCAGCATCTGGAGGGTGAGGGGAACATTCATGGTGCCCCATCAGTCGGGACTGACACTGAGCAGGTGCCAGAAGCTTTATCTATGTCCATGGACATGACGAGGAATTCACGAGATCAGCGAATCCGCCTGCGGATCCCTCCGAAGCTGAGAGCGGATATTCGGATCGACCGCATAAGTTACCGGTATGATTCAGAAGATTCCTATGCTGTGCAGGATATATCTCTTCATCTTCCCCAGGGCAAGCGGTTAGCTATTCTTGGACGTAGTGGCGGCGGGAAATCTACACTTCTGAAGCTGATTCAAGGTGCGCTGCGGCCGTCGTCGGCCGGGGCCGTGTTAATCAACGATCAGCCTGTGCAAACGCTGGGGGAGAATGTACCTGATGTCATTGCCGTGCTGAACCAGAATCCGCACCTCTTCGACACGACAGTAGCAAACAATCTGCGGATTGGCCGTCCTCATGCAACCGATGAGGAGATTAGGCGTGTGGCCGCCCAAGTGGGTCTAGCCAGCCTTATTGAGTCTCTGCCACAGGGGTACAATACCCCGATGCTGGAGACGGGCATTCGATTTTCGGGTGGAGAACGGCAGCGGATTGCGCTGGCCCGGGTACTGCTGCGGGAAACGCCTGTTGTCATCTTCGATGAACCAACAGTCGGACTTGATCCGGTGACGGAACGCGCACTTATGCGTACCATTTTGGACAGCATGCAGGGCAAAACGATGATCTGGGTTACCCATCACCTCATTGGTGCGGAACAGATGGATGAGCTTATTTTTATGGAAAATGGACAAATTGCCATGCAGGGTTCACACGAACAGCTGCTGGCTCGGGAAGAGCGCTACCGTCGTCTTGTTGAACTCGATCGACCGGGCTGGGCAGACTGGCAGAAGACGGATATGCCTCTGCCACCCGCAGCTTCCAGGTAAGCGTGATCAAGCATGTCGTAGGCGGCAGGATAATGCAGGTGGCATGACAAATGTGCTGCCATTCTCGGAATTATATCGTTGATGAAGCACATCAGCCAAAAGAGACGAGCCCATGAAATCATGGGCTCGTCTCTTTTAATACCTGTATGTTGTAACGTACGCCGCCAGTCCCCTACATCTCCACCAGCATTAGAATAATGGAAGAAAGGCAGAGACAGGTACTGATGAGATACAAGACGCCAACCACCTGCTTGTGGTTCAGCCCTGCACGCAGAAGGCGATAGTGGGCTTGGCTTGCATCTGCCTGATAGATGGCTTTTCCCTGAATGAAACGTTTGATCACGACAAAGATATTGTCGAAGATCGGTACACCAAGGGCCAAAATCGGGATGAACAGCGACAGCATGGTCGCTTGTTTGAATGCACCGTCAAGGGCAATGACAGCCAGGATGAAACCTAGGAATGTGGCTCCCGCATCGCCCATAAACACCTTGGCTGGAGGTTTGTTGTATTTCAGATAACCAAGCGTTACACCCACGAGCACGATGGACATGAGTGCTGAATCGCTTTGGCCTTTGGCCAGGGCAACGACAAACAGCGTGACTGCCGAGATCGCCGATAATCCGCCAGCGAGCCCATCCATGCCGTCCGAGAAGTTGATAACGGTGGTTACACCGAAAATCCACAGGATCGTCAGCAGGAATTGCAGCCAGAATGGAAGCATGACGTATTCCGAGGTCAGCGGGTTAACGAACCCGGTGAATGCAATTCCGGAAGCAAATACGAGCACCGCTGCAGAGATCTGAATGATCATCTTGGGCAAGGCAGGGAAGTCTTTGCCTTTTGTTTTGTACCAGTCGTCAATGGTACCAATCGTTAACAGAAGCATGCCACCTGCAACCAGTGCGGCCGTTTCCATGGATAGCTGCTTCGTAAATGCAATGTATGTCAGGAAGAATCCAGTAAATATCGCGTAACTCGCCGTCAGTGGAATCGGCTGCCTGTGCAGCTTGCGCTCTACATCCTCCCGAGGCTTGTCCACAAAATCGAGGCGGTGAGCCAATCGGCTAAGCGGAGGAATGAGCAGAAGCACGACAATAAAAGACAGCAAAAATGCCATTATGTATACCATAAAATTGCTTGATTCACTCCCATCTACCATTTTCCCCCTATTATACGAGCTAAAGCGGAAATCTGTCGATGTCATTATTGTAACCAGCACGACTAAACATGCAACAGAACACTAGCATATTAGAACGTTTGTTGAAGATAAGAGCCAAAGTAGTGGTTCGCGGCCTCTGCATTATAACCGTCATCTCCTTGCCAGGTAGCGGCAAATATAAAATCACTGGAGCCACCCTTGCCTTTTCTGGGCTTATCTCCGGGAACAAGCAGACCCGAGGCCGCCCAAATCTCAAGCAGGGCATCCCGTTCCTGTTTGCTCGAAGGGAACAGACCTTTCCATAGCTTCTCAAGCGAGCGGGCACTATCTCTGGGATCGCCTGTCTGAGAGGCTGCGAGAAGGTGTTCAAGTATGGTTATATCTTCAGGGGTTACCTCGTAGCTTGATTCATTGTCGAGACGCAGCAATTCCAGGTCCATCAGGCAGTAGAGCAGCCAGTTATGACGAACACCGCCCCATTTGATCCGCTCAAAATTCAGAACGTTCAGATCGACGTTTACATATTCCCTGTCCGACTGTAGTCGCAGGTAATTGCAATCCCCGCATGAACTGGTATTGGCATGCAGTGCGGGCCGCTCCCCATAGGTGTGCAGAGGCAACTGTGAGGTTAATGCCCAGCTTGAGAGCGCACTGCGTAAATATACTTTTTTGGTGGACAGGCTGTGCACAAAAGCCGAAACAACTCTTTCCTTCATGGTGGTGTCCTGGTGAAGCTGGTGCAGACGATCAACGATCTCGTCATGGGTGATGGTCAGCGGATCGAACATCACATGTTTGCTTTTGGCATATTCAAATTCATCACCAGAGAAGGGTGCAGGAGCAGTCTTCCAGCCGCCACCTCCCCAGAATGTATTCAGCAGTATTTTTGCCGCTTTTTTGTCCAACAATGCAGTTAGCCTCCTGTCGTATTCCATATTCATTCCACTAGACCGGGAAATCGGCTGTTCAGATCATCCTTTCGCAGAGAGTGGACATGCTGCTTGTCTTCAATGCGTTGCTTGAGCCAATCTGTAAAAGTAAGATTCTAATGCGCGACGGAAGGTCTGTATATACAGATATTAGTCAGCTCCATTTTCAAACAATAAGGATATTGTTTTTCATATCTATGACCGTAGCATATTGGACTATCTCTTTCCAGGTTCTAAGGTGCGATTGTTTTGAGTCTGAACCTCGAGTTCGGAGGAGTGGGGATTCATCATTCAGAATATTTTTGTACAAAAGAAATGTACATGAAGAAGGGCCATCCCATATGTCATAAACATGACGGGATGACCCTCTTGAACGTGCAGCAACTCATATTCCTTCTAATGAACTGGAGACACGCTATTCGGTGAATTTTAACAGAAGCGGTGCTCTAACGAATCCCAGGCACTTTATTTGGCTACATTATCGGTTCCAGCGCAAACTCCTGCCGAAATAACGTGGCTGAAGTTTTTTAGCTTCAACATGCCAAGGTTTAACCTCAACATAAGGTGCCTGCGATTCGCTAGCGTGGCAAGCTTACTTCTGATGCATCGTTTTATTTTGAAAAGCGGCGATATCCGCATACTCCTCTTCAAACTTGCGAGAGATCCGGATGAAGATTGGCAGCAATTCCCGGTAGATGCGGACGCTGTCTGGGTCAGGCTGATGACGATGCGTTGATCCGATCATGCCGGAGACGGCACTCAGGGAATCAATGCGGCCAAGAGCGTAGAGACCCAGCACTGCTGCGCCCAGGCAGGAGCTCTCAATACTTTCAGGAATGATCACATCCTGGTCAAATATATCCGCCATCATCTGCCGCCACAGTTCGGAGCGGGCAAAGCCGCCTGTTGCTTGAATTTTGGTGGGACGGCCGATCTTCTCCTCAATAGCAAGCATGACGGTATACAGATTGAACAGCACGCCTTCCAAAGCCGCGCGGATCATGTGCTCCTTCTTATGATGAAGCGTCAGACCGAAGAAGGAGCCGCGAGCATTCGGATTCCAGAGCGGAGCCCGCTCACCTGTCATATAGGGATGGAAGAGCAGACCTTCCGATCCTGGTGGTACATTTTCCGCGACACGAGTCAGCACTTCATAAGGATCGATGCCCAGTCGCTTTGCCGTCTCTACCTCGGAAGCCGCAAACTCGTCCCGAATCCAGCGGAAAATGACCCCGCCGTTGTTCACTGGACCACCGATTACCCACGCATCCTCAGTGAGCGCGTAACAGAAGAAGCGGCCTTTTGGATCGGTAACCGGTTTGTCCACTACCGTGCGAATCGCGCCGCTGGTACCGATGGTCACGGCCACAACGCCAGGATCAATGGCGTTCACGCCGAGATTGGAGAGCACGCCGTCACTGGCCCCGATGACAAATGGTGTTTTGTCTGCAATGCCCATTTCCTTCGCGTATTCCGGGTTCAACCCCTCCTTGAGTACATGAGTGGTCGGTACAAGCCGGGACAAATGGTCTGGCGTAATCCCTGCCACATGCAGGGCTTCCTCGTCCCAGTCCAGTTTTTCGAGATTCATCATTCCTGTAGCAGATGCCATGGAGTGGTCGATCACGTATTCATTAAACAGCTTGAAGAACACGTATTCTTTCATGGAGATGAATTTATGGGTCTGCTTAAACAGCTCCGGCTGTTCCCGGGTCAGCCACATGATTTTGGTTATAGGTGACATTGGATGGATCGGCGTACCTGTTCTCAGGTAGATTTCGTGGCCGTTCATCTCGTTTTTGAGTGCTTCGGTCCACTCTGCACTGCGATTGTCTGCCCACGTCATGGCCCGCATCAGCGGTTTGCCGTGTTCATCGACAGGCAGGATGCTGTGCATGGCGGAGCTGAACGATACAAACAGGATTTCGTCAGGTTTGACACCCGCCTTGGACGTGGCCTGTTTAACGGATTGCACGACAGCTTGGAAAATATCGTCCGCATCCTGTTCTGCAATCGCAGGAGTAGGAGTGTACAGCGGATAATCGGCACCGCCCTGAGCCACGATGGAGCCGTTCTGTTCAAACAGCACAGCTTTGGTGGAGGTGGTACCGATATCTACGCCGATCATATAGGGTGAAGAAGCCATTTTGTCATCCCTCTTTCTCTAACATATAAGTTAAATGAATGCTGCTGCACGTTAACACTCCGGGTACAGAAAGCCTTCTGATCGCTGTTATTCCCAAATTTCTTGGTTCTTCTCTTCAAAGGAAGAAATTTGGTTATAAACGCGAACGTTGCACTTCCTCAGGTCCTTTCTGTCCCCTCCGTTTACGTGTCGCTATTCATCCAACTTATATGGCATCTGGTATTTATCTATAGATAAGAATATCAGACTTGAGGGATGGATCAAAATGGCCGATGTCTTAGTCCTTCACAGCCCCTGCAGCAATGTCTGAAATGAACTGGCGGCTGATGAACAGGAACATGATGATGAGCGGAATAACCGCGAGCAGTGTCCCGGCAATGACCATGGCGTAGTCCGTATTGTACAGTCCGTTTAATTGTGAGAGGGCAATCTGCAGCGTGTATTTGCGCTCATCTGTCAGGACAATAAGCGGCCACAGGTAGTCATTCCACACACCGATAAAGGTAAACGCTCCGAGAAACGCAAACGCAGGTCGCAGGATTGGCAGCGCCACGTTCCAATAGAGCCGGAAGAAATTACAGCCGTCAATTCGGCCCGCATCGAGCAGGTCATTGGGGATGGACTCCGTGGCATACTGGCGAATCCAGAAAATGCCGAAGGCGTTCACCATGCCCGGAATGATGAGGGCCTTGAAGGAACCAACCCAACCGAACGTCGCCATGAGTACGAAGGAAGGTACCAGCGACAGCTGGGAAGGCACCATCATGGTGGCGAGCAGCAGGACGAAGAGCCACTTTTTGCCCGGGAATTCAAACTTCGCAAACGCAAAACCCGCCAGTGAATCAAAGAACAACACCAACACCGTCACCATGCCGGATACAAACAATGTATTGACAAATGCACCCCAGAAGTCAATCTGCTCCAGCACCCGGCTGATATTGTTCCATAGTTCTCCCCCGAACCAGAGCTGGGGCGGAAAGGCGTAAATGTCGGACGTCGTCCGGGTGGACATTACAATTAGCCAATAGAACGGGAACATGGAAATGAGCATGCCCCCGATAAGACCGGTATACAACACCAGCGATTTGAGGTGTTTGGACGTCATGAGCGCTCCCCCCTTGTCACATCAGGATGATTTGCCTTGAACGAGCTTCCAGTTCACGATGGAGAACAGGGCAATAATGAGGAACATGCCCCAACCGACCGCTGCACCATAGCCGAAGTAATTGTTGATAAACGATTCGCGGTAAAGGTACAGAACGATGGTCATCCCGGCCGCACCTGCGCCGCCATCGTTGCCTACGAGAATCTGGGGTTCGGTAAACAGCTGCATGCCACCAATCGTTGATGTAATTACCGTGAACAGAATGACAGGTCGCAGCATCGGAATCGTAATTCGGAAAAAGGACTGTATCCCGGATGCGCCGTCAATTTTGGCTGCTTCATACAAGGTTTGCGGAATGCTCTGAAGTCCGGCCAGGTAAATGACCGCGTTGTAACCCGTCCAGCGCCAGACCACCATGGAGGAGATGGCCACCTTAATACCCCAAGGGGCATTAAGCCATTCCACGACGGGAAGCCCGACCGACTGCAGTAGGTAGTTGAGGAAGCCATAATTGTTGGCAAACAGCGCGCCGAAAATGATCGCCACGGCCACGATGGAGGTGACGTTCGGCAGGAAGTAACCGACCCGAAACAGCGTACGGAACTTCACGAATGGCGCATGCAGTAAAAAGGCCACGATGAGGGCGAAGAACAGCATGGGTATGGTGGAGTAAATCCAGATCATGAACGTATTGCCCACAGCCTGCCAGAACTCGGCATCGGTCAGCATGTATTTGAAATTGTTCAGCCCGTTGTAGGTCATTACTCCGATGCCGTCCCACTTGTGGAACGCCAGATACAACGAGAAACCGATGGGAAACAGGCCAAACACGGCAAACAGAATATAGAACGGTGAAATTGCAACATATAGAGCACGATGCTCCCAAATCTGGGACAGGAGAGATTTCTTCCGATCCAGGTCCGGACGCACGGCTCCGGGTTCGGGAGTGAGGCGAGGTTCGGTGACAGCCATATGAATTCCTCCTTTGCGGATATCGAACACACACGTTCTTCAGGTTAACGCTGCAGTTCCCGCTCGACGCGGTGTACGGTATCGGTCCAGACCTGTCCGGGATCGGCATTTTGCTTCGCGACATCATTCAGCCGCCGGGTAATAATGTTGTGCACCGATGGGTATCGTTCACCAAAAAAAGCATCTGGAACCTGCTGGGCCGATTCGGCAAACACTGGTCCTGTCGCCTGTCCGCCGAAGAAGGGCTCTTCTTCTTTCATTGCAGGTGAATCAAACACGCCTGGTGCGGAAGGGAAAAGGTTCAATGTTTGATATTGCTCCAGCTGGTTTTCCGGACTCTGCAGCCAGCGAACCAGCTCGAATGCCTCCTGAGGATGCTCACTGGATTTCAAAATAGACAGGAACGAACCGCCATTATTGCCATCTCCTCCAGGAGCGCGGGCTACCCGCCACTTACCGGATGTATCCGGCGCAGCTTCCTGCAGTACCTGTTTCATCCAGACAGCACCTACGAAGGATGCAATTTCCCCATTGTTCATCGCTGCATTCCAGCCTGGAGTCCAGCCGTCCGCATTGGCAAGCAGTCCTTTTTGTTTAAAATCAATGGATGTATCCCAGCTTGTTCGTACGAGAGGAGAGTCCATGCCGATAAACGAACCATTCGGACGGAAGTAACGCTCAGCTCCTTGGGATAACACTTGGTTGTAAACGCTTCCAATGTTGTCGGTCAGATAAACCTTTCCTCCCAATTTCTCCTTGATCTGTTCTCCGGCAGCAGCATACGCCTCCCAGCTGTTCAGCTGACGGGAAACATCTTCCGGCTCGGATGGAAGTCCGGCTTCCTTAAACAGGTCTGCACGGTAAAAGAGTGCTGTCGGTCCCGTATCCATCGGAAAACCGATCATCTGTCCGCTTGGTGTTACACCTTGTTTCCATTTCCAATCCAGATATTGATCTTCGATATCCCCTGCACCGAGATCATAAAGATTATAAAAACGGTCCTCACTGGGGAAGAGCTCCATGATCCAGTCATTTAAGGCCACAATATCCGGCTCACCTGATTTGGCTGCCAGCGTTGTTTTGAGCTTTGCCTTAAAATCACCGCCGATCTTTTGAGCGGTCAGCTCAATATTCGGGAACTTTTCCCTGGCCTTGGCAATCAGCTTATCATCAATGGAACGGTTCCAGTACCAAAGTGTAAGCGCTACCTTTTTGTTGTTCGCAGAATCGTTTTGTCCTGGCCAGATGGAGCATCCGCTTATAAGCAGGACGCAGACCATCATGATGGCTGTCCAGCAAGTTTTTTTCCCGCGGATCATGTGCACAACCCCCTCATCGTTAAGTTCGAGGCATGAAGTACTTTGGACTACAACATCATTCTATGAGCAGTTTATAAACTCATACCCAATATTCTAAAAATGAAACACAAATTTGTGACGGTTCCATATCATAATTTTATTAGTTACTTTAAAAACAAAAGTTACTTGACACAATATAATTTTTATTTTAAACTTGCTTACATAAAGTAACTAATGATGATGACAATAATATAGATACGTACCATATCCGTCCGATGATCTTTTTTCGGTCTAGATGCGGCTCAACCAGCATATAAAATGGCTTAACAGGAGGAACTTATCATTATGATTAATTCACATATTATTCAACTACTTGCCCCCAAAATCCAGACTTTTCCGAGTGGAAAAGAATTTATATATCTGGTTGGACCGATCAAACTGCCGGTCAATTTGGATGGAGAGACACGCACATTCCAGTGGTACAGCTGGCTGAAATCGGATAAGGTGATGGACAGCGGCGAACTGATTGAATCACTGGCGACTGCCGAACTGGCAGAGCGTCAGCAATCGAGTGTGCTGGTGTACGGAGATTTTGCTGAAGCACAGGAAGCGCTGATCCGCATGCACAGCATCTGTCATACCGGCGATATTTTTGGCAGCAAACGCTGTGATTGCGGCTTCCAGCTGGAACAGTCCATGAAAATGATCGCAGCCCATGGAGCCGGTGCCTTGTTCTATCTGGCGAACCATGAAGGCCGCGGTATTGGTCTGTTCAGCAAAGCAATGGCTTACATTCTGCAAGAGGAAGGTTTGGATACCGTTGATGCCAACCTTCAACTCGGATTTACGGACGATGCCCGTAACTATGATGATGCCATTGCCGTATTGCGTGCACTGCGTTCCGCACCAGTTACATTGATCACCAACAACCCGCGGAAGCTGGCTGCATTGCAGGAAGCGGGACTGAATGTGGGCGGACGTGTTCCTTTGTGGGGAGATCGTTCGGCTTTCAATGAGAAATATTTACAGACCAAAGTAAGCCGTTCCGGTCACTTGGCAGAGAATGATGGCTGGGCTAATGAAGTGCTGCTTCCGCATGCACAGGCTTAACGTATAGTCCGTATGCGTTAAACAGCATGATTTCGGTGGAACATGTCCTGTTGTATAACCGACAGGCTGGCTGTTGTTGTTCACTTCTTCAGAGGTGTGCAACAACGGCTTTTTTTGTGTTTAGTACGGAGCACTGCGTTCTATTGGATTTAAGTTGTTACGCTTGGCTCTGCTTGCCGATCTACCATGCGGATTATACAATATAGGCAATCTGAATGATGCAGGAGGAACGATTGTGCCATTTGAGGGACAGAGCATGTTACCGGCTGCCAAGAGCATGAAGCAGTTCGAAGCGATTATTGAGGGCCCTTATACGTATGGGGTTCTGCTGGATACCCATATTGCTCAGTTGGAGAGTTTGCTGGATGAGGCTCGGCGCCGCAGCAAGAAGATACTGCTCCATGCCGATCTGGTACAAGGGCTGAAGAATGACGAGTACGCGGCAGAATATCTGTGTCAGCATATTCGTCCGGCAGGATTGATTTCAACGCGGGCGACCGTGATTCAAAAAGCGAAACAAAAGGGGATTACCGCCATTCAGCGTGTGTTTCTGCTGGATACGAATGCTTTGGAGAAAAGTTATCAGTTGCTGGCGAAAACAA
Organism: Paenibacillus sp. MABNR03; assembly: GCF_050455445.1. Classification (NCBI taxonomy): domain Bacteria; kingdom Bacillati; phylum Bacillota; class Bacilli; order Caryophanales; family Paenibacillaceae; genus Paenibacillus; species Paenibacillus sp. MABNR03. Next base: position 358,977 of record NZ_JBCIYR010000004.1, read on the forward strand.
AGCCGGATTATATTGAGGTGCTTCCCGGCGTTATTCCGCATATTATTACGGAGGTGGCAGAGCGGACAGGAATCCCCATTATTGCCGGTGGACTGATCCGATCCGCCCAAGAAGTCGAATTGGCGCTCGAGGCTGGAGCAACAGCAGTAACGACGTCCAATTTTGACCTGATCCGACACTTTGGGGAATCGCTTACAAGATCGAAGCAGTAGCATAACTCAACGCATTGCATCAATTCAGGCAGCTCTGCTGGAATCGAATGATGCCATATGCTTACACAGGAGGTTGTCTATATGGAAAAGTATATTATGGCTCTGGATCAGGGGACTACGAGTTCCCGGGCCATCTTGTTTAACCGGGATGGGGAGATCATACATATTGCGCAGCAGGAATTTCCGCAGTATTTTCCCAAACCGGGTTGGGTCGAGCAGAATGCGAATGAAATCTGGAGTTCCATTCTTGCGGTGATGGCTTCATGCTTGGCAGAGAGCGGAATCAAGCCCGTCCAGATTGCCGGAATCGGGATTACGAATCAGCGTGAGACGGTCGTGGTGTGGGACAAAGAAACGGGCCGGCCTATTTATAATGCTGTAGTTTGGCAATCGAGACAGACCGCTGAGATATGTGAGGAGCTGAAATCAAATGGGCTCGCTGACCTTTTTCGTCAGAAAACGGGTCTGCTCATTGATCCCTATTTTTCCGGTACGAAAGTCAAGTGGATTCTGGACCATGTGCCAGGAGCGCGGGAACGTGCTGCGCAAGGGGAGCTGCTGTTTGGTACGATCGACAGCTGGCTCATCTGGAAGCTGAGTGGAGGTACACATGTGACGGACGTATCCAATGCCTCCCGCACATTAATGTATAACATCTATGATCTGCAGTGGGATGATGAACTGCTGGGCATTCTCGACATTCCAAAAGCGATGCTCCCAGAAGTACGGGGTTCCTCTGAGGTGTACGCACATACGATGGATTATCACTTTTTCGGTCACCGGGTTCCGATCGCGGGAGCAGCAGGCGATCAGCAAGCCGCCCTGTTCGGGCAGGGATGTTATACCAAGGGCAGTATGAAAAACACATACGGTACCGGGTGCTTCATGCTCATGAATACCGGGGAAGATCCGGTGCAGTCCGATCATGGACTTATTACAACGATTGCCTGGGGCGTGAACGGTAAGGTGGAGTATGCACTGGAAGGCAGCATCTTTGTTGCAGGCTCCGCAATTCAGTGGCTGCGCGACGGGTTAAGAATGCTGCGCACCTCAAAGGATAGTGAGGATTATGCCGCAAGGGTGCCATCCACAGATGGGGTGTATATGGTGCCGGCCTTTGTGGGGCTGGGCAGTCCGTATTGGGACAGCGAGGTTAAGGGGGCTGTATTCGGCCTGACACGCGGGACAACCAAGGAACACTTTATCCGTGCTGCGCTGGAGGCATTAGCCTATCAAACCAGAGATGTGCTGGCTGCCATGGAATCCGACTCGGGCATCGCTGTCGATTCATTACGGGTTGATGGCGGTGCAGCGGCGAATGACTTTTTGATGCAATTTCAGAGCGATATTTTGGGGGTTCCGGTTGAACGCCCTTTGGTAAACGAGACAACCGCTCTGGGGGCGGCCTATTTGGCAGGTCTCGCCGTAGGATACTGGGAAAGCACCGAGGAACTTACAGATCATGAGAACACGGAGCGTGTGTTCAATCCGGTAATGGCGGAGGAAACAAGGAACGACTTGTACGCCGGCTGGCAGCGTGCGGTAAAAGCTGCGATGGCCTTCAAGTGAGTGTGCTAATTTAATATGGGCATTTGTACTTTTTCATTAAACAAATTCAATAGTTGATATTTATTGGTGGAAAATGATGCATAACTTACAGGGTTTATTTTCCTGGATGGGGAAATGTATATGCCCATTAAAAGGAAATTAAAAAGGTTAGTGGGTCAGTTTGAAATTACATCCTTAGGCAGAACATCTTTTTGAAATTTTTTTGAATAATGTGTCATTTCAGGCCTTCACGCCGCTTAAAATGTGTGATAGGATTAAGGCACAAGTTAAAAAATGATGTCTGGAGATCGGGAGAGACCACGTACCGCTCAGCAATTGCTGCAGCGAATGACGTGGTCTTTTTTTGTTCTTTTACGGAGAATTTGTAAAGAAAATAAAGTCAATGAATGGGAGGCATACCGATGGCAGCAGCTTTCTCAGCAGGACTACGCAGTGAGTATCTTCAATCGATGGCGAATGCACATTTTGACATATTGGTGATAGGCGGAGGGATTACCGGGGCAGGCATTGCATTTGATGCAGCGTCCCGCGGACTTAAGACCGGGCTGGTTGAGATGCAGGACTTTGCTGCGGGTACGTCCAGCCGTTCTACCAAACTGGTACATGGTGGCTTAAGATATCTCAAACAGTTTGAAGTGAAAATGGTGGCTGAGGTAGGGCGTGAACGGGCAATAGTGTATGAAAATGGACCCCACGTGACAACACCGGAACCGATGCTGTTACCCATTTATACGGGAGGTACATTTGGCCGCTTCAGCACGTCCATTGGTTTGATGGTGTATGACCGGCTCGCTGGCGTAAAGCGCAGTGAACGTCGTGCAATGTTGAACGCCGGAGCCGTCTCGGATCGTGAACCTTTGCTGCGCCGAGAGGGACTGCTGGGCGGTGGGCTATATGTGGAATATCGGACGGATGATGCAAGGCTCACCCTTGAAGTGATGAAAGAAGCTGTGCGCCGCGGGGCACAAGCTGTGAACTATGTAAAAGCAGACGGTTTCGTGAAGGAACAAGGCAAGATCATCGGCATTCAGGCTACAGATCAGATAACAGGCCAGCATGTTCAACTAAGGGCGAGCAAGATCATCAATGCTTCGGGTCCGTGGGTTGATGAGCTGCGCAAGGTGGACGGTTCACGCCAGGGCAAAACGCTGCAGATGACGAAGGGGATTCATTTGGTGTTTGACGGGTCCAGGTTTCCGCTTCGACAGGCTGTTTATTTCGATACCCCGGATGGAAGAATGGTCTTCGCGGTCCCGCGAGATGGCAAAACATACGTGGGGACGACAGATACCGTCTTCAAAGATGACCCGGCCCATCCGCTCATTTCCGAAGCAGATCGGGATTATGTCATTGATGCGGTGAACGACATGTTTCCAGAAGTTCAAATTTGTGCCGAAGATGTGGAGTCGGGGTGGGCCGGCGTGCGTCCGCTGATCCACGAGGAAGGCAAGGGGCCTTCCGAAATATCACGCAAGGACGAAGTTTGGGTATCGCCGTCCGGGCTGATCACGATTGCAGGAGGCAAGTTGACCGGGTATCGCAAAATGGCTGAAATGGTTGTTGATCTGGCTGCCCGCCAGCTGGAACAGGAGACGGGGAGATCCATAGGTCCCAGCATCACGAAGAAGATGCCAATCTCCGGTGGAGACGTCGGTGGTTCAGCCGGATTTGCTTCCTATTCAGAGCGCAAAATTAAGGACGGAGTTGCTCTGGGGCTGGATCGGTCTGCAGCGGAACGGCTGGCCCGTACCTATGGCTCCAATGTGGAAGCACTATACGAGCGCATGCCTGATCCGCGTGCCAAGGCTGAACGGCATGGCATGCCACAGGAACTGCTGCTCATGCTTGATTATGCTATTGAAGAAGAGATGGCTGTAACTCCGGCTGACTTCTTGGTGCGACGGACAGGGGATTTATTTTTTCGAATCCATGAGGTACGCAAGTATAAGTCGGCCGTTATTCAGTACATGGGTGAGCGGTTATGCTGGCCGGATGAGCAAAAGAGATTGTACGAACAGGAGCTGGACCCGCTGATATTGGAGGCATCCGGCAAAAGGTAATGCAGGATTTCGATTCCGGGGGTCGAATGGAACATGTAAGCGCGTAACAAAGAGAGGGGATTACATCCATGACGTTACAGATCGGCATTATTGGAACAGGCTGGTTCAGCAAGGTTCATGCAGATATTTTGGCACGAATGGAAGGTGTTCGGGTGGCAGGTGTGCTAGGGACTACGCTGGAGAAGGCTGAGGCGATGGCTTCCGTATATGATGCAGTGGGTTACAGTGAGCTTGAACAGATGCTGGATGGAGAAAAGCTGGATGCGGTCTACATCTGTGTGCCACCGATGTCCCACGGTTCAATTGAAGCGGAACTGATTCGCCGCGGCGTCCCGTTCCTCGTGGAGAAACCGCTGAGCACAGGGATGGACATCCCGCGCCAGATATTGGAGCAGGTGAAGGATAAAGGCTTGCTCACTTCTGTAGGTTATCACTTCCGCTATCAGGAAGCGGCTCAAGTCCTGCGGGGAGCAATGAAGGATCAGACGGTAGGCATGGCACTCGGACGTTGGATGGGTGGTATGCCAGGAGTTGCCTGGTGGCGGCGTCAGGATGGGTCTGGCGGACAGTTTGTCGAGCAGACAACACATATTGTGGATCTGCTTCGGTATTGTGCGGGAGAAGTAACTGAGGTGTACGCCGTGGCAGCTCAGCGTGTGATGCATGAGAAACATGACCATGTTACGGTGGCGGATGTGGCGAATGTTACGCTCAAGCTGGAGAGTGGAGCCATCGCGAGCATTGCCAATACATGCCTGCTGCCGGATGGGGAAGGCGGGGCCGGACTTCAGTTCTATACCGATGCTGGCGTATGGGATTGGACACCGGACCGTCTATTGCTGCCGAGTGCTGCTGCCCATGCGATGGCAGGTCAGGAGATTCCGGCAGGACATAACCCGTATGAACGGGAAAATGAGGCGTTTATTCATGCCCTTCGTACCGGGGACCGTACACGGATTCTGTCTGACTATGCAGATGCCTGCCGTACACAGGAGATTACAACGGCTGCGTTGGTGTCTGCGGATTCGGGACTGCCGGTGCAGCTTAAGCCTGCCAAGAATCTGTCTCACTAATTCATTTCATTATTAAAAAGCCTGAATGGGAAACTGATCTGAGGAGATCAGCCCTGTTCAGGCTTTTTTGGTGTTACATATAAGCGATTACCTTACTATCGTTTCAGCCAGTCGGATGACCAGCCATAAATCTGATCGATGACCGGCTCAATAGCTTTGCCTTTGGGAGTCAGCTCGTATTCAACCCGGGGCGGGATTTCAGGATACATATGGCGGGTTACGATTCCTTCCATCTCCATTTCCTTCAAACGTTCGGATAACAAACGACCGCTAATGGCCATTTCCGCTTCCAGTTCCGTGAAACGCTTGGGTCCGGACAACAGCTGGTACATGATTAACAGGACCCACTTCTTACCGATGATGTCCATGGCCTGAGTGATCAAACAGGGACTTGGCGATTTTGCTTTTCTCAGCTTCAACGTGTTCACCTCGATTCACATAACGATGCTTGTATCTGCATTTTGCATAATTCGATTCCAATCACTCCCGGGTACAAGATATAAACGAAAAGGTCATTTCGATCATATCTTGCCGGTTGGAAGTCGCTCACTGGATTTATGCTAAATGTTTGTATATAAAAGTGTCTGGCTTAATGCCACTCTGACGAAAAATAAGAAAACATTCAATCCAAAAAGTCACGACAACAACCCATGCAGCAACCCTTTTGTATGTATTATACACTATTTATCAAAAAATTACTTGAATAAATAATCTTATTATTATATACTCACTTCATAAAAGTAAGTTGGTATTCATTAATACCTATCATATGGAAACGGACTGTTTTGTCGGTTCACATGCCAGCATGAAAACCGAGTTGTCGCAAGACAGCTTTTACATAGATAGCATCTTGCAGATTGGACTGGAATCGGAATGCGCAGCAGGCAAGATGCTCAAGCTTTTCTTTTTGTCTAACCATTAGATTCGTTACAGGAGGAACATACATAATGAAAGTTATTGGATATATTGTACTGGTTGTTTTAGCGGGTGTATTTGTGATGACGGGGCTTAACAAAGTGATGGGTGCGGAGATGATGGTGCAGACCTTCGAAAGCTTTTCGTATCCGAAATGGACGATGTATCTGCTGGGAGCGGTAGAGCTGCTTAGCGCAGTAGGGCTGCTGATCCCGCGTACCCGCATGTTGGCAGCAGGGGTGCTGACGTTTATTCTGATTGGTGCGCTCGGCAGTCATCTGATCTACGGGCAATACGGGGCCATAGCTCTTCCGGCAGCACTGCTGGTTGCCACTATTGTCGTTCTGGTGATCGGTATGCGCAAGCTGGAGGAAGAAGAATCGATCCTGGAAGTCATTCAGGCGTAACAGCAGATCAAACAGTATAGATTAAATTAGTACAAGAGGACTGCTGTCATAAACAGCAGTCCTCTTTTGTTATGCTTTTCCTGGTCCGTACTTATTCTCTGGTGCTGAAGAAGTCAAAGACTGTCCTTATTAAAAAAAAAGAAGAACCCACACATCACAAAGGGTTCTCTTGCAGTAGGACTTCCTATAGAGGAAAATCTCCTGATTATAAATAATGAATTGAAATCGTACTATAGCAATTTCTTTAATTGGGAGACGCGTCCTTGGCTTATACCAAGCTTTTCCGCAATCTGCTGCTGAGCCAAACCAGGATTCTGTTCAACAATTTCTTTCATCTGTTGCAGCATGCGCGCCGTCTTGGGCCGCAGGTCAGGGTATTCAGTGCTGGCAGGTACAGTTCCTTCATCCCAAGTGGGAGAAGAGACTTTGGCGGAATCAGAAGCAGGACGCTCCACGGCTGCAGGAGCCTGTTTGTTCTGAGGAACGAACCATTCGGGAGAGTCATCCGGGTGTTTTAATTGAACAGCACACGTCCGGCAGATGAATTGCTCTTTGAAATACATATCCGTATCCATATCACCGCAAAACACACACAATGTTGATTTGTACTTTCTCAAAATCAACTCTTTCCCTTCAATGAAAAACTCAAGCGGATCGCCGATATGGATTTCCATCGTATCCCGCATCTCTTTGGGAAGGACAATTCGTCCAAGGCGGTCCAGAGATCTCTTCATTCCGGTTCTTTTCATCGCATCTCCCCCGCAATATTCGCTTATAAAACCTGTCCTTATTGTAAGGAAGAAAGGGCTTTAATACAACAATAATATTTCAAATAAAAGGGATAATTCCATCTATTATGGGAAAATAAGTTTGGAAAGAACGGGTGCAACCGCCAAAGTGAACAATGCAGCAAGTACCATGGAGATACTGGAGATGGTTCCTGTCAGGGAACTGAGCTCAAATGCCTTCGAGGTTCCTGTTCCATGCGCGCCCGTTCCCAGCAGGGTTCCGCGGGCAATCTCTCCGTCAATGCGGAGCACTTTTACGATGGAAGGGCCCATAATTGCACCCAGCAAACCTGTCATGATGACAAAAACCGCTGTAACTGCGGGGATGCCCCCAATGGTAGCCGAAACGTTCATGGCAATCGGTGTGGTAATGGAACGCGGAATCAGGCTATGGATCAGCCCGGAATCCAGCTGCAGCCATTTGGCAAGCAGGGCGGAAGACAGCACGGCGACCACCGATCCGGTCATCACGCTGAAGACGATCTCGGATATATGCTTTTTGAGTACATGAAAGAACGTATATAACGGTACGGCAAAAGCTACCGTAGCCGGTTGCAGCAGAAGGCTCAGCCATTTGCCACCACTGCTGTAAGCCTCATAATCCGTCCCGGTTGCGAGCAGAACGCCAACGACAAGCAGGGGCGTAATCAGCAGTGGAGACAGATAAACCTTGGGCAGTTGACGATACATGCGTTTGGCAATCAAGTAGATACCGACGGTTAATAACAGGCAGAGAAATCCAATCATCCGGTGTGACGCCCCTTTCTTTTCGCAATTCGTGTGGCAACCAGGCCCGTGCAGGCCATAACCAGAAATGTACTTAGCAGGACAATGAACAGAATTTGCAGTCCGTCATGCTCCAGCATAGGCATGTAGTTCATGATGCCCACCGCAGAAGGAATGAAGAACAACAGCAGTTCACCGAGCAGCCAGGCGGCTCCGACTTCAATCCAGCGCAGCTTCACGACCCGTGTCTGAAGCAAAATGAACAGCACGACCATACCGAGTATGGAACCCGGCACAGGCAAATGGAGAACACGGGCCAGCTGGTCCATGAGCAGTGAAAAGACCATGAGGAGAGCAACTTGCAGCACACCAAGGCCCCATTTTTTCACTTTAATTCCTCCTTATATCATCAACGTGAATGATTTGATTGTTTATGAAAATGAATGGAAACATACTTTGTTGTTACAAATTTTACATCGCATTCTTTCATGAGTAAAATGCATATTAAGAATGTTTTCTATTCCATTTATCTATGAGAGGCTGGAATCAGACGATGGATATCCGCCATTTGCAATATTTTCTGGAAGTCGCCCGGCAGCAGAGCTTTACCAAGGCGGCTGAAGTTCTGTTTATCACCCAACCGACGATTAGCAAAACCGTCAAAAGCCTTGAAGATGAGCTTGGCGTTACCCTGCTGGATCGGTATGGGAAGAAAGTCGAATTGACCGATGCGGGGCATGTCTTCTTCAGGCAGGCACTGGAGATCGAGAAGTCGTTCCGAAGTTTGTCGTCCGAACTCGATGATCTGATGAACCTGAAGAAAGGCCATCTGCGTATCGGTCTGCCTCCAATGGTTGGTTCCAGCTTTTTCCCCATGATCATTGGTGAATTTCATAAGGCCTACCCGCAAGTGAGCATTCAACTGTTTGAGGATGGTGCCAAGAAGGTCGAGGCTGATGTCATCAGCGGTGCACTGGATATTGGTGTTGCTGTGCTTCCGACGGTGGATGAGCTCGTCGATCATTTTGTTTTTGTGGAGGAAAAGCTGAATCTGCTCGTGCACCCTTCGCATCCGCTTGCGGGAAAAGAGTCGGTTGCTTTACGTGAATTGGAGCATGATGCATTCGTGCTGTTCAGGGAGGATTTTGCCCTGCATGATCGAATTATTGCTGCCTGTCAGCATGTAGGATTTCAGCCAAGGGTCGTCTATGAAAGCTCACAATGGGATCTGCTCAGTGCAATGGTCGCTGCCAATCTGGGTGTGGCGTTACTGCCGGAAACGATCTGCCGTGAGGTGGATCATATGCGTGTACGCATTATGCCCGTTGTGGAACCCGTGATTCCCTGGCAGCTCGGCATGATCTGGCGCAAGGACCGATATCTTTCTTTTGCCACCCGGGAGTGGATCGGGTTTACAAAGGCGATGTTGAGCGAACAAAGGAAATAGAAATTACTTCATTTCGTTGTTACAATGAGAGCAGAATAATGGTGGAGGTGGAGGAAGATGAAACTGCGGGTATCCGCTGTACAGTATCAATTGCAAACCATCAGCTCCTTTGAGCAGTTCGCTGCACAAGCCGAGCATTATATACGGACAGCTGACGAATTCGGAACCGAATTTGTGCTGTTTCCCGAATTTTTTACGACTCAGTTAATGTCTATCGGAGACAGTCAGGGCAATGCGCTGACAATTGAGGATTTGCCAGACTTTACGGAGCAATACGAGCAGCTGTTCACATCGCTGGCTGCCAAATACAACATGCATCTGATCGGGGGAACCCACGTCATCAGACGCGAAGGCAAGCTGTATAATACTGCCCATATGTTCTATCCGGATGGACGTATTGCACGCCAGGCCAAGATTCATATCACTCCAACCGAAGTGCAGGAATGGAACATGGCACCGGGTGATGGATTGGAAGTGTTTGATACAGATAAAGGCAGAATTGCGATGTTGACTTGCTACGATATCGAATTCCCGGAGATCGTCCGTATGGCAAAAGCCAAAGGGGCTGACGTCATTTTCTGTCCTTCCTGTACGGATGACCGCCACGGATTCTACCGGGTGCGCTATACGAGTCATGCCCGCGCAGTGGAGAACCAGGTTTATGTTGTATTGACCGGTACGGTAGGCAACCTGCCGACAGTGGACTTCATGCGGGCGAACTACGGGCAGGCAGCGATCATTACACCGAATGATGTCCCGTTCCCCCCGCGCGGTATTCTGGCTGAAGGCGAAATTAACGACGATATGATTGTAACGGCCGATCTGGATCTGGACTTGCTCTACGAAGTGCGTGAGCGCGGATCCGTAACGACCTGGCGTGACCGCCGCACTGATCTGTATACAGATTGGGAGTAGTTTGCTGATCCGCCGATACTGAGGTATGAACAGTAATTGCGTTATCTGCTGAGAGGAGGAGAGGAACAGCATGTATCAAAAAGAAATGTTGATTACCGGTCCGGATCGAAACGGTAAGCCCGTTAAGGCTATCATTCGTCCATACCAGACGGGTGACTTCGATGAACTGATTCGCATCCAGGCCGAGAGCTTCCCTCCGCCCTATCCGGAAGAGCTGCTCTGGAATCATGAGCAGCTTGCCAGTCACATCGCAAATTACGCGGACGGCGCCATCTGCATTGAAGTGGAAGGAGAGCTGGCGGGGTCAATGACTTCGCTGCGAATACATTGGGACCCTTCACATCCGATGAGCCATACCTGGGCAGAAGTGACGGATGACGGATACATCCGCAATCATCAGCCGGATGGCAATACGCTCTATATTGTCGATCTCTGTGTACGTCCGAAGTACCGCAAGTGGGGACTGGCGCAGCTCATGATGCAGGCCATGTATCATCTGGTGATTGCCGAGGGAATGGACCGGCTGCTCGGTGCCGGAAGAATGCCGGGATACCATCTGGTTGCAGACGAGATGACAGCTCAGGCGTATCTGGAGCAGGTCGTATCCGGCGAGATCCGTGATCCGGTGATCTCGTTCCTGCTGCGCTGCGGACGGATGCCCGTAGGTGTGACGGCCGATTATCTGGATGACGAGGAGTCCTGCAACTATGCAGCCCTCATGGAATGGCGCAATCCGTTCAAGTCATAATGGAACGCATATTAAGGAGGTAGATGAATCCATGGAATTTACTCGTATAACATCGATTAATGATCCCCTGTTTGCCCAGATGCACAAGCTGATGCAGGAGATTTTCCCGCCAGAGGAAGTACTGGACTTTCCGCTGTGGCAGGAACCGCTGGAAGACCCGGGCATTCGCGTATTTGTGGCTGTACACGAAGGAAACGTGGTGGGTGCGACAGAATACCGCTATTACGAAGACTGGAATGTAGCCATGACCGATTTTACGATCATCGGCCGCGAAGGACTAGGGATCGGCAGTTTCCTTGCCAATCATCGTAAACGTGACCTGCAGCAGCTTGCATCCGCGAACGGCAAGGAGTTGTTCGGCATGTTTGCCGAAATCTATAATCCATATCTGAGCCAGGATCATGAATTTGGCGGCATCAAACCAATGGACCCATATGTGCGCCGTGAAGTGCTGTCCCATCTCGGATATCAACGACTGGATTTCCCGTATGTTCATCCTTCCTGGCAAGGTGATGGGGAAGCGGTTGGGGGTCTTGATCTGTGCTTCATGCCAAGCCATGAGGAGCAGGGAGAATTGCCAGCCAGCCTGGTGGCCGATTTCCTGAATCGCTATTATGCCGTCCTGCCGAATAAGCCGCAGGAATGGCTTGCCATGGTAGACCAATTGCGTGCTAGAACTACGGTTCCGCTGCTGCCATTGTGATACTATAAAGCTTAGAATATTGCTCAGCCTACTATAGCTGTGAAATGAATAAAGCCCATGAAGCAGGATTCAATCCTGTTCCAAGGGCTTTTCGTGATTGTTTTATAAGGTTGAATGATGGCTTGGGAATTACTCTTCCGTATTTCCATCAGGCAGCTGAATCAAATAACTGTTAGACAAATGCATGAGATCCAGAGCCCGTTCATACTCATCCTTCGTAATATAACGTTCAGAGGACGAAGAGCCATCATCCGGAGTGGTTGTTGCTGGAACAGCGTTCTCTTCCGATGGGTCAGTGTCCTGATCCCCATTGTTCTCCACCTGTTGTATATCCTGCCTTCCGGCTTTGGCAAGTGAGTAATGGGTTCCGTCGCCATACCCTGTTTCCGGAATGAACAGTGAAGCATCGTTAAGCACTGAACCGGATGGAAGATAGTAGCGTTCCGGCAGCAGATTGCCTGACTCTCGCAGCAGATCCTGCCCAAAATGCAGCTGGTTTTGGAGAGAAGCTCCGGTCAGCCCGGCTATCGTTGGCAGAATGTCCACCTGTCCGCCAATCTGTTCGAGCTGTTTAGCAGGCGTAATGCCGGGTGCGGTAACGATAAGCGGGATATTAATCATGTCCGCGGATGTATATTCCCGGCCATAGATTTCCTTCATTAGTTCTTTGTCATCCCGATCAAGGGAGTAGATAGGCAGACCGAGATGATCTCCGTATACCACCAGCAGGCTGTTATCCCATAGTCCGCGTTGTTTTAAACCTTCAATTAATTGTCCCACTGCCTGATCGGCATAATGCTGGGATACCAGATAATCGCCAGGCAATGTGTCCTTGTACCGCTCTGGCAGTGTCAGGCTTACCTTGCTCTCCGGCAAATGGTAAGGGTGATGCGCAGACATGGAAATAATCTGTGCATAGAATGGAGAACCTGCTGCCTGCATCTCTTCAAGCTTGTCGAGTGTCTTCGTATACAGCACCTCATCCGATGCCGAGAAGGCAATGGAATCTTCTGTGCCGAAATAATTTATATCATAATATTGGTCAAAACCCAGTGCCTGATAAAGCTGATCACGATTCCAGAAACGAACATCATTGGTATGAAAAGTGGCTGTCTGATAACCGTCCGCGGACATCAGTTTGGGCAGACTTGGCAGAGCCTTATCGGCATAGATCGTAGATGCAGCTCCGTTTGGCGGGATATAGAAGGATGTGTTCACAACGAATTCGGCATCCGATGTATTACCCTGGCCTACCTGTTGATAGAAATTGGGGAAGTATAGACTCTCCTCTGCAAGACGGTTGATATTTGGTGTGACTTCCTGTCCATCCACCTTAAGTCCGATCAGGAAATTCTGAAATGATTCGAGTTGGAGGACAATCACATTCCGGCCCTTGGCTGCTCCCGCATCCACAACGGCGTCGATCTCGGTCGTTTGTTTAATCTGATCAATGTAATCCTGATCGATTGTATCCAGGGGCACAGGCTTGTCAGGTCGATCCGCCAGAATCGTATACGCCTCGTAACCGAGAATCCCCATTTGTTCCGCTTGTGTAATCTCGCTCATGCTTGCACGGTTCGGATATATATTGAGCATGCAGATTACCAGGGACATGATGAGAATTACAGAGGCAACCCGTCGTCTGCTTCTGCGATCCAGAGGTGCTTTTTCCGGACGTTCGGCAGCGCCAAGCTTGATCCGACGTCGGATCAATATGCCACTAATAATGAGGATATCCGCAAAAATAAACAAGTAATACGGGTCCAGCAAGGAGAACATGCTGCTCTTAACCGAAGTCACCTGATTAACCTGCGCGAGGGCGTGATAATTGACGATAACTCCATAATATTTGTAATACATAATGGCAGCGAAGAAAATGCCTGACAGCACCAGATTCAGTGCAAGATAGGCCCACATCCGCCTTTTGCCTGCGAACCACTCAATGAGACAGAAGCAGATCCAGATGAGTGGAAGCTCGGTAAGCAATGGTTTCCAGACCGGAATATCATCAAAGATGACGATCCAGGCCAGGGAGCTTTTGATAATCATAATAACGGTGAACAATATAAACGGTCCGCTTAGAAACCGGGTGAGTGAACTGCGTGACAACATAACCGCCTTCCCTTCCGAAGTTTCATTTAACAAGTATTATGCTACCTCATGGTATGTTGTGTCAAAAATACGAAATAGAAAGGCCCCTCCCATTCAGGAAGAGGCCATACGATCCACTACATAGACTGTTCGGAAACTTGGGGTTCATGAATTTATCAATTATTCTATCGTGTATGTCGTAACAAAAGAAGCTCTAGGGAACATGGCTGGTTTCTGCGCGGTCGGCCCTTCACTCGTACTGCGGTTACGGTGAGCGTGGTTGTATGCCTGAGACTGCTGCCAGTCTTTGAAGTGATTCTCTGACTCCCAGAGGGTAAGTACAACATACGTATCATCCTTCAGGGGTCGGAGCACACGGATACCGACAAAACCAGGCTCGTCCTCCACTTTGCGCGCACGGTTTTTGAACCGTTCCTCGAAGTCGACACGGCCGTCTTCCGTAACAGGGATATTATTCAAAACAGCAAAGCTTCCGCCTGTCCAGGAGCCTGCGGCATCAAATGCCTCATATGCGGCTACGCTGTCATTCGGCTCAATATTCATCAGACGTTCTGTCGTTTCAATGGCAAGGCGAACCTGCTCCTCGCTCCGCAGGGTCAGATGCGGATATGCAGCGAGCACGTCCGGAATCGGGGAAGGAACCAAATATATATACATGGAAGCTGCCTCCTTAAATGTACGTTCCCCCTCAACATAGCATATGGGGAGGGACGAGTCCAATCTGCGGAATGGCTGGTTTGGTCAGGTCTTTTCATGATAAAGTAGGAAGACTAAAACAGAACGGGTGATCGCATGTTAAATACCATTCGAATATCAGTCAGGCCTTTGGTTGAATATGTATATCGCAGCGGCAGCATTCGTCCCGGATTCCGCTCCAATGCATCGATGCAGGAAGGAACACGGATTCATCAGCGGGTGCAGAAGGATTATACGGAAGAAGATCTGAAAGAAGTCGTGCTCGAAGCTGAAATCCAGCATGGGGATTTGATCTATGTAGTGGAAGGACGTTGTGACGGTCTGATTCGTCTGGAGGGTCAGCTCACAGTGGATGAGATCAAATCAACGGCCAGCAGCCTGGACGATTTGGGTGACGGACTTCCGGTCCACTGGGCGCAGGCCATCATGTATGCATATATGTATGCTGTTCAGCATGATGAGCCCCGAATGCAAGTGCAGCTCACGTATATTCAGACCGTGACCAACCAGGAGAGAAGATTCCGCCGCATGCTGGAACGTCAGGAGCTAGAACAATTTGCCGCAGACGTCATCGCTGGATATGCTCCGTATGCCGAGATGATCGCTGCTTACGAAGAGAAGCGTGATATCACGGTAAAAGAACTTCCGTTTCCGTTTCGAAAATATCGGGAAGGGCAACGCAAGCTGGCAGGAGCGGTGTATCAGACCATTCGTGAAGGCAAAGGATTAATGGCGAAGGCGCCTACCGGAATTGGCAAAACGATGTCTGTATTGTTTCCTACCGTCAAGGCCATTGGTGAAGGTGAAGCCAGTCGATTGTTCTATCTGACGGCAAGAACCACGACACGGGTTGCAGCAGAAGAAGCCTTTGCAAGGATGCAGGCAGAAGGGCTGAACATGCATGTCATCAGTTTGACTGCAAAGGACAAGATCTGTTTCAAGGAAGAGGAAGCATGTGATGCCGGGCAGTGTGGCATGTGTGAAGGGTATTATGATCGTATTAATGGGGCCGTGCTGGATATGCTGGAACATGAGACGTTAATGACTCGCTCGGTTATTGAACAGTACGCACGCAAGCATCGGGTATGTCCTTTCGAATTTTCGCTCGATGCAGCATATGCTGCCGATGCTGTCATCTGCGACTATAACTACATTTTTGATCCGCGCATATCTCTGAAACGCATGCTGGAGGAGCAAAAACGCAAAACCGTGCTGCTGGTCGATGAGGCACACAATCTGGTCGATCGCGGCCGAATGATGTTCTCGGCAGAGCTGGAGAAGGCTGTTTTTCTGGATGTCAAAAGGGAGTTTCAAGCGCTGGGCAACGGTGTGACAGCCGCGAAGGCCATTACTGATCATGCCAGGGCCATTGATAAATACCTGATTACCCTTCGCAAAAACGGAGGTGACGACGGCAAGCTGCTGCAGCAAGAGGCGCCGGAAGAACTGATCGAATTGCTGGAGCCGTTTGTCATGGTTGCAGAGCAGAACCTTGTTGAAGGCGGTTCAGGAAATGCCGAAACAGATCAGCTGCTGCTGGATGCCTACTTCACGGCACAGAATTTCCTGCGTATTGCCAAGCTGTATGATGAACGATTCGTCACCTATGCCGAATGTGTGCGAAGTGAAGTGAGGGTGAAGCTGTTCTGTCTCGATCCATCCGTGCTGCTGCGTCAGACGGCGAAGGGATTCCGCTCCATCATTCATTTCTCGGCAACCTTGTCGCCGCTGCGTTATTACCGGGACATGCTTGGTGCGGAAGAAGAGGATTATACCCTGCGTATTCCTTCCCCCTTCCAGCGGGAACAATTGGATGTAAGGCTGCTGCCGTTATCCATCCGCTACAAGGACCGTGAACGTTCCAGACAGCCGATTGCAAACATGCTGCGCCAGCTGGTAGCCGAGTGGCCGCGCAGCAACCTGCTTGTCTTTTTCCCATCATATCCTTATATGCGTGAAGTTTATGAAACCTACATGCAGTTCCCCGCAGAGGCTGATACGGTTATGCAGGAGCAAGGCATGAATGATCTGGAACGGGAGCAGTTTTTGAATGCATTCCAGCCCCATCCGGAACGAACGCGATTGGTATTTGCGGTGATGGGGGGCGTGTTTTCGGAAGGGGTGGATCTGCCGGGCGACCGTCTAAACGGCGTTTTCGTCGTGGGTGCTGGACTTCCTCAGATTGGGCTCGAAAACAACGTACTTCGTGATTATTTTGACCGTTCAGGGCGCAATGGCTTCAATTATGCCTATGTTTTTCCCGGTATGAATAAAGTGCTGCAGGCAGGCGGCAGATTAATTCGGACGGAAGAAGATACCGGTGTGCTTGTGCTGGTGGATGATCGTTTCACCCAGGAACCATATCGTTCCCTTCTGCCGGAGGAGTGGCAGGACTACAAGCGCATTTCGCCGTCGTCCGGATAACTTCTCGGTTTAAGTGATTGAAGCATGGGTCAAAAAGGGTATTACTTGGATAGCAAACGAACGAACAAGGGCGAATACATATCCGTTCCAACGTCCGCTTCGAAAGCAATCAAGGAGGTCGGTTTTTGATGAAGAGAAATCATACGATGATGCAGTTTTTTGAATGGCATTTGGCTGCAGACGGTAAGCATTGGAAACGACTGGCCCAAATGGCTCCGGAGCTGAAAGCCAACGGCATTGATTCGGTATGGGTGCCCCCTGTGACCAAGGCCATTACCCCGGAAGATACCGGCTATGGTGTTTACGATCTGTACGATCTGGGTGAGTTCGACCAGAAAGGCAGCGTACGAACGAAGTACGGAACCAAACAGGAACTGGTGGAGGCCATTGCCGAGTGTCAGAAAAACGGCGTGGCCGTTTATGTCGACCTGGTGATGAATCACAAGGCAGGTGCGGACGAGAAAGAAGTTATCAAAGTGATTGAAGTGGATCCCAATGACCGGTTGAAGGAAATTTCCAAACCATTCGAAATTGAGGGCTGGACCAAATTCACGTTCCCGGGCCGTGGGAACCAGTATTCTTCCTTCAAGTGGAGCTCCGAACACTTTAACGGTACGGACTTTGATGCAAGGAAAGAACGCAATGGCATATTCCGCATCGCAGGTGAGAACAAGAACTGGAATCAGAATGTCGATGATGAGTTCGGCAACTATGACTACCTGATGTTCGCTAACATCGATTACAATCACCCCGAGGTCCGCAAGGAGATGCTCCAATGGGGAAAATGGCTGATCGATACGCTGCAGTGCAGCGGTTTCAGGCTGGATGCGATCAAACATATCAACCACGAATTTATCAAGGAATTCGCAGCAGAGATGCTCCGCAAGCGGGGGCAGGATTTCTACATCGTAGGCGAGTTCTGGAATTCCAATCTTGACGCATGCCGTGAATTCCTGGATACGGTGGACTATCAGATTGACCTGTTCGATGTATCTCTTCACTACAAGCTGCATGAGGCATCACTGGCAGGAAGGGACTTCGATTTGTCCAAAATTTTCGATGACACGCTGGTTCAGACGCATCCAACGCATGCCGTAACGTTTGTCGATAATCATGATTCCCAGCCGCATGAAGCGCTGGAATCGTGGATTGATGACTGGTTTAAACCCAGCGCGTACGCACTGACCCTGCTGCGTCGTGACGGGTACCCGGTTGTCTTTTACGGGGATTACTATGGAATTGGCGGTCCGGAGCCCGTTGAGGGCAAGAAGGAGATTTTGGACATTCTGCTGTCTGCCCGCTATAACATAGCTTATGGGGAGCAGGAGGATTACTTCGATCATCCCAATACGATTGGGTGGGTACGCCGTGGCGTGAAGGATTTGCCGGGTTCCGGTTGTGCGGTAGTAATCTCCAATGGCGATGATGGCGAGAAACGAATGTTTGTCGGCGAGCACCGCGCGGGAGAAGTGTGGACGGATCTGACACATAGTTGTGAAGATAGCATCACCATCGAGAAAGACGGATGGGCTACTTTCCATGTGTGTGGCGGAGGTTTGTCCGTATGGGCTTTGCCTGGCGAGGAAAGTGCAACAGAGTAAGATATTTTTGAAATAAGAAGATATAAACGGTTAAAACCACCTGAGACGATGGTATGCCATCAGGTGGTTTTTTGTGCATATTTACATATCCAGCTCAAAGGATTCCAATGTGCCGACCATACGCAGGTCATGCTCGCGGTTGAACCGTTCCCGGTTACTCACATCTGCATATTCGTCATGATAATGCATTAAGACAGTCTTTTGCCTTACTTCCGCAGGCAGCTGTTCCAGGTCCTTCAATGAGGTATGTGATTTGATCACCAGATCATGCATATGACATTCATGGAAAATCAGCTGCACATCAGGGGCAGCTTGCTCCACTCGTTCCTGATCCAGCGTGCTATCTGCACTATAGTAGAAGTAGGGCTTTGCAAGAATGCCATTGCTGACCATGCCCGGAACGTGCTGTGTGCGGAAGGTCTCAAACGTCACGCCGCCCAATTCAAATGTGCCTCCATCCGGCAAGGGTACGATATCATAATAATCACTCATCGTACGCTCGCCATCCGTTGTGTAGCGCATGCCTGGGGAAAGAATACTCCATAACGGCTCAACTAGCTGTTCGTGGATAAACAGGCGTGGTTTGCGGTCACCCACAATTTGTGCGTAATATCCGAGCATCTGTACTCCATTAATGTGATCTTCATGCAAATGGGTGATAAATACATTATGGATATCGGTCATAGGAAACCCATACTCTTTAAGGGCTTTGGCATTCGATTCCGGAAAATCAATAACCAAATGGGTTCCTCCAAATTCGGCCAGCATGCTGTTGTGGTACTGCTCCACACTGAACATATCCCCTGTACCCAGAAATGTAATTTTCATCGATTTCATCTCCTTCTATCATCTTCAGATCAGCATATATACCACTAAAATCAGTATACATTGTTGCAGGACATATGCCTAAATCAACCTTTTTTGAATACGCTATCATTTGTTATTGAACTTTGAGAGGAAACAGTGTAGCGTAAAGCTTGGGATGTGTACCCATATGAACGTAAACTCACCTAAAGGGAGCGTGCGAAGCGAATGAAGTCTTTTTTGGATGAACAATTTTTGCTGCACAATGAGACGGCTGTCAAGTTATATGAGGATTATGCCAAGGACATGCCGATTATTGACTATCACTGCCATCTCAGTCCACAGGAGATCTACGAGAACAAAACATTTGGCAATATTACAGAAGCCTGGTTATACGGGGATCACTACAAATGGCGCTTGATGCGAGCGAACGGAATAGAAGAACGATACATTACCGGCGGCGAAGGAGTGACCGACTATGATCGCTTTCTGGCTTATGCCAAAACGGTACCGATGATGATTGGCAACCCGTTATATGCCTGGTCTCATCTGGAGCTGCAGCGTTACTTCGGGGTGTATGAAGTGTTGAACGCAGACAGTGCTCCAGTGATCTGGGAAAAAGTAAATGCCAAGCTGAACAGTGAGGGATTTGGCGCACGTGACCTGATTACGAAATCCAATGTCACTGTTGTGTGTACTACCGATGATCCCTGTGATTCCCTGGAGTATCATCTGAAGATTCAGGAGATCGAAGGCTTTGATACAGCGGTGCTGCCTTCTTTCCGTCCGGACAAAGGACTTGAACTGAACCGGGATACCTTCATCGATTGGGTGGGCAAGCTCTCTCAGGCTTCAGGGACAGCCATCTCCGATTATGACTCATTCCTCTCGGCGCTGGAATCCCGGGTGGAGTTCTTCCATTCCGTAGGAGGCAGAGTGTCCGACCATGCGCTTGATTATGTGCCATATGGCAAGGCAACACGGGAAGAAGCGGCGGCGATTTTTGCCAAAGCACTTGCAGGTCATCAAGTGAGCCGGGAGGACGAGGACAAATATAAGACCGTCACGCTGACCTTCCTGGGCAAACTGTATGCACAGCGAGGATGGGTGATGCAGTTCCACATCAATGCGGCCCGCAACAATAACAGCCGAATGTTCGCACAGCTTGGACCGGATACCGGATACGATGCCGTGAATGATACGCCGCTGTCCTCAGCGATGATTGGTCTGCTGGATGCATTGGAGCAAGAGCAGGCACTGCCAAAAACAATCCTCTACTCCTTGAATCCACGGGATAATGAGGTGCTTGCAGCCATTATCGGCAGCTTCCAGGGTGGTGGCATTCCGGGTAAAATTCAGCTTGGCGCAGCATGGTGGTTCAACGATACCAAGGACGGTATGCTCGCTCAGATGAAGGCACTGGCGAATGTGGGTCTGCTCAGCCGCTTTGTGGGCATGTTGACAGACTCTCGCAGTTTCCTCTCCTACACAAGGCATGAATATTTCCGCCGTCTGGTCTGCAACCTGATCGGGGAATGGGTGGAACAAGGAGAAGCGCCGCATGACATGGATCTGCTTGGTCAGATTGTTCAGGGTATTGCCTACAACAATGCCAAGGAGTATTTCCCGTTCTCCTCTGCGCTCAAAACCGTTTCTGCTTCGCAGTCCTGATTAGCTAAATTCATTCAAAACCGTGGCGGTCTGCCACGGTTTTTTTGGTGTAATTTAGTCATTTGACTTTCACTGTTGATGGAAATATAATTAGTATACCTAATTAATTGATGTGCTATTTAATTGATTAACTATTTAATAGTAACCCTATATTAATTGAGAATGTACTGAGAATGTTAAAAAGGAGGAGGAACCATACATGACGGATCTGGATCCGGTAGCCCAGAAGCTGCTGTATTCCATCATGCAGTTTAATAAGGGTAAATGGAGACACCATAAACCCCATGGGCGTAACCATAATGAAATTATGGTGTTGGCGTGTTTGCTCCACGGTTCACATCCGGGAGAACGTCTGGATTGGAGAGATAATCCTCCCGATTTCGAGGGAGAGTTGAATGAAAATGAACAGGGACTGAAGGTATCGGAAATCAGTGCGTTGCTGCGAGTGAAATCGCCTACGATTACCCCTGTAATTCGTGGCCTTGAAGACGAGGGATTGGTTAAACGAACGATGGATCCGGAGGATCGCCGTGCCGTGCGCATTACAATTACGGAAGCGGGCCGTGACATTATACGGGCTGCTCACGAAGAGCGCATGCAAATATTCAACAGACTGGTTGAGCATCTGGGAAAGGAAGACAGCACTCAGCTAGCTGAGCTGCTGACGAAGGTATACACCTTTTTTGATACACTCGCTTCCCTGCAAAAGGAGCAATCGACAGAAGGAGATGATACGCCATGATGAAACTGTTTCGCATGCTCAAGCCATATCGAATCCCCATTATATTCATTTTGGGTCTGGTATTGCTGCAATCGCTCGCCGAGCTGTACCTGCCAACCTTGATGGCCGATATCGTCAATTTTGGTATCGTCAAAGGAGATGTCCCGTACATCTGGCAGATTGGTGGCTGGATGCTGGTGATCGCCATCGCGGGAACGGCTTGTTCCGTGATAGCCAGTTACCTCTCATCCCGTACAGCGGGTGGATTTGCCAAACAATTGCGCAGCCGGGTATTTCGCCATGTGGAAAATTTCTCGCTGCAGGAGTTTGATAAACTCGGCACAGCTTCACTAATTACACGTACAACGAATGACATTACACAGGTTCAAAACGTATTAACGATGATGCTGCGCATGATGATTATGGCTCCGATGATGTGTATCGGTGGTATTTTTATGGCCGTATCCCAGGACGCCAAATTATCCACCATTTTTCTCGTAGTCCTGCCTGTACTGGCTGGAGCCATTGCACTGATTGGTGCTAAAGGTCTCCCCTTGTTCAAACAAATCCAGAAGAAGCTGGATCGGCTCAATCTGGTTTTGCGTGAACAATTAACAGGCATTCGGGTGGTTCGTTCCTTCAATCGGGGAGAACATGAGCGCGTTCGTTTCAACGGGGCGAACACGGATCTGAGAGATGCTTCCATCAAGGTCAACGTGCTGATGGCGACATTAATGCCGGTTATGATGCTGGTCATGAACTTCTCGATGATTGCCATTCTCTATTTCGGCGGACAGCGCATAGACAGTGGAAATATGGATATCGGTTCCCTGATTGCGTTTATCCAGTATGCGATGCAGATCATGTTCTCGCTGATTATGGTTTCCATTATCTTTGTCATGATTCCAAGAGCTTCTGCTTCCGCAGAACGGATCAACGAAGTGCTGGATATGCAGCCAGACCTCAGTGACCCCGAGCAGCCTCGCAGCATGAAATCCCTGCAGGGCACCATTGAATTCGACAATGTTACATTCCGTTATCCGGGAGCAGAGAATGCTGCACTGTCAGGCATTTCGTTTACAGCCCGTCCTGGTGAGACAACAGCCATTATTGGCGGTACGGGATCAGGGAAGTCCACACTGCTCAGCCTTATTCCTCGTTTCTATGATGTAACGGAAGGCAGCGTACGGGTAAACGGTACGGATGTACGTGAACTTAGTCAGGAGGATTTGCGAGCGAAAATCGGCTTTGTGCCGCAAAAGGCAGTCCTCTTCACGGGCACGATTGCGGAGAATATTCGCCACGGCAAGGATGATGCCACGATGGAGGAAGTCATCCATGCAGCCCGGACCGCTCAGGCGGAGAACTTCATCTCCGAGATGAAAGACGGGTATGACAGCCTTATTGCTCAAGGTGGTAATAACGTGTCTGGTGGACAGAAACAGCGTTTGTCCATTGCACGCGCACTTGTTCGCCGCCCGGAAGTTTATATTTTTGACGACAGCTTCTCAGCTCTGGACTTCAAAACAGATGCCAAACTTCGTGCTGCGCTGAAATCCGAAACGACTGAAGCAGCAGTACTCATTGTTGCACAGCGAGTAAGCACAGTTATGGATGCAGATCGGATCCTGGTGATGGATGAAGGACGCATTGTCGGTTCCGGCACACATAAAGAGCTGCTGGCGAATAATGAAGTGTATCGTGAAATTGTATCATCCCAGCTGACAGAGGAGGAGATCGCATGAGTGAACGTACCGGACAAAAAAGCAAATCACCTCGTTCCTCTGGCGGACCAGGACATCCGGGAGGCGGTATGGGCATGCGTCCACCGGGTGAGAAGCCGAAGGATTTTAAAGGTACTCTGCGGCGGCTGATTCATTACCTCCAGCCACACCGTTATCGCCTGCTCGGTGTACTGGTTGCAGCGATTCTGAGTACCGTGTTCAGCATTATCAGTCCGAAGGTCATGGCTGAAGGGACCGATATATTGAGTCAAGGCGCCATTGCCATTCTGCAGGGCATTCAGGGGGCAGGTATTGATTTTCCTGCATTAACTAAAGTGTTGTATCTGCTCTTGGGATTGTATCTGTTCAGTGCAGCATTTATGTATATTCAGCAATACCTGATGGCTGGCGTTGCCCAGCGTGTTGTATATGACATGCGTGAGCAGATCAGTGCCAAAGTTGGCCGGCTGCCTCTGAAATACTTTGACTCCCGCACCCATGGGGAGACGCTCAGCCGGGCGACCAATGATGTGGACAATATCAGTAATACGCTTCAGCAGAGTTTGGCACAGTTTATTACTTCTGTCGTAACGATTGTTGGGGTAATCATCATGATGCTGACGATTAGTCCTTGGATGACACTGATTACCATTTTGACACTGCCATTAAGCGTAATCGTTGTGATGCTGGTGGCATCCCGTTCGCAAAAACATTTTGCTGGTCAGCAGAAATCACTTGGCGAGCTGAACGGACATGTCGAGGAAATGTACACTGGACATAAGGTCGTAAAAGCATTTGGACGCGAAGAACAATCGGTAGAGCAATTCGAGAAGGTCAATGAAGAGCTGTATGAATCCGGTTGGAAAGCCCAATTTATCTCAGGGATCATCATGCCGCTCATGAGCTTTGTCGGTAACCTGGGTTATGTCCTGATCTGTGTGGTCGGCGGGATCTTTGTTACACGCGGAGCCATCTCGATCGGGGATATTCTGGCCTTCACGCAGTACTCTCGTCAATTCACACAGCCGATTAACCAAATTGCGAACATTTCTAATATCATTCAATCCACCATCGCTTCGGCGGAGCGGGTATTTGAATTGCTGGATGAAGAGGAAGAAGTGGCTGAGTCCAACCAACCCGTGCAATTACAGCAGCCTAAAGGTGCGGTTGCGTTTCAGGGTGTTAACTTTGGATATAAACCGGATGAACTTCTTATCAAAAATATGAACATCGATGTTAAACCGGGTCAGACCGTAGCCATTGTGGGACCAACTGGAGCCGGTAAAACAACCTTGATCAACCTGTTGATGCGTTTCTACGAAATTCAGGATGGCCGGATCACGATTGACGGTGTTGATATCCGGGACATGGAACGCGGTAAGCTGCGCAGCCTGTTCGGAATGGTCCTTCAGGACACATGGCTGTTCAATGGAACCATTCGGGATAACATCGCCTATGGACGTGAAGGTGCATCAGAAGCGGAAATTGTTAAGGCAGCCGATGCAGCGCATGCGGATCACTTTATCCGTACATTGCCTGATGGTTATGATACAGTGCTGAATGAAGAAGCATCGAATATCTCTCAGGGACAAAAACAGCTGCTGACAATTGCTAGAGCCATTTTGGCGAACCCATCCATTCTTATTCTGGATGAAGCCACGAGCAGTGTGGATACACGGACCGAGATCTTTATCCAGAAAGCGATGAATGACCTTATGAAGGATCGCACCAGCTTCGTGATTGCTCACCGTTTGTCTACCATTCGCGGCGCGGACCTCATCCTCGTCATGGATCACGGTAATGTAATCGAACAGGGTAATCATGAGGAATTGATGGCACAGCAAGGATTTTATGCGGATCTTTACAACAGCCAGTTTGCAGAGCAGCAGCCACAGGCAATCTGATTGCATTTGATATAAATGAATAGCCGGGACTGCCCTGAGGGGTGTCCCGGCTATTTGTGTTGCGCATCATTGTTTCTGCCGTGAAGTTAATCTCTATTCTTTGGATTCCGCCACAGGTTTGTCTGCAGAATCATGGGCATCCGTTTTCTACTCCAGCTTCTCGTTCGTATTCGCTTCATCAAGCGCAGCAGGCGCGGGTTCGCCCGGAATCCGCTCACGCTGTTCGATCATGCGTTTCACAACCTCATAACAGTCATCGACATGTTTATTCCCCACATAGCGCATGGCTGTGAAACTGAGAGCTGCGGCGAGACCTTGGCCTGCAAGCGGGACGAACTTGGCAACGGATTTGGTGGCTACACGTACCCCGACCCGTTTGAGTACATGTACAACAAGTTCCTTCGTTACCATGCGCCCGATCACTTTGCTTCCGATGGACATTACGAATCCGTAAATCATGGACTTGGTCTCGGGGTCCATGCCATCGAGTTGTTTTTGCGACAATCCAAATTTATTGTTAATGGCAGGCAATAGCTGCATAAGCATCCCCACATCGGCCAGTACGTCTGTGCCAGGTAAAGGGACGAGAGTGGTACCCGCGGAAGCGGTAGCTCTTTTGCGGACCATCGTACGGCATTCCTTGCGAACTTGCTCCAATTGTTCCAACGTTGCCGGAATCATAGGGAATCCCTCCATTCGTATATGGTATAGATATAACCGATTTAACTTGTTTTGAATGGTGCTTTCTCAAGTAGGATGGAATATAGGGTGCGGAGTAACCTTTCATCTCAATCTTGCGTTTAGTAAAAAAAGGGAAATAACCATTTGCCGTGACCGCTATCTAGTATTACGGATATGGGGGGGATTATGATGCATGCCCGGTTATGTCTACACCTGTTATTATGTTGTGTTTGTTGGCTGTTGATTACAAGTTGTTCAGAACAGGAGGACCAGAGCAGAATGGAAACCAAACCGATTCAGGAATTATCTGCTGATGAACGAAGAGCTCTTCTAAAAGAGATCCATCCGGAACAGATCCAGGCAATGAACAGGTTGGGTCTGCAACTGATCAGGCAGCTTGGGACTCAGGAGGCATCGATTGGAGAAAACCTGCTGATCTCTCCGTATAGTATCGCAGCGGGGATGGGCATGGCATACTATGGGAGTAATGGAGAAACACAGCGAGAAATGGCAGAAGTGATGGGTTGGTCGGAATGGAATAAAGAGCAGCTGAGTACTGCCCAAGCAGCAATGCATCAGTTTTTGACGCATCTAGGTGCCGGCATACAGATCGAGATTGCCAATGCCATGTGGATTAAGGAAGGAATTACGGTAGAAGAAGTGTATAAAGCATCATTACAGCAGACATTTGAAGCCGAAATCTCGCCATTACACACACAACCGGAACGGGCCAAAGACGAAATTAATCAATGGGTGGAACAGCATAGCCGTGGCATGATTCTTCAGATGATGCAGGAACCGCCTGTACCGGAAACACTAATGATTCTAGTGAATGCCATAGCATTTGACGGCAATTGGATGAATGAATTTGAACCTGAGCATACAAAACATGACGAATTCCAGCTTGCAGACGGAAGCATTGTGTCTGTGCCGATGATGCAACAGTCGAAGCAATTTCATTACACGGAAAATGAGGATTGGCAGGCAATTCGGCTGCCCTATGGGAACGGACAAATGCATCTGCTTGTTGTGCTACCACGGGAGGATCGTACATTGGAAGAAGTCCAGCAACAGCTGGAGGAACATCCCAAAAGGTTGGAAGAAGAAGAAGCTGAATTTAAGCTGGTGGACTTGTCTTTGCCGCGTTTTCGCGCCGAGTATGGAATCAATCTAAAAAAAGCTTTACAGCAGCTTGGTATGGAAAAGGCCTTTGACCCGTATGATGCCGATTTTACGAAAATGATCCCGCGGGGACCAGACTGGCAAGCATATATCGGTCAAGTTATTCATCGAGCGGTAATGGAAGTGAATGAGCAAGGGACCGTAGCGGCTGCCTCAACATTGGTGGAGATGCGGGCTGGGAGTGCTCCCCCCACAGACCCGGTCAAGATGGAGGTTAACCGTCCATTCATGGTTGCAGTGGTGGATGAGGCAACCGGAACATGGGTCTTTGCCGGAGCCATTCACCACCCCGAACAGCAGGCTTCCCAGTGACTTGTTACCCGAATTTTGGAAGTGGCTTAAGGTTTAAGGCTGTTACTGCTTCAACCCTAGCGGTTATAGGGTAAACAAGCATTGGAACGGAGGAAGAGAGCGATGACATTTAACAAAGCGTTGTTAATTCATCACAACCATGCCGGAAAAGCGAGTCGCGTGGATGCTGTGGGCACTGCTGCCGGGGTACTTGCGCCTGCCGTTCGTGAACTCGTCATTGTTCGCACAGATGAATCTGGAGAGGGAGAAGCATTGTGCCGTGAACGTGGAGAGCAATTTGATGTTGTGTTTATTTTGGGTGGAGACGGTACGGTGCATGAATGTGTGAATGGACTGGCTGATTTGCAGAATCCACCGCTGATCGGGGTGTTGCCTGGCGGCACCTGTAATGATTTTGCGCGTTCTCTCGGACTATCACCGGATGTGGAGACCGCGGCACGCCAGATGCTTGAGGGGCGCGCTGTATCCATCGACATTGGGCGGGCTAATGACCGGGTGTTCACAAACTTTTTTGGCATCGGATTAATCAGTGATACATCGCAGAATATTAACTCCAACCTGAAAGGTACGCTGGGCAAGCTCAGTTATTTCATCAGTACCTTGCAAACCATTAACAATACCAAGCCTTTTCATTACGAGATGGAGGCGGATGGCAAAACAATGGAAGGCGAAGCCGTCATGATCTATGCGGCTAACGGGCGGTTTTTGGGAACCAATTCGCTGCCGTTTGCCCCGGATGCGCTTCAGGACGGCGAGCTCGATGTCCTTGTTATTCATGAGACGGGCATCCCTCTGCTGCGAGAGATCCTTTCGCACAAACCGGAGGGAGATTGGCAGCCCCAGAACGAAAGTATCAGTTACTTGAAGGCTTCGACTTTGAAGCTGCGGACAGATGCACCTATGTCAGCCGATACGGATGGCGAATTATATATGAAGACACCCGCCGAGCTGTCGGTGCTGGCGGGTCATCTGACTTTTCTGACCGGGGATGGGTATTAGTCTCCGTTTTTTCTTTTTTCAAACATTAAACTTCAATCTTGTCGAGTTCGCTCTGTAAATTATCCTGCGGTATGTCTTTCCCGGAACTCATGCTCCAGCATACTCATCAGAATGGCATCATGATATCGATGGTTATAGTACAGTGCATCTCTTCGTGTACCTTCGCGCTGGAAGCCCAGCTTCTCATACGCTCGAATGGCCCGCTCGTTGAAGGCGTACACTTCAAGCTCAATTCGGTGCAGATTGCAGATGCCAAAACCGTAATCCAGCATCAGCAGCAGCGCTTCGCTGCCATAGCCCTTGCCCTGGTGCTCCGCACGATCGATGCCGATTCGGACGTGAGCACTTCGATTCTTGGCATGCATGTCCATCAGGGCAACTTCGCCAATAATCTGATCATTGTCCTGCAAGGCAATCAGCAGCATGAGTCGTGAATCATCCTGACCTGCATTCTCAATAAATTTTCCAACTTGCGTGCGGGTAAAACTGTTCTGTGTTCCAGTAAGCCTGCGCATCTCCGCGTCAAACAGTCCGGGGAAATAGGCATCCACATCCGTCGTCTCAAATGGACGCAGATAGATCCGTTCTGTCTGAAGCAGACGGGGAACACGTGGGGCTGGTGTTGGTTGGGACATGAGTAATTCCTCCTAAAAGATTTAAATGCGTAGACATCACAAATAACATATGCTATGCCTCTACGGAATGTAAATTCATCGACCAAGGATACTGACATGGGTATATTCCAATGCTGTACACTTCACTTTTTCTGAACAGCTCCATCCAAAAACAAAGCAACCAGCTCATGAGCCAGCTCTTCAATGCTTCCATGCATAGTGCGTACATCTTCACGGTTCGCCAGCATGAGCAGGGACGTAAACGCATGAGCGAGCAGCATGGGATTGGCGGGCCGCAGATAACCGCTATCCATTTCCTGCTTGAAGTGTGCAGCGAGAACCTCAAAGATTCGCATCTCGGCTTCACGGATCTGGGCGAGCTGATCGGCATTCAGGTAGGTCTCCGCTTCGCGCATCATGGTCTCGGTATCCACGTGGGACTGCTGCATTTTCGCTGTCGCAACATTCTCCAGTCGCTGCTGCAATGTCCCCGGTTCCTCCAGTCGAAGCGCAGTCTGCTGCATGCCCATGGCCATCATTCGCGTAATGGCAACAGTGAACAGCTCCGGTTTGCTGGAGAAATGGTAATAGATGGATGCTTTGGTTACATGGCATTGCGAAGCAATCTGCTGGAGAGAGACAGGTTCATAACCATATTCCATAAATAACTGCGAAGCAGTCATCAGTATTTTGGACTGGACCGATGTTTGATCGGCACCTGTTTTGGGTCTTCCCGGCGAGCGGGGTGGCGTTGTTTTTTTATTCATGCGGCATACCTCTTTACATAAAATTATCTTGGCATAAAGTGTTCATAAAATTAGTATTGCATAATTAACCTTCCGGTATATATAATTAACTCGATTATACTATGACCCGTGGTTCATTTCTACAATTCATATACAATAGGGCTTCATAGAAACAGAACAGGAGATGAAGAGACGATGCAAGAAGGATCAGGCTACGGTCGCTGGGTTGCCGGCAAACGAAGCAAATGGATTACGCTGTTGGTATGGATTATCGTTGCGGTTGTGCTCGGTATGGTGTGGCCAGCCGTAGGCGAGCGTGAAACGAATAATGCGCAGGACCTGAGTGATTCCAAACCATCGGTAGAGGCGGCTACGGTTGCCCAAAGAGAATTTCCCGGTGGGGAAGGGCTGCCTGCATTAATCGTTTGGCGTCAAGCCGGCGGGCTGACAGATCAGCAGATCGAACAGATTCAGGCGCTGACAGAGCGGCTGGATCAGGATCCAGTGGAGCAGCAGCAAGCGGTTGTACCTTTGTATCAAATGCCGCCACAGGCGCTGAAGGGTCAACTGTCGGAGGATGGAAGTACGCTAATTATGCCGCTCTTCTTCAATGAGGGTGCCGATTCGGAGCAGCTCAAGGAAGGCATCGAGGCAGTTGAACAAAAAACGGAAGACATTTTTGGCTCCAACCCGTTTGATGCTGCCATTGATGATGCTAATACATTAAGTGCACGGGTCACCGGACCTGTAGGTATCTCTATTGATGCGAGTGGGCTTTTCTCATCAGCCGACGTGTCTCTGTTGATTGCGACGGTTGTGCTTGTGTTGGTACTGCTGCTGCTGATCTACCGTTCACCGGTACTGGCAATCATTCCAATTATTGCGGTTGGTTTCGCCTACATGGTCACGAGTCCGATTCTTGGATTTATGGCGGATCAGGGCTGGATTACAGTTGATGCACAGTCCATCTCCATTATGACCGTATTGTTGTTCGGAGCAGGAACGGATTACTGCCTGTTCATGATCTCCAGATTCCGCCAGATTCTCTATCATGAGCCGGACAAAAAGAAGGCACTCTTCCAGGCAATAACCGGATCATCCGGCGCGATCGCCATGAGTGGATTCACCGTCGTTGCAGCCCTGCTGGTATTGCTGCTTGCTGAGTACGGTGCGTATCACCGTTTTGCCGTTCCATTCAGTTTGTCCATCTTCATCATGTTTATTGCCAGTTTGACGCTGGTTCCGGCACTGCTTGCAATTTTCGGTCGGGGATCATTCTACCCGTTCGTACCTCGTACGCACGATATGGAAGTGGAGCGTGCCAAGAAAAAAGGTAAACCGGCTCCAGCTCCACGCAAAATCAAGGAAAGCTGGATTGGCCGCACAGTCATCACCAAGCCATGGACCGTTCTGGCCATTACGCTGATACTGCTCGGTGGACTTGCTGCCTTCTCAAGTCAGATCAAATTCACGTATGACCTGCTGTCTTCCTTCCCGGAAGATGTACCTTCCCGTGAAGGGTTTACCGTTATTGGGGAACAATTCTCCGAGGGCGAATTGGCCCCAGCCAAGGTGATTATTGATGCCGAGGGCAAGGAAACAGATCTGAAGCAGCGCCTTGAAGCATTGGATTATGTTAGCAAGGTGAGTGATGCCCAGCAGGGTGCAGAGAATGCCAACATCACTGCCTATGATGTCGAGTTCAATCTGAATCCATACTCCATGGAGGCGATGCAGCATATTCCGGATCTGCGTGCAACGGCTGAACAGGCATTGACCGACGCAGGAGTGACGAGTGTTGACAGTCATGTCTGGATCGATGGTCAGACTGCTGAGCAGTACGACATTGAAGTTACCGGAGAACGGGATGCGAGCATCATTATTCCGGTTGTCATCGGGATAATCACCCTGCTGCTCTTGTTATATCTGCGCTCTGTGGTCGCAACGGCATATCTGATTGCCACCGTGGTGCTCTCCTACTTCTCGGCCCTTGGACTCGGATGGCTCATCATCCATTATGGACTTGGTGCAGATGCTATTCAGGGTGCGATTCCACTGTATTCCTTTGTATTCCTGGTAGCACTTGGTGAGGACTATAACATCTTCATGATCTCAAGCATCTGGCAGAAACGTAAAACGATGCCCCTTCGCCAAGCGATCAAGGAAGGTGTTGGCGAGACCGGGTCGGTCATTACTTCAGCCGGACTGATTCTCGCGGGAACGTTTGCCGTACTGGCAACACTGCCGATTCAGGTATTGGTGCAGTTCGGTATTATTACGGCAGCAGGTGTGCTGCTCGATACGTTCCTTGTTCGCCCGTTCATGGTGCCTGCCATCACCACCTTATTGGGCAAATGGGCATTCTGGCCTGGAAAATACAAGCCGATCGCTGAGGAATCGGGCGAGAAGCAAACATCCTCCATGTAATCCATAGTGGGGATTCAGGACGAACCGAACCAAGACTTCGCTCAAAATGAGCGCGTCATGGATGTAGAGATGCGGGCAGTGCGAACAACGGCACTGTCCGCATTTTTATGGCGAGTCCGTGGGGAAGGTTTACGTATAACAGGGTTTTGGGACATAATAGAAGGAACGTTGGTCTTGGGCTGACGGATGGAATAACATCATAGGGACAACCAGGGGAAGGATGAAAGCAAGCAATGACGAACCATC
The DNA here is from genome assembly GCF_050455445.1 of Paenibacillus sp. MABNR03. NCBI lineage: Bacteria > Bacillati > Bacillota > Bacilli > Caryophanales > Paenibacillaceae > Paenibacillus > Paenibacillus sp. MABNR03. The sequence continues at coordinate 391,404 of NZ_JBCIYR010000004.1, forward strand.
TTAATGTGTACTTTAACCATGACGGCGGCGTGGATGACCTCGTATCGCTGTTCATGCTTCTGCAGATGGACAATGTAAAAGTTACAGGTGTATCGGTTATTCCGGCAGATGGATATCTGGAGCCAGCCACAGATGCCAGCCGTAAAATTATTGATCGCTTCGGTACATATTCCGTAGAAGTATCCAAATCCAACTCCAGAGGTAAAAATCCGTTTCCTGCGGCTTGGAGATTGCACTCCTTTTATGTAGATGCACTACCTATCCTGAACGAGTCTGGCAAAATGGAAGCTCCATTGTCATCCGTTCCGGCTCACCAGCACCTGATTGAGAAAGTGCGCAGCACGGAAGGCAAAACGCTGCTTCTGTTCACAGGCCCACTGACAGACCTCGCGCGTGCACTCGACGAAGCACCGGACATCGAAGAGAAAATCGACAAGCTGGTATGGATGGGCGGTACGTTCGAAAGAGGGAACGTGGAAGAGCCTGAGCATGACGGCACAGCTGAATGGAACGTATTCTGGGATCCGGAAGCAGCTTACCGTGTATGGGAAAGCGGTATTCAAATTGACCTGGTTGCACTAGAGAGTACAAACAAAGTACCTCTTACACCTGCTGTGCGTAATCGCTGGGCAGCTGAGCGCCGCTACGAAGGTGTTGATTTCCTGGGGAACTGCTATGCAGGATGCCCGCCACTGGTTTACAGTGAGACGAACTCCACATATTATCTGTGGGACGTGCTGACAACGGCTTCCGTTGGACGCGAAGACATCGTGAAAAAGAAAACCGTGAATTGCATCGTGATTCCGGATGGTCCAAGCCAGGGCCGCACGGTAGAGCAAGCTGACGGACGTCCAGTACAACTGGTATACGATACCGATCCAGAGGCATTCTTCACGTATATGACGGATCTGGGTAAAAAAGCTGCTCCGCAGCGCTATTAATTCAGACAACTTCAGGGTTGTACTATTATTACAATACAATAAAGCCGCAGGTGGACAGCCAAGGATTTTCCCTGGTTTCCGCCGTGCGGCTTTTTATGTTTTTATGCAATTAAAGGTTGTAAGGTCGGTAGTGATTACATGGTGCCGCCGCCCTGGCGAATGGAGGCAGGGATTTTTTCCGGTCCTTGGTTAATATATTGGTTAATAAATGTGCCGACTTTTGCATCATCAAATTGGTCCAGCTTCATCGTTTTGGTCCAGGCGGTCACCACGACTTCACTGCCCTCGGGAATATCCTTGTTCGGGACAGCGAGGATACCGGCTCCTGCCTCCCGGAACTTGGTGAGATATTTCAGGTGCTCCTTCAGGTCATCGCTTGCATTCTCACGGTAATAAATGATGATATCTCCATGTTCCAGATTGTGGACAAGATAAGGATACCCCGGGAAATCGGTGTAAAAACCAAATTTGATGTCATGCGGATTATGAGGCCCTGATGTGGGGATCGTCATCTCGTAATCAATAGGTTCCTCCGTGTGTTCTGCACCATAGTAGGGGTCATCTGTTACATCAATCGTAGCGTTCGCATTAAGATCAGCCACATTATACTTGGTAAATGCACCTTGCATGAAGAAAAGAACAAGGACAATGATCGACACCCCGAGCAAGGAGTGTGCAGCCAGCCGGATGGATCGACTTTTCTTTTTGATTGTGGCTCGTTCATCTTTGTTCATATGACTCAGGACTTTGCCCTGTGTGCGTGACGCAAGGATATAAGCTGCAATGGAAAGCAGCAGCAGAACTGCACCCACAATGAGCCACAGATAGGATGTGCCTGCCTCGTGGTTCATTTGCATGTGATTCATATCGTGATTCATCGGTTGATCCTCTTCTTTCTTTTTTTTAAAATGGAAATAGCATTATTTCACTACATTACGTAGTGTTAAACTGCGATGAGAACCCGTCTTCAGGAAAAAAATGAAATACCTCGGTACGTAAATACAAACATAAGGTTTGCACTACACATTATAGTGTATCGAAGATGACAGTGCAATCATGGATTGGGAAACGAAAAGAGACCCTTCTGAACGATGCAGAAGGGTCTCTCCGAGATGAAAATTAATAATATGGAATGCTGATTACAAACGCCCAAAAGGCGAAAGCATCATGCCCAGAATACCAATAATGGTGCTTGTGAGAAAACGGTACAATATATAGAGCAAAACAACGTTGGCAATAAGTACAGCATACATGCTATCGAAGGCTGATTTGATGCGATTGAGCGGATACTGGAACAGCACCGTGTTCATGCCTGCAAATAGAATGACATAGGACACAACCAGAAAGAATATGGAGACACGGAAAGAGATGAAAATAAACAGGTTCGCCAGAATGAGCGATGGCACAGCCGGAACGAGTAACGTACCATATTGGGCTGCGAGCGTTTTCGGACGAAACATGACTTTTTCAATTTTCAATATAGCGTAGATCAGGATAACAGCCACGATCAGGATGACGGCGGTAAATAACAGCGGGCGAATAAACCCGGCTATAAATACCCCTTCCATATCCAAGCGGCTGAAGGTAATTAAAAAGTATGTAGACGACAGAATCGCGATAAGAGCCATCGTAATCAACCCGTTCAGTGCATGTTGTTCACCAACGGTTTTCATGGTCTGATAAGGACGAGCTAGTACGCTAAGAAAATAGGATAAATACTGTTTGCTGACTTCTTTGGCTTGCTGAATTTTCTCATTTTGCATGACATTGCTCCACTGATTCGTGTTACTGTCTCCATCCGATGAATGGTTATTTGGACCGGAATTGTCATATGTCTGTTCAATCGGTGTTGCAGAGGGAGTACGGGAAGAAACGGATGAAGAAGGCGTTGCTTGCGTACTGGACCAACGCGTATATTCCGATTCGGCAGCTGCTGCTGATTCGTGGTCGCGGGGAGTGGTAGAAGAAGAGGATGACTGAGTCAGATCTGTACCACACCTCTCGCAATAATGCGCATTTCCATTTTCATGATTACATACTGGGCATTTCATGGCATGAGCCTCCAATTTCATAAATTAAAGAAACATAGACATTTTGTCTCATTTTAACGGGTGGTGCCGAAGTTTGTCTATGTTTCCAGTAGAATTAATATCCGTTATTTCCCAAATGCTAGAGAGGTCTTATAAGCGAGAAACAGGTATTGTAATGGTTGATATATACTTCTATCGTATGGTCAGCCAGTCCGATTCATACCGGGGCGTAAGCAGAGAAAGGTGGGGCTTCGAGTAAGGTGGCGTATCAAAAATGGATTTCTAAGCCACAATATTATATGAAGTCTTGAGGCAGCGAGGTTTTGTTTACGGCAGAATTGGCATATGAAATTCAGTGTATTTTTGGCTATCGTTCGCTTTTATGTGTTATTTGCATGTTAAGTATATCTTTTGGGTTGCCTCTTACCGCATATTTATGTATAATCAAACGTGTTAACACGTCGAATGTACGGTAGTAAATGATGAAGGTGAATTCATGGAACTGCTGGACAGTAATGAAAGCAAGAAAAAGATGTGCCAGTATTACAACGAAATTTCGAAGGAACTATTCGGCTTCGGTACCACTCTCCTGAGAGTGACCGTCGATCAGAATATTGTGACCTTCTTTGCCAAGCACCGTCGTTCGCCACGCTCTGACGCCCTGGAAGGGGAGGCCCCCGGCTTAAAGCTGGAAGTGGACTTCCGCATGTCTGTCTTATATAAGAAGAAATTCCGGGAGAAGCTAGAGCAGCACATGGGTTTGCCAATCGAAGCTGTATTACGGGATTATGATGCGTCCACGCAGTGGGCCATTACGAATATCATCCTGGAACAGGCATAACGTGGATCGACTGGTTCGATACAGGTCATGCGCACGTTCCGTTTATATCGTCCCTGACAATTTCATATGATGGCGTTTGTCTTTGGATTGATTCTGAAGCAGAAACCAATGATGTACCGGCAGCGGGTGTCGCTTTCCTTTGTTTACGAAGAAAAGTGTTCTTGTTCTTACAAGAATGCTTTTCTTTTTGTTTTTTTTATACACATCACACATTTCAGGAGGAATTCAGGATCATGATGAAAAAGTGGATTAGCGGTTTGGCAGCAGTGGCAATGACATCGGTATTACTTGCAGGGTGTGGCAGCAGCACGGATGATGCGACAGGCGCATCAGGCAGTGGGGGAAAAGCAGCAAATAAACTGGTGATCTCCACTTGGGGCTTCTCCGAAGATTTCTTCAATGAAGAAGTATTTGGCCCATTTGAAAAAGAACATAATGTAGACATCGTGCTTGAAGTCGGCAATAACGCTGAACGTCTGAACAAAATTCGTCAGGGCACGTCGAATGTCGATGTCATCTACCTGTCTGACTACTATGCACAACAAGGCATTGATGAAGGTCTGTTTGAGAAAATTGACCGTTCCAAAATTCCAAATGTAAATGACATTTATGATATCGCAAAAGCACCGCTTGGTGAAGATTATGGCCCGGCCTACACGGTTGGACAGCTCGGTATCGCCTACAATCCTGACCTCGTTTCCAAAGAAGTGACTTCTTGGAGTGACCTGTGGGACCCGGCATTCGAGGGTAACCTGACCATCCCGAATATTACGGCAACGGCAGGACCAATGGTGGTGGATGCAGCTTCCCGTGTAGCCGGAAATGATACGTTCAATGAAGATGCGGCATTTGCTGAACTGAAAAAACTGAGCGGCAATGTGGTGAAATTCTACAGCCAAACGTCCGAGTACGTGAACATGTTCTCCCAGGAAGAGATTGCAGGCGGACCGATCATGGAAATGTACTTCAAGGATCTGAAAGCAGCCGTACCTAATGCGAAGTTTGTTACACCTAGCGAAGGTGCATATGCCGTGATGAACACAATCAATGTCGTGAAGGGCAGTAAAAACAAAGAGCTTGCTGAAGAATTCATCAACTGGCAGCTGAGCCAGGATGTGCAAGCGAAATCTGCCAAAGCCAAAGTGGATTCCCCGGTAAACACCAAGGTTGAACTGACTGCTGAAGAGGCAGAAGGCGTAACGTATGGTGCTGACGTGGTTGAGAAGCTGAACAAGCTGGATATGGAGTTCGTGAATCAACAAGCGAAAGCATGGACAGATCGTTGGAACCGTGAGATTGCCCAATAAGCATCATGGAATAAAGCTTAAGAAGAACGACAGCATAAACGAAGGTTCGGAAGCAATAAACTTTGCAGCAAGCACGATTAAGGGTAGAGGAGTTGAGCACGTATGAGTGAAGCGTTAAATCGCATCATCCTGGATGTAGACACGGGTATTGATGATGCACTGGCGATTTTGCTGGCCGTCAAAAGCCGGAAGCTGGACATTCTCGGCATTACCACGGTCTGTGGGAACGTATCGCTCCAGCAGGCAACCGATAATACATGCAAAATTCTTGAACTGGCGGGTGCACCCGAAATCCCGGTGATTGCCGGAGCAGCAGGACCACTCACCCGCAAATCGCATTATGAACATCGGGTACATGGACAGGACGGATTGGGCGGAGCACTGCCTGATCCGGCAGTGTCCAAAAAGGCGGAAGAGGGCTTTGCACCGGAGTTCATTGTGGAGCAAGCCAAACTGTACCCGGGTGAACTGACACTCATTATGACTGCGCCACTAACAAATCTCGCGCTCGCATTGCTCAAGTGTCCAGAACTGCCTTCATTATTGAAGGAAGTCATCTTCATGGGTGGCGTTGTTCGCGGACATGGCAATATTACACCGACGGCAGAGTACAATACGTACGCTGATCCGGAAGCTGCACGCATTGTATTGCACGCAGGCATTGAGAAGCTTACACAAGTAGGTCTGGATGTAACACGTCAAACGCTGCTGAATGAAGCAACGATTGAGCGTCTCACAGATCCTGCACTGCGTTCGTACGTGGCTCAAAGTACCGAAATCTATATCAATCGTTATGAGCAAATGAATGGCATCCGGGCTTGCGCTCTGCATGACCCGCTGGCCGTTGGCGTTGCCCTCGCCCCGGAACTGGTTGGACGCAAATCCTATTACGTGGATGTCGAGACGGCCAGCCGCCTGTGCGATGGTCAGATGGTATGCGACTTTCAAAACCGTTTGGGCCAGCAGCCCAACACCCTCGTCTGCGAAACCGTAGACGCCGAAGCATTCCTTGAATTGTTTATCAACGCGTTAAATGCGTAGCTATGATCTTTACGGAATTGGGGTTCACTCTAAAAATCAGTCCTTACGTAATTCGCTGGTAGTGTAGGGGACGAAATCGATTCTGTAGAAGCGAAGCGTTCGCCTTTATCCTTGGATTTTTCCTTCTATAAGAAGGAGATCAAGAAAATCCAAGGATAACAGCGATCGAAAGAACGATTCGTAACCGGAACGGCTGGTGGGATTAACGTGAAGCACTTATTTTTGAAATGTGCCTAAATGAAACGTAGGAATACAACCACTTTACAAGTCAGGAGTACCGCGATGAAGAAATCAGTAATCTACTGGCTATTGCTGCCGGGGTTTGTGTTTTTGGCGGCATTTATGATCATTCCGATTGTCCTGACGATCGGATCAACGTTTTTCCAGGAAAACTCCTTCACGTTTGAAGGATACATGCATTTTTTCAGAGACCCTTACTTTTTGAAAATATTGCTTACGACGCTGCAGGTCAGCGTGGTCACCACCCTCGTCTGTGTGGTGCTCGGATTTCCAACAGCTTATTATATTTCGCAGAAAGCGCCGCGCCGCAAAGGTATTCTGCTGGCATTGGCCATCTTCCCGCTGCTGACAAGCCCGGTCGTGCGCTCGTTCAGCTGGATGATCATTCTTGGGCGTAAAGGGCTGATCAATAACGCTCTGGTTGGTTTGGGCATCGTGGACAAGCCGCTGGATATCCTGTACACGCCGGCAGCCATGATGATCGGTCTGACTCACTTGTTCCTGCCACTGATGATCATTTCTCTGGTCGGTGTGCTTGAGAACATCGACAATGACCTGCTCAAGGCAGCGCAAAGTCTGGGTGCATCCCGCATTACGGCATTCCGCCGGGTCGTGTTCCCGCTGGCTGTGCCAGGACTTGTCATCGGAGCCGTGCTCGTGTTTGTTGGAAGCCTTACGGCGTATACGACGCCAGCCCTCCTTGGAGGCAAGCAGCGCGTCATCGCCACGTTCCTGTATCAAAACGCCATGACCCTCAACGACTGGTATCTGGCCTCGGTCGTTGCCGCGATTATGATTGTCATTACATTTGTCGTGGTCGGTGTCATGAACAAAATGGCCAAAACTTTAAATCCGAAGGGGTAGACATATGCGGGAGAAACATATCGGGCTGGGCCTGTTCAGTCTGCTGGTCTTTATCTTTCTGCTGGGCCCGCTTCTGATCATATCGGTCACTTCGTTTGAACCGGGAACGGTACTCAAATTTCCGCCGGAGGGCTTCTCCCTCCGCTGGTACGAGAATATTTTCAACACAGGCGGTTTCCTTCGTACGTTCCAGACGTCCATCATCATTTCCCTGCTGGGGAATTTGCTGGCGCTGCTGCTCGGGGTTCCGGCTGCGTATGCACTTAGTCGTTACGATTTTAAAGGCAAGTCCGTGCTGAATGCATTGTTCCTGTCACCGGTACTCATTCCGGGAATCGTGCTCGGTTTTACATTGATGAAATACCTGATCGTAATCTACCATCTGCCGATGTATCTCGGACTGTTGATCGGTCACACCATTATCATGCTTCCATTTATTATTCGCGTCATTGCATCAAGTCTGTCGAGTTTTGACTTTGCAGTGGAAGAAGCTGCGCTGAGTCTCGGTGCGGGGCGTGTCAGAACGTTCTTCCAGATCGTGCTGCCCAACATTCGCTCGGGGATTCTGGCGGCTGTGCTGATTGCCTTTCTGGAGTCGTTCAACAACGTGGACATCTCCGTGTTCATGACCGGACCAGGGGTAAGCACATTACCAATTCAGATGCTGACGTATGTCGAGAATTATTTTGACCCAACCATTGCAGCCATTTCCGTGCTGCTGATGGTACTGACCGGACTTTTAATGTTCGTGATCGAACGGATCATGGGCGGATTTTCATACTTTACTAAACGTTAATTGGAGGCGCAGAACGCTATGGCATTGCTGACATTGGATCGCGTATCGGTGGCTTACGATAACCAGACGATCCTGAAGGATTTTCAATTGGAGCTGGAAAAAGGTAAGCTGCTCTCCCTGCTCGGACCGAGCGGTTGCGGCAAAACAACTACGCTGCGCCTCATCGCCGGATTCCTGGAAGCAACACAGGGCAAGTTTATGTTCGGCGGCAAGGACTATACGAAGGTTCCGGTGAACAAGCGGAACTTCGGATTTGTATTTCAGAGTTATGCGTTATTTCCGCACCTGTCTGTTTATGACAACGTGGCCTTCGGCCTGCGGATGCGCAAGGTGAAAGACAAGGATATCTCGGCACGCGTCATGCGTATTCTTGAAGTGGTGAACCTGAACGGTTTCGAGAAACGTTTCCCGCAGGAGCTGTCCGGTGGACAGCGTCAGCGTGTGGCGATTGCCCGCGCACTTGTGATTGAACCGGATCTGCTGCTGTTTGACGAACCGCTCAGTAACCTGGATGCCAACCTGCGGCTCAACATGCGGGTGGAGATTCGCCGGATTCAGCAGGAGCTGGGAATTACGACACTTTATGTCTCCCATGACCAGGAGGAATGTTTCTCCATCTCGGATCAGGTAGCGATCATGAACAAAGGCGTTGTCGAGCAGCTCGACCGCCCGGAGACCATCTTCAAATATCCGGCAACGGAATTTGTAGCCCAATTCATCGGATTCCATAACTTTATTGAGTTTGCTGAGCGCAGTGATGCGGGAGATGAGATCTCGTTGAAAGCGGGAGGACGTTTGTTCACCGCAACAGCCCATCCCGGAACGGCACGTCCTGGTGCCCGCAAAGGTGCGATTCGCCCGGATGATCTAATCGTTAGTGGGGATACGTCAGCGGATCTGGCAAATGCCCTGCCAGGGATCGTGAAGGTGAGTACGTATCTGGGACGCAGCTATCAGTATGTCATTGAGACAGAACTCGGTGACTTTACAGCCAACCAGGAAATGGAGACGCCGTACCTTAGCGGGCAGCGCGTCAGCCTGATTTTCCCGCAGGACAAGCTCGTCCTCGTTGAATAGCAGTAATAAAACGTAAATAGCAGCAGGAAGCAGAAGCAGCAAAGGCAGCATGCTGCATGATTGGATATGCAGCGTGCTCAGAAGAAGGAGATTATGCCCCATGCGTGCAGATCAACTGATTGTGAATGTAAATGTGTATAACAGTTATTATAAACGGTTTGAATTGAACAACGTCGCTGTACTGGACGGCAGGTTTATGTACGTCGGACCAGGCGGCCCTGAGCTGATTCAGGCAGATGAGGTCATCGATGCACGGGGAAGATACATGATTCCGGGCCTTATCGATATCCACCTGCACATCGAGAGTACGATGGTGACGCCGGCTACCTTTTCCCATGGTCTGATTCGCTGCGGGGTAACGTCCATTGTAGCGGAACCGCATGAGATGGCGAATGTGTTTGGGCTCGAAGGGGTGCAGGAGATGATGGCTGCGAGTCGTGAGACAACGGTCAACATGTTCTATGCCATCCCGAGCTCCGTTCCGGCAACGCCGATGGAAACGACAGGCGGCTCGATCGAGATTGAAGACATGGATGTGCTGCTGGCTACCGGAGAGATCATCTGTTTGGGTGAAATCATGAACTATGTGGATGTCATCCGTGATCCGGAATGTAAGACCAATCAAATTTTGCAGCATATCCGCAAGCATTATCCGGATCTTGTCATTGAAGGTCATACACCAAAACTGCTAGGACTCGATCTGCATCGACTGATCTATGCAGGTGTGGATTCCGATCATACACATCAGAGCATCGAGGGATTACAGGCTCGAATTGCAGCAGGCATGTTCATTGAAATTCAGGAGAAATCGATGACGCCAGAAGTGATGGAGTACCTGATTCAGCATGATGTCACTCAGCATTTCTGCTTTGTGACGGATGATGTTATGCCGGATTCACTTGTAGAACGCGGTCATCTGGATCATATTGTGCGTAAAGCGATTCGCATGGGCATGCGTCCCGAAGATGCGATTTACGCAGCCACGTCTACCCCTGCATCCCGGATGAAAATGACCGACCGTGGCAGCATCGCCCCAGGTAAAGTGGCGGATTATGTTCTGTTATCCGATCTGGAGAAATTGGCGATTGACCAGGTGTACAAAAATGGCCGGAAAGCTTATGACGACTACGAACCGTATAAGCAGGAACGGATGACCGGACAGTTCCCGTCCCATTTTTATAAGAGTGTACAGCTGGACAAGTTGGCAGCAGAAGATTTCGCTATTCAATTGAGCGATCCGAAAGTTGTGGGTACGGCCAATCAGACGGATGAAGGACCATACAACTGCCGCGTCATGATGGTGAAAGATGGGTCCACCTTTGTGGAAGAGCATATCGCTCAGGTTCAGGCTGCCAATGGTGAACTCCAGTGGGAAGACAGCGGATACGGACAGATTGCTACCTTTGAGCGTTATGGTGTCAATGGCAATCGGGCACATGGTTTGATCGGTGGAGATACGATTAAACGGGGGGCTATTGCAACGACGTATTCACATGACAACCACAACCTCCTGGTCGTTGGACGCAACCGTGAAGATATGATTCTGGCAGCTAACACCGTTATTTCGAGCCAGGGCGGATTCTGTGTGGTAGAGGATGGCAAGGTGCTGTCTCACTTGGAGCTCCCTGTGGGAGGCATTTTAACGGAAGAGCCGCTCGCCGTAGTTTCTCATCAGGTGAAGGAATTGCGGGCAGCAATGCTGTCTCTTGGTTATGTGCACTATAACCCGATCATGTCCATCAGCACTCATTCCCTCGCGGTGAGTCCTGCATTGAAAATTACGGATCACGGCCTGATTGATGTAAATGCAGGCAAAGTTGTACCGTTGATTGTAGAGCAGCAATGAGTATTTAGATATTACAGTAAAGTGATTATAGAAGTGCCCCATTTCAAGCAGTATGCTATGAAATGGGGCGCTTCTAGTTTAGCATGTATACTAAGAAGGAGTATGTGGAGCAATGGTTAGGAGGAAAGATCAGTAATGACGGAAAGAACAAATAACACAAAAGCCATATTTTTTGATGTAGATGATACCCTGTACGACCACTTGCAGCCGCTCCGTGGAGCTTTGCAGGAAGTTCTCGGACTTCCTGATGATTTTCCATATGCAGAGGCTTACCATCGTTTCCGCTATTATAGTGACTGGTTGTCCGATCAGGAGGACCTCTCTGCTGTTCCTGAGCCAGAAGCGGTGGAACGGATGCGGCGGCAAAGGTTTGAACTGACGATGAAGGAGTTCGACATAGCTTTGCTAAAGGGTCATGCTGAAGAACTGCAAGCACAATATCTGAACAGACAGTTTCAGATCCAGCCTTTTGAAGGTGCATATGACCTGATGAGAAAGCTTATGGCAGACGGACATACCGTAGGGCTCATTACCAATGGTGAGGGAGGACATCAGAAGCGGAAACTCGAAGCATTGGATGTGTTTGGCCTCGTTCCCGAGGAGCAAATCTTCATCTCAGGCACCATCGGTTATGCTAAACCGGATTCCAGGTTGTTTGAACATGTAAGTAAGCAGACAGGGACAGATGCCCGTTCCAGTTATTACATTGGAGATTCGTGGCGTAACGATGTAGTGGGTGCAGTCAACGCCGGATGGAAAGTCATCTGGTTCAACCACCGTGATGCCCAGCCGGAATCGGATCATCAGCCGCATCATGTGGCACGCACGTATAGTGAAGTAGCTCGTATTCTTACATCCGAGTTTGTTCATAAATAAAGAGTCATACGTTCTTTCATTCAGTCCTGTCACCTCACTGAGGTGAAGGGCTGTTTTTTGTTTTGTTTTGATATGTGAGGATGATCGCTGTGTATTATTCCTATCTAAGGTATAAATGCTGTGTGTAAGCTGGATGGCTCCGGGTTCTGGTGATGGACCAAAGATGAAGCTTAACTTCATGGAATCTTCATTGGATTGAATGGGCTCATCTCTTCACAAAGTAGAAAGGTGGTGTTATAATTAAAACAAGATTTAGATTAAGTCTAAATTAAAGAAGTGTAAATTAACTTATATGATGATTAAAAAATCAAATGATATCACATTCGAGAGGGGATAATTATCCATGAGCACAATTCAAACGAAAACCAACACTTTTGCTAACCATGCCGCTGCACAGCACGAAGTTCTGAACCGCCAGATTGCAGGCTGGTCCGTACTGTATACGAAACTGCACCATTTCCACTGGTATGTTCAAGGACCACATTTCTTCACGCTGCACGCCAAATTCGAAGAACTGTACAATCTGGCTACTGCGAACATGGATGAAGCCGCAGAACGCCTGCTTGCGATTGGTGGCCGTCCGGTAGCCACCATGTCTGAACAGCTGCGTTTGTCTCCAATTCAAGAGGCACAGGGAAAATGGTCTGCTGAGCGTATGGTTGAGTCTGTAGTTGCCGATCTGCGCACGATGGTGGAAGTCATTAAAGAAGGCATTCATGCAGCAGGTGAAGCTGAGGATAACGCTACGGAGGATATGCTGATTGGATTCACAGCAGTGCTGGATAAAGAAATCTGGATGTTAAACGCATTTCTGGGCAAATAAGCAAAGTTAACCTGCATCCTTACAACGATATGTAGAGTCCGTGAACAAAGTCCCCGTTCGCTTACAAATCCGGTGTGCTTGCCGTATAATGATGGCATTCAAGATGTATAGATTGGTGGAATGAACGATGCGGGCAGACCTGGAACAATTGCAGGAGGAAGCTGAACGGTTTATATATACATGTTATGACGAGCTGGGCCATTCGCGTGAAGACGCGGAGGCCCGGCTTATTGCCGTTAACCAAGAGATTGAAGATACCGGCACCTATGTGCATACAGCCGAAGAATTGGAGCAGGGCTGTAAAATGGCATGGAGGAACAGCAACCGCTGTATTGGTCGATTATTCTGGGATAAACTGCGGATTGTGGATGCGCGTCACGCAGACACGGCTGGAACGGCGGCGGATGCAGTGCTGAATCATATCCGCGTTGCATCCAATGGTGGTAAAGTCATTCCCATGATTACGATCCTTCCACCGAATGGCCCAAGCGGAACTCCCGTGCGGATCTGGAACCACCAGCTCATCCGTTATGCCGGATACGAGACAGGCCAAGGCATCGTTGGTGATCCCGCATCCGTGGAATTGACCAAGGTGGCCCTGTCACTTGGCTGGAAAGGGGCAGGGAGCGCTTATGATGTACTGCCGCTCATTATTGAGGCGCAGGGGGAATCTCCTGAATGGTACTCTGTACCCCAGGAAGACATTGTGGAGGTGTCAATTGAACACCCGGAGCGGCCCGAGATTGCTAAGCTCGGCCTGCGCTGGTACGGTGTGCCGATGATTGCCGACATGAGACTCGAGATTGGCGGCATCTCTTACCCGGCTGCGCCGTTTAACGGCTGGTATATGGGAACCGAGATCGGTGCCCGCAATCTGGCGGATACGTTCAGGTACAACAAGTTGCCTGCGGTGGCAGCAGCGCTTGGACTAAATACGTCAAGTGAAACGACGCTATGGAAAGACCGAGCACTTGTTGAATTGAATGTAGCCGTACTGCATTCGTTCAAGAAAGCAGGCGTCAGCATTGTGGATCACCACACGGCTGCAGCGCAATTTGCATTGTTTGAGCAGCGGGAGGAGATGGCCGGTCGTGAGCTGACCGGCGATTGGGTTTGGCTGATTCCGCCCGTATCTCCGGCGACGACGCATATTTTCCACAGTTCCTATCGCAATGATATCGTGAAGCCGAACTTTTTCAGACAGGATCAGGCGTATACCCTGGATGGAAAAGCATCTGGAGCAGAACTGCAGAATAGCGAAAAGCACAGTATCAAGTCAGAGAATCAACAACCACCGGCCGGAGATTCACCGATGAAATGCCCGTTTGCACACTAATTCGTGCGAGCGGGTTATTTTTTGCTGTTTTGCATCAAACGAAGTCTATAAAATAGGAAAGAAACAATAGAATTTTTTCTCTATATGGAAATATATAACACACCTATAATGAGGTCATGACTTCACATAGGGAGGGAATAACCCATGGGTTACATTGAATCGCTGCGAGGAATGATTGGCAATGCTCCTGTTATATTGGTGAGACCGAGTATTTTGATTTTGAATAAGACGGGTGAGATTCTGCTGGTTCGGCATATCGATGATACCTGGGGAGTTCCGGGTGGATTCATGGAGCTCGGCGAGTCGGTAGAAGAGGCTGCGATGAGAGAGGTCCATGAAGAGATTGGAATAGAGCTCAAGAAACTTGAACTATACGGTGTCTTTTCCGGGAAGGAGTTATATACCAAATTAAAAAACGGACATGAATATTATAATGTGGTCATCGGGTACATTTGCACGGAGTATGAGGGAGAGCTGAGGCCAGATGGGGTTGAAGTTCTTGAAGCGAAGTTTTACAAGCCAACAGATTTACCTGACAAGACAGACCCGTACTTAAAAAGAAAAATCCTCGAAAATGCACAATATATAGCCTCTATAATAGGAAGAAAATAAAATAAAGAAGACCGCCCACTCGTGTGGGCAGTCTTGTGCGTTACCCTTGTTTCGATCTGTACCGGCTCCGCATCCCTGCTTGAACTGCGATGGCAGCAGCGATTAGTACAAGGTTGAACACAAATACAGCATAAAGCGAAATGTACTCCACCAGCAGCGCAGCAATCAGAGGAGACACGATGGAGCCAATCTCGGCTGCGGAGACAATTTTGCCTATGACTTCGCTTCTACCTGTGTCAGGGATGTGGTCCCCGATATGAGCAAAGAACGAATCCATGTAACAGGCACCGCCAACCCCGCCAATCAGCATGCCAACATACACCCACACATAAGAGGATGTACTTAGAAAAACAATGACTTCGATGCCGATCATCAACATGCCGAACATGCAGAGTAACAGACGATCCCCCATACGGTCCGACAGATATCCGGCTGCTGGAGCAGCAGCAAGGGTTGAAATCCCGGCCACAGTAAAAGCAAGGCTGGTCGCAAACGGGTCCCAATGCATAATGTGTGCCGCATACAGGGCGAAGTACGTCAGAAATACGGCATAGGCGCTCATCTCCAGAAAATGTACCGTGCCGTAGCCAATAAGTTGTTGTCGCCGGGTAAGCCCTGTAAAAGAGCTTGGAGCGTTATGAGCAGGCGAAACGGAAGTGGAAGTTGGAGAAGCTGTGACCATATCGTTCACAGCAGTATTGTTTACAGCGGTATCATCAGTTGCTGAAGAGGGGAGTTTAATCGCATGGGCATGTTCTACAGCCATGTTAGAAGCTGTTCCTAAGTCCGAACCTGAAGGATGTTTACGTCCGATGTGTTCAGATGGTTGATCAGAGCCCAGCCTGGTCTTCATCCCCATGGCTGTTCCCATGGCCATCAGGCAGCACACTGTAACAAGCAAGAAAGGAACCGACAGTGGCCAATGCAGTGCAAGCCAGCCGCTGATTACCGGGCCGAGAACCATACCTCCGCCTTCACTGCTGCTGATATACCCATTGTACAGGCCACGGTTGTCAGTATTGCCCCCATCCCCGATGATGGAACGCACAATGACCGTAAGTCCGGTGGAGGCGAGTCCTTGCAGCAGCCGCAGCAGGCCAAACAAATAAGCAGCAGAAGCCACCGCAAAGCCACCCATGCAGACTGCGAGAACAAACAGCATGACAACAAGCGCCTTTTTGCCTCCAAGTTTACGGTACAGTGCCGCTGCCGGCACCCCGCCAATGACTTTCCCTACATAAAAGAGAGCAAAAATAACCCCCATCATCCAACCGGACAGGCCGAATTCCTCAATAAACAAAGGAAACAGGGGCAGGATCATGAATCCGCCCATCTGACTAAGAAAACAAATGATCATCAGCAAAGGCAGGTTGCGGCGAATGTCCACGAGCAAAGACTCCTTTCGCACAAAATCTGACTTCAAAATCCCTCCAATCTCCCCAGAGGTATGCGTAGATATCGACATATACCCGTAATGTATGCAGGATTTGTGAAAATAAGAAGAAAAGACACACAGCGTTTACACCAAAACCATTGCGGATATAGCTGAATCATATATAATAGATGGGATTTGTAATAATGTATTTATAGAAAGTGTACAGGGTAAGTTGTACCTCAAGTTTAAGGGGGCGAGATGAAACATGTCAGATCAACAACCAATTATCCGGTTCGACCGGGTGACTCAGCAATACGATCAGGATGAAGCCGTATTGAAGGAAGTCAGCTTCGAGATTGAGCGGGGTAAATTTTATACGCTGCTTGGCCCATCGGGCTGCGGCAAAACGACAATATTAAGGCTGATCGCCGGCTTTGCGGAGCCGACACAGGGCAGTATTTATTTTAACGGAGCACTGATCAACCGTGTTCCTGCCCACCAGCGCCAGGTCAATACCGTGTTTCAGGATTACGCGTTATTTCCGCATTTGAATGTATTTGAGAACGTGGCATTTGGTTTGCGGATCAAAAAGATGAAAACGGCTGAAATACGCAGCAAAGTATTGGAAGCCCTCAAATTCGTCAACCTGTCCGGATATGAAAACCGCGAGATTGGCGAGATGTCCGGTGGACAGCGTCAGCGGGTCGCGATTGCACGTGCGATTGTAAATGAACCAGAGATCCTGCTGTTGGACGAGCCATTGTCTGCACTCGATCTGAAGCTTCGGACCGAAATGCAGTACGAACTGCGTGAGCTGCAGCAGCGTCTGGGGATTACGTTTATCTTTGTCACGCATGATCAGGAGGAAGCGCTGGCGATGTCGGATGAGATATTCGTCCTGAACGGCGGTGTGATCCAGCAAAGCGGTACGCCGAATGACATCTATGATGAGCCGATTAACCGTTTTGTGGCAGACTTCATCGGGGAATCGAACATTGTATCCGGCAAGATGAAGCAGGACTTTGTGGTGGAATTCGCCGGAGCCCAGTATGAATGTGTCGATCAGGGATTACAGCCGAACGAGCCGGTTGAGATCGTGATACGTCCAGAGGACTTGGAGATTACAACCGAAGACCAGGGCAAGCTGAAGGTCAATGTCGACTCCCAGCTGTTCCGCGGAGTGCATTACGAGATATCCAGTTACGACGATGCAGGCAATGAATGGCTTGTGCATTCTACGAAGAAAGCGGTCGTAGGGGAACGGATTGGCCTGTATTTTGACCCGGAAGCCATCCACGTCATGCGCTTTAATGAGACCGAAGAAGAATTCGACAAACGACTTGAAGCCTATCAAGAGGCCACCCATGCAGAGTAAGGCGAGTACACGCAATGCGTATCTGATTCCATATGTATTATGGATGGTGCTGTTCGTTGTCGCTCCGGTACTGCTGGTTGTCTATTACTCGTTTTTTGATGTGGAGGGTAACTTCACCTTTGGCAACTATGCCCGGTTCTTTACGCCTGTATATATGCAGATGACACTGAGTTCATTCTGGTATGCCTTGCTGATTACGGTGTTTGCCCTGTTAGTTTCGTATCCGACAGCGTATTTGCTGACCCGGACGAAGCACAAGCAGCTGTGGCTTCTGCTGATCATTTTGCCAAGCTGGATTAATCTGTTGTTAAAAGCCTATGCCTTTATCGGCCTGTTCGGAACATATGGCCTGACCAACTCCCTGCTCGAAGTGATCGGTATAGGTTCGCAGCAGATTTTGTTCACCGACTTCAGCTTTATCTTTGTTTCGGTGTACATCTTCATTCCGTTTATGATTCTTCCAATCTTCAACGCGTTGGAGGAAATGAATCCTTCGCTGATCTATGCAGCGCGGGATCTCGGAGCTTCATCCTGGCTGACGTTTCGCCGGGTCATCTTCCCGCTGACGCTCTCTGGAGTTAAATCGGGATGCCAGGCTGTATTTATTCCAGCATTATCCCTGTTCATGATCACCCGCCTTATTGCGGGGAACCGGGTTATTACGCTGGGAACAGCCATTGAACAGCATTTCCTCGTCACCCAGGACTGGGGGATGGGGTCAACGATTGCCGTCTTTTTGATTATTGCGATGGCGATCATTATGTTTCTGACCGGATCAGGGAAGAAGGAGGTGCGTAATGGGAAGAAACGGAAAGCTGTCTAACGTCTATCTGGCTGTTGTATTTGCGATCCTGTATGCACCGATTGCGTACCTGATCTTCTATTCGTTCAACAGTGGCGGCCACATGCGTAATTTCGAAGGGTTCACGCTGGAATGGTACAGGGAAGTTTTTGCCGATACCCGGCTGCTGATCATAGTACTCAACACATTTATTATCGCCCTGCTGTCATCAGCAATTTCGACCATACTTGGTGTGGCAGGAGCTCTTGCGATCTATCATGTGCGGCGTAAACGGACCAAAAACACGCTGTTGTCTCTCAATAACGTGTTGATCGTAAGCCCGGATGTCATTATCGGAGCATCCTTCCTGATTTTGTTCACCATGATCGGGATCAAACTGGGATTCACATCCGTCCTGCTGTCCCATATCGCATTCAGTGTGCCAATCGTGGTCATCATGGTCCTGCCCAAGCTGCAGGAAATGAGCCCAACGCTGATGGATGCGGCACGCGATCTGGGAGCGGGATCATGGCAGATCCTGACACGTGTGGTGCTGCCCTACGTCAAACCGGGTATATTTGCCGGATTTTTCATGGCACTGACGTATTCCCTGGATGACTTCGCGGTTACATTCTTTGTCACGGGGAACGGATACTCCACACTCTCGGTAGAGATCTATTCCCGGGCCAGACAGGGTGTGTCACTGTCCATTAATGCACTGTCGACCCTGCTCTTCCTGCTGACGGTGGTGCTGGTTATAGGATATTACTTCATTAACCGCCGCGCCGCACGGACACCTGCCGGAAGGGGGCTGCGTCCATGAAGCAACTGGTACGGACGTTTGCAATCGTGTTTGTGGCAGCCTTTGCCCTGATGATTCTGGCGTCATATCTCAATAAGAGCCAGGGATACTCTGGCGGCAACACGCTGACCATCTATAACTGGGGCGATTATATCGACCCGGATCTGCTGACGGAGTTTGAGGAAGAGACGGGCATCAAGGTCATCTACCAGACGTTCGACTCCAATGAAGCGATGCTGACCAAGATTGAGCAGGGGGGAACGACCTTTGACGTAGCCATCCCTTCCGAATATGCGATTAGCAAAATGAAAGAAGAGAACCTGCTCGTTCCCATCGATCACAGCAAATTAACGAATTTGAATAACATTGATTCCCGGTTCTTGGACTTGTCCTTTGATGAAGGCAACCAGTATTCCATCCCGTATTTCTGGGGGACGGTGGGGATTGTCTACAATCCGGAGCTGGTTGACGGATTGACGTTTGAGAGCTGGAACGACCTGTGGGACCCGCGCCTGAAAAACCAGATCCTGCTGCTCGACGGTGCTCGTGAAGTCATGGGGATGGGACTGAACAGTCTGCACTATTCCCTGAATGATACCAACGAAGACCACCTGCAGGAGGCGTTGGCAAAACTGTCTACCCTGACGCCGAACGTCAGAGCCATTGTGGGTGATGAGATCAAAATGCTGCTGGCCAACGAGGAAGCAGCAGTTGGACTCGTATGGTCCGGAGATGCGTCCGAGATTATGGACGAGAACGACAAGCTCGATTACGTGGTGCCTGAGGAAGGCTCGAATCTCTGGTTCGATAACATGGTCATTCCGAAGACGGCGAGCAACATTGAAGGAGCACACCAGTTTATTAACTTTATGCTGGACCCGGATCACGCCGCACGTAATGCCGAGTATGTCGGATACTCCACACCAAACGCCGAGGCACTGAAACTGCTGCCAGAGGATATCTCGGGCGATGAGCGTTTCTATCCGGATGAGACACTGACAGGCAAGCTGGAAGTGTACGATAACTTGGGTAAAAAAATGCTTTCGCATTACAACGACTTGTTCCTTGAGTTTAAAATGCACAGCAAATAGTCAGCTGGATTGGCATGACGCATACACGGCTGTTACACACTTGAATATGCTTATAAAGTCAAAGTCAAAAACCCCGCTGATCATTGAATGGATCAGCGGGGTTTCTCTTACCCTTATCTTCAGAGCAAAATGCACTTGCTATTGGTATATAAGATGAACATTAAGATTACATGGAACGGAGAGGATAGAACAAACTGGAGAAGCAAAGCGTGCGCCTAAAAGCTTTCTGAAAGAAAGCTACTTCGGAAGCATAAGCTATTCCCGGATTTCTCCATTTTAAAGGGGAGAATCAAGGAAATCCGGGAATAACAGCGATCGGAAGTTGTTCTGTCATCGGAGTGGTCTAGTGTAATCGAGCCCTTCAGCTTATGCCACTACATGTTTCTTTTGCGACCCACGATTAACCATGCCCCACCCATAATCAGCACAATCGCCAAGAACGGCTGGATGAAGGACAGGCTGCTCAGCATCGAACCAATGGACATGACGGAGAAGAATAACAGCGAGATCACCGTCAAAATGTTGATAGGGATAAGCAGCCATTTGTTCCGTCCGCCAAACCAGTACAATTCAAACAAACCTACAGCTACCGCAAGGATAAATCCAGGCCACATCGTGCCCCAGTTACCGAAGAGCATGGCAATCTGGCTAACCACACCGGCAGTCAGCAAAATACCGCCCGGTACAAGCAACCCAACCCCTCTGCCAATCATGGAGAAGTACAGCCAGTGGAAAAACAGCCCCAGCGGGATCACAAACAGGGTAGGCCAGAAGTTGGCAAAGATTGTCCCCGGACCGAGTGAACCTCCCTGGTTCAGAATCAGGTACACGCCCAGCAAAATGAGCACAGGCGCAAGGATCGTACGTTTAGCCATGATATCTCTCCTTTTTATCATTTCATTAGAGTCATTCCGAACAGTCCTGAAGTCTTTTTTCTCGTTACACACAGCATACCATGAACGAGAAAAGGCTATCCTCGGTCTTTGGAGTTAAAATGAACCTAGACTTAAGTCTAGGAAGATTCCAAGGATCAGGTTCCTCAAACCGAAGTCGTACCTTCGTATAGTCCTAATCGAATGCCACAGACTGCTTCAGGTCCGCGCGGTATTGCCTGGGCGTCCGTCCGGTCCACTTTTTGAAGGCGTTCTGAAAAGCACTTTGCTCGGAAAAATGAAGGGCATAGGCAATTTCACCAACGGAATAGTTTCCTCCCCGCAAATAATTCAGCGCAAGCTCCTTGCGTACCTGAACAGATATTTCATGGTATGTCGTACCTTCTTCACGCAATCGGCTTTGAAGTGTGCGAATGCTAACACCCAGATGCTCTGCGGTATGTTGTAATGTCGGAAAGGTGGCAGGAAGGCTATCAAGCAGCCAGCGGCTGACTTTGCCAGAGAACGTATGGGAAGAATGCAGCTGTTCCTTGCTTTCCTGGGCCATCGTTTCAAATACTTTCAGCATCTTTTCATCTGAGTAAAGAACGGGGTGACTGAGAATGTCTTTGTGCAGGCGTAATTGATTATGGTTGTCTCCAAATTGGGGAGTTACTCCGAACATGTCGACGTATGGGGTCAGGTTTCTTGCTGCTTCAGGTGCTTCATGGCTAAAACGGATCTCCTTTATGTCGACTGGGCAATTCCCCAATTTGCGGATGAGAGATAACACGGAGACAGTCATATCTTCCACACAATGACGGGACATCTGCTGCGGTGACTGCAAAAACAGACGAACAACCACATCTTGCCCTTGGATCTCCCAATCCAGATTGAATCCACTGTACAAAATGATGTTATACCGCTGATATGCAGCGAGTGCATCACCAATCGTTTTGGAATGCATCATAACGTAACCGAGAAGGCCCAGGTCAGCAAAGTCGAGCAGGAGTCCTTGATTTAAGCCAAAATACAAATCATTGGAGTATTCAGAAGCTTTCAGCAGAATTCGTTCCAGTTCTTCGACTGGAATTCGGGCTTCAGCATGCTGCAATATTGCCGAGTCAAAACCGGCATACTTGAAAAAGGTTTCGGGTTCATATCCTTTGTGAACGAGAGTTTTCATGATTGGATACAACATGGAAATGGATACTCCGAGATTGTGGTTATTCATGTACCTCCATTGCGCGAATTAGCAATTTTTTGGCGTCCTCGATCATTTGTTTAGATGTAGGTTCACCTTATGATGATAGTACGCCTGCTTCTTCGGCTTTCATGTCAGCATTTTATGCAAAATGCTTACGTACTTATTATACAGGAGGAACCCAAGTATGAAATCCAATATTCTGGTCATTAACGGCCATCCTGATCCGGAAAGTTATTGCAAAGGGCTATCCGATGCTTATATCAAAGGGGCTCAAAGAGCCGGAAGTAATGTGAATTTTATTGATTTGAGCCACATTCAGTTTAATCCCAACCTGAAATACGGTTATCGGAAGCGGACGGATCTTGAGGATGATCTGGTGAAAGCCCAGGAGCTCATTCGTTGGGCAGACCATCTGGTGTTTGTGTATCCTTTATGGTGGGGAGCGATGCCGGCTGTTCTGAAAGGATTTATCGACCGTATATTTTTGCCGGGGTTTGCCATGAAATATCGGGAAGGCTCGCTCCTGTGGGACAAATTATTAAAAGGAAAGTCCGCGCATCTCATTGTTACGATGGATACACCCCGTTGGTATAATCATTTGATATATAGGCAAGCCGGGCACCGGGTCATGAAATTGAATATTTTGAATTTTTCCGGTGTATCCCCGGTACGGGTTACTGAGATTAGTCCAATCAAGGGATCGACTGAAGCGTTTCGCCTGAAGTGGCTGGAGAAAATCGAGGCCTTGGGGATGAAACAGGGCAAGGGTCAATAAGACACTAATCTGATCTGCAGGACGGAACGACAGCCTGAAGGCTATAGTCGAAAGTTAATTGAGCATGAAGAAGCCCACTTCAGCTGGAGTGGGCTTGGTCTGTTTTAATTTATATCAAAGCGGTCGTTATTTTATGACATCCGAGTGTTTCTTGCCCCAGCTTTTCACCCCATCATCTTCAATAATGGAAATGGCTGCATCGGCGATGTCCGGATTGGTCATCAATTTCTCCTGAACACGGAACTTGATATCGTCAGCATCGGCCAGAGAAAGGCCTTTGGTCAGCTCAATCAGTCCTTCAACATGGTAATAACGGCCTTCCTGGATGATGCGCATCATCTGGATATCGGCCACATGGGAGTCTGCCAGAATGGTCTGCGACACTTTGTCCTCAATATCCTGCGGAGCAGCGACACCGATGAGTCCAATCATATTGTCGTATCCGACCCGGAAGGCTACAGCAATCATCAGACAGCCAATTAGGGTCGTCACAATGCCATCAAGCAATGCGAAATTGGTCAATGCAATGACAATGACAGAGATTAAGGCAAGCGTTGCCCCGAGTACCGCTACCACATCTTCGTAGAATACGAGACGTGTTGGTGGTGCAGCGCGTCCCACGTTTTTGATCGCTGCAGGAACAAGGGAGAAACCGGACGCCTTGGGCGCACGCGCTTCAACAAGGATTTCCTTCATCGCTTTGATCAGGATGGCACCGTCAATCACAATGTTCAATACGAGCACACCGATGTTGATCCAGAGGCCGCCTGAATGACCAGCAGGATGCTGCAGCAGGTGAATTCCCTCATGGATGGTTTCGTATGCCATAATCGTGACCACGATCACGGCAATCATACAGAAAATGTTGATGACCCGTCCAAATCCGGTTGGGAAGCGACGTGTCGGTTTTTTTTCGGATAACACACTTCCGACAAAGACGAACCCCTGGTTGATGGCATCGGCGAGCGAGTGCATGGCAGAGGCAAACATGGCCCCGCTGCCACTGAATAGAAAGGCTCCTCCTTTGCACAGAGCGAGTACGGCATTACCTGCCATAGCTACGGCCGAGGATGTGTTTCCCTTTTTGACGAGAGACATGAAGCTCTCAGACTTTGCTTGTTCAGCCACGTTGAATGTTCCTCCCAAAAGATTTGATAGATGTAAAATTCAAGATT
The DNA here is from genome assembly GCF_050455445.1 of Paenibacillus sp. MABNR03. Lineage (NCBI taxonomy): Bacteria > Bacillati > Bacillota > Bacilli > Caryophanales > Paenibacillaceae > Paenibacillus > Paenibacillus sp. MABNR03. The sequence continues at coordinate 415,487 of NZ_JBCIYR010000004.1, forward strand.
CTTCGTTACATCTTGTGCATTACCACTAAATGTTATTATAACCCGCTTTACATATCCCAGCATTATGCATAAAAGGTCATATTATAATATGGACAAAATTATAGAAAATGAATAAGCGCAAATTCACAGATCCTTATATTTGAACAAAAACGATCATGATTCCATTGCAGGTTCAAGATTTATTGTATTATGGAAATATGTTACGTATAAAAAATATCTAATACAGTTTAGCGGGCTGAAGTGGAATCATATATTATTCCAAAGGAAGTGATCAGGATGTTGAAAGGGATTGTACCTATTTTGAGGATATTTGATGAGGACAAGGCCAGAGTGTTTTACGTTGACTATCTGGGGTTTGGCGTAGATTGGGAGCACCGTTTTGAAGAGGATATGCCCTTATATATGCAGATATCGCTCAATTCTGTTGTCCTTCATCTGTCCGAGCATCATGGCGATTGTACACCGGGGGCGGCCCTAAGAATAGAAACGGTTAATCTGGATGAATTGTGTGATAAGCTTAATCAGAAAAAATATAAACACTCCAGACCGGGGATTAATGATACGCCTTGGGGAATGAGGGAAATGACTGTGACGGATCCGTTTGGCAACCGGATTATTTACTATGAAGCTTCCAGCAAGATAGATTGAGGACTTAGCAAAGAGAAGGGGAGGGAAAGAATGATGGATTATTGGTTGGCTTTAGCTGGAAATACCATCGTTCCTTATGAGGTGACCAATATGGGTGATGAGACGGCAATCAATTAAAAAGACCGCCAAGAGTTTCTCCGGCGGCCTGATCATTTCTGTTGTTTACTGTGGATTGGTTGTCCAAATACCTGCAGCTTTAACAAATACACGGTCGGAGAGCTTGAGTGTCGCCAGAGCAAGCTCGGCTACATCTTCCGCTTGCATCATGCGGTCTTCGTCTCCAATCTTCAGACCGGCATTGGTCGCAAGCTCGGTATTTACCGTACTTGGTGTCAATGCTGTTACCCGAATGTTGGATTTGCGTACTTCTTGCATCAGGGATTCAGTCATCCCAAGCAGAGCGAACTTGGATGCACAGTACGCTGAACCTGTAGCGAATCCGCGCTCCCCTGCAGTAGAAGCGATATTAATGATACTGCCGCTGCTTTCCTTGATCATGCTCGGCAGTACGGCACGTGTGACGTAATATGTACCCATAACGTTGACATGCAGGATGCGCTCCCACTCTTCCGGATCCATGTCAAGCAATGTTCCGAAGCTGGCAATGCCTGCGTTATTAATGAGGATATCGACTGCACCAAGCTCCATTTCGATCGCTGCTACAGCGGCTTCAGCTTGGGTGCGATCGGAGATGTCAGCAACGGCACTTGTTACTTTAATGCCGTATTCCTGGCTCAAGGATTGCTGAAGGGCCTCCAGATCGGAGGCGGTACGGGCGATTAAGCCGAGATGTACACCTTCCTTAGCAAGTGCTTCAGCAATGGCGCGGCCAATGCCTTTACCGGCGCCAGTAATGACAGCCGTTTTATTTTTAAGTTCCATGTGGGTAACTCCTCCTTAAAAGTTGGACTGGCATTTAATTATACTATATTACCCACAGTTCGGATATTTGCTTCATCATTAATTAGTGATTTTGATGCTGCCTGAAGTGGTACGGGCCTTGATGACTTCCTGGTTAATCATCGGAGATTCCGGAACATTAACATCTCCGGAAGTGGCCCGGGCGTCATAGACTCCCTCAAAGTCCGGTGCGGCTTGAATGAATATATCTCCCGATTGTCCCGACACATCGATAGGCCCGGATGCAGCTTGCTCAACCTTCACGCTACCGGAAGTGAATTTGATCAAGGCGGCGCCGCTTAATTTGGTAATCTCGGTATCGCCGGATTGGATTCGGCTGTTCAAATCACCTGTGATCTGATCTGCCTGGAAATTACCGGAGTTCATAGACACATCCAGACTCCCGTGAATCCTGGAAGCTTCGAGATCGCCTGATGTTAATTCCAGTTCAATACGTGGGGCAGAGATATCTTCCAGCTGAATGGAACCTGAGGTATTATTCAGCTCAAGCAGATTGGCGTTTAAACCGGTCAAAGTCCAGTCGCTTGAAGAAGAATCGAGCTTAACCTCATTTAGTTGGTGCCCTTCAGGCAGGGCAACGGTAATTTTGGAATCACGGTCATTCCAATACAGAGTGAAAAACTGTAATTGCTCACGTTCGGTTTGGGACAGTTTAAATATTCCATCTGAAAAATTAGCCTGTTCGAAGCTTTGGATAACAGCTGGGTCCCATTTACCGTCTACCTCGATATAACTACCGGAGTCCGGGCTGACCACGAATTCGATATCCGCGCTAAAATTAGCATTCATGATTACACTTTGTAACTCATCACTTTTAAAATCCCATCGCTTGGAATATTCTTCTCGCTTGTCTCCGAACTGAACTCCATATATGGACGTTCCGAGCAAACCTATACCGATACAGATCACTGCTAAAGCCAACCATTTTTTTGTACTCATGCGGAAACGTCTCCTTTCATCGTCTTATTGTTCCATCTAAGGTATCGAAGAGTGGCTGCCTTGAAGCCCTTGAATACCGATTTCGCAGCAATGGCAAATAGAATACCCACACCAAATGCCCCAATGGCCACGAACAGTTCTGCCTTGTCAAAATGATTGAGAAAAAGGAAGTCCAAAGCAGCTGCGACAGGGGCCAAGACCAGCAAGGACAGACTGGCAATCACAAGCCACACCGACCAGAGTGTTAACCCCAGAGGAATCCCCAGGATCAAATTCAGAAAAATCAATCCAATTCCGGTAAAAAAGTTGCGAGCTGCTCGATTACTGCTCTTCGGTTGCCGCATTTCTCCGTAAGTCGGAGCGTAAAAGGGATCTGAGCCCGGTGTATTTACGTCATAGCGGTCACCAAGTGCTTCCCGTGCAATCTCTTCCGGACGGCCCAATTCACGGGCAATCTCCTCTTCCGGTCTGCCTTCTCGAAGTCCGAGTTCGAAATGCTGATCATAGTCTGCGAGCAACTCTGCCCGTTCCTGAGCTTCCATTGGCCGCAGATGAATTTCCATGGCCTGCATAAATTGTTGTCTATTCATTATGGGTTCCTTCCTCAATAAGATTTGCGACATTGCGCACAAATTCATTCCATTCTGTAGTCAAGGCCTGCATGTAATCACGACCGGTATCGGACAGCTTGTAATATTTACGCGGTGGCCCCTCAGTTGATTCTTGCAAATAGGTGGTGCAATAACCGTCTTGTACGAGTCTGCGCAGCAATGGATACAGTGCGCCTTCAGCAACTTCAATATGTTTGGAAACCGCCTGAGCCAGTTCGTAGCCATACCGATCCTGGCGGTTAATCAGTACCAGGACGCATAGCTCCAGCACTCCCTTTTTGAACTGGATATTCACGTTCACACAGGTTCCTCCTTATTCCTTCTTCAATCACTAGTGTGTATTGATCAGTAGTTATGGATTCATCATAGCATTCAGTACTGTTTAATGCAAGGTAGTGATTTAAAAATAGTTCCGTGTCACGATTCTGTCCTGAGTTATTGTCGTCTGGTGACATTATGGATCAATAACTTCCCATAAAACCAGCATACGCAAAACCCGGGTAAGATGCCTCCGTCCGAAGACGGAGTCCTACCCGGGTCTGTAAACCGAATCTTTACTATTATTCTGAGGCTTCAAGCATTTTGAGGTCTTTGACAGCGGGTCCTTCAATCACTTTACCTGCAAAATCGAAGCGGGAACCGTGACAAGGGCAGTCCCACGAGCGTTCTCCTTCATTCCATTCCACTTCACATCCCAGATGAGTACAGGTTGTATCGACCAAGAACAGTTTGCCACTGGTGTCCTTGTAGGCACCGGCCCGTTTGCCGTTATGACGAACCACGGCGCCCTCATCGTTGCCAATCTCGTTGACGTCCTTGTGAACAATGTCTACTTTGCCGGAGATTAATTCTTTTGCTACATTCGCGTTTTCTATAATAAAGTTTTTTACACCAGGATCGGCTTTGAATCTCGCGGGATCAAATACAGCGGCATGGGGGTTGTCACGACCGGTGATACGGTCTGCCAGGATATGTCCCGCCATTGTTCCTGTGGTCATGCCCCACTTGGCGAACCCGGTAGCAACATAGACCCGTTCATGTCTTCCGGTAATGGGTCCAATATAGGGTACCTTATCGATGGATATCAGATCCTGGGCAGACCAGCGGAAAGGAATGCTGCGGATCCCATAAGTCTCCTCTGCGAATCGTTCGAGGCGTTCGTAATGGCCATAGGTGCAGATCCCCTGTCCGGTTTTGTGGTTTTCTCCCCCGAAAAGAATCAGTTCCTTTCCTTCATGAAGCACTTTGCGCAGGGATCTGGTCGGTTCATCGTCCGATATATACATGCCGCCGGCATAGGTTTTTTGAGGTTCCACTGCAACAGCATATGAGCGCTCGGCGTGCAGCCTTGTAAAATAAAAACCCGGGTCATACACAGGGAAGTGGGAAGCCACAACGACATGTTCAGCTGTCACGGATGGACCATTACCATAGGTTCGTACATGAAGTGAGGCATCTTCCTCCACATCGGTCACCGTTGTATGCTCATAGATCTGCACCCCTTGCTTGACCGCTGAATCGAGCAGATAATGCAAATAAGCCAGTGGGTCGAAGCGAGCCTGACCAGGCATTTTTATGCCTGCCCTCGACGGAACCGGAATTGGAAGTGGGTCGACCCATTCACCCGGAATGTTCAGCTTGCCGTAGGCGGTAAGCTCGATCTCCAAGTTTTTCAGGTTATCCTCCGATTGAATATACACGTAGGCATCTTCTTCTGCCCACTGGCAATCGATCTGTTTTTCCCTCACCAGATTCTGCATCCAGTTGGCAGCTGCAGCATTGCCTTCATAATACATGCGTGCCTGTTCTTGTCCAAAGTGGTGGAGCAGTTCATCGAATATAACCCCATGCTGTGCAGAAACCTTGGCTGTGGTATGGCCGGTTGTACCATCCAGTACTTTTCCCGCTTCCAGAACCACTACACGCATGCCTGTTTGGGCAAGCAAATAGGCTGTTGTGATACCTGCAATGCCTGCACCAATAATGGCTACGTCCGCCTTGATGTCTTCAGTAAGCTTCGGATATGCATCGAATTCATGAGTAGCCCTCCAGATGGACTCCGGAACAGGGGGCAGGCCCGCTGGGGGCTGTTGGTTATCGCTCATTCGGTATTTCCTCCTTGATCTTTCTTCAGGTCAAATCCATGGTTCGTATCCCAGGCAAGCACGAATGGGACGTACTCCTATCCATGATTGCCACACTGTGTCCGAATAAAACGATCCGATGCAGACTTTACAGACTAATGTTCACATTTTCCTGTATAGAACCCCTGTTTTTTTTGCTGAACATGCTTTATGATAAGGTTATCGAAACCGTTTTAGTAAATGGAGAAAAGAACATAATATGACTCTTTAAAATGTTGATTTGGCAAGGTTTTTTGCCTGTATGAGAAGAGTATTGGTGTGTTGAAATGGACAGAGTATATTACATTTTATGTATTCGCTATCATCGACAAATAAACGATCACAAGCCCAAAGGAGATTCCAACCATGACCAATCAAACCAAATATCCATTTCAGGATACAACGCTCGAACTGGACACAAGAGTGAAAGACCTTGTATCCCGTCTGACCGAAGATGAGAAAATCGAATCCATGCTGCAATATCAGCCAGCCGTAGAGCGTCTGGGCATTGCTGCATATAAACACGGAACGGAAGCCGCTCACGGCCTGGCCTGGCTTGGCGAAGCTACATCCTTCCCGCAGCCCGTAGGATTGGCATGCACATGGGATGCGGAACTCATGGAAGAAATCGGCTCCGTCATTGGGGACGAGGCACGAGTGTTTTACAAACGGAATCCGGCTGTCAACGGTCTCACGCTGTGGGCACCTACGGTGGATATGGAACGTGATCCGCGTTGGGGCCGGAATGAAGAGGCTTATGGTGAAGATCCCGAACTGACCGCGGAACTTACAACTGCGCTCGTCAAAGGGATTCAGGGAGATCATCCGAAGTACTACAAGGCCGTTGCGACATTGAAGCATTTTCTTGCCAACAATAATGAAGTCGACCGCGGAAGCGGCTCATCCAGCATTGATCCGCGCAACATGCGCGAATATTATCTGAAAGCCTTCGAGAAGCCTTTCAAGGAAGGCGGCGCGCAGTCCATGATGACCGCGTATAACTCCATTAACGGAACGCCTGCACTGCTGCATCCATTCGTTAACGAGATTGTCAAAGGCGAATGGGGTATGGACGGTTTCGTTGTCAGCGATGCGGGTGATGTAATGGGGATCAAAAATGACCATAAGTATTATGACTCTCATACACCGGGTACCGTGGAATCGGTAAAAGCGGGAATCGACAGCATTACGGATGATGCTGATCTGTCCAAGCAAGCGCTCCGTGAAGGTCTGGAACAAGGAACGCTTACCATGGAAGATATCGATCTGGCGTTGTTTAATACGTTCCGTGTACGTTTCCGCCTGGGTGAGTTTGATCCGGCTGAAGGCAATCCGTATGCGTCCATTGGCGAAGAAGCGATGATGACAGAGAAGGCGAAGGCATTGTCCCTCAGAGCAGCAAGAGAACAGGTTGTTTTGCTCAAGAATGACAAAGGCACACTTCCGCTGGATAAAACAAAATCAGGCAAAGTGGCCGTTATTGGTCAGCTTGGCGGCACGGTCTATCGTGACTGGTACGCAGGCACCATGCCGTACAGTGTATCCCCGCTTGAAGCGATTAGCGGCAAAATAGGCAGCGACAAGGTTGCATTCAAGGATGGAAATGACCGGATTACGCTGACCTCGGTAGCAAACGGAAAAGCAGTTGGGCTGTCTGAAGCTGAGAAATCACCTGTCATTGCTTCTGGAGAGGCAGAGACGTTTACGCTGACAGACTGGGGCTTCGGAAGTTACACGCTGCAGGCAGAAAGTAACGGCAAATATTTGACGACAGATGAAGAAACGGTAACGGCTTCAGCAGATGAAGTGTACGGCTGGTTCGTCAAGGAAGTATTCCACCTGCTTCCGCAGGAAGACGGCAGTGTGGGCCTGACGACTTGGAATGGCAAAACGGTTACTGCGCCAAATGGCGGTAACGATGCATTCGCTGTGTCCGAAGAGTTGAAGTCTTTTGGAGTCACGGAGACATTTAAAAAGGATATTGTTGTGAACGGACTGGATGAAGCCGTAGCAGCAGCCAAGGAAGCCGAAACGGCGATTGTATTTGTAGGTAATAACCCGCTTGTGAACGGGAAGGAAGAGATCGACCGTCCAAGTCTGGATCTGGCTGAATCCCAACAGCGTCTGGTTGAGGCTGTATATGCTGCGAATCCGAATACCATTGTTGTTATTGTGGGCAGTTATCCGTTCACATCCAATTGGGTTCAAGAGAACATCCCGGCTGTATTGTACACTTCCCATGCGGGACAGGAGCTGGGTAACGCTGTGGCCGATGTGCTCTACGGAGATTACGCGCCAGCAGGCCGTTTGAACATGACGTGGGTACAATCGGCTGATCAATTAACGGATATCAAGGACTACGATATTATTCAATCCGGGCGTACGTATCAGTATTTTGAAGGCAATGTTCTGTATCCATTCGGACATGGATTAACGTATGCTCCGTTCAAATACAGTAACCTGGAGTTAAATCCTGGCCAAGCTGGAACCGAAGGAACGGTTAAAGTATCAGTTGACGTAACAAACAACGGAACCATTGCCAGTGATGAAGTGGTGCAGTTATATGTACGTGCCGGCAAATCCCGAGTGAAACGTCCGCTCAAAACGTTAAAAGGATTCCGTCGTCTCCATGTGGAAGCGGGAGCCACAGTGAAAGTGAGCTTCAACCTGCCGGTACAGGAACTGGCTATCTGGGATGTGACCCGGGATCGTTATGTGGTTGAAGCAGGAACATATTCCATCATGGTCGGCAAATCGTCATCCGATATTCAACTGGTTGCCGATCTGACGGTCGATGGGGAAACCATCCCTGCTCGTAATCTGAGCGTGGTAACACGTGCTGAGAATTATGACGCCTATTTCGGTGTGGATCTGGATGAGAGCAAAGAAGGGGGTACCTCTGTCCGTGTGATTGGCGAACAGGGATGGATTGCCTTCAAGGATGCAGATCTGGGCAGCCATGCAGCTGTCATTGAGGCACGTGTATCGGCTGAACAGGAAGGTGCAGTGCTCGAAGTGCGTCTGGATGCAGCGGATGGTACACTGGCAGGACGTGTCGACATTGCACAGAGCGGTGCGCAGCAATGGTCAACGGTCAAGGCTGACCTTCAAGGTGCAGCAGGTCAACGTGACATATACCTAGTATTGTCTGCGGGTGTACGTGTAAGCCATTTTGAGATCCGCTAAACCAACAGGCAGTACCAGCAACGATCAACATGAAAAAAGCCTCCGAGTAGATTCGGGGGCTTTTATGTTTGAACATCGTACTTATTTGCCGTTTATCTGCCATCAAACGTAATCAGTTTGTGCACAAACTGTTTTAGTTGCTGGCTGGTGTCATTCAGCTGTTCAATGGTACTCATGAAATTGGTAACCAATTCTGCCTGTTCCTGCGAGCTGGCGGTAATCTCCCCAAGCTCATTCTCCATCATATGAATGGATTGCCGGACAGCGAGGAGGGACTCCTCAATTTGGGTGGTTGCTTCTTTGGTGTCCACGGACAGTTTACGGATTTCCTTGGCAACGACGCCGAATCCTGCACCCGCTTCACCTACACGAGCCGCCTCGATGGCCGCATTCAGCCCTAGCAGATTGGTTTGTTCCGAGATCTCTCGAATGAAGCTGGCTACCTGAGTGACGTTCCCTGATTTCTGCACAGCTTCTCTGGAATTATTCCGGATTTCTTCTGTGGTGGCACTCAGTTCTTCGGAGTGTGCAGCCACATGCTGGACACTGTCAATGAGCTGGTTGGTCAGCTGCTCGGTCGCCTCCATGAGCTGTTGTAGCTGTGCCTGATCATCCATGCTGTAGAGCAGATTGAAGATGGCGATGACTTCACCCTGTTCATTTTTGATCGGAAGGTAGGACACATCAAACGGAACACCGAACAATTCTTTGGGATAATGATCAAATTGTTTCTCCGTACTGCCTTTCAGATCGGCAAAATCACGATTGGCTTCAAGCAGAGGGTCCCCCGCTTTGAATTCCAATTGCTTTAACGACTCTCCTGCAGAAAAGTATAGGAATTTTTCGCGATCAATAATGGAAAGGGTTACATCCTGACGTATGGTATCGCGGAAAAACGGCATGCATGTAATTAATGCTTGAATAATATCCATAACTGGGTCATAGCCTCCTGAGATGTATAATATAGAAAAGTGTTAAGGTTTATTTTAGTAACCACCTATATATTATATCGACATGTAATCAAGATCTGAGTAGCAAAAAAGAAAAATATTCCCGTTCAAAAAAGACACGAATCTCAGGATCCGTGTCTTTTGAATGGAAATGTAAGGTTCGATGATACTGTGGATATGAGGTCAGAGTAGAATATCATCTTCATTTAATGGAAAGAAAACAACCGTCACAATGCATCCATCTCGAGTGTAACAATCCTATTTTCCCTTAACGTTGCCTGCACATCAACCAATCGCTGATTGCGGCTCCCCCGAAAAGGTAAAGACACATCACGCTCAGCGGCCACATAAGGGCCGTCTATAATGACATCGCACAGTCCCGCCAGCTCCGCCCGTACAGGATCAGCAACAAGCTCTTCATAGAGAAATCCCGTATACGCCCACACTGTCTGACCAGGGCACGCTGCGCGAAAACGGCGAACCAAGGGGATGCATTGCTCAGCCGAGAAAAAAGGATCGCCTCCGCATAGCGTAATCCCGTCCAGTAGGGGGTGGGCAGTGACTTCACGCAAAATCTGCTGCTGCCGTTCCTCGGTAAACTGCTCCCCTGACCGGAAACTCCATGAATCCGGACTGAAGCATCCCGGACAGGCGTGGCGGCAACCGCTGATAAAGATGACAGCTCGCAGACCGGGACCTTCATTCACGGACTCGGGAATATAACCGTACAGATTCACTTATGTTTCACCCGGTCCCGGACTTCAGCTTGCTTCGCGGAATTGAAACGCACCTTGTAATCGCCGGTAAGATAACCGGTGACCCGGCGCAATCGCTGAAAGTGTACATGGTTTTCATGTGCTTCACAACCTGGGCACACATCTCCGATGACACCCTCATACCCACACGAAGGACAGCGGTCAATGGGGTGATTAATGGAGAAGTAACCGATATCCTGTGCCAGTGCATATTGTACAATGCGCTGGAAGGCGCTGGTATTGGCCCGTACATTTCCATCCAGTTCAACATAGGAAATGGCTCCGGCATTGCACAGCGTATGGAAGGGCGCCTCCAATTCAATTTTGCGATAGGCTGGCAGTGTGTAATAGACCGGGATGTGAAACGAGTTCGTATAGTATTCACGGTCAGTGACCCCTGGAATGAAGCCATACCGCTCACGATCAATCTTGGTAAACTTGCCGGACAGCCCCTCCGCTGGCGTGGCGAACAATGTAACATTCAGGTTATGCTGTTCACTCATTCGGTCACAGAATTCGCGCATGGTGCGGATGACGTTCAGCGCTTCACGGTGTATATGGGGATCCTGTCCATGATGCCGGCCATACAGGGCCGTCATGCATTCGGCAAGCCCAATGAAACCAATGGACAATGTGCCATGCTTCAACAGTTCAGCCACAGGCTCATCCGGTGCGAGCTGCTCGCCGCCTTCCCACACACCTTCTCTCATCATGAAATCGGATGCCTTGGCAGGCTGTGCCGTTTGAATGCGATAGCGGTGCAGCAGTCCGGAAGCCGCACGGTCCATCACCACTTCCAGTGCTTCATAGAATCCCGTGCGGTCCGCGACAGCCCGTGCCCCCTGGCAGATGCCATAACAAATGCCGAGCTTGACCAGATTGATGGTGTTAAACGACAGGTTGCCCTTACCGCTCTGACGATTTCGTCCGAAACGATCGGCCAGTGTGCGTGTCCGGCATCCCATGGTAGCAATGATGGTATCCGGATCTTCCGGGCGGTAGTAAGGCAGGTTGAATGATGCATCCACGTTGACAAAGTTGGGATACATGCGCCGGGAAGAACAGGTTACGGCAAGGCGAAACAAGTCATAGTTCGGCTCCCCTTGCGCCTGGTTGATTCCCTGTTTGCACTGGAAGATATGCTGTGGAAACACAGGGGTTTCCCCGCCACCGAGGCCGCGGATGGTTCCCTCCAGCAGAGAACGGGATACGAGCCTTCCCTCGGCAGAAGTACATAGTCCATAGTTCAGGGAGGTAAAGGGAATCTGTCCGCCTGCCCGGCTGCTCATGGTGTTCAGGTTATGAATCAGGGATTCGGCAGCCTGTCCAGTCTCAAGCTCTGTCTCTTCACAAGCGAAATCGTAAGCACGTGGGCACGCTTCCCGTGCCTCAAGGCTATCCAAATACAGCTGCTCATCACCGATTAGTGCATGTTCTCCAAGCAGCCGCTGACCCTTACGATAATGCTTGCGGAAGGATCGCTGTACATAAGGAGCAAGATCCCAGTCGATTTTGTTGGCGGAGACCCCGCCGTATTGGCTATTTTGCTGCGATTGAAAAATAATGGCGACCAGTGCCATGGCTGACATAATGGTCTGTGGCGTACGCACGGAACCATTTCCCGTATTAAATCCGGAGGCCAGCAGGCGATCAAACGGAATAAAGATACAATTGGTCGTTCCGAGCGCATACTGATCCAGATCGTGGACATAGAGATCACCGTTTTCCACAGACGCAGCAAGCTCATCCGGGAGCACATGACGAAGAGCATGCCACTTGGCCGTTTCCGAGCCGAGCCTGCTCATTTTGCCGCTGAACGAATCGCCGTTGAGGTTGGCGTTCTCCCTCAGTGTATCCGCGTCTTCTGCGCCAATAATTCGTCTTCCCAGGTCGGATAGTAGATCGGATGCCGATGGAGTGGCATACTCAAGCATGTTCATATCAGGTTCCTCCTAAATGATTTGTTTATGATTTGAATTCAATTAGATACTATATGTAGTTTTACATTATCCATTTATAAACTATATATGGATTTTAGGGTGTGATGATCATCACAACGCTACACTCTCCAGACTGAAGTTAACCGGTATTGATGAATAAAGGTTTTCAAAGTGAATGGGGAAGCGTATAATTTCTATTTATGCTGTGCAGGGGATGAGCGTGTTTACGCTATGATTCTCTTAGACATCTGTGGTGGTAAACATATATGTACATGTTGTGACAATGGATTAAGAAGAAGATTCGACCTTCATATACAGGACAGATTCATTTTTTGATATGGAAATGTAGAACTGCAGCTTAGACTTGAGGGGTGAATCATGGGAACGGTAGGCATGACTAGAGGTTTTTTTGAAAACATACAGGAAGCTGCGTCTCACATCGTGGACGTGTTAAGTGGGGTATTGAAGGTTAATACGATCTTCGTAGCCACCAATGATGGGATGACTAATGTCATTCTTGAAGCATTTAATCGCAGGGAAGAATGGGTCGTCAGAGGCAGCGAACTCCCATTTGAGTCCTCTTACTGCAGTCTGGTACTGCAAGATCCAACACATCATCTGACGATTACGGATACTGCCGCACATCCGCTAACTTGTTCAATGGGTGTAACGAGGGAGCTGGGTAATCGTTTTTTTGTAGGCATCCCCATTATGCGGCGTTCGGGTGAGACATTTGGTACGATTTGTATAATGGATGATCCAGACTATGTGATCAGTGAAGCTGATATGAAAACGTTGAACGCGATGGCCGTGTTTCTTGGGTATGTCGTTGATTTGGAGAGCAATCTGCTCCTGCAGAAACAAAAGCTGAATGACACGGAGCAGCTGAAGCACCAGTTGCAGATCGAGAAGGAACGTGCAGAGTCGGAAGCGATGACGAAGACACAGATGATTGCACTCATGAGCCACGAGATTCGCAACCCGCTCAACGGCATTCTTGGGTTAACCGATCTGATGCGCACACCGGATATGCCTGACGAACATGTGGAGTATGTGAACATGATCGAGACAAGCGGTAACATTCTGCTGTCCCTGCTAAACAATATAATGAACTTCAACATTAATGATACGGGTAAAACGGTAGTCCAGGACGATCCCTTTGATTTGGTTTCCACCATTGAGAATACCGTTTATTTGCATGTTGCTCAGGCCATGGACAAGGGAATTGAACTTGGTTTGAACCTGGAAATGAATATATCTCAGGTGTTCGTGGGAGATGAGGCCAAGATCGGCCAACTGCTCGCAAATGTGCTGAAATACGCCATTGATTCAACCCGTGCAGGTTCTGTACTGGTTAGAGCTCTTGTGGACGGTAATGACTTGGATGAGGTGGGTACTTTATTGCTCCATGTCAAATACACTGGGAGGATGTTGACGTCGGACAAAAATTTGCAGGCATTCAATACGCTGGATGGAAAGTTCAGCATCCAGAAGCTTGTGGGTACTAATCTCGGTTTGGCCGTCAGCCAAAATCTTGCCATTCTCATGCATGGTCATATTGAGGTAAACAGCTTGGGAGAAGAGGAAACGGAATTCCAAATCAGGCTGCCGCTGATCAGACACTGGGAACTTCCGCAGCTTGCAAGCATTCAGCAGCGATTGAAAGGCAAGAGGGTTCTGCTTGTCAAAGCACCCGACATCTTGCAGGGGGTATCTTCCCTCATGCGCAGATGGCAGATGGATGTTCACATGACTTCAGACTCGGAGCAGGCACATCAATGGATGGATGAGGGACTTGAGCCTGACGTTGCCGTGATCGATATGGGATTACACCAAGCGCATGCTGTCAAGTTAGTGCACGAATTGAAGAGCAGCGCAAAACAACTCCCGACCATCATTCTGGTACCGTACGGATTGCATATCGATCCGCATGAGGCGGGAATCGTTGATGCTGTTTTGACCAAGCCGGTGAGACAGTTGGATTTATTAAACGCGCTGAGCGCAATATTGCATTGAGCATAATAAGATTACATGGCGCACCTGAGCAGGTGCGTTTTTTATTGCTGGTAGGAAGAGGCACCCCGAACAATTCAATTTACTAAATTACCATTTTCTTCGTCAAAGTCCTTTTCATCCACGCTGGTTACGTTACAATAGAAAAGTAACGATCATAACTACATAACCATAGAGGAGGATGTGCATTCAATGGAATACCGCAGATTGGGTGGAAGCGGACTGAAAGTAAGCGAGATCAGCTTGGGCAGCTGGCTGACGTACGGAGGGTATGTGGAGCGTGAAAATGCGGTGAAGTCGATTGAAGCCGCATTCGATGAAGGCATCAACTTTTTTGATACAGCGAATGTATATGAGCGTGGCGCGGCAGAAGAACTGCTCGGGCAGACTTTGAAAGCGTATTCCCGTGACTCCTATGTTCTCGCAACCAAAGTATTTGGCAAAATGGGAGACGGTCCGAATGACCAGGGCTTATCCCGCAAACATATTAAGGAGCAATGTGATGCCAGCTTGAAGCGTTTAGGCGTGGAGTATGTGGACATCTATTATTGCCATCGTTATCATAACGAAACACCAATTGAAGAAACGCTGCGGGCACTGGATGATCTGGTTCGTCAGGGCAAGGTGCTGTACGTAGGGGTGAGTCAATGGACAGCCGCTCAGATGGAAGCTGCCTTGGGTACCGCCGATCGTCTTCTCCTGGATCATATCGTGGTCAATCAGCCGGTGTATAACATGTTCGACCGTTATATTGAGAATGAGATTATTCCGCTGGGTGAACGCAAAGGGATTGGACAAGTTGTCTATTCTCCACTTGCACAAGGTCTGTTAACGGGTAAGTATACCTCGGTCTCGGATATCCCGGAGAACTCCCGTGCAGCGAAGCTGGGCTGGGACGAAGGGAAAATCAATGCAGACAAAATCGGGAAAGTACGCCAATTGATTGAAGTAGCGGACAAACTTGATCTGAAGGTGGGACAACTGGCCCTTGCCTGGATTCTGCGTCAGAACAATGTGTCCAGTGCACTTGTAGGCGCAAGCCGTCCCGAGCAGGTGAAGGAGAACGCTGCTGCATCGGGTGTAAAACTGGATGCCGCCATCGTCGAAGAAATCGAGCAAATCCTTTCCTAATCGGATAGTCGAGAAATCCTCAAGGTTTATTGCATATCGAAATGAAGAAAAGGGATGCCCCGTTGGCCAGAAGAAGGCTTGGGGCATCCCTTATTCAATCATGTCAGAGCAAACGTTTCCCGGCAAACACAGCGGGCCGCTTCGGAATGGCGCATACCCGGTTCCGGCCGGTATTTTTGGCTTCATATAGTGCACGGTCAGCCTGTTCGAAGAAGTCAGCGTCATCCCGCTCATCACAATGATCCGGGAAGACAGCCACCCCGATGGAAATGGTCAGGCGAATCGTCGTGCCGTCAGGCAGAGCAAAGAGATACTTTTCGACAGACTGCCGAATCGATTCAGCGATCGCGAGGGCCTGGTGACTTCCGCAATCCAGCAGCAGAATGGCAAATTCCTCGCCTCCGTTCCGTGAGACGATGTCAGCTGATCGTGAATGCTCAATAAGCAATTGTCCAAGCTGCTTCAAGACAGCATCACCAGAGCTGTGGCCGTACGTGTCATTCACCTTTTTGAACCGATCAATATCAATGACCAGCAGGGATAGTTTCTGTTTGCTTTCCCTGGCTCGCTCCAGCTGCAGTTCCAGTGATTTCTCAAATTGCCGGCGATTGCTGAGATTGGTGAGGTGGTCTGTGGATGCCCTTCGTTCCAGCAGAAATAACATTTCATTCGATTTATTAATAAATTCTGCAATAAAATAAATAAAGATCCCACCAACAAAAGAAATGGTCATCTGTAACGGATATATTTTCATTAATGAATTCATACTGCTGGTATTCAGCACCAAAATCACAAAAATCAGTGTTATGCCGAGCAGGTTCATGGTAATAATTTTGGTTAATCTTGACCAGGAAGCGTACGCAAAATATACCCCCGACAGCCCGATGAGCGTCATAACGAAGGCGGCATCAATCGCTGCGGACGATAAACCAAACATGACTACACGCAGAATCGAGATGACAAGTCCGGCAATGACCGAGGCCAGTCCCCCCAAATAAACTGCTGCTGTAACGATCGCAAGATGGCGCAGATCCACAATGGTGTCGTCATTCAGAGGGAAAGAATAGTTCATCAGCACAGTGCCATAGACACCAAACAGGATACCGCCAATCAACTGCACACGCAGTGAAGGAAACGGGACACGAATATTATAGTATTTGGCGATAATTCCGGATATGTACATGAATGTGATCATGACACAAACATTAATAAAGAACGTGCTTAACAATGAACAGCCCCCCTTTAACGCACATTAGTATAGTTTATCTGAAAAAGAGTGCAGTAGCGAACCATATTATGGCAAATATGAAAGTTGATTGCTGGAAATGGATCATTATTAATATAACTTATTTGTTCATAGAGCTGATGTTGACTTCATTATACATTAAGATTTATACTTAATCTAAATCAAAATTGATTTTCATGTTTCTAGGGACCATAGCGATCAGTGGATGCTATGTCATTGTATATAATTTTGAATGGATTAATAAAGGAGAATTGCCGTGAGAACTCTAAATCTGACGATACAAAGACAGGCCGTTTACGATGTAGTGCGCCACTCGGAAGACCATCCGACTGCCGCAGACGTGATGAACCGTCTGGTTGAGCAAGGATATAATTTGGCCTATGGCACCGTGTATAATTCGCTGCGTTATTTAACGGACAAGGAATTGATCCGGGAGCTTAAGCTCGGTGAGACTGCAAGCCGATACGATGCCCGCATGGATGATCACCAGCACATTATGTGTGAAGTCTGTGGCAAAGTGGATGAGGTTATGACAGAGGTTCCTGTCGATTGGATGCAGCAGGTGGCCGAGGAAACCGGATATGCAATTGATCATGCTCATGTGGTCTTTGGAGGTGTCTGCGGGGAATGCAAAAACAAACGGATCAAGTAAAAATCAGGATGTCTGATCGCCGTTTGCCGCTGCGGGTCAAGCCAGCTCTCGCTGATTCAGCTCCCTTTGTGGAGGCTTGTCCTGTTACGCGGCGTGTCATTCTGATTAGTCCAATGCCGGGCCAGGTTCATGAGCTGGTCAAAGCGTTGACGGACAGCTGCTTCGATGTATTGGTGTTCCATCGCTGGGAACCGGATCTTCATGAACGCCTGGTATTTGATCTGCTGATCTATGATCTGTCTGTGGCTGGAACGATTGATGCGTTCGCGGGGATCAGCAGCCGGTTAAACCGAGAGGCAGAGCATGTGGCGCCATGTCTTTATCTGGTGGGCGAGAATATGATCGGCAGTGCCAGCGGACCGATGCTTCAGGAGGAACTGCTGGTTTGGCCGGCACGTCCGCAGGAGGCGCTGTACCGGGTACAGCGCATGATTGGCAATAGTCCGGTTACACCGAAACGTGGATTTTTGCCTGAGGAAGGACAACGTATCGGGTTCAAGGATCTGTGGCTGGACCGTGAACGTATGAGTGTGCAGCGGGATAACAACCGGATTCATCTGACCAAGACCGAATACGATTTGCTGCTCAAACTGATTGATGCCAAGGGAGCTGTAATTTCCCGGGAGGAAATGCTCAGCGACATTTGGGAGACTGACTTTACGGGTGGAAGCAATGTGGTTGATGTTCATATCAAAAGCTTGCGCAAAAAGCTTGGCGATAACGCGGCTTCCCCGCAATATATTGTAACTGTAAGAGGAGTGGGCTACCGCCTGGCGGATTAGTCTGCTTTTTTTTTTATATTCAGCAGGTTGTGTTATTGACGTATGTTCATCCTTCATTCATGAAACGACTGGGAAACTCATTATAACCTCATGAGAACCTCATGCAGGCTCTATCTTGGACATGTTAGAATCATTTTAACAGTTAGATCAAGTCTAAATGTATATTTAAAGTAATGACGAATATGATTTAAAAAGTATATACAGCAGGCATGAGACCATCATGAGGAGGATTCAGATATGACAGAACGTATGACAACCAACCAGGGAGCACCTGTGGGTGACAACCAAAATTCCCGCACAGCAGGCAGAAGAGGACCAACCTTGCTTGAGGATTATCATCTGATCGAGAAGATCGCCCATTTTGACCGTGAACGTATTCCGGAACGGGTAGTGCATGCCAGAGGTGCTGGTGCACATGGTGTATTCACACTGGAGAAGAGCATGAAGGAGTTTACCAAAGCGGACTTCCTGCAGGAGCCAGGAACGGAGACGCCAGTATTGGTTCGGTTCTCCACGGTTATTCACGGAACGGGTTCACCAGAGACTGCGCGTGATCCACGCGGGTTTGCGGTCAAACTGTACACCAGAGAAGGCAACTATGATATTGTGGGTAACCACCTGCCTGTATTCTTCATCCGTGATGCGATGAAATTTCCGGATATGGTACATTCCCTGAAACCTGCGCCAGATACCAATATTCAGGACCCTGCACGGTACTGGGATTTCATGACCCTCTCACCTGAATCCACACATATGATGACCTGGCTGTTCTCCGATTTGGGTACACCCGCTAACTACCGTGAGATGGATGGATTCGGCGTGCACGCCTTCAAATGGATTAACGCCCAAGGCGAGATCCATTATGTAAAGTATAAATGGGAATCTGCGCAGGGAGTACGCGGTTTCTCTCGGCAGGAAGCGTCAGAAGTTCAAGGACAGGACTTTAACCACGCTACCCGGGATCTGCATGACCACATCAAAAACGGCCAATACCCGCAATGGAAGCTGCAGGTGCAGCTCCTGAAGCCGGAGCAGATGGATGATTTCTCTTTTGATCCGCTTGACCCGACCAAAACCTGGCCTGAAGATATCATTCCGTTCCAGACGGTAGGGACCATGACGCTGAATCGCAATCCGCAAAATTTCTTCGCTGAAGTAGAGCAGGCAGCCTTCTCACCAAGTGCTTTGGTACCGGGAATAGAGCCATCCGAGGATAAACTGCTGCAAGGACGTCTGTTCTCCTATCCGGATACACAGCGTCACAGACTTGGGCCGAACTATCTGCAGATTCCAGTTAACTGCCCATACGCGCCGGTTCGCAACCATCAGCGCGATGGACTCATGAATGTGAATCAGGACCCGTCTCCAGTGAACTATGAACCGAACAGTTCCTCCAGCAGTCCGCAGGAAGATCCGGCATACCGGGACACTCAGATTCCACTGCAGGGGCATGTTACACGAGAGAAAATCGAGAAAACCGATGATTACACCCAGGCAGGAGAATTGTTCCGTTCATTTACGGCAGAAGAACAGAACAATTTGCTTGATAATCTGATTAATGACCTGAAGGGCGTGCCGGCACAGACACAGATGCGTGCATTATGCCACTTCTTCCAAGCTGATGGACAGTTAGGCGGACGTTTGGCTCGTGGACTTGGTGTAGATATTTCGGCATATATGCCATCGGCAGACCGTAAATAAGAGCCATTATTAATATTTCTCATACAGAGTAACAAATACAGCGATGGCAAAAGGCTGGACAGGACTGCAGTAATTGCAGAACTGCCCAGCCTTATGCTTTTTTTGCATTCAAGCAGGGGTACTATTCTCCAATGAAATTCAGAAATGGAAAACAAATTTACAAATCATTTACAATAAATACCTGACATAGAGGTTGACTTCTCGTTTGTTGGCACTACAATGGGTAGGGTGAGGGGTGTCTGAACATGAAAATACACAATTTTAAAGTGGGTGAGCGTGGGCTGAATCGCTTTTTTGGTCCGCTGGAAGCGAAAATAATGGATATTTTATGGGCGCGTCCAGGCAGCAGCATCCGTGAAGTGCAAACCGCACTTGAACAAGATCGAGATGTTAATTTCAATACGGTCATGACGGTCATGAACCGGCTCGTAGATAAGGGGTTGCTTTGCAAGACACAGAAGGGCCGGACGTCACTGTATCACCCGGTACAGAGCAAGGAGGAGTTTATGAACGACCAATCGAAAGAGCTGTCACATGAACTGGTAGACGAGTTCGGAGCACTGGCAGTGAGCCATATGCTGGATGCACTGGACGAAGCCGATGCGGGGTTGATCGAACGTCTGGAGCAGAAGATCAAACAATGGAAAAAGGATAGCGACTGATATGTGGAAGGCCCGCTCGAAGCTGTTGTTTACTGTCGGGTTTGGCATTCCGCTGCTGGTGTTCATGCAGATGTTCATGTACACGATGTACAAAATATTCGGTTGGGATATTCCCTTTAATCTGCTCTGGCTGTGCAATCATTGGATGAGCCGGCTGGGCTGGTTATCGGTAGGCCATTTTCTGATGCTGCTGGTAGCACTGACGTTTGGAGGAACAGGTTGGCTGTTCATGCATCGCATGATGAAGACAAGGGCTGCCGTAAGAAAGCTCCGTTCGATCGAGAACTCGGCTATGTCGGGAGAAATGGAGACCAAGTACCGTCATCTCAAGCAACCGGCATTCATCGTTGTGGACAAGCATTCACCGATTGCTTTTACGATTGGTTTATGGAAACCTTCGATCGTACTTTCAACGGGATTGATGGACATGCTCGATGCTGAAGAGGAAGCGGCAGTTGTCTATCATGAAGTTCATCATTTGTGGCACCGTGATCCACTCAAGACAACTTTGCTTTCGGTCTTTGCGATCATGATGCCGTACATTCCCGTATTGAAGCATACTTCGAAGCAATATCATATTGTCAGAGAAATCCTGGCTGATAATGAAGCGATTGAGCGTACGGGGAATGCAGCGGGCATTGGCAGTGCCTTGCTCAAACTGATCCGTGCTTGTCCAGAACCATGGCGGGTACGGGAAATGGCTGTGCAATCCTCATTTGCCGATACTTCGGTAAATGTACGTATCTCCCGTCTGCTCGATCCGGAGCAGGACGTTGCGCTCGCCCTGCCGTGGTTTGCCATTGTAATGTCTGCAACGGTGTTTCTGATGATGTCTGTTTTGTTTGTCTGGTCGATCGGATAATTCTGATGTGTTGAACTTAATACCAAGGAGGAGATGAACATGAATAGTCGGAGTGTAGAGATTGGCCTGTTTTTCTCAAGAATTATGATTGGCCTAATTTTTGTATTGCATGGTTGGAGCAAATTCGAAGGTGGAATTAGTGGGACAGTCGGTTTTTTCGAAAGTATTGGCATTCCCGGTTTTCTTGCCTCGGTGGTAGCCATTATTGAGCTGGCCGGAGGGGCAGCGATGATTTTGGGGCTGGGAACACGTGTATTTGCTGCGTTGTTTATAGCGGTGATGGCTGGTGTTCTGCTCACCGCCAAAGTAGGTCAGCCATTTATGAGTGGGACAGAGTTTGATTACCTGCTGCTGGCCGGTTCGTTGACCTTGCTGTTCACAGGCAGCCGCTTTCTGGCAGTTGACCAGTTTTTCGCCAGACAGGGCTCGGTTAGTCGTAATGCGAGTGCATGACACAGGTTACTGTTTGTGATTAGCGAAATGAACGACATGGGCCTTCCATAACGGAAGGCCTATTTCCTTATATCTATTTAGTCATGCCGAATATATCTTTCGGGTTGTTTCACGAAATCCCAAAAATTGCGAAGCTCACCCAGGGTTGACATTTGGAAATTAAAGTAGATATAATTCAAATTAATTGATAATGAATATCAATATCATATGCTGAAAGATAAGAGCAAATACGTTGTTTTACGGCTATCGGTGAGGGGATTATTAGAGAGATGAAGTTAGGTTACATGTTAATCGCACTGGCTGTTCTGTCTATCGTATACATATTTATCGGGAATTCGGACATATCGCCCTTGGATATATTCCACTTGACCCCAGTCCAGCTGCAGGTATTGCAAGTCAGCCGTTTTCCCCGCTTGATCAGCATTCTGGTCGCTGGCGTCAGTATGAGCGTCATTGGTCTGATTATGCAGCAGCTGACACGCAACCGGTTTGTTTCGCCTACAACGGCAGGCACCATGGATTCAGCCCGATTGGGCATCCTGGTGACGTTGATGTGGTTTCCCGGGGCATCCCCTCTGCAAAAAATGCTGGTCGCCTTCGCCTTTGCGCTGGCGGGTACGCTGATTTTTATGCGGATCCTTGAGAAGGTCAAGTTCAAGGATACGATCTACATCGCCCTTCTGGGTCTAATGTTCGGCAACATCGTTAGCTCGGTCACAACTTTTTTTGCTTACAAAAACGATCTGATCCAGAACATGTCTTCCTGGCTGCAGGGTGATTTCTCCACGATTATGAAGGGGCGGTATGAACTGATCTATATCAGTATTCCGCTTCTGATTATCGTCTATCTCTTCGCCAACCGGTTTACACTGGCGGGTATGGGGGAAGACTTCTCGACCAACCTGGGATTGGCCTACCGGAGAGTGGTTAACCTCGGGTTGATTTTGGTGGCCATGGTTTCAGCCGTCGTCATTATTACCGTAGGCACCATACCGTTCTTGGGCCTGGTCGTGCCGAATATCGTTACGCTGTATAAGGGGGACAACCTGCGGGATACGCTGCCTCATACGGCAGTGCTCGGCGCCATATTTGTTCTGGTCTGTGACATTTTGGGGCAGTTGATCATTTATCCGTACCAGTTGTCCATCAGTTTGACAGTGGGAGTCGTGGGCAGTGTGCTGTTTCTGTATTTACTGCTTCGAAGAAAGGCATATGGGTCATAAGAATGAAATATACAGCGAATACTTTAAAATTTGGCATTTTGATCGCAGCGGCAGTGGTTCTGATCGGTGTATTTATGGTCATTCAATCCGGAGGCAATTGGGATTACATCCTGCCGCGTCGAGGGAAAAAAATTCTGGCCATCGTGCTCACCGGAGCATGTATTGCATACTCAACCGCCATTTTCCAGACGATAACCAACAATCGGATTCTTACACCCGGCATTATGGGGCTTGACTCCCTGTATATGTTGTTCCAGACCTTTGCCGTGTTTGTGTTTGGAAGCAGTCACATCAGCTTTGTGAATAAAAATCTTAACTTTGCGGTGTCCGTCCTGTTAATGACTCTGTTTGCACTGCTTCTTCATCAGTTTATGTTCAAACGAGAACGTGGGCGCAATATCTATCTGCTGCTGCTGGTGGGTCTGATTCTGGGAACATTGTTCCAGAGCCTGTCCTCCTTCATGGAGGTGCTGATTGATCCGAATGAGTTTCTCATCCTTCAAGGCAAGATGTTTGCCAGCTTTAACAATGTAAATACGGACCTGTTGATCATTTCCATGGCAGCCATCTTCCTGATCTTGCTGTATGCACGGAAATTTACCAAGTACCTTGATGTACTGGCACTTGGGAAGGATCACGCAGTGAACCTTGGTGTCGATTATCACTACATTGTCAAACGGCTGCTGCTGGTTGTCATGGTCCTGGTGTCCATCTCCACCGCGCTTGTAGGTCCGATCATGTTCCTGGGATTGCTGGTCGTGAATCTGGCTCATCAGGTATTCCGGTCACATCGGCATGTCGTGCTGATCTGGGGCTCGGTTATCATCTCCGTCGTTGCCTTGGTAGGTGGACAGCTGGTGGTGGAGCGGGTCTTCACCTTCTCCACAACCGTAAGTGTCATTATCAATTTTATAGGCGGTGTGTATTTCATCTATTTACTGCTAAAGGAGAATAAGTCGTGGTAGAAGTCAGAAATGTCACAAAACAATACGGCGGCGTCCGGGTAGTGGATGACGTATCACTGAATATTGCCAAAGGAAAGATCACTTCATTTATCGGGCCGAATGGTGCCGGCAAAAGCACGCTGTTATCCATGATTACGAGACTGATCAGCAAAGACACAGGCCAGGTTCTGATTGAAGGCCGGGAAATCGAAGGCTGGAAGAGCAAGGAATTGTCCAAAAAGATTTCGGTACTCAAACAATCCAACCATATTAATATCAGGTTGACGGTAGAGGATCTCGTGGCCTTTGGGCGGTTCCCTTATTCACAAGGAAGGCTTACACCAGAGGATCACCAGTGGATTCAGGAAGCCATCGATTATATGGAGCTGGGGCCGTTTCGCAAAAAGTTTTTGGATGAGCTTAGTGGTGGACAGCGGCAGCGGGCGTATATCGCCATGGTTATTGCACAGAACACTGAATATATCCTGCTGGATGAACCATTGAACAATCTGGATATGAAACATTCCGTGCAGATTATGAAAGTGCTGCGCAAAATGGTGGACGAGTTAGGCAAAACGATTGTGATTGTCATCCATGACATCAATTTTGCATCATGTTACTCCGATTATATTGTCGCGCTCAAGGAAGGCCGAGTCGTGCAGGAAGGTAAAACGGAGGACATCATTGATACCGATGTATTGCAGCAGGTGTATGACATGCACATTCCGGTGCAGTGGATTGATGGGCGTAAGATTTGTGTGTACTTTGCGTGAAGTAAACCAATATAGAGAGCGAGAGGTGTCTGTTTATGAAAAAGGGTTGGTTATTTACGTTGTTGGTTGTATTGTCCGTTGTTCTGGCAGCATGTGGGGGAACTAAAACAGCAGAGAATACGGGCGAAAGTACGGGTACGGGTTCGGAGGCGAATGCTGCTGCGGAACAATCCAGTGAGGAGATCGTTATTAAACATCAACTCGGCGAGACAACAGTGAAAAAGAACCCGCAAAAAGTGGTTGTGTTTGACTATGGTGTACTCGATTCCCTGGATCAGCTGGGGGTAGAAGTTGCCGGGGTTCCCCAAGAGGGCATTCCTCCATATCTGGAAAAGTATAATGATGCCAAGTACACCAATGTCGGTGGATTGAAAGAGGCTGATTTTGAAAAAGTAAATGCCATGAGTCCTGACCTGATCATCATCTCAGGTCGTCTGTCGGATTCATATGAAGAATTGAGTGAGATTGCACCTACCATTTATATGGCGGTCGATACTGAAGACTACATGAATTCACTGACGAGTAATGTGAAGACACTTGGTGAGATTTTCGGCAAGGAAGCAGAAGCAGAGCAACAACTGGCTTCCATTGAAGACTCTGCCAAAGCGTTGAAAGATAAAGTAACGGCCGCAGGGAAAAACGCACTGATTGTTCTGACGAACGAAGGCAAACTGAGTGCATATGGCGCAGGTTCACGATTTGGTGTGATCCATGATGTATTTGGATTTACACCGGCAGATGCGAATATTGAAGTGTCCACGCATGGACAGAGCGTTTCCTTTGAATACGTAATGGAGACGAATCCGGATTACCTGTTTGTAGTAGACCGTAGTGCAGTGGTTGCCGGTCAAGGCGAAGCAGCTCCAGCTAAGCAGGTGATCGAGAACGATCTGGTTAAAAATACGACGGCTTACAAAGAAGGACATATTGTGTACCTTGACCCGAATTACTGGTACTTGTCCGGCGGCGGTCTGGAGTCCATTCAGGAAATGATTAAGGGAGTGGACGCAAGCGTCAATTAAATGGAATGAAACTCAGCAACATATGGAATTGGGAAAAGAAGATCTCTGCAAATGCAGGGATCTTTTTTTGTTTTCCTGAAGTGGGAAGGCTGCATGGATTTTTGCAAATTGCCCACATAATTCCCGTTCATCTGGCACAAGCTACCTTGTATAAAAAAGAGCGGAGGGACGGTATATGGCCGATAGGAAAACAGGGAAAGAAGCTTCCCCAGCATCAGTAGAAAACAAGCACATACCCTTGGGGCTGCCGTCTCCGCCCATATTAAAGCAACCCATCGGACTGACGCATGAGAGCCACATGCTCGCGCTCGAAGACATCTTCTCGGACAGTTCGGATGTTGTTTTCCGCAATGTCATGATCTCACCTGAAGTGCAGGGACTCCTGGTGTATATCGAAGGAATCGTGAATTCGGCTGATATCCAGGATCACATGCTGCGACCATTAATTCGGGGGCTGATTGAGCAGCGTACCGATGAACCTGATGTGCCGATTGATGATACCCGAATTGCACTTACTCAGGTCAAAAAGGTAGATTCCTGGGCTGCCGCTGCAGACGGCGTGCTGGAATCCTCTGCACTGCTGCTGATTAATGGAAGCCGGGAGGCTTGGCTCTTTAATGTCAAAGGCGGCGTCCGGCGGGGAGTAGAGGAACCCCAAACCGAATCCGTTATCCGGGGTCCTCGTGAAGGGTTTACTGAAACTTTACGTGTGAACACAGCACTGATTCGATTCAAGTTAAAAACTTCTTCGCTCAAGATGCTGAGTATGACGATCGGGACAGAAACCAAAACCAATGTCGTACTGACCTATTTGGATGACATTGTAGATCCCAAGTTGATTAAGGATGTCAAAAAACGCCTGAATAAGATCAAGATTGATGGCGTTCTAGAAACGGGGTATATCGAGGAATTGATCGAAGACCATCCGTATTCCCCGTTCCCGCAGATGCATTATACGGAACGTCCCGATACGGTAGTGGGTAACCTGCTGGAGGGCCGTTTTGTCATTCTGGTGGATGGCAGTCCGTTTGCCCTGATTGGCCCCGTCACCATGTGGCAAATGCTGCAGGCCAGTGAGGATTATTATGAACGGTTCTTTATCACCAATCTGGTGCGATGGATTCGTTTTTTATTTGTCGCTATTGCGCTATTTCTGCCAGCACTGTATATCGCGATTACAACCTTCCACCAGGACATGCTGCCTACAACGCTAATTCTGAGCATCGCCGGAGCAAGGGAAGCCATTCCGTTTCCTGCCCTGGTTGAAGCTCTTATTATGGAATTGTCATTTGAAGCCTTGCGCGAAGCCGGGATCAGGCTGCCCAAAACGGTGGGCCAGGCCGTCAGTATCCTCGGAGCGCTCGTGATTGGGCAGGCAGCAGTGCAGGCCGGGATTGTATCGGCACCCATGGTTATTATCGTATCCATGACAGGTATTGCGTCTTTCACCATCCCGCGCTTTAACTTTGCCATTACGGTTCGTTTACTGCGGTTTCCGATTATGCTCCTCGCTGGCATGCTTGGACTATATGGCATTGTCGTTGGACTGGTATTGATCTCCGTGCATCTCACTCAGATGACTTCGTTCGGTGTGCCGTATTTGTCTGGTTTAAGTCCTTATAGCAAGACAGATACCAAGGATATTGTGATTCGTGCACCATGGTGGAAAATGATCAATCGTCCTTCCACAGTGCATCGGGATCAGAAACGAATGAATGAAAAGATTAACGGTTCGCCAGAAGCTGAAGAGGGGTGGTAAGCTCATGCAGTTTATGCATAAGTACCGCACTGTAGTGTTGCTTTTCCTTTGTACCCTTTTGCTGTCAGGCTGTTGGGATCGCGAGGAAATCAATGATATTGCTTTTGTCATTGGAATTGCCATTGATAAGGAAAAGCAGGATTACAGGACAAGTCTGCAAATTGCTCTTCCGGGTCAATCCGGCGCAGCTGGAAGTGAAGGAGGGGGGGGAGGCACAAGTGGGGATAAATCGTGGTTCATGCTTTCCAATACAGCCAAAACCTTTCACGGTACCTCACTTGAGGCGCAAAAGGCCCTGTCTCGGAGAATTTATTATGCTCATCGCCGTACGTTGCTTATTGGGGAGGATCTGGCAAGAGAAGGCATTGCCCCCATGCTGGATCTATTGACAAGGTATCCGTTAAACCGTCTGTCTGCCATGCCTGTAGTTACCAGAGGAGAAGCATATAAGGTCCTGGATGCTGACGCACCGATTGAAAAATTCCCCTCCGAAATGGTTAGGGAGTTATGCTTCCTGAATATGCGGAATCCACGTTCACTTAAGCTTTTTATCGATTCCATACTTGCCGAGGGTATAGATCCCTTTCTCCCTGTTGCTTCTGTTACGAATAACGTACCGAAGGAGTGGAAGGATGTCAAAACGAACATTAAGTTGGATGGACTGGCCATTTTCAAAAAGGACAAGCTGGTAGGAATGATCGAAAAGGCTCCCGCGGATGCCCTTATTTTAGCCATGGGAGAAGCCAATACGCCAGAAGTACTGCTCAAAGCTCCACGCGGCGAAGGGAGCCTGTTCATCAAGCTTAATGAAAACAATTCATCTTATAGTCCACATATCCGCAATGGCAAGGTGAGCGTAACCATTCAGTTATACGCCAAGGGGGTTTTGGTTGATAACGAATCCAATTATGGGGATTTGCGAGAAGTTGAAATTCTAAGTCTTAACGAAGCCATTCATAAAAAAGTGAAGGATGACATTGAGGAAGGGGTCAGGTTGATCCAGAAAAAATATAATGCCGATATTTTGGGATTGGGCCGTTCCATTCGTCAGCAAATGCCGAAAGAATGGGACAAGATTAAGGACCGTTGGTATGACATATATCCCAATATGGAGGTTGTGGTAGAGCCCCATATTATTATCGAAAATGTAGGGATCACCAACAAGCCGATTGGACTGACGGAGGAGGAGATCATCCATGATTAAGCCGCTGATGTTTACTTACCTGGCTATGGTCATCGCAGTCATCGTTATGGACTTTAGGCACCTGAGGCAGGGAGCAGCGATTAACAGATGGTTATCCTATGGGTTGATTGCATGCAGCATCGGGATTTGGATTCATGTGACCCTTCTGAGCAAAACCTTCTTTATCACGATATGGCTTACGCACTGGATACAACGATTGTTACCGCTGCCGTAGATGTTTCGAAATATCCTAATCTTCAGTTAAACAGATAGAAAGGAGGTATGCGATGAATCAGGGGGTAACCAATCGTCAGCTGGTGCTGCTCGTGATGCTGCTCAGTATTACAGGCACTTTGATTCAGCCTCATGCACAGGCCATCTACCATGCCGAACAGCATGCCTATTTATCCTATATCCCTTTGTTTCTGGTGATGACGTGTTCAATGTGGATGCTAAATCGTGTTCAGCAGCGATTCTCCAATCAGGACTTGTTTGAGTCTCTCGTTGAGCGTCATCCTTTTATGGGACGTGTAATAGGGCTGCTGTATATCTTGTTTTTTCTCTTTGTATTTGCCCGCGATATCCGGTTAATAGGTGACTACGTAAGTATTACATTGCTGGAGACTACCCCGATTTCGATCATTGTGTTGTCCCTTTTGGTCATGGCTGTTTTTATTGTAAGGGGAGGTCTTGGATCATTAATTGGAATGTCCGAGTTGTATGTAACCTTGTTCATTCTGATTTCCTTAGTTGTGCCGTTTATGCTTGTTCAGCAAGTTGATCTTGCTAATCTGATGCCATATTTTTACATCGATGTTGCAGATGTTGGCAGAGGAAGCTGGTACCTATTCTCCTTTTTTGGAGAGATGATTGCATTGCCTTTTGTAGTTAAGGGCAGTGATTTTCGTTTCAAATCCGTCTTGTGGGGAATTACAATTTCAACCTTGTTGTTGATTCTGGTTTTGATCGAGACCATAACATCGATTGGTGTGCCCGTCGCGTCCAGATTGGTATACCCTTCCTATGAGCTTGCAAGGCAGCTGCAGATCAGTGATTTTCTCGACCGGTTTGATCTGGCATTGGCAGCAGCAACTCTACCTGCGATGATTACCAAGATTGCATTTGATCTGTACTTCATCTGCTGGGGACTGAAGCGGATGATTCCCAAGGTATCCGGAAAGATCATGACTGGACCTGTAGCACTGGTGGGGTTCGTGTGTGCGTTCTGGTTTTTCAAAAATGCAATTCAGCTGTTCCGCTTTACACGGGAATGGACATGGATCGCCATTCTGTTTGAGGTGTTGTTCCCCATTATTCTCTTTGTGTTTCTTCGTCCGCGCCGAGGGGAGCCCGCTGCTTCCCGCCAAGGAGATACGCAGCGGAAAACAGAACAAAAGCATCAGGATCAGGAGAAGAAAAACGATGAATCCGACAAAGAGGGCAAAACCAAACGAGATGATATGCAGGGAGGAGAGCTTCAGCCTTCCTGATCATTATCATAAAAAATCGTTATAGAAGAACAGGTCAAATGACGTGAAACGAGGTTTCCCTCCATGAAACTAGCCTGTATACTGTAGTCAGACGGATGAACGTTCGGCTGAACGAACTGGGGGGAAACAAGAATGGCTCAACATTTGGCGGGTATACGTGTAGCGCTGACGGGACCGCGTAAATCGAAGGAAATGGCATTACTGGTCGAGAAAATGGGTGGCATTCCACTCGTGCGGCCTGCACAGGGCACGGTATTTCTGGATGATCGGAATATACGGGATGGTCTCGTATCCCTGATCTCGGACCCACCGGACTGGGCAGTGCTGACGACAGGAATGGGGCTGGATGCCATTTTTGAAATGGCTGAAGATATGGACATCGCCGGACAACTGCTCGATGTTCTGTCCGAAGCTTCCATTGCGGCAAGAGGATACAAAACGGTCAATGCACTTCGCAAGCGCAAGCTCTCTCCACTGGTCCGGGATGATGATGGCAGTACGGACGGGCTGATCCGCGAATTTGCACCACATGACCTCGCAGGCAAAAAAGTCATGCTTCAACTTCACGGGGAGACTGCGCCGAAGCTGGTCGACTGGCTGGAAGAACAGGGTGCGAACGTAAGACAGGTTTTACCTTATCGCCATGTGCCGCCGGAAGAGGACGAACTGGAATTGCTTTTGAATGAGATTGTACAGCATGAGGTGGATGCCGTCACATTTACGAGTGGTCCCCAGGTACGTTTTTTGACAGCATATGCAGCTTCCCAGGGCAAGCTTGATCAGTTGCAGCAGGCTTTTCGTGAAGGTGTGATTCCGGCTTCTGTAGGCAAGGTGACGGCTAATGCCATGCGTGAAGAAGGCATTGAGGCACTTGTTGTTCCGGAGGAAGAAAAGATGGGAGCGCTCATCGTTGAACTGGGACGATTTATTGCTGCGACCCATGCAGATAAATCCTGAGAAGCAGAACCGGACATACGCCCTTTAAAGCATCAGGTAGGATCTTATGAGGGCTGCTTATATGGATAACTTAATTAAAGTTCTGATCCGTTATGGATCAGAACTTTTTCTTTTTAGTCTGAAAATAGAAGAATGGATAAGTATCATAAGCATGGACATTTTTTCCTGAGCGGTGTTATGATGAAACCACTATTATTCATGAAAACAAGCAAGGTGCTCTTGCGTGAAGCAAGAGGTAACAGGGAATCGGGTGCAAATCCCGAGCGGTCCCGCCACTGTAATGGGGAAGCCCTTTTCATCCAAGTCACTCGTATATTCGGGGAAGACAGAAAAGGAAGCTGATGATCCAGAGCCAGGAGACCTACCTTGCATTGTGTCACCGAACCCTTCGCGGAAAGGAGTGGTGTACGAAGAATCAGGAAACGGGCGAACAATCGGTTCGCCTGGCAGGCCTTTTTCGGCCATGCAGCCACAGGACCCTCCTCTGCAAGGGCCGTGGACTGTCTTCTTGAGTGTACGTACATGCGTATCCCATCCGTTATAAGGATGGGATTTTTTTGTTTTTTTTAAGAAGAAGGTTATGGAACCGGAAGTAATTGAACATGCCGCACAGGGAAATTTGGCCAAGCCTCCCTCTTCAATGTTTACAATCAGTCTGAATGAGGAGAGTGGATTATGCCATCAAGCCTAACTGCGGACTGGTGAAGTGATCATATAGAAGATTTTGACGTGCTAAGACACGGGACTGAGGATACGGAGGAGGAGAAGCAATGCAAGGTCAAGGGAAGCTGCTGATTATCGGATTTGGCCCGGGTGCGATGGAGCATATCACCACAAGGGCATTGGAAGCACTGCGGGAGAGCGAGGTCATCATCGGTTATAACACTTACGTTGATCTGATCAGGCCGCTCCTGGACGGTCAGGAGATTGTACGGACAGGCATGACCGAAGAGGTCAGCCGGGCGCAGGAAGCAGTCAGACAGGCGGAGATGGGTAAAATTGTGGCTGTAATCTCCAGTGGTGATGCCGGAGTGTACGGTATGGCCGGACTTGTGTATGAAGTGCTGATGGAGCAGGGCTGGAAGCCGGAGAGTGGTGTTGGCGTTGAGGTCATTCCGGGCGTATCCGCCATTCAATCCTGTGCCTCACTACTGGGTGCACCCGTGATGCATGATGCATGTACGATCAGTTTGAGTGACCACCTCACGCCATGGGACACGATTATTCGGCGAGTTGAAGCAGCTGCAGCGGCTGATTTTGTCATTGCTCTGTACAACCCTCGTAGTGGACGCCGCACACGCCAGATCGTCGAGACACAGGAGATGCTGCTTCGTTACCGTGATTCGCAGACACCGGTTGGGCTCGTAAAAAGTGCTTACCGTGAACGTCAGGATGTTGTGATGACCACGCTGGAAGACATGCTGAATCATGACATCGGCATGCTGACGACCGTGATCATTGGTAACTCCTCGACCATGATGTACGAAGGACTCATGGTCACACCGCGCGGGTATCAGCGGAAGTATACGCTGAATACCGCGGAACAGTCGCTCAGACCGCATGAGCGACTGCGCACGGAAGCCGAGCCATGGTCGCTCGGCGCCATGGAAGCCCGCTCTGCTGCCTCCGGCAAGGCAGCAGATTCGGGCCCGGTTCGCGCTGCGCAAGGCAGTGCGGACACGGCTTTGCAAGGGCAGCCGCGCGCAGACGCGCCTGCTGCCCAGCCTGCGGCAAGCCCGGCACGCAGCAGTGGCACCGCTGTGCTTGCCGCCGAGCGGCCCGCGGCGGTAGAACCCGCACCGCGTTCAGCCGCAGTGGAGCCGCGTGCAGATGCGGCTGAGCTGGCTGCCGAGGCACTGACGCGGCTCGCGGCAGGCGGCAAGCTCGCTGGCGGAGCAGCCAGTCGATGGCTGGATGCGGCTGCGCCGGGCTCGTTAGCCGGGACGCCGCAGCAGGTCACGGCAGCAGCGGTACGCACGACACCCGAGCCGGGACGCAAAGCGCCGCTGTTCGAGGTTGGCGTCTCGCCGGGCGTCGGCAATAAGAAGTTTACCGCAGCCCAGATGGCGCTGCTCGCGCAGTGTGCGAGTGAAGAAGGCGAGCTGGAGTACACGCCGGAACATCAGATTATTTTGCGAGTACCGACCTTTGAGCCGGATCAACTGGTAGAGGAGCTGCGCGCAGCGAACTTCATCGTGGTTCCGATCGGAGATGTCATCAAGGTGAAGGCTTGCGACTTCTGCAATATGGAGAAGGACGATGCTGTACCGATGGCCAATCATTTGCAGGCCATTATTGGCGGGATTAGCGCACCGAAAGAAACCAGTGTGGCCCTGAATGGCTGCGGCATGGCGTGTTACGGTGCCGTGCTGGAGGACATCGGAATTGTCTACCGCAAAGGCGGGTACGATCTCTTCCTTGGCGGCAAAAAGTTTGGACGAAATGCTCACCCTGCCCAGCCTGTAGCTGAGGGCATTCCAGGCGATCAGATCGGCGAGATTGTGGAACGGATCGTGGCGGAGTACAAGGAAAAGGGACATCCGAACGAGCGATTCCACAAATTTTTCAAACGTGTTGGGGTAATTCAGGGTTTCCGTCACGTAGATGCTCCCGTCACCGTGGAAGTAAACCCGGTATGTGGTGACTAGTAGTCATGTCATCGTCTGAGAAGCAATCGTTTTGACGACAGATGCCTATGTGATATTGGCGGTAGTTGAAATGCATTTTTTTCATATAGATCGAAATGATTGGGTAACGAAGTTGTCTTCCGATGAAGGCGCGTTCACCGAGCAAGCACAATAAAAAATGATGAGATGCCTGGTCTGTGGATCAGGCGGGGGAGGAAGGAATCAGAGATGAATGCCATTTTGTTGGTAGGACACGGCAGCCGTGATCCTGAGGGAAACCGGGAGTTGATGGAGTTTGCACGTGCAGTAGCGGAGAAAGCCCCGGAGAATACCGTAGTGGAGACCTGCTTTTTGGAGTTAACAAGACCAAGCATTGCCGAAGGGGTTACCGCTTGTGTGGATAAAGGGGCAACACGTGTCGTATTGGTGCCGATCATTCTGTTTGCTGCAGGCCATGCCAAAATTGATATACCTAATGCGATTGACCGGGCCAAGGCGCGTTATCCGCAGGTGGAATTTGTGTACGGACGTCCGATTGGCGTGCATGAGAAAGTGGTTCAAATTATGCAGACCCGTCTGCAGGAGGCTCAGCCTGTCCTTGTTGCAGCAGCTCATGGCGGCACAGCAGTAGCGGCTCCGCCTGCACCTGTCACGGATGAAGAGACAGCAGTGCTGGTGCTTGGCCGGGGAAGCAGTGACCCGGATGCCAATAGTGACTTTTTCAAAATGACCCGGATGCTGTGGGAGAAGCTGCCTTATAAATGGGCAGAAAGCAGCTTTATCGGCGTGACCCAGCCCTCATTCCCAGATGGATTGCAGCGCTGTTTGCTGCTTGGTGCGAAGAAGATTATCATTATGCCTTATTTCCTGTTCACCGGTGTGCTGATTAAACGCATTGATGAAATGACAGCAGAGTTTGCTGCTGCTCATCCCGACATTCAGGTCGAGATAGGCGGATATTTTGGATTCCATCCGCAATTGGTGGAACTGGTGTTGGAACGGGCGAATGAAGGCTTAAATGGACGGGTAGCGGCCAACTGTGACAACTGCCAATTCAGACTTGAGGCTGCCAAACATCATCACCATCACCATGATCACGATCAAGGACATGATCATGATCACGATCATGATCATCACCACGATCATCACCATCATGAGCACGGACATGATCACAGCCATGACCATCACGATCACAGCCATGACCATCACGATCACACACATGATCATAGTCATGACCACGATAACCATGAGCATGATCACCATGTTCATGACGATGAGTTTCAACATTCGCACCATGAACCTGAAGTTGCGTTAAGTGATCATGATGAAGAGGGGAATGGTAAAGAAAATACCTCGCCAGATCATGCTCAGATTGCTGCAGCATCGGAGCAGGTGAATCGCCCATGATCTTCATGTTATGTGGTACCAGTGATGCGCGCGAGCTTGCACTGCAGATTCAGCAGCAGGGGACGGACGTACTTACTTCGGTTGTAACTGACAGTGCGGCCAGTAGTCTAAACGAAGCGGGATTATCTGTTCGTACGGGCAGACTCACTGTGGAGGCCATGGTCGAACTTGTACGTGAGAAGGAAAGCCGTGCCATTGTGGATGCAAGTCATCCCTTCGCTGAGGAGGCCCACGCGAACGCGATGGAGGCAGCAAGACAGGCAGGAATTCCATATATCCGCTATGAGCGGACAGGACTGGCATATGATGACCATCCATTGCTTCATGTCGTGTCTTCCTATGATGAAGCAGCACTTAAAGCGAAAGAGCTTAAAGGTTCTGTCATGCTGACAACAGGCAGCAAGACGCTGCAAATGTTCACCAAGCACCTGCTCGGTGATCCGGATATTCGTCTTGTTGCCCGCATGCTTCCGCGCCTCGACAATATGGAGAAATGCGGAGAACTGGGTGTTGAACAGCGCAATATTATTGCGATGCAGGGACCCTTTTCCCGTGAAATGAACGAAGCGTTGTACAAGCATTATGCGACTACCGTTATGGTTACCAAGGAAAGCGGCAAGACCGGGGCTGTGGATGAGAAAATCCAATCTGCTCTGGAGCTTGGCATTCATGTCGTGCTGATTTCCCGTCCGGAGGCTGAATTCGGAACGGTGTTTGATCATTTTGAAGGCGTGCTCTCCGAGTTGAAGCGTGTATTGGTGCAGTAGAACACCCGAATAGTCCAAATTTGGATAAACCATTTTTGAATCACATTACATTGAAGGAGTGAGTGCAAATGGATTTCAAAACGGAATTTAAACCTCTGACCGTACAGCCTCAGGAAATTGAGGGGAAAAGCTTCGAGATGATTACCGAGGAGCTGGGAGAGCATCCCTTTACGGATGAGCAATACCCTGTTGTACAACGTGTGATTCATGCCTCGGCTGACTTCGAACTGGGCCGCAGCATGGTGTTCCATCCGGATGCCATTCAAGCTGGAATTGCAGCGCTTCGTGCCGGCCAATCCGTCATTGCCGATGTGCAGATGATCCAGGCTGGCGTCAGCAAGGATCGTATTCGCAGTCTCGGCGGCGACGTTCACGTCCACATTTCCGATCCGGATGTGATGGAGGAGGCAAAGCGGTTGAATACAACCCGGGCGATCATCTCAACTCGCAAAGCGACCCAAATGTACGAAGGTGGAATTTATGCGATCGGTAACGCACCAACAGCATTGCTGGAGCTGATTCGTCTGGTGAAGGAAGGAGAGGCCAAGCCAGGTCTGATCATCGGAATGCCTGTTGGATTCGTATCCGCAGCAGAATCCAAAGACGAGCTGCGCAAGCTGGACATCCCGTTTATCACGAATATCGGCCGCAAAGGCGGCAGTACCATCGTGGTAGCAGCCCTGAACGCCATTTCCCTGATGGCAATGAAGGCCTAGTTAAGTAAACGACCACAGGTTATTGGAGAGCGTTAACAAACCCTATAGATCTTATATCAAGGATGTTCATCCATTTCATATTCTAACGAACCGGAGTAACGCTATTCCGGTAAAAAACGCTAAAAAGTGTTGGGAACATCGTCTTTTTAATGAAATAACGTCGCTATGATTCGTTACTATTTTTGTTTGCGCATTTTGGCACCAATAGCGACTCCTAGGTTCGTTACATTCCATGCCATCTCCTAGTGGCATGGAATGTTCAGTTACCTAAAACGACCGCAGGTCGTTGTTTAGAGTATACCAATGTGATTACACGATAACGAAGAGGGCAGAAAAATCTGAAGAAGCGAAGCGTTCGCCTTTGTCTCCGGATTTCTCCCTTTTCAAAAGGGAATCAAAGAACATCTGGAGACAACAGCGATTTGAAGGTTTTCTGCCAGCGTAGTGGCTAGTGTAATCATCACTTTTACGATAAGAAAGGACGGGAGGTCAAATACCATGAAAAGCGGAGAAAAACCCGATCCGGACAAACCGATGCGTTCCGGCTTCACCACAGGGGCGTGTGCAACGGCAGTTGCCAAAGGGGCAACCCAACTCCTGCTAACAGGGATAACTCCGGCGCAGTCTGTTGTGTCGCTGCCCGCAGGCTTTGACCACTCGTTCGAACTGATTGAGCAGGAACTAACGGATGGCGTAGCCACCTGTGCAACGATTAAGGATGCCGGAGATGACCCGGACGCCACACATCTGGCGAAGATCATCGCGCATGTGTCCTGGCGGGACGAGCCTGGCATTGACCTGGATGGGGGAATTGGCGTAGGCCGCGTCACGAAGCCTGGTCTGCCTGTGCCGGTCGGCGAAGCGGCCATTAATCCCGTCCCGCGGCGCATGATTACCGAGGCCGTCACCCAGGTGCTTGCCGAACACGGCACAGCCAGAGGGGTGCGGGTCGTGATCAGCGTGCCGGAAGGCGAAGAGATCGCCAAGAAGACACTAAATTCCCGGCTCGGTATTCTGGGAGGTATCTCCATTTTGGGCACCCGGGGCGTGGTTGTTCCGTTCTCGACATCTGCTTATAGAGCCAGTGTGGTACAAGCTATTTCCGTTGCTCAGGCATCCGGCTGTGACCACATTGTGCTGACGACAGGCGGCAGCAGCGAGAAATACGCTATGAAGATGATGCCTGAACTGCCAGAGGAAGCTTTTATCCAGATGGGTGACTTTGTCGGCTTCGCCATCAAGCATGGTAAGCGACTGGGCATGAAACGCATCAGTCTGGTCGGTATGCCGGGCAAATTTGCCAAAGTGGCTCAAGGTGTCATGATGGTGCACTCCAAGAGTGCGCCGGTGGATTTTGGATTTCTTGCGTCCGTGGCCCGCGAGACCGGAGCCGGAGATGAGCTGGCGCAAGCGATCGAGGAAGCCAACACGGCGACTCAGGTGGCGGACATGATGACCGAGGCCGGGTACTTGCCCTATTTTGAAAAGCTGTGTACATATGCCTGTCAGCACTGTCTGGAGCATGCGGGAGGCGGCATAACGGTGGAAGTGGTATTGGTGACGATGAAAGGAATGGAACTGGGGAGGGCGGAAATCAGTGAACTCGAAGACAGCAACTGGAGCAAAGAATCGTAAAATCCGCATTATTGGCGTGGGTGAAGAAGGCGCGGCAGGATTGACAACGGATAGCCTGAATCTCATTCAGGCGGCAGATGTACTTGTGGGCGGCGAGCGTCAGCTCCACTATTTCCCGGCATTTGCAGGTGAGAAGTTAGCGATCAAGAGCGGTTTAAGCGATCTGGTTGTGAAAATAAAAGCGTTGCAGTCCACACATAACGTCGTTGTGCTTGCCTCGGGAGACCCGCTGTTCTACGGCATTGCCGGGTATCTGGCGCGCAAATTAGGCCCGGATCAGCTGGAGATCCGGCCTAATCTCAGTTCGCTGCAACTGGCATTTGCCCAGCTTGGCGAGAGCTGGCACGATGCCGTGCTCGAGAGCGTGCACGGACGCCCGCTCAAAGGCCTCGCACAGCGCATCGATGGCAAAGCCAAAATTGCGCTGCTCACGGACGAGCATAACAGCCCCGCTGCGATCGGGGCCTATCTGCAACAGTTCGGCATGACCGAGTATGATGCCTACGTTGCCGAGAACCTCGGCGGGGCAGATGAGCGTGCCCGCCATTACACCCTGGACGAGCTGGCGGCAGCCGAATGCAGTCCGCTGAACGTCGTTATTTTGCTGCGCCGCAAGGATGCACCTGCGCCGCGGCGGGGATTCGGTTTTGCGGACGATGAATTCCATCAACGCAAA
Source organism: Paenibacillus sp. MABNR03 (assembly GCF_050455445.1). Lineage (NCBI taxonomy): Bacteria > Bacillati > Bacillota > Bacilli > Caryophanales > Paenibacillaceae > Paenibacillus > Paenibacillus sp. MABNR03. The sequence goes on from NZ_JBCIYR010000004.1 coordinate 454,241, forward strand.
CCGGAGAAAGGCCTGATCACCAAACGTGAAGTGCGCGCATTCAGCCTGTCTGAGCTGCGGCTCGCGGAGGACAGCATCGTGTGGGACATCGGCGCAGGCTCCGGTTCGGTGGCAGTGGAATGCACGCGGCTGGCGCCACGAGGCCAGGTATTCGCCATCGAGAAGAACGAAGGTGACCTCGTGAACATCGAGGCCAACCGGGTGAAATTCCGGACAGACTTCACCGTCCTTCATGCCAAAGCACCAGCAGGGCTGGACGAACTGCCCGATCCGGATGCGGTGTTCATTGGGGGCAGCGGCGGCGAGCTCGGCCAGCTGATCGCCTTGTGTGCGTCCCGGCTCCGCCCGGAGGGACGCATTGTGGTGAATGCAGCCACGATCGAGACGCTGCATGACAGCATGAAGGCCATGCGCGAAGCGGGCCTGATTGCCTCCGTGACGTTACTCCAGACGGCGCGCAGCAAGCCGATCCTGAACATGACCCGTTTTGACGGATTGAACCCGATTTACGTAATTACAGGACAGCATGCATCGACAGATGATGCGGAAGCTGGAACGGCTGAATGACCTTTCAAGGACAGGACAAGGGGGGAAACAACATGAGTACGGCAGCAGTAGGTACGCTGTATGGCGTGGGCGTTGGGCCGGGAGACCCGGAGCTGATTACGGTCAAGGCATACCGGATGATCCGGGAATGTCAGGTCGTCGCTTACCCGAAGAAGCGCAAAGGCGGTAAATCGTATGCCCACGAGATCGTGGAACTATACGTGAACCCGGAAGAGAAAGAGATGCTCGGCCTGATCTTCCCAATGACCAAGGACCCGGTGGTGCTTGAACGCGAGTGGGGCAAGACCGTGGAAGCGTGCTGGGCTGCACTGAAGGAAGGGAAGGATGTCGCTTTTGTTACAGAAGGTGATCCGAACCTGTACAGCACATTTATTCATCTCGCAAGGCTGATGCGGGAGCTGCATCCTGAAGTGCCAATTGCTTCGATACCAGGAATCTCATCTGTACTGGGTGCAGCAGCAGCGCTGGATATCCATCTGGCAGACGGAGACGAACAAGTAGGCATTATTCCGGCAACATCGGATAAGGAAGCGATGCGGCAGGCGATCGAGCATCACGATACGATTGTATTTATCAAGGTGGCGAAGGTGCTTGACGCGATGCTGGAACTGCTGGACGAAATGGGACTCGGCGGCAAGGCTTCGGTTGTGACCAAAGTCACTTCTCCATATGAACTGGTCTGGCGCGATGCCCGTGAACTGAAAGGGCAGGAGCTGGAATATCTGAGCCTGATGGTGGTGAGCAAATGAAGACATTGGAACCGAAAGTCTATATCGTTGGCGCAGGCCCGGGCGACCCGGAACTGATTACAGTAAAAGGATCGAACATTTTAAGAAGCGCAGATCTAGTCCTGTATACCGATTCCCTGGTGAATGATGAACTGATTGCCACCGCGAAGCCTGAGGCGGAAGTGCTGCAAAGCTCGGGTATGGACCTGGAGCACCAAGTAGAGCTGATGTGTGAAGCCATTCGTGCAGGCCGCAGTGTGGCTCGGGTGCATACCGGCGACCCGGCGATGTACGGCGCGATTTTGGAGCAAATGGTGCTGCTAAAACAGCAGGGTGTGGAATATGAGATCATTCCGGGTGTGAGTTCGGTCTTTGCTTCGGCAGCTGCATTGGGGGCGGAATTAACCGTACCGGAACTAACGCAGACGGTGATTCTTACACGTGCAGAAGGGCGTACGCCTGTGCCTGAGCGGGAGAAACTGCGTGATCTGGCATCCCATCACTGTACGGTGGCGCTCTTCCTGAGTGCGACGCTGGCGAAAAAAGTCGTGGTTGAATTCCTCGCCGCAGGCTGGAGCGAAGATACACCGGTGGCAGTGGTACAGCGAGCGACATGGCCTGATCAGAAAATTGTACGGACCACCCTTGCCAACCTGGCAGCGGATCTGCGTGCCGCAGGCATTACAATGCATGCGATGATTCTGGCCGGTTGGGCGCTGGACCCCGATCTGGTAAACCGGGATGCTCACCGTTCCAAGCTGTACGATAAATCCTTCACCCATGGTTATCGCAAAGGAGTGAAGTCTGGTGAGTAATCCGTTTGCAGCCGTTGCCATTACAAAACACGGGGTGGAGATGGTGCGCAATCTGGCTGGACAGTTTCAGGGCACGGACGTATTTTATATGAGCAAGTTTGCCCGAGGAGACGAAGAGCAGCTGGGTTATCAGCTGTTTGAAGGCTCGGTGAAGCTGATTTTGCCTGATTTGTTCAAGCGCTATCATGGCATCATCCTCTTTATCTCTCTAGGTGCGGTCGTGCGGATGATCGCTCCACTGCTCGTGGACAAAAAAGTCGATCCCGCCGTGTTGGTCATCGATGACCGCGGCGAGAACGTCATCAGCGTACTATCCGGCCATCTCGGCGGCGCAAATGAACTGACTCGTCAGGTCGCGGAAGTACTCGGCGCACATGCGGTAATCACGACGGCTTCAGACGTCCAGGGAACGATTCCGGTAGACATGTTCGGCCGGGAACTGGGCTGGATCGTGGACAGCTTCGACAAGGCAACACCTGTCAGCGCGGCTGTTGTGAACGAGGAGCCTGTTGCCCTGATTCAGGAGACAGGGGAGCGGAACTGGTGGCGATATAACAAACCCGTACCCGATCATATCCGTGTCTTCAGCAGCATGGAGGAAACCGAATCGTTCACGTTTAATGCAGCTCTGGTGGTCAGCGACCGCCTGCTTACAGAAGATGAACAAACGCGATTCCTTACGAACGGGGTTCTGTACCGTCCGAAAAGCCTTGTACTGGGCATGGGCTGCAATCGCGGCACATCCGTGGAGGAACTGGAGCAGGAAGTACTCGCGACATTGGAAGAGTTGTCCCTTTCGGTGAAGAGTGTGCGCAACGTAGCGACGATTGACCTGAAAAAAGACGAAGAAGGCCTGCTGGCTCTGTGTGCCAAGTACGGCTGGGAATTGGTGACGTACTCGCCGGCCGAGCTGAATACGGTTAAGCTTCCGAATCCGTCCGAGACGGTGTTTAAATATACCGGAGCTTACGGTGTAAGCGAGCCTGCGGCATTACTCTCTTCCGGAGCCAATCACTGGCTGCTGGAGAAGAAAAAGAGCGGCAACCTGACGATTTCCGTAACGAGAATTCCGTTCGACTAAATATATTTCGCTTCAATAATATGAAGCTGCATGTATCGTGTAACCGCATCGTTTCTTGGTGCGGTTTTGTTATATTGAAGAAAAGGTGGATCTGAAGATGACCAATTCCAATAAAAATGCCAGACCTCGGCTGATTATCGCTGGGACCGGCAGCGGTGCCGGAAAAACAACGGTGACCCTCGGCCTGATGAAAGCACTCGCCCAGCGTGGAATGCGTGTGCAGGGCTTCAAATGCGGCCCGGATTACATTGACCCTACCTATCATACTGCCGTCACTGGCAGAGCATCTCGCAATCTGGATGCATGGATGACATCTCCCGAGTATGTCCGGTATACATTTGCCAAGGCTTCGGCGGGACAGGATATTTCCATCATAGAAGGCGTCATGGGATTGTACGATGGCAAAGACCCACTCAGCAATACAGGTTCTACAGCGGAGATTGCCCTCGTAACTCAAACCCCGGTGATCCTGGTTGTCGATGTTCGCAGCATGGCTCGCAGTGCGGCTGCGATTGTGCTTGGTTTTCAACAGCTGGAGCCTGAATTGAACATTGCAGGCGTCATCGTCAATCGCTGCGGAAGTGCGGGTCACTACAGTATCGTCAAGAAAGCCATTGAGCAAATGTGCGGCATTCCCGTTGTAGGCTGGCTGAAGCGGGATGAAGACATGTCCATTCCGGAGAGACATCTGGGGCTGGTTCCTGCCATTGAGCGCGGCGAACTTGAACCGTTATTTCAACGGGCTGCGGACGTGCTGCTGGAAGGAACCGATCTGGACATGATTGTGGAGCTTGCAGCGAGTGCTCCGCCTTTGGAGGGAAACACGTCAGAATACATTGATATCGCGGTGGAAAATCCTGTTTCCAGACCATACGATAGGAAGCCCGATGTCCGCAAGGATGTCGGTTCTGGATCAGCAGGAGAAGAGGAAACGATCGTCAATATGCGCCCTGTCATTGCTGTTGCACGGGATGCTGCATTTAATTTTTACTATCCGGACAATCTGGAATTGCTTGAAGCTGCGGGTGCTAAGCTTGCCTATTTCAGTCCGCTTGCTGGTGAGGGCATTCCATCGGATGCGGATGGCATTTATCTTGGCGGGGGCTTCCCGGAGGAGTTTGCAGCTGTCATTGCAGAGAACGAGTTATTCTTAAGTGGGCTGCGTCAGGCTGTGCGCAGTGATATGCCTCTGTTTGCAGAGTGTGGCGGATACATGGTGCTTGCCGAGACGCTGACTGACAGGCAGGGTGTAACCCACAGCATGGCGGGTATTATTCCCGCACAGGTGCAGATGCAAGTGAAGCGAGCGGCACTCGGGTATCGGGAGGCAAGCGCAGTTCAGGACTCTTTTTTACTGAAAAAAGGAGAAGTGCTTCGGGGTCATGAGTTCCACTATTCGACAATGACCTATCGGAAGGAAGACACCATTCCTTATGCGTATGAGACCAAGGGATTACGAGGCCTGAAGCAGGAGGGGTATGCCTCAGGTCATATCGTTGCCGGGTATACGCATGTCCATCTGGGTTCGTATCCTGATGCAGCACGGAGATGGGTAGAGCATTGTTTGACGTACCGATTAGGAAAAAGAGGCCAGTAACGAGGATGGAATCCGGTTATAAGTTAGAAAAATGAGGTGGTAACTCCTGAGCAAGTCTCATGAGACTTTGGTCGTGAAGTTGAGCTTTCCCGTATACAATTAAAGGTTTTTGCCTGACCATGTGGAATGAATTATAAGATAGAGTAGCCTGACGAAGGAGGGATAGTAAGATGAAAACCGTATGTGTAACCGGGGCAGCCCGGGGACTTGGACTCGCTTTGACGGCACAAATGCTGAAGAGAGGTTATATTGTTTATGCAGCAGGTCTCGATGTGGAAGAATCCGAAGGGATTCGTCTGCTTACGCAAGCTTATCCGGAGCATCTCCGAGTCATCGAGCTGGATATTTCCGACGATCTCTCGGTTGCCCTTTTTACCGAAACGCTCAAACTGGATACAGAACATCTGGATATGCTGATCAATAATGCGGCTATACTAGGGAATATTACGGACCACGTCCGTGGACCGTTAAATTTTGCAGAGATGGCGGAGGTATTCAACGTGAATACCCTGGGTTCGCTGCGTGTAACTCATGCACTGCTGCCCCTCCTTCTTCAGGGAGCAGGCAAGCTGATTGTGGACATCTCTTCGGAGGCAGGCAGTATTGAGCAATGCAGCAGGCATGGCTGGTTTGCCTACTGCATGTCCAAATCTGCGCTGAACATGCAGGCCCGTCTTGTGCATAACGGTCTGAAGGATGAAGGTGGACAAGTCATGCTGATTCATCCCGGGTGGGTGCAGAGCTATATGAGCGGGGAACTGAATACCGCCGCAGACCTCACGCCAGAACAATCGGCACAGCATATCGCAGCGCTCATCGACCGTCATAAGGAGTTTATGGGTGATCAGCCTGCGTATGTAGACTACAAGGGGGACGAGCTTCCCTGGTAATATTCGTTTATAAATTGAGTCTGATTTCACACTATAACGGAGAGCGAAGAACCAATCTGGAGAAACGAAGTGCTCGGTTTATCCCCGGATTTTCCCATTTATAAAAGGATTCAAAAAATCTGGAGATAACAGCGATCGTAAGATGGTTCTGCAATCGGAGTGAACTGTGTAGAAACTTTTCTCATTTTATATAGGTTTAACTTGAAAGGAGTTTTTATTAATGGACCATCGTAAAAAGGCATTGTTACTCGGCGATTATACACATCCAGACTGGCATCCGCTGCAGGATGTTGACGCAGAGATCAGCCGTATTTTTCATGATAGCATGACCGTGCAGTGCAGCGAGAATCGCAACATGTTGCTGCAGGAAAATATATCCGGATTTGATGTGTGTATCTCCTACATGGACGATTGGAAAGGAAAAGTCTCTCCTCAGCAGACAGCCGGACTGCTGTCCTACGTCAGTAACGGAGGTGGACTGGTCATTCTACATAACGGGATTTCGCTTCAAAATCGTTATGAGCTCAAGCAGATGATTGGTGCCAAGTTTCTGCACCATCCACCGTATGCACCGCTGGAGTTTACCGTAACAGAACATAAACATCCCGTGACCGAAGGAATCACTGGATTCACGATGGAAGAGGAGCCCTATCTGTTCGAGTTCGGATCATTTGCGGAAACGACCGTTCTGCTTGAATACCAAACTGAGGATGGACCTAAGCCGGCAGCTTGGGCGCATACCTATGGGCTGGGCCGGATCGTTTACCTTATGCCAGGACATCATGTGCCTTCTTTTGCAAACGAATCCTATCGCCAGCTGATTTTGCAGGCAGGCAAATGGGCCGCACGTTACGTGTAATCTGACCGTTTCTTTGAGGTGCAGTCCATAAAGAGTATAATATAGAGATCAACGAAGAGGAGGATGACAGGAATGAGCGATTTGTTCAAAAAGGCGATCTCGTTAGGGCTGGGTCTTACCGTCGTAAGCAAGGAAAAAATTGAAAAAACCGTAGATGATCTGGTCAAGCGCGGGGAACTTGCGCCCGGTGAATCCAAAGCTTTGGTTGAGCGTCTGATGGAACGGGGCGATGAAGAGCAGAGCCAGTTCAAGAAAATCATCCATGAGCAGGTTAAACGAGTGCTTCAGGAAGTTGGTGTGCCGTCCGAGAGTGATGTCACCAGTCTAGAACAGCGCGTTGCGGTACTGGAGAAAAAGCTCGCCGAACTGGGTCACACACCACAGCTTCAACCAGATGCATCCCCAGCTCCACTTGAAGTTCCTCCTCCGCTTAAAGGAAACGAGATCGAGTAGATGGCTGTGCGAATTAAACATGTCGGCAGATACCGGGAAATTGCCATGGCGCTGGTGCGTCATGGCTTCGGTTATATGGTCGAGGAGCTGGGCCTGTTCCAGCTGCTGGCCATACCCCGGCGGTGGATGTCACGTGAAGCACATACAACCAAAACGCTGAGTGAACGAATCAGGCTTGTGCTGCAGGAGCTGGGGCCGGCTTTCGTCAAGCTGGGGCAACTGGCAAGCACAAGAGCAGATTTGCTGCCTGAGCCGGTCATCCGTGAACTGGTGAAGCTGCAGGATCAGGTGCCACCGTTTTCTTCGGAGACGGCACGGGGTATTTTGGAACAGGAATTGGATATACCGCTGGAAGAGATCTTTTCCCGGTTCGAGGATACCCCTGTGGCTGCAGCCAGCATTGGACAGGTGCATTTGGGCAAGCTTCGAAGCGGTGAGGCGGTAGCGATCAAAATACAGCGTCCCGGCATCTCGCGAATTGTACAGCGTGATCTGGATATTTTGCGTGAACTCACAGCTATGGCCGAGAAGCGATGGGACTGGGTGAAGCAGTACCAGATTCCGCAAATGGTGGAGGAGTATGCCCAGGCCCTGATGGCTGAACTGGATTATACGGTCGAGGGGCGGAATACGGAAAAGATTGCTCAGCAATACCAACAGGACAATAAGGTCAAAATCCCGTTAATCTACTGGGATCAGACCTCCTCTCGCGTGCTGACCATGGAGTATGTGGAGGGCATCAAACTGAATGACCGTGACGAACTGGTCAGACGTGGACATGACCTGAATGATATTGCTCAGCGGCTGGTGGATTCCTTGTTGAACCAGATCTTTATTCATGGATTCTTCCATGCCGATCCACATCCCGGCAATCTGATGGTGCTCAAAGATGGACGACTCGCTTTTATCGACTTCGGCATGGTGGGAAGTCTAAGCGATGAGATGAAGCAGCAGCTGGCTTCGCTCATCATCGGGCTGATGCGCAAGGACACGGACAGCATGATTCGGGCGATTGAGAAACTGGGCATGATGCCTGATGATATGGATCTCCGTGGTCTTCATAATGATCTGGACAAGCTGCGCAGCAAATATTATGATATTCCCTTTTCCAAGATTAGCGTGGGTCAAGCGCTCAACGATCTGTTCGGTGTCGCTCAAAGGCATCGGGTCGTTATGCCAGCTGATATTGTGCTGCTGGGAAAATCGCTGCTCACGATGGAAGGTGTAATTGAGCATTTGGATCCATCCCTCAGCATTGTGGACATGGCTGAACCCTTCGGCCGCAAACTGCTTAAGGAGCGCTTCAGCCCAGGCCGAATCAAGAACAGGTTGTTCCGCAGTGCAGCCGATCTGGCTGAGAGCGTGATTGGTCTACCGGGACAACTGAGGCAGCTGTCTTCCATTATCAGCAAAGGCAAGCTAAGGCTTGAGATCAGCGTTCCTGAATTGGATGCGCTCATGCGGAGACTGGACCAGATCAGTAACCGGTTGTCTTTCAGCATAGTGCTGCTCGCGTTCTGTATCATTATGGTCGGACTCATTATTGGTTCTTCCATAAGTCATCAGTCAACGATGCTGTGGGATATCCCGGTCATTGAGATCGGCTTTCTGGTCGCCATTCTGATGGTAGCATTCCTGCTCTATTCCATATTTAAATCGGGAAAATTCTAGATTCACTTTATGATGAGAGAGTCGTTAACGCTTCTTGGTGAAAGAAGCAGTAGCGGCTCTTTTTGTTGATCGGAAAATAATCCCTACTGCATACCGCAGATAAACAGAGCATAATCGAGGAATAGTATAAAAAATAGAGATATTTCAGGATTATATATCAATTACGAAGATATATCCTGTTCGTGCAGAGAATACATTCTGTCTATAATAATAGGTCAGTACATAACGGACCCGGTTTTTCTGAGAGGGGAAGACCAGAGGCATCAGAATCAGTATCAGGATGTCTTATAAGCTAGAACCTGAATGTTGCAGCAGAATCATGTGGAATGCACTGGAACGGATAAGACCGGATCGCCATGGATTTTGGGGGATTTTCCCGGGATGATGAGCATCTTGCATTCAAACACGTACAGGCTATGATGCGGAAGGAGTGTTCCGTTGTTTTGTGCTGTCTAACGTGGTTTGGTCAGTGACGGTCCATACTGCTGCGATTCAGGTAATCAACCCACGAGGTTAACCATGTAGGAGGAACGGCAAGACATATGAATACGTTAAAACAACAATGGTTTGGTAACATTCGCGGAGACGTGCTGGCAGGCATTACGGTAGCGCTGGCGCTTATTCCGGAAGCCATTGCCTTCTCCATCATTGCGGGTGTTGATCCGATGGTCGGATTGTATGCATCTATTACCATTGCCATCGTGATCTCGATTGCGGGCGGCAGACCGGGGATGATCTCGGCCGCAACGGGCGCCATGGCGGTACTAATGGTTGGTCTGGTCAAGGATTACGGCGTGGAATACCTGTTTGCGGCCACGATATTGACGGGTATTATTCAGTTTATTTTGGGAATTTTCAAGGTTGGAAAATTCATTACGTTTGTACCTCACTCGGTGCTGACCGGATTTGTGAACGCCCTGGCGATTCTGATCTTTATGGCGCAGCTGACGCATTTCACGGGCGCGAACTGGATCATGTATGCGATGGTAGCAGGTACCCTTGCGATCATTTATATTTTGCCTCGGTTTTTCAGAGGCGTTCCAGCGCCCCTCATTGCGATCATCGTAATGACAATCATTACGGTAGTATTTCATCTGGATGTGAAGCAGGTTGGTGACATGGGGAATTTGACGAGTACCCTCCCGATGTTCCATTTGCCGAATATTGCATGGACATGGGACACGCTGATGATTTTGCTGCCTTATTCATTCACCATGGCACTGGTTGGTTTGCTGGAATCCCTGCTTACCGCTACCATCGTGGATGAAATGACCGAGACCAAAAGCAGCAAAAACCGTGAGGTGCGTGGTCAAGGGATTGCCAACTTCGTCAACGGTTTATTCGGCGGCATGGGCGGCTGTGCGATGATTGGACAATCCGTCATCAATGTGAAGTCTGGCGGCCGGGGACGGCTGTCCACGTTTACCGCAGGTGCATTCCTGGCCATCTTGTTGCTGCTGCTCAGCGGAGTGGTGAAACAGGTGCCGATGGGTGCACTGGTTGGCGTCATGTTTATGGTGTGTATCGGGACATTTGACTGGAGCTCTATCAAAAATATTGCCCGTGTCCCCCGCGCGGAGGCCTTCGTGATGGTGGTTACGGTGGTTATTGTTGTGATCACCAATGATCTATCCATCGGGGTACTGGTCGGCGTTGTGCTCAGTGCCCTGCATTTTGGATGGAAACAGGCCAAGATTCGTGTTCATTCCAGTCAGGAGCAAGGACATAAGGTATACCGGGTTCATGGTCCGTTCTTCTTCGGTTCTTCATCCCGCTTTGTGGATGAATTCGATGCCGAGGCTGATCCGGAGGAGATCACGATTGATTTTGGCGGGTCCCATATTTGGGATAACACCGCGGTTGTTGCCATTGGCAAGGTGAAATTCAAGTATGCGAAACTGGGCAAAACGGTGCATCTCCGCGGACTGAACGAGGAGAGCTCGCGTTTGCTGGAGAAAAGCGGATTTGCGGCTTCGCAGAGCCACGGTTAATCCGTATAAATAACCTGTAGGTCATAAAATACAATAAAAGGGTGCCGGAACAGGTCCGGTGCCCTTTTGTTTTGCTGGACAAACGTGTAAACTACACGGTATGGAGAAAAAGAGCAGACGGACTGATTGCTTTTTGAAAATCCATTTCATGGGGAAGAATACGTGAAATGGGCTTATCTAAATGAACATACAGAGGTGTAACGATTGGCAAACTTTGAACAACTGGGCATTCGCCCGGAATGGTGCGAGATTCTGAAACATCAGGGGATCGCCGTGCCGACACCGGTACAGGAGCGTTCAATTCCCGTACTGTTAGGCGGACGTGACATTATTGCTGAGGCACAGACAGGCACAGGGAAAACGCTGGCTTTTTTGCTGCCGATTATTCAGAAAATCAACGTATCGGATCGCTCGCCGCAGGCATTAATCATCGCGCCTACACGTGAGCTGGCCCTGCAAATTACAGAGGAAGCGAAGAAGCTGACGGCGAATGATGATAAGCTTCATGTGCTTGCTGTATATGGTGGACAGGACGTGGAGAAGCAGCTGCGCAAACTGCAAAATGGTACTCAGATCGTCATTGGTACACCGGGACGGCTGCTGGATCATCTTCGTCGTGGCACGCTGAAGCTGGATAACGTGAGAAAATTGGTACTGGATGAAGCCGACCAAATGCTGCACATGGGCTTCCTGGATGATGTGGAGACCATTCTTCGTGAACTGCCACACAAACGTCAGACGATGCTGTTCTCGGCAACGATGCCGAAGGGCATTCGCAACCTGGCGAAAAATTACATGAAAGACCCGGAAGATGTGAAGGTATCTTCGAAATCGGTTATCCCGATCAATCAGATTCGTCAGCAGGTGCTCGAGTGCACGGATCGTGGCAAGTTTGATGCACTTCGCGGCATGATTGATACGTATCGCCCATATCTGGCGATTATTTTCTGCCGGACCAAGCGTCGTGCATCCAAACTGAATGAAGATTTGCGCGAAGCAGGATACGAAAGCGACGAGCTTCATGGGGACCTCTCCCAATCCAAGCGTGAGAATGTTATGAAAGCGTTCCGCGACGCGAAACTGCAAATCCTCGTTGCTACCGATGTAGCAGCACGCGGACTGGATGTTGAAGGCGTAACGCATGTATTCAACTATGACATTCCACATGACGCGGAAAGCTATATCCACCGGATCGGCCGTACGGGTCGTGCCGGCGGAACGGGCCTTGCCGTGACGTTTGCAACACAACATGACAGACCGGAACTTGCGCGTATTGAAGAAGGAACCAATCAGAAGCTGACCCGTATCCAGTGGACGAGCGAAGGTCCGGTTGCCTCAACCGGAGCGGCCAGACGTTCCATCAACAGTCAAGGTGATGATGAACGTTCGGGTGGACGCTCCGCCGGGACAGGCAGTGCCCGTCGCGGCGCAGGCCGTACCGGCCGCAGTGAAGGCGGACGTGGAGGCCGTGGCTCCCGCGGCGGTGAAGGTGGACGCAGCGGTGGTCGCAGTGGCGGCCGCAGTGGCGACGAGCGCAGCGCAGGCCGTGGATCTGCGCGCAGCAGTGACAGCAGCCGGGGCGCGGGCCAAGGCGGGCGCGGCGCAGGTCGCAGCGGCGATGAGCGCAGCAGCGGCTGGGCTGGCCGCAGCGCGGACAAGCGTAGCTCCGGCCGCGAAGGCAATCGCCGTCCGGAATCCGCAGGACGCGGACCGGCAAGAGGTGACCGCCGCGATTCTCGTCGCGGACGGTAAACCTTGTCGTCAGCGGCGGTGCAGCCGCGCTGAGCGATGAGTTTGACGCCATGCAGAGGACAGCAGCATGGCGAGAATATCAGAGGACTCGGGTACTGATGTACCGAGTCCTCCATTCAAGGGCCACGACGAATATCCGTCGTGGCCTTTTTGACATGCAGCATTGCACGCAACGCTCTGGATTCTGGAACGTATTGGATTAGATATGTGAAAGTAAATGTTTGATCCACTGCTCGGGTGCCATGGTGCATATGTGGAGAATGCGGGTATACAGGAAGTGGGGAAGTCCGTCTGACAATGACATGAAGAGAAAGGCAGATTAGGAGTACATACCGAATTTCATCAAGGAGGCGGATATGATCGATTATGATAATCCCCAGAACAACGTCCAAGAACTGATTGAGAGACAAAGACCGATAAGAGCATCCGTTAAATCGAAGCTGACCACAAACAGGATTATGGGGATCGCGATGGTTGTCGTTCCTCTGCTGCTGATTGTACTCTATTTTTCTGCGGCGACCTGGTTTCTGCTTGGTCTTGTTCCATTTGGTGCTGTAATGTTCTATCGTTCCATGCAAGCCCTGCGGATGGAGTCCTGGCGGGATAACCACCCGGCATATACGAAACTGGATCAGAACGAGGTAAGCTACGTCACTTGGATTCCTCATTCTGACACCTCTGAAGATAACCGGTTTGAAATATCCCGAATTCAACATGTATACTACGGCCGGCATGCCATGGAGCGTATACATTTTTATATGGAGAAAACCCCGGAGACAGCGATCATGCTGCCCGTCATTCACTTTATTTATGACCAAAACATGAAGCGGAGAGTCCACAGCGTCTCTTTTCTGGATGATAAGGATGCAGAGACATGGCTGGAACGTCTAACCACGATGGGTGTTCAGCTGAAGTTTACGGCAGAGCCCACCTCGGACCGAATGTCAGAAGTAGAGCTGCTGGATAAGCTCCTGAATGACAGGGATCAAAAGCCATTTGTGTTTAAGGGGAATGTGGACGAGCAATTTTACACTTACTTGGACAGGGTTGATGAAGATTTTAGCAGAGCTTATGAGGAAGGCAGTCTGTCCAAAGAAGAGGAAGAGGAGTTCTTGCAGAGAGTGCGAGCATATCAAGAAAAGGAACGTAACTCCTCGGCATTCAGGAATGTCGGTTTAGGCTGGTTTGTATTTCTTCTTCAGTGGGGAGTCGCTTATTACCTGGGCTTGGAGGCAATGCAGGGGAAATTGGATGCGGAACACTGGCTAACACCCAGTATCTGTATCATGGGGTTGAGTGTGCTGTTTTTTGTATTGGTCAAAAGGCTGCGCTGGAAACAGATTCTCATCTACGGCATAGGTTCCTTTATAAACTTGCTTGTCGCAAGTATGGTCCTCGAGCTTCTGGATCATACGGAGCCTGCGGCCGAATTGTACGTCTCCCTGTATTCGAGCGTTTTATTATGCTCAGTACTGCTCTGGATCCCATACGTTCTGATCTATCCATTGAAGGCACGAAAGAGAGAATGACATGGCAGACAGATTCACGGAGTGTTAGTTAACCATTTGGAAAAAGCACCTTATTCTCAGGAGAGGATAAGGTGCTTTTGGGTTGAAGGAAGGCTATTTTTTTAGGGGATACTCCTCCCGAACCCCCTTGTGCCAAAATGGATGCAGGGGTTTGCAGACATTCCATCGTCTATATATTAGGGAATCGTTTTGCACTAAAACACCCATTAGGAATGGATATCTGCATAGTCATTCCGATATTTCTCGTTATACACTCTCCCTACGGATTCGGCCAGACCGCCACGTGCCTTGCCTGGATACTGCTCAAGGGTTCGATACAGCCGCATAAACCGGTCTTTGGGCATAAAGCGAGCGTAGCGGGTAATAAGACTTGGGAATAACTCAATATATTTGCTTTTGCGCACGGCGGCAGCTGCTACGGCGGTCAAAATCTGAATTCCATTGTGCAGCTGTAAAATGTTAACTTCGTATGTGGCAATATACCGGATCGCATCTTCACGAATCAACTCTGGCTTAAGCCGGGCAATTTCGCCGATATATTCGGCCAACAGCCGCTCGAAGCTGCGGAGCAGCAGAGGTTGAAGCTGCAGATCCATATCACTGCGCAGCACGAAGGATTGCAGCAGGGCAACCTGCTGAAGACGAATCCGGTCGTTGTAGACGAGTGAACCAATCTCGCGAAGCATCTCGTAAGCGAGTGCCTCGTCTTCTTTGCGGGCTTCGGCCACGAGAGCCCAGTTCCGGTTGATGCCCTGCCGGATATCCTCCCGATCTTCGTTTAACATGCGCTTCATTTGCCGATTTTCCTGGGCAGGGAAGGAACGGTGATGCATGAAGATGAGCCATCCGATCAGCAGCAGGGTTACCGTGGCTGCCAGCATGGTCTGATCCGTTGTTTCACCAAAATAGGTGGCTGCAGCTCCAAGTAGGGCGGCGAGGAACAGATCGCGAGCGATCCGGCGTTTCACCCGTGATCCGGCACGCTCCTGGATAGAAACCAGGGCACTTCGACCACAGGAAGTACACTCTTCTTCCCAGAGGCAGGTATATTGCCCGCAGCGCTTACAGACATGCAGCTTTTCAAAAGCATGTGTCGTTCGCTTAAAAGGTCTGATGGATACCACTTGTTTGGTACTCATGCTTAATCACGCTCACCATTCAATATAGTGTATAGGGTACGGTCCGAATCTTCCCGTGTCACGGGCTTACGGCCCTGGAAATAAAGGGTGACCCCTTTTATAAGGACAAAAAGAAACAATATGGCGAGGCATCCGTATGTAACCATAGTCGATTCCTTTCTAGGCATAGTTGTTATGCAGAATAGTGTAAATCAGTAGGTTCGGTTTTGTATGATTGCAGTTTGCTGCCAATAACTATATCATATTTCCATAGTTGGAATTAAAATGCCAACGAAAGAGCCGAGTGGGTCGATTTTTGTCAGTCATTACAAAACTGTAACTCAAGATAGGGGTGCTTTTCAGAATATATTAGTAGACTGTTAAGATTTCCTTAAGGCTTGACGCCTATAATAAACTATTCCCATTTTAATCTCAAACGTGAAGGAGTACACCCAATGCTGCGGACAAGCAAAATACGCTGGCTCAGTGGAACCCTGGTTCTGCTGACACTTCTTACGCTGCTGCTGCCTCAGACGTTGCTGCCCCAAGCTGCAGCTGCTCAGGCACAGACGAGCGGGATCGACGCGGTACTTGTAGCCGATGTAAGTAACTCGATGAATACAAGTGACCGTGACAAGATCAGTAATGAAGCCATGAAAATGTTTATTGATATGCTGCCGGTCCAGGGGGACAAGGTAGGGATCGTCGCTTATACCGATCAGGTTGAGCGGGAAAAGGCACTGCTGGAGATTCAGTCCGATGCGGACAAGAGCAGCCTGAAAGACTTTATTGATCAGCTCGGCCGAGGGCCATATACGGATATCTCTGTCGGGGTAGCTGAAGCGGTGAATGTGCTGAATCACGGTGCTGATGCTTCGCATTCCCCAATGATCGTATTGCTGGCTGACGGGAACAACGATTTTAACGATACCAAAGGCCGCACGCAGGCAGAGTCGGATGCGGATTTGGCCAAGGCGGTCAAGGAAGCACAGAATCAGGGCATTCCGGTATATACGATCGGACTGAACGCAGACGGCAAACTGAACAAGGATGCACTTGCTGATCTGGCCAAGCAGACTGGAGGCAAGTCATTCATAACCGATACACCGGATGATCTGCCGCAGATTCTGAGTGAGATTTTTGCAGACCACGCCAAGCTGAATGTCGTGAAATTGCCTTCAATCACAGGGAACGGCAGTTATCAGGAAGTTACCGTGAATGTGCCGAATGATAGCGTGCTTGAAGCGAACATCTCGATTATGTCTTCTAAGCAAGTGCAGATTGAATTGACCGATCCTTCCGGCAAAGCGGTGGACCTGAATTCGGACGAAGCCAAGCTCTCCACATCCAAAAGTTATTCACTGGTGAAGCTTCTCAAGCCGCAGGAGGGAGACTGGAAACTTCGGGTAAAAGGGGCTCCCAAAGATAGCATTGATATCAACCTGCTGTTCAACTATGATCTGCAGCTCGTCGTGGACCCAATTAAGACCAAGTCCTATACGAAAGGTGACAATGTGGATCTGGCAGCCAAGTTGGAAAATGGAGGCCAGCCGCTTCAGGATAATGATCTGTATGCCGATATGAAGGCGACATTGGTCGTGACTGATCTGGATACGGGCAAGAGCGAAGAACAACCGCTGGAAAATACGGGCAGCGGCTTTGCCGGTACCTTTGAAGTGCCGGACAATCATAACTATGAGCTGGTGATTCGTGCGGAAGAAGACAGCTTTTACCGTGAAAGTGCTCCAATCACCATCAATGCGGGCAGTGCAGCAGGCACGGGAACGCAGCCAACCACTTCAGGTGGTGCGCAGGACAAGCCGTTTCCATGGTTACCCGTAATTTTGGGAGTCGTGGCCTTACTGGTGATTGCCGTTGGTGCCTGGTTCCTGATGGGCTGGCTGAAACGCAAAAACCGTGGTTTTGTCGGTCAAATTATTGTCGAAATCCGCGATGAGAACACCGGGGACAAGTCGTACCCGCAATATAAAAAGCTGGCTTCCTTCCGGGGCAGATTCCATCTGCACCAGCTGTTGCAGCTCGATCCGGAATTGAAGGAAACCGAGAAATATGTATTTACGCCCAGCAATGGGGATCGAATTATCATTCGCAACACCGCAGGCGGTACATTGGAGAAATCCGGACGTGCCGTTGATGCAAGCTCAGGCGTTGAACTGAAGAACGGTGACCGACTGAGCATCCCGCTGCAACAGGCGGATAAAACCATTTTGATTGAGTATCTGGTCTAAAAGGAATGCCAATAGAAGTTGGTACTAACCGTTTACACGAGAACGCAGAGGACAGAAAAAAGCTGGAGAAGCGAAGCGTTCGCCTTTATCCCTAGATTTTCACCTTTGAAAAAGAAGATCAAAAAATCTGGGGATAACAGCGATCGGAAGGTTGTTCTGTCATCGGAGTGGCAAGTGTAATTATGTTGTAGTTCCGACTGCGTTAACCAAAGGGAGGACATGGTATGAAACCAATTGTCAGAGAACATATTCAGCAGCTGGACGTATCGCTTGGCGGAGGGATTGTCAGCGAGAAAATCAGGGTCGACACGATCGATAACCCGATCCTGATTATCGGTCTTGGGGGGACGGGAATTGATGCGCTGCTGCGTCTCAAATATCAGATTAACCGCCGCTTCAAGCTGCCTCAGGACCCGGTATCCAAGAAAAAAATGGACAAGCCGGATAACGTGGAATTTCTCGCGTTTGAAACGAACGAGCAGGACCGTGCCAAGAAGTACAAAGGCATCGGGCTTGACCCGATAAACGAATTCGTCCTGCTGTCCAATGCCGAGATCGGTGGACTGCTGCAGAACCGCAGCGTACTTGAGCCATATATTACAGACTGGTTGTCTCCAGAACTGAGCATCACGGACGGTATGAATGGAGCAGCAGGTGTACGTCAGGCTGGACGTTTGCTGCTGTTCACCAAGATTAATCAGGTCGTGCAAGCCATCGACAAAAAGATCAAAACGTTATCCGTAGGCACCAACAAAAAGCTGATGGTGTTCCTGCTTACCGGTTTGTCTGGTGGTACGGGCAGCGGCTGCTTCCTCGATATTTCCTATATCGTACGCGGTATTATCGAACGCGATCACGGTTCTGCCGGGATTGACCGCGTCAATACGCTGGGATACCTGTTTACGCCAGACGTGAACCTGTCGAACAAAAGCTTGAGCGAACACACCCGCGAATACATTCGCAAGAACGGGTACGCTGCCCTCAAAGAGCTGGATTACTGGATGAACGTGGACAGTCGCGGGGAGCGTTTCACACAGAAGTACGGCAATATTCTGACCGTAAATTCACCGCTGCCGCCATTTAACCTGTGTCATCTGATTTCGGCAACGAATACGGAAGGCAAGCTGCTGGAGAATGCTTATGACTACTGCATGAACGTTACTGCTGAGAACATCACCAACTTCATGGCCAGCGAGGAGAAGCAGTCGGGCGAAGAATTTGCGATTCACGATTATATCAGTAACATTCGCACCAACATAGCGCAGATGAACAAGGCTTATCCGGCCAACTATGATTACAACATTATTGGTGCCTCTTCGGCGGTACTCCCGATTGAAGAGATGACTACCTATCTGGCTTACCGGATGTTCGACAAAATGAGCACCATGTTCTCCAAAGCACCGAACCAGGAGGACACGGAGAAGTTCGCCCGCAAGCTGGGCATCGATCTCGAAAGTGTTGTGAAATCTTTCGAATCCCGAGTACCTGAACCTCTGCCCGGTTATCAGAACAGCGAACGTCTGTCGTACGGGAATGTGGTGAAATCACAGGTGGTGAACATGGACACCGAGCTGGAGCAGAACTTTCTGGCCCGTGCCCGTGAAGAATATATTAAGGCGAAAAAACAGCTGCCGGGCGAGATTGCCGGTCAGTTTACCGAACAGATCCGGCGCATGTTTTTGCATCCCGAACAGGGTCCGTTCTATGTCTCCCGTCTGATCTACACGGAGAAGGGGTTCTGTATACTGAAGATGATCCAGTCGTATATCGAAACCCTGCGTGAGAATGCGTTCCGCATTCCGCGTGACATTGAAGCTGCACAAGAGCAGTCCGAGGAAAAACTGGGCGACGCGAAGAGTGCTTTTGTTTCAAAAGAGAAAAAGAAGAATGCTTATATTGAAGCAAAAATTCATGAATACTGGCTGCACGCCGACGTGGAGCGCAACGATCAGATGATCGAGTTTTATGAAGATCTGTACGAATTGCTCAATCAGGAGAACAGCCGCATCTACAACGTATTTACGGAGACACTGAATGCACTCAGCTCGATTTTCTCCAAGAACGGGGATATTCTGACGCGTGGCGAGGAACAGTCCGATCACAAAGGAAATAAAACATATTACTGGAATGTGGTTAGTGTACCGGATATCGTCAATGTGGTGGATGGGCTGCTGGACAAGCGTGATACGGATGATCTGATCCGCGACTTCTCCCGTGAACTGCTGGAGAACTCGAACCAGTGGGTGAAGGAAAATGAGATTGACGTGGTCAGCTCCATTTCAGACTTCCTGACCGAGAAATTTGGAGACCTCATTACCCGTTCCATGGAAGACTTCCTGGTGATCAAATATGGACAGGACGAGTCCGTTGAGAAATTCGTGGAACGTCATATCGCAGGCAAGCTGGATGATGAGGCCGTTCCGGTGTTCAACCTGAGCAACAGCACAGGCAGTCTGCATTTCCCGTCATGGGGATTTGTCTCTGTGCCGACACAGGCACCGGGCATTCTCAAAGGGATTCGCAACTATCAGAACAATGCGGTGGGCAAATCCCACTTTACGGTCAAGGAAAGCGAAGTGCGCAACCGTATTTTCTGGCTGAATACGCGCAACGGGGTGCCGCTGTTTGTGTACACGCCCCTCAAAGTATATGAGGAAAGTTATGAACGTACCATTTTGGACAAGGAAGGCATTGGCCGCCATCTGGTGCAGACAGAGAAAAACAACTGGACCTACCTGCCGTCTCCAATTCCGGAAAAGTCTTGGGGCGATGTATACGAAAATGCCCGGGTGAAACAGTATAACGCCCGCGTACGTACCGAATTCGAGCAAGCGATTGGATACAACATCATTACAGCCAAAACGATCGATGAAAATACGAGCAACCGTTATGCCGTTGTCACAACAGAGCCATTTGACCTGTCCGCGAAGCTGAATGCCTACGACATGCGTCTGACGTCAACGACCCCGAATCTGGGTGAAGTGAAGCGGGCGGTTACGGAACTGAAACGTCTGCAATCGGAAGGCCTGCAGCGTGTAGGGGTTAAAGATATTTTCGGTAGTATTAATGAGGATATGGCAAAAGAAAACCTGGTACGTTCCCCGCAGCTCATCGCAAGGGTACGTGAGGAACTGGCGAAGATGAATGCCATCTCGGCCAAAGTGGCCGAACTCGAAGGCATTCTGGCACAGCACCAGGATGAGGAACAGTGGTATGATCGCTTCATCGAAGCTCTGTATACCGACACGATCATCAAAAAAGGCGCGCTCTATGTCTATGACCGTGATCCGGAAGAAGATGCATGGGAGCCGTTTGCGAACCTGATGAAGAGCCGCAACTTTGCCGAGTATGAAGTGTTTGGCAACTTCCGTGGTCTGTCCGAGAAAGATCGCAGCACATTGCTGCGCAAAGCTTCCCGCCGGGATAACGAATTAACGGCTTCGGAGGACATCGCTCCGCTGCTGGCGAAACTGGATGATCTGGCTGCGCTGTTCATGGAGTCCCGCGACCGACTTGAATATGAACGCGTGGAGCTGGCGAACGGTGAAGATATCTATCAATTTTACAGAACGATGTCGTCGAAGCTGAATGACATTCGCAGAAGGCTGAAGTAACATGGCGGCCGGGAGGGAGTTCAGTATGAACAATACCCTGAAGCGTAACCTGGAGAAGTATGCGGCACAGTATGCGGCGGAGCAGGAGCGGCAAGGCAGCTTGGGGGATGGACGAAGCAGCATCCATTACCCGGCCCTGTTTCTTTTTGTAGGCGACCTGGTCGAACCGGCCATGTCTGCAGTGCGAGAGATCAATCAGTTGAAGTGGGATAACGGGGAAGGCGTGGTGTATCTACACATTGGAACGGAGGGCGGGAAAGGCCGGGGGGGACGGGAACATCTTGATTCATCGGATGATGGTCAGGTGACCCATCATACCCTGCCTCTAACCACCGTACAGGCGGAGCGGCCTTCCAAGACCATGCGCAAGGATGTGCACCGCAGCTTTCACGATTCGGAGCAGGCGCTCTTCGGTCTGAATCGCACGTTACGCCGGGTGAGCAACCGGATTGCTGAATACGGGCGGCTGTATTCATCGTTTGACCGGATCTACGTGACGGTTGTCACGAGGGCGGATGATCCGCTGAATGTGCTCCTGCCCGAACTGACCAAGCTGACCGAAACCATTCTGGCCCAATCCTTCAAGTCAGTTCAGACAGATCTGCATGTGCTGGTCAGCGAAATGGAGCAGGTGGATTCCTTCGGATATGCAAGTGCAGCCGGACTCGCTTTCCTGCGTGAACTGGATTATATGCAGGCGCTGGACTATACGTTCAGCGGCAATCTGTTAGTGACGGAAGATGGCATTTCGATTCCGGTGGAGCATCCTTCTTCGCCCTTGTTCGATCTCGTCTATATCCTGTCAGACAAAAATGAGCGCGGAACCGGTGTAACCGGTGGATGGATGGAGAATGCCGAAATCATCTGCCGAATCTGCCTGCTGAAGAACCGGAAACAGGATCCCGATGCATTTGGCG
This sequence comes from Paenibacillus sp. MABNR03, assembly GCF_050455445.1. NCBI lineage: Bacteria > Bacillati > Bacillota > Bacilli > Caryophanales > Paenibacillaceae > Paenibacillus > Paenibacillus sp. MABNR03. Next base: position 476,072 of record NZ_JBCIYR010000004.1, read on the forward strand.
CTGTTGCAAGCACAGGAGCCAACACCTATAACAATACGTCATTCAAAAACAATATTCGTACCACCTCGGACCAGCATGGCTATGCCAGTGCAGGTTTTGCCGAGATCAGACGGCCAAACAAACCAATCGCGCTCGCAGTCCTGTATCATCTGTACCGATATCTGCTGGATCGGATGCGGCAGGAACCCGAATGGAGCATGAAGGACAAGCTTGCTTTCTTCGGACTGGATGCGGCTTCCGTTGAGCGTAAGGTCGAAGGCCTGCTGCCTGAACAGGATCTGGTGGGCGGCATGAGCGGCATTATGACGCATAACGTCAGCTTCTCCGATCTGAAGCCGCTATCGCTGCGTGAAGCGGAGCGAGCGCTATTCGGTCAGGGAGCTGAAGCGTACTTCCGTGATAACATGGTACGTCCGGCTGAAGAACGTTTGCGTCAGCGCAGCAGCCAGGGCTCCCTGCGCCGGCAAGCGGAGCAGTCACGGACGGAGTATCCAGAGATTGGCTATTTTCAGTGGGCCTCATGGAGTGACAGCAGCCCCGGAAGCGTACGTGAGGCTCTGCTGGGACTCATTCGTGATAAGTCCATTCAGCTGGATTCTGCACGTGCCCTGCTGGAACAGCGTCAACAGGAGCAGGTGGAGGATCAGTCGTTCAAACGGGCATTGTTTCGCGACAAACAGAACGTAAGGAACCTGATCGATTGTTTGCTGGAGAGAGTGTATGTACCCAAAGTCGAACTGCTACGTCTGGAAAATGAACTGCAGTTGTTCCGGATCTGCGATTCGGAGATGGAAGAGCTTCACAGCTTCAGCCGCAGCGTAACGGCAGCATTGGAAGCACTGGAACGCATGCTGCGTGAGACGGCTGAAGAGCGTATCGCTGCCGCGGACGAATACATCGGGCAAAATGTGATGGAGTATTACGGCAAGGTGACAGAAGCGTTGATAGCCGATTTGGAGGGCAAGCGTGGACGGGATGTATGGTTTGAGGATCGTTATATGGGAGACATAAACCGGCTTGCTGCCGAAGGCAATGAGCGGTTGCTTCAGCGTCTGATGGAGGTATGCCATACATTACTGCTCACAGCGGAACCGCTGAGGGTGCCTTTTGAGGAAGAGCTGCTGCAGCGGGCGAATGTAACCATTGCTTATGGGGACAAGAACGTATTGACCCGTGATGATCTGTTCCGCAGGCTGTATCGTACGCTGGAAGATCAGGCGGTTATTCGGATACGGGTATTTGACTATACACAGGAACATCGATATGAAGAAAAGTATTTCTTTGGTGATCATCACAGTGCCTTCATGGACTATGCGGCGCATGCCGAGGAAACGTCCCGCATCTATAAGCTGGGTGTTGTGTACGAAGAGCGCAGCAGTGGTGTGGAAAAGTTGAACCTGATGGGAGGGTTCCATCTGGAGGATCTGATGGTCTATCGCAACGGCAAGGTTTATTACGAATCGTATACGGAGAACGGTTATGAGCTTCACCCCTCCGATTTGGCTGATAAACTGTCACCTATGCGATAGTACGACATGTCAGATCAACTCTGGTATTAATTCAGCCTACAATAGGCTGGTTTGGAAAGGATGCATGCGAACATGCAGCGAAAAATCAATCTTCTCCTGGTCCTGTTCAGCCTGATTGGCGGAGCCGTGGGATTTGCGGCAGGAGAAATCATGCTGCGTCAGTGGCTCGGGGAAATGCCGCGCCTACTGCTGATGGGATTATATTTCGGCGTACTGGCGCTGAGTGTGGGTCTGTTCTGTTTGCTCGCCGAGATGATCTCGCCCAAGCTGAACGGGTCTTCCTGGAAGCTGAGATATCTTGGCTTATCGTGGAAACTGCTCGTTCCGGCAACGCTGGCTCTGCTGTTTGTCGTTGGGCTGGTTTTTCAATTGTTGTATCAGATCAATCCAGGCGGTGTGAAACAGGTGAAAGACATCGTGCTGATGATCGACAACTCGGGCAGTATGACGGATACGGACCCCGATAATGGGCGTTTCGAAGCAGCCAAGACGCTGATCAATCAAATGGAAAGTGACAAGCAGGTTGCGGTGTTCACCTTTGATGATCAGCCGCAGCTGCTGCAGCCCTTTATCGCATTGGATAGTGAAGCAGCCAAAAACGAGGTGAACAGCAAGATCGACGGCATTGTCACAACGTCAGGCGGTACAAACTTCGATGCCGTGCTCCGGGAAGCGATGGAGCAGATCAAAGGCAAGCAGGACCCTAAACGCGGAACGGTTGCCATATTGCTCTCGGATGGATTCAGCGAGGCCGATACCTCAGATATTTTGGACGAATATGCGAATGAACAGATTGCCGTCAACACCGTCGGTCTGAGTCTGGTAGATCCATCCGGCACCGACTTGCTGCGCAGCATCGCTCAGCAGACAGGTGGCATGTACTATGACGTACCGGATTCCGGTGGTCTCAACATGGCATTTCAGCAAATTTACGATACGATTGACGAACGGACATTGGTGACCGAACGCACGGGCATGATGGAACACAGTACCTATCTTGCGATCTTCCGTGTTGGCGCTATGCTGCTGATTGGTATAGCGCTGGGTGTATCGCTTGGGCTGGTCTTCGATAACCGCCACCTGGCTGTCAGCTTCGGTATTGGTGGAGCGGTATCAGGCCTGCTTGCAGGACTTTTGCTGGAATGGGGGCTGGATGGATCACCTATTGGTGATACGTTTGTAAGATTCGGTGCGATGCTCATATTATCGGCTGTGCTTACGCTGTTTACCTGGATCATTCCCATCAAGGAGAATACGCCGCGGAGCAGCCGGGGTCGCCGTGAAGCAGGCAGGGGAACCCCGTCGGCAGACGGTTTCGGTCAGCGGGCGAGAGATACACGCAGCAAAGGATTTTAAACATCGGGAGGTTGGAGACACATGCGATTTGCAGATGCGGACCCTTCGGTGCCTCTGATTCGCAGACTTACACTTGCGGTGGACGATGGCTATTGTACGCTTCGCTGGCTTTGGCCGGAAGGTGTGGAAGCTGTGTACGTGGAACGGCTGGAGCTTGAGTTGGTTGGCGACGAGCAGAGCAGGGACCAGACTGCTCCAGGCAAGTTGAAGCTGTATACGAGAGAAGAATACAAGGCGAGTAACGGATATATGGACCGGATGACAGGGTTTGGCGCCATTCGGTATACGGTACATGTTTGCCGAATGGACGAGGACGGCCCGGTGCTGCTGCGTCAGTTGAATGACGAGAATACGGTCATTGCAAGCGCAGGCAAGGCGGATATCCATTTTTCCATCCGATACAAAAGCGGTTTTTTTCAAAAACGAAAAAGTGTACTCATGACCGTAACGGCAGAAGTGCCGGTGCCTAAGGAAGCGCTCTGTTATGTACGCAAGCAGGGCGGAGTTCCATTGAACAAGGAAGACGGTACGGTGTACCCTTTTGTCAGTGATTTTGCTCCAGGAAGAAATGAAATGCCGCCCGTGGAAGTGGCCAAGGATGACTATGTGAGGCTGTTCTTCACGGACGGACCGAAATACGGAGCCGTTTACCGCCTAATATCAGACTAGATGAATGTGAGGCAGACTCGAGCTGCCTGAACAGGGAGGGGAGTGGCTATGAGTTTTTTTAGTCGGTTTTTGAAGAGACAGCAGCCGGAAGAACGGCCGCCGTTTTACGATATTGTATGTCCTTATTGCTTCAGCAAGTTTTCACCGGAAGAGGTGGTGTTCCGCGCTGCCCATCACCGGGACGACGATGAAGATTATGCACTGGGGGAAGATGCGAAGCTGAATCGGTATCGCGAACGCTTTGGGCTGGATACCGTATTTGATATGGAAGCCGTTCTGGCTCCGCATGATGTGCCTGAGGAACATCGCATTTATTCGGATAACATTGTGATGGGACTGAATGACCGGTACGGAGTAGTTACTCGGCGCCGGCTGTGTCCACACTGCCATAATGAGCTGCCGGTAACGGCAGGCAAGGCACCAAGCAATATCATTTCCATTATCGGTGCATCCCAGGTGGGCAAGTCGGTGTATATGACATCGTTGATTCATACACTGCAGCACTATACCGCTGACCACTTCGATGCAGCCTGCATGCCGCTAAATGCGGAGATTAGCCGCAGGTTCCGCGCAGATTACGAAGAACCGCTGTTCGAGCGGGGGGATCTGCTGGATTCGACGCAAAAAGAGAAGCTGCAGGAGCCGTTTATTTTTCAGTTTGTGTTCAAGGATGAAGATAAAGCACCGCTGACCCTGGTCTTTTTTGACGTGGCCGGCGAGGGTATGGTTGAGCAGGATTACCTGGGTCTGCATGGACAGCATATCAAGAACTCAGCGGGTATCCTGTTTATGGTGGACCCACTTCAGATTCGTTCGATTCGGGACAAAATCCGCATTAACCTCGGCAACGAGCCGGGCGAGTGGACACCACGATATGATGAGCCGCGCGATGTCGTACTGACGCTGTTCGGTGATTTCATCGCCTATCAGGACAAAGCCAAGACGAATATCCCTACGGCCGTTGTGCTTACCAAGAGCGACATGCTGCACTCCCTTAAGGATGAAGAGGGGGATTATATCAAATCCAACAGCAATGTATTCCGCAATATGGTACACCGCGACTGGTTCGATCTGACCGAATTCGAAAATATCGACGGGGAGATCCGGCGTTTTATCGAGAAGGTGGACCGTCCGTTCAAAGGCACGATGGATGTGTACTTCAAGGATACAGCCTATTTCGCAGTATCTGCGCTGGGCAGCAATCCGGTGGATATGAAGCTTCAGGGTGTCGTGAGTCCCATCCGGGTGGACGAGCCGTTTCTGTGGCTGCTGTACAAGCTGAAGTACATTGAGGGGAGAGTGGGATGATGCGTTCTTCCATGACCCCGCCAATTGAACAACAGATGTACACAAGAGAGCGGCGCGGGGTGTTTCGCACAACGGAGGGGTTCGATACGGTTGCCGCATCGCCGGGTCTGGACCCTTCTTTTATCAAAAAAGTGCTTCATCCCTACTGTGTCTACGACGCTCCTGCGGAGCTGACGGGCCGGAGTGAGAAGGACGAGGCGAAGTTCCCGTCATCCATTCATCTGATTCATCTGGAGAGCGGAGAAACGATTCTTGGACAAAATGTGTACCAGTCTGCAGATTTCACCGGGCTGCGCAGCGCCTTTTTTGCACATAACTATGTCCTGTCTCCGGAACGCTCCGAAGAACAGATGAAGCAGGGGAATTGGCTGGATGCTGTATTCGCCACGTCATATGACATCGAACAAGGCACGGTATTGCCTGCCTTGACTGAATTGCCGGGTGCGCCATTAAATGGGCAAGGGATTGGCTTGGGAGCCGGAGCTAGTGCCCGTGCAGCAGCACCAGCCGATATTTTGGGAGCACTCAAAATGAACGAAACACTCTTCAAGCGTTTGCTCTATGCGGTCATGCAGGCCGTAGCGACCCGGCGAAAGGTATACATTTCGCTGGACCTGCCTGCTGAGGAGATCACGGCTGGAGCCAAGGAACTGCTTCGCCTGCTCTTTGCTGCACTGCCTTACGCTTTCAGGCGGCAGCTCGGCTTCATGACATTTGCCAAGGAGCCGCAGGCCAAGAAGGGAGTCCATCTTCAGTTTGTAGAGCGGGGAACGCTCCGTCCCAAAGACCGGAATACGGAGAAGGATTTTACCTTCGATCTGGCTACCGGGAGGGTAACACATGCGGAAGCGTCGGTAGCCCAGCTTCCTTATGCGGAGTTTGCCTGGTCATTGCTGCAGGAGCCGGAAACGGCAGTTTCATTCTATACCTTTGCAGATGAGATGTTATCCGGCACAGAACCAGGACGCGAGCTTTCCATTGAAGCTTACGGGGAACTGTCCGTGTTTTACCGTCTTGAGCAAGGGATGGAAGAGCTCTACCTGAATAATAAGGGCGGGGTCCTAAGCGGACTGCTTACCTATCTGAAGCCGGAAGGCGGAGCCCAGCGGCGTTCGCGCCTGAATGAACTGTTCCTTACCCTGCTCAGCCGGGAGCTCGACAGCGTTAAAAGGGAGAATGTACCTGAGGAAACGGTCGCTGCACGCATCGGGGAGTACTTCCGTGTCGCTGCGCCTGTCGTTCAGTCTCGGATCGTGGACTATTTCATCTATGCGGTGAACAATGCCAGGTCCCAGAAACGGATGATGGCCGTACAGGAATTGTATGCTTTACTGGATCGTGATTCTGGGCTGCGCCTTGCATTCTTCGATAAAGTACTGGCCAATGAATCACTGACGAAGCTGCTGTTTGAGCCTTATCTGGACAGTCAGCTGAAACGTACGGAAACCGCATCGGATGTTATAGGGGTGATCGAGCGTTGGGTAACCAAGCATACAACTGCAGTGCACAACAGCTTCCTGCTGGAACGGACAGCCACGGAGCTGCGTGAACGATTATGTTCTGCGCCGAACCCGGTTCAGGCTGCCAATGAAGCGCTCAAAAGGGTGAGTGTGCTCGACCGGGTTTCCTCTGACATGTTGGTCAACGATGGGATTAAAGCTCGAATTGGGCAGTCTGAGACGGTGACCAGGTCCGGCCGCCCGAGGGGAGCCGAATCAGCAGGATTATCCGCTTATCAGGAGGAGCTGACACGTCTCGCCGATAAGCTGGCATATGTCATTAATCTGTTTCTCATCCAGGATCTTGATCTGGAACGGGTAAACCGGGAGCAGCTATTGAGCATAGATATTTTGCTGCACAGCAGCGAGGTACGTGACTGGGCGGCACGTCAGGGCCAGGATGTATCCGCGCGTACGAACATGATGCTGGCGGCCAGAGCGTTGCTGAGCGGTGAAGGACGTGAAGAAGAGGAACTGGAATCGCTGAGCCTTGCGGAGCGGAATGAACTCCAGCGTTGGGCACGCCGCTGGCTCGCGGACGAACTGCGGAATCATCCGGGAACGCCTGCATACGAGGCGCTGCCGCTGGCCTTCTATCGGGGAGGGAGCGGCAGCAAGCTGGACTATGCGGGGCTGATTGAGTTTGTCCGAAGCAATGCTGGCAGTGCGGACGTCTTGTATTCATTTTTCGAATGGTCGGGGAATCAGCGGTTGTTTATTCGGGGCTCCCAGGCGAACAAAGCGTATTCGGACGCCATTGTAGCCTATTTCAAGGAACATGATCGGGAAGCCTTCAAGTCCAAGTCGGCGTTCAAGCCGTATTATGCGAGAGCGGGCAAAACGATGAAGCCAGCCTACGATCGGGCCAAAACGGAATTATCTTCACCGCTTGTGCGCATGCTGACGGGCAAAAGAAAGAACCTATTTTTCGGATCGGTTATCGTCATCCTGATTCTGGGTATAACCGGGGTTACGTATGCACTGACGGTGAATAAAACAGAATCGCCAGAAGCGGCACCTCCACAGTCACAGGAGCCCGTGGTTCCGATCGAACCTGAGGTGCAGCTTGCAGAGCAGATCGCTTATGTAATTCCGGCATCCGAGGCAGACGGGACGAACAAAGATGCACAGCTGGTGCTCCGTTTCAGAAATGAAGCAGACAGTAATGCGTTATCGCCCGGCTCGCTCCAATTAACCATGCAGGATGGAACAACGCATGAGGTTGATGCGGCGGCCGATTGGGAGAGCTTTAACCGAAATGAGGAACCGGATGCGGAGGGGCTGACAGGAGATACGAGTTCATCTGAAGGAACTTCTGGGGGTACGTCTACAGGCTCTGCGAATGATGAAGAGCAGGTGGAGGACTCCGACCAGGGGACAGGTACACCAACGATGGATGATTCCACTACAGATCAAGCAGCAGATGCAGAGATGAATGGAGAAAGCGGTAATACATCTGGCTCCGCAGATGCTGATGGAGATATGGAGCAGGGAACGGACACCACATCGTCCGATACTTCGGACACAGCGGTGGGATCAGATTCGACTTCATCAAAAGAGCTAACGGTCGCTGAAGCGGATCGCCTGTATCCCTATGGGCAGCAGATGACGTTACCTTCTGAAATTAATCCGGAAGACATCGTAAGTGTCCAGATGGGTACGGTGGTAATCAACCTGATGCCAGAGCCGAAGCTGTAGCCCTATCGTAATTATTTATAACCAAAATGGGAATGCAAGATGACCTTGGCATGTAGTCGGGGTCATCTTTTTTACTTTTTATTTTCTCACGAATAATTTAGGGAGTTCTTATATTTATCAAAATATGCAACTTTCTGATTTTTGGAGATGTCTGACATGAGAGGAGCTATTCTAATAATAAAATGAAGGCAGGTAACCAATGATGCGTGTGTATTTCATACTTTTGATGTGTATTGTGCTCTTGGGTTGTTCGAACACTTCAAGTGGAGACGCACAGCCGGATCATATTCAAAAAGAAGATGGCGGCCCAGTGATTGCAACGAAACAATTAGGGGAGTACATGCTCCGATTCGCCATTCAGAAATCAGATGATCATACGTTCACTTTTCAACCAGGTTTGAAGTATGTGGGGAATGATGCCAGTCATGTGATTCTGCATTCCAAGCAAGTTTTTGCAGTGGATATACAAGTGAGTGGGGAGACCATTCTTCCGCCACGGACAACGACAAGTGAAGGTCTGACAACAAACTTGACGAATGAGGAATGGTATACGGAACAAGTTGAGATCACACTCACTCGAGCACAAATTCAAAAGTTAACCGAATCAGAGGGGACCATTGTGCTCAATGCCTATTTTCAATCCGAGCAGTCCGGTTTTGTAGATGAGAAGAGAATGATTTTAAATGCATCCCAAGTTCTGTTGGAAAATAAGGAATAGAATTATGCTTGTTCACAAATCAGACACAATAACCTGGATTCAGAAATTTTGGAGAGTGAACAACAGTGATAAAATGCGCGTTTACGTTGAGAAAAGCTCTCACAACAATCATAGGAACCCCGACAATAGAACCTTTAAACACACCAAGATATCCTAAAACAAAGCGAAAAGATTGGTTTTTTGGGTTGACAAATGATAATGATTATCAGTATCTTTAGTATAGAAGATTTGTTGTGCCGGAAATACGCTGAACATATAAATTCGTTTTCGTTATCGATAGCCGGAATACATAACCGGGATAAATGAGAGAGGGATGATCGCATGTTTCGTCTGGAGACGTCCAAGCTGGATATCGCTTATGAAGAAAGACTGATTGTTGAGGATCTGAATATTCAAATTCCCCAAGGAAAAATTACTGCGCTTGTTGGAGCCAATGGTTCAGGTAAGTCGACCATCCTGAAAACGATGGCACGGATCATGAATCCAAAAGCAGGGAGCGTACTGCTCGACGGGAAGTCCATTCATAAGCAATCCACCCGCGAAGTAGCCAAGCAGCTTGCGATTTTGCCGCAAAATCCTACGGCACCCGAGGGACTTACAGTAACGGAACTGGTCTCCTACGGAAGATTCCCTTATCAAAAAGGATTTGGCTCCATGCGTGCTGAAGACAAACGCATGATTGAATGGGCCATCGAAGTAACTGGCATGACCGAGTTTCATGATCGTCCAATTGATCAGTTGTCTGGTGGACAACGCCAGCGTGCCTGGATTGCCATGGCACTTGCACAAGAGACTGACATCTTGTTCCTGGACGAGCCGACGACATTCCTCGACATGGCTCACCAGCTTGAAGTTCTGCAATTGCTGGAGATGCTGAATGCAACGGCAAATCGCACCATTGTCATGGTTGTACATGACCTGAATCATGCTTCCCGTTACGCACATCACATGATTGGCATTAAAAAAGGTAAAGCGATCGCTACAGGCTCCCCTGTAGAAGTCATGAACTGTGACGTGCTTCGCGAAGTGTTCAACATTGAGGCCGATATCGTGATTGATCCGCGTTCCGGTGTGCCGCTGTGCCTGCCATACGCTCTTGCTGGTGAACGCCAGCAAACGGCAGCGCCAGATCAAATGGTGATGAACAGTGCAATGATGAATGCTGCTGCTGGACGCTCGGAACAACGTGTTCGTACCGCAACAGGAAGTTAAAGAAATGGACCTGTATGGTCCTAAATTATAGAATGCAGCCGCTTTGCACTTGTGCAGGCGGCTCATTCGCATTCATGGGAGGACTGTAGGAATGGGAGCTATCAACTACACCTGGTTACAGCAATATGGAAGAATCACAACCGAGGCGAGCATGGAATCGGTATATGAAATGCCCATGGGGGCGTTAACGCAACCGGAGAAGGCGAGAGAGATGCTCGAAGTGTATAACAAACACCTTCAGGCAGAATCCATCCGTTCTGCGGCCGTATATTTCATGCATTCGGTTCGCGGGCTGATGCTCGGGGTTCATTACATGACTGCACTCTGTGATACGTGGGTTGATCTATCGCTGGAAAACATGAATCTGCAGTTGGAAGTGAAGGATGGCCGCGCGGCCTTCTGTTTTCAACTGGTGGATGGTACAGAGTATCCTCACCCATCTCCGGTGTGTCCTACAGATACGACAAAGATCTCATGGCGTACCGATGTCCTGACCTCATATTACAGGGAGCAGCTGCGTCCCCTGATTGAAGGAGTAGCATCTGCTGGAGATGCTAACCTCGGTCAGATGTGGTCACAGCTTGCCTCCATGCTCCGCTGGTACAAAACAACAGCACTGCAGATGAACATTGAAGAGGCAGAGCGTGAAGCGGTAATTGAAGGATATGAGCACGTTATTGCTATGCCTGCAGATCTGCTCGGTCTAAAAAAGAATGTGCTATCTTTCAAGCCGGTCGAAATTGATAATCCGCACCAACCTGGAGAGACCATGCTAATGAAGCCGGTATGCTGCCTGCATCATCAGGTGTATGGAGGCCAGAACTATTGTTATAGCTGCCCCAAACTCAGTAAGGCAGAGCGGCAGGAGCGTTATGACGCTATTGTGGCAGCCAAATTAGGGTAACCCGCAGAGGTTCGGATTGTGAATTTGGTAAATGGTTGGCACAGGACTATAATATGGAGACAGGCGCTGTATTACTTTGTCATTTGCAACGTAAAGGCAGCAGCCCAAAAACCAACATCTGTCATGGGAGGAATCAGTCATGTCCGTATATTCGTATCAGGCCGTAACGACTGCCAATCAGGAAGTGCCGCTGGATCTGTACCAAGGTAAAGTTCTTGTCATCGCCAATACGGCGAGCAAGTGTGGGCTGACTCCGCAGTATGGAGAGCTGCAAAAGTTATATGATCGTTACCGCGATCAGGGTTTGGTTGTACTTGGATTCCCTTGTAACCAGTTTGGTGGTCAGGAGCCAGGTACAAGCGAGGAAGCCGAATCCTTCTGCCAAGTAAACTATGGCGTTAACTTCCCCGTATTTGCCAAAGTCGACGTGAACGGTGAGGATGCTCATCCGTTGTTCCAGTATCTTCGCGAGCAGCAGCCTGGCGCAGGTGAAGATAACACGATTCAATGGAATTTCACCAAATTCCTGGTTAATCGTGAAGGAGAAGTTGTCGGACGTTTTGAACCCAAAGAGTCTCCTGAAGCCATGACTGCAGAGATTGAGAAGCTGCTGGGCTAAACAAATAGAACAGATAAAGCCTGTCTCCATTGCTGGAGGACAGGCTTTTTTGGATCAATTAAATCATTCAGATTAGGGCAACGGTTTTTTTAAGGTGTAATATCCTTGGTCTGAGGCAAGCTGAAGGAGATTACGGGCGTAATTGCCAGCCCATGAATAGCCGTTTCGCCGCTCCTCGCTAATGTCCATGATATCCATGTACTTTTTGCCGTCGCGGTCGGCGTAGAAGGGCGCATCTTCTTCCATATTGTAAAAACGGTACCAGATAACACTCGTCGGATCAGGCTCAAAATAAACAGGCCCTTGGCGATTGTACTTGGTTCCATCCTCACGAACCTGATCGAACCAGCGGAGGGCGCCCTTGGCTGCTCGTTCAATCTCCGGTGTCTGAGGTCTGGACATAAGGAAAGCGGTGATGGCTACGGATTCGGAGCCTGACTTGGACGCCAGCTCATAGGCCCTTCCGGATACAGGTGCATAAGTTGAAGGATCATGCTGGGCCCCCCATACTGTAGGTACACCGTCGTTGATAATTTGGGCTTTCAGTGTATACGCAATCCCGTTATCCAAGGCTTTTTCCAGCTTCCCCCTTGTATCCTCACTCAGGATATCGTTGTTAAAACCTTTGCGCTTTTCAATGATGTCATCGATGAGAACCATGGTTCGCACCATGGCATTGTCATTATAAGTGACACTATCTGAGTAATTGCCACGTTGCGGGTAGACTTGAGGCCATCCGCCTGATGGGTACTGGGAAACGAGGATAAAGTCCACCGCTTTGCGAACACTGTCCCGGAAGAGGGGATTGCCCGTTTTTTCATACATGTCAGCCAGGAAGCGGATCTCTGTTGTAGTTGCGTCATTATCAAACGTTCCGAGTTCTACGCCTTTTGAGTCTTTCCAGTCAGAGCGTGGTGTTATCCCGTCCCATGAAGACTTATACTTCTCCTCCATCGCTTTGAAAAATCCCCCATGCGGCAGCTGCCAGGATACCATGTTCAGCGCATATGCGGTGTCCTTGGCCATGTCACCTGTGGAGAACATGCTGTAATCCCTGAGCTTATTCAGCAGTGAAGATACATCAACGCCTGCGGAAGTTTTGGAAGATAGCACCTCCGTTTTGATTGTAACAGGCGGCGAATCGGCGAAAGCAACAACAGGTTTAGCAATGTCTGCGGTCAGCATGGCAATAATTGCGGTGACAGGTACGAGACTTAATGAAACAGAGATTGAACGTTTCTTCAAATGAACGCCTCCCAATAGTAATTGGTATTCCATTCATATAAAACCCAAATTAAGGATCAATATTATTGTAAGCGCTTACCAATATAAAAAGCAACCATTCATCTAGAATTTTTTTTACTAATTTAATCATGAGAGACGGACAGCTAGCCGCCGGATACATATTGAAGAGTTGATTTCTCAAGAAGTTCCGGAAGCATAATCATGGCTCGAACAGGGGACAATATTCTGAGTGAGGATGAGATGTTCCCCAGAGGATCGAAAGAAGTTTTTTATTTATTTTGAGAAAACACTTGTAATGTGAAAAAGATCACATTATAATGAGTACATGAAGTGAAATAAATCACAAAGGCAACCGACGTAAAGTGAATGTTTTCACAATATCATTTAATCTCATTAGTGAATATATTCACAAGTATGGGAAAGTGAGATAGCAAACATCGTCCAAATTCGAGGAATCAAGGCAGCACAATGATAAATGAAGAACTTTATTTTATAACTCCAAGGGGGACCTTTATTATGAAAATCGCAGTTATCGGATGTACACATGCAGGAACCGCAGCGATCGTGAATACCGCCAAATTGTACCCGGATGCTACCATTACGGTGTATGAACGCAATGACAATATTTCCTTCCTGTCGTGCGGTATCGCACTTTATGTAGGTGGCGTCGTGAAAGATCCGGATGGATTGTTTTACTCTTCGCCAAACCAGCTGGCCGAGCTGGGTGTAGTCACTAAAATGCTGCATGAAGTTACGGCAGTGGACGCTGCGAATCATAAGCTTCAGGCTAAAAACCTGAAAACCGGGGAAGAATTTGAAGACACGTTCGACAAGCTCATTGTGACGACAGGTTCATGGCCGGTAGTTCCAAAACTCGAGGGAATCGAGATGGAAAACATCTTACTTTGCAAAAACTATAACCATTCCAACACGATCATCGAAAAGGCAAAAGAAGCTAAACGTGTTACTGTTGTCGGAGCAGGGTATATCGGTGTTGAACTGGTTGAAGCGTTCCAAATGAACGGCAAGGAAGTAACATTGATCGATAGCGTGGACCGCATTCTGAATAAATATCTGGATCCTGAATTCACAGATGCCATTGAAGAGACATTAACGGGACGGGGCATCAAACTGGCGCTGGGCCAAACGGTGCAGAAATTTACCGGAGAGAATGGCAAAGTGACAAAGGTGATTACATCCAAAGGTGAATTTGAAACCGACCTCGTAATTCTATGCATTGGATTCCGTCCAAATACCGAATTGCTCAAAGGGCAGGTGGATATGCTGCCAAACGGCGCGATCATCGTGGACAAATACATGCAAACAAGTCAAAAAGACATTTTTGCCGCTGGAGACAGCTGTGCAATTCACTATAACCCAACCGGCAAAGCTTCTTACATTCCGCTGGCGACCAATGCCGTAAGAATGGGTACACTTGTAGCCCGTAACCTCGTTCGTCCTACGACGCCGTACATGGGTACGCAGGGAACATCGGGCATTAAAATTTATGACCAAAATATTGCAGGTACAGGTCTGACCGAAACATCTGCTGCAGATGAAGGTCTGGTGGTCGAAGCCGTGACGCTGGAAGATGCTTACCGTCCGGAGTTCATGCCGACGGCTGAGAAACTGCTGCTCAAAGTGATTTATGAGCAGGCCACACGCCGGATTGTCGGGGCACAAGTCATGTCCAAGGCAGATCTGACACAGTCGATCAATACGATCTCGGTATGCATACAGAATAACATGACCGTAGATGAGCTCGCCTTCATCGACTTCTTCTTCCAGCCTCATTACAACAAACCGTGGAACTTCCTGAACTCGGCTGGCCTTCAAGCTCTGCCTCCAGTGGAAGTGAAAGCACCTGCATTGGTTTAAAAAATACCTTATCTAAGGAGTGATCCCTCTGGGGATTACTCCTTTTTATATATTCGCATCTTTTCTTCCGGCCAGGTAATTCCTTAAATTCAAAACAGATCAATTTGGAATAAACCCATGAGGTTGTGATTAATTGCACAAAGTTTTAAAGCGAGCCGCGATACAATAATATCATCCAATGAAACGTTCAAACGTTCCCTATGTCATACGGTTTACAGCGTTTCGTGAACAGTGAAGGAGAGGATGGTTATGGCGGCAAAAACACCTCTTGAGGTTGCACAATATACGGTGAAAACGGGGATGAAGAAGGCACAGAACAGGGTGTCCTCTGTGCTCGTTCTCAGTTTCCTGGCAGGGGCATTTATCGCGCTTGGATTCCTGCTGGATATTCGGGTTATTGCCTCGGCCCCGGCAGAATGGGGCAGCTTGGTCAACCTGATTGGCGCTGCGGTATTCCCCGTAGGATTGATTATGGTATTGATCGGCGGAGGAGAACTGCTGACAGGCAATATGATGGCTGTACCGCTCGCCACGCTGGCACGCAAATTGTCCGTGGGCAGCATGCTGAAAAACCTTACTTTAGTTACGATAGGCAATTTTTTGGGTGCACTGTTCGTGGCATATGCATTCGGGCATGTGCTTGGCCTCACGGGAGAAGGCGTATATCTGGCCAAGGTTGTGGATATGGCAGGACACAAGCTGCATGATGGCTTTCTTCAGGCGTTTATATCGGGAATCGGGTGTAACTGGCTGGTTGCCCTGGCGGTCTGGCTGTCTTATGCATCCGATACGATGAGTGGCAAAGTGCTCGGCATCTGGTTTCCAACGATGGCCTTTGTCGCTATTGGGTTTCAGCACGTGGTTGCCAACATGTTTCTTATTCCGGCTGCGATCTTCGAAGGACATTATTCGTGGGGGCAGTATATCATGAACTTCATTCCGGTATGGCTCGGTAATCTTACAGGAGGCGCGCTGTTCGTTGCTGCAGCCTACTGGATGGTGTACTTGCGCAAGACGGAACCCGAGGTCAAAGCGGTTGTTCCGACGGTGGAGCCGGAAGCCAGACCAATGTGGAGCAAGCAGGCATAACAATATATTTCAATCATATATAGTAGCGATTCCATATCGCCTGGAACACAGTGATTGTATGCTGTGAACGGGTGAGCAGGGGATCGCTTTTTATGTCCAGACAAAATAAATTCGCCATGACAAGGTTCGGGGGAACGAAACCTGTTCATGGCGAATTTCGGGAGTGGTCCATGATATGGCATGAGGAGGAAGTGGGGAAACACTAACCTAATGCCTTGTTCTTAATTTACCCCTGAATTTAGGAGGTGAATCATGGGGTGCAAACTTTTTTTAGAAAAAATGCATCGTGCGTACAGCGTCGAAAACAAGACTGTTCTCTTTACGCCATTACCTCCAAAATTATATGATGTAAGGATAGTTTTAAATGGGGAGGACTTGTACATATGATCGATCAGGAGAATGGCGTGTTTCCGGCGGTTTGCCCGCTTGACTGCCCGGATACTTGCGGCCTGCTGCTTCATAAGGAAAACGGTAGAATCGTAAAGGTTGCAGGCAATCCGGATCATCCGATTACAAAGGGTGCCATCTGCAATAAAGTCAGAAACATGGCGGAGCGGGTATATCATCCCGAGCGGCTGCAATATCCGATGCGACGTGTGGGAGCGAAGGGCGAGGGCAAGTTCGAACGTATAAGCTGGGACGAAGCCATTGATGAGATAACGGGAAAATTCAAATCTGTATCCGAGACGTATGGTTCTGAAAGCATCCTGCCATACAGCTTTTACGGCAACATGGGCATCCTCGGGGTAGACGGCATGGACCGTCGTTTCTTCAATGCGCTTGGTGCCAGTATGCTGGAGCAAACGATCTGCAATGCGGCCGGCAATACAGGATGGAAATATACGATGGGCGCTAACCGGGGAACCCTGCCCGAAGATACGGAGCATGCGGATCTCATTGTCATCTGGGGCGGCAACATTGTCAGCACAAACATGCATCAGGTGGTCCTGGCTGAGAAAGCCCGCAAAAAGGGAGCCCAAATTGTGGTCATCGATGTTCACCGGAATCGTACGGCGCAATGGGGGGACTGGTTTATCCCCCTCTATCCGGGCACAGACAGCGCACTCGCACTGGGATTGATGAATGTACTGTTTGAACAGGGATTGACGGACGAAGCCTTCATGCAAAAGTATACCGTGGGCCATGAGGCTCTCCGTGATCATGTTCGCAGCTATACCCCTGAGCGTGTTGCACGCATTACTGGCGTACCGGAAACGGATATCGTGAAGCTGGCTGAGCTGTACGGTAAGGCAGAGGCGGCGCACATCCACATCGGTAACGGTCTCCAGCACCATGATAATGGAGGCATGAATGTGCGAAGTGTAGCCTGTCTGCCTGCCATTACGGGGCAGTGGCTGAAGCGCGGTGGCGGTGCCGTGCGCACCAACAGCTATGCGAGCACCAATAGCGACGCACTGGAGCGTCCGGAGCTTCGCAGCAATCCAGAGCCGCGAGTCGTGAACATGAACCGGATTGGTGAAGCGCTGCTGGAAGCGGAGCAGCCCATCCGGGCCATGATGGTCTATTGCAGCAATCCACTGGTTGTGGCACCGGATACCGAGCGGGTCGAGCGAGGTTTTGCTCGGGAAGATTTGTTTACAGTTGTGCATGACCTGTTCATGACGGATACAGCGAAATATGCGGACATTCTTCTGCCAGCCAAATCTTCATTTGAAGCGACGGATCTCTACACCTCCTACTGGCATCAGTATGTTCATCTGCAGGAGCCGGTTATTGCACCTGTGGGTGAGAGCAAGAGCAACGTGGAGCTGTTTTCACTGCTGGGACTGGCCATGGGATATGATCCTGAGATTTTCGGTGAAACGCCGGAACAGATGATTGCGGGTGCCCTTACGGATACAGGTAATCCTTATATGAACGGAGTTACGCTCGAGGCACTCCAGGAGCATCGTTTTGTAAAATTGGACATGGCTCCACATGCATCATATCTGGAACAGCTGCCTACACCGTCGGGTAAGATTGAGTTGTTCTCCGAGGCGATGGCGGAGAGAGGCCTGCCACCGCTGCCTACCTATCGTGCTTTGGTCGAAGGGTATGACGGAGAACATCCGGCCGGACCTGATGATGTGCATCCGCTTATGTTCCTGTCGCCACCGAACCACAACTTCTTGAACTCTTCCTTTGCCAATACGGAGAAGCATCAGCGTATGGAGAAAATGCCAATGCTGCAAATTCATCCGGAGGATGCTGCGAGGAGAAACATTGAAGATGGCGATGCGGTGGTGGTATGGAATGAGCGAGGACGGATCGAACTTACCGCGAAGGTGAGTGAAGCCATGCTGCCGGGTACAGTTATCAGCCAGGGCTTGTGGTGGGATGGCAGTGGCCGGAAGCAGCGGGTAAACTCGCTGACGTCCAATCGGCTGTCCGATATGGGCAACGGGGCAACATTCTTCTCGGCCACTGTCGAAGTGAAGCGTCAATGAGTGTGCTTGCGCATTGTGCCTTTTCAGGTAAGATGAACAATGGATAAACCCTGGAGCAGAATGTAGAAAGTTAAAGTTATCTTTAATAAATACGAATGGCCTCTGCTCTGGTCGAAGAATAGCCGTGAGCAGAGGTTGTTTTGCTTTTTTATGGTGTTAAGGAGAATGAATAAGATGATGAGATGGTTGGATACATATCCAAAGGAAGTCAAAGTATTTTTGCTGGCAAGTCTGGTTAACGCGACAGGCAGTGCCTTGATGTGGCCGCTGACCACGATGTATGTGTTTGATGAACTCGGACGGACCATGGCTAATGCGGGATTCGTTATATTAATCCAGTCGCTGGGTGGTATCTTTGGCCAGCTGCTTGGTGGCGCACTATATCACAGGGTAGGCGTCAAGAAACTGATTATCGGATCGCTTGCCCTTAATGCTCTCGGGCTGTTTGCACTGCCCTGGATTAGTGCGTACTGGGTCGTGTTTATATGTGCGATGGGCTGGATCGGTTTGTTCAGTTCGTTGTCACTGCCTGCCATTCAGGCCTTCATTGGCTTTCGGTTTGCGGAGCGGCGGGGAGAACTGTTCAATATTATTTATGTGGCAAACAATATCGGTGTAGCGATTGGTACGGCACTCAGTGGTTTTTTGGCCGACTTTTCCTATCATCTCAGTTTTGTACTGAACGGAGTGACCTCTGCCGGGTTTGCGATCTTCTTCTGGTACTATCTGTCGCGGGCGGAACCGGATCAGGGAGAAGTCCATTTGACGAAACGCAAAACTGTTCAGGATGGCCCGGGGATCTGGGCGCTGCTCGGCAACACCAGATTATACCTGTTTATGAGTCTGGGTGTGTTGTTCATCCTGTTTGGCAATTCCATCTGGAATACTGGCGTGTCACCGTATATTATCTCTGAAGGTATGGAAAAACGGATGTACGGCCTGCTCTGGACACTTAATGGGGTTTTGATCTTCATAGGTCAACCGTTCACCAGCTGGGTTAAACGTACCATGGCCCGCACCTCCACTGCGCAGATGGCAGCAAGTGCGGTGTTCTACGGTATGGCTTACATCGTCATGATTACCATGTACAGCTACCCAGGTATGGTTCTTGCAATGGTTCTGGCTACCTTTGGGGAAATGCTGATCTCGCCTGCAACTCCGGCCTTTATATCTGAACATGCTGGCAGATCCGCACCATTTTATATCGGGGTGTCAGGCGGGATCGGATCGATTGGTCGTGTCATAGGCCCGTATGTGATGGGTGTGATGTATGATAAGCAAGGCTTGATTTCCGTAGCCTGGCTGGCGACAGCCATGGCGGGGGTGGCACTGCTCGGTTTTGTACTCCATGCCGTGCTGAATCGCCACCGCGAGGTGAAGGAGTATGGTTTGGATACCTAGAGTCTTCTAGATGGAGTATCATTGGAGCAGACATGTTGGACGGGATGAAAGTCCATCCAGCATGTCTGTATGTTCCACAAAATCATGATTGACAAAATAATGTTTTTATGCTATAATTTACATATTATTTGTTTCCGTATATACTAAGGTTCTCCTGGCCAGGGGGAACCTTATTTTTGTTGTGCGGGAGGATCACGATGAAACCAAATGAATCCAGCATCACATCCTTGATCTCGGCCTTTGGCCGCGCTTATCACAGTCAGTATGACACACCTCTGATTTTCAATGATTATATAGCCAGGGAGCTGATTGCTCCGCAGGAATTTGAACAGATTCGTGAGCAAATGGTAAAGGGCATTCATTTTTTTAATCCGGAAAAGGCTGATATTGTTAAGGAGAATCCCGATCAAATATTGAAGTGGATCACACAAGTTCAGCTGTCCCCGATCGCTCTGTCGAGGGCTGCCTATTGCGAGCAGGTGCTGCTCCATGAAGTTACACTGGGAGCCAGACAGTATGTCATTCTGGGAGCAGGAATGGATACCTTTGCATTAAGAACTCCGGAACTGAGCGACAGTCTGAATATCTTTGAAGTAGACCACCCGGCCACACAGCAGTTCAAGATCGATAGGCTGAATGGGGCCGACCTATCTATTCCTAGCAACCTGCATTTTGTTCCGATGGATTTCACGCATGAGTTTAGTTACGGGAATCTAACGAACAGGGGCTTTCGGAATCAGAAAACGTTCTTTAGCCTGCTGGGCGTTACGTATTATCTGACCAAAGAGGTGTTGTCCAATCTCATGAAGCATGCCTTTGCCAACCTCCCCTCCGGAAGTTCAATTGTACTGGATGCTGCAGACGAACGACTCTTTGAGGAAAAAGGAATGTTTAACCGGGTAGAGAACATGGTAAAGCTGGCTGCCGTAGGTGGCGAGCCGATGCAATCCTGTTTTACGTACAGCGAGATTGAGCGCATGCTGGTGGATGCTGGCCTTCTCATTTATGAGCATCTGTCGCCAGAAGATATCCAAGAGCGATACTTCAGTAATCGTACTGATGACCTCTCTGCATTTGAAACCATCCATTTTATCCATGCGGTCAAAAAATAAATGCCTGTTCAGCATGCTTCGCTTTGAATCAAAAATACCCTTCTCCTGGTTTTACAGGGGAAGGGTATTTGTATTGAACAGTGTAAATTAATTAAATCACGTTACCCGAATTGCGCCTGATGCAGTCGGCTGTACGAGCCTTTACGTGCGAGAAGCTCATCATGGCTGCCCTGTTCGGCAACGCCGCCGTTTTCCACAACAACGATGCGGTCTGCGTGTCTGATGGTCGCCAATCGGTGTGCAATAACCAGCGTAGTGCGCCCTTGGGCAAGCTCGGACAGCGCCAGTTGAATGGCTGCTTCTGTTTCGGTGTCCAGAGCTGAAGTTGCTTCGTCGAGAATAAGGATGGGCGGGTTTTTCAGAATCATGCGTGCGATGGACAGACGCTGCTTCTGCCCGCCGGACAATTTGACACCCCGTTCACCAATCATGGTGTCCAATCCTTCTGGTTGTGAGCGTACCAGTTCTTCCAATTGTGCCCGGCGGATGGCTTCCCAGATTTCTTCATCCGATGCATTCAGTTTGCCGTAGGCAATATTTTCACGGATGGTGCCGTCAAACAGGAATATATCCTGCTGTACAATGCCGATATTGGAGCGCAGTGACTCCAAAGTCATGTCCTTTACTGGAATGCCATCAATGGAGATTTCGCCGGCGTCTACATCATAGAAGCGCGGGATAAGGCTGCAGAGCGTGGATTTACCAGCACCGGAGGGACCAACCAGTGCTACGGTCTGCCCGGCCTGAATCTCCAGGTTGACCTGATCCAGCGTAGGTTTATGTTCACCATAGGCAAAAGTAACGTTATGGAAAGCGATGTCTCCTTTTACGCTCGTGATCGGTTTGGCCTGCGGTGTGTCTTCTACGTCCGGCACAGCTTCCAGCAGCTCCAGATAGCGTTTGAATCCGGCGATGCCTTTGGGATAGGTTTCGATGACGGAATTAATCTGTTGGATCGGACCAAGGAATATATTGGAGAGCATGACGAAAGCAATAAATTCCCCGTAGGTCATACTTCCTTGAATGACATACCATGTTCCACATACGAGAACAAACAGCGAAACGAATTTCATTAAAATAAAACTGAGCGAGGAGTTCCACGCCATAATGCGGTAAGTGATCAGTTTGGTGAGCCGGAAACGCTCATTATTCTCAGTAAAACGGCCGATTTCATGATTTTCATTGGCAAAAGCCTGTACTACCCGAATTCCGCTCACATTGTTCTCCACCCGTGCATTATAGTCTGCAATATCGGCAAACATGCGTTTGAAGGCTTTCGACATTTTACGGCTGAAATACAGGGAAAGGTAGATCATCAGCGGCACGATGATGAAGGTTATCACGGCAAGCTGCCAGTTGATGCTGAGCATGATGCCGAAGGCACCGGCAAGTGTCATCAGTGCAATGAACAGATCCTCCGGTCCGTGGTGCGCAATCTCTCCGATATCCATCAGATCGTTGGTTATCCGTGAGACAAGATGGCCTGTTTTGTTATTGTCGAAGAAGCGGAAGGATTGCTTCTGCACGCGCGTGAACAGTTCCCTCCGCATATCGGACTCAATGTTAATACCCAGCTTGTGTCCCCAGTAAGTGACCGCATAATGGAAAAAGGAGCTGAGGAGGTAGATGCCGAGCAATGCAGCACATGCCGTTAGAATCATGGACCAGTTGCCCTCGGGGAGCAGCTTATCCACTACCTGGTTTACAGCAAGCGGAAATACCAGTTCCAACAGGGCTGCTGCGATGGCACAGGAGAAATCCAGAATGAATAGTCCTCTGTAAGGACGGTAATACGCCATGAAACGGCGAAGCATATGTAGTTCTCCCTTCTATAACGCAAATGCCCAGGCAGGCCTCAGGCCTGTCCGGACACAGCTTTCTGTCGTATTCAATGTATTGGATAAATCCTGCTTACTTCCGGTTTTGCTCTGCACGTTCCACGATCATATCGGCGAATTCCTCTGCCTGACCCTGAATTGCGATCGGATCGAAGTACCAGTAACGGTCCTCCTGCAATTCATACACCTGATTATTTTTCACAGCTGGAAGGTTCTGCCAGATGGAATCACCCTGGTAATTGGCATGACTCTCATCCACGGTAAGGAAAATATGATCCCCTGCATAGTCGCCGATGACCTCCCGCGAAATTTCCTTCCACTGCGTATCACCCATGAGTTCTTTCTTGGTGATCTCGAGCGGTGCGAGTTCCAATGCACGGTAGACGGCCTGTCCACCACGGCCGAAATTATCTCCGTAGCCATAGTAGCTCTTGTCGGATACTTCGAGAATCGAGAACGTCTCCTCCGGTTTAATAACCGCCTTAACCTTGGCACGCGCAGCTCCAATGTGCTCGTCATACGTTTTCAGCCAGGCTTCAGCTTCTTCGGATTTGTCCATCAGTTCTCCGAATCCCCGAATTTCATCATGCACATTGGTGAATGTGCCATAGGGAATGACAACGGTAGGAGCAATTTTCTGATACTTCTCAATCTCTTCAGCGTCAGCGGAGTAGGTAATGATCAGATCCGGATTCAATTCAACGACCTTCTCAAGAGAAACGGAGCCGCGATCCCCAATATTTTCGACGTCTGCGACTTGATCGGCATAGAATGGATTCTCCAGGTAGTATTTAATTGCCCCCACGGGCTTCACACCCAGAGCAAGCAGATCACTTACGTACATATCCGTTACAATGCGTTGGGGTTCAGCTGGTATTTCAACATCCCCACTAAGGGATTTATAGATTCGTGTTGCATTGGCGGAAGTGCCTGAGTCGTTCGAAGATGCTGTAGTTGTTTCTGTCGACCCGTTTGTGGCTTCCGTCCCTGCTGTGGTCTGTTCTGTAGTGGCAGAACCTGCGCCACTGCTGCAGGCAGACAAGATCATGATGATGGCCAGCATAAGCAGCAAGCCCGAAAAGCGGTTTTTAACGACAAACATCGGTAAGTTCCCCCTGTGATAATCAATAATGATTATTATTCTCATTAATAACATAGAGGAAGATCTTACATTTGTAAATGGACAACTATGATCACTGTTACATGGACAATTGTGATGTGAGTTTGTGTATGATATCCTGCAGCTGCTCCGTGACAGAGAGTGGGTCAAATCCGTAAAACATGTCCGCATCAATCTCATATACATGTCCATTGCGAACGGCATTCAAGCTGCTCCAGGGTTCCTGACCGAGCAGGGCTTCCAGAGCCTGTCGTTCCTTTTTATCTGTAGGGTAAGCCATAAATATGTGATCAGCAGCATACAGGTGAATGTCTGAAATGGGTACATGAACGTATCCGGTGAGCAGTTGGCCGTCCTTTTCCATACGTGCTGGGGGGCTGAATCCGAGTGACTGATACAGGATATGCGAAGCCCTGCCCCAACCTTGGCCATAGATATATGCTCCACCTTCACCAGTCCAAAAAATGCATACAGCCGATCCGCGCGTTCCGATCCGTTGGTCCAGCGTATGATTGGCTTCTTGCTGCAGTTGGTCGTATTGGCTCAGCAGTGCCTTGGCATGGTTCTCCAGGCCCGTAACCCGGCCAATTTGAAGGAATTGCTCCTGCCAGTCCATTTCCTCGAAGGGCAAGAGAACGGTTGGCGCGATCTGGCGCAGCTCATCCGTACTGGAGTGCGGCGCATAACCGATGATGACATCGGCGCCAGATTCGGCAATGAGATCAAAACGAGTAATCAGTTCATACTCGGAATGCTGTTTGAACGAAATCTCTCCACTCCGGACGAGTTTCTCTTCCATCCAGGAGGCCACCGCACCCATGTGAGGGGTATAACCCAATGCCAGCAGAGAGGCTGTGCAGTTATACGTAAGGGATACAATCTTCTTGGGCGTTTTGCGGTAGAGTGTCGGTGCTGTTCCGACCATCTGCTTGAATTTGCGGCTTAGATAGAAAATATCCCGGTATCCTGTCAGCTGTGCAAGCTCCTGCAAAGTGGGATTGGCGAACAGCAGATGCTCCTGTGCCAGCCTGATTCTTAGCCGCGTGACATATTCCACAAAGGTAAGACCGGTATGTTTCTTGAATTCGCGCGAAAAGTGTTCGGGGCTCACATTGGCATCTCTCGCTAACTGGTCCCGGGTCAGTGGATGTTCAACCATCTCATGAATTTGTCTGATGACAAGGGACAGCCATGAATGCTCATCACGAGTTGAACGGTGAGAATGATCACGTATTACATCAAGCAGCTGATAGAACAGCATGTGAGACTTGAACGGGCCGGACTCCTCGTTTTTGGAACAGGTCAATACCAGTTCTGATGCAATCTCAGCGATCCCGCGGCTTGTAATGGAAACAGGAGAGCTGAATGGCCAGAGCAGTGGTGTATTATCGGCTTCCTCGAATGCTATGGCAATGCCCTGTACGGGTGAGAGGGAGCCGCGTGTGCGTTCATGCTGAAGAATGGTCCCGGCCTGCCGGATCACCGCGGAGCCCGTGTTTACTGTCCATTTACTATCCATGCTGACTAGTCGTGCCTGACCTGAAGTGACGACATAAATAACATGCAGTCCGTGCCACTCTTCGTCTGTACGGGAGAAGGCCTCTTGGTCATGGAACTGCATCAGATGTCGCGGCCTGTACATAGCCGGTGGAAAGGACCAAATCTCGTGCACAGAGGCGTTTCTGGGCAGAGAGTGTTGATAAACGTTTTGCTCCAAATAGCTCATAACATAGTGTCTCCTTACTTGGTTTTAATTCATATGCAGTATAAACCATAATTGCTGAATGTGGTTGCATGGATCATTCGGTCCACTTATTTCAGTGAAAATGAATAAAGAGGTTGAAATCGCTATCAACTCCGACTATAATGAAAATGTCGAAACGTTTCAATGTCTTGCTGAGAAGCAATGTCCATACCATTTGAGTATGGAGTTGTCTGCAGAGCTTCGCATGAAGAAACGTGTCTCGACGCTGATTGCTCCCTGAATAAAGCTTATATGAATGAGCCGCGGGGCAGGAAGCTGGATCGTAGCATTTTTTTTGAAATACCTTCGAAACGTTTCGATTAAAGAGGTGACCGACAATTATCCCATGGAAAAGTATAGAATTGGGTGGTTGTCGCAACCATTTACAGTATAAAATGTAGATAACATATGAAATTGGTCAAGTTAGAAGGGGCGAACGTGGAATGGCAACGATTAAGGATGTGGCAAAGCTGGCAGGTGTGGCGCTCTCGACCGCTTCCTATGCCCTGAACGGGGATAGTAAGGTCAGTGCCAAGACCAAGGCAAAAGTGCTCGAGGCAGCACGGGAACTGAATTACCGCAAAAACGGCTTTGCCATGGACCTGAAACGGAGCCGGACGAATACAATTGCGTTGATTTTGACTGATCTTTCGGGTCCGTATTACTCGGAGCTGATTCGCAGCGTTCAGGATGTGGCGCTTGCGAACGGATATGATCTGATCGCGTGCAGTTCGATGGGTGGACGTGATTCGACTGCGGTTCGTTTTTTGCGGGAAAAAAGAGTGGATGGTGCGATTATACTGGCACACAACATTCATGATGATATTCTGGTGGAATCTGCTGGACAGCGTTTCCCCATTATTGTGATGGATCGTCATCTGTCGGGTGACCATCTGGTCAACGTGTTGGTTGACGGGGAACAAGGCGGATATCTGGCTACGCGTCACCTCATTGATGAGGGGCATCGGATGATTGCCTATATTAGCGGGCCGTCCAACTCTTATGATAATGGCCTGCGTTACCAAGGATATCTGAGAGCCATGAAGGAAGCGG
Organism: Paenibacillus sp. MABNR03; assembly: GCF_050455445.1. Lineage (NCBI taxonomy): Bacteria > Bacillati > Bacillota > Bacilli > Caryophanales > Paenibacillaceae > Paenibacillus > Paenibacillus sp. MABNR03. The sequence continues at coordinate 502,511 of NZ_JBCIYR010000004.1, forward strand.
GACTTGAAGAGAAATCCAAATGGCGTCTGAGCGGCAATTTCGTACGTGAGGGCGGGTACAGCGCAACCAAAATGATGATTATGCAGGGCGAGCTTCCAACTGCCGTATTTTACGGGAATGATGAAATGGCCATCGGGGGCTTAAAAGCACTGGAAGAGAGCGGCATATCTGTACCGAATGACATTTCGGTCATCGGGTTTGATGACATTCAACTGTCCGAGTTTGTTCATCCTCCGCTCACTACGGTGCGCCAGCCGAAACACGAAGCCGGATCACTTGCAGGACATCTGCTGTTCCAGATGCTGAACGGTGAGGCCGTGAATCCATCCTATACGTTAACGATTGATATGGTAGAGCGTCAGTCTGTACGCTCCGTACAGGCGGAATCGGGCACACAGCCCGCGTAAGAGTTATCGGCTGCATGAGAGTGATTGATTGCTGCCGTGGCATATGGATTGCTATATGAATTGCCATATCTCAAGTCAGACATTCAATGGACCTATTGTAAATCTGGTTGGACAGGAGATGAAGGAATGGCTTTGATACAATGCCAGTTGTTCGCTGAAAGTCTTAGCTTGTCGACAGACATCACTCTCATATTGCCGGAGCATTCACCGCTCCGTGCAAGCCGGGATGGAAAACTGCCTGTACTGTATCTGCTGCACGGACGCGGTGCCGATCACTCCGAATGGACACGCCATTCTTGTATCGAACGCTATGCCGAGGCCAGAGGAATTGCGGTTGTGATGCCCTCGGCTGGACGAAGCTACTATATGGATATGCAGCAAGGCGGGTCTTATTTTACATATATAAGTGAGGAACTGCCTGCATTTGTGAAGTCCCTATTTCCGATCTCGGACCGCCGTGAAGATACCTTTGTAGCGGGCGTTTCCATGGGCGGGTATGGTGCATTCAAACTGGGTCTGCGTTTTCCGGAACGATATGCTGCGGCAGCCAGTCTGTCAGGTGGGCTCGATCTGGCGGCTAGGGTGCGTGGGCAGGGGAACTTCACTCCTGCGGAAATGCAGAGTATCTTCGGCAGCCCTGAGCGGATCGAGGGCAGCGATGATGATCTGCTGGCTGTAAGCCGCAGGCTGGCAGCAGCGGGGACGGCGTTCCCACAGCTGTATCAATGCTGCGGAACAGAAGATTTTTTGTATGAAGCCAACCAGACATTCCGCCATATGATGAAAGAACTTGATGTGCAGGTAACGTATGAGGAAGAGCCAGGAGGCCACGAGTGGAGTTATTGGGATATGAAGATCCAACGTGTCCTGGAATGGCTGCCCGTTAAAGTGTAACAAGCCAGTGGGAATGAAACCAAGGGGTTCGGAACCGGATTGGCCTGTAGAGGCCGATTTGCAGAGGAGCCCTATTCTTTTTTGGAAGATTCGAAACGTTTCGATTTATACTACATGAAGGAGTGAATGACATGACAACGATGATTAATGAACCGATCCGGCTGACTGCCGGGGAATTGAGCTTTACCTTTTTGAACAGCGGGGACCTGTATCAGGCAACATCCGGTACAACCATGCTGAACCAGCTGCTGAGCAACCAGATCGATGGATCTCTGAACAATCTGTACCTGCGCGTACACGAGGGCGAGAAAATCAGCTCTTTTCCATTGCTCGGTGCACGTTCGAACAGTAAGGTGATGACAAGCAAGACTCAACCAGGCAATCAGCTGATTTGGGAAGGCAGCGTTGCTTTGGAAGGCAACGAAGAAAGCATTGGCTACCAGGTTGTGTTCACTGCAGCGTCCCAAGGCGTCTGGTTCTGGGATGTGAAACTAAAAGGTCAGCATAACGGTGTTGATATCGTATACGGACAGGATGTGGGACTGGCTGATCCAGGTGCGGTACGCAGCAATGAGGCCTATCTGTCGCAGTACATTGACCATACCGTATTTGAAGATGGAGCGAAGGGTTACGTCGTTTGTTCCCGTCAGAACCAGCCTCAGGGCGGCGCGTTCCCTTATATGCAGCAGGGTTCTTTGACCAAAGCAGTCGGATATTCCACTGACGGCTTCCAGTTCTTCGGCCTCTCCTACAAGGAAACCAACGAACCGGAAGGACTGAGCCGTAAAACACTGGCGAATGAGACGTATCAATATGAGTTCGCCTATACGGCGCTGCAATCTGAGCTTTTGAACCTGGAAGGGGAAGCTGAAGTTGTATTCTATGGACTGGCGAAGTCCGATCATCCGGAAGGCATCTCTGCACTGGAATATGCAGATGAGGTGGCGGCGGCATGGGACGCTGTACAGCAGCTCGATGTTCAATTCGGTGAAACCCTTGAACAAGTGAAGCTTTCTTCCAGTCTGGGTGAGCCGCTTGTGGCACTGGACATGACGGAAGAAGAAATTAATCGTTTGTTCCCTGATCGACATCAGGAAGAACGCAATGAAGATTCGCTCTTATCCTTCTTCACAGGCAGTTACGAACATATCGTTCTGAAAGCGAAGGAGCTGCTGGTGGAGCGTCCACATGGTCATATTTTGATGAGCGGTGGCAACGTGAAGCTTGGAGCACAGGTCATTACGACAACGTCGTATATGTATGGTATCTTCAACTCACAGCTGGTTATTGGCAACACCAATTTTAATAAAATGATCAGTAACGCACGCAATGCGCTGAACGTGCCGAAGACTGCCGGACAACGCATCTACGTGGAGATGGAAGGCAAGTATCGTCTGCTGACCATGCCATCCCTGTTCGAAATTGGCTTCAACTATGTACGCTGGATGTACAAAACCGAATCCGATACACTCATCGTGACGAACTACACAGGGGCACATACAACTGAAGTGCGCATGAATGTGCGTTCGACAAGCGGCAAAGCCTATCGCTATCTGATCACCAACCAGATCACCATGAATGTGAACGAATACGAATATCCGCTGCATATGACGCAAGATGGTCAGACACTAATCTTCAAGGCCGATCCGCAAGCGATCAGTGCCGGAACGTATCCTGATTTGCAATATCGCATGTCTGTCGAAGGTGCTTCAGTGAACGCAGGTGACGAAACGCTGCTGGCAAGTGGTATCCGCAGTGGATCTGCTTCTCTGGTTACGCTCAGTCTGGAAGAGAGTGCGGAGTGGACACTTACGGTTCAGGGTGTACTGGAAGGTCAAGCGAATGAGGTCGGATCGACTCTTACTTTTGAAGAGGAAGTACAGGCTTATCGTGAATTTTTCGCGGGTGTGATGAACGGGTTCCGTCTGTCTCGTGGGGAAGGTCAAAGCGCTGAAGATTTGTTCAAAGTGAATGCCCTGGCTTGGTGGTATACACACAACATGCTGGTTCACTACTCCGTGCCTCACGGTTTGGAGCAGTATGGCGGCGCAGCATGGGGGACACGGGATGTATGTCAGGGTCCGGTTGAATACTTCATGGCCACGCAAAAATACGAGCAGGTACGTGACATCATCAAAATGGTCTACACACACCAATACGAAGATGACGGCAACTGGCCGCAATGGTTCATGTTTGACAAATATTTTGCCATTCAGCAGGAAGAGAGTCATGGCGATATTATCGTCTGGCCGCTGAAAGTGCTGGCGGATTATCTGACAGCAACTCGCGATTATGCGATTTTGGATGAGAAAGTGCCATACACCGTTAAACACAGCTTCGGATTCACGGAAGACACAGCGACCGTACTCGATCATGCGAAGAAAGAGATCGAATATATCCGTTCGCACTTCCTGCACGATACCTTCCTGTCTTCCTACGGTGATGGAGACTGGGATGATACACTCCAGCCGGCCAATGCACAGCTCAAGCAGTTTATGGTGAGCAGCTGGACAGTAGCTTTGACGTATCAATCCGTCAACGTGCTCTCGCAGGCCTTGAAATATAAGGATGCTTCCTTTGCAGAGGAGCTTGAAGCTCTGGCTGTTGGCATCCGCGAAGACTTTAACCGTTACATGCTGGGGACCGATGTCATTCCAGGCTTTGTGTACATGGAAGACGCAGATCAGGCGAAGCTGATGCTGCATCCGACCGATACGGAGACAGGCATCCAATACCGCCTGCTGCCTATGACACGCAGCATGATCGGTGAATTGCTCACGGCAGAACAGGCAGAATCACATTATGCACTGATTCGCGAGCAGTTCCTGTGCCCGGATGGGGTGCGCCTGATGAACCGTCCGGCTCAATACGCTGGCGGTGTGAGCAGTCACTTCAAGCGGGCAGAGCAAGCGTCCAACTTCGGACGCGAGATTGGTTTGCAGTACGTACACGCCCACATTCGTTATGTGGAGGCGATGGCGAAGCTGGGCAAGACGGATCAGGTATGGAATGGGCTGGCGATGATCAACCCGGTTGGAATCGGCGAGGTTGTGCCTAACGCTGAAATCCGCCAGGCCAATGCGTATTTCAGCAGTTCTGACGGCAAGTTCAACACGCGTTATGAGGCGCAGGAGCATTTTGACCAGCTTCGTAAAGGAACAGTACAGGTGAAGGGTGGATGGAGAATCTACTCTAGCGGCCCTGGAATCTACATGAACCAACTGATTTCGAATGCACTCGGCATTCGTCAGGAAGGTGGGGATCTGGTCATTGACCCTGTCCTGCCAGCAGAGCTGGACGGCATGCAATTCGAGTTTGAATATGCAGGAGAGCCGGTAACGTTTATCTATCATTTGAACGAAGGATCAGTTAATCGTGTAACTGTGAACGGTGAGGATATCCGCACTGAATCTACTGTGAACCGTTATCGCCAGGGCGGAGTCTGCATTTCCCTGGATGAGTTCAGACAGCTGCGTACTTCGGAACGTACCATCGTTGATATTTATATGTAATTCAACATTATATGAGCTCGATGTTTGATTAAAACGAAAGGTCATCCTCCTTCACAGGCAGGATGGCCTTTTTTTCATAATTTTATAGATGATGATTACCCCCAAGAGTATTACTGATCATTGGTTATCAGCGCAGTGGTACCGCGAGCAGCGTATGCAGAAGTGAATTGTAACGCATATGCTTCGTAACGTAACCGTGGTCCTCCAGCCAGCCGCACAGCTCGTCCAACAGGGGGAAGTGGCGTTCCCTTATGGCACGCAGCTGCAGGGTGTCTCCTGCCGTCTCAGCTTGTCTTATATACTCTTCCTGGTGTGCAGCGTCCACAAACATGAGATCCGTTAGACAGATCCGTCCTCGTACGGTTAAAACTCTTTGCATTTCCTGCAGCGCCAGCTGCTGCTGATCTGGACTCAGATGATGGAAGGCGAAGCTGGATACGAGAAAGTCAAAGGTTTGATCGGCAAAAGGCAGTGCGAGGAAGTTCCCCAGCTTCACATGCATCTTGGGATATTTGGTGCGGCATGTGCGCAGCATCTCTCTCGACTGGTCAATCCCGGTCATGGTGGCACCACGTTCCAATAACTTGCCCGCCAGATTGCCAGTGCCTGTCCCAATATCCAGTCCTTGTTCACGAGGAGCAGGGGATATCCAATGTGCTGTCTGTTCCAGTGCCTCGTCATAGTTGTGATACAGGTAAAAGGAAGACGGAGCCTCCTTGGTTGCCGGGCCTTCTCCGGCGTTCGTGGATTCGTTGTAAGGCATGCTACCTGCTTCCTCCGGGTCATGCCCAGCGGTCATGCCGTCTGCCGCCTGCACCCGCTCATCATGAATCGCTGCCTGGGTATCATAATTCCAACGGTCATGCCAGTTCTGGCGTGCTTCCCGCAGGCGGCGGGAACTGTCTGCAAGCTCATGCAGATGACTTACGTCCAGCGGCCCATCCTGACGGTTGAGATCAATCATGCGCTGGGTTGTATCCAGCATGCGTTTCAGTTCAATCCACTGGGCATACATGACGGCTTGCTGCAGCTCCAGATACTCTTCCAGCCGCTGCTGATTGCCTTGGTCAATCTCTCCGAGCGCATGAGTAATATCCTGAAGCGACATGCCGATCTCACGCAGTGCGGCGATGGTTTGCAGCCGCCAAATGTCATTCTCCGTGTAGCTCCGGTATCCGTTACCGGCCTGTTTGGAAGGGAGAATCAACCCTTTTTCCTCATAAAAGCGAATAGCCCTGGGGGATATGCCAAGCCTGCCTGCCGCCTCTTTAATATTCAAGAACCCAACCTCCTTCAATCATTATCATCAGTATAAACGATGACGTTACGTAAAGGTTAAGAGGGAATACCCGATTTTAGTTCGGGCTCAGGGCTGTGCTACAATGTAGTCAAAAGAAAAAAATGCGCATAGGTTCGTTCAAGCTGCAAGCCATGTCATGCGCTAAGATAATGTGATAACTGCACGAAAGGTTGAAATGTGATGCTTACCCGTCAAACGTATAAGATTCGACCATCCGAGATGAAGGATGCACCCCAGCTGATGGAGATGGATGCTCTGGTGTGGGATATACATACCTCCCCCGCGCCGTTTCACTGGAAGTCGAGACAGCAATTTTTACAGCATTGTCCGCCCGGCAGCCAACTGGTGGCCGTAGAGGGAGAGCGGGTCTGCGGTTATGTGGGCTTTTATCCGGCTACGGGAATGCCTGTCAATCGTCATGTCTATGAGATCAATATTGCTGTTCATCCCAATGATCGGCGCAGTGGCGTGGCAACGTCCTTAATGCATGCGATGAAAGAACATGCTCGTGAACAAGGGATTCACAAGCTGCGGCTCCGCGTTCTGTCGAGCAATCCGGGAGCGATTGCGTTTTATACACAGTGCGGGTTTGAGACAGAGGGCCGACTGGTGTCGGAATTTTATATCGCAGGGAAATATGTAGACGATATTCTCATGAGTTATTTTATCCGGACTGAACGATAGTCCAGGGACAAAGGAGGAACAACGATGGACATGGGGCTTCGGGGTAAAAAAGCGCTGGTGCTTGCATCCAGTCAGGGACTGGGCAAGGCGGTGGCAGCACAGCTGGCCGCTGAAGGCGCAGACGTGATGCTTGCGAGTCGAAACGAGGAGAAGCTTGCAGCCGTAAAGCAAGAGCTGCTGGAACTGAATGGTGGAGGACAGATTGAATACTGTGTAACGGATGTTACACGCAAGGAAGACATTAGCTCGCTAATAGATCGGACAGGAGAGCTGTTCGGGCAGATTGATATTCTCGTGAACAACTCGGGTGGTCCCCCTTCGGGCACATTCGAATCCCTTACGGATGAGGATTGGGAACGGGCATTTGAGTTAAATGTCATGAGCTACGTACGCATGATTCGGGGTGCGCTTCCTTATATGAAGGCTAATGGCGGACATATTGTGAATATTGCTTCAACTTCGGTGAAGCAGCCCATTCCCGGGCTGATTCTGTCCAATACGTTCCGCACCGGAGTCTTTGGTCTGGCGAAGACGTTGTCACAGGAGCTGGCGCCTTATGGCATTTTAATCAATACGGTAGCGCCCGGACGAATTGGTACGGACCGGATACGTGAACTAGACTCAGCGCGGGCAGAGCAGAATGGAATCAGTGAGGAAGAGGTAGCGGAGCAGTTCCGGAAGGAAATTCCGCTGGGACGGTACGGCCAGCCCGAGGAATTCGCCAAAGCAGTGGTGTTTCTTTTGTCCGGTGCCAATACGTATATTACCGGTACTTCTCTAGTGGTAGATGGCGGTATGGTACGAGCTCTATAGGGCGAAAGCTATTTCATCTGAATGGAATCTGATATGCGATCTGAATAGACCTAAAACCCTCTGCTACACCATATGGTGAAGACAGAGGGTTTTTGATTGGAAGCATACAATCCAGCTGGTACTTCCAACTAGGAAGGATCCGTGCTGCTTGTGCTGGTTGATTGGTCGGAGCTGCCCGAGTCGGACTGGGCTCCGGATTCATCGCCACGTTTGGCCCGGTAACCATTCCGTCCTTCCGGCAGAACCCCGTTCACCAAGTCAGTCACACGCTCGTTCAGGCCGGTTGTTCGCTTATCGTACTGGGTTTGCGTGATTTCTCCATCAGACAGCCGCTGCTGCAGCTCGCTCTTTCCGGCAGCGACAAGTTTGTCGATGACGGTCTGCACGTTCACATTTTTGCTGGCAGCGATCTCGGCAATGGTGCTTCCTGCTTTACGGGCTTCCTTCAGCTCGTCTGCTGTTACGCCGAGGGCAGAGGCCAGTTCGTCCGAATATCGGCCAAGTCCATGTCCCTTTTTGCCGTCTGTGGATTTCGATGTATGTGAATTCGTTGCGGAGTTGCTGGCGTTCTTGGTCTGAGCAGAAGTGCCTGCAGCCGGATCGGCATGAGCGAGGTTGTTGGCAAGCAATCCTCCGCCAAGTGCGATCGTCAAAGCCATCGTGCTGGTCATCATCATTGTCCTTGAAGTTCTGCTTCTCTTCATCAGCGATCATCCTTCTTTCTCAGTATGGTAGGTGTGGATACTGGACCCACAACGTTATCGTAGGCAACCAGGATGAAGAGAGGCTGAAAGAGACCTTAAGGTGCAGTAAAATAAATAGGGTGCCCAACCAAAGATGTCTCTCTCCCGCAAGAAGAGTAGCTTCTTACGGGAGAGAGACATCCATTGTGTGTAACATTATGTATGCGGGTTAACGCAATAGTTCCCATTCATGCTGCAGCATGCCGTATACGGCATGATTGACATATCCCTTGGGCAATTTCTCTGCCTGGCGGATTACGCCTTCAAGAACAAATCCAAGACGCTCAGGGATGGCCCGGCTGCGCTTGTTATTGGTGGCCGAACGAATCTCGACCCGGTTCAGATCCAGGGTGACCAGAGCATGATCAACCAGAACACGGCAAGCACTGGTCATTAAGCCTTGACCCTCGAAGCCTTTTCCAAGCCAGTATCCGATACTTACCGAACGGTTGGTCCAGTTGATCTCGTGAAAGCCGATAATGCCAGCGAGATCACCCTTCAGCCAGACACCTGCGGTGAAGCCTCCGTTTTCAGCGCCCTGCTTCAGCGCGTTGCTAATGAAGTTTGAGGTGTGTTCTACCTCCGTTACATGATCCACCCATGGCAGCCAGTGTCTCAGTTGATCGCGCGAGCGATCCGTGAGTTCGAACAGAGGCTTGGTGTGCTCCATGGAGAGTGGACGGAGCTCGGTATATTCATCCAATGAATAGGTAAACATGAGTGCAACCTTCTTTCTTTATAATTAGTGGTTTAGCGGGAGGCTGGAGGCAGTTTGCGCTCCAGTGCAAACAAATCTTCTTCCATGGAGGCCATACGCTGATTCACGGTGGTACGGGCGTCACGGACTGCCTGATTATATATGTAGGGAGCGAGCTCCGTCATAAACAGATCCAGCACCCCCCAAGCCGCCAGGTCGCCAAGTTCTTCGCCGCGTTCCTCTTCGAAATACGATTGAATGGTACGGATGGCTTCATCCTGCTGTTCTTTGGTCAGTTTGAGCGTGTTCAATGGGAATCCCTCCCTTTATTTTGTTTTTACTATCATGCTACATGATTCGCGCGAACCCGTCAAAATGGTTTTTGGCCTATCTTGTGTGCAGGCAATCCGGACTTTGGTGCCGTTCTTTATTGAACTCGTCCCTCGTTAAAGGTATATTTAGATGAAACACTTTGTAATTTCTGAAAGCACCAATCAATTCATGAAAGGTTTGATACCTGTGGACAATCGTACAACCCCTCCTAACTTTATCAAAAATATTATCACCGAAGATCTCCGGTCAGGAAAAGTCCAGGAAGTCATTACCCGTTTTCCTCCGGAACCGAACGGTTATCTGCATATTGGCCACGCCAAGGCCATCTGGATCAACTTCACGCTGGGCGCTGAATTCGGCGGTAAAACGAACCTGCGTTTTGATGACACGAATCCGGTCAAGGAAGATGTGGAATACGTGCAATCTATTCAGGAGGATGTCAAATGGCTCGGCTTCGAGTGGAACGAGAAACGTTTTGCCTCCGACTATTTTGACGAGATGTACAACCGTGCTGTCCTGCTGATCCAAAAAGGAAAGGCCTATGTCGACGACCAAAGCGCCGACAAAATTCGGGAAATGCGTGGTACGCTGACAGAACCGGGCAAGAACAGCCCGTACCGAGATCGTACCGTTGAGGAGAACCTCGACCTGTTCGCACGGATGCGCGCAGGTGAATTCCAGAACGGAGAAAAAGTGCTGCGTGCGAAGATTGATATGGCTTCGCCTAATATCAACCTGCGTGATCCGGTAATCTACCGTATCGCTCATGCGCACCACCATAACACAGGTGACAAATGGTGCATCTATCCGATGTATGCCTTCGCTCATCCGCTGGAAGATGCCATCGAAGGTGTAACGCATTCCCTGTGTTCCCTGGAATTTGAGGACCAACGCCCATTCTATGACTGGGTCATTGCCGAATGCGAGATGGAGAGCCAACCTCATCAATATGAATTTGGCCGCCTGAATCTGTCCCAGATGGTAACCAGCAAACGGAAGCTGAAACTGCTCGTGGACGAAGGACATGTGGATGGATGGGATGATCCGCGCATGCCAACGATCTCGGGTCTCCGTCGCCGGGGGTATACACCGGAAGCGATTCGTGATTTTGTATTCGAGACAGGCATTTCGAAGAGCCAAGGGGTTATCGACCTGCAAACGCTGGAGCACTTTGTACGTGAAGACTTGAAACTGAAAGCTCCGCGCACGATGGCGGTTCTGCATCCGCTGAAAGTGGTCATCACCAACTACCCTGAAGGAGAAGTGGAGTGGCTGGAAGCGGAGAACAATGTGGAAAATCCGGAAATGGGCAATCGTCAAATTCCATTCTCCCGTGAGATTTACATTGAGCAAGACGACTTCATGGAAAATCCGCCGAACAAATACTTCCGTTTGTTCCCTGGCAATGAAGTTCGCCTGAAGCATGCGTACTTTATCAAATGCAACGATGTCATTAAGGATGCGGAAGGCAATGTGGTCGAGATTCACTGCACGTATGATCCGGAGACGAAGAGCGGCAGTGGCTTCACGGGTCGTAAAGTCAAAGGTACGATCCACTGGGTAGAAGCGAGCCAAGCCGTACCTGCTGAGTTCCGTTTGTACGAGCCTTTGATCTCGGCAGAAGCACCGGAAGCAGATGCAGAGGCGGAAGTAGCTGGGGCTGAAGTCGTGGAAGAGCAACCGGAAAAAACGTTCCTGGATCAATTGAATCCGAACTCCCTTGAGATTGTCCACGGATACGTGGAGCAAGAGATGAAGGAAGCGAAGGCACAGGATAAATTCCAGTTCTTCCGTCATGGATATTTCAGCGTGGATCCGAAGCATTCCGAGCCAGGCCGCCCTGTATTCAACCGGGTCGTGTCCCTGAAAAGCTCGTTCCAACTGCCGAAGGCATAAGGTACAAACAGAGGTAGAACAATAGGTAAAGTAAAAGGTTTAAGGTCAGGCTACAAGTTAGAGCTATAAACGTAAAAGGCGTCTCCGGGGCAACAAGCCAATGGAGACGCCTTTCTCTCTACTACTATTCTTAATCCTTTGTTGGAATGTTTGAACTTCTTATATACACCATAACGGAGAGGGCAGAACAAAACTGGAGAAGCGAAGCGTTCGCGTTTATCCTCGGATTTTTTCAGTATATAACCAATTCATAAAAACTTGGGGATAACAGCGATCGAAAGATTGTTCTGTCCTTGTAGTGCTCCAGTGTAAATCTTTCAACTTTTGCCAACAAAACATTATCCATCCTCATCCATGCTGCCCATCTCGGTTAGTACAACAGGCTGGTAACCGTTTCTGCGGTTGATCAACCACATCACTCCAAAGCCGACTGCGCCGATGAGTGAGAAAAAGACGCCAATGTTATACATGACCTCGGCACCAAAGCTCTGGAATAACCAGCCGCCGAACAAGCCGGCAATGACACCGGATATGCCGCCCCAGGCCATCGTATACACTGCTTGACCAGAGGAACGATAGGGCCTTGGGATAAACAGCATGGTCAGCTGGGTGCCCACATAGAAGTACCCACCAAACGTAATCGAGTGCATCAGCTGGATAAATACAATCTGCAGCGGGTTAACGGCCTCAGCCATCAGCTGCCAGCGGACAGCGAACAGCAGGCTGACGAGTACGAGACTTGCAAGCAGCATGCTCATTTTTCGTTTCAGAAAGCGATCCAGCAGCAGGAAGACACCTACTTCGAGAATGGATGACGTGAAGATGGCCCACCCGACCATCTGTTTATTGCCACCCATCTCTGTAATGTAGAGCGACATAAATGTACTGTTCATCGCATTAGGTACCGACACCAGCACACCTAGCGCAATAAACGTCATAAAGTACGGATTGAACATCACCCTGCCAAAGCGGCGGAACGTGACCACTGGGGTATCCGAAGCAATGGGCTGCCTTGGCAGAAACATGGCAAACGCAAAGGCGATGGCAATCATGCAGGCAAAGACAATCGATACACTGCCCACGCCCAAGCGGTCAATAAGTGGTCCGGCAGCCGCAGCAGTCAGAGCCCAACCGAGTGAGCCCCACAACCGGAAGGTGCCGAATTTCTGGGTGGTCCCATCGATGTACCCGAGAATGAGACTGTTGGTCTGGGCAAACAGCGGACTTTGGAAGAAATAAAAGAAAATCATGGCTCCATAGATCCAGGCATATGTCGGTGCATGAAAGACGGCTTGGGCAAGCACAAATGTGCCTCCCATCATCATCATAAGAATAATACGAATATTGCGGGATTTGTCGCTCCAGAAGCCCCAGAACGGATTGGCGAACAGGGATACAAATGGACCGATTGCCATCAGACTGCCGATTTCCAGCTTGGTCATGCCGATTTCCTGCAGGTACAGTTGAAGAAAACCAGCGAAGATGGAGATGGCTCCGTAAATGAAAAAGTTATATAGTTTCAGCGAGACCAAAGAGGCATTGCCTCTTCCGGGTGCATATCTGTCCAATAGAGCCATTCCTTTCAGAATCAATATTCTTCAATGTATCATTTGTTGAAAGGGGATTCAATGTATAGAATAAGTTTATTATATGAGAACCGGAAGGGATGATTACCGTGAACATGAAGGAATGGACCGGCATTATACTGGCAGGCGGCCTGTCCAGCCGGATGGGCACCAACAAGGCGCTGCTCCCTCTGCATGGTTCCATTGTTCTGGAGCATGTGGCCGCAGCTATGGCTCCTGCAGTATCCCGGGTCATTATTGCTGCTGGGCCCAATGCAGCTGTTTATCATGAGCTCGGTTATACCTGTGTTCAGGATCGTTACCCGGAAAAGGGCCCGCTGGCCGGGCTGCATGCAGCCCTAGAAGCATCGGAGACCGAATGGAATCTGGTCTGTGCTTGTGACCTGCCTCTGATCCAGCCCGCCTTTTTTACCGCCCTGCAATGGCTGGCTGAATCGGACCAGAAGCATCCGGCGATTGTGCCGCGCTTGGAAGGATGGGTTCATCCACTGGTGGGCATTTATCATACGCGCGTACTTCCCAGCCTCGAACAGTGCTTGGTCGAAGACCGTTTGCGGGTCACCCGTTGGCTGGAGGAGATTGGGGGTAGGTATGTCGACGGAGAGGATCTGGAAAAGGCAGGCGTCCAGGATGCAGCAGGCCAGTTAAGCAATATGAACACCATGCAGGAGTATCATAACCTGGTGGGCAACCGTCCGCCGATCATGTGATCGATGATGCATCCGGATTTAAGTATAGAATGCCGTCATAAACCGTCTTGGCCTTGAGGGTGTCCCGTTACGGTTTAAGGCGGTTATTTGTTGTCATTTAAACAGGTTTTTGGCTGTCTGCGCCAGCAGCTGCATTCCACGCTCCATCTCCTCAGGCGAAGCATACGCGTAGGACAGCCGAAGATGGTCCGCATCCAGGCGGTCATACAGATAACCCGGATGAATGAGCACGCCATCCCGGAGACAGGCATGAAACAGCTGGCGAATCGAAAGAGAGCCAGCTGTGAACCGGAGCCAGATGTAAAAGCCGCCGGCTGGTTTATTCCACTCGGCAATTTCCGTGAAATAACGTTTCAGAAGCTCAAGCATGAAGTCTCTGCGACGGCGAAGCTCAGGCCGCAGACAGTCCATGTGCCGGGTGTGGTACCCTTCCGCAAACCATAACGCTGCGGCTTCCTGAGCCAGGGAGCTGGTACCATAGTCTGTCTGCATCTTGATATCAGCCAGGCGACGAATAACCGGCTCTGGCCCAACCAGCCATCCAAGACGCAGGCCAGGACTGACAGCTTTGGATAGTGTGCCCATATGAAGCACGCGTCCATCCAGATCCCGCGCCTTAAGCGATTGCGGCGGAGGCTCGTCCAGCCACAAATCCGTGTAGGCGGCATCCTCCAGAATGGAAATGCCTTCGGCATGGGCTGTAGATATCAGCTCGTTTCGGCGAGTGTCACTCATGACAGAGCCTGTCGGATTATGGAAGCTTGGAATGGTATAGAGCAGCGACGAGGTGTGACTCTGAGGAAGTCCGTTTCGTAGAGTGTCCTTCAGACGCTGAATGTGTAATCCACCCGCATCCATGGGAATGCCATTCATTTTGATTCCGGCAGATTGAAACGCATGAATGGAGTAGAGGTAGGAGGGCTTCTCCAGCAGAACAGCCGATCCGCGGGGAAGCAGACCGACCGATATCAAATGCAGTGCCTGAAGCGAACCCGAGACGATAAGAATGGCACTTGGAGACGCCTGAATGCCACAGGTCAGTAGATAGTCAGACAAAGCCTCGCGAAGTTCGAGACTGCCTTGGGGCTCAAGGTAGTTTAGTGTACGTGAGCGCCTGGACAAGGAACGAAGAATTTCCTTGAAGGCGTCCTCGGGCATCAGTTCAGGCGCAAGTTCTCCGGTTCCCAGTCGAATGATGCCATGCTGGAACTCAGCTCGGTTAATGAGCTGCACTTCAGGCAGGTTGGGATAATACCAGCCTTCCTGAATGGCTTCGTTCCAGTCCGGTGCGGCTCCATGGGCAAGTGCATGCCAACCGGAGCCGGATACATACGTTCCGCCGCCGTGTTTGCCCTCAATCATGCCTGCGGCTGCCAGGTTGTCCATGGCAGTAACCAGTGTGCTGCGATTTACTCCCATAGATTGTGCCAATGCTCGCTGCGAGGGAAGGCGGTAGCCCGCTGTCCACTCTCCAGTCGTTATCTTTTGACTGATATATAATTCGATCTGGCGATACAGGGGCAAGGATTGTGCCGGGTCAGGTTTCCAATCGATGCCTTGCCGTGGATCGGAATGATTCATGCCGAGTTTGCCTCCAGTTTGTTTGGGTAATTGAAGCTTCTTGCTTCTGTATCGAACACTATATCATTTGGTTGGGTTCTATGCCATCCAATTGGTTGGTCACACCGGAATTCATCTCACCTATTATGGAGACAGATATAAGGGGGATGAACAATGAGTGTGTTTATTCATGCCGTGGTACTGGCGTTTGGCCTGATCCTGCCACTTGGTGTGCAAAATGTTTTTATTTTTAACCAGGGGATGAGTCAGCGAAGTTTAATGCGTGCGCTTCCGGCGGTAGTGACAGCAGGGATCAGCGATACGCTGTTAATTGGAGCGGCAGTGGGAGGGATATCCCTCATATTGCTCCAGTGGCCGCTGCTGGCAGGTGTGTTGTATGCAGGAGGGGCTGCGTTTCTGCTATATATGGCATGGAATATTTGGAGGTCATCCGGGGCAGCAAATGGTTCGTTAACCGCGCTGTCTGCAGGACGTCAGATTGCCTTCGCCGCTTCCGTATCCTTGCTTAACCCGCATGCGCTGCTGGACACGGTAGCTGTAATCGGTACCAGCTCGCTTCAGTATGAAGGGATGGATCGGGTCACCTTTGCCATAACAGCAGCAGCGGTTTCGTGGATATGGTTTCTCGTACTGGCAAGTGCCGGAAGGCTGATTGGGAGAACGGATCGTACCGGACGTATTAGTCTGGTCTTCAATCGGTTATCCGCAGGGGTAATGGTTGTAATGGCGTGCATGATGTTATGGAAGCTGATTCATATGTAATTGTCTAAAGGTGCAGTAGTCTAAAAAACAAAACAATCCCCGCACGGTAAATGTGCGGGGATTAGCCAAGTTATAGATGAAGTTGAGCTAATAACATGGAGATTAATATTTATTAAGATTCTGTCTTCAGAATCATGGATTCTATAAAGACTTTCAGTTCCTCACTCACATTGTTCAACTGGTCAATGACCTCGCTAAATTCCGTTACGAGCTCGGCTTGCTGGGTACTGGACTGGGAGATGGAGGTGATCTCCTGTTCCATCTGACGGATCGAATGCTGTACATCCTTGAGGGAACGTTCGATATTTACGGTAGCTTCCTTTGTCCCGGTGGAAAGTTTGCGCACTTCGGATGCCACCACCCCGAACCCGGCGCCTGCTTCACCCGCTCTTGCCGCTTCAATGGCCGCGTTTAGACCCAATAGATTGGTTTGCTCAGAGACTTCCCGGATAAACGAGGCGACTTTATTGACCTCGGTTGCATTTTGTACAGCAACTCGGGTGTTGTCCAGAATTTGAGAAGAGGAAGCGGTCAACTCCTCAGATTGGGCGGCTACAGTCTGGACCATGTCGGTCAATCTGCCACTGATGCTGCTGATCAATTCAGTGAAATGTTCTAGATGCTCTTCATTTTTTAGAGAGAAGCCGATGGCCAGGGCACCGACAATATTACCCGCCTCATCTCGCAGAGGAGTAGCTGTAGAATTGAGGGCGGTCCCATAATGATGGGCTTCGATACGATTGGCTGAAGTTTCGCCATTAATCAGGGCACGGCGCAGTGTAGGATCCTCAAGTGAGACAGGATCCCCAGCCTTGATACCGAGGTCAAGATCCTCGCTGGGCACATAATACCAGAATTTCTCGGTGTCCGTTACAGCGATCATCAGATTATGTTCCTTAAGCATGATTTTAAAATAAGGGCTTGCTGCAACGAGTGCTTCAACAATGCTCATTCCGTCAACTCCTGTGTGCGGCATATTTTAATTGGTTTTTTTTGACTATACATCGTCCAGATCAGGTGGATCGTGAAGATCCAGAGGGAATATGTATTCATTCTTATTGTAACAATTTCAGTAGTAGAAAGGTAAAAATAAGTGCTCAATTAAGCCATCTCATGTGATAATTTCATGAAAAAAGCTGCGAAGGATATCTCCTCCGCAGCTTATAAACGAAATAGTATGGCTTACACAACGCTTTTTACGCTTATTTGCATAAATCCGCACCCACGATGGTGCCTAAAAAACGGCTACCCGCCGATCTGGGACATGCGCCGTACGGTTGGGGTATGGCTTTGCATCTTTTGCTCCAGCGCCAGGGCCATTTCATGGTTCTTCGGCTTCGTGCCGAGTGCCTTGAGGAAAAGGGCTGCCATGGCATCCGGATCATCAACGTAGCGGCGGACATTGTATTCATCCGACCAGTACAGACAGGCTTTGATATGTCCGTCTGCCGTCAGGCGAAGCCGGTTGCAGTTATCACAGAAGTGATCACTTACCGGGTGAATCAGGCCGAAGGTTCCCTGCGAACCAACAATCTTCATGTTACGGGAAGGGCCGTTCCCCGCCGGGCCTGATGTGCTCTCTACTGTCCAGCCAGCCTCTGCACATGCATCGGTGACAGTTTCCAGCGGCAGATATGATTTGCGCCATGAATCCGAAGCATGTCCGATAGGCATGTATTCAATAAAACGCACATGCAGCGGTTGATCGATCGTCATGGCAATGAAATCCTTGATCTCATCATCATTGATGCCTTTCATGAGTACGACGTTCAACTTGATTGGCGCAAGTCCAACCGCCGTTGCAGCTTCGATCCCTTTGAGCACCTTGTTGACATCTCCACCACGAGTAATCATGGAGAATCGGTCCGCATGAAGGGAATCGAGACTGATGTTAATACGGTTCAGCCCAGCATCTTTCAGTGCCTGAGCCTGTTTATCCAGCAGCAGCGCATTGGTAGTCAGCGCAATATCCTCAATTCCGTCGATAGCCGAGATCATGCCAACGAGCTTGTGCAGATCCTTGCGTACCAAAGGTTCACCACCAGTCAGGCGCACCTTGCGCATCCCCATCGGGGCGAGCACCTTGAGTACCTGAGTGATTTCTTCATAACTCATAATTTCATCATGCGGGGCGAACTCCATGCCTTCAGCTGGCATGCAGTACACACAACGCAAATTACAGCGGTCCGTAACAGAAATACGGATATAGTCATGTATCCTGCCAAAAGAATCCTGGAGCATCTCCATGCAGACCACCCTTTCATTGATTCGGATTGGAAAAACTTCTATAAAATGAACGATACGACAATGTCGAAATTCAAAAGGAACAGTTGCATCAAATTTTAGCCATTTCTCCAATCCGCGTCAACGATGACGTCAGATGACAGCCATTTTTTCGGGATGAGTCAACTGGAATTGGCCCACAAGCTGCTGCAGGAAAACAGTAATGACCTCCACGTTATGGGATGATTGCTGAACATGCATCATGTCGCTGAGCAGTGCCATCATCTCGGCCTCCACCTCTGCGGACGTGGAGCGGTTTTTATGGCTGATGGCAGCAATACTTTCCATGAGCATCACGACCCGATCCACAACCTGAGTCCTCTGCGGATCCTCGGCTGTTGCCTTTTGCAGAAGCTGTGCAGCGGCTTGCACAAGGGTGCTGCCTTCAGCCAGAACCTGATCTCCTTCATGGATGGAGCGGGCAGCAGCTCCCGCTGCAGCTGTGATATTATCCAGAATCTGATGAATGTCCTCGGTAGAGGAACGGGACAGCTCAGCCAGTTTGCGAATCTCACCGGCAACGACTGCGAAGCCGCGGCCATGTTCTCCTACATGTGCTGCTTCAATGGACGCATTCAGCGCAAGGAGGTTGGTTTGAGCAGAAATCTCATCAATTGCCGCCAGTGCACGGTAAATGTCCTGCATGGTATCCATAAAGGACAAAATCGTACGGTTGGTATCTGTGACTGTTCCTGAGATCTGATTCATTTTGTCGCCAATGCGTTCCACTTCCTGACGCGCCACCACAATCTGTTCGGTGGCGGAGGTCTCCAACTGCTGCAGCGTATGCCGCATATGGTCGGCAGCCAGCTTGGCCTGATCCAGATCCTCCAGTTGTTCGCGTATGCCGTGGATCATGGAGCCGAGCTTGTGGTTTACACGTTCGGTGGTAACTTGGGTTGTCTCGGTGGAAGTGCGCATCTGATACTGATTGTTCATCACATCCACGGTGGCAACCTGAACCTTGAGCATGATGCCTTCGAGCGAATCAATCATGTTGTTGATCCATTTCGCGAGCTCACCTGATTCGTCCTGGGCAAAAGCAGACATGTCCAGACGCTGTGTCAGATCGCCCTGACCTTCCGCATTGATTCGTATAAACCTGCTGATGCGCCTCAAGTCCTCATGGACGCGTTGGTAGTGTCTCCGTTGCAGCTGATCTGCGATGAACAAGCCAAAAATGATATTGAATGCCGCTATGGCTGCTGCACTCCATGCGCTGCCTGAAAGTGCATACACGAGACCTGCTCCCCCAATGCCTGACAAACCGATGAACAGGCTGTGCAGCTTGAACTGACGCCAGCCGATACTGCGTATCCGGTACACTTCCTCCAGATCGCCTTCGCACATCATGCCCCAACGATCCGGACAGTGGGGAAGCTGGAAGGTGATTCCTTTGCCAATTACGGAAATATGGCGGTAATCGGAGTAACCCGGATAGGCAGCAAACAGGTTCGACCCGTTGCGGATGGTGTTCGCTACACCCGGATGCAGCTCGCCGGTGGAAGGGTCGGTAAACATCAGTTCCAGCTCGGTATGCTCTTTGACGGATACAATCCCCCATTCGGTAGTAACGCCATCCTTGAGATTTTCGCCATGTGTAAATGTACGATCCTCGAAGCGACTGCGGGACAAAGCCGTTCCGGGTTGCAGCTGTGGCCGCAGTTTCGATTCAGCCATAAAGAGATAGTTGTCCCCCGAATCAGGATAGATGTGTCCGGATTCCCGTTGAATCAAGTCCCCCAGTACATCATTGGGGATACGGCAGCACAGTGAACCGATGTAACGTCCTTCCTGTACGATAGGTTCAATGAACATCAGGGTGACATCATCGTGAAAAGAGGAGGAGCGCCGCCCAATGTCCAGTGTTAACGGATCTGAATAGGGGCCATATAGACATCGTTTCCCGTTCATATCCGTTTTGGAATACTGTAACCCTGGTCCAATTAAAACTTCGTTATCTTCATAGATCTGTCCAACATGTTTTTTATATGTAGAAAATACAACCTGATTCTGCTCATCGAGCATAAAAATTTCCGTACTATCTGCTGCCCGGATGTACGCAGCTTTGAACCATACATCCCATTTGTTTCTATTCTGCGCTACATGTTCTGCATCCAGCGGTCCAGCCGATTTGACCTGATGCAGTAAACGATCCATATGACTCCATTGCTCATCGGCCCAATCCATCAGAAGCTGCTGCCTCGTATCGGCAATCCCCTCAAAAATCTGCTCCACATCACCCTTGATATGTGCGTTCAACCGATACGACCGCCATAACGGCCACCCTTTTTTCCATCCAAGCCAATCAAACATGCAGACCACCCCGATCTTTGAAGTTGAAAGCTTTTGCATAGCCCTTTCTTAGAAACGATATGGATTCTGTAATTTCTAAAAGACGGTGTATTCCTGTCTTTTCCATATAGAACGTTATACAAGAAAAACGACAAGAATACGAGGGTATATGTCATATTTTCCGAATATTTATTCAATAAATACAAAGAAACATGCGCTTTTCAGGGAGGGAAGGGCTGCGATTGGCCTATAGGATAGGCCGAAAGACGTTGGAAGGCGTATCCCCACCAATGCCAATTCTTTGGGCAGAGGACAATAATTCTTCATTGGAATATGCGATTATTCAGTAAAGTGATGTCAGATAAACAGTCGGAGCATTGACATCGTCATGAATGAGAATTCGTCTCATTTTACACTGTGTAACATGAAAGGGCCCATACTCAAAACAGTCTGTATAATGTAATCCCCGCCCAATGATATATAGTATTACCTAACCAGAAAAACCTGTTACGTTCGTGAACGCAAACCTTCCATTCGGCCTTGGTGTGAAATGTAACCAACTTCCCGCGAAAAGGAGAATGCCCATGTCATCCATGAACGTCCCCGAAGTTAGCCACATTGAAGTGGATCATGTATCTGTTGTATTTGGCACTGGAGCAAAACAGGTCACCGCGCTGTCTGATGTTACGTTCCACATCCAGCCCAATGAATTTGTCTCTTTGCTTGGCCCCTCTGGCTGCGGCAAATCGACGCTGCTCAGGCTCATAGCCGATTTGCTGCAGCCAACATCAGGCACCGTCCGGATTGCAGGTGCAGAACCAGAGAAGGCGCGTCTCCAGAGGCAATTCGGAATCGTATTTCAGACTCCAGCTCTGTTTGATTGGCGAACAGTGCGTCACAACGTTGAGCTGCCGCTGGAGATTTTGGGCACGAGCAAAAAAGAGTGCCGCCGCATCAGCGGTGAGCTGCTGGAGATGGTCGGACTTACCCGGTTTGCTGACCATTATCCTTGGCAGCTCAGCGGAGGCATGCAGCAGCGGGTA
This sequence comes from Paenibacillus sp. MABNR03, assembly GCF_050455445.1. Classification (NCBI taxonomy): domain Bacteria; kingdom Bacillati; phylum Bacillota; class Bacilli; order Caryophanales; family Paenibacillaceae; genus Paenibacillus; species Paenibacillus sp. MABNR03. Next base: position 524,050 of record NZ_JBCIYR010000004.1, read on the forward strand.
TCCATCGCCCGTGCACTTGCGCTTGATCCGCCATTGCTGCTGATGGATGAACCATTCTCCGCGCTCGACGAATTCACGAAGGAGAAGCTTCAACTGGAGCTGCTTGATATTAAGCGGTCCACGGGCAAAACATTCCTCTTTGTTACGCACAGTATCCCCGAAGCGGTGTTTTTATCGGACCGCATTATCGTCCTCTCCGCACATCCCGGACAGGTGCATTCCATTCATCCTGTCGCCCTGCCCTCGGTCCGTACCAATGAACTGAGGGAGACCGAAGATTTCTACCACATGCTGACCACCATACGCAATTGTTTCCACAAGGAGCGTGATCCGGATCATGTCCCTGCGCTCATTTAAGCTGGAGTATCGTTCCTGGGTCGTGATCTGGATACTGTCCATATTGCTGCTGTGGGAAGGCGTTGCCTGGATTCTCCACTTGTTAATGTCACCTCAGCAGGCCGCATCCCGACTGCCTTATCTTCATGACGTTCTTGCCACGCTGATTCGCTACTCGGGGACACTCGCTGAGCAGGGAGCGGTGACGTTCGGCAATGCTGCCATTGGATTTGCCGGGGGAACGCTGCTGGGTCTGGTGCTGGCGCTTCTGATGAGTGTCGCCGTTTGGCTGGAACGTACATTATCTCCCTATGTCATCTCCTCGCAGATGATTCCGGTCATCGGTCTCGCACCGATTGTCTACGGCATCATTCATGACGCCGAGTGGGCACGGATATTCATGGCGGCTTATGTCACGTTCTTCCCCATCATTATTCACACACTCAAAGGATTAAAAAGCGCTGCACCGGAACATCTGGAGCTGATGCGTTCTTGTGGAGCCTCGTTGACAACTCGATATATCAAATGTCTGCTGCCTTCCTCACTACCGGGACTGTTCGCAGGCATGAAGATCGCTGCCCCGCTCGCAGTGACCTCCTCCATTGTGGTGGAGCTGATGGGTGCACCGGATGGACTTGGAGTCCTGATGGTCAGTTCCCTGTACTATGGCAGTGCTCAGGTCGGCATGTTCTGGGCCACGATCGTGCTCAGTATCGGCATTGGACTGATCTCGTATCTGTTTATCAGCCTGGCAGAGCGCTGGTTGACACCCTGGCAGCCCGAATTCAGAGCCAAGGGAGGGAGCAGAGCATGAATGAAGGTGTGATGATGAACCACAATCGGGATGAGAGCGGGGTTGCTTCTGTCTCTGGTACGTCAACTCTGTCTGGATCGTCTTTGGCTGCTTCAGTCCCAGGGTCGGAGGTTCAGGGTCAACGGGGACAAGCAGAGAAGGAACGATCAGATGGTAATACAGGGCGGAAACGGATCGTGTTGTACTTGCTTCCCTGGCTGGCAGGCATGTTATTTCTCGCTTTGTGGCATTTCCGGTTCTTTCATCGGTTATTTTCCTTGGAAAGTTATCAGCTTCCTGTACCCTCGGCCATTGCGGCATCCATCAGGGAAAATGCGGAAATGCTCTTTCGATATGCTCTATATAGTGGAACGGAAATGTTGGGTGGTTTCCTGCTCGGTTCCCTGCTGGGTGCGCTGGCGGCAGCGGGCGCCTCGTTCTTTCCAATCAGCGGCAAGGCAGGGGTTGCCGTGATGTCAGCTCTAAACGCAGTGCCGATTGTCGCGCTGGCTCCGATCATGAATAACTGGTTTGGCGATGGCATCTGGTCACGGATCGCGGTAGTGGCCGTCATTACGATGGCCGCGATGGCGGTCAGCTTGTTCAAGGGGCTTACCTCCATACAGCCGCAGTATAGTGAACTGCTGGGCGGGCTTGCTGCCAGCAACATGCAGGTCTTCTTGAAATTGCGGCTGCCTCACGCCATGCCTTCCCTTTTTGCCGGGCTGAAGATCAATATGTCCACCAGTATTATCGGAGCCATTGTGGGTGAATTTTTTATCGCATCCCAAGGACTTGGATACCTGCTTTCGGATCAGATTCGCCTCGCAAACATGCCGCTTGCCTGGTCCTGTATCGTTATTGCCGCTGCCCTCGGCATTGTGCTGTATGAAGCGGTTGTACTGGCGGAAAAACGGCTTATTCCGTGGAATCGTACACGTACAAACTCATGAGACCAACGGGACACAGGCAATCCACGGATCCGTTGCAGTACCTGATGGAATCCTTATAAAAACAAGGGGGTTGTTCTGTAAATGTACAAAACGTCGAAATCAGGTTTACTGGTGTTGGTGCTGATGCTTGTTGTTGCCATGTTGGCAGCATGCTCCACGAAAACGGAACCTTCTGCCGAACCTGCTGCAGCAAGTGCAGGAGGAGCTGCGGAGCAGCCCTTAACCAAAGTGAAAATTCAGCTCAAATGGGTGCCCCAGGCTCAGTTCGCCGGTATTTATGCCGCGAAGGAACAAGGTTTTTTTGCAGATGAGGGCATTGATGCCGAGATTATTCCGGGTGGTCCGGATATCGTCATTGAACAGCAGGTGGTGAACGGCGCAGCCGATGTGGGGATCACCGGGGTGGACAGTCTGCTGGTGAGCCGTGATAACGGTCTTCCGCTGGTCTCCCTTGCCCAGATTTCACAGAAGAGCAGCTATCGCCTGATCGCCAAGAAGTCAGCGGGAATTACCGATCCGGCACAAATGAAGGGCAAAAAGGTAAGCACATGGTTCGGCAGCCAGCAGTTCCAGGTCCTCGCTTTCATGGAGAAGAACGGACTTGATCCGAAGAAGGATATCGAGCTGGTGAAACAGGGCTTTACGATGGATCAGTTTTTCAATGACCAGGTGGATGTAGCAACAGCCACGATATATAACGAATATCACGTTGTGCTGGAAAGTGGAGTACAGGAGTCTGATCTGGATGTGTTCAACATCGAGGATGCCGGCGTAGGCATGCTGGAAGATACATTGATTGCGAAAAAGGATTGGGTCGACAGCAACCGTGACCTGGCTGTAAAAGTTACCCGTGCCATTCTGAAAGGCTGGAACTACGCCATCGACAATCAGGAAGAGACTGTGGATACCGTCATGAGCAATGTGACCGACGGAAGTACGACCCGTGAACATCAGGTGACGATGCTGGCAGAGATCGCGAAGCTGATTCGTCCGGAAGGATTTACAGAGCAGCAGGTGGGCAGTTTCGTGGATGAATCGTTTGCCCGTACAGCGGACATTGCCCTCAACTATGGACTGATCAAGAAGGCAGCCAATCTGGACGAAGCACTGGAGAAGAGCATCTATGAAGAAGCGGTAAAATAAGGCAGTCGAAGGAGGATAACGGATGAGCTCTGTGGATCAGCAACCTCAGCCGCTTGGCAGTACCAAGGAAGAATGGCTGGAGAAGGACCGCAAATATGTGTGGCATCACATCTCGCCTCATAACGATCATCCGATGATTGCCGTTAGCGGGGAAGGCAGCTGGATTACCGATCAGGATGGTACGCGTTATCTGGATGCGATGTCCGGACTGTGGTGTGTGAATGTGGGGCATGGACGTGAGGAGATTGCGAGGAGTGCCTATGAACAGATGAAAGCACTCGCTTATGTACCGATGACGCAGAGTCACGAACCGGCGATTTTGCTGGCAGAGAAGCTGAATGACTGGCTGGAGGGAGATTATCGGATCTTCTTTTCCAACTCGGGCTCAGATGCGAATGAGGTGGCGTTTAAAATAGCCCGTCAGTTTCATCACCAGAATGGTGAGCCAACCAGACACAAGTTCATTTCCCGGCACCGGGCCTATCACGGCAACTCCATGGGCGCACTCGGCGCTACCGGGCAGGCAGCCCGTAAGATCAAGTACGAACCGCTGGGTGTGGGCTTCTCCCATGTTCCACCTCCGTATTGTTATCGCTGTCCGTTTGGACGGAACAAGGAAGGATGCGGACTCGAATGTGCGACCATCTATGAAGAGGTCATCCGCTGGGAAGGTCCCGAGACCGTAGCGGCGGTCATTATGGAGCCGGTGATTACCGGGGGCGGCATGATTGTCCCGCCTCCGGATTATATGCGAACCGTGCAGGAGATCTGTCAGCGCTACGGTGTGCTGCTAATCGTGGATGAAGTGATCTGCGGGTTCGGGCGCTCCGGACAGAAGTTTGGACATCAGAACTATGGGGTGCAGCCGGATATTGTCACCATGGCCAAGGGAATGACCAGCGCGTATTCTCCGCTATCCGCTACTGCTGTACGAGCGGATCTATACGATACGTTCCGGGAATCCGGGCCGGATGCACACTTTCGCCATGTGAATACATTCGGCGGCAATCCGGTTTCCTGCCGGGTGGCATTGGCCAATCTCGACATTCTGGAGCGTGAAAACCTGGTCGAGCGTGCGGATCAGCTGGGGCACCTGCTTCGGGAGAAGCTGGAGCCGCTGCTGGAGCTGTCCGTGGTCGGAGATATCCGGATGTTTGGCTTTGCGTGTGGCATTGAGCTCATTGAAGCGGATGGCTCCCCGGCAGATGCAGGGAAAGTGGTACAAGTGCTGGCCAGCTGCAAGAAGGATGGGGTACTGATCGGTAAAAACGGGGACACGGTACCAGGGTTCGCTAACATTTTGACGATCTCTCCTCCATTTGTCACCACGGAAGATGAGCTGAATTTGATTACTGGCAGTGTACTCAAAGCACTGCGCAGTTTGGAGGCAGGATAGCCTGAATCGCAGGAATAATTAGACCGTTTGGCAATAATTCGCATGGAGGCGAGGGAAGATGCAGATCACAACCGGAAAAGGCATTAACCAGCTTCGATTGAATGAACGAATTGAACAATTGTCCCGTATCGGACGAATTGGAGAGACGGGCGTATGCCGGCTTGCCCTCACGCCCGAAGACATGGATGGCATTATTCAGGTACGACTCTGGATGGAAGAAGCCGGACTGGCAACCCGGATCGATCCGTTCGGGAATCTGATCGGCCGCCTTGAAGGGACAGATCAGGCACTGCCTATTCTCATGATTGGCTCGCATATTGATTCACAGCCTTACGGCGGCCGATACGATGGAGCGATCGGTGTTCTGGGCGCGCTGGAAGTTGTACAGTGTCTGATGGAGAATGGCGTTCAGCCCTCTATGCCAATTGAGGTCATTGCCTTTTGCGATGAAGAGGGTTCCCGCTTCAATAAAGGGTTGTTTGGCTCGCGTGGAATGACTGGACAGCTGGAAGAGGGAGAACTGGAGCGGCAGGACAAAAATGGGGTGACCCGCCGTGAGGCCCTGCAAGCCTTCGGTTGCTCCGTAGAGAAGTTTGCTGAAGGTGTCTATGCGACAGGCTCGATTGGCAGCTATCTGGAGCTGCATATTGAACAGGGTCCTGTGCTGGAATCATTGGATGCCCCGGTGGGCCTGGTAACAGGCATTTCTGGTCCGTTATGGCTCACGGTTACGATCAAGGGCATGGCAGGGCATGCCGGCTCTGTACCAATGGCCATGCGGCATGATGCGCTTGCAGGCAGTGCCAGGGTCATTGCGGCATTTGACGACATGGTAAGAGCAGATCCGGATGCCCCTACGGTTGGTACCGTGGGCAGTCTGAGGGTATTCCCGGACTCACGCAACATTATCCCCGAAGAAGTCAGCTTCACCGTGGACCTGCGCGATATGGAGATGGAACGCCGGAATCAACTCGAAGCCCGGCTGATGAATGTGCTCGATGAAGTATGCAGTCAGCATGGCCTGACCTATTCCCTGACCGAAGATACCAACAGTGAACCGCGATATTGTGCGGAACGGATCCAGGCGGCCATCCGTTCGTCTGCAGAGGAGATGGGGCTGCCCCTGCCGGAGCTGATGAGCGGCCCGTTCCATGATGCGCTGGCGCTGTCCCATGTGTGTGAGTATGGCATGATCTTTGTCCGCAGCAAGGATGGGATCAGCCACCATCCGAGCGAGTATTCCTCGCCGGAGGACATTGCACTGGGAACAGAGGTGCTCTACCGTACGATTCGGCAAATGTGCAGCCGGCTGCCTGCTGACATTGATTCGGGCGACTGATCAACATTTCAAGGGACTCAAAACGTTGGGTGGGTTTATTTTATACCAATCAATCATGGCAGAAGGAGGGCATTTAACGTATGGGAAAAGTCAGTATTGGCCTGATTCAGGCTTCACATGAAGTGGAAGGATCAGCCTCGGTTGAAAACCACAAAGAGGCTGCCATTGAAAAGCACATCAGCCTGGTCCGTGAAGCCGCTGCCAAGGGCGCTCAGATTATCGGATTGCAGGAAGTTTTCTATGGACCGTACTTTTGTACGGAGCAAAATCCGAAGTGGTATGCATCTGCCGAACCCGTGCCGGAAGGACCGACGACCAGACGTTTTCAGGTGCTTGCGAAGGAACTGGGCGTGGTTATCATTTTGCCTGTGTATGAGGTGGAAGGCATTGCATCGTATTACAATACGGCTGCCGTGATTGATGCCGATGGCTCCTACCTCGGGAAATACCGTAAACATCATATCCCGCATGTGGAAGCCGGCGAGGGCACGAACGGGTTTTGGGAAAAATATTATTTCAGGCCCGGGAATCTGGGATACCCGGTATTTGATACAACGTATGCCAAGGTTGGCGTGTACATCTGTTATGATCGGCATTTCCCGGAAGGAGCTCGTCTGCTGGGGCTCGCAGGGGCCGAAATTGTCTTCAACCCGTCAGCTACAGTGGCCGGTACATCGGAATATCTGTGGAAATTGGAGCAGCCTGCTCATGCGGTCGCCAACGGCTATTATGTCGCTGCCATTAACCGGGTAGGTGTGGAAGCGCCATGGAATATGGGTGAATTTTATGGTCAGTCGTATCTGGTGGACCCGCGTGGACGAATGGTTGCCATGGGCAGCAGGGATCAGGATGAGGTTGTCATTGGGGAGATGGATACGGAAATGATCCGTGAAGTACGCAATGTGTGGCAATTTTACCGGGATCGGCGACCCGAGACATATGAACATCTGGTTAACCTGTAAGGGCGATTGAAAGGTTCTGTTAGAAGATCAATCCAGATTAATCCTTAGGAGGTGCGTGGTCGTGATAAACAGCCCGGGAGCAACGTTATCCGATTATGGATGGGAGAGCCGTTTTGCCGAGATGAAACCCGCTATGTCTGGCAAGGAAGCGATGGAGGAATCAAACCGCTGCCTGTACTGTTACGATGCACCGTGTATCAAGGCGTGTCCCACAGACATTAACATCCCTTCGTTTATCCGCAAAATCTCGACGGGTCACCTTAAAGGTTCGGCTCGAACTATTATGGATGCCAATCCGGTGGGTGCGAGCTGTGCACGGGTCTGTCCAACTGAGGAACTGTGTGAAGGCGCCTGTGTGCTGAATGAATCGTCGAAGCCCATTCGCATCGGTGATTTGCAGCGATATGCTACAGACTGGGCACGTGCGAAAAATGAGCCGCTATTTCAGGCAGCTGCCTCCAATGGGAGATCCATCGCTGTTGTAGGGGCCGGTCCTGCCGGATTGTCCGCAGCCAGAGAGCTCGGTCGTGCAGGTTATGACGTGACGATCTATGAAGCCAAACCCAAAGGCGGGGGATTGAATACGTACGGAATTGTATCTTTCCGTTTGCCGGAAGCGGTAGCCTTGTGGGAAGTGGAGCAGGTCGAAGCATTGGGGGTGAACATTCGTTACGGTGTACGTATAGGCATGGATATGGCCCCTTCACAATTGTTGGAGCAGCATGAAGCTGTCATTCTGGCCTGTGGGATGGGTTCTGTTCCGATGCTGGGAATCGAAGGAGAGACGCTGGAAGGGGTATACGATGCGATTGAACTGGTGGAATCCACGAAGCAGGGCGTCCCGCCTGCGCTCAACGGTCTGAACGTAGCTGTCATCGGTGCAGGCAACACGGCAGTGGATGCGGCTACCTGCTCGGTTCGCCTGGGAGCAGAGCGCGTGCAGATGCTCTATCGGCGCGGGGAGAGCCAGATGACGGCATATGCGTTTGAGTATACGTTTGCGAAACAGGAAGGTGTGGAATTCCGCTGGTTTACGATGCCACAGCGCATTATTGGTGATGAGAATGGGCGAGTCCGGGCTGTGGAGTGTGTGAAAATGGAGCTGGTTACCCCACCGGGAGGTGGGCGTGCATTACCCGTACCCCAGGCAGGGACAGAGTTCATGATTGACTGTGACACCGTTGTCCGGGCGATTGGACAGAACCGGCTGCTGCCACTCATTGAAGCCTTCGGCCTGCGTCATCACTGGGGCGTCGTTGAAGTGGAACCGCAGACCTATCGCACCTCGCATCCACAGGTCTATGCGGCGGGCGATGTGATCTTTGGCCAGGGTCAGGGCGAAGCCATGGTTGTCTCGGCAGCACAGCAGGGCAAACTGGCCGCAGCCGCACTGATGAAGGCGCTGCCTGGACAGGTGGAAGTGACAGCTTGAGGTTAACTCGTTTGTTTCGAACGCTAACGAACTGCCAGCACCTTATTTTAAAGGTCAGCATGAAAGGGAGAGGCTAACGAACATCAGTGACGCTATACCGGTAGATATTGGAGCGATTACTGTTTGCACGCGAAAATAAAACGTAGTGGATTCGTTACAACGCCATACTTGTAGTATTACGTCTAATAGAGTGTGCTTAGTTCGTTAAATTACAGACAGATCAAAAGGTTGTTCGGACCACGAAGTCATAGGTGTAGAACCAGATGTGCAAACAACACCAAGGAGGGATCGTTATGGCTGACTTATCGATAAATCTGGCAGGTATTCGATCACCTAATCCATTCTGGCTGGCATCCGCGCCACCGACCAATACGGGATATCAGGTGCAGCGTGCCTTCGAGGCAGGCTGGGGCGGAGCGGTGTGGAAGACGCTGGGTGAACCGATCATCAATACTTCTTCCCGGTTTGCTGCTGTACATTTCGGCGGGCAGCGGGTAGCGGGGTTTAACAATATTGAATTGATCTCCGATCGCCCACTGGAGGTTAATCTGCGGGAAATCGCTGAAACCAAGAAACGTTTTCCGGATCGTGCGGTCATTGCTTCGCTGATGGTGGAACCCAAACGGGAGAAGTGGCATGAGATTGTCAAAAAGGTGGAAGCGATCGGCGTGGATGGTCTGGAGCTGAACTTCGGCTGTCCTCACGGCATGGCTGAGCGTGGCATGGGAGCAGCTTCCGGACAGCAGCCGGACCTGGTTGAGCTGCAAACGATGTGGGTGAAGGAAGTAGCGACCACACCCGTGATTGTGAAGCTCACGCCGAATATCACGGATATTACGGCGACCGCTCGGGCAGCTGTGCGTGGTGGTGCAGATGCCATCTCCCTGATCAATACCATCAATTCCCTGGCGGGTGTGGATCTGGATTCATGGAATACCGTGCCCCATGTAGGCGGCAAAGGTGCCCATGGCGGTTATTGCGGACCTGCCGTGAAGCCGATTGCCCTGAACATGGTGGCCGAGTGTGCACGACATCCGGAAGTAGGGGTGCCGATCTCAGGAATAGGAGGCATATCCGATTGGCGGGATACGGCAGAGTTCCTGCTTATGGGTGCGACAGGGGTTCAGGTATGCACGGCAGCGATGCATCATGGTTTTCGCATTGTGGAGGACATGATTGACGGGTTGAACGATTATCTGGATGAGAAGGGCCTGAGCAGTGTAGCGGAACTTGTGGGTCAGACAGTGCCGAGGTACTCGGACTGGGGCAATCTGGATCTCAATTATAAAGTGGTCGCCCGCATCAACCGAGATGTCTGCATTAACTGCAACAAGTGCCATATCGCTTGTGAGGACACATCGCATCAATGTATTGATATGTTGACCGATCCTTCCGGTGACTACCTGGAAGTGGTCGAGGAAGATTGTGTGGGATGTAATCTGTGCTCCATTGTTTGTCCGGTAGATGGGGCAATTGAAATGGTGGAGATTGCACATGAACAGACCCCATTAACCTGGAACGAACGTCAGTCTGCGATTGCCTTGCTGCAATCGGCCAGAGATCAATCAACCAAGGAGGCGATATCATGAGTGGACGCAAACTGATTCGGAATGGCGTGTTGGTCACGGCATCGGATACATTTGAAGCAGATATACTCATCGAAAACGGAAAGATCACGCAGATTGGCATGGGTATGGTGGCGGATGACCGAACGGAGATTGTGGATGCTTCCGGCTGTTATGTCATTCCTGGCGGGATTGATCCGCATACACATCTGGATATGCCGTTTGGTGGTACCGTTACCGCGGATGATTTTGCCTCGGGAACCGCTGCTGCTGCCTTTGGCGGGACAACGACAATCCTTGATTTCTGTCTGACGCAAAAAGGCAAACCGCTCATCGAATCCCTCAAGGAGTGGCAGGGGAAGGCCGAGGGGAAAGCTGCCATCGACTATGGGTTTCATCTGATGATCGGGGAGATGAATGATCAGGTACTGGAGGAGCTGCCGCAGGTCATTGAGGAGGAAGGGGTGTCTTCCTTCAAGGTGTTCATGGCCTATAAAAACCAGTTCCAGGCGGATGATGGCATCCTCTTTCAGACGTTACAAAAAGCCAAGGAGTACGGTGCTTTGGTTATGGTGCATGCCGAGAACGGGGATGTCATCGACCTGCTTGTGCGTCAGGCGCTCGCCGAAGGGCGGACGGAGCCCATCCATCATGCGCTTACACGTCCTTCCATTCTGGAGGGAGAGGCGACAGGGCGTGCTGCACGTCTGGCTGCGCTTGCGGATTCACAGCTGTACGTTGTGCATGTGACGTGTGCCGAAGCAGTAGAGCAGATTGCACGCATGCGTGACATGGGATACCGGATCTGGGGCGAGACGTGTCCGCAGTATCTTACGCTGGATCAATCCATTATGGATCAGCCTGATTTCGAAGGTGCGAAGTACGTCTGGTCCCCGCCGCTTCGGGAAGCCTCACATCAGGATGTGTTGTGGAATGCACTGAAGAGCGGCCAATTGCAGACCATTGGCTCGGATCACTGCTCATTCAATTTCAAAGGTCAGAAGGATCTGGGGAAGAATGATTTTAGCAAAATCCCGAACGGCGGGCCTGTCATTGAAGACCGGCTTAGTATCCTGTATTCGGAGGGAGTTGCCAAGGGCCGCATTTCATTGAATCAGTGGGTGGATCTGTGTTCTACCCGGGCGAGCAAGCTGTTTGGTCTGTTTCCGCAGAAGGGGACACTTGCTGTCGGTACTGATGCGGATATCGTTATTTTCGATCCTTCTGTTTCCCGGGAGATATCGGCCAGTACACATCATATGAATGTGGACTATAGTGCCTTCGAAGGCATGCAGGTGCAGGGCTGTCCTATCACCGTCCTGTGCCGGGGGGACTATGTCATTAAGGATCGACAGTTTGCCGGAGCGGCCGGAGCGGGTCAATATGTGAAGCGTGCCAAATATGATGCGGGTGCACCCATGCCTGGGCGGCAAACGGTCACGACATCGACGGGAGGGTGAGACTGATGCTGGAGAATGAAGCTTTTGAAGCGGAGAAAATGGCGATCGAACGAATGGTTACGCTAGGTTATCGGATCTATTCGGTTCAGGAACATCTGGAAGGTGCCAGTGTAGTCTGGGAGCATCCCGATCAACCAGGTGAAATGAAGGAGCAGCATGTTGGTACGGCGTCCGGACGAAAGTGGTTCGTCCACTTTCTGATCCGGCAGCTTCGGGAACAGCGAGGGGCGTAGCCTTTATGCAAGTTATGCAATTGGACCATGGACGTATTCATAAGCATAGATGGCGAGTTCAATGGCGACGCGTTTCTCGGGGAGGACATAGTCTTCTCCGAGCAAAGCTTCAATTTTGTCCAACCGATGATAGAGGGTCTGTCTGACAATAAATAAGGCGGTGGCAGTCTCCTGCTTGGAGCAGCAAAGCACAAAATACTGTTTGAGTGTTCGCAGCAGCTGTCCGCCTTTTTCTGCATCATGCCGAATGACGGGACCGAGATATTCTTCGATAAAGTCCTCCAAGCTGCCGCTCTGCTTCATCCCTGCAATGATGCGATAACCGTGGAGGTTGCTGTAAAACGGCTGCTGCATGGGTCCGGTATCTTTCTGAATGCGCAGTGTTTCTTTGGCTGCATCCAGGCTGTCCTTGAGACGTGACAAATCGGTACAGCAGTGACCAATGCCCAGTAGGCCGGAGAACAGACGGTGGGTCTGGTCTGTTTCATGCTGCTGCAGCTGCTCTATGCAGCGCCAGAGACTGCTTTTGCGCTGAGGAACGGGCTGGGGATCGAGAATAATCAGGATAATCTGATGGTTCAATACCGTGCTGAACAGGGTAAACCCTTCCCGGGAAAATACAGAGCGTGCGACAATGTTGCGCTGTATGAGCAATTTCTGAAGTTTGAGGCTGTCGGTATAATTCGGATTGCTGTCAAACAAAACAACGGTACCTTTGCTGGAAGCAAGCAGGGGGCCTCGGCTGATAAGATATTCCTGAATTTCTTTGGCCGTGTGATGTCCATTCAGCCAGTCAATCACCCACATGTCTTCCTTGTAACGACGCTTTTCTTCCATGTATTTGGTCCGCATCCAATCCTGTGCTATGGCGGCTGCACAGCGCTCCACTGCCTGAATGACGAATTCATTTGAAGGCTTGTGATGCTTGTGATGCTGTAACTCAAGTTCGTGATCGGGAAGCTTCTCCAGGAAGAGTACAAGATCGGCAAATGTATACTCCAGCGCCTGAATAGGGAGGGTAAGGGCGTTCATTGGTTGCCCTGAACGATTCTTTTGATCCATTTGGTCTGTCTGGGATGAGTGGCTGCGCTGAGTTAACCACGCCATTCTGCGGTTCTCCAACAGCTCTGGGGGACAATAAGGGACAGCGCTGGCTTCCCCTTCAAGTGGATATAACGCCACAGGGTAACCGGTTGTGCGGGATAACAATCGAAGCAGCGGCTGCACGCCGTCTCCATTTAGAAGTAGTTGGTTGAACGAGGTAGTAAGATTGTCGAGTTCGGCGAGCATTCGCTGATGACTGCGAATCAGGGCGAAGTGCAGGTCTTGCGTAATATCAATATAGCGGACTTGTTCATGGAACCAGATGAGCGGAAAATCATCCGCTGCTGCAATTTCTTTCATTGCTCCGAGTTGCGACTTGGTGTGTGTCCCCAGCTCAATACAGAGTCCTGCAGCACCGCGGGCGATTAACTGGCGCAGGAAAGACAACCCTTGCTGCTCATTATCCTGCCAGCCAATGCCGGTGGTCAGCACGAGTTCTCCTCCGTTTAAAAGATCGCCCACGTCAGGTACCTCCATGATATGGACCCAGCGGACATATCGCTCCAGTGCCCGTTCACTGGCAAGTACCTCTGCCTTGCGAAATACAGGCCGTTTTAGCATATCTCTCATCTGAAGTTGAAGCGTCGTTTCCCCCATACAACCACCGTCCTCCCTCGAATTGCATGCCGTTTGCAATCCCGCCTTATGATGCGGGTTTCTGAAGAGCGTTTGTTATGTTGTGATGTACGAGCAGGGTAAGGAGCATACATAATTAAGCTATATTATAAGTCCATTTACAGAACATGAAGTGAAAACTCTCGCTCATTTGTTTTATTTTACAAAACAGGATCTTCATTTTGTAATTTGGCATAGTTGAAGTCCTGATTGGTGTTGTTTTACCTAACATGTATGGGTGGTATTCCGTTTCCACCCATAAAAAAACCTCCTGGTCTTTCATTGAAATGAACAGTCATTTCAATGAGAAACAGGAGGCAGATTATAATAGCATGTTTATTTCATTCTTTCGAATCGATGCTCAAACAAGCAGATTAATCTTCAATTCTTTTCTTCTTGAACTTCATCAGGAATTCATACACGATTGGCACAATCACCAGGGTGAGCAGCGTGGAGCTGATCAGACCGCCGATAACGGTAATACCCAGACCTTTCGAGATGATTCCCGCGCTTTCTTCCAGTCCTGTAACGAGTGGCAGCAAGGCACCAATCGTTGCAAGTGCGGTCATCAGGATTGGACGCAGACGTGTTGCACCAGCTTCAAGCAGGGCTTCACGAGTAGACATGCCGTCTTTCTCCATGTGAATGACACGGTCGATCAGGACGATCGCATTGGTGACCACGATCCCGATCAGCATGAGTCCACCCATCATGGCAGAGACGTCAATGGTACCGCCAGCCAGGAACAGGCCTACCATAATACCAATAACGGTAAACGGCAGGGAGAACAGGATGGCGAATGGCGCCAGTCCGCCGCCAAATGTAACGACCAGTACAAAGTATACAATGGCGATGGCTGCCAGCATGGCGAGACCCAGTTGGGTGAAGGTGTCATTGATTTGTTCGGTTGTACCGCCAAATTTCACTTCCACACCATCAGGCAGATCCAGCTTGTCGATGTTATCCTGCAAGTTTTGCGAAGCTTTTTGCACATCGGAAGCCAAAATGTTAGCTGACACCTGAGCAACAACTTTGCCATCAATACGCATAATCGAGTTCGGAGATGTACCTTCTTCGACTTTAGCGACATCTTTGATCGGTACTTGGATACCGAGCGGAGAAGTCACTTTTTCATTTTCAATATCAGCGATGCTGTCGAATGTTTTTTGGTCTGTCTCGACGTACACTTTATAGGTTTTGTTATCAATGTCCACTTCCGTCAGCACAGAGCGTTCCTGTGCAGGGCTCAGTGCCATAGCCAGTTGGCCTGCAGTCAGACCCAGCGAGCTAAGCTTCTCCTGATCCGCAACGAGGGTATATTGCCCATAGGTGTCAGAGAGAGTGGTGTCCGCTTTTTCGAACGATTCCGTATCCGCTTCAACCAGTTTGAACACTTCATCCGTAACCGGTTTGATCTGGTCTACGTTGTCGCCATAGATGGAGATGCTGAGGCTGCTGCCTCCCAGACCGCCGGACATATCCAGCTCAGTCCAAGTACCTACAGTAACTTCCTTCCTCAAACCTTCTACAAGCTGTTCTTTCACTTGAGTGAAATCTTTTGTATCTTCGTTATATTCAATATAGAAGAGAGCCGAGTTGGAGCTTCCGCCACCCATGCTGCTCAGTGGATTGCTGCCGCCGATGGAATACTGCATTTTCTCCAGACCAGGCTGTTCAAGCAACCACTTTTCAGCGACAAGTGCCTCTTTTTCAACATCTTCACGCAAAGCTCCGGTTTCCGGACTGTATGTGATGGTCACGTATTTGTCCTGCTGCTCTGGCAAGAAGCTTGCACCGATGAACGGGTACAGGAACAAACTGCCGACCAGCAATATCACAGCGATACCGACCGTAATGATTTTATGTGATAAAGTCCAGTTCAAAAGGCGTTTGTAGCCTTCGGCCATCTTCCCCGGTTTTTCCTCGTGATTCTGCTTGTTCTTCAAGCCTTTGCGGAACAGGGTATGAGCCAGCATTGGCACAATGGTAATCGCCACAATCAGGGATGCCAACAATGCAAATACCATGGTTAATGCAAATGGCAGGAAGAGCTCGCCCACCATACCGCTTACGAGTGCGAGTGGCAAGAATACGGCAATGGTTACAATTGTGGAAGAGAGGATCGGAATGAACATTTCCCGAGTAGCTTCCCGGATCAATTCACGGCCTTTCAGTTTCTCTCCCTTAAGGGTCAATCTGCGATAGATATTCTCGATAACCACGATGGAGTCATCGACTACCCGGCCTATCGCTACTGTCATGGCACCCAGCGTCATCATGTTCAGTGTGATGTCCATGAGAAGGAGTGCAGTCATTGCCATAAGCAAGGAGAGCGGGATAGAGATAATGGAAATAATGGTTGAACGAATGTTACGCAGGAACAGCAGGATGATCAGGATGGCAAATAGAGCACCGAAAATGGCTTTACCGAGCATCGTATTCACAGAGTCCTGAATCGGTTTACCTTGGTCGAGCAATACAGTCAGCTGCGCGTTTTTGAATTGCGTCTGCAATTCTTCCGCTTTCTCCTTGACTGCGTTAACCACATCAACCGTGTTGGCGTCATTCGATTTCACAACGGAAATACCGATAGATTCCATTCCGTCTGTCCGTGAAATGGATTCGGCCTGACCAATCACTTCAATCTTCGCGATCTCGCTTAATTTTACCGTAGGAATTCCTGTCGCACTGGCAACGCCAGAAGCACTGCCTGCACTTGCATTTCCACCAGCCGATTGTCCGGCAGCTGGATTGGAACCCTGTGCGGCATCCGGGGCTGTGGCTTGACCAGCAGCACCGCCGGCTTGAGCAGATGGATCTGCAGCTGCTGCGCCAGCACCGCTTGGCACCACAGGAATGGCGAGGTTTTTCAGATCATCCAGATCGATGATGTTCCCGTCAACCACAACAGCTTTCTGTGCTTCGTCCAGTTCGAACAGTCCCAGTGGTACGCGGACAGAAGAACCCTGAACGATACCATTTACTGTATCTTCAGTGAGGCCCAGTTCATTCATTTTCTCCTGGTCAAACTTCAGTTGTACTTCCTTGACATATTGACCGGAAACCTGTACTTGGGCTACACCGTCGATATCTTCGAGTGCAGGTTGAATATCGGATTCAACGAGTCTGGTCAACTGCTCCAGATCTCCCCCGTCCTTATCGGACAAGCTCAGAGAGACAACCGGGAACGAGTTGATGCTGAACTTGGAAATGGTCGGTTTCTGTACACCGTCCGGGAGCTGCACTTCGTTCAGTGCCTCGCGAACAGCTGCGGTTGCATTGTCCAGATCAGTTCCATAATCAAATTCAAGCGTGATGGAAGCAGCGTTCTCCATGGATGTGGATGTTAGGGTCTTGATTCCCTCCACATTGCGCAGGGTCTGTTCCAGCGGTTTGGTGACATCTTCGACAATACCTTCTGGGGCAGCTCCAGGATCAATCGCCGTGACACTCAGGAATGGCACATTGATGTTCGGAATGGTCTCCTGCTTCATCGTTAGTCCGCTGTACAAACCAGCGAAGGAAACGATAATGGTCAGAATCCAGATCGCAAACTTGTTGTTCAGTGAGAAATTAATAATTCCTTTCATACGACAGTTTCTTCTCCTCTCAGTTCTCCCTGTTTTTTATCTTATTTGTGTGACGAGTCAGCCTGGATGAACCGGCTGTACATGGCATCCAGAATATGCTGAAGCTCGGAGTGCAAGGATTCAATCGCTGGAATGTTCTCCAGGTTGTGCATCATGCCCAGAATAATGGCACGCCGCGGTGTGAATTCCATCATTTCCTGTTTCAGAATGGCGATAGTTTCAAGGGCATCGTTCCGGGATTGTCCTGCAGTCAGATCGGAAGTCACGATATCCTGCATCTGTTTGATGATGTGAATGGGATGACGCATCATCGTCGAATCCGTATGTGAATCGCTGGTCCATGCCGGCCAGTTTTCCAAAGGAATCAAAGGTGCAGGCCGCTGATTCAGCAGCCCATACGCTGCATAATCGATCGTTTGCAGTAGATTCGAGGCCATTTTGGAAACGGTTAGGGATGGCATTTCCGTGAACCAGATCTTGACGTAGGACAGGAACAGTCCATGCGTTAGCAAAATAAGGTCTACGGTATAAGGCTCAATCTCGGGACCGTACAGATCCTCAAGCTTATCCTTAAACCAGTGCAAGGTACGGATCTCCATATCCCTGTGCTTCGGATTGCATTTGCTGCCGGGATGCTGCTCATCATCCATCATGATGCTGCGCAGCTGTACCCGGAGAAACTCCTTCAGTTCGGAAACGTGAACCAGCAGCGTTTCAATCTGCTTGTGCAGACGTTCTCTGGATGTGAGACCGGCCTCATGTTCAATCTGGGACATCTCATCCATCAGGGTGTAAATGCAGTACTCCATTGTACTGGCTTCCAACTCCTCTTTGGATTTGAACATCAGATAGAGGCTTCCCTTGGACATGCCGCATAGCTCTGCAATTTCCTGCATGGAAGTTGCAGCACTGCCTTTGGCAGAAAACAGCTTAAGGGCTGTCGTAATAATGAGTTTTTTCTTCTCATTCATCTCATGAATAGGGTTCATTAACGATACATTCACCTCAGTGCGGAACTTATGAGTTCTTGAATTGACTTTAAGGTCAGAACTAGTATAAACGATTTGAGAGTGTGAATTCAAATGGGAGAGAATTGGGAAAAACGACAGGGATGAGCCGATATTTAATAGAAGGAGAGGGAGAGATGAGGATAGCCACCTTCTACAGGATAGAGAGGAGAGTCATGCTCCGTTCTGAAAGGCATAGATGGCCAGAATAATAATGGCAGCAAGTGCAATCAGGTAAAAGGCACCTATAAGGATGAGAAATGAATATCCTGCGAGCGAGCCGAGATGTGCCAACCATTTCTTCATACAGATCATCCTTTCCACTTTCACCGGGATACATCTACTTACATGATATACCAAAAAGGCAGCTTCCAGATGGAAGTTGCCCTAGTTTTTACAGAATAGATACAGTTTTTACGTAATCAGTTTTAAACCAACCGCAGCCACCAATATCATGGCGATAAACAACAGTCGTTTGGCCTCCTTGCGTTCACCAAACAGGAACATGCCCGTTAATGTGCTGCCTACGGTACCGATGCCTGTCCATACAGCGTAGGCTGTGCCCATGGGAATGGAAGTCATGGCATAGGACAACAGCGAGAAGCTGAATACAAAGGAAACGAGCATGAGCACGATATAAGGCCAGCCCTTTTTGGTAGAAGCGCCGTTAATGCCGATCACGCCAAAAATCTCACAGATGCCTGCGCCTACAATGGCTAACCATGCCATTATGCCACACCTTCTTTCGCTTCTTCGTGTTGATCCGTGACCAGTTTCAGTCCAATTACGCCGCAGAGCAGGAGTCCAATCAGCAGAATTTTGGCCAGACGGAAAGGCTCGCCGAACAGCAGCATTTCCGTTAGGACCGTGCCTGCGGTTCCGATTCCGGTAAAGACGGCATATACCGTGCCCACGGGCAATCTCTTGGATGCTGCGATGATCAAAGCAAAGCTCACGATGATGGCTATAGCGGTTAAAGCCCATTCCCATAGATTGGAGGCGTGCTTCAGTCCGCTTACCCAGACAATTTCGATAATGCCTCCGATAAATACATATAACCAATTGCGGTTCATGATGCTGTTTCTCCTTCCGGCACAATCTTCTGTGCCTCTTCGTTCAAATGATGAATGCCGTGCCAAAAGACAGGCCAAGCCGCTTCAAGACGCCGCTTATAACGACGTGAGCTTCCATAGATAATCTCAACGGTAATTCCATCGAGAGAAGTCATAAAAGCAATGGCAGCTTGTTCCGTTGGAATCAAAGGTAATTCTCCATGACGTATTGCTCGCTGCAGAAGTCGGTTTAGAGATCGCTCCATGCCATCAAGGAATGGATGCACGAGATCCATCACTTCTTTGTACAGTCCCGGGGGAGGAAAGTAAGACATGCGCAGCATCAATCGGGCAGAAGCATTAGCGTTGTATTCCTGCTCGAACCAGGGAAACACGCCCTTGAGTCGGGCTTCCAGTGCAAGCTCCGCATGATCGCGAAAATATTCTAATGTATGGCGTTTTACTTCTTGAAAGGCATGGGCCAGTGCATGGAGAAACAAGTCTTCCTTGCCGCTGAAATGTGCATATATCGACGGTTTCTTAATCCCGACTTCATCAGCGATAGCTCTAAGGGACGCACCCTCATACCCATCTCTGGCAAAATGGAACAAGGCCGCTTCTAATATGGATTGTGCAGTCATTTTATTCACCTTCCTAACGGTCGTTAGGAGATTATATTTTCATATTTCACATCAGATGTCAAGTCATTCAAAAGAGCCGCCTGCTAAATTATAACAGGCGACTAAGGTGCTAATTACACCAATCAGAACGTGGTGAAGCCCAGTATGAGCTGCAGTTTATAGATAATCCCCTTCAGAAAAGTCGTTTTCTCCTGGAATTCATCCAGGTGCAGGGTGAACTCGGCATCCTCATTATTCCACACTCGTTCGAAATAATCCGCCACGTTGCGAGTGAACTCATGGTTCGCGGGCGCAGCCACCCATAGTTCATTTTCAAGATTATAGTCATTCATGTTTCGTGGGGTAAGGTTGGTTGATCCGCCAAGTACGATATGATCCCCGGTTGCCTTGGCAATGTACATCATTTTGGTGTGATACTGCTCTTTGGTTGTGTTATACCAACGGATTTGGATTTTGCCATCTGATTTGTCATGCAGCTCTGCGGCTACAGGACGATTCGGAATGCCGATTTTCTCCTGACCGAATGCATTTTCATTCGGATCGAGCACAAGCCGGATGTTGACTCCCCGTTTGGACGCATCCAGCAGCGCATCCAGTACCTTCGGAGAAGCAATGTAGAACATGCCCATCCACAAGGTATCCCCTTTTTCCGTCAGATTGATCTCATGCAATACCGCATCATTTACTTTTCCTTCGGTCAGATAGCGAATTCGCAAATCCCCCTTGTTTGGATCCGTGGAAGGAGCAGTATAGGAAGGAACCTGACCTCCTCCTGATATGTCGAGTACAGCCTGTTCCGACTGGAGTATATCCCCGATGACTGGACCGGTAACCTCAAAAGCCACGTTGGAGTGATAGGCACTGGCATCGTGGATGTTGCCTGAGGAAATGATCGCCATCTTCTCACTGGCAACGACCTTGCGATGATTGGCTTTTACGTTGAGCAGCTTGAGATAGGAGCGCATCGTGATGTCTGGGCCGTCGCTTGCCATCAGGTTCGGCAGCCAGCCGTCTCCCGACTGACCAAACCATTGAAAGAACGTACGCCAGACCGCCGAGTATACAGGCGTCGAATCACGGAGGGGATCTACATTTGTAATGACAACCTGAATACCAGCCTGCTTCATTCGTTCCAGCAGTGCATTGGGTGCAGAGTTATAGTTGGTGTTCACTTCATCCGTAATAAACAGAATCTGCATGTCGGGATGCTGCTTTTTTTTGGCGACCAGCGCATCTGTGAATTCCAAACTGACCGGCGGGAAATGCTGTCCCTTATGCTGATAGTTGTTGAATAGGAACATATCCACCACAACAAACTGTTCAGCCTCCTCTACAATCTGAAGCATGCGCTGGAAAATCTGCTGCTCATGTTCCATCTGTCCGTCCCCGGAGGGGTAAGTGAGGTCATGAAGGAAGGCTACCTCGTCTACCCGATATTCAGGGCTTTCATAGGAAATGCCTGCAGGTAGTGGCTTGTATGTTTGATAAATCATGACTGCCACGAGCCATAATATAAGAACTCCAAGAGCTGTGAGTATGTATGGAAAACGACGTTTGGATGTCTTGTGTTCTGATGATGATCGGCTTGTATTAAACAACAGCATATCCCCCTTTTGTAAACTTGCTGACTTCTATTACCACTCCGTTATCCATATTGACGCAGGCTGCGTATTTGGACAGGGAGAAACGGGTTTTAGTCCATAAACGAATTGCCTGAATGCAATCGACAGGTGTAAGGCCGTTGTGTATAATGAGTGTATTATTTTTGTGGAATGTTGGGATTTCCATATACCTGACAAGGACGGAGGAAGTATTCGTTAACCTATTGATGGCCTGGATATTTCAGAAAAGAGAGTGGGTAATAAAGTGTATTCCATCAAACAAGTCGCTGCCATGCTGGACATTCCAACGGTAACGCTCCGGGCTTGGGAGAATCGGTACAGTGCGGTAACCCCTGAACGGACGGAATCGGGTTATCGACTGTACACCGATGAGAATGTTGAAGACCTGCGCTGGTTGAAGGAGCAGGTTGAACAGCATCAGACCAACATATCTGAAGCTGTACGCATGTTAAAAGAGAACAAAGCAAAGCCGCCCCAGCCGCCCGAATCGGTCATGCCAGCTCCGCTAACTACCCCGGTTCCCACGATGGAAGAGGCATACTCACGCATGGCCGATCAGATTTATGACTCGCTCTACCATTTTCAGGGTGAACGCGCCAACGGGTTGATTGATTTTGGCTTCACCATGTATGGATATGACTCCATGTTTTATCATGTGCTTGTCCCCATTCTCGTTCGTGTGGGGGATGCATGGGAGCAGGGCAGAGCAACGGTGGCACAGGAACACTTTATGACCCAGCTGATCTCACAGCGGTTCTATCAGTTTTTCCATCTGTTCCCGATCTATCCGCATCTGCCCAAAGTTCTGGCACTCTGTCCGGAAGGGGAGCATCATCAGGTGGGGTTGCTGTTATTTTCGCTGTTTATGCGCAAAAATGGAGCCGAGGTATTATATCTCGGTGCCAATACTCCCGAGGAGGGGGTATTCCCCATTATCCGGGAGCAAAAGATTAAACTGGTCTGTCTCTCCATTACGAATCCCAGCTTAAGCGAAAAGAGTGATCGGTTGATCGATCGCATTCTGTCCGAGTTTCCGTATATGCGCTTTATCCTTGGAGGCAAGGGTTATGAGCGCAATAAAAATGCAGCTTATCCGGATTGGATCATGCCGGAGAATTCATCAGACTGGCAGGCATGGCTGGAGCGGGAGTATTTGACGGAGAATCCTTTGCGTACGCAGAACTAAGCGGTGTCCAGTTTTTGACAAGGTGTAGACCACATGAGGGAGTTCATGAGCAACTTCTATTGCATGATAATGTATAGGCTATAAATTAAGTGACATCCTTTGACGCAAAAGCGCAAAGGATGTTTTTTTATGTTGTAAACGTTTAGTTTTACAGTAATTTGACCAGCGAGTCATTATTCGGTTTACAAGTTCGTATAATATTTGTATTATATTTGTATAACGTTTTGGACCATATCCGCTTCGATGAATTATCAACTGTTTAATAATAGGTCAAGGACGTAGGAAGCATGTTTTTGACCATAAGAAAGGTGAGTTGGCATGATATCTAATCAGCAACGTAAACGTGCAGCTGTTATTGGTGCTGGTCCGGGTGGACTTGCAGCGGCCATGTTATTGTCCGGTCAGGGATATGAAGTCGACGTTTATGAGAAACAGCCAGTGATCGGTGGACGCTCTGCCAGACTGGAGCTCGGTGAGTATCGCTTCGACCGGGGTGCGACTTTTCTGATGATGCCCGAGCTGCTTGAAGAGATGTTTGACGTTGTGGGACGTAAACTATCCGATTATGTGGACCTGAAGGAGCTGACTCCCTTATATGCCCTGAACTTTGGCGATAAGGTATTCACGCCTTCCCGCAACCGTGAGGATACCGCTGCCCAGATCAAGGAGTTGTTTCCCGGTAATGAGGACAATTATCTGAGGTTTATGCAGGAAGAGGAGATCAAGTTTGGCAAAGTTATGCCCTTGCTGCGCAGGCCCTTTGGCAAGTTGACAGACTATCTGCGCAAGGACGCTGTAACGGCTCTTCCGAAGCTGGATGTGAACAATACGGTTTACGGCATCCTGTCCCGTTATTTTACGGACGAGCGATTGCGCTGGGCCTTTACTTTCCAGTCCAAATATCTGGGCATGTCTGCCTGGGATTGTCCAGGGACATTCACCATCCTGTCATTCATTGAGCACCACTATGGACTGTTTCATCCGATTGGCGGCGTGAATCGTGTATTTCAAGCCATGGCTGACATTGTAAAAGAGTATGGAGGACGAATACATACATCAAGCCCGGTTAAACAGGTTATCGTTCGTAATGGCCGAGCTGAAGGGTTGTTGCTGGAGAACGGTGAACGCATTGAAGCGGATCATGTGGTCGTCAACGCAGACTTTGCACATGCGGTGAACCATCTGTTTGAACCGGGTGTGCTCAAGAAATATACACCAGAGAAAATGAAACGCAAGAAATACTCCTGTTCTACTGCGATGCTCTATCTTGGGGTAGACGGCGAGATTAATCTCCCGCATCACTCGATTTATTTTCCCGAAGATTACCGTTTGAACGTCGATGAGATCACGAAGCATAAAGTGCTGTCCGCTGACCCGTCTCTATATATTCATAACCCTTCCAAGCTCGACTCGACGCTTGCCCCTGCAGGAAAATCTGCATTATACGTGCTCATGCCTTCTCCGAACCTTACGGGGGACATCGACTGGGAAGGGGAACGAGAGAATGTACGTGAAGCAATGATGCAGCGGCTTGAGGCGATCCCCGAGCTGGCAGACATTCGGAGCCGTATAGAAGAATCCATGATGTTTACCCCGCTGGATTGGGAAAATGAACTGGATGTGTACCGCGGGGCAACGTTTAACATGGCTCATAATCTGGGTCAGATGATGTATCTTCGCCCGCATAACCAGTTTGAAGAATTGAAAAGGGTATGGCTGGTTGGTGGCGGAACCCATCCGGGCAGCGGCCTGCCTACCATATTCGAGTCCGCTCGAATCAGTGTCAGGCTGATTCAGGAAGAGGATGCCAGAATCCGTTCAAATCGATCCTCATATGTGAAGACCGCTAAGGCCGGAGGCCGTTCATGAAGCGGGCAGCCATTGTGGGGGCAGGCATTGGCGGGCTGACCTCGGCACTTTTGCTGAATCGGCAAGGCTGGGACGTAACGGTATACGAACGGGGTACACGAGTTGGCGGACGCATTGGCTATGAACAAAATGGGGAGTATCGCATTGACCAGGGCCCAACGATTGTGCTTCTGCCTGACATGCTGCATGGCATTCTGGAGGAGGCCGGTGTGGATCGCTCCAAGGTGGAATTGCTGCGCTGTGATCCGTTATACAGGGTTCACTATAGCAGCGGACGCGTCATGACCAAGATGACAGACCGAAGGCAGCAGGCTGAGGAGATTGAGCGGTTATTCCCTGGAGAGAGCCGGGGATTTACGAAATTTATGAAGGACATGGATACGCTGTTCCCGGCAGGACGATCTGCTTTTCTGGAAAGAGCATTTCCGCGGAAAAGGGATTTTTTCACACCGTCTCTTCTGTCCCTGATGGGCAGGCTGCGTGCACACAAAAGTGTACGTAAAGCTGTAGGGGATTACTTTCATCATGAAGAACTGCTTGATGCTTATTCGCTTCAGAGTCTGTATATCGGAGGATCGCCGTTTGGTACCCCTGGAATTTACTCTCTTCTTCCCTATGCAGAACATGAATATGGAATCTGGATGGTGAAGGGTGGGTATGCTGCATTACCCTCGATTCTGGAATCAGAACTGATTGCGCGCGGGGGGCGTGTCGTGCTGAACACAGAAGTGACCGGGCTTCGTATTCAAGATGGCGTTTGCCAGGGTGTAGAAACGGCAGCAGGCGCTGAAGAGGTGAATGCAGTCATCTATAATGGGGATTTCCCTCATTTAAAGGGCTTGCTTGGCAACATGCCTGAAGCAGCGGTCAAAAAAAAGCCGTATCGGCCCTCTTCCGGCTGTGTATTAATTTATGTTGGTGTCGACAAGACCTGGGAGGATGCAGCAACGCATCAATTTTTCCTGCCACCGAGTCTTGATGCAAGCTTGCGGGAAGTGTTCAACCAGCGCCGTATTCCGGCAAAGTCTTCGTTTTATGTATTTAACCCGGTTGCTGTGGATGAATCTGCTGCTCCGGCAGGCCAAAGTGTATTATATTTTCTCATTCCGGTACCAGATGCTGAAGGGGTGGACTGGTCAACGGAAAGTGATGCACTGGCCGATCGGGTCCTGGAAGAAGCAGAGCAGCGTGGGTTCCCGGGGCTTCGTGCAGCGATTAGATGGAAGAAGATACGTACGCCAGCAGATGCCGAGCGTGACGGACTATACGGCGGGGGCAGTTTCGGTATTGCGCCTATCCTGTTTCAATCGGGTGTATATCGGCCCCAGCCGAAACCATTCCCGGCAATACGCGGATTGTACGCAGCAGGGGCGTCGGTCCATCCCGGAGGCGGAGTCCCGATCGTGATGCAAAGTGCGCGTATGGCCGTCAATCTACTCATGAAGGAGATGGGAACATGAATGAAACGATTTTGAACAGGTGCGAAGAGTTGATGCAAAAAGGTTCTTCTTCTTTTTATCAGGCCTTCAGAGGTTTGCCAAGTCCGCGTCGTGAAGCAGTATATGTAATCTATGCGTTCTGCCGCATCATTGATGACAGTGTGGATGAGCCGGAAAAGTCGATGTATACCATACACGAAATTCGTGATCGTTTTGAACATCTTGAGAAGGCGGAAGGCCACTTTATCTGGCCTGCATTGAGATGGCTGTTTTCTAATTTCCCTCACCTGGACAAGGGGCCTTTCTTCCGCCAGATGGATGGGCAAATGACCGATCTTGAGGTAACCCATTACGGGACGATGAAAGATCTTGAACATTACTGCTATCTCGTTGCCGGAACGGTAGGTGAAATGCTGCTGCCTGTGCTGCGGGATGATAATGGCGCGGAAGTGGCCGTGAACGGCATTGCACTTGGCAAGGGAATGCAGATCGTAAACATTATTCGTGATGTGGGCGAAGACCGGGCAAGAGCACGTCGTTATGTACCCCTCGAAATCATGGAGAAACATGGCTACTCCGAACAGGACTGGGCAGATGGCATTGTGGACGAACGGTTTGTAGCAATCATTCAGGAATTAAAAACATCAGCATTGGAGTGGTTCAGGCTTGGGATGGATCGGCTGGAGACCTACCCTGCGGAAAGTGCATTTGCCATCGAACTGGCGGCCGCCTTTTACTCCACCATCTTACAAGCGGTAGAACGTAACGACTATGACGTATATAACAAACGGGCCTTTGTGACCGATGAGTTGAAACTGGAGATGCTCGGTGTGATTGTGAAACGGTATCCGGTATTGGCTTATCAGGCTTCCCGTACGGCGGTTTCCTGATGATACAGGTTTTGTATTGGGCATGGTACGTCATTGGGGCAACACTGATGCTCACCATCGGAGTCCCTGACATATTATCTTTTTCCAACGGTCTGTTTCTTGTTTTCTATGCACTCTGTGTGCTGGATCTGATCTATCAGGGGCGGAAAAGAACAGGACTGTCCGACCAGTCAGTCATATGGAAGGAACCAGGACTCTGGGCCGCTTCAGCCATCCTGTGGCTGGGCGGCATGGGTGTGGAGTGGGTTGGTGTCCATACGAAATGGCCCTTTGGGGAGTATGGCTACTCAGATTTTTTCGGCATCCATCTGTTCAGTGTTCCGGTCACCCTGGGCTTCGCCTGGATTGCAGTAGTCGGAAACTCCGCTCTGCTAAGCGGCGGCGGTTCTGGCTGGCCCGGGAAGCTGGTTCGGGCGGTCAAAACCGGATTCTGGGCTATTGTGCTTGATCTGGTGCTTGATCCGGTTGCGCATGCGAGAGGTTTCTGGCATTGGGAGGCCCCCGGCGGATTCTATGGCGTTCCCTGGACCAATTACATCAGTTGGTTCATTATGGGTGCGTTTCTGTCGCTCTTTCTTCCAGCCATGCCTGCTGACGGCCATTCTTTGCTGCGAGCCAAGTGGGTGTACCAGCTGTTCATCCTGTTATTCGGTCTGCTTGCATTGAAAGAAGACATCACAGGCAGTTTCATCATTGCGCTTGTGGGCGCACTGCTTGCAGAAGGGAGCTGGCTGAGTGATTCCCGCCGTAAAATCAAAACGGTTTAACCGAATGTTCTACTTATACAATCAGTATTATTTGCTGCGTCGGCGCTTTCGTTCATTCACGCTTTCGGGGAAACTGGACCCACAGCTTGGCGGCAAAATCGGCTTGTCCATAGCACCGAATCAATCCGTCCTCTATTTCATGAACCACAGTTCCTGGTGGGATGGCCTGTTACTCTATCACGCAGCGCTCCGGACTTCCGCAGGAGACCATTATGTCATGATGGAAGAGCAGCAGCTGCAGCAATATGCCTTCTTTCGCAAATTGGGCGCTTACTCCATCAACAAGGAGAGTGTTTCTGCAATCCGGAAGACCATGCAGTATACAACGGGGCTGCTTCAGGCGGGGAAAAGAGTGTGGATCTTTCCCCAGGGCGAAATCCTGCATCAGGATGCAAGGCCCATTCGGTTTCGCCCTGGCATCGGATTACTGCTTCGTCGTTCTCCCCAGACGCTGGCTGTACCTGTAACTCTGTGTCATGGCATGGTTCAGCATGATTTGCCGGAGATATCGATGGTGGCCGGTGCGCCTATAATGGAAGACTGGAGTGTGTGGAAGAGTGAAGAGATTGCGGTCAGACTTGGTCTTGTGCTGGAGCAGCAGTTAGACCATCACAAGTCTGAGTTGGTGCGCATTGGACAAGGAAGTTTACCGGGAGCAATCTCCCTGATTCGTAACGGACGATCTACGAGTGAAAAATACGATGCGGCACGAAAGCGGGGAATCCGTTAGCGATGAGTGCATTTGAGATATTATGGATCATTTTGACGTCTGTGCTAGGTGTGCAGTTGATTTTTGCACTATGGAATGTGACCTGTCTGCCCAAAATCCGCTCGTTCCCTGCTGACCGGTTGCTGCACCCGGATACACTCGTCTCTGTCTTGATTCCGGCTCGTAATGAGAAACTACATATTGAGGGATGTCTGGAGAGTGTGCTTGCAAGTGATACATCCGGCTTCCGGATGGAAGTGCTGGTGTTGGATGATCGCTCGGAAGATGAGACGGCATCCATCATTCAGGCAATTGCGAATCGGGATGCACGTGTGCGACTGCTGGGTGGAGCCGAACCCCCGGCAGGGTGGATGGGCAAGTCATACGCGTGTCACCAACTGGTCCAGGAGGCCAAAGGCGATTGGTTTATGTTCGTTGATGCGGATGTGCGACTGGAACCAGAGGCGATTCGGCAAACTGTCGCTGCCGGATGTGATCAGGGAAGAGGTCTTGTGACAGGGTTCCCCTATCAGGTGGCGAAGACGTGGATGGAGAAGCTGGTCGTTCCCATGATGGTATTTACGATCATCAGTCATCTTCCAATTTTCATGGTGCGCAGGTCTTCCAGTCCGTTATTTGTCGCCGCAACGGGAGCATTCCTGCTGATTCATCGTTCGAGTTACGAGGCTTCAGGTGGTCATGCAGCCATTCAGGGAGATCTGGTGGATGACATGAGTCTGGCGAAAGCGATCAAGCGCGCAGGTCATCCGGTCATGCTGGTTGATGTGCATGAATTGGTCAGCACACGAATGTATCAGAACGGTTTAGAGGTATGGAACGGTTATAAGAAAAACATGTACGAGGGCACAGGACGCAGGGATGTGCTCCTGCTGGGCACCCTGTTGATGTATACAGTCATGTACCTTGTACCTCCAATAGGACTCGTTTTCGGATTATATTCAGGTAGTTCTACATCCATGATATATGGAATCATCGGCACGCTGTTGGGCATGGGGGTGAAAAGGGTGGCAGATCAAGCGGGCGGGCAGCCGTGGTGGCTTGCATGGTTGCAACCCATCAGCATGGCCTGTGTCATTGGTATTGGAATGGCTTCCTGGCGTGCAGGCCGCTCTGGTAAAGGGTATGTATGGAAAGGCAGGCGGTATAGTTGAGCAGAAAAGTTGTCATTGTCGGCGCTGGGTTTGGAGGCTTGTCCTGTGCCATACGCCTTGCTTCACAAGGCGTACGGGTAACCATGCTGGAGCGGCAGGCACACGCAGGAGGCAAGCTGCAGCAGGTGATACAGGACGGATATCATTTTGACCGCGGTCCCAGTACCATTACGATGCCTTCCGCCTTCCGCTCTGTCTTTGAGCATGCGGGAGTGGAAATGGAAGATTACGTCCAGCTGTATGAGCTGGAGCCCCGCACACGCAATGTGTTTGCTGATGGTACTGTGGTGGATCTGTCCGGAAAGCGGGAGTGGATGGAGGAACAGATCGCAGCCTACAGCCCGGAGGACGCACTCCGTTACGATGCATTTATGGATGAGTCAGCAGCCCTCTATGCAGAAGCGAGCCGCCATTTTCTTGGCAAACTGCTGCTGACCGCAAAAGACAAATATAATCTTCAAATGCTGCGCAGTTTGCTGCGGGTGCGGCCGACCGTGAAACTGAATCAGCTTCTGCGATCCTATTTCAGTCATCCGCATACCCTGGCAATGTTTGGCCGTTATGCGACCTATGTCGGCTCTTCACCTTATCAGGCACCATCCATCTTCGCCATGATGGGCCATGTAGAGGCGGGTGAGGGTGTTTATGGTGTGAAAGGCGGGACCTATCAGCTGATTGCTGCCATGACAAAGCTTGCCCGGGAAAAAGGCGTAGAGATTGTTACGGGCACGGAGGTCCGGCAAATTGTCGTTCGAAATGGCAAAGTCACAGGTGTGGACACAGATCGGGGCTTCCGGGAAGCCGATCAGGTTGTTGCCAACGGCGATGTGCTCAGTGTGAATCGTCTACTGCTGGCACCGGAGCATCGGGAACAGATGAGTGATAGTCGAATCCGCAAGTATGAGCCATCCATATCCGGATTTGTAACTTTGGCTGGAGTGCGTCGGCAGTATGATTCCCTGCTTCATCATACTGTCTTTTTCCCTGAACAGTATGAGCCGGAGTTTAACCATATCTTTCGTGAACGCAGGATGCCGCTTGATCCGACAATCTACATTTGTTATTCCGGCTATTCCGAAGCGGGCATGGCTCCAGCTGGGGCAAGTAATCTGTTCATATTGGTGAACGCCCCATATTTGTCCGATGCTTGGAACTGGGATGAGCAAACGGAAAGCTACGGTGAGATTGTTCTGGATAAGCTGGCACAGCGGGGAATCAAGGGGCTCAAACAGTCTGATGTGCTGATTCGGTACACACCTCAACATATCGAGCGCGATACATTGGCTCATCAAGGGTCAATCTACGGCATATCATCCAACTCGGTGAAGCAGACCTTCTCACGTCCGGGCAACAAAAGCAAGGATGTAAAGGGGCTGTGGTATGTAGGTGGAACGACACATCCGGGAGGCGGGACACCGATTGTGACGTTATCCGGGCAACTGGTTGGCGAGCAGCTTGCATCCGAGCTCGTACGATGAATCGGGGATGGGCGAGTGCGCCCTTTCAATAGCATGTTCGGAACGGTATACTGGGTAGAGTTGACGCGCGGTATGTGTTTAACCATGGCTATGATAGATCCTGTTCATGCAGAAGTGCGTTACATAGAAGCAAGGAAAAAATGGAACAGCCTATTGAACGGAACCGGCAGGGGATCCCTGTCCATCCGCACAATTTCTCACATAAGGGGGTCTCACCATGAATGAACAAGAGCGGGCCGGCGAACGGCTGCTTCCCGAGGTGGCTACGGGGGAACGGAAGCTGGAGCATGTGCGCCTCTGCCTGGAAGAGAATGTGGCAGGAGAAGGGATAACGAACGGAATGGAACGGTATACATTTCGGCACAATCCGCTGCCTGAACTGAATTTTGATGAGGTAAGCCTGGACACATTGTTTTTTGGGAAAAGGGTTCGTACACCTCTGCTCATCAGCTCGATGACAGGTGGAAGCAAAACGACAGGTGCCATTAATGAGCGGCTTGCCCGTGTGGCCAATGCCAGAGGCTGGGCGCTTGGTGTAGGTTCCATCCGGGCAGCAGTGGAACAACCTGACCTGGCGACCACCTTTGATGTACGGCGCTGGGCACCTGACATCCCGGTGATTGCCAATCTGGGCGCAGTGCAGCTGAACTATGGCTTCAGCACTGCCGACTTTCAGCGTGCGGTTGAGATTGCTGGTGCCGATGTGCTGGTGCTGCATCTGAACGGTTTGCAGGAGATTTTCCAGCCTGAAGGAAATACGGACTTCAGTGGGTTGTTAAATCGGATTGAAGACTTGTGCCGCACAATGGATGTACCTGTCGGGGTGAAGGAAGTAGGCTGGGGGATTGATGGAATCACGGCGCAGCGGTTGTATGAAGCAGGTGCAGCGTTTATCGACGTGGCCGGAGCAGGAGGCACCAGCTGGGTACAGGTGGAGAAATACAGGAACAACAATCCGGTTCGCCGCGCTGCGGCCGAAGCTTTTGCCGATTGGGGCATTCCGACCGCCGAGTGCATCCGGGAAGTCAGAGCGCTGAATCCGGAAGGTGTGCTGATTGGCAGCGGCGGACTACAGAATGGGGTGGATGCAGCCAAAGCGCTCGCACTGGGTGCGGACCTGGCTGGTTTCGGTCGCTCTTTGCTCGAATCGGCAGTGGCTTCGGATGAAGCACTGGATTGGCGGCTGGAGCAGGTGGAATTCGAACTGCGTACCGTCATGTTCGGCATCGGTGCCGGACAGATTGAAGAATTGCAGCAGACGACAAGGTTGATCGAGCGGCGGTAAGGTTCCTTGTCTCTGACTGGCACTTGAGTGGGATAAAAAAACGGATGCTTCTGAGCATCCGTTTTGTTTATTGAGATGCAGGGTGTTTACATACACTCCTCTACAACAGAGACCTTATCGTTGGTTATGGTGACATAGGAGTTGCCGGATAAATATTCCGTATAGCCGCACACGGTATGGTGCTGGGATTTGCCTTGATTGTCGGTGAATTCCAGATAGATCGCTCCTTCACCAGAGAGTTTTAGCTGTGGAGCAAACTTTACCTTTTTACCGCTGGGAACATCCTTTTGCAGAATATACAACGATCCATCCTCAATGTTATTTTTGGAATTGTCTCCTTTTTCCAGTCCTGTTTTAACGGATACAATGTCATAGTCGGATTCATTATTTATGGTGACCCGGAAGTTCCTGAAAAGGTCAAAGGCGTTCTGAAAGCTGAAATAAACAACCAAACCTATCACAATCACGATGATTGTGGGGATAATTATTCGCCAAGGTAGCGAGCGGCGGGGCATGCCCATTCGTGTTCAACTCCTTTCATTATGGTAATAAACGAAGCAGGACTATCAAAAGTTGTGCGGAAATATCAATAACTCCTTTATGCAGATTGATAAATAAAAAGTTACAATGGTATAGGATGATAGAACATTTTTTACACCGAATCTGAACCCGGGAGGCAATACTTTGGAGCTTGTACCCATGAATGATCAAGAGTTTGAGAGCTTTCGCTTGCGTTCGATTAAGGATTTTGCAGAAGAGAAAGTGGAAGCGGGAGCATGGGCGGTGGAAGAGGCGCAGGAACTTGCAGAGGCATCCTACAATCGCTTTTTGCCTGAAGGACTCAATACGGCTGGAGCTTATATCTATAACCTGGTGCATCCGATGGACGGCAATGTGGGATATATCTGGTTTAACATTACGGACAATCGGCGCGGCAAGGAAGCCTTCTTGCTCGACATTGTCGTTGAAGAAGCGCATCGAGGCAAAGGGTATGGCACCGAAACGATGGATGCCCTTGAACAAGCGGCCCGGAGTCTGGGTGTGGATCGAATTGGTTTGCATGTGTTTGGACATAATGTGCGGGCGAGCAGCCTATATCGCAAGATGGGATATGAGGTAACGGATCTGACGATGTACAAGGAATTGAACGGGTAAATCGTCAGTAACACCAAATCCCGAAGTTCCTTGATGCCTTAGGGTTTGTCATATATAATGTATAGGATTATCCATACCGAACAAGTAATGAATGAGGAGTTGTCATATACATGGCTTTGAAAGCAGGAATTGTAGGACTTCCGAACGTCGGAAAATCTACGTTGTTTAACGCAATTACACAAGCAGGTGCCGAGTCGGCAAACTATCCGTTCTGTACGATTGACCCTAACGTGGGGATCGTTGAAGTACCGGACGAGCGTTTGGACAAATTGACAGAACTTGTTGTGCCGAAAAAGACGGTTCCAACGGCGTTTGAGTTTGTAGATATCGCAGGTCTTGTACGTGGTGCAAGTAAAGGCGAAGGTTTGGGTAACAAGTTTCTTGCCCACATTCGTGAAGTGGATGCGATTGTTCATGTGGTACGCTGCTTTGTCGACGAGAACATCACACACGTAGATGGAAAAATTGACCCGGTGAGCGACATCCAGACGATTAATCTGGAGCTGATCCTGGCCGATATCGAGAGTGTGGAGAAGAAAATTGATCGTTCCAAGAAAAACATGAAGGGCGGCAACAAGCAGGCTGCTCAAGAAGTGGAAGTACTGGAGAGAGTAAAAGCCGTTCTGTACGAAGACAAGCCAGCACGCAGCATGGAATTGACAGATGAAGAGCGTCTGATCGTACGTGATCTGCACTTGCTTACCCTGAAGCCTGTTCTGTATGCAGCGAACGTAGCCGAGGACGAAATCGGTGATGTGGCAAACAATGCATATGTGCAAAAAGTAAGAGAATTCGCAGCTGCTGAGAATGCAGAAGTGGTGCCAATCAGCGCGAAAGTCGAAGAAGAAATTTCCGAGCTGGAAGGCGAAGATAAACAAATGTTCCTGGAAGAACTCGGTATCGAGGATTCCGGTCTGAACCTGTTGATCAAAGCCGCTTACAAATTGCTGGGACTGTACACGTATTTCACGGCAGGTGTACAGGAAGTTCGTGCGTGGACGATTCGCAAGGGTACGAAAGCGCCTGGCGCAGCCGGTGTAATTCACACCGACTTCGAGCGCGGATTCATCCGTGCAGAGGTCGTTTCCTACGAAGATCTGGTTGCGGCCGGTTCCATGAACGGTGCCAAAGAGCGTGGGCAGCTTCGTTTGGAAGGTAAAGAGTACGTTGTGAATGACGGCGATGTTATGCATTTCCGTTTCAACGTATAAAACCTATAACCAATCAAAGCAATATATGATAAACAAGTACAGCCCTGCTGTCTTCTCCATGAAGATGGCAGGGCTTTTTATTTAGATGAATGTGAAGGCTGCTTCACAAATGCAGAGATCAAAGCATGAATTCCGCTCAGCTTTTGCTGGATTGTTAGCAAGACGTGGATATAATAGAGGAAGAGGGCATGAATCTTAAGAGAGCCCGTAGGCAGGTGGAAAAGCATCTGTTCAGGGTGATAAGAATATGCTATAATTAAGAGTCGTGTACCTAGGTTGATTTGGCTCATTATTTAAAGGGCCAAAGCGGGATTCCGCTTAAGGTGCATGGGCTCTTTTATATAACTTATAAGTAAAGGATTTGATGACGTTGTAGCGATGTTGTGCGTCGGTCATTAATGAATGTTACGGTCAGGGGTTCAGTCAGATTGTTGAGAACCTGTGCGTTATGAAAAATAGATGAAATAGATATGGAACATGGAGCGCTCATCGGAAACGATGTACAGCGTATTAACCAAAAATAAATCGTGAGGTGACTATATATGTTGGATAAATTACAGGCATTAGCCGACCGTTATGACAAGCTTAGCGAGTTGCTGTGTGACCCGGATGTAGCTAGTGATAACAAAAAGTTGCGGGAGTATTCCAAAGAACAATCGGATCTGCAGCCGACGTATGAAGCTTACAATGAGTACAAACAGGTAAGTCAGGATCTCGAAGCTGCCAAGGAAATGCAGGGCGAGAAACTGGATGACGAGATGCGCGAAATGGTCAAAATGGAAATTGATGAGCTAAGCGCTCGCCAGAAAGAACTGGATGAATTGATTCGTGTTCTCATGCTGCCAAAAGATCCGAATGACGACAAAAATGTCATCGTGGAAATTCGCGGAGCAGCTGGCGGAGATGAAGCTGCTTTGTTTGCAGCGGATCTGTACCGCATGTACACACGCTATGCTGATAATCAAGGCTGGCGCGTGGAGCTGATGGACGCCAATACGAACGATGTCGGTGGATTTAAAGAGGTTATCTTCCTGATTAACGGTCGCGGTGCATACAGCAAAATGAAATACGAAAGCGGTGCACACCGTGTACAACGGATTCCGACAACCGAATCGGGTGGACGAATTCATACCTCTACTTCGACAGTAGCTGTCATGCCTGAAGCTGAAGATTTCGATATTGAGATCCATGACAAAGACATCCGTGTGGATACGTTCTGTTCCAGCGGTGCCGGCGGACAATCGGTTAATACAACAAAATCCGCTGTACGGGTAACACATGTGCCAACAGGTATTGTGGCAACGTGTCAGGATGGTAAATCGCAGAACTCGAATAAGGAAAAAGCGCTGCAAGTATTGCGTACCCGGATCTTCGATATGATGCGTCAGGAAGAAGAAGCGAAAATTGCAGGGGAGCGCAAGAGCAAAGTGGGTACAGGTGACCGCAGTGAGCGGATTCGTACCTACAACTTCCCGCAAAGCCGTGTGACAGATCACCGCATTGGTTTGACCATGCACAAACTGGATCAGGTCATGAACGGAGAGATTGAAGAAATCCTGTCTGCACTGACGATTGCCGAGCAGACGGAGATGATGGATAGAGGAGAATAATGCTGTGACCCGCGCGCAGTTTGTGATGACGCCGGAACAGAGCTGTCGGGAAGCCTTCGTGGAGGCTTCCTCTTTTTTGGAAAAGTGCGGCGTGTACGAGCCGCAGAATAATGCCCGGCTGCTGCTGGAGCATGTGCTCGGCGCCTAT
This sequence comes from Paenibacillus sp. MABNR03, assembly GCF_050455445.1. Classification (NCBI taxonomy): domain Bacteria; kingdom Bacillati; phylum Bacillota; class Bacilli; order Caryophanales; family Paenibacillaceae; genus Paenibacillus; species Paenibacillus sp. MABNR03. The sequence goes on from NZ_JBCIYR010000004.1 coordinate 560,212, forward strand.
GGTGCCGCGTACTACATGATGCAGCCGGATCCCTTTCCTAGCGAGCACCGCAGCCGCTGGGAAGACGCTGTCACGCGCAAGGCTGCGGGTGAGCCGGCGCAGTACATCATCGGCAGCCAGGAATTCTACGGGCTGCCGTTCGAGGTCACGCCGGCCGTGCTGATTCCGCGGCCGGAGACCGAGCTGCTGGTCGAGGCTGTGCTGCGCGAAGCCGACCGCGTGTTTCCTGACGGCGCTCCGCACGCCGTCGATATTGGCACGGGCAGCGGGGCTATCGCCGTGACGATTGCCTCGCAGCGCCCGCGCTGGCAGGTCGGCGCCGGAGATATCTCGGCGGCTGCGCTGCAAGTGGCCGCGCGGAACGCGGCCGCGAACGGGGTGCAGATCGACTTCCGCGAAGGTGATCTGCTGGCCCCGTTCGCCGGGGTGCGGGTGGACATTCTGGTGTCCAACCCGCCTTATATCCCGGCTGCCGACATCGCCGGGTTGCAGCCCGAGGTGCGCGATCATGAGCCGCGCACGGCACTGGACGGTGGTCCGGACGGACTTGCGCCGTACCGCGTCATGCTGGAGCAGCTGGTACTGCTGCCTGCGCCGCCTCAGGTCATTGGATTTGAGCTGGGTCAGGGGCAGGCTCGCGACATCGCAGCATTGCTTGAATCAGCCGGACATTGGCCGGAAATTATCATTGTCCCGGACCTTGCCGGGATCGAGCGGCATGTCCTGGGTGTTCGTACTTCGGAACAGGTGACGAAAGTGTAAGGTTCCGCGGGTTTCCTTTTTGCCGTGAAATCCTCTACAATGGGATATACCGAAGATTGCTGAATGCTTGGGGGAACATAACTACATGCTGCATAAATTTAAAAAGATAGACTACTCGATTGTGTTCATCTTACTGATCCTGATGGTCATCAGTATTTTGTCCATTTATAGTACGACCTTTGGCCGTCCGAAGCTGGAGGGGCTCACGAGAAACGCTGTTATCTTTTATATTTTAGGTTTCGTGATCTTTTTTGGAATATCGATGATCAATTACAAAGTCATCATCAAAAACTATTTATATATTTATGGAGTAGGCATGCTGCTGCTTATTCTTGTTATGTTTATAGGTCAGGAATATTACGGCGCCAAGGGCTGGTTGTCCATTTTTGGCTTCAGTCTGCAGCCAGCGGAGTTGTTCAAGCTCTGTCTCATTGTTTTCTTATCGGCCCTTCTGGCCCGAAAGAAGAATCGACCGCTTTATTTTGGACGTGATGTCATACCGATCTCACTCTGTGTGCTGCCACCTTTGCTGCTTGTGCTGCTTCAAAATGACTTGGGGAACGCGCTGAGTTATGTAGTCATTCTGGTCGGACTGCTATGGATTGGCAACATCAAATTTAGTCATGCCCTCATTGGTTTTATGATTGCCGTGGCTGCTTTTGTCGGTGGAACACAGGCGTACATTCACTATCATGATGAGATCGTCAAATTTCTGAAGGACATTGGCCGTTCGCACTGGGCGGATCGTTTCGACCCATGGCTGGTGCCGGATCAGACCTCGCGAGATGTGCTCTGGCAGACGTACAACGCGAAGCTGGCGATTGGTTCGGGTGGCATTAGTGGTAAAGGCTATTTGGAAGGTACAACGATTCAGTCGAATCGGGTGCCGCTGGCCTATGCCGACTCCATTTTTGTACAGATTGGGGAAGAGTTCGGCTTTGTAGGCGCCTCGGTATTACTGCTGCTCTACTTTATTCTCATACATCGGCTGGTGCTGATTGCACTGGAGTGCAAGGATCGCGCTGGGCCTTATCTTATTGTCGGCATCATCGCCATGCTGCTCTATCAGATTTTCGTCAACATCGGTCCGTTCATTGGGTTGATGCCGCTGACCGGGATCACGCTGCCGTTTATCAGTTCGGGCGGAACCTCACTCGTGCTGAACATGATCAGTATGGGTATTGTGATGAGTATCAAGGTTCACACGGAAGAGAACGAGGATATTCTCGGTTCTGCCGAACAACCAGGGATTACGGATCTGGTCATGAAGTTGTTCAGACGTAAACCGTCTCAGCAGGAACAGTAATTCTTTAACGTGTGCAGAAATAAAAATGAGTTAGACATAGAACCCTGGAAAGATCAATCCAATCCATTTGGATCTGACTCTTCCGGGGTTTTTGTTTTGCTATACTTGTTACGTTTGCTACGTGGCTTGCGGCCCATCCTCCTCAGGACAATAAAAATTTCCATTTTAACTCCTGATTTTATACAATGGAAATATTGAGTTAATTTGGTAAATGGATATATAGTTATCCGGGAGGTCGGATGGAATCATGTTAAGAATGCTGAAAAAGATGGATGGCGTCATCCTTTTTGTACTGTTACTGCTGATGATCGTCAGTGTGTTTGCCATTTACAGTGGTACGCAGACAGATTCCACATTGGCCAGACATCATATCAAGACCTTGTTATTTTATACTGCAGGATTTGTTGCCGTGGTGGGTATTGGGTTAGTGAATTACAAGTTGTATGTAAAATATGCATTTTATCTGTATGGCATAGGAATCGTTCTGCTTGTGCTCGTCAACTTTGTGGGTGGTCCGATCAATAACGCCAATGGCTGGATTAAGCTTGGAGAGAACCTTTCGTTTCAACCTGCGGAGTTGTTCAAGATGATTTTGATCCTCTTCCTCGCACATTTGCTTGTGAAACGTCAGAGAAACATGCTTGGTTTCTGGAGAGATATCGTTCCCATCGGATGTTGGGCATTCGTTCCGTTTGCACTTGTCATGATTCAAAATGATCTGGGTAACGCACTGGGCTACGTTGTCATTCTGTCTGCTGTGTTCTGGATCGGTAATATCAAGCTGAAACACGCGATTATTGGTCTTGTGATTATTGGGACGACCTTTTTTGGTTTCGTCAAAGCGTATACGACATATCACGAGCAGATCTTCACCTTTCTCGAAAAGGTAGACCGTGAGCATTGGGCGGAACGGATTGACCCTTGGCTTGTACCGGAAAAGGCCACATCCAAGGCGACGTGGCATACCAAAAATGCCGGTTTGGCTATAGGTTCAGGAGGCATCATTGGCAAAGGTTATTTACAAGGTACTTCCGTGCAAAGTGGACGCGTGCCTTATACGTATTCGGATTCCATATTTGTCGTTATAGCGGAGGAGTTTGGTTTTGTTGGGGCCTCGGTACTCTTGTTACTCTACTTTATTCTTATCCATCGGATGGTGCTGATCGGTCTGGAGTGCAAAGATCGGGCAGGTCCGGTCATCATTGTAGGTATTATCGGCATGCTGCTCTACCAAGTGTTCGAAAACATCGGCGCGTTCCTCGGACTGATGCCGCTTACGGGTATTACGCTTCCGTTTATCAGTTATGGAGGGACTTCATTACTCATAAATATGGCATGTATCGGACTGGTTATGAGCATCAAACTCTATGGACAGGAAGAGGAAGATGAACTTCTTCTGGGAGAGCAGAGACCGAGTCTGCCAGAACGATTATTGCAGCTGCTCAAGAGAGAGAAGACAACGGTATAGTTCAGAAATGGCTTTGTACATCAATAGATTCTGTAAGTTAATAGAGTGTTGTTCAACGGTAACGTGTGAGTATGGTTAATCCGCCCTGAGCCAGGTGTGGATTGGCCTTTTTTCGATAGCTGTTCATCAGCATTAGAATGAGAGAATCGATATGCTAGATTTATGTTTTATACTAGGTTTACTTCTGTCTCTTCCGGGCATACTGATAGACATGAGAGAGTTGCAGGGAGCATGATCACGGGAGCCGAGGGGGAAAACGGGATGAGCAGACGGGTAGTGAAACAAATTGGACTTATTATGGTTTGTCTTATGATGATGATTATGATGTGGGAAGGTCAAAAGACAGATGCAGCTCTGGCGGCTGCAGCGATTCCGGAACAATCCATTCGATTGCGCATTCTCGCCAATTCGGATGCAGCAGGGGATCAACTGGTCAAACGCGAGATTCGGGATGCCGTTGTTGCTCAGATGAGCGGGTGGGTTACAGAATTGGACAACCCGCAGAGTCTGGATGAAGCGCGCCATGTCATTCGCGAGCATTTGTCTGAAATTGAAGATCGGGTGGGCGAAGAACTGGCGAGCCGTGGGCTGGATTATCCTTATCAGGTAGAGCTCGGTGTTGTTCCGTTTCCAACCAAACTATATGGAGGCACTGTATATCCCGCAGGAGATTACGAAGCAGTGCGTATAACACTGGGAGAAGGAAAGGGCCAGAATTGGTGGTGTGTGCTGTTTCCGCCATTGTGCTTCATCGATGCAAGTACGGGGGATGCGCTGGCGAAGCCAACGACCGTATCTGCTGCGGCAGCTGAGCCTGGAGATGCAGAAGCGTCCGTCCAGGGAAGTACACCTGAAGCGCGTTTCTTCCTGGTGGATCTGGCTGTCAAGGTGTGGGATTGGGTAGCTGGATTGTTCGCATAATACTGCGAGCATTCATAATGGAGGGCAACTTCGATTCAGGGAGCTGCCCTTTTGATCCTTTTACTCCGGGTTTCCGAATGCTGCCCTGATACGGGGTTGCGCGGAGAGACATGGAGCCCATTCTTAGGTTGAACAGATATGCTATAATTATAGGTATTCGAAATATAAGCAAGACAGCTACCGCCAAGGTAGAGGACGCGTTTACTAACCTATTGGAGTTTAGGGATGATGGATATATGAACAGAAAAAATGAACAAGATGTTTACACAGAAAACAGCGTTCCGGAAACTCAGGGAGGATCACCTACCTCCATGTGGGATGTTAGAGCATTGCTGAACGAGAAACCTCCTCATATTGTGGGTAATTCTGTTATGAGTGAACATGCGGAAGAGTCATCTTCCGGGCCAGAAGTCGACTCGCTGACGGCTACAGAACATGGATCTGTTGTGAAAAAGGGGAGCGCCTATCAGCAGGCGCTCGCCGACTTGCAGGCTGCCGCAGCCTGCATTCGTCAAGGTCAGACGATAGCGTTCCCGACGGAGACGGTATACGGATTAGGCGCAGATGCACGCAGTACAGCCGCAGTAGAGGCTATATTTGAAGCCAAAGGCCGCCCGTCAGACAATCCGTTGATTGTGCATATTGCGCATCGCGACCAGCTGGATCCGCTGGTTACGGAAGTGAATGAAGCGGCGGAAGCGCTGATCGAGGCCTTTTGGCCAGGGCCGCTTACGCTTGTGCTGCCGGTTAAGGCAGGGGCAGTTTCCCCGCGGGTTACTGCCGGTCTGGATACAGTGGCCGTACGCATGCCGGATCACCCGGTGGCTCTGCAGCTGCTTGCCGCGGCCGAGTGTCCAGTGGCCGCGCCAAGCGCCAACCGCTCCGGGCGGCCAAGCCCGACGCTCGCTTCACATGTGAGCGAGGATCTGGCTGGCCGCATCGGCGGCATCGTGGACGGCGGCCCCACCGGGGTGGGCGTCGAGTCCACGGTGGTGCAGGTCGGTGACGACGGTACCGTCACCATCCTGCGCCCTGGCGGCATTACGGCGGAACAGCTGTCCGCCGTCGCCGCCCGTGTCGCCACGGACCCGGCGATTCTCGCCGAAGGGTCCGTTGGCGAGGGAAGCCCGGCGCCGCGCTCGCCGGGCATGAAGTACACGCACTATGCGCCCACAGGGTCGCTGTGCGTGGTAGAGGGGCCGCCGCCAGCCGTGGCGGCCTGGATCAGCGCCGCTCTCGCGGAGGCGGCGCAGCGCGGAGAGCGCACCGCGGTGCTGGCATTCGCCGAGCACGCGGAGCAGTACCGCGCCGATGCCGTGTTCTCGCTGGGCGATGCCAGCGAGCTCGAAGAAGCAGCGCGCCGGCTGTATGCCGCGCTGCGCAGCTGCGATGAGCAGGGCGCCACATATATTGTGGCTGAAGCCTGCTCACGCGAAGGGCTGGGAGCAGCCGTCATGAATCGGCTGCTCAAGGCGGCGGGTCACCAACTGATACAGGTTGGTGACCTGTAACCCGGAGACCGGAGGTTATTCTCCCTCCGGTCCACCTAATCGGCAGGCAGTGACGACAGCGATACTCGCTGCCTGCCGATTGGACCCGTCCCCTTTAACACCCGTGTGCTTACATCTCTGCTTCCTATCCGAATCTCTCGCTTAAAGGAAATGTTCCATTCAGCCGGGATCTTTGGAATAATGGAAGCGCAAGGTTATCTCCCGTCATGTTTGTGTCCTTGTCCGCATATCGTGTACAAGAACCTTTACGTGACTTGGGGGTATGGGGATGTGGGATGTATCTGCCCATTTGGGGCAGTTGGTAACCATTTTGATCATGGCCGTCGCTCTGGGGCTGGATGCCTTCTCGCTTGGCATTGGGATAGGCATGAAAGGCATTCGTTTACGCGACGTGCTGCGAATCAGCTTTGTCACAGCCCTGTTCCATGTCATCATGCCGCTGATCGGTATGTATACGGGGAAATACGTCAGTTCTCTCCTTGGGGACATTACGACGTATGCTGCAGGCGGGCTGCTCGTTTTGCTCGGTGGTCACATGATTTTGAATGCGTTCCGTGAAGGAGACACAAAGCTGGTGGATCACCGATCCATGCTGGGTGTAATTTTGTTTTCGCTCAGTGTAAGTGTGGATTCATTTTCCGTTGGCGTGTCACTCGGCATGTTTAGCAGCGATCTGGTACTGACTGTACTGGCTTTCGGCGCGTGTGGCGGAATCATGTCCGTGATGGGACTGCTGCTGGGAAGACGAGTGAGTCAAAACCTTGGCGATTATGGCGAAGCCATTGGTGGAGCCATTCTGCTCGCTTTTGGGCTATTGTTTATATTTTAAAACAGCCATTCACGCGGAATGCTTGCAGCATTGTGCAGTCATACCTATTTTCTTTCAATTTGCTTCGTTTAAAATTAAAATATGGCATCATTCGACAACATTTGCGAAATGGGGAGGCTATCACAATGAAACATATTTTGTTTGTATGTACAGGGAATACGTGCCGCAGCCCCATGGCGGAGGGGCTTTTACGCAAGCTGGCTTCAGAACGGGGCATTCAGGTAGAGGTTCGTTCTGCTGGTGTAGCAGCAACAACCGGTATGCCGATTTCCCGTCATGCCGAAGCCGTATTAAGAGATCATCAAGTGGAGGGACCTGCACATTCCACGCAGCTTAGTGCGAGCCTCATTGGATGGGCCGATCTGATCCTTACATTGACGCGAAGCCACAAGCAGCATGTAATGCAGGTTTTCCCGGATTCGGTCCACAAGACGTATACCCTGAAAGAGTATGTGGAAAATGATGAGCAGGTTCTGAATGATCTTCAGGAACTGGACAGCCTGTTTGCGACACTGGAGCTGAAACGTGCACTGGGTCAGGAGATTCTGGCGTCAGAGCGTGAGCGCGTGATTGAGATCCGCCAACGCATTCCGAGCTTTGATATATCCGACCCGTTCGGCGGCAGTCGTGACGATTATAATATAGCTGCGGCAGAGATCAGGACCGCACTGGATCGGCTTCTGGACAAGTTGGGATAAACCGGTGCTGTGCGGGGAAATGTAATTGGGCGGTAACGATCGAATCTTAAGACTCCGTTTCCTATGAAAAAAACGAACATGTGGTGTAAAATACCCGTTGATTTTAGACGCAGGTTGTTTTATGATGAAGGGGAAAACAGGGATCCGGTGTAACTGGCGACGAAGTGGGCACAACCACAATGGAGCACCGGAACAAACGGCCGGTCGCCTGGGCAAAAGAGCAATTCTGCGGTACCCGCAGACTGCTCTTTTTTTCGTCTTTCATCTGATTATTCGCTATAATAGTACCTGAAATGCCGTGCATGAATACAAAATCGGGCAGCCGTGAGGAAGTCAGGCATGATTTTATCGGGAGGCGATAGGATGACTATTGAGTTAGATTCGGAACAACCCGGATTGCAGGAACAGACCGCATCCATTCTGCGAGAACTGGCACATGCCGGACAGCTTGGGCCTGGACAGATCGTGGTAATCGGTACAAGTACAAGTGAAGTCGCAGGCCAGAAAATTGGTACAAGTGGTGCGATTGAAGTGGCACAGCAGCTTCTTGCGGGTATCCGCGAGGTGCAGCAGGAATTTGGCTTCGAGCCTGTGTTCCAGTGCTGTGAACATTTAAACCGTGCGCTGGTGATGGAGCGTTCTTTGCTCACACGTCTTGGTTTGACCGAGGTGGGGGCCGTACCCGTTCCCAAGGCAGGCGGTTCCATGGCATCCGCAGCATATCGCTCGCTGAGTGATCCCTGCCTGGCCGAACATGTGCAGGCTCACGCGGGAATGGATATTGGGGAAACGATGATTGGCATGCATTTACGGCATGTGGCAGTCCCGTTCCGTACAGCACTTCGCTACATCGGGGAAGCCCGTGTAACGACAGCCTTGACCCGTCCGAAGTTGATTGGCGGCGAACGCGCGGTGTATCGTATGGAAGAGCAACCAGATTCGACATTTTGCGACTAAAATCTTCAACCAACTATAAAGCGAAACTGAAAGGTTACACTCCTAACTCCGATTGCAAAACCATCTTCCGATCGCTGTTATCCCCAGATTTTTTTGAATCCCCTTTAAAGGGGAAATCCGGTGATAAAGGGGAAATCCGGTGATAAAGGCGAACACTTCGTTTCTCTAGATTGGTCCTGCACTCTCCGTTTTCGTGTAAACATTAATTTCGCTTTATAACTTCACTTATACCTGGGAGGAATTTAAACATGGAACAATTGCGCAAGAATGACCCTGCAGTACTAGAAGCGATGAATCTTGAACTGAAACGTCAACAGAACAACATTGAGCTGATTGCATCCGAGAACATCGTAAGTGAAGCGGTAATTGAGGCACTTGGATCTGTACTGACGAACAAGTACGCTGAAGGATACCCAGGCAAACGTTATTATGGTGGCTGCGAGCACGTGGATGTCGTGGAAGATATCGCACGTGACCGCGCGAAGGAGCTGTTTGGTGCTGAGCATGTGAACGTGCAGCCTCACTCCGGAGCACAAGCGAATATGGCAGTGTACCTTGCAGCCCTGAAACCTGGCGACACGGTACTGGGCATGAACCTTGCTCATGGTGGACACCTGACTCACGGCAGCCCGGTGAATGCATCCGGTTTGCTGTACAATTTCGTGGCTTATGGCGTACAGGAAGATACGTTCCTGATCGATTATGATGAAGTGCGCAAAGCGGCATTTAAGCATCGCCCTCGTCTGATCGTTGCAGGTGCAAGCGCATATCCGCGTACCATTGATTTTGAAAAACTGGCTTCCATCGCCAATGACGTAGGCGCATTGTTCATGGTGGACATGGCCCACATTGCAGGACTGGTTGCAGCCGGATTGCATCCGAGCCCGGTTCCACATGCTCATTTTGTAACAACAACAACACACAAAACGCTGCGCGGACCTCGTGGTGGTATGATTCTGTGCCGCAAATCCTGGGCAGCCGCGATTGATAAAGCCGTATTCCCGGGTTCCCAAGGCGGACCTTTGATGCACGTTATTGCTTCCAAAGCGGTAGCATTGGGTGAGGCGCTGCAGCCTTCATTCAAAACATACGCACAGAACGTAGTGAAGAATGCTCAGGTATTGGCAGAAACATTGATTGCCGAAGGATTGAACATCGTATCCGGGGGTACAGACAACCACCTGATGCTGATCGACACACGCAGCGTGAACATCACAGGTAAGGAAGCCGAGCATGTCCTCGACTCCATCGGTATTACCGTGAACAAAAATGCAATTCCATTTGATCCTACCAGCCCGTTTGTAACCAGTGGTATTCGTATTGGTACCCCGGCAGCCACTTCCCGTGGTATGAACGAAGAGGCTATGGTTGCCATTGGTAAAATCATTGCCAAAACATTGAAAAATCCGAAAGATACAGCGAAGCTGGATGAAGCTCGTGCAGAAGTAACGGCACTTACGGACCAATTTCCGCTGTACACTGATCTGAAATACTAGTCCATTCACCAATGGAAACAACCCACATCTAGAGCAAAAAGGACCGGAACATGCCAAGTTTCCGGTCCTATTTTTATAGTATTCGGTTTTCTGTAATGATTACATGTCCTTTGATGGTGTAATTCGGTGTAGGTGATGATATAATATACAGGATTTATCGGGCCTATGAATGATGATTAGGCATTATTGGAAATGCTGAACATGAAGAACTTACCGGAGGGACAAATTAGATGGGAAAATTAGTAATATGTGATCACCCTTTGATTCAACACAAACTGACGTTTATACGCGATATGCGTACGAATACGAAAGATTTTCGAGAATTGGTGGATGAAGTAGCAACGTTGATGGCTTATGAGATTACAAGAGATGTTGAACTGGAGACGATTGATGTACAAACTCCTGTAGCTGAAACACAAGGCAAAGTCATTTCCGGACGTATGCTCGGACTGGTGCCGATTCTGCGTGCAGGACTCGGAATGCTCGATGGCGTTGTGAAATTGTTGCCAGCTGCAAAAGTTGGACATGTCGGTCTGTTCCGTGATCCGGAAACACTGCAACCGGTAGAATACTACACCAAACTGCCTACAGACGTGACAGAGCGCCAATTGATTGTGATTGATCCGATGCTGGCAACTGGTGGTTCGGCCATTGCTGCTATTGACGTGTTGAAAAAACGCGGCTGCACTCAAATCAAAATGATGAACCTTGTTGCAGCTCCTGAGGGTGTTAAAGCAGTTCAGGATGCACATCCCGATGTGGACATCTACGTGGCCGCACTGGACGACCGTCTGGATGATCACGGTTATATCGTTCCCGGACTGGGAGATGCAGGAGACCGTCTGTACGGCACTAAATAAGCATGCTGCATGCTGAATAGAAAAGGGGCTTTGTTTTAATGTCCAACAAAATTAAAGTCATGACGATATTCGGAGTTCGTCCGGAAGCCATCAAGATGGCTCCGCTTATTTTGGAACTTCAGAAACATCCCGAATCTATCGAATCCATCGTCTGTGTGACCGCACAGCATCGTCAAATGCTGGATCAGGTTCTTGAGGTGTTTAACATTCAACCGGACTATGATCTGGACGTCATGAAAGATCGTCAGACGTTGAATGAAATTACGATTCGTGTGCTTGGAGGCTTGGAGCCTGTTCTGCGCGAAGCGAAACCCGATATCGTGCTTGTTCACGGGGATACGCTGACTACGTTTGTAGCCAGCTATGCTGCGTTTCTGCAGCAGATTCAGGTGGGTCATGTGGAAGCCGGTCTTCGTACATGGAACAAGCTGTCTCCATACCCGGAAGAGATGAACCGTCAGTTAACCGGTGTGCTTGCAGACCTGCATTTTGCACCGACGGATTGGTCTTTCTCCAACCTTGCCAAAGAAAATAAACCGGAGTCTAGTACGTATGTCACAGGCAACACGGTAACAGATGTGTTTCAATATACAGTACGGCAGGATTACACACATCCGGTACTTGAATGGGCACAGGGCAAACGTCTTGTGCTGATGACCGCTCACCGCCGTGAATCCCAGGGCGAGCCTCACCGCAACATTTTCCAGGCCGTCAAACGGATTGCCGACGAGTTCGAAGATATTGCCATCGTGTATCCGGTGCATCCAAGTCCTGCTGTGAAGGAGCCGGCTCACGCGATTTTGGGGAATCATCCCCGTATTCAATTGATTGATCCACTAGACGTGGTGGATTTGCATAATTTTTACCCCCATACTCACTTGATTTTGACGGATTCAGGCGGCTTGCAGGAAGAAGCGCCGTCGTTTGGTGTGCCAGTGCTCGTTCTGCGGGATACCACGGAGCGCCCGGAAGGCATTGAAGCCGGAACGTTAGAGCTGGTGGGTACGGATGAGGAACGTGTATATGAGCGGACCAGAGCTCTGCTTACAGACGAAACACTGTATGCAAGCATGAGTCAAGCTGCCAATCCATACGGTGATGGACATGCTTCGGAAAGAATTGTCAATGCAATTTTGCACCATTTTGGCGTAAATAATGAACGTCCGGAATCATTTCACAGAAAATTCAAAAAATAATTCGTTTTTTCTGACTGAATTCCAAAGGGTACAGCATACAGTTAAACTGTACGGTTTACGCGGGTTTATGGGCTCCCGGGGGCCTGTAAACCTGCCGTTTTACCCTTTAAAACGCTAAAATCAATCAATTGACAAAGGCTCTCATCATTCAGTAAAATTAACTGGGATTGCAAGGGTGGCGTGGAAAATGGCCGATTCGAACAAACCAAATTCATCCCGTAACCATGACGATAACGTATGGAAAGCGATGGGGCTCGTGACAGCATTTGGGATCGAGATTGCCATTCTCGCTGTTGCCGGATATTACGCTGGCTCCTGGTTGGACAAGACCATTGGAGGTAACGGAATATGGATCGCCGTAAGCGTTCTCTTTTTTCTGGCTGCAGGCGGTGTAAGCATCTACTTTATCGCTAAAAAATTCATGGGGGACAGTGATGAGTGAACTAACCAGATACCGCAGATGGATGACTGTTTTCATCATGTACTTTCTTATGATTTGTTTTCTCGCAGCGGCCTTTATGCCACGTGTGGAGACAATTGCTTTGGGACTGGCCCTGGGTACGGGAATTAGCTGGATCAATGCATTTTACCTGGGCTACAAAGTAAGGAAAATGTCTGATGATGCGGCAGAAGGTAACTTGAAGCGTGTGAACCTGGGATTTTTGACAAGAGCGGCACTCGCTGTGCTCGGTATATTCATATCGATGCGCTTTCCGCAGTACTTCAATACATACGCGGTTGCAGGCGGTCTGGTCATTGCGCAATTTTCCTTACTGATTATAGGGATCGTCTATTCCCGCAGAGCAGAGTGAAGTTAGGTGCTGCAGCTTTCAAGTCGAGAAAGGGGTGAGAAAAATATGCATGAAGCTCCAATTATTATGCTTGGCGGATTTCGATTGGATCTATCGGTTGTGTTGATGCTTGTTGTTACAGGTGCCCTCGTTTTTATCTTTGCTGTCCTGGCTACACGGAGATTGTCCGTTGAAAACCCCGGCAAGCTGCAAAATTTTATGGAGTGGGCAGTAGAATTCGTCCGCAATCTGATTTCCAGTACGATGGATATGAAGAAAGGGAAACATTTTATCTCTCTCGCTCTTTCCATGATTATGTTCATCTTTGTCGGTAACATGTTGGGTCTTCCGTTTCAGGCGGTAACCTCAGTGGATAGCGCAGAACATGCGCAGGTGTTCGGTCAGCCGATCGTTACAGCGGTTGATGCGTTTGAAGAAGCGCATGCCAAGGACCCTGAAGCACATCCGCACGTTGAACTGGCCTGGTGGAAATCACCTACCGCTGATTTATCGGTAACGATGGGACTGGCGCTTGTAGCGTTCATGGTATCTCATGGACTTGGATTGTTCCGCAACACGAGAGGATATCTCAAACACTACCTTCAGCCTTTCGCCTTGTTCTTGCCCATCAACTTGATTGAGACGGCATCCAAGCTGCTGACACACGGTATGCGTCTATTCGCGAATATCTTCGCGGGTGAGGTATTGATCACAACAATCCTGAAGCTGACCACGTTCAAAGTGTTTGGTGCAATTGCTGCCATTCCGTTGCTGATGGTGTGGCAAGGCTTCAGTATCTTTATCGGTGCGATCCAGGCATTTGTTTTTGTAATCTTGATGATGGTGTACATTTCACAGAGCATCGAGACGCACGACGAACATTAAGTTCCAAGCCCTACGAAGATTTCTTCACCAGGCTGAACAATAAAAAATTCGATTTATCATTTTAAGGAGGATATACAAATGGGAGCAATGGCATTAATCGCAGCAGCAATTGTTGCAGGACTGGGCGCGTTTGGCGCAGGTATCGGTAACGGTATGGTAATCAGCAAGACAGTAGAAGGAATTGCCCGTCAACCGGAAGCAAAATCCACTCTTCAAACAACAATGTTTATCGGGGTAGGTCTGATCGAGGTATTGCCGATCATCGGTGTGGTACTCGCGTTCATGTTCTACGGTATGGCTTAATTAAATTGATAAGGTTTGGCGGGGAAGGCCATAGCCATCCGCGCCTTCTTTTTAGGTAATGTCCGTACTTGCGGATGAACGTTTCAAGGATACCTCCAGGAAGGAGTGAACAGATTGAGTTTCGTATGGGAAAATACGCTTCTTGCGATTATCGCATTTGCAATTTTATATTGGCTGCTTAGTCGTTATGCTTTCGGTCCTTTGTTCTCCATCATGGAAAAACGTCGTGAACTCGTGCTGACGCAGATGAATGAGGCTGCTCAGACTCGGGAACAGGCCATTGCCTATGTGGAGGAGCAAAAACAAGCTCTGGAGCAAGCGCGCAAAGAAGCTCACGACATCATTGAACAGTCCAAACAAACGGGCGGCAAACAGGCTGAATCCATTCTGGCTGATGCAAAAGCTGAAGCTAATCGTCTGAAAGACGATGCGGTACGTGAAATTGAAAGCGAGAAGAACAAAGCAGTTGCAGCCCTTCGCAGCGAACTGGGTACAGCTTCCGTTCAGATTGCTTCCAAGTTGATCAAAAAAGAAGTTGAGAACGGTCCTGCACAAGAGGAGCTTGTGAACCAATACCTCAATGAGGTAGGGGGCCGACAATGAGCCGCGATACGATTGTTGCCAAGCGTTATGCGAAAGCATTGTTCGAAGTAGCTCTCCAGCAGCAGCAGGTGCTTGAAGTTGAACAGGAACTGCGTGCGGTTGTCAGCGGTTTGACCGGGGATTCCGAGATCATCAAGTTTATCGTATCTCCGAACATCTCTGACGAAGCCAAGCGGAACGTGCTTCATGCAAGCCTTGACGGCAAAGTGTCCGAACCTGTCCTGCGCACTGTTCTGCTCCTGATCGAGCGTGGTCGCGTTGAACTGCTGGAAGCTCTGCTGAGTGATTATCTGAAGATCGAGGGCGATTCGCTCGGCATTGCTGATGCGCGCGTTTACTCGACTTATGCACTGAAAGATGAAGAAAAAGAAGCGGTAGCCCGTGAATTCGGTGGCCGTGTGAATAAAAAGATTCGTATCGAGAACATTGTCGATCCGACTCTGCTGGGCGGATTGAAAGTCGCCATTGGCGATACGATCTATGACGGCAGCTTGGCTGGCAAGCTCGAACGTCTTGAGCAGTCTTTTAACAGACGAGTACAGTAGATTGGGGTGAGGACACTTGAGTATCAAACCAGAAGAAATCAGTACATTAATTAAGAGCCAGATCGAACAATACAAGAACGATATCGATGTAGTCGAAGTCGGGACGGTTATTGAGGTCGGTGACGGTATCGCCCGTGTATACGGACTTGAGAATGTCATGTCCAACGAGTTGGTTGAATTCCCAAGCGGTGTTATGGGCCTCGCCATGAACGTGGAAGAGAGCAATGTCGGTGTCGTTATCCTGGGACCGTACTCTGACATCCGTGAAGGCGATCAGGTAAAACGTACAGGTCAAATCATGCAAGTGCCAGTTGGCGAAGCATTGATTGGACGCGTTGTGAACCCGCTCGGTATTCCAGTGGATGGCAAAGGGCCAATCGCTACAACGGAATTCCGTCCGGTTGAAGGTAAAGCACCAGGCGTAATGGATCGTAAATCGGTTCATGAGCCGATGCAAACAGGAATCAAAGCGATTGATGCGATGGTTCCAATCGGTCGTGGACAACGTGAGTTGATCATCGGTGACCGTCAAACAGGTAAAACATCGATCGCAATCGATGCGATCCTGAACCAAAAAGGCAGCGGCATGAAATGTATCTATGTTGCTATCGGTCAAAAACAATCTACAGTTGCTCAAGTTGTGGAAACCCTTCGTCGTAAAGGCGCAATGGAGTACACAATCGTTGTAACTGCAGCAGCATCCGACCCATCCCCACTCTTGTACATCGCACCGTATTCCGGTTGTTCGATGGGTGAGTACTTCATGTACAAAGGCGAGCACGTGCTGGTTATCTATGATGACTTGACCAAACAAGCGGCTGCATACCGTGAGCTTTCCTTGCTGCTTCGTCGTCCTCCGGGCCGTGAAGCTTACCCGGGTGACGTCTTCTATCTGCACTCCCGTTTGCTGGAGCGTGCAGCGAAGCTGAATGATGAACTTGGTGGTGGTTCTTTAACCGCTCTGCCATTCATTGAAACACAGGCTTCTGACGTATCTGCCTACATTCCAACGAACGTAATCTCCATCACGGACGGACAAATCTTCTTGGAAGCCGACTTGTTCAATGCTGGACAACGCCCGGCGATCAACGTAGGTATTTCCGTATCCCGTGTCGGTGGTTCTGCTCAGATCAAAGCGATGAAAAAGGTTGCAGGTTCCCTGCGTCTCGACCTCGCTCAATATCGTGAGCTTCAAGCGTTCTCCCAGTTCGGTTCCGATCTGGACAAAGCCACTCAGGCCCGCCTGAATCGTGGTGCGCGCATGATGGAAATCCTGAAACAGGGTGTAAACCAGCCTCTGCCTGTTGAACAGCAGGTTGTGAGCTTGTATACAGCGGTTAAAGGTTTCCTGGATGAAATTCCAACTGGTGACGTTACTCGTTTCGAGCGTGAGTTCCTCGCGTTCATGGAGAGCAGCCATCCGGAAATTCTCGGGTCCATCCGTGATACAAAAGAATTGACTGCAGACAACGAAAATGCGCTGAAAGGCGCAATCGAGAAGTTCAGAAAGAGCTTTGCTGTCTCTGTCTAAATAGATGATTGCAGCTGCGGAGTTGTTAAACCGATTCCGCATGTCTGCATGTAAAACTTTGACCCCGTCAAAGTAAGATGATGCTTACGAAGTAGTTTTGACTACGTCAAAACTAGCTTATGCTTACGAAGTAACTTTGGCTCGCCAAAGTAAAGTTTGGGCTTACGAAGTAGTTTTGACTACGTCAAAACTTGAAGGTGGTGAAATCATGGCAAAAGGCATGCGCGAAATTAAGCGGCAAATTAAAAGCGTACAAAGCACCAAGCAGATCACCAAAGCAATGGAGATGGTTGCAGCTGCAAAACTGCGCAAAGCGCAGGAAAAAGCGGAGGCAGCCCGTCCTTATTCGGAGAAACTGAAAGAAGTTGTGGCTAGTATTGCATCAAGCACGCAAGGAATCCAGCATCCGATGCTCGAGAGCCGTCCGGTCAAAAAGACAGCTTATCTGATCATTACATCGGACCGTGGACTTGCAGGTGGATACAATGCGAATATTTTGCGTCAGGTTAATCTGACGCTGAAAGAGCGACATAACTCTCAGAATGACTACGAGTTGTTCGTTATCGGACGTAAGGGACGCGATTATTTCAAACGGCGTGAAATTGCGATGGCTTCCACGACTACGGATCTGTCGGATTCGCCTTCATTTGCAGATATCAAATCCATCGCACACGAAGCTGTTCGTGGGTTTGAACTGGCTGAATTTGATGAATTGTACATTTGTTATAACCGCTTTGTAAATGCGTTGACCCAGATTCCTACGGTAGAACGTCTTCTTCCAATGGAAACACCTGAGGTATCTGCTGCGGAAGGACCAACTGCAAGCTACGAGTACGAACCGTCAGCTGAAGCTGTACTGGAAGTTCTGCTTCCGCGTTATGCGGAAACACTGATCTATGGTGCACTTCTGAACGGTAAGGCGAGCGAGCTGGGTGCGAAAATGACGGCGATGGGCAATGCAACCAAAAATGCATCCAAACTCATCAACGATTTGTCATTGACTTATAACCGTGCCCGTCAAGCAGCGATCACGCAGGAGATTACGGAAATTGTGGCAGGTGCCAACGCAGCACAAGGCTAACCGTTTTTTATTTAATGAAGGCTTGCACTGCAAAGATAAGCGAACGGAACATTATTTTTGTCAAAGTAGCAGGCTTGTAGGAGGGGAACGTTAAGATGAACAAAGGACGCGTTGTGAGCATCATGGGTCCGGTTGTTGACGTCGAGTTTGATCGCGGCGGTCTGCCGGAAATCCTCAATGCCATTACGATCACTACAGTAACCGAAAGCGGCGTAAGTGTAAGTCTTACACTCGAAGCTTCGAAACATCTGGGTGACAACCGGGTACGTTGTATCGCGATGTCCTCCACGGACGGTCTCGTACGTGGTATGGAAGCCGTAGATACAGGGGCTCCAATCTCTGTACCTGTTGGGGAAGCGACACTGGGTCGTGTATTTAACGTACTCGGCGAAGCGATTGATACTGGCGGTACGGTAGCTGCTGAACATAAAAACCCGATTCACCGCTCTGCTCCTGCATTCGATGAACTGACTACCCAAGCAGAAATGCTGGAGACGGGTATCAAAGTTATCGACTTGCTGGCTCCTTACGCCAAAGGTGGTAAAATCGGTTTGTTCGGTGGTGCCGGTGTAGGTAAAACCGTTACGATTCAAGAATTGATCAACAACATTGCGCAAGAGCACGGCGGTATCTCCGTATTTGCGGGTGTTGGTGAGCGTACACGTGAAGGTAATGACTTGTATCACGAGATGAGTGATTCCGGCGTTATCAACAAAACAGCAATGGTCTTCGGACAAATGAACGAGCCTCCAGGCGCACGTCTTCGTGTAGCCCTCACAGGTCTGACGATGGCGGAATACTTCCGCGATGAAGAAGGCCGTGACGTGTTGCTCTTTATCGATAACATCTTCCGTTTCACCCAAGCGGGTTCAGAAGTATCTGCCTTGCTCGGACGTATGCCTTCCGCGGTAGGTTATCAGCCTACGCTGGCAACAGAAATGGGTCAATTGCAAGAGCGTATCACTTCCACGAAAAAAGGATCGGTTACATCCATCCAGGCGATCTACGTACCTGCGGATGACTATACGGATCCGGCTCCTGCAACAACGTTTGCTCACTTGGATGCAACAACGAACCTGGAGCGTAAAATTTCCGAGATGGGTATCTACCCTGCGGTAGATCCGCTGGCATCCAGCTCCCGGATCTTGTCACCAGAAGTTGTAGGTGAAGAACACTACAGCGTTGCACAAGGCGTTAAACGCATTTTGGCGCGTTATAATGAACTGCAGGATATCATTGCTATCCTGGGTATGGACGAGCTGAGTGAAGAAGACAGAGCGCTCGTTTACCGTGCTCGTAAAATTCAACGTTTCTTGTCCCAGCCTTTCCACGTTGCTGAAGCATTTAACGGTATTCCGGGTAAATACGTTCCGGTTAAAGAAACGGTGCGCAGCTTTAAAGAAATTCTCGAAGGCAAGCATGACGATCTGCCGGAAGCAGCATTCCTCTTCGTGGGTACAATTGAAGAGGCAGTGGAGAAAGCCAAAACACTGGTATAATCTGAATCCAGGATTGTCCTTATGAAGCGAGCTATCCTTCGGATAGTTTCAGGAGGGATGGAATTGAGCACCTTTTTGTTGGAAATCGTAACACCTGAGCGTTTGGTCTATTCGGAGCAAGCGGATAGCATCATCGCTCGTGGTATTGAAGGGGAACTGGGGATCTTGCCAGGTCATATCCCTATGGTTACACCATTGCAGATTGCACCGATCGTTATCAAAAACGGAAAAGAGAACAAGCAGGTCGCTATAGGCGGCGGCTTTATCGAAGTCCGCAAAGATAAGGTGGTTGTGCTCGCAGAAAGTGCCGAATTCCCGGAAAACATCGATGTGGATCGTGCGCGTGCAGCGAAAGAGCGGGCAGAACGCCGTCTCAGCAGCCAAAGCAACCAGGACCACTTTGATCACCGCCGGGCAGAGATCGCTCTGCAAAAAGCGGTTAACCGGATCAACGTATACGGCAAATAAACGATCTAAGGAAGCCCGGCGGCTGATCTGCCGGGCTTTTTGCTTTGATTTCAAAAAGGTGAATCTTCCATATTAAATTTTAATGTTGAAATAATTAATGGATAATTCATGTAATTACCTCGCTATTTTTTGTAAATGACAATCACCGTTCCTGTGAAATGGAATATATTATAGGACTATAGTAGTGGTGATAGTTACCACTTATAGACCCATTTTTGACTAGAAGATTACTAATTATTTCCGAGGAAATGACAAGATCGATATCGAAATAGCGCTCTTTTATGTCGTTTTAGTCACAAAATCCCGGTGATTTAAAATTAAAATATTTTCAAAGTGGAAATCAATGTAATTGACAATGTATGATGAAAGAGCCTATATTCCATAGAGTCAGCAGAGAATGCAGCTGCGTAGATGAATTCCATGATCATTCACAGCCAGATGGTGCTGCTCGATGATTGGGCAACACGAAGACTCCCTATGTGGGGACTTCAGCAGTAACTCAGTCGTGTTGTGCGGGAACAAACCATCCTAAGGACTCCAAAACGGGGATGACAAGCAAAATTACGCTGATGGCTGCAACAAATGTGGAGGTAATGAATATATGGATATTGATCTGACAAATCAATTGAACCAGTCATTAAGCACGAATGGGCTAGTTTCGATTATCGTCTCACTGTTGTGTATAGCACTCGCATGGTGGGCTCTGCAAAACCTGAAGCTTGATCTGATCATCAGGCAGCCGAAGGGAGCCCAAGGAAGATTGCTGCATTTACTGCTCGCGATTATTCTGGGTCATGCGGTATCGGGGTTCGTTATTGATTATTTATCATGGACCCAAATGCTGCGTCATTTGTTTTAATGTTGAGATGGTTGGTTAATCATCTGTTAGGTTCTTCATGCAAGCGTATTGTCGAATAACATCGATTGATTGTGTCAACAATTAGAGTATGACTTGTCGGCCTAGAATTAAGAAAAATGTGTGACGTGTAATTGGTTGAATTTGAGATGTTTTATGTAAAAATGCTTGTATCGTACAATTCAACAATGTTATGATGGAAGTTAGGGAATTCACAATTGTTCACTTTAATATGAGGTTATAAACGGGATCCCCGGTATTTACCGGCTAATAATCATCCCAATCCGTCTGTCCTGATGTTTTGCTGACCTGTAGGGCTTAATTTACAAGTTTGCAGGCAACAGCACGGCAAGTGTTATCATCAATTTTGGATTATAAACCAATTCTTTTCTGAACAGACATCTAGGGCGTTTTTTGCCGGGTTATGTCGAAATTCCACACACAGCAACAGTCCTTGCTAACACAGAGGGCTTACGTACTCCGGAATGAAGAAAAGGGAATAAAAGCGCGGAGGGAACCATGATGAGCAAATTTATCGTCCGCGGTGGCAAAAGGTTGACCGGAAGTGTCAAAGTTAGCGGCGCTAAAAATTCTGTTCTTCCGATCATCGCTGCCTCTCTCTTAGGAGAAGAAGGACAAAGCGTTATTATTGACGCGCCTCCTCTAGACGATGTGATGACGATTAACAAGGTGTTGGAATCGCTGGGAGCGGGTGTTACATACCGGGACGAAGTGATTACCGTAAATGCGGAAAAACTTACTTCCTGCGAAGCCCCGTATGAATGGGTAAGTAAAATGCGGGCGTCTTTTCTGGTCATGGGGCCTTTATTGACGCGTATGGGTCATACAAGAATCTCACTTCCTGGTGGATGTGCCATCGGTACACGGCCAATTGATCAGCATTTGAAAGGTTTTGAAGCCATGGGTGCCGAGATCAGCTTGGGCCAAGGCTATATCGAAGCTCGCAGCCAAGGACGGTTGCGCGGTGCAAAAATTTATCTGGATGTAGCTTCTGTTGGAGCTACTCAAAATATTATGATGGCTGCAACTTTGGCTGACGGTGTAACCGTGCTCGAGAATGCGGCAAAAGAACCTGAAATCGTGGATCTGGCCAACTTCCTTAACGGAATGGGTGCCAAAGTCCGTGGCGCTGGTACAGGGGTTATTCGCATCGAGGGTGTGGAGAAACTTACTGGCGTGAAGCACACGGTAATCCCGGATCGGGTGGAAGCAGGTACTTACATGGCTGCTGCTGCAATTTCGGGTGGTGACGTGTACATCGAAGGTGCGATCTCCGATCATTTGGGGTCGGTTATTGCGAAGATGGAAGAGATGGGTGTTACCATCCTGCCGGATGAGAATGGTGTTCGTGTTATTGCGGATCGCCCGCTTAAGGCTGTGGATGTTAAAACATTACCATACCCTGGTTTCCCTACTGACATGCAGTCCCAGATGATGGCACTCTTGCTTGCATCTGAAGGAACCAGTGTTGTAACTGAGACGGTGTTTGAGAATCGCTTCATGCATGTGGATGAGTTCCAGTTGATGAATGCGGAGATCAAAGTGGAAGGCCGTTCGTCCATCATTACAGGCAATGCCAAACTGAAGGGTGCCAAAGTGACGGCTACTGATCTGCGTGCAGGTGCTGCACTCATCATTGCCGGTCTGGTTGCTGAAGGTACAACTGAAGTCGGCGGTGTTCATCACATCGACCGTGGCTATGTTCATCTGGCTGAGAAGCTGAATGGACTGGGAGCTGACATTTACCGTATTTCGGTTGAAGAACCGAAACTGGATGCAGCTAAGCCTGCCAACGAAAAAGCTGAGGAAGAAGTGCCAATGTTCAAGGTGCAACCGACTTGGGCCTAAATCATGAATCGCAAAAAGCTAAGCCATCTGGCTTGGCTTTTTTTGTGCTCTTTTTTTACATATAGTGCTATAAGAAAGGTAAGCTGAGATTCAGTACCTGATTCTATTAATAGCTGGTCCTAATGGAAGTGTATCGGATCAAATGCTGTATATATACATAAAAATGAAAGAACACATTTAGAGAATGCACTGCATGGTCTTGTCATGCAAAAAAGGCTGTAGAACAACGGTTTATTCACTATAGCAGAGCAATGTTAATCTAAGATTAAAAAGAGTTGCCCATGCTTCGTTTCTCTCAAATCAGGTTCTATCAGATCGGCACGGCTCATACCCTAAACTATGGATTTAAACAAAAGGACCATTATTTGACGGTCTATGTACAACGGAGGGTATGTCGAAATGAAAGAAGCTCGTGTGCAGGTTAAGGTACCCCTTGTCCCCCGTCCAATGATGGAGGAGTCGAATGAGACTTCAAATGCTGGAACGGAAAAAGACAAGCTAACCTCAATGGATATCAGTACCCCTTATGCAGAGAAAAGGAGATCGATCGGTCCAACCGAATCAGGAGCCCGGGGGGCAGAGCGTGAGTCAACAGGGCGTATTCATGTGCCCGTCATTGAGCTGGATCAGTTCCGCCGAGTTAAACGGCGCCGAATGCGTGCATTTGGCAGAAGTCGCAGATGGTCAAGCGGCTCCAAGCGCTGGCAGCCTGCTGCTGCCGTATCAGGCTTACTTGCGCTGGCACTCCTGATCCCGGCCATTCTGGTCTGGCCCCGGACGAATGATCCGGCAAAGCCGACTCCGGCCACACCAACGACAGGCAGCGTATCAACTCCAGCGCCTGCTCCGGCTGTACCCGTTACGTACCCTGAACCGAACGTCAGAGTTTATCTCTCTGCAACGGGAACTACCATGAATCTCCCGCTTGAGGAATATGTGACGGGTGTGGTTGCGGCGGAGATGCCTGCTGAGTTCAGGTTAGAGGCATTGAAAGCCCAGGCGATTGCAGCGCGTACCTTTATCGTCAGAAGGCTGGCGGCACATGATACCAGCGGTGTACCTTCAGGGGATGCAGATGTCACGGATACGGTCAACCACCAGGTGTTTCTGCCACCGGATCAGGTGAAGGATGAATGGACGCGGCTCGGGAAAGCAAAAGAGTGGGAGAAGTTACAGCAGGCCGTTCGCGAAAGCCGTGATGCGGTTATGACATATCAGGGCAAGGCCATTACCGCCTCCTTTTTCTCCACTAGCAACGGTTACACCGAAAACGCCGAAGATGTATGGGGCAATGTCGTGCCGTATTTGAAAAGTGTAGCGAGTCCGTGGGATAAGACATTGGCCCCGAAGTTTGAAGAAACGGTTACGATGAAGCGCAGTGAGATTCTTCAAAAGTTAAATCTGGATGCCAGTGCTATTCCGGTTACAGCCCAAGAGGGCGGCTCCTGGATGGAAGTGCTGTCTACAACAGAGGGCCACCGTATTAAGGAAATGCAGATCGCAGGCAAAACGTTCAGCGGACCAGAGGTTCGAAAGCTGCTTGGATTAAGATCCAGTCAATTCAGCTGGAAGGCAGAGGGCGATGAGATCCAAATCACAACCTACGGATATGGACATGGTGTGGGCATGAGCCAGTGGGGAGCAAACGGCATGGCACAGGAGGGACACACCGCAACTCAGATCCTGAAACACTACTATACAGGCATCTCGTTTGGACAGGCATCAAAGATGCTGGCCTCGAAATAAGAGATATCAATACGGATGAAGATGCGAATCAGTCTGAATTAATCCGGATAAATCCGAATGAATTCGAATGAATACGAATGTACACAGATGAGCAGGTTAGGTTGTGCCTTTTATACACCATTGACTCTAGCGAATCTGAGATACCTTATGAGGTATATCATGACGAATAGAAATTTTAACGAATCTCAGACGCGTTATATCAAGACATATCACGTAATTAAACCGATAATAGCGCCCAAAAGAGTAATTAGGGTGTCGACGATTCGTTAGAACTCCGAAGCTGTCAATTTGTCCCCAATAAGGCCACTTGGGTTCGTTAGAAATTTCCAATAATCTAATCTCGAGGTTGGATGGAACAGTCATTAGCGCCGCGGCCACGTAATCTCCCATCTCACTTTAATGAGCTTAGAGCGCAATGAATTGGTTTATCCAATGACATCACATCCCATATCATGTCGCTTCGCTTTCAGCCGATAAACTCACTTCATAGAAGGATTGGCCATTATAGCCAATCCCGGCCTCTCTACCAACCACCCATTCCGGAGCTTTTAAGACTTGGCTATATCAGTCTGAACCATAAGTTACACCGGAACGGAGAGTGCAGAAAAAACCAGTAGAAGCAAAGCTAAAAGCTTTCTGGAAGAAAGCTGCTTCGGAAGCATAAGCTTGCCTTTATCACCGGATTTCTCCCTTGGGAGAATATAATATGGAAATCCGGGGATAACAGCCGGTCGAAAGGTTGTTCTGCGCGCGGAGTGGCTCAGTGTAACTCCAATCGGCCTTATATAGCAGTCTTTGAAAGCTACGTGAAAATAATTAGAGTCGCGCGTGTATAAAAGAGTTGCACCCGGTAACACTTGTTACTGAGGTGATCAAGATGAATGAACAAAACAAAAAAACAGTCCAAGAAGAAACTCCTAAAACAACTCAAGGAGTACCGGCCAGCCAGCCCTCTTCATGGAAAAGAGCAATGTCCAAACGTTGGGTTTTCCCGGCAGCCTACATCGCAGCAGCAGGCATTATACTAACATTAGTGTGGGTCTATCAGGGTACAGGCGAGAAAACGCTGAACTCCGATCCTGCTAGTGGAGTAGTAGAGACGGGAGCATCGGGTACAGAGGAAACAGCAGTTGGTGGAGAAGAAAGTATGGAAGTTGTCGCCAAGTCGGAGAATTTTGCATGGCCAGTAGCAAGTCCGTCGGAAATTTCAGTTGTAAAACCGTTCTATGAGAACGAAGGTTCAACAGAAGAGCATGAAGCAGCGATGGTGCAGTACAACGATACGTTTATTCCAAACACAGGTGTGGACCTGGCACGTGGGGATAACAAATCGTTTGAAGTAAAAGCAGCACTCGGAGGTAAAGTGACACGGGTGGAGCAAAATCCGCTGACAGGTCAAGTTGTGGAAATCACGCACAGTGATAACCTCAAAACCGTATACCAAAGCCTGTCTGACGTCAAAGTGAAACAGGACGATGAAGTGAAACAGGGAGATGCGATTGCATCTGCTGGCGTAAACGAATTGGAAAAAACGCTTGGCAACCACCTGCACTTCGAAGTGTACGAAGACGGTCAGCCGGTTAACCCGCAAGGATATCTTCCGGAAAAATAAATGATTTTTAACGCAGGATAAAAGCAGCAGGGGGAAACTCCCTCTGCTCTTTTTTGTGCTTTTCTGAAATTATTGGGACCTTCGAAGCTTGTCACACCTCTAAACCGCGAATATATAGGCATGCTCCTCATATAATGTACCAAACTATCCACACAGTAGGGAGGCGGGAGCGTGCACGATTACATCAAGGAACGGACCATAAAAATAGGTCGCTGCATTGTCGAGACGAGGAATACGGTCCGTACCATTGCCAAAGAATTCGGCGTGTCAAAGAGTACTGTGCATAAGGATCTGACGGAGCGTCTGCCGGAAATCAACCCTGATCTTGCTGACCAGGTGAAACATATCCTGGAGTACCACAAATCCATCCGCCATTTGCGGGGCGGGGAAGCGACCAAAATCAAATACAAAAAAACAAGTGGTAAAAAACGTGAGGTGTTGGCTTCCGCTAAATCGTAACAACCGCGGAAAGACGTAGGTCAAAAAGCTCACACATGGATTGAATCCCTCCCCTGAAGTATGATATGTTAAAAGCTGGTACAGGATCGAATTATGACATCTTATCAGCCCGATTTTTACATATATCTGTTGCACTTTGTCGAACGAGCGGTGACGTGATAAGGGACTCTTTTTCACAGGATACGCTGACCAAATAATATCACTTTGGGGGCTCTTTTATGTTTAGCAAGGATATCGGTATTGATCTTGGCACGGCGAACGTGCTTATTCACGTGAAAGGAAGTGGGGTAGTCCTCGATGAACCTTCCGTCGTGACCATTGAAAGCGATACGAAGCGGGTCCTTGCTGTTGGGGAAGAAGCGCGTCGTATGGTGGGGCGTACTCCAGGTAACATTGTTGCCATTAGACCGCTGCGTGACGGGGTTATTGCGGACTTCGAAATTACGGAAGCGATGCTCAGACATTTCATTAATCGAGTGGGGGCGAGAAGCTGGTACAGCCACCCGCGTATCTTGATCTGTGCACCAACCAATATTACTTCCGTGGAGCAGAAGGCCATCCGTGAGGCTGCGGAGCGCAGCGGTGCCAAAGAAGTGTTTCTGGAAGAAGAGCCGAAAGCGGCAGCGATCGGTGCGGGAATGGATATTTTTCAGCCGAGCGGCAATATGGTCGTGGATATCGGCGGCGGAACGACTGACGTTGCAGTCCTGTCTATGGGCGACGTAGTCACCGCCTCTTCTATTAAAGTCGCAGGGGACAAGTTCGACGAAGCAATTATCAAGTTTATCAAAGCCAAGTACAAACTCATGATCGGTGAACGCACTGCTGAGGATCTCAAGATTGCGATTGGTTCCGTAAACCCGGCTGGACGTCAAACCGAGATGGATATTCGCGGGCGGGATATGGTATCCGGTCTGCCTGTTACCGTAACGGTGTCGGGAAATGAAGTGCAGGAAGCGCTATGGGATTCCGTGCAATCCATTATCGTTGCGGCGAAGTCGGTATTGGAGCGGACGCCACCAGAGCTGTCGGCGGATATTATTGACCGGGGCGTTGTTTTGACAGGCGGGGGTGCTCTGCTGAATGGACTGGACGAACTGTTGTCCAATGAATTGCATGTACCGGTATGGGTTGCAGAGGATCCGATGCATTGTGTCGTGAAGGGGACAGGCATTATGCTCAACAATTTGGATCAGGTGGTTAAGAAAAAGTTCTAATCTGCCGATATAAATATCTAAAGGTTCGCCTATGCTCGGGAACAGAACGGACAAGCTATGATCCTGTGACGCAGGACAAGCGCTTGAGGAGAGGGGTTAATTCATGCTAAGAGGTTTGTACACCGCTACCGCGGGAATGATTACGCAACAACGCCGCCATGACACTGCGACTCAAAATATTGTGAATATGAACACCACGGGATATAAACAGGTGAACAGCGTAAGCCGTTCCTTCCCGGAAATGCTCATTACGTTGGTCGGTGGAGATGCCAATGTTCCAACGAAGCGGCTGGGCAAGCTGAACACAGGGGTGTTCGCGGAAGAGAGCTTGTCCATGAATTTGCAGGGAGCGATTATGGAGAGTGGGCAGAAGAGTGACTTCGCCATCTCGTCCAACCTGTCCGTGAATGATCCGCAGACAGGACAACCTGTCGCTTTTGACGGTTCAGGCAAATTTGTACGAGCTGATGGTACGGTGATCTATCAGCCTCAGGCGTATTTTACGGTGCAGGATGCGGAAGGTAATACAAGATATACACGCGATGGTCACTTCCAGGTTACAGGAACGGGAGAACTGTTAAGCTCAACCGGAGCTCAGGTTCTGGATAATAATGGACAGCCTGTTGTGTTGACAGGCTCGGTGGACCAATTTAAAGTGGATGAGCAAGGCCGTCTTGTTGATGCGGTCACAGGAGCGCCCACTGGCGTTACACTTGGAATCAGCGTAATCGATCAGCCAAACCAACTGGTTCGCGAGGGTGACGGTAATTTTAGCCTGTATGATCAGGAAGGCGCTGCAGCGCGAATGATGGCAGCGGGAGATAATGTACAGATCCGTCAAGGTTATCTGGAAGGGTCGAACGTGGATGCTTCCCAAGCTACGGTGGATATGAATGCCGCCTACCGTGCATATGAAGCGAATCAGAAGGTTGTACAGTTCTACGATCGCAGTTTGGACAAAGCCGTCAATGACGTGGGTCGTGTATAACACGCGGCAATAGGGAGGATGAACCAATAGATGAATAATTCCATGATTAGTGCGAAGGTCTCCATGACCGCAATACAGCAGCGTCTGGATGTCATTTCCGATAATATTGCCAACGTGAATACGGCAGGCTATAAAAGCAAGCAGGCAGCGTTCGAAGATGTACTGACCCGGGTGCAGCAGCAGCCAGACAAGTATAAGCTCGATGGACGTTCCACCCCAATGGGATTTAACCTAGGATTCGGTGCCCGTCTGACGGAAGTGACGAAGGATATGTCTCAGGGTACACTGAACGAGACGGGGAATCCAACGGATCTGGCGATCGAAGGCAACGCCATGTTTGCCGTTGAAGCGAATGGTCAGAAAATGTGGACACGTCAGGGCGCATTCCATTTTGTCCCTGATCCAACACCTAATCCGGACCCCAACGCACCTCAGATGATGGTGCTGGTTAACGGCGAAGGCTATTTTGCGCTTGATCGCCAAGGTAACCGGATTACTGCTCCGAACAACAGCAAAGTGGCCTTCGATGAGAAGGGCAATCTGCTGATCCGTCGCGGCAATGAAGCCAATGCAACGATTGGAGCCCAGCTGCAGCTTGTAGACATCGAACGTCCGGAAGGACTTGTGCAATATGCAGATAACCTATTCGGTCTGGATGCGGGATTAACTGAGGATGATGTGTTTGGAGCTAATGCGGCAACACGTGAAGCGACTGCCATGATCCGTGCAGGGTACCTGGAACAATCCAACGTTGATCTGACACAGGAGATGGCATTATTGATGCAAGGGCAGCGGACCTATCAGCTGGCAGCACGCGCACTGACGTCAAGTGATTCGATGGCGGGTCTTGCCAACACTATAAGAGCATAAAAGGTGAATGCGATGACAGATACACAGAAGCAGAACAGCAAGCCGGAGAAGAAGGAAGTCAAGAAAAAGAAGAGTGGATGGCGCATCGCCAGATGGTTTCTGATCCCGGTCTTGCTTGTTCTGGCCCTCGCTGGCGGCATGGTCGCTGGTTATGTGGTACTGGGCAAACAGGATATCGGCTCCGTATTCCAGTGGAGTACCTGGAAACATGTATATGATCTGGTGTTCGCTTCATGATCGTGAAATAGCGAAAACTCCTGCGCAGGCAGGAGTTTTCTTTTTGGTGTTGAAAACAGTATAATGATGGATGACGTTTGACGTCAAAAGAGGCCTCCCCTGCGAAAGACGATTGTCATCGCGAAGAGAGACCCCTTATCTCAACCTTCACTACTGCAGTCATGAAGGATATTAGTAGTGTTAACCGAAAATGCGTTTTTCATACCAAATAAAATAACAACATTTATATGAGGTCGACTTTATAATAGTTAAGTTGTCCATTTGACGCTGAGAACTAGTGAAGGGAACGGAATCGATTCTGAAGAAGCGAAGCGTTCGCCTTTGTTTACGAATGTTATACCACTTAATAATGGTTCAATAAACATTCGGAAACAACAGCGATCGAAAGAACGATCCGTAACCGTAACGGTCGCAACATGCACATGGTCAATCCATTATGGAGAGCTCATATAAATGACCCTGAAAGGAGAGTACACTGTGCTCGATAGCAAACAGATTCAAGCGATTATCCCGCACCGTCCCCCATTTCTGCTGGTGGACAAGATTGTAGAGATGGAGGATGGCAAGCGTGCCGTTGGTTTGAAAAATGTAACGATCAACGAACCGTTCTTTATTGGTCATTTTCCGGAGTACCCGGTAATGCCGGGTGTATTGATTACGGAGGCATTGGCTCAGGTTGGGGCAGCAGCCATTCTTAACGTGGAGAGCAACAAAGGCAAAATTGGTTTCTTGGCGGGACTGGACAATTTCCGATTCCGTGGACAAGTTGTGCCCGGAGATACGTTGATGCTGGAAGTGGAGATCACACGCCTGAAGGGTTCCATTGGTAAAGGCAAAGCGACAGCCCGCGTGGGAGACAAAGTGGTTGCTGAAGGCGAGATCATGTTTGCACTGTCTGACCCAAGCTGATTACATACGGTGAGCACTTGCATCATTTAGGATTGTTCTTGAATGATGCAGGATGCTGAAGTAGCTCAGCAAACCATTGAATTTATATAGACGGAAGGGGTTTATAGGAATGGAACAGTTAAGCGGAACAGCAGCACAGACGTTACAGCAGTGGTTGGAGGATGCTTCGATTGATGAAGCGACGAAACAGGAGCTTCGTGATTTGCAGGATCAGCCGAAAGAGCTGGAGGATCGTTTCTATCGAAATCTGGAGTTTGGTACAGGTGGATTGCGTGGTGTAATCGGCGCCGGAAGCAACCGGATGAACAAATACACCGTCGGTCGGGCGACTCAAGGGTTTGCGCGTTATCTGCTGGAGCAGCATGGGGACAAAGAAGGCAGACCTTCCGTAGTCATTGCCCATGACTCCCGTCACTACTCGCCTGAATTCACGCTGGATGCTGCTTTGGTTCTTGCTGGAAACGGCATTGTAGCCAAGCTGTTCACATCTCTGCGCCCTACGCCGCAGTTGTCCTTCAGCGTGCGCCATTTGCAAGCAACGGGCGGCATTGTGGTAACGGCAAGTCATAATCCTCCGGAATATAACGGATACAAAGTGTACAACCACGAAGGTGGTCAACTGGTACCACATGAAGCAGAGAAAGTCATCCAATACATTCAGGAGGTTCCTTCCCTCGCGGATGTGAAAAAGCTGACCCAGGAAGAAGCAGAAGCTCAAGGCTTGCTGGTATGGCTGGGTGAAGAGGAAGATCAGGCGTTTGTTGATACAGTTGCCAGCGTGAGTCTGAGTCGTGACCTGATTCAATCCGGTGTAGGGCGTGACTTCAAAATTGTCTTTACTCCGCTCCATGGAACAGGTAACGTTCCTGTACGTCGTGTGTTGGAGAAGATCGGTTTTGAACAGGTACACATTGTGGCAGAACAAGAACAGCCGGATGCTGAGTTCTCTACAGTGAAGTCTCCTAACCCGGAGGAACGTGAAGCATTCACGCTTGCCATGAAACTCGGTGAATCCGTAGGTGCTGACATTCTGATCGGTACGGATCCGGATGCAGACCGCATGGGTGCAGTTGTAAAAGACAATGATGGCAAGTATTTTGTACTGTCTGGTAACCAATCAGGTGCGATCATGGTGCACTATGTGCTGAGCCGTCTGCAAAAGACAGGCAAGCTGCCAAGCAACAGCGCAGTGGTCAAAACGATTGTAACAAGCGAGATGGGAGCCGTCATTGCCGAGCACTACGGTGCTGAAGTGATGAACACCCTGACAGGCTTCAAATATATCGGTGAAAAAATGAACCAGTTCGAAGCAACGGGCAGTCATACGTTCTTGTTCGGATATGAAGAAAGCTATGGCTACCTGGCAGGCAGCTATGCCCGTGACAAGGATGCTGTCCTTGCCTCGATGCTGATTGCTGAAGCTGCTGCGTACTATAAGAGTCAAGGCAAGACGCTCTATGATGTCTTGCAAGAGCTGTACAACCAATTCGGATATTTCCTGGAGAAGTTGGAGTCCCGTACGCTGAAAGGCAAAGACGGCGTAGCGCAGATTCAAGCGAAAATGACCGATTGGCGTTCCAATCCGCCACAAGAAGTTGCGGGTATCGTCGTACAAGACGTGCTGGATTATTCCCTTGGCCTGGATGGCTTGCCGAAGGAAAACGTCCTGAAGTTCATTTTGGCAGATGGATCATGGTTCTGCCTGCGTCCTTCGGGAACCGAACCGAAGATCAAAGTATACTTTGCGGTACGTGGTGAGAGCCTCGAAGATGCGGAAGGTCGCATTGAGCGTCTGGCAGCCACGGTAATGTCGCGAGTAGACGGACAATAAGTACGATCGTTGTACGAAGCACGAATGGTTGAAAGCCTCTCCGCACCGTAAGGTTGGTTGGCGGAGGGGCTTTTCTTTTAGGTGGAATTTTTGTAGAGGTTGAAGCAGGGTAGTCGGATATTAGAAGGCTTGTTGACACAAGCTGTGTATATACCCGTTAATTATTTTTAGGAATGAATTACTTGAGCTGAACGTGGATTTGGTTCCAACACTTGAGGAGGTACATGTAGTGCGTCAAAAATGGCTTTATTGGAATACCGCTTCCCGGAAGTGGCTGTGGCTTGTTGTCATCATAGGTCTGATTGCTTCCATCCCCGTTATCAGTGATCGGGTGCAGACGGAATCGTCCGCTAAAAAGGTGGAACTTGTTTTTAATTATAGAGGTCTGTTGGATATATCGGCTTATCAAGCCCATCCTCAGGATTTCATGAATGAGCAATTAACTCGTCTGAAAGATGCCGGTGTAACAACGATGGCGGTATTCGAAAGTACGCTGGATGAGCTTAGAAAGTCACGTAAACTGACAGTATACAACGGGCAGGATGTTGCCAACCTGACTCAAAACGTCGTCTCTCCTAACGAGAACTTCACGTATGTACTGTTCACATCAGAAGAAAATGCCCAAACCTATACACCCATCATTGAACAAACGTTCGCGGATCGTCAGATTCCGGTGGTGCCATGGGAATATGAAGGTCACAGCGGCTTAATTTTGCAAACTCCTCCGGAGAATGCCAACATGCAGCCGATGCAGCCGGATCCGGTTGCCGTGAAGATGCTGCGTGATAAAGGATTTTACATTTTGCCAAGGATCGCAGATAGCGTTCCTTACAGCCAGGAATCGATGGAGCGCCTGCTTACCTTCTTCGAAGAGAATGGTGTGAAGCGTATCCTGTTTGATGGCGATGCAGTGAAAGGGTACAATGATAATGCGGAGATGAAGAGTCTCGATCAGTTCGCACAATTGCTGAATAAACATGACATTGGACTGGCAGCGATTGAGAACTTGAAGAAACCTCAATCCGGTTTTGACATTCTTGCTTACAAAACGGACTACAACGTCGCTCGTCTGTACTCGTTAAGCGAGGGAGATGCCAATCTGGATGTGGACGTCATTGCTGACCGTTTTGTTCTGGCTACCAAGGACCGCAACATTCGTATGCTCTATTTGAATGCTGGACCGAGCCGAAACACGGCGAAAGCCATGATTACAGATCCGATTGAGAACCTAATCAACAGTCTGGGTGAACCGGGACATGCCGTTGAACGAATGGAAAAACGCGGATTTGAGCTTGGACAAGCTGAAGCGTTCACGGTAAAAGAATCTTCGATCCAGCGTTATGCCAAGCTGGTTGCGCTGATTGGTGCGATTGCCATGATTACCCTGATGGTTTCATACTTTGTACCATTGCTGACTCTGCTTGTGTTTATACTAGGTTTGGTTGGAAGTGCAGGCTTGTACCTTCTGAAACCGACCTTGCTGGAGCAAGGGATTGCCTTGCTTGTAGCGATCTCCGCGCCGACCATAGCGATGGTGCTGGCAGTTAGAACCGTGAATTACCAGCAGCAGCGTCAACCGGACGCAACTGCGGGTCGTCGATTGACACAAACGTTGATTTTGTATGTAAGAACGTCCATTTTGTCGTTCCTTGCGGTTCCTTTTATGATCTCATTGCTCAACAGCATTACGTATAGTCTGGTTATTAACCAGTTCAGGGGCGTGAGCTTGCTGCACTTTGCTCCAATGGGGCTGGTAGCTATTTATATCTTGTTTTATCGTGGGGCAGGTACGATCTCCATTAAGCGAATCAAAGAGATTCTGCGTACACCGGTTAATATACTGATGGTTGTTCTTGCGGTTGTTGCAGCCGGAGCTGGATATTATTATTTGACACGTACAGGGAACTCGGGTTCAGTCACCCCATTTGAGATGTTCCTGCGTACAACGCTGGAAGATACATTTGGCGTACGACCAAGGTTCAAAGAATTTGTGCTGGGACACCCGCTGTTTATCGTTGGCGTGTTCGCCGCTTTAAAATATCGTCAAGTCATCTTTGTGCTCATTATTGCAGCGATTGGACAGTTGTCCATGGTGGATACGTTTGCGCATATCCATACACCGGCTGTATTGTCTCTCATTCGTGGAGTGATGGGACTGGGAATTGGCTTAATCTTCGGTATCATTGCTGTGGGTGTGTGGCAAGTAGCGGAAGGATGTTGGAAAAAATGGTCACCACTTCTAAAAAGTTAGTCATCTCGGGATATTACGGATTCCGCAACAGCGGAGACGAAGCGGTACTGAAGTCGATTCTTACTGCACTGGAAGAGGAGAGTCACAGATCTGGCGTCACTATTGAGCCGATCGTGCTCTCCATAGATCCGGAGTCTACGACCTCCATGTATGGTGTTCGTTCCGTACACCGTATGAAATTGAAGGAAGTCCGCGAGGCGATCAAGGAAAGTGACGGGTTGATTAGTGGCGGCGGAAGTTTGCTGCAGGATGCAACCGGACTAAAATCCATTCCTTATTATCTGGGTGTAATCAAGCTGGCCCAGTGGCTGAAGAAGCCAACGTTTATCTATGCTCAGGGAATTGGACCAGTTAACCGCAAAATCTTTAATCCGATGATCCGATCCGTCTTCAAGGGTTGTAAATATGTGTCGGTGCGGGATGAACAGTCTGCTGATTATCTGCGCGGGCTTGGTCTGCAGTGGAATCAGATACATGTTGTGCCAGACCCGGTTATGGGGCTGCCTTTGCCTGAGGGTAAAGGGGTGGAGGGTGCTCTCGCTGGGGCTGCTTCCGCGAATTCGACTGATGTTTCATCAGCGGGACAAACCAAGCTTCCAGTGATCGGTGTATCCGTGCGTTTCTGGGAGTCTGATCGGAAGGAACTGACAGCCATTGCCTCAGGACTGAAAAAACTATGTGCCAAAAAGGCAGTGCATCTGCGTTTTCTGCCATTTCATTTGCCGAAAGACGAACAAGCCTCCCGTTTTATTATGGAGATGCTTGGTGACGTCACCAGCAAAGGTAGCGAAGTTAGCATAATCCAGGATCTGACCGATCCACAGCTCATGCTGGAGGAAGTCAGCAAGTGTGATGTTGTGATAGGCATGCGCCTGCACAGTTTGATCTATGCTGCATCGCAATATGTGCCACCTGTGGGCATCTCATATGACCCCAAAATCGATCAGTTCATGCTCCGTCTGGATAGTGAACCTGTGGGAAGCACAACTGCACTCGATGGAGACAAATTGGCCAAAAGTGTGGCTACGCTTCTGGATCAACGTTCACAGTGGCTGAAAGAAAATGAAGATCGCATTACTGAACTGAAGCAGGAGGCCAGAGTGCCTGCACAGCAAATTATTAACTATTTAGGCCGCAAAGGGTGAGATAAAGATGAATCAGACCGGACCAATACCTACCGTTTCGATCTATGGTATTCCTTTTTCCAAGCTGACGATGAAAGAAACGGTGGAGACTCTCCGGGAAGCCGTGTTGTCAAAGAAGCCGCACCAGGTGATCACAGCGAACCCGATCATGGTGATGGCAGCACTGGAGAATCCTTCAATGATGCAAGTCATGCAATCTGCCGAATTGATTGTACCGGATGGTACAGGTGTCGTATGGGCTGCCAATTATTGTGGTGACCCTGTGGCAGAGCGAGTACCCGGATTTGAGCTTTTACATGAATTGCTGCGTGTTGGAGAAAACTATCGGTGGGGCGTATATTTGCTCGGTTCCACCCCTGAGGTGATTCAAGAAACGGCAGTTCGGTTACAACAGCAATATCCGGCGATCCGCATTGTAGGTTATCGCGACGGTTATTTTGGTCCGGCTGAGGACGAAGAAGTGGTTGCTTCCATCCGGGAAGCTGCACCTGATCTGCTGTTTGTAGCACGCGGTGCAGATACGCAGGAGCCCTGGATTCATAAGTATAAGGAGGCACTTCAGGTTCCCGTAACCATGGGCGTTGGTGGCAGTTTTGATGTCATTTCCGGTAAAAGTAAACGTGCCCCAAAACTGTTCCAGAAGCTAAGACTGGAGTGGTTTTACCGACTGCTCCGCGAACCAAGTCGTGCAGGTCGCATGCTTGCGCTTCCAAAATTCGCGATTAAAGTGATCCAGGACAAAGAAAACGTGACTAAAGCCCGTTAAATACAGGCTATTACGAGAAAAATGCACGTTTTTGCTAAAAATTGAGGTTGGCGTTTCGCGTGTGATCAGCGTATAATTCATTCCGGATTACATGTATGTTCGCAAACAATGAATCAAACCGTTACACTTGGCACTACGATTGCAAGGCAACCTTCCGATTGCTGTTATCCCCAGATTTCTTTTATTCCCTTTACATAGGGAGAAATCCGGTGATAAAGGCAAACGTTGCACTTCTCCAGGTTTTCCTTGCCCTCTTCGTTATCGTGTAACAAATATGCTTCATTAAATATGGCTAACAATATTTCTTTATATATAAAAAGAGATCAGGGGATTTATAATTTCGTATGGGTATTATAATTGGGGGTCGAATGTTCAAATGGTAGCGATCTTTATCATTGGATTTATCGTGTCGATGGGACTGGCTCTTGCCCTGACACCGCTTGTCAAAAAGTTCGCGGTTAGAATAGGTGCAATGGACACACCGAATGCACGTAAGGTGCATACTCGGATCATGCCACGTCTCGGTGGTTTGGGAATCTTTCTTGCTTTTATCATTACAGTAGCTGCACTTCTTCCATTTGTATCTGCATGGTTTACAACAAGAGATATGAGCTTTGTCAGTGCCTTTCTGATCGGTGGATCGATTATCGTTCTGATTGGTGCACTGGATGACCGTTTCGAACTGTCAGCCAAAGTAAAACTGCTTGGGCAGCTCGTTGCTGCTGCTGTAGTCGTATTCGGATTTAATATCCGAGTGGATTTCGTTAACATTCCTTTTCAGGATTCTTATTCCTCGTTGGAAGCTTGGGTATCCATTCCGCTGACAATTCTATGGATTGTTGGTGTGACGAATGCGATTAACCTGATTGATGGTCTGGATGGTCTTGCTGCCGGTGTATCCGGTATTGCAATTGGTACCATTGCCGTTATGTCCTTCCTGATGGGCAATATGATGATTGCCTTGATGTGCCTTGTGTTGCTGGGCAGTATTATCGGGTTCCTGTTCTTCAACTTCCACCCGGCCAAGATCTTCATGGGAGATACGGGGTCTCTATTCCTTGGTTTCTCTCTGGCGATGCTATCCATGCTCGGGTTTAAACAAATTGCAGTCGTGTCCTTCATCACGCCGCTGATCATTATCGGTGTACCTCTTTCGGATACCTTTTTCGCGATCATTCGTCGTGCGGTACAACGGAAACCGATTTTCTCACCGGACAAAGGTCACTTGCATCACTGCTTGCGTGAGCTTGGATTCAGTCACCGCCAGACGGTGCTGATCATTTACGGTATTGCCGCATTCTTCGGTGTACTGGCGATCATTCAATCGTCGGCCGCCATGTTCGAAGCCAACTGGGTAACGTTTGTCGTGATCTGTATCATGATGTTCTTCCTTCAAGTTGGTGCAGAAGTTATTGGACTTGTTAGTAAAACCCGAAGACCGGTTATTAATTTCCTGATGCGCATGCGCGTCAAAATTAATCCGGAGACTCGCTCGAAATCCTAAATAAAAACGCTCGTTTACTGCAATTCTTGAATATTATCCAAGCCCCAAGCCTTATCCGTTATGGATAAGGTTTTTTTGTTTAATTTGCTGTTTTTACTAAATAATTGGAACCTCGGCACCGATAAAAGAGTTAACTGACTTAAAAAGAGGAGAGATGATTGCATGCAGCGTACGAAGAGGCCGATGATTTGGCTGATGATGGTGGCACTGGTTGTATCGTTGATACCGGCAGGCTTGGCACCAGTCGCATCGGCGGCAGACAAACAGACGAGTTATTTTACTCCTGATATTTCCGAATTCAGGAATACGGTTGATCTGACATTGACAGCAGGGGCTAATCAGATAACACGAGATAAAGTATATAAAGTAACAGATGCTCAACAAGCGATTACGGGTACGTATACCAAAGTAACGGGTTCAACACTGGGTGCAAACATTCAATTGTTGAACTGGGACCAAAGCACAAATCGCTGGGTAGAAGATCCTGCACGTGTTGCTCCAGCAGTAGTCACGTTAGATACAGATAGACCGGATAATCGTTTCAAGGCAAATCTCACTCTTTATCCGGGTATGAACCGCATCACATTCACTGGAGCACAAGGACAGAATGAACGTTCCGAAACGTTCTATATCTTGTTTGACCAAGTGCCTTACGTAGAAAAGTTGCAAGTACTCGGTGGATCGGATAACTTGGACCTTAATGAAGGGACTCAAATTGTAGTAAACAAGGACGAGATTACACTTCAAGGTACAGCTGTGAATGCTACGAAAGTGACGGTGTCTGTAAACAATGGCCAAGCTTTGGCAACACAGCTTTTACAAAATTATTCATTCTTTTCACCGCAGCTTAAGCTGAAGCCAGGCGTGAATGATCTGAAGCTGGTTGTACAAAATGGTTCTGACACACTAACGTTCAACTATTCACTATTATATTATGATGAGAAGAATCCAATCGTAAAGTTGGATCTGTTGGATTCCAGTAGAAATGCACAAAGTTTGCTTGGTGTTGAACCCGTATTTACTGAAGATACGGAGCAGGCTAAAGTGCATGTGCAAATGTTAATTCCTTATGATGAAGTAAATAAAAACAAGTTCAGTGAAGGCGCTGAAATTTATGTTGACAACAATACGACAAAAGAGACACCTACTTTTACCGAGGAAGTTTTCATTCCAAGCCTGAAGGATAACACGCCTTCGTATTGGTTAGTTTCTTTTGATATTAATGCTGTGAATTTTAATAAGGGTACGAATGGCGAAATTTTAGAAGATCAAAATCATACATTGTCCGTAACTTACGGAACAAAGACTATAAGCAAAAATATGGATTTTCAGTACATGAAAGGTCAGACCGTTATTACTGATCTGAAGTATCTGAAGGGCTATAGCGGAAGTGGGACCGATAATCTCCCTACTGGTGAGCCTTTGAACGGTGCTAAAGTGGACTCAGGTGACTTCTACATTATGGTCAATACGAATGGTAAACCAGCTAATCCGACGACAGGATTGAAAGCCAATTACCTTCCACTCGGGACAAGCGGAATCACGGTTAACCATGTGGCTACAGTTTCAGATACCAGTTATATCTTCAAAGTGGTTGGATTAAAGAACGGTAACCAAACCGTTCGTTTTAACTATGATAGTTCTACAGCCTATAAAGATGTTACGATTTCTTATGCATCCAAAAATTATATTTACGTTGAAAATTTGACTGATGGTCAAACTTATAATGTGGATTCTGGAGCCGGAAAAACACTTGCTGTCAAAGGACAATACATTGACTTTGAAGACACAATCAATAGTAATTATTTCGTTGCAGAAGTGTTTGCTAACGGTGAGAAGGTTAAATCAACCAACACTTCAGAGGGTCTTGACCCTACCTGGTTAAATAAAACCACTGGAGTATTCAATTTCCCACTAAATATTTCCTTAGAGAACGGACCTTTGGTTTTTGGAGAAAACAGAATCATTTTGACAGGAACAGGTAAGGATGATAAGGGTCAAGCTCGTGAAATTCGTAAAGAGCTACGGATATATGTTGTAGATAATAATGTATCTACGATTACTAACTTCCAGCCTGCTGTGGGAAAAGATCGTCCTAGTTTTCCTCCAAAAGAATTCAGCGCGGATAATCCGCAGCTGGCACAGATCTTTAATCTTACGCCTGAGTTTATTTACAATGATAATAAGTACACGACCAGCTTAAAGAATTACGATTTGGTTCTTCGTGGTAGCGGTGCAGTCAAGATGAATTTGAATATGGGAACCAAAAATATTCTGTCAGTTGACTTGCCGGCTAACTCAGTAAATAATGCAGTGGTTACTTTCGCAGGCGATCGCTATACTTATGATTTCGCAGGTAATCAAAAAGACTTTATTATGCGTGTTCAAGATTTGGTTGCAGATGCGCCAGGGACGTATGTGTACACCTTGGAGCTAATCAATGAGACCGGAGCTAAGACATCGCAAAAACTGGAGATTGTCAGAGAAGTGAGTGCCTATCGCATTCTGTCTCCACAACCAACCGTTGGTAATCAGATCGTGGTCAACAAAAACTTTGTTCACTTTGACATTGAAGCAGAGGGAGCAACAGAAGTCCTTATCGGTAAAGATCCTGCTGTGAAACGTACAGATTTGGGAGAAAACCGTTTTGTATATGACTATGTAGGATTGAAACAAGATAAAGAAAATAAAATCAAAATCACAATCACACGTGCTGGTACAAGTAACACGGATACCATTGAGGTGTTCTATACAGGTACTGTAGGTGTAGATGCTCAGTACATGGCACCGAAGGTGGCAACCAAATATACCGTATTCAACAAGGGACTTCAACTCAGTTTCCCGAAAGGTACTGTAATGCAGAGCACCAGCACAAGAGGTATTACGAAGTACTATCCGGATACGAAGCTTCTATTCGGTATTGCAGACCCGACTACGGGGATTGTAGAACGTCGTAATGACTATGGTAACATTATTGGCTTCCCTGGAACGGGTGAAAATAGTGGTGCCCCGGCTTGGAGTATTCCAGATGAGTACTTGCTTAACTTTGGATCAACAAGTGCATCCAGCAACTTTGGAGCAATTTCTGATATCTATTGGATTAATGGAGGTTTGGGCGAGGCAGGAGATCTGGGCTCAGCTACGTATGCAGCTCCAACGAATGGATTGACGCCTTACTCCGTAGAAGGGTTGTTTGGTAACCCTCAAACACCTACAGAGCGCAAAATAACACCATCACAGCGGGGAACTCTTACGTTGGCCTTTGATCCTAACGTGGTAGACGAAGCTGGTTCTACAATTACTGTATATCGGTATACAGCAACTCGTCAGTGGGAAAATATCGGTGGTGAGGTAGATACCAAAGCACATACGGTCACTGTGCCGTTCGATGAATTCGGCTACTATAAAGTGATGAAGTTGAGTCGGAGCTACAATGACATAACGAATCATAACTGGGCTCGTAATATTTTGAATGGTCTCTATTCCAAAGGATTTATGAACAACCTGCGTTTCGAGCAATTTGGTACAGATGATCAGACAACTCGTGGTGAGTTCGCGACTTTGT
Organism: Paenibacillus sp. MABNR03; assembly: GCF_050455445.1. NCBI lineage: Bacteria > Bacillati > Bacillota > Bacilli > Caryophanales > Paenibacillaceae > Paenibacillus > Paenibacillus sp. MABNR03. Next base: position 601,747 of record NZ_JBCIYR010000004.1, read on the forward strand.
TGGTTAAAGGTCTTAATCTGCCAATTAACTCGGACAATAATCGTACGTTCGTGGATCTCGTCCCAGGTGCACGTTCTGCAACATGGGATTATGACCGTATTGAGACAGCGGCAAGAGCAGGGATTGTAACGGGTCTGACGGACGGTGTGTTTGGACCGGATCAACCGTTGACACGTGAACAAGCAGCAGTCATGATTGCCCGTGCTCTGAAGCTGAAATTGGCAGCGAATGATAGTAAGATGGATGCTTCACTTGCTAAGGCATTTTTGGATTCAGGCAGCATTGAGAAGTATGCAGGTCCATCGATCATGGCAGTATCAAAGGCTAAAATTATGGAAGGAGCCGCTATAACGGTTCCGGGTCAGAAGAAGCCACAGTACAATTTCAATCCAAAAGGTAATTTGACTCGTGCAGAAGCGGGTAAAATTGCTGTTGAATTGCTCAAGAAAAGCACCAAAGTATTTCCTAAAAACTTGAGCTAATTCATCAAAGTTCATTTATGCATTATTGGAAGGACCTGTCCCTTGTGCTAAAGGGGCGGGTCTTTTTGACTGTTAAGGAATTGGTGAAGAGCACTATTTATAATAGTAGAAAACTGTTTTTTACCAATAACTATTTTTGTAATTTGCTAGAGTTTAAGATACAATAACGGTAAATACACAATGATCTAGAGGGTGAAGTTAGCTAATGAAACCGATTTATTCGAAGGCCCAGTTGGGCTACATGAAGGCAAAGACACAGTTCGAGAAGCAGGCAGTCATTCTGGAAAAGAAAATAGAAGATACACGCAAAACGCAGGAAGTGACCCAGGAAGTGATGGAAGGGCTCGTGCAAGCGACTGGCTTCCATGACGCATATAACCAATTGGTTCTAGCTGAGAATGAATTGATTGAATGGTCTCACACCACCATGAAGCATGAAAAGACGTACCGTGAAAACAGACAACCAATTGATGATATGTATCTGAGACTGAATAGTGATCCAGAAATGCGTGCTCAAATTATCGATCTTGCGATGAAAATTCGCTAAGTGTTATATAGCAAGAACTGGATACGAAGGCATTCCTTACGGAATGCCTTTTATTTTTTGTTTTGGGACAATTTGTCGCTTCATGTGTAAGCTGAGCGGGTATAAATAAACGTTCAGATCAATACAGACGCAATAGAAACCCATTATGGAAACCACAACAGTGCTGATTTTAAAGTTTTGGACCCAGTAAATTACCCGCACTGCATCAATACATAAATAAGTTCAAAACTTTTTTTGCAGAACCCGCAACTTTTTGAAATCTACTGCGTTTAAGATGTAGAGTCAAAAACATTGGGCCTCTTACCAAGAATGACCTCGTGAAGAATCTTGTCTATTTATTAGAAAAAATTGCTTTACGGCGAGAGTAACCCATTGTATAATACGTTAGGTAGGATTAGGAAACTACTCTATTTTCGTATGATTCTAAGATTAATCTAGTTTACAAGTTTCTGTGATCAGCTCACAGACATCATTTATATTAACTTGCTCAGGACTCTGGAAAGGGGGTGCAACAATATATGAGGAACACGAGCGAAACTATTAAAGAAAATTCCCATGTTATGAACACCCAAGGAGGAGAAAAAAAGGTTATGAAGAAAATTTTATCCGTAGCTCTGTCTACAGCAATGGCATTCTCGATGTTTGCATCTGTAGCATTTGGTGATACAGCTACTACACCACAACAACAGTTTGATGCATTGAAAGCAAAAGGTATCTTCAATGGTTATCCAGATGGTACTGCAGGACTGAACAAAGAAATGACTCGCGCTGAGTTCGCTAAAGTCATCACTAAATTGCTCGGCCTGAAAGAAATCACTGGTGTGTATTCTTACACTGACAAAAACTACAATGCTAAAAACTGGGCTGCTCCTTACATCGAAGCAGTAACAGCTGCAGGCATCATGGAAGGTAAAAACACTGAGAAAAAAATCTTCGATTTCAACGGTAAAGTAACAATCGAAGAGATGGCTACCATCTTGACTCGTGCACTTGACCTTGAAGTTCCAACTGAAACTAACAACTCAGCATCCGCATGGGCTAAAGGTTATGTTCAAGCGGCAATCAATGCAGGATTGCTTGATTCCAGCCTGAACTTCCAATCCAATGCTTCCCGCGAATTGCTCGTTGGCGCTGCTTATGCAGTTGATCAAGAGCAAAGCCTGAAAGTTGCTTCTTACGATGTAACTGAAGCTGGTAAAGTTGTTACTTTCAAAATGAGCGACGGCGAATCCGTTAAAGTAACTTTGGATAAAGCTCTTGAAGCTAACAAAGAGACTGAAGTGAAATTTACTTACAAAGATAAAGAGTTTACTGAAAAAGTTACTTATGTAACTACAGTAGCTCAAGCAGTATCTTCTGTATCTGCTACAAACTTGAAAGAAATCACAGTTAAATTTGATGGTACTGTAGATCAAATTTCTGCTGAGAGCAAAAACAACTATGTTGTGAGCGGCGTAACTTTCAAGAGCGCAACATTGTCCGATGACAAAACAACTGTGACTTTGTTGGTAGATCAGAATTCTTCTGCTCTGACAAACCAAAGAGTAACATCTTTGCAAATCAACAACGTTAAAAACGCTGACGCTACTAAAACATTCACACAAAAAGTAGAGTTCACTCCACTTGATGTTGCAGTTCCAGAAGTGAAAGAAGTTCAAGCTCTGGGAACTAAAGCTTTCAAAGTTGTATTCAGCGAGCCAGTTAAACCTGAATCCGTTGTAGCTTCTTCATTCCGTGTAGATAACAATGTGATCGCTGCTTCTGTGAAGTATGTTTATCCTAACACAGCAATCGTAACTACAGACCTGACTGCTGGTGAGCACACATTGCGTGTGAGCGGAGTACAAGACTACTCTGGTCTGACTATCGTTCCAGTGGAAAGTAAATTCACTGCAGCTGTAGACACAGCAGCTCCTAAAGTTGTAAGTGTAAAATCCAACGACTTGAAGGAAGTAACTGTTGAGTTTGATGAAACTGTGAAAAGTGTAGCAAGTGCTTACGCCAATACTACAGGCAACACAGCTCAATCCATTGAAATCAACGATAACAAAGTTACATTGACATTCAACAACCCGTTGAACGTAGCAGAAAATACAGTTTATCTGACTGCAGTAACTGACTACAGCAATAACTCCGCTTCCGTTGATGCTAAAGTAACTCCAACTTTGGATACAGTTCGTCCAACCGTTGTAGATACTAAGTTCAAAATGGAAAACGGTAGCTACATCGCTGAAATTCAATTCAGCAAATCATTGCAAAATGATGCAAATAAATCAGATAGAGCTTCGAATCCAGAAAACTATGTACTGAAAGATGCTGACGGTAAAGTTGTAACTGTTGCAGGTTTGAATTCTAAAGGTAACCCAGTAATTGCACCTAAATACAACCCTGACAATAAAACGGTTACTGTTAACCTGGGAAGCAACTTGAAATCAGATGCAACTTATACGTTGACTGTATCCGGTATCGCTGATACTGCTTACATCGGAAATGTATTGTTGCCTTACACTGCTACTCTGAATGCTAACACTGCTCAAAACGGTAGTGTAACGCGTGTATGGACTGAAGTAAATACTAATGCGAATGTTCGTTATGTATATGTTCAGTTCAATAAAACATTGGCTACTTCTGGTGATGGTAATGCATTGGATGCAGCTAAATACATGGTTACAAATGTAAATTCCGCTGGTACAGCTACTACGTTGCCACAGCAAATCGCTAAGGAAAACAATGATATTACTTTGATTTCTACAAACACTGTAAGAATCGCTGTAACAAATAGCCCAGATGTAGACTGGACTAAAGATCTTAAAGTATCTGCAAGCTACATCAAAGATTCTGAAGGTAACTATTTCAACACTGGAAACTATACTGTAGGTAAAAATGTAGGTTCTTCAGCTGTTAATGTTACTGACGATGTATATGCTACAAGCAGTAACGAAATTAAAGTTAAATTTGACACTGCATTGTCTAGTGTTAATCTGAATGACTTCAGATTGAGCAATAATGTTCGACCATTGAGCTACACATTGGCAGATTCTAACAAGTCCCTTATCTTGAAATTTGCTAATGGTACATTTGCTAATGATGTTAATGGCATTCAATTGATCGTTGAAAATCCAAGCACACAAGATAGCTTTGGTAACAAAGTTACAGCAATCACAAAAGATATCGAAGATGGTATTGCACCAACTGTTACTTTGGGTAGCATCTCTAGAACTGAGAACACTGTAACAATTGTTGTGAATGCATCCGAGGTTATTAAAAGAGATGGTAACTACACTCCTGAGTACATCACTGGACTGTTCAGTGTTGACGCTGGTGCTAATGTAGAAACTAAAGTTGAATCTGCTGCTATCTCAACTGATGGAAAAACTATTACTATCAGAGCAACTGTAGATGGTGTTACAGCTAACAAAGTAACGTCTGTAACATTCGATGGTTCTAAAAACAAAGCAGCTAAAGCTATTACTGATACAAACGGTAATGCGCTGGATGAGTTCTCATTCGGTCAACAGTTGAATAACTAATATTATATTTCTGAAACAGCCTTGCATCTTAATAGATGCTAGGCTGTTTTTTGTTTTATTTCAATAAATCTAAACAAGATTGCTGTACTAAAAGTTACCTCTTTGAAACTTCCTGTATATATTATTCGTCTATAATATATGTATTATGGAAATCTATGTATGGAGGTTTCAAGTGAATAATAAACTGAAGAATGTCATTGTCGCAACTACCGTGCTGGGGTTGACTCAGGCCGCTTGGATGAACAATTTTCAAATTGCAGAAGCCGCAACTTCTTCTAGCAATACAGCTCAAACTCAAAAGGCTGTCAAAACATTATCTAATGTCCCGGCTGTCAAGCTATCATCCAAAAGCAGTGTTAGACTTACAGATGTCAATGTTCTGACTCAAGACGAAGGCAAGTTGATTACGTACACCCTCACATATACGAACAATGAGAAAAAAAGCTTGCAGTTAGTTGATTACTGGACCAAGGTTAGAAGTAAAGGTGGAACAAGTTATACGTCCAAATTGCTGACGCAAGATGCAGAGAAAAAGAGTGTTGCAGCTGGCTCTACTTTGTCCGTTACATATGTGACGACTGTTGGAAAGAACGTGCAGCTCAGCAATCTGAATTTTGAAATTGTGAAATGGGACTTCAGTAAGCCAAATTATGAAAGCATTCTGGGGAAAATCAATATTCCTGCCTCGTATACGGTTGCTACCCCAGTGAATACAGTCAAAAAGGTACGGATCAATGATATTCCGGTAAAAATTAAAGTCCAGGGTCTACAGACATTCTCTGCCTCGGACACATCCAACTATGCAAGTGTGAAAATTAATCTGCATAACGTTGGTTATAAGGGGTTGGAAAATCCGAATGTGAAGTGGGTTCTGCGAACAAAAGGTGGCAGCAGCTACCCCCTTAATCTAAATTCGAACGATACAACGTACAGCGTACAGCCTCAAGAGTCCAAAAGCATCAATTATATAACTACCGTTCCCAAAAAGGTAAAGCTGGATGGGGCTGAGCTTATTATGGTACAAGAGAACGAAGCCGAGAAATCGGTTATTCCACTTGCGACGATGCAAATGCCGAAATCAACCTCGTTGCAGAATACAGAAATTAAGGTTGGAAAGGTCCATACCATAACGCTCGAAGATAACAAGGGCAAGATGGCTACGAGTGTGGGAGATGTCAGTGTCAGTCAGACTCATGGCAATAACTACTATACGGTCAACTTCAAATTCAAAAACACGGGATCAAGGGAAATTTCCGTACCCAAATATGATTTCTCGGTTCAAAACAAAAAGGGAAATGATTATCCGTTGTCTACCAAGGCACTAGATAATTTGAAATTGAAACCAGATGAAGAGCGCCTAATTCGTCTGACATTTAGTTTGCCTTACGATGAAGCCGATGGAACACTGAAGTTGGTTATGAATACACCAAAAGCTGAGGGCAACGAGGGTACAGAAAGCAAAGAAATTAAGTTTTCGTATCCTGCGGGAACGTACATTCTTCCGAAAGCTACTTCCATGCAGCAATCTATTGGTACAGAGAGTACCCTTCAGATTGAGAATGGAACATTGGGTGTAACATGGAACTCCATTCAGCGTCTTCCTTGGGATAACGCGGATGTTCTGTCCGCGAGAGTTACTTTGCGTAATATTTCAACCAATACGCTTAAACTCCCGCAGCTAAAAGGTATGTTATCCATAGATTCAGCAGATATAGCAGATACGCAGTTGTTAATTAGTCAGAACACCGCTTTGCTTGGGCCAGGCATGTCGGTTGATGTACATCTATTAACATCGCTACCTACCAATTTGGATGTAGCTCAGTTACAGGTGGCATTGTCTGAAGTTGTGGGCGAGAACACATCTGAATTGATCAGACTCACTCACATTGGCCAACTCCCGCAAGTTCCTCAAGTAGAGTTGGGGGCTAATCATGCATTGAATACTCCTGGGAAGAAGTCTGAACTTAAAGTGAAGAAAACACTAATCTACCCAGGAACATCTTCTGATATCGTATACACGGAACTTCAGGTGAAGAACGTTGAGGATCGGCAGATTGATTTAGCCAAATTAACGGGATATTACGAATCTAAGAATGGTGAGTATTATAAAACAACGGTTAAACAGATTGATTATCCTGCTGGACCTGGTGATTCTGCATTAGTAACCATGTGGTCCAAAATCCCAAGGAAGACGGTTGTCTCTGATATGAGGCTGTTGATTGGTGAGACCGTAGGGGGCGAAAGCACAGATAAAGAGGGAGCAGTTACTGGCAAAGGGTATGTGGATGCAGCCTCGTTCGAACTCAAACCTGATCAAGAGCCTACCTTGACAACAATTAAAAATGTGGATATTTATCCTTACAACATTCAAACTAGAGATTTCAAAGCGTCTCTTAGCGGTGGCTCCACAGTTAACCTTTCATGGAACTACGATGCTTCCCGGAATAATGAGTTGAATCTGCCTGAAAATGAACATAAGCTTATCGTGCAAATTATTGAACCTACTGGAAAAGTATTCGATAAAGAGATTGTGCTCGATAAAGATTTGAAGGAAGGTAACAATCAATTTTTGAATTGGACGATTCAGGATGTTGTCTTTGAAGATCGACGCAGTGGAGCTTATACCATTGCCATATATGATGAGTTTCAAGGTCAACGAATTAAGCTTGCAACACAGGCGATGGGCTTTGTGCCAGCCGTCGGCAATCTACCAGGTGCTGAACAAATCTTGGAATAAGCATCGTTGTGGAATCTTTCTATTAAAGATATGATAGAGATTGACGACAAATATATGTAGATTGTTTTTAATAGAAGGGAAGGTACAACATTAATGAAACCTTATATGAAAGTATCTCTGGCTGCACTTGCCATTGGTGTTGGCGTGTGGGTTGGGTCCGTATACGGCAACACCGCTATAGGTGCAGGGACAACTCAACCAGGTACAGCGGATGATCCGGTTGTGACAAAAAGTTATGTAGATCAACAAATTCAAAAGGCCTTAAACGGAGGTTCTTCAGGCTCAGGAAGTTCCGCAGGCAATAATAGTGGATCTACCGGAACAGGAACAGGCAGCACAGGTGGAGACACTTCGCTTCCTCCGGTCGTATCCGGTGGATCTGATGCCGTTGAGATTGTAACCGTGAAGCCAGGTCAACAGCTGATCGGTGCCTCTGGCGCAGAGTTCATTGTGCGCAGCGGCAAGGCTGTGATCGTCAGTGAAGGTACGAACGGTGTAGCTGATCTGACGGACGGGGTTGACCTGACGAATGGCCAGGCGGCGCCGACCAATCACCTGCTCTCTTTTCCAAGGGATGGACGGGGTATAACGGTATTGGATGGTAACAAGTACAGTCTGACGGTCATGGTTCGGGGCGGATATTCTATAAAATAGGATAAGCATTTATTCGCATTTTTATTCATTTTATATGTGTAGATTAACCAGTTCTAACAAACATTTATACGGCTAGCCATGAGGGTTCCTGCTCAATCTATAATTGTACAAAACCAATTAACGGAGGTGCAGGAATCATGGCTAGAAGCAACCGCAGAGTGGTACCGGAAAGTCGTCAGATGCTGGATCAGATGAAATATGAGATTGCTGCCGAATTTGGTCTGAACGTTGGGTATGGACAGAATGCTCTTGCTGGTGCAGATACTGAGTTTGGCTCTGAGTTAGGAGCTGTGAGTGATCATTCCTATGGTCAGTACAAAGGCTGGGGTCATCTGACTTCCCGTGAGAATGGTTCGGTCGGTGGCGAGATTACGAAAAGGCTAATTCGTCAGGCAGAAAAGCAGTTATTATAAGGTTTTTCCTTATCCCACACGGTTTGACATGGGTTGACAAATACGATAAGATGGCAGTTGAGGTATGCAACCTTTTCCAGGGGGAAAAGGTTGATTTTTTGTTAAGGCAATTACCTGAGAAATCCTTATCTTCGTAACTGCGGACCCTGCGTCCTTATTCCGCCCGGAAAGCTTTCGAGGGTACAGTGAACGAATCACCGTAAATGTTTTGTTCGGGCAATCGCCATACTACTAGTTATGGGAGGTTGAAACTTCATGTCTGTTAAAGGCCGACATCTATTCACATCGGAGTCTGTAACCGAAGGACATCCGGATAAGATTTGCGACCAGATCTCGGACGCCGTATTGGACGCGTTTCTGGCGAATGATCCAAACGCTCGCGTAGCGTGCGAAGTTTCCGTGGCTACAGGCCTTGTGCTTGTCATCGGTGAAATCAGTTCAGCTTCTGAATACGTAGACATTCCGGCCATTGTACGTAATACGGTTAAGGAAATCGGGTACACACGTGCCAAGTACGGTTTTGATTATAATACTTGTGCAGTTCTGACATCTCTGAACGAGCAGTCTGCTGATATCGCGCAAGGCGTTAACGCAGCTCTGGAGAACCGTGATCCGGCTCAAGTCGCTCGCGAAACAGAAAACATCGGTGCGGGTGACCAAGGTCTGATGTTCGGGTTTGCAACGAATGAAACACCAGAACTCATGCCATTGCCAATCGCATTGTCCCACCGTATTGCACGCCGCCTCGCTGAGGTACGTAAAAACGGTACACTGGATTACCTCCGTCCGGACGGTAAAACTCAAGTAACGATCGAATACGACGGCGACAAAGTAGTTCGTGTCGATACAATTGTAGTATCCACTCAGCACGCTGAAGAGACTACCCTTGAGCAAATCCAAAAAGACATTAAAGAACAAGTTATCCTGCCTGTTGTTCCGGCTGAATTGCTGGATGAGCAGACTAAATATTTCATCAACCCAACAGGACGTTTCGTTATTGGCGGACCTCAAGGAGATGCAGGCCTGACTGGACGTAAAATCATCGTAGATACCTACGGAGGTTATGCTCGTCATGGCGGTGGTGCCTTCTCTGGTAAGGATCCGACAAAAGTCGACCGTTCCGCTGCTTACGCGGCTCGCTACGTAGCGAAAAACCTCGTTGCTGCAGGTCTTGCAGACAAAGTGGAAATTCAGCTCGCTTATGCGATTGGTGTAGCCAATCCGGTATCGATCAACGTGGATACATACGGAACTGGCAAAGTCAGCGAAGAGAAGCTGGTTGAGTTGGTACGTAACAACTTCGATCTGCGTCCAGCTGGCATCATCCGTATGCTGGATCTGCGTCGCCCAATTTACAAACAAACCGCTGCTTACGGTCACTTTGGCCGTACAGACCTGGATGTACCTTGGGAGCAAGTGGACAAAGCCGATGCTTTGAAAGCTCAAGCGGGTCTGTAAGTTTAAAATATGAATAGATTGAAGCCCTTGGTTCTGATAAGGAATCAAGGGCTTTTTTTCATACATAAGCAATTGGGTCAAAAGAAGAATCTGCCTTGCTAATTAATATCCCTTTTATTGCCTTTTGGCTAAATAAAATGCTCGTTTTGACCGACATACATAATGAGGTCTGTACATTAGACAGGAGAAGAAATATAAGTTGAGGGGGACGAATCGGTGCGTTTGAAACGAATAGCCAAGAAGAGTACAATCGGGCTTTTAATCGTACTATTAACCGCCCAAGGTTGGCTAACAGGTCTGCTTGGAGTGGAAAACACTGCTTATGCAGCAGATGATTTAACTACGCTAGGGGTCAAGGCAACATTACCTGTAACAGGAGAGAAGAATGTAGATGGAGTAACCCCATTGGAGATCGAATTTGCCCAACCCATTCGAAAAGCAGCGGGAACTACCAGTGGATACATATCGATAAAACGTGTGTCAGATGATTCGGAGGTCATTCCACCTATCTTAGTGGACCCAACGGAATCAAGTAATATTAGCATTACACCAGATGATGCCAGTATTCCGGATGTAGGGAAAAAAGTGACGATTAATCATGCACCTCTGCCAGGAGGGGCATATTACGTTCAAATCGACAAAAATGCATTTGTATACGCGGATGAGAATAATACAGCTTTCAATGGGCTGAATAAAGAGTGGACATTTCATACTCAAGGTGTAGGCTCAGCATCGTTAGTAGAGAAAATTCCTGCGAATGCAGCAATGCAGGTATCGCCCTCATCTAATATAACGATGACATTTGATAAAAAGGTTTTTGCAGGTGCTGGGAAACTGCAGATTTTTCAAGGGACTACTTTATATGAGGAGATACCTGTGAATGCAGGTTCTTCACGTATTACTGGTCTGGGGACGAATTCCATTGTGATTGATCCAGAGAAAAACTGGAATAGTAGCAGCACGTATTATGTTGTTATGCCAGAAGGTTTTTTGAGAGATGAAAGGGGGAACGACACGAGAGGAATAACCGGAACCGAGTGGGGTTTTGGCGTAATCTCGGATCCTACTGCTCTCACCGTATCATCTATTTCTCCAACAAACGGTACAACGAATGCGCCTTTGACGGGAGAACTAACGGTTACATTTAATAAAGAGCTTGATACCAATTACCCAGGCAATGCGACGTTGAGAAAGGCCAATGGTGGAACCGTAGCCGTAACAACAACCATTAGCACTTCAAACAATAGACAGCTGCGAATTGTTCCGCAGAGTACTCTGGAAAGCAACACGAATTATTATGTGGATATTCCTGCAAATGTGTTCAGGGACAAGGCTGGTAATCTCTTTACAGGATTGACAGGTACCAGTTCATGGGGCTTTAAGACGCTTAGCAGAGATACTACAGCCCCGGTTCTCAAAACAGTTAAGATGTATAGTAACAATACGATTCGACTTACTTACGATGAAAGTTTGTTTAGCGCGAATCCAGCTTATAGCAGCTTCACGGTAACAGTAAATGGGGAAGCGCGTAATGTCAGCACTGCATATGTATCAGGAGATAGCGTATATGTCGTACTCGATACAGGTGTAGCTGTAGGGCAGGTTGTCCGGATCGGATATACGCCTGGACTGCGTCCAATACAGGATACTTCCCTGAATCCCGCTGCTTCGTTTGCAGCACGAGATGTGGAAAATACACTTGACTCTGTCATGTCCAAACCACGTGAGGGCACGGTGTATTACAGTACAATTAACTTATATTACCCCGAGACGGTATATATCAATTCCAGTGATGCAGTGTCACAATTCAGTGTAACTGCAAACCAGTCTTCGGTAGGGATCAACAGTATATCCTTAACGAATAGTTCAATGGTTACATTGAATCTGAGCCGTTCCATCACCGATGGAGAAGTGGTGCGTGTCTCGTATGCACCAGGCTCTTCCCCTGTGAAAGATAGTCGAGGACAAGCCCTTGCTGGATTCAGCGGGTTCTATGTCCGGAATAGCATTGATACCAAGGCTCCTGAATTTCAGAGTGCGGAAATAAGTGGCTCAAAGCTGTGGATCCGCTACAATGAACCACTTAGAACAACCAACAAACCGTTAAAAAGTCAGTATTCTGTTCTTGTAGACGGTAAACCATTATTTGTAAATGACACGGATATTGAAGATGAAACAGTGACGCTGACTTTGGCTTCTGCCGTAGGCACGAACCAGAATGTAACACTTTCTTATGTACCGGGTGCATTGCGTTTGACGGACTTAAACGGTAATCCGGCTGGTTATATCAACCTAACACCTGTAAGCTACACAGCGGGTAATGGTATGGTGAAATCAGCTACATTGCAAGGAGATACCGTAACTATTACCTTCAGGGAATCTCTGCAGTCACAGACCCTGCTTACCGCTTCTCAATTCGGTGTACAGTTGGGGGGCTCACAGATAAGTGTGGTTTCTGCAGTATCAAGTGGTACAACATTAACTCTGAAGTTATCCAGTTCGGGCACCAACGGACAAGCAGGAACTGTAAGTTATGCACCAGGGATAATCCCGCTGCGTACGCTTGATAACGTAATTGTTGAGGCATTTGGACCTTTACCTATTAGCCAAACTCAAAGCACGGGTTCAACTACCAATACTGGCAGTTTAAGTGGCAATCTGCCATCATGGCTAACCGTATCGGACACATCGGCTTTTAACCAGTCCATGTATGTCATGAGCACGGATGCAGCAACAACAAATTCTGCCCAGTCACGCAATAGTCGTTCTACCCGGCAGTTTAATGTGGATGCTAGTAAGCTAAATCAGGCATTTCAATATGCAAACTTAAGCAATAATTCAAGTCGAATGGTTGTATTTGAGGTTCCTTCCACAGAAGCATCAGCTTATGTAGGATTTCCAATAGACACGCTCACAGAGATTGCTTCACGTGAACGCTTTTCATTTATTGGAGTAAAATATGGAGAGCGTCTGTGGTCCGTGCCTTTGTCAGATTTGAATCCTTCCAGTATTGCACAAAGTGTGAATGCAGGTTCAGGATCATCCTACTTTTATGTTCAACTCGAATCAGTTCCTGTGACCGTATCTGGTACAATGGACGGCATGCTTGCATCCGCCGGGGCACAGAGAGTATCCGATGTTACGGACGTTTATCTATCAGCCTATAATGGCTATAGTGGTCAGCGTGCAGAACAACAAGTGAAGAGTAAACTTGCACTTAGATTACCATCAACGACATCAGGACCAGCCACCGGTCTGGTTTACATTGATCAAGGAACTTCAGCTCTAGCTAATATCCCGCATCATTTCTCCAATGCAACTGGAGCAGTTATTATAACAGGTCAGCTGAAAGGCAATCAGGCTATTGTAGCTGCATCCCATCCTGTTTCATATCGGGATACTGCTACGCACTGGGCTAAGGATGTCATTGGTGAGTTGTCTGCAAAATGGATTATTAATGGACAAAATGGAACTTTGTATGTTCCCGATCAGCAAATATCACGAGCAGAATTCGCTACTTTAGTGGCAAAAGGATTGGGATTGCCAGGCGACTATGCTAGTGCTCAACAATTCAAAGATGTTCGTTATGGTGATGTCTCGGGCGCTTATATTGGTGCAGCAGCTAAAGCGGGTATTGTCACTGGTAATACGGATGGTACTTTTAAACCGGATAGCCTCGTCACTCGTGAGCAGATGGCTATCATGATGGTTCGGGCTTTGGATTATGCTGGTCAGCCAACCGTTCTGAATACTTCGGCAGCATCAACATTGTCCAAGTTTAAGGACAGCAACAAAATTCAATCCAAGGATTCTGTCGCAAAAGCAGTACAGGAAGGCATTATCCAAGGAATGACATCGAAGACATTTGTGCCACAAGGTAATGCAACACGTGCACAAGCAGCGGTAATGTTGAAACGTGTACTGAACAAATTGGGTTATCTGTAATCCAAATAGGAATAAATAGATTTATCTAATTAAAGCGGGAAGCGATCAGAAAAATAAGTTTATCTGATTGCTTTTTCGCTTTTTGTTATGCAAGTTAATAGGCAGAATGAATGCATCGCTAATAGATTATCCACCATATTTGTGACTTCAAGTTTGGCAATTTGATGCCATACTTGAAGTCTTTTTTTGTCTGAAATAACCTCAATGTTGGCTGCGTGCGTAACTTTTTCCACGAAAAGCAGTCTATTAATAGTAGAGTATACTAGGGATCTGGCTGTTCCCTGCCTTCTGGCAGGACACATGATGTCTAAGATTGATATACAAGATGGGAGAGACGTTTCAAACATGCTGGGGAAACATGGGAAACAGCTGGAAGACGTTAAGGGCAGTAAGGCAAAGAAATGGGCAATTGTGACGCTGGCAGGTGTGATTTGGATTGCACCGGTCCTGGGAGCAGGGCAGCAGGTCTGGTCGGGAACAGCGTGGCAGTCGGTAGCCGCTGCGGCATCTACAAGTACAAGCAAGTTAAGTGAGGAAATTCTGACTTCCGGTGCGAAGTTGATGAAATACAAATATACAACCACAAGATCCGGCTCAAAGGTGAATGTACTGGCTGACGTGATCCAGGTGGATTTGCAAAACCCTTATGTGAAACTTGATGTAATGACAGGTAAGGGCGGTAATCTGAACAGCAAACAAAGCACAGGCGGCATGGCCAAAGAAAATGAGGCAGTCGCAGCCGTGAACGGCGATTATTTCAACGTATCCGGCGAGCTCGCTCCAATCGGTGGACAGGTCTCTGACGGGGTTCTGATATCCACACCTTCGGAACTGAAGGGTATGTATGCTCTGACAGTGACTAAGGATGGCAAACCGATGATCGACGAATACTCTTTTGACGGTACGGTGAAGGCCGATGATGGCTCAACGTTTGCTTTGCGTGGAATTAACAAGGAAGACTATACGGTAGAATCAGGCTCGGTTAAATACAGTCACGCCAATTCGATGTATATTTATACACCAGCCTGGACATCAACCAAGCGTCCGAATGATCCTTCCACAACACCGACAGAGGTGCTGGTGCAGAACGGCGTAATAACACAAATTTCTGACAAAAAGGCATTAGACATGACGGTGCCGGAAGACGGGTACATTTTACGTGCGCACGGAACAGCAGCTACCTGGATTATGACTCACCTCTCCGTGGGACAGACGCTTAGCGCGGATTACAAGCTCGTAGCCAAAACAACGGGACAATCGGTTGATCCAAGTAATCTGGAAATGATGATTGGCGGTCATACGATCCTTGTTAATGGTGGAAAAGCGGCTACCTTCTCCCGTGATATCGCATCTTCCGGCATTGGCGGCATTCGTGCGAGAACAGCGGTAGGTTATTCTCAGGATGGTCGGTATGTCTACATTATTGCGGCAGAGAAAAACAGCAACAGTAGCGGCATGTCGCTGACTGAATTGCAATCCTTCATGACCAGCATCGGGGTATGGAAAGGCATGAACCTGGATGGCGGCGGCTCCACCACCATGGTGACACGTCCGTTGGGCGAGGAAACCGCAGGTCTTACCTTCAATACAGAGTATGGTACGGAGCAGCGTCAGGTCGTAAACACGCTGGGCGTGTTCTCTACGGCTCCAGAAGGTAAGCTGAAAGGCTTCGCTGTAAGTGGCAGCCAAACGCTGCTGGTAGGACAGGAAGGCAAGTATACAGCCAAAGGATATGACACCTATTACAACCCTATCGCAACAGGCGATATCAAGCTGACATGGAAATCAAGCAATAACGGTATCGTGAGTGTGAGCAATGGCGTAATTAAAGGGGTTAAACCGGGAACGGCTACATTGACAGCAACAAGCAATGGCGCTTCTTCTTCCATTAAAGTATCGGTACTAGGAGGAAGTGAACTATCCTCTCTGACTGCTGGATCTGGCCTCGGTTCACTCAAAGCGGGAACCACCATGTCCATCCCTGTGACTGCAAAAACGAAAGACGGACAAAGTGTAACGGTTCCGGCAGAATCGCTGACGTGGGAGTTTATCGGCTTCAAAGGTAAAATTGCAGGCGATCAATTGACTGTGTCTTCTGTAACTCCAGGTGCACAAGTTGGATATGCGATCGGCCGTTATGACGGCTACAGCACCGTTGTCGTCCTCACGGCTTCGGACAGTGAAACCGTCTGGGAGAACTTTGAGAATGTAAGCTATCCGATCAACTTCACGACGAACGCGACTGGCGTGACTGGTTCAGCTTCCGTAACAGCGGGTACAGGTGAAAAGGCTGGCTCCAAAGTGCTGCAGTTGAGCTATGACATGACGGCTGGCACTGGGAAAATGTATGCTTATGCCCAATTGAATGGTACAACGGGTAGAGAGGTATCTTCTGCTGCGACATCGATGTCAATGGACGTCATGGGTGATAAGAGCTTGAACTGGCTTCGCGCAGAGTTTACCGATGCAAACGGGAAAACCGTTTATGCCGACCTCGCGAAGGCGATCGACTGGAGCGGGTGGAAAAAGGTGAATGTGGACCTAAGCAGTCTGAACATTGCTTATCCGGCCAAGCTGAAACGGGTCTATGTGGTCAATGTGGAAGAAGGACAGGATGAACGGGCGATGACAGGTACGCTTGCATTTGATAATATTGCTTTCACGA
Organism: Paenibacillus sp. MABNR03; assembly: GCF_050455445.1. NCBI lineage: Bacteria > Bacillati > Bacillota > Bacilli > Caryophanales > Paenibacillaceae > Paenibacillus > Paenibacillus sp. MABNR03. The sequence continues at coordinate 618,178 of NZ_JBCIYR010000004.1, forward strand.
TGCCATCGAAATCCAGTGAAGTCGGACTGCCTACAGGAACAGCTTCCCTGGTACTTGGGCAAAAATCGATGACCGTGAACGGAACGAAAAAGGCGATCGATGCAGCACCAGTGCTGAAAAATGGTACGACGTACGTCCCAATCAAGCATGTACTGGATGCTTTTGGCGGACAGGCAAGCTGGGATAGCAAAAATCAGCGGATCACCGTCATTCGCGGCGGAAAGCTGATCGACCTGGTCGTAGGTCAGAAAGAATTCATCTTGAATGGAAAAAGACAAAGCGCAACAGTAGCCCCATATGTATCCGGAGGTAGGACTTTAGTCCCTCTTCGACTCGTTTCCGAGCAACTTGGATTGACTGTAAAATGGGAACAGAAAACGAAGACCGTTACCATCTCATCGTGATATGGTATGATATATACCGGAAACGATAGAAATGGAGTCGAACTAACGTGGATTTACAAGCCGATGCCATAGACCGCGTCATCAAAAACGCCATACAAGTCATGGAAAACAGCAAATATCAAATGTTCGAAATCATGGACTCGACCCGTGAGGAGCTAAAAACTCTGAACGAGGAGTTGAAGTCGGTTCTGAAGGAGACGGCGGAAACGATCGAGAAAGTAGATCAATTGGAGCTGAACTACCGCCGTTCCCGGATCCGTCTGACTGAGGTTAGCCGTGACTTCGTCCGTTATTCCGAGCATGATATCAAACAGGCGTATGAGAAAGCGACGCAGTTGCAGCTGGACCTGATGATTTATCGTGAGAAGGAAATGTATCTGAAGGCCCGTCGGGATGATCTGCAGAAGCGTGCCAAAAATGTGGAAGCTTCTGTGGAGCGTGCCGAGACGATTGGTTCGCAGATGGGGGTCGTACTCGAGTACTTGTCAGGTGAACTGGGTCAGGTGACCCGAATCATCGAGTCTGCCAAGAATCGACAAATGATTGGTTTGAAAATAATTTTGGCCCAGGAAGAAGAGCGGAAGCGCATTGCACGTGAGATTCATGACGGGCCTGCGCAGATGCTCGCCAATCTAGTGCTTAGGACGGAAATTGTAGAAAGAATGCTCATTAAGCAGGATTTTAAGATGGTCCAGGCCGAAATAGTAGATTTGAAAGGCCAGGTTCGTTCCAGTCTTGAAGAAATGAGAAAAGTAATATTCAATTTGCGTCCTATGGCACTGGATGACCTGGGATTGATTCCAACGCTTCGGAAGTACGTGCAGGATTTTGAGGTAAAAACAAAAATCCGCTCGATTTTTGAAACAAGAGGCAAGGAACACCGCTTGTCTTCTGCAATGGAGGCTGCGATCTACCGCCTCGTGCAGGAAGGTCTGTCCAATGCTGCAAAGCATGCTTATCCCACTCATGTTGTAGTGGAAATTACATACCAGGCTCAGCTCGTCAAAATTGTCGTTCAGGACAATGGGCTTGGCTTCAAACCGGAGCTTCTTGCGAAGAAAAGCAAGGATCATTCTCACTTCGGTCTGATTGGGATGAGAGAACGGGTTGAACTGTTAGAAGGTAGAATAGAGATCGAATCCGGAGAAAATCAAGGAACGAAAATCGTGATTCATATCCCGACAAACGTGGATAAGGGAAAGGAGTAGCAGGATGGAAAACCGTGATACTGGTAATACATCAATTAAAGTTCTTTTGGCTGATGATCATCAGCTGTTCCGTGAAGGGCTGAAACGCATTTTGAATATGGAGGACGACATTGAGGTCATCGGCGAATGCGGCGATGGGATTCAGGTGCTTGAATTCTGTAATCAGGATAAACCGGATATCGTTTTGATGGATATCAACATGCCTGTAGAGAACGGGGTTGAAGCGACGGAGAAACTGCGTGAGCTGTTCCCGGACGTCAAAGTCATTATTTTGTCCATTCATGATGATGAAAGTTATGTATTCGAAACATTGCGTAAAGGTGCCAACGGATACTTGCTGAAGGATATGGAAGCCGAGTCCCTGATCAATGCGATTCGTTCCGTTCATGAGGGGCATGCGTTCATTCACCCTAAAGTAACAGGCAAACTGATCATGCAGCTGCGCCGGATGACGTATCTTAATGAAACAGGTGCGATGAGTGAGGGTGCTTCAAAAGAAGCTGGGGTTAAATTTGTCGCTGGCGACAACAACCCGCTAACTCGCCGTGAGGCAGAAGTACTTCGCCTGATGGCTGAAGGCAAGAGCAACAAAATGATTGGTGAATTCCTGTTTATCAGTGAGAAAACGGTGAAAAACCATGTCAGCAGCATTCTGCAGAAGATGGAAGTGGATGACCGTACACAAGCCGTTATTAATTCCATCAAGTATGGCTGGGTTACGCTCTAATTCGATATAAGAGATTTTAACTTATAGAATTTCGCATGACATTATAGATCTCTGTTCACTCGCGCCCGTTCCGAATTGCCCGGATTGGTCTGCGGGTTAATGGACTTTACCACTGCATAAGAGCAGAGTGTGAAGCTGTGCTGAACAATTGTTCAAGCTTAGGTTTGAATGAGTGAATGACCTGGCCTGTCTTCTTGCCTGATGTCATCAGAAAGAAATATGGCGCTTGGAATGTGCAGGTGTAACCCTTTCAGGAGTACGGCATATACTGTCGTATACAGGGATGTTCGCCATGGGTGAGCATGACCTTCCGAGGAGGTGCAGTTGCCATGGTTGCTCATCTGACTATGATTCTGCTCATATACTTCCTGGCGGCAGTGGCCGTTCATGCCATGCACCAGCGTCATCTTTCTCGTCCGGAACCCGAGGGTTACGAGCAGATTCTGCTCATTCCTTCCAATCAGGAACAGCAGATCGAAGGCGTTGTAAGAGCACTTTGCCGGGAGCTGTTTTACCGTGGAAAGAGCTTCACATTGACAGTCGTTGCGGATCGTATGGAATCGGAAACAGTTCGTATTATTGAAAAGCTGATGCACAGGCAGGGGATGGAGCCCTCGTACCTGTCATCCGTACCACCTGATATGGAACGTTCCACGCAGGATGGATACCGTGCATTTCGCCTGATTGATCTACGTGAGGCAGAGCATTGATGAATTGAAGACTGAACTGAATTGGTTTCGATAGATCCACATGAAGATTGCAGCTCAGGCTGTAATCTTTTTTGTTCATTGTAGCCAAGTCTGCTGTTAAATTAAAAATGGGTTTTTATGCAATCTATGGTTAATGTCGGTATGATGAGTTGTTGGATTGGAAGTAAGAAGCGATTCGAAACCGTAAATCTTAACTTAAAAGTATAGACGGATCGGATTGGAAAAAGTTTCGCTTTTTAAAAGAGAGTTTTGGGGGATTCGCCAAATTGGTAAAATGGGACTATAACGTGAATTTGGCATCACAAAATCTTGTCCTGCATAAGAGCAATTGATATAGTAAAAAGACAAAAGGATAAGACATTGGACGAGATCAGGACATGAAGCACATGCTCCGGCGAACAGCCGGGTAAGCATGTGCTTTTTTTGCGTTTCTAGGAAGTCCATTACGAGGGGGGAGTTCGGATGAAAGTTGCGTTATATGTGTGCCGATTCAGGGAGGGGTGGAGAATGCTGCTGTCTTTGGATATTCGGGTAGATGTCACCTGGTGGCTGGAAGGAGCAAGTGGGAAGCAGGTGCTGAACTGGTTGTTGTTAGATGAGGCGCTGCCTTTAAGTCAGGCGTCTTGGCTTGTTGAACATTTTGAGATGGAGCGAGGGATGGATCATTGGAATACAGGGCACTGGAAAGTATATATACGGCGTAAAGTGGATGAATATGAAAAGCTGTCAGGGGAACAGGCAGCCAGAAGAGAAGGTGGGGGCTTGGCGGGAAAAGCGGGGATAGCTGCTGCTGAACGTAGGGCTGGGACAAGTGGGATGGCTGCTGCCCCAAGTGGAGCTGGGGTGGGCGGGATGCCTGATTCTTATCCCGCTGAAGGGTGGGCTCAGCTGGAGCGGGGCGCTGCCCTGCTGGCTGAGCGGCTTCGCGGCCGCCAATTGCTGGCGGCCGAGGCAGAGGCGCTGCTGGCGGACGCCGTCCCGCAGCTGGCCTCCTGGCGCGCGGCTGCGCAGCTTGCGCGACTGCACGGGCGGCTGAGCATCACAGCCGCCCTGGAACTAGCCACGCGCCGCCGGCACGCGTGGCTGAGCGCGCATGGCGCGCCCCGCTGCCGCAGGTGCGGCAGCGTTGCCAGGCAGCGCGTGCCCTGCGCTGCCTGCGGCCTGGCGGCGTGCGCCTACTGCGAGGCCTGCCTCGCGCTGGGGCGCAGCCGTGCCTGTGCGCTGCTGCTGCGCAGTGCAGCGCCTGCGGCCGTGCAGGGCACGGTCGCTCTTCCCACCGGCGGCGGACTTGCCCGGTGGGGGCTTAGCGCAGCGCAGAGCGCGGCAGCTTCCGCGGCGCTGGCGTATTTGGCCCGGCCTACCTCCGCAGAGGATGGGCCGGGGCGGTTCTTGCTGTGGGCCGTGACCGGGGCCGGCAAGACAGAAATGATTTTCCCCTTGCTTCAGCACACGCTAGAACGCGGGGGAAGAGCGCTTGTAGCAACGCCGCGCAGGGACGTGGTGCTGGAGCTTGCGCCACGTCTGGCCAAAGCCTTTCCGGACATTACGCTTGCCACGCTGTATGGAGGCAGTGCCGAGCGATGGAAAGACGCACAGCTCACCCTCGCGACCACGCATCAGTTGATGCGTTTTTACCAAGGATTCGATCTGGTCATTATCGATGAGCTCGACGCGTTTCCTTATCACAATGATCCCATGCTCGCTCATGCAGCGGCAGCTTCCTGCAAGCCCGATGGGAATTTTATATATTTGTCTGCTACCCCGCCAGCCCGGTTACAAAAAGAAGTATCACAGGGAAAGCTCACCCATGCCAGAGTGCCGGTACGCTTTCACCGCCATCCTTTACCCGTGCCTCAATTAATCAAGATGCCAACTGTTGCTGAATGCATTAAAAAGTGCAGTCTTCCCGCCACTTTGAAGAGTAGCATCCAAACCTCTTTGCAGCGTGAAGCGCAGGTGTTTGTATTTGTAACGCGCATTGCTCAGATTGAGGCATTTGTTGACCTGATGCGCCGTATATTCCCCCAAATCCATATCCAAGGGACATCATCCCAAGATAAGGATCGGGCGAGTAAAGTCATGGCTTTCCGCGAACGAGACATTCGTCTGTTGGTGACGACCACCATTCTGGAGCGGGGAGTGACCATTCCACGCAGCGATGTATTTATTTTGGATGCAGATAATGGGCTCTTCGACGAAGCTTCACTGGTACAGATGGCGGGGAGAGCAGGGCGTTCCATGGATGATCCTGCAGGCAGAGTCGTTTTCGCATCCTTCCGGCGCACACGATCTCAGGTCAAGGCGGTGGCACAGATCCGGAAAATGAACACCATCGCCCGCCGCAAAGGCTACCTGCACCGACAGTTCCAACCATAAATCCATTCCATCCAAGGAGGTTACGGCGCAATGCTCAATCGGCTTAACGATATAACCGACTTTGTTCACCAACTGACCCATCGCATACATAACCTGTTCGCCCCGCCTGGCTCAACCTGCCTGACCTGTGGCACCCGTGCCGTACTATCTCCAACCTACCCAGGGATTTGTACGCGCTGCGTGAAACAGATTCCCTGGATTCGCTCCATTCGCTGTCAGCGCTGTGGCCGGGCCATCGGCTGTCCGGACTGTATCCGTCCACATATGCAAAACCGTTCGTTCATCTGCAACCGCAGTGCCGTCCAGTACAATGCCCTTATGAAAGAATGGATCGGTATGTACAAATTCAGAGGCCATGAACGCTACGCGCCGCTGTTAACGTCGCTTCTCACCCAAGCCTTCCAAGCCATGAGCGAAGAACTGAGTTCGGCTGTGGCAAAAGAAAACCAAGCTTCCGTGGCACATCCCGCCACCTCTGCTTTACCTCCGGTGGATGCTGGATTCCATCCACCGAGTCCGCGCGCGTCAACTTACGCGCGCGTTCAGCCATCTAGCCCGCACACATCAACAGTTGTGCGGGACCAACCCCAAGCAGCGACACGCCAAACGCAGTCGCTGCTCCAAAGCCCCAAGCCGCGATGGCGGCCTGACGCGGTGACTTACGTCCCTGTCAGCAGCGAGCGCCTTGCCGAGCGCGGCTTCAACCAGGCCGAGCGGCTCGCTGCCGGACTCGCCGCAGCCTGCCGCCTACCCGTGGTTGATCTGCTGCAGCGCCGGATCAACACCGCCAAGCAAAGCTTCAAGACACGTGGCGAGCGAATCGAGACCATGAAGGAAGCTTTTTCAATGAGCCCGGGGGCAATAGATGTCTTGAGGGAGCTTCATATGAGGGGAGCAGCTTCTAAAACCGTAAGAGAGCACACTTCTCCATTTCGTTTGCTGCTGGTCGATGATATTTACACAACAGGCAGCACCTTGGACGCGTGCGGGAGGGTCATTTTAAATGCTGCTGCGTCTAGTGATATTCCCATAGAGATCTATTCACTAACTTTAGCGAGATCATAGAAGACATTTTGATAATACAGTGAATTTGAATTTATATGATGTGATAGATTATCATGAAATAAAAGCAATAAAGCTTTTTCATAAAGAGGAAAGGATATAAATTCTTTGTTCATAACAATAAAAAATCATCAGAAATTTTGCATATGTACGCATTATCTGTCCTCTTGGTGCGCAAATAGACTATGGACTTGATGTGAGACAATAAGGTAATGTATAGATATTATCCATCGGAATAAGGAAGTTTGAGAGGGGCGTTTTAAGCGATGAATCTGGGTAATTGTCCTCGCTGTGGCAGATTGTATGCATTGAACTTTCGGGATGTGTGCTCGAACTGTATCAAAGAAATTGAACAGGAATACCAGACTTGTGTTGACTATTTGCGGGAAAATAAAGGTACTAATATACAGGAATTATCTGATGCAACGGAGGTCTCCATTAAACAGATTACCAAGTTCATCCGTGAGGGACGGATTTCCATCGAAAATGCCCCGAATATGATGTATCCTTGTGAAGTATGTGGAACGCTAATTCGTGAAGGGCACATGTGTGATTCGTGCCGAAATCGCTTAACGAAGGACTTGGCTGGAGCAGCACGTGAGGTAGGCCAGAAGGATAACGGTAATATAGGCGGACGAGCCTACAATGCTGTCGACAAACTCCGGGATTCATAGGAACGAGGGCTTAAATGCAGTTCTTGCTATAACAAATGTTTTGGAACGTACCGATAAACTTATTAAAGATTATCGGTTTTTTTTATTATCCGAATTGTTCGCTATGATAAAGATAATGTAAAAATCCCAAGGTGAAGGAAGTGTATTTCGTATGAAAATCAATGAACCGAATAGAATTGGTGCTATTAATTCCTATCAAAGGAACATTGAATCCAATCAGCAGGCTGATGCCAAAAAAAGCCGCCGTAAGGACGAAGTATCCATTTCTCCGGAGGCGATGAAGATGCTTGAAGATCAAAGTCGTACACAGGATGCAGCACGTACACAGCGCATTCAGGAATTAAAAGAACAGGTAAATTCGGGAACGTATCAAGTAGACAGCCAGAAGCTCGCCGAGAAGCTCGCTCCATACTTTAAGAACTTCCCTAATCAATAGGAGGACACATGGCCATTGAATCGATAATCGATGTACTTGAACAGCTGCAAGCTGCACATGAGGATATGCTGGAACTGGGAGAACAAAAGAAGGAAGCGGTTGTTGCCAACAAAGTCGAGACACTGATCGCTCTGATCAATCAAGAAACCAAATTGGCTAAAAAAATTGAGATGATCGAGCAGCAGAGACTTCAGGCGGTTCATCAGTTCCTGGAGGAACGTGGAATCAAGTCGAAACTGAATTTGACGATCAGTGAGTTAATGAGACTTGTTTTTGATGCTTCCGAGAAGAAGAGACTCCTTCAAGCTCAAACCTCATTAACAGATGTGCTGCAAAAGGTGAAATTTCTGAATGAAGCCAATCAACAGCTGATCAAACAGTCACTCTCGTACATCGACTTCTTTATTGAGACAATGTCATTTCATTCTGAATCAGAGGCCACTTATCAGAATCCTTCAGAGAAGCCTTACGGTATGGCTCGCTCCGGACTCTTTGATACACGGGCTTAATAATGGGGGAAAAACAACATGGCTTCAACATTCCATTCAATTGAAACGGCCAAACGCAGTTTAATTACGCAAACCGCCGCTTTGAATACAACAGGACATAACGTTGCCAATGCAAATACACCGGGTTATTCACGTCAAGTTGTCAATATGACTGCGGCAGACCCGATTGATGCTGTGGCCTTTTATCGCACGACATCTCCAGGTCAGCTTGGAACAGGGGTTGAATTTAACTCCATTATGCGTGTCCGTGAATCTTTTCTGGATGGCCAGTTCCGTAATGAAAATACATCACTTGGGGGCTGGACTGTTCGAAACAGTACACTGGAAAAGCTCGAGACGATTATGAATGAGCCCTCGGATACAGGGATTCGTACAGTTCTGAATAATTTTTGGAACTCCTGGTCCGATCTGAGCCAAGATCCGCAGGATGTTACTAACCGAAAGATCGTAAAAGAAACAACGTTGGCATTAACGGATGGTTTAAATCAGATTAGTCTCCAATTGGATGCGCTGACTAACGACCTGACGAATAACGTTTCGTTAAAAACGACCGAAATCAATTCATATCTGCAGTCCATCGCGGATCTGAACAACAATATCGTAAAAGTGGAGCAGCTTGGAGACAATGCCAATGATTTGCGTGACCAGCGTGATTATGCAGTAGATCAGCTTTCCAAGATTGCCGGCGTTCAGATAACAGAACTGGATAGCGGCTACCAGGTAACGATTGCAGGCCAAGTAGCAGTTACTGGAGCTGCGGTTGTTCCTGTCACGGCTGATATTTTGGAGAACGCTTATCAAGCGGGGACTTTAACTGGCGGCGAAGTCTACGGAATGATCCATTCCCGTGATCAATATGTAGCAGACTATCGCAACCAGATCAATCAACTGGCGAATACGCTCGCAACCGGCGATATTGAGATTACCATTCCTGCTGGATCCGTATTGCCTAGCGGCACGGTTTTCAACAACGTGACCTATTCCGATGCCAATAACAATAGAACGTTAACATCAGATTTGAAAGTGACGGTTCAAGGGATCAATGGGCTGCACAAATTGGGTTATACGCTTAGTGGAAATACGCCAACAGCGGGCGGAGACTTCTTTACAACCAAAGACGGCTCAGGAACGATTACGGCTGGGAATATTACATTAAGTACGGATATTCAAAATGATCCGAATAACATTGCAACTTCGATGCGTACTACCGGAACGGGTACAAGTGAGAGTGTTGTTCTGGGTAATAACAGCTTGGCATTGGCTTTGGCTGGGTTAAAAGATGCAAAATTTGATTTTGGTACAGGTCTGTCTAAACCGACCACGGTAGATGACTTTTTTGGTGCGATTGTGGGTCAATTGGGTGTACAAACTCAAGAAGCCAATCGTCAAGCGCAAAACGCTCAACTCCTTACCGAACAGGTTGACTTGAATCGTCAATCGGTAAGCGGCGTATCTCTCGATGAAGAGATGAGTAACTTGATCAAATTCCAGCACGCGTATAGTGCAGCCGCCCGTTTCATGACTGCCTACGATGAATTGCTAAATAAACTGATTAACAGCACCGGTGTAGTCGGTCGCTAAGACATAGAGAGGAGTAACCAATAATGGCTATTCGCGTAACCTCAGGCATGATGAGCACTCAGATGCTTAGCAACCTGAACCGCAACCTGAACCGAATGGATAACATGTCCAACCAGATCTCTACCGGTCGTAAAATCAATAAACCGTCAGATGATCCTGTTGGTGTAACTTACGCGCTCCGTTACCGTGCAGAGTTGGCGGCGAATGAGCAGTATCAATCCAATACGGATGCTGCGGTAAGCTGGTTGGATGCGACGGATTCGAATATGCAGCAAGCGCTGGATGTGGCGAAAAGGTTGAAAGAACTGGCAGTTCAAGGATCCAACGGGACTTTGTCAGACTCTGACCTTGAAGCTGTTAATCTGGAAGTAGAGGAATTGAAGAAACACCTTGTGGATATTGGTAATACACAAATCCGTGGGAAATTTATTTTTAATGGCCAAACCTATGACAAGGCGCCGTATGAATTATCAGGAACAGTAACAGATTATGCGGATGTGGAAACGGATAAACAGGGAGTTCTTTACTCCATAAGTGAACAGGTTACATTCCAAATTAATACCTCTGGATCAGATTTTTTTGGTAATAAAGGTGATACGGATAATATTTTCGCAATTATCGATAATTTATCTGCAGCATTAAATAGTGGCGATCAGACCGGAGTGCAGCAGCAATTGAAGAACATCGAGTCCCGTTCAACCAAAATGCAAGCATCTCTTTCAGAAGTCGGTGCACGGACCAACCGGATTGAATTGGTTCAAAATCGTTTGCAGGATCAGGATCTAAACTTCACTACTCTCCAATCCAAGACTGAGGATGCAGATGTGGCTAGTCTTATGATACAGGCTACTTCAGCACAGACGATCTATGAAGCAGCTCTTAAATCTTCCGCTCAAATCATGCAGCCATCTCTTATGGACTTTATGAGGTAATAATTGATTTTAATCCAGGATACACAGTAAGCTATGGACAGAGAACAGTCCGTAGCTTTTTTTACTAATGGGGGAGGATGAACAAAATGACTCAATACAATGATATGAATACTACTGAAGAACAGATGGTAAAAGAAACATATACTTTTCATAAAGGAATCCCTGGTTTTGAAGAACTGAAATCCTTTGATTTGCAGCAGCATGATGAAGTGTTCAGTCTCTTTAGTTCAGTTGAAGAACCGGCTGTGGCCTTTGTAACCGTAAATCCATTCGATTTTCATCCGGATTATGAGTTTGAGCTTTCTCTTGAAAACGTAGAAGATCTTGGCGTAACAGATCCAGGTGATGTGGAGGTCCGCTGTATTGTCACTTTACATGATGACATTCGAAATGCAACAGCAAACTTGCTGGCTCCAATTGTGTTCAATAAACAAAAAAAATGGGGTAAACAAATTGTACTGCAAAATACCGAGTACAAGACTAAACATGCATTATGGAGAGATGAAGATTCTCTCAACAAGGATGGTGACATCTGATGCTGGTACTTACACGCAAAAAGGGTGAATCCATTGTCATTTCAGATGATATCGTATTGACAGTGCTATCCGTAGATGGAGAGAATGTGAAACTCGGTATAGCAGCTCCAAGGGATATTGATATTTATCGTAAAGAAGTTCTCGAAGCAATTGAGCAAAACAATCAAAATGCGGCGATGAATCTGGAGGCATTACAGAAAACGATAAAAGGATTAGGGAGACTTTCTGAATAGTATTATTCAAAAGTTAGTGCAGTCCTATAAACCATGATAAAAAATAGAAAAAAAGTTGAAATGGCTATAAACAAATTATGGCATGGCGTCGATATATATATTAAGGCGGTAATTCTTCAGGGCGGCCGACCTGTGAAGACGCTAATACCACATGGATGTGGGCATATAACCATTTCAGGGAGGAAATAAACAATGATTATCAATCACAACTTACCAGCGGTTAACACACACCGTAATATGGGTCTGAACAACACAGCAGCAAGCAAAAACATGGAGAAATTGTCTTCCGGTTTGCGTATCAACCGTGCGGCTGACGATGCTGCAGGTCTCTCCATCTCCGAAAAAATGCGCGGTCAAATCCGTGGTTTGGAGCAAGCTCAACGTAACGTTCAAGACGGTATCTCATTCGCACAAACAGCTGAGGGCGCAATGAACGAAGTATCCTCCATGCTGACTCGTATGAAAGAGCTTCTGGTTCAGTCCGAGAACGGAACTTACCAATCAGGCGATCTTTCCAACATTAAAATGGAATTGGGACAATTGGGTGCACAAATTGACGCAATCACATCCAATACCAAATTCAATGGTATTAACATTACTGCAGCTTCGGGTGTAAAAATCCAAGCTGATGACGATGCATTCACAATTACTATTGATGGTATCGACACTGACGGATTTAAAGGTATGACTTCAGGGGCTACTCTTGCAAGTGCTACTACTGCAATTGAAAAAGTGGCAACTCAACGCGCTAAACTTGGTGCTGTTCAAAACCGTTTGGAATATACTTCCAACAACTTGGGAACAACTGTTGAGAACCTGACTGCTTCCGAATCCCGTATTCGTGATACAGACATGGCTAAAGAAATGGTTGCTTTGTCCAAAAACAACATCTTGTTGCAAGCATCACAATCGATGTTGTCGCAAGCAAACTCAGCTCCTCAAGGCGTTCTTTCCTTGCTTCGTTAATACTATTTTTCTTTGGGACCTGTATTTTACAGGTCCTTTTTTGTTTTTTTATTAAAGAACTTAAAGAAATGTTTGATTTTACCGATATATAAAATAACATACCTCAAAAAGCCTTAGTGATCACGGTCATTTACAAGGGAGGATAAAATATGGGCACGATTGGTTCGGCTGGAAGTTCTGTAGACAGTGGGAATAAGGAGTTCTTTGCTAAAAAAGGAAATAATATTAATCAGTCTTCTGATTCCCAAATTGCATCTCACCACGGAGAAAAACAGAATAAAGCGAATGCAGTGGAAGAATTGAAAAAAGCGATAGAAGCTATTCAGGGACCTCAAAAGTCACTTGAATTTTCCGTTCATGAAGAAACCCACTCTATTATGATTAAAGTAACGAACAGGGAGACAGGGGAATTGATCAGAGAAGTACCCCCTGAGAAGTTACTTGATGTTGCAGCTAAAATGATGGAACTAGCAGGACTGATAGTTGATAAAAAAATCTGAATAAGGAGTGATTTTCATTGGCTACAACAAGAATTATGGGAATGGCCTCAGGGATGGATATAGAATCCATTGTCAAGCAATTGATGACTGCTGAAAAAAAACCTCTTGATAAGTTGAATCAGAATAAACAGATTATGGAGTGGAAAAGAGAGGGTTATCGTGAAACAAGCGTGAAACTCGTAACCTTTGCACAAACTAAAATTTCAGATATATTTAGTAAAGCAAGCGCGTTGAATGCACAAACCGCTAAAGTTACTGGTAATACATCAGCAGTAACTGCTAAGGCTACTTCTTCGGCAAGCGGAGTTATGGATATTACTGTAAAATCATTGGCTACTGCTGCAAGTGCAAAATCCTCAAATGCACCAACAAATGTAGGCTCAGAAACGGACTGGGGAAAAGTATTGTTGTCCGATATATCTGGTTTCAGTGGATCTGGAGATGTGGAAATTAACGGGGCAACAGTTACGATCGATGCAAATGAGACGCTTAAATCATTTGTTGATAAAATAAATTCGACAAAAGCAGCAGGAGTAACCGCCATTTTTAATTCGGCTACGGGTGAAGTTTCGATTACCAGTAAAAGTACAGGTGTTGCCGGAAATTCAATTGAATTAGATAGTGGGTCCACTGACGTGTTTACTTCTTTAGGACTTGCTTCCAAGTTAACTGGTGGAATGGATTCAAGTTACACAGTGAATGGTCTGGAGATGACTAATAGTTCGAATGCATTTACATTAAATGGTGTTGAAATTACTTTAAACAGCGTGAGCACTCAAGCGACTCATGTTGAAGTCTCAAAGGATACGGATAAGATTGTGGAAACGGTTCAAAGTTTTGTCGATGCCTATAATGAGTTATTATCTTTTTTGAATACAAAAGTAAATGAAGAAAGATATAGTAAATATCCGCCTCTTACAAGTGATCAGAAAAGTGAAATGTCTGATAGTGAAATTGAGTTGTGGACTAATAAGGCTCAAAGCGGTATGTTGAAAAGAGATAGCATTCTTGAAAATACGATCTCTGAGATGCGTGCTGCCATGGTACAGGGCGTCAAATTAACTGATGGATCTACAATTAATTTAACTCAATTAGGAATTACTACAGGTGGATATGAGAGTAGAGGTAAATTGATTTTGAATCAAGATAAGCTAAAAACGGCATTGGATTCTAATCCTGATATTGTAAATGACTTTTTTAGTACAAATTACTCAACGTCATTTTCCAACACAGATTATGCTCAAAGTGATGGTATATTCGCTAAAATGAAAAAGATATCGACAAAGGCATTAAACAGCTTATACACTACTGCTGGTACTTCAAAAGTAAGTACTGAACTTAGTGCCGCGTTTATAACCGATAGTATTATGGGCAACCAGCTTAGAACTCTTGATACTCGCATCTCTGCTATGGAAAGCCGATTGACTAGTAAGGAGAATAACTATTATAAAAAGTTCACAGCTATGGAGACTGCTTTGAATAAGTACAATAATACATCTTCTAGTTTGTCCAGTTTTATGTGAGGAGGACAGAAAATTGATTAATTCTCCATATCAGAAATATCAACAAGCTCAGGCTCAAACAGCTTCAAAACCAAAACTATTGATTATGTTATATGATGGTGCTATTCGGTTTGTTCAAGCAGGTATTGAAGGGATTGAGCAAAGTAATTTCGAATTAGCAAATCGTAATTTATGTAAGGCTCAGGCTATTGTTCATGAACTAATCTCATCATTAGATTTTGACTATTCATTGGCTAATAACTTGGTCTCAGTGTATGAATATATGTTGCATCGTTTAATTGAATCTAATGTAAATAAAACTACTCTTCCAGCATTAGAAGTATTGGATTACTTAAAAGAGCTTAGAGAAGCATGGGTCGAAGCCAGCAAATCTTTGGGAACGGGATTTGCCTTATGACTGATCGAGAAAAGTTGGAGCAATTTGTAAATGAGTACTGTCAATTATCCCATTCCACTATCGCGAATATTTTGGAATTAAATGAAGATCAATTGTTGGATTACGCCGAGCGAAGAGAATATATTGTTAACGAGATGAAGGCCTACCGCTCGTTGATAACAGGTGAAATGAAAATCAAGATTAATGAGTTGATTATAGAGGAAAGAGCTATCGTTGAAAGAATGTTGGAAATAAAAAATGAAGCATCCGAATGGCTTGAAAAAAGAGGGAGTATCAAATCTCAACAAATTGCATATCAGCAATCCTATTCTGCAAGCAGCGCCTTTATAGATTATCGAAAATAGGTAGAGTAAAGCGTCGGTTATGACCGATGCTTTTTCTATTTTGCTTCATTATTGACAAAGATAGGCCGATAATAGTAGATATGTAGAAAAAGCAGATGGGTGGATGAGTTATGAATCAGGCTAATCTTGAAGTATTGGAGCACAAGTTCCCACATATAGCAGAAAAATTGAAGAGCATTAATTCATCAGAACTACGACAAGAGCGAGTTGTATATGAGCGATTTGAAAGAGATGAGGTTTGGCTACAGGCAGTCAAGGAACTGATTGATGAATCAAAAATCCTATTTGTATATGGTTTTGGGCAGGGATTAAGTATCGCTGATCTTTTAGAAGAGTTTCCAGATCGGTGGCTCTTTGTATACGAACCGGATGAAGTGTCCTTCAACAGCGCGATGACCGAATATGATATTAGCCTATTATTAAGTCATCCTAATCTATATTGGATTTCTGTTGGTGATGATCAACTGCGAATGCTATTCCATTTACTATGTAGTTATATGCAAGAAAGACTTGCCTTTATCGGGCTCCGCAAGTTTTTGGAAGACCAGATTGAGGTGCTTCATGAGGTAAAAAAAGAATTTCTAACTTACAAAGGTGACTATCAATCTAATAAGTATGTGGAAAATCGCTTTAGAAACGAGTGGACTCAAAACTATCTGTATCATTTGCACGAGTCTTTTACAAACCACTCTATTGAAAATATGAAGGGGGCTTTCGAGGGGAATACGGCTATCATTGTATCGTCGGGTCCTTCTTTGACTGAAGATATAGAATGGATTAGAAAAATTTCAAAGCATGCACTAATTATTGCAGCTGGTTCAAGTGTACAAGCACTAATGAAACACGGAATTGAGCCTCATTTATGTGTTATAATGGATGGCCATGAAATAAATAATAAAATCTTCTCTAATGAAGAAACCCTACGACCCACGTTGCTATTCACTTCATCGTCTTATTTTGAAATTTCTCAGCGGAAAGAGAAGAATAAAATTTATAGCATCATGGAGAATGATCAAGTTTCCCAATACTTTTTACAAATAAACAAAAGTAATCTCTTGATGCTACCTACGCCGACTGTTGCAGGAACGGCAATTCAGAGTGCTATTTTCTTAGGAGCAAAACAGGTTGTTTTTGCCGGTCAGGATTTATCTTATCCAGGACAAAAGGTATATAGCGATGGGGTGGAGCACTTTTCTCAGGATACTAAAGTTGAAATGCTTCAAAGGGCTGTTAGACAAATTAAGAATGTACAGGGTGGTATAAATTCAACCGACTCAAGTTTTATGTTTATGAAGGAATCAATTGAAAGTTTAATCAAGTATTTCAACCATATTAAATTCTATAATTCGACAAGTCTTGGAGCTGTCATTGAAGGCGCTCCTTTCAAACCTATAAACGAAATTTATGAAGGACTTAA
Organism: Paenibacillus sp. MABNR03; assembly: GCF_050455445.1. Taxonomy (NCBI): domain Bacteria; kingdom Bacillati; phylum Bacillota; class Bacilli; order Caryophanales; family Paenibacillaceae; genus Paenibacillus; species Paenibacillus sp. MABNR03. The sequence continues at coordinate 634,713 of NZ_JBCIYR010000004.1, forward strand.
GGGTGAATTGGTAGAGAAAGACGTAATTAAAAACTGGATGGAAGATCATCCAGTAGAAATAAACCATAAACAATTTGCAAGTGTAACGGCGAGGATAGAACTCGTAATATCAGATGTACGCCATCTAAAAACAGAGATCAGTGTCATTCGTAAATTGATAAACAATATTGAATGGCTTAGTAGAACTAAGCCATTAAAATGTCATAATGTAATATTTGATATAGAAGAAAAGTGGGGAATCATAGTAAACAGAGAGTGGTTTGCACCAATATTTGAGTCTTTGGTTCCTTTGCAGCTGGGACGTTTTGATCGGATGCTGCCTACAATCGTTGTTGAACAAAATATTATTATCAAGGCAAGCTATATACGGGAATATCTTGGTGGAATTTTAGAGGAGTTGGAAGCACAACTTCCCCACTTGGAAGAGCTTTTGTTGGAAAGTAGGAGAAGAATGGTTAGTATACACAATATAATGGATGCCTAGGTTCATAAAACAAAATAAATAATCAATTTTTTTGAACCGGAGGTTTATATATGTTTACCGATAAAGTTGTGCTGGTTACGGGTGGCACCGGGTCTATTGGAAGTGAGATTGTACGAAATCTATTAGCATATCGCCCAAAAGCAATTCGAATTTTCAGTCGTGATGAAAGTAAGCAATTTGAATTGCAACAAGAACTCAAAGAAAATAATAATATCAGGTATCTAATAGGGGACATAAGAGATAAACAGAGACTTGGGTATGCCATGGAGGATGTGGACTTTCTTTTTCATGCTGCAGCTTTAAAACATGTTCCTGCATGCGAATATAATCCCATGGAAGCGGTAAAGACCAATGTTATTGGTGTTCAGAATGTTATTGAAACAGCCATTGAGCACAATGTTGAGAAGGTCATAGCCATTAGCACGGATAAAGTGGTAAACCCAACCAATACCATGGGGGCTACTAAATTATTATCTGAAAAGTTGATTTCTGCAGCGGGTTTTTACAAAGGAAGTAAACGGACGATTTTTGCTTGTGTACGGTTTGGCAATGTAATGGGTTCCAGAGGATCGGTCATCCCGCTGTTCAGAAATCAAATTGCAGAGGGAAGACCTATAACGATAACACATTCGGACATGACTCGTTTTATGATGTCAATTCCACAGGCTGCTCAATTGGTAATTGATGCTGCGAAATATTCTCAAGGTGGAGAGGTGTTTGTGCTGAAAATGCCGATCCTTAAAATTACAGACTTGGCAAAGTGCCTGATTGATTCTTATGAACAGTCTGAAGGCAGAAGCTACTTGGGCAAAGTCATTGAAACAGGTATTCGCCCCGGAGAAAAGTTATATGAGGAACTTATGACACTGGAAGAATCAGAGAGAGCTCAGGAAAACAGACAAATGTATATTATTCCTTCCGTTTTTAACACAAAAGAACATTACTACACTGGGTTCGAAAAAGCCATACATCAGGAATATTCCTCAAAAACAGCAAGGCAAATGGATACATCTGAAATTAGAGATCTGATCGAGACAAATGGATTGGGTTTCTCCAAGGTGATGATATGAAAGGCTCAACCAGATGTTTAGCTGTGATCCCTGCAAGAGGAGGATCAAAGGGCTTGCTTCATAAAAATATAAGATTATTAAATCATAAACCGTTAATTAATTACACAATTGAAGCAGCGCTCAACAGTCAATATATTGATGAGGTTGTTGTCTCTACGGACAGTGAGGAAATTGCCCGTGTTGCTAAATCGGCTGGAGCTAAAGTTCCTTTTATCCGCCCCGTTGAGCTGGCAACAGACCAAGCTAGGAGTATTGATGTTCTAAAGCATGCTGTTGATTATTATGAACAAAATGAAAAATATCCCTTTGAACATATTATATTGCTTCAGCCGACTTCACCGTTGCGAGATGCTAATGATATTGATCAAGCTTACCAAACATTCATAAATAATGAGGGGGATTCATTACAAAGTATCACTGTAGCTGATACTCATCCTTATCTACTAAGAGAGTGGAATTTTGGAAAGGTCGAGCCTTATTTGAAGGAAGAGGCTGGTAATCTTAGGAGGCAGGACTTATCAGAATTGTATGTATTGAACGGTGCAATATATATCGTCGAAAGAGATTTGTTAATGATTCAGAATACGATGACGGGTTCGAATAATTGTGGATATCTTATGCCTCAAGAACGATCTGTTGACATTGACAACGAACTCGATTTAAAATGGGCCGAATTTCTTATACAAATCTCAAAATAGCTGCAAAAAAAATGTGGTGAGGGGAGAGACATTCGAAATGAGCAATTTTCAATCAAGAACCAGCGGAGGGGCCGTTTACATTATTGCTGAAGTAGGAGTCAATCATAATGGATCATTGGATCGAGCGCTCGAATGTGTTGACCAAGCTGTGTTGTGTGGAGCAGATGCAGTTAAATTTCAAACTTTTAACAGCAAGAAGCTAGTAACCAGGCATGCTCAAAAAGCAGAGTATCAGATGGAAAACACCGGAGAAGCAGATAGCCAATTGGAGATGTTGCAGCAGCTTGAGCTAAGTCACTCGGATTTTGTAGAGATTAAAAGTTATTGCGACAAGAGACAGATTGACTTTTTATCCACTCCTTTTGATGAGGAAAGTGCCGACTTTCTAAACTCCATCCAAGTTGATGCTTTTAAAATAGGCTCTGGAGATATGAATAACATTCCTTTTCTCAAAAAGGTTGATCAATATGGACGTCCCATTATTCTTTCAACGGGAATGGCAGAGTTGATCGAAATCAGAGAGTCGTTAGAGGTTATAACTAAAAGTAATGTTTCTTTGCTTCACTGTACTTCAGATTACCCTGCTCCTGCTGAAGACGTGAATCTTCTTGCAATTAAGGCATTGGCAGTTGAGTTCAAGAAAGTTATTGGATATTCAGACCATACAGAGGGCATCGAAGTCTCTGTTGCGGCTGTAGCATTAGGTGCCCAGATAATAGAAAAGCACTTTACCCTAGATCGTTCTCTGCCTGGCCCAGATCATCAGGCTTCCCTAGAGCCGGAAGAATTTACTGCTCTGGTAAAGGCGATTCGCACAGTTGAACAAGCAATGGGGGATGGAGTTAAGCGCTGTATGCCTTCCGAAGTAAGCACAAAGTCCGTTGCCAGAAAGAGCCTTGTTGCGGGGCGAACTATGCAAGCTGGCGAACAAGTAAAAGAGCAGGATGTGGTCATCAAGCGTCCTGGAACAGGGATCCCACCCAAATACTATTTCGATTTTGTTGGTAAAGTACTTTCAAGAGATGTGGAAGAGGACCAGCTCTTATCATGGGAGGACTTTCAATGAAAAAAATAGCTGTTATTACCGGAACTCGTGCCGATTATGGGATATACTACCCTGTTCTGAAAGCAATTGAAGAAGAAAAGACGCTAGATCTGCATCTTCTTGTAACGGGAATGCATTTGTCCCCTCAATTCGGTAATACCGTTGAACTAATACGAAAAGATGGATTCCGAATATCTGCGCAGGTGGATTGCCTCTTGCAAGGTGCGACGCATGGGAACATGTCCCGTTCAATAGGATTGGCTATATTGGGCATGACACAGGCGCTGGAATCCATTCAGCCTGATACAGTGATCGTAATGGGGGATCGGGGAGAAATGCTTGCAGCAGCAGTAGTTGCTGCACATATGAACATTCCGCTTGTGCACCTACACGGTGGAGAAGTTACAGGAACGATAGATGAATCTGTCCGCCATGCAATAAGTAAACTGGCTCATATTCATCTGGTGGCCACTGTGCAAAGTAAAGAAAGGTTACTGAAATTGGGTGAAGATCCTTGGAGAGTTCATGTCGTAGGAGCTCCAAGGCTTGAAACGATGATGAATACCGTTCTTCCGGACCATAAAAAAACATTAGATAAATACAGTATCCGTATTCATTCTAAAGGTTATATTCTATTCGCTTATCATTCTGTTACTACGGAGTCCACAGATCTACAGATGATGACTAGTATGTTAAATGTATTGGCCAATAGTGAATATGACATTATATGTATTATGCCTAACTCTGATGCGGGATCGGATGCACTTGTAGGGGTGTACAATCAATTTTCTAACGCGAAGGGGATTCAATTGGTTACAAACTTCGAGCCATTTGATTACCTGGTCATGTTGCAAAATGCTGAAGTCCTAATTGGAAATTCCTCCTCTGGAATTATTGAGGCGGCTTCCTTTCATATTCCTGTTATCAACATTGGCACACGTCAGGGTCGTAGGGAACGTTCTTCCAATGTAATAGACATCCATGAGAGTGATGAAGCACTTCAAAGGGCACTAGCAGAAGCTACTTCACCTTATTTTCGGCAGGTTGTGTCCTCGACTCAAAATGTCTATGCAAAAGATAATACGAGTCACTTAATTGTAGATATTCTCAAAAAAATAAAGAATAGTGAAAAATTGATTCAAAAAACAATAACATATTGATCTGGGAATCAGCATCATTAGCCTTGATAGGAACATGAGGGGGGCTTTTTTTGGGATATATTATCTTTGGGGCAGGTGGGCATGGAAAAGTAGTATTGGATAACCTGCGATCAAACGGTGATGATATTATCGGGGTTATGGATGATCAATGGCCTGAAGGAGAGTGGAGGGGTGTTACGCTTCTTGGTGGTTTGGATCAACTCGACCGGATTGTCAGGCAGTATCCGAGTTCCTTATATATTATAGCCATTGGCCAAAATGCTGCGAGAAAAAAAATAACTACTTTGTTTGAACAAAAAAATGTTCGTTTTGGAAAGGCAATACATGCAAGTGCCGTGATCAGCGCTGATGCTTACATTGGAGAAGGAACCGTAATTATGGCTAACTCAGTAGTCAATGCTGGTGCTACTATAGGTAGACATGTCATTATTAATACGTCCACGACAGTTGATCACGACTGCAGTATAAAGGATTATGTTCATCTGTCACCAGGTGTTCATTTGGCGGGCGGAGTTGAAATTGGTTTCTCCACACATGTTGGTATTGCTGCAAGTATAATTCCACAGGTTAAGATTGGAAGAGCTGCTGTGATTGGTGGGGGGGCCTGTGTAATTCGTAATATCCCAGACTGCGTTCTGGCAGTTGGCTGTCCAGCTAAAGTGATCAAACAATTCGAAGAGAGTAAGGAATGAAAGCAGATGACTGAGCATAAGCGTATTTATTTAGCTTCTCCTCATATGAGCGGTTTGGAACAACAATATGTTAATGATGCATTTATAACAAATTGGGTTGCACCATTGGGACCGAATGTCGATGCTTTTGAGAAGGAAGTCGCGGAGTACGTTGGAAGTGCGGGGGCTGTTGCTTTAAGTTCAGGTACAGCGGCTATTCACTTGGCATTAGTATTACTTAATGTACAGGCAGGGGACACTGTCTTTTGTTCTTCCTTGACGTTTGTCGCTAGTGTCAATCCAATTTTATACCAGAAAGCAACGCCCGTATTTATTGATTCCGAACCTGATAGCTGGAATATGTCTCCATGTGCTCTTGGGCGTGCTATGAAGGCATATGCAGATAAAGGAAAAAAACCCAAAGCGGTCATTGTAGTGAACTTGTACGGGCAAAGTGCCGACTACGACTCACTGAAAAAAATATGTGATGAATATGAAGTGCCTATTATTGAAGATGCGGCGGAATCTCTTGGTGCTACATATAAAGGGCGTATGAGCGGGACTATTGGTAAGTTTGGCGTATACTCATTTAATGGTAATAAAATCATCACTACATCTGGTGGGGGAATGCTGGTATCCGATGATTTTGATAGTTTGAACAAGGCTAGATTTCTGGCTACTCAAGCAAGGGATAAGGCCGTATACTATCAGCACAGTCATATAGGGTACAACTATAGGTTAAGTAATGTACTTGCAGGGATTGGGAGAGGGCAATTAAGAGTGTTGGACGAGCGAATTGAGCAAAAACGTTCTATTTACTACCGTTATAATCGAGCATTATCACATACAATTGCGGGAGTTAGCTTTATGCCAGAAGCGACCTACGGGAAATCGACCAGATGGCTAACGACATTATTAATAGATCTGCAGTTACTGAAAACTTCAATTCCGTATATTATCAATTATCTTGATTGTTTAAATATAGAGAGTAGAAATGTATGGAAACCGATGCATTTACAGCCCATGTTCAAAGAGTGTGAATTCTTTGTACATGAAGGAAGCCAAGATGTTAGCCAGTTCTTATATAATACAGGACTATGTCTGCCGTCAGGTACAAATATGAGTGAGGATGAGCAGGAGCAAGTAATTAGGCACTTAAGAGAGATTCTTAGTTAAGCAACCTAAATTTTTTGAGGAGCAAATTCCAACTCCTTTAGTAGCATTTTTAATAGAGAAAAGATTGCTTACACATAGTTTAGAAATGATTTAATTCTTTAATTTCTATTCTATTATTGAAGGGTAGGTAATTATTATGTCTAAAGAGTATGATCTAACCATTCACGGTCATCCTAATATTTATAATAATAATTCTCCAAGAAGCTTAAAGATTTATTTTTCAGAACCCGATGCAGGTGTGAACCAAGAAACTGGAATTATCCTACTTATATCTGGATTGGGGGACATTCAAACTCCAAGGTATATAAAAAAATGAGATCCGTTTTTGCAGATGAATATAATTTAGTTTCTATTCAATGTGACTACTTTGGACTAGAATTTATGCAGCATAGCCCTCTACCGGAAAGCCTCTACAACTTTAATGATATGGGGATAATGCAGGCTCTGGATAATTTAACAGCAATCGGGATAGTTGAACAGATCCTAAAGGATAACAATTTGAACTTTAATGCTGGTAAAGTTATAGCTTATGGTCACTCTCATGGTGCTTATTTAGCTTATTTATTGAACGTATTATCTCCGTAATTGCTAACACTTGTAATTGACAATTCCGCTTGGTTATATCCTAAGTATATGGATAGAATTAGGCGATCTTTTGTAAAAATGGTGAAATGATCGAATTTGATTATATAGCCAAAAATGTTGTGAAAGACAAACAATTGATAGATCTTAATTACTTATATGGGAACTTTATTAATAATAGTGAAATTCATGCATTTCATGGCATAGAGGATTCATTGATAGCTTTATCTGATAAGAAAAGTTTTTAAGAGAAGATCCATAATTTCTTTTTACATGAAGTTAACGAGAAGAACATTGATAGACAAATTTTCAATTCTTTAGGTCATGGTTTAGGTGCAGACTTCCTAAGATTATTTGATTTTTGTATACAAAATAAAGAGTTAAGGTTCCCCAGTAAAGATGAGATCAGTTTTAAAGAAATGAAAATTGCAACAGAAACGGATCTCTATTCAGTGGAATATAAATCAAACATTCCTATTTTGAGTATAGAAAGTATATATACTGGATGATATCCCTTATTCTATTATAAAATATTGGTGTTAGATCAAGTCTCCTTTCCATATCAAAACATTATTTTCCAATAAAACATTTTCTTTACCAATTGACAATGGATAAGTCTGGATGGTATAGTCTGAATTGTGGGCTACGGCCTTGGCCAGAGCTTCACTTCATTTGATGACGAAGGGAATGTTAGTGCATGCAAGGTAAAGTAAAATGGTTCAACGCAGAAAAAGGTTACGGTTTCATCGAGACTGAAGATGGCGGCGACGTATTCGTACACTTCTCCGCAATTCAATCCGAAGGCTTCAAAACTTTGGAAGAAGGTCAATCCGTAGAATTCGACATCGTCGAAGGCGCACGTGGACCTCAAGCCGCTAACGTAATCAAATTATAATCATCCGGACAATCCGACCTACATATATGGTTAGATGGTTACCAATTGAATTATCGCTAGCAATAGACTCCGGTTTTCCGGGGTCTTTTTTTGTTTTTCTAATAGAGTCATTTTAAGATATTACATAATAGATTGAGGAAAGAAGAAAACGGTTAATTACTTTTTCAAGCGCCCTATATCAACATCATGTAAATACAGGATTTCGCCTAATTATGGTGAAATATCGCGAAATATGGCGTTACGCGTAGGTGGGCTGATGTGGCTTGAACAGATGTCATGATTCGGTCACCGGGAGTTTTTACATGGCGCTTACATTCGTGTTATAATGAAGTGGCAAAGGAAAAGGAGGAGTGCCCTATGAATTTAAGTATTCGAGGTCAACAAATCGAGGTTACCGATGCTTTGAAAGATTATGTCGACAAAAAGTTGAGTAGACTCGAGAAGTATTTCGATGCACCCCTTAACTCTGACGGTGCTGTTACATTGAGCACGACGAGAGGCTTGCATACGGTAGAAGTGACGATTCCTTTGAAAGGCATTGTGCTCCGCGCTGAAGATGAGAGCGACGATATGTACGCTTCCATTGACGCTGTGGTGGACAAGTTGGAACGTCAGATCCGTAAACACAAAACAAAAGTAAACCGGAAGTTCCGCCAGGAAGGCAGCTTGAAAACGCTCTTCGTTGAAGATCCGACAGGTACAGTAGCCACTGCTGAACTGGATGTGGATACCGAAGAAGATGATTTTGAAGTGGTACGGACGAAACGCTTTATGTTGAAACCGATGGACGTGGAAGAGGCAATCCTCCAAATGAACATGGTCGGCCACAATTTCTTCGTATTTTCCAATATTGAGAATGAAGAAGTCAGTGTTGTGTACAAACGGAACGATGGGAAATATGGTTTGATCGAGCAAGGTTAATCGCCTTGAAAGATGGAACTCTAAACCCTCAAATTGAAAATGAGTACTTACGATTACAATAACGACAGGACACTTCGTTTCCTGAATGAATTAAACGATTAAACTAAACAAGAGCTTCCATCCTTACAGGGTGGGGCTCTTTTCTGCATAAATAAAAGCTGGAAAATAATTATGGAAGCAAGTTGATGAAACTATTTCCCATACAGCTGCGTCTAATAAATAGTAAGAAATCGTATGACTTTTCACGAAAGGGATAAATATTTACACGCCTACAGCGTAATTCGTGAAGGCTCATGAATAGATTCGATAAGCTGAGAGTTGGTTCCAAATTTACCACTAACATTTTCTTATTCTAACCATATGATCTGAAAATATAGCAGTGAAAGAGAAGGCTTCCGCTAACGGCTATGATTTTTTGCACTTAAACGTGTACGAAGGGGCTTCAGAAGTTCAAAGAAGTGTGCCGCGGCGTGTTGCGGCGACCCTTACAAACTGTTACAATTTATGCAAGAGAATCATTGTCCTGATGAGGAATTGTCAACGAATGATCGTAATCATAATCAATGACAGGCACAGCACCATGAACATGATTCGTAAGGTTTGGATTTGCCCTTATATACGAGGAGTGAATCCTGTGAATATCGAATCAGCTTCATGAGTAACCCTGGGCAAGCCTGGAGTTGATTCATCCATATTAATGTTTTATATCGTTTGTCACCCCCGGGCAAGTGGATGTACATCCATCCGATGGTGTCGCATGGCGGCAGCAGGGGGTCTATTCTGTTTTGCACGAAAGGGGTATACCATGCTAGGACTTGTCAAAAAGATCTTCGGCGACATGAACGAACGTGATGTTAAACGTCTGATGAAGACGGTCGATGTGATCAATAAACTGGAACCACAATTTCAGGCTTTGTCTGATGAGCAACTGAAAGCCAAAACCGAGGAATTCCGTGCCCGTATCGAAAATGGGGAAACGACGGACGAGCTTCTGCCAGAAGCATTCGCAACGGTACGTGAAGCATCCCGCCGTGTTCTGGGCAAACGTCATTATGACGTACAGATGCTTGGTGGTATTGCTTTGCATGAGGGTCGCATCTCCGAGATGAAAACAGGTGAAGGTAAAACCCTGGTGGGAACCCTCCCGGTCTACCTGAATGCGTTGATGTCCAAAGGGGTACACGTCGTTACGGTCAATGACTATTTGGCACAGCGTGACAGCCAGGAAATGGGACAAATTTACGAATTCCTGGGCATGACGGTTGGGGTTAACCTAAGCGGTATGGACCATGCGCTGAAACAGCATGCATATGCTTGCGATATTACGTACGGAACGAATAATGAATTCGGATTTGACTATCTGCGTGACAACATGGTGCTGTACAAAGAGCAAATGGTACAACGTCCATTGTTCTTCTGTATCATTGACGAAGTGGATTCCATCCTGGTCGATGAGGCGCGTACGCCTTTGATCATTTCGGGACAAGCACAGAAGTCGACGGATATGTATTATGCAGCAGACCGTTTCGTGAAACGTCTGACACCGGAAGAAGATTTTACAGTAGATATCAAAGTGAAATCCGTTGCCTTGACTGAAGGCGGTGTGGCTAAGGCAGAAAAAGCATTTGGCATTGAAAACCTGTATGATCACGCCAATGTTACCCTTAACCATCACATCGTACAGGCGCTAAAAGCAAACGTAATTATGCGTCGTGACGTCGACTACGTAGTCAGCGAAGAAGAAGTCATGATCGTCGATGAATTTACGGGCCGTCTGATGGCTGGACGTCGTTACAGCGATGGTTTGCACCAGGCGATTGAAGCGAAGGAAGGCATCGAGGTACAGAACGAGAGCATGACGCTGGCTACGATTACATTCCAGAACTATTTCCGGATGTACCGCAAGCTTGCGGGAATGACAGGTACAGCGAAAACCGAGGAAGAAGAGTTTAAGAAAATCTACGGTCTTGAAGTATTGCAAATTCCAACCAACCGTCCGAACAAACGGGATGATATGGCGGATGTTGTATATAAGAGTATTGATGGCAAGTTTAAAGCAGTAGTTGAGGAGATCGTGGAGCGTCACAGCAAAAACCAACCGGTTCTGGTGGGTACGGTGTCGATCGAGAACTCCGAGCGTCTTTCCGACATGCTGAAACGCCGTGGTGTCAAACACCAGGTGCTGAATGCCAAGTACCATGCGGAAGAAGCAGAAATTATCTCAGGTGCCGGTCAAGCAGGTGCGGTAACGATCGCAACCAACATGGCTGGACGGGGTACGGATATTATCTTGGGTGAAGGCGTAGCCGAAGTGGGCGGTCTTCATATCATTGGTACAGAGCGTCACGAATCACGCCGGATTGATAACCAGCTGCGTGGACGTGCAGGACGTCAGGGTGACCCGGGTTCAACACAGTTCTATCTGTCACTTGGTGATGAGCTGATGAGACGTTTCGGTGCAGACAATGTACTGAACATGATGGAGCGTCTTGGCTTTGAAGAGGACCAACCGATTGAGAGCCGGATGATTACCCGTGCAGTTGAGTCGGCGCAGAAGCGTGTTGAAGGAAATAACTTTGACGTACGTAAAGTCGTTCTTCAATATGACGATGTCATGAACCAACAACGTGAAATTATTTATAAACAGCGCCGCGAGGTGCTTGAATCCGAAAATATCAAACAGATCGTTATGGATATGATCAAACCTTCCATTGAACGCATTGTAGAAGCACACTGCAGTGATGATATTCCAGAGAACTGGGAACTGCAGGAAGTGGCAGATTACATGAACAGCAAATTGCTGGATGACGGTGCGATCACCAAAGATGAGCTGTGGGGCAAGGAAGCCGAAGAAATCATCGAATACCTGTTTGATAAAGTGCAGAAAAAGTACAATGCACGTGAAGAGCGTATCGGTGAAGAGATGGTTCGTGAGTTTGAGAAAGTTGTTGTGCTTCGTGCAGTCGACAGCAAATGGATGGACCACATTGATGCGATGGATCAACTGCGTCAAGGTATCCACCTTCGTGCATACGGCGGTACAGATCCACTGCGTGAGTACCAATTTGAAGGCTTCGAAATGTTCCATCAGATGATTGCTTCGATCCAGGAAGAAGTGGCAACTTATGTGATGAGAGCCCAAATCGAGAGCAATCAGGAGCGTCAGGCCGTAGTGGAAGAGAGTCAAATCTCAACGAGTGGTGAACCTGCTGAGAAGCGTCCGGTAAAAGTGTCCGACCAAATCGGCCGCAATGACCCTTGTCCATGTGGCAGCGGCAAAAAGTTTAAACACTGCCACGGCCAAGAATAGTTAAACGATATTCTCTTACACCATATCGGAGATTGCAGAAGCAATCTGGAGAAGCGAAGCGTTCGCCTAAAAGCTTTCTGAAAGAAAGCTGCATCGGAAGCATATGCTATCACCGGATTTATCCCTTATATAAAAGGGAATCAAATAAATCTGGGGATAACAGCGATCGGAAAATGCTACTGCAATCGGAGGGTTATGGTGTAACAGTTGCTAGGTTAACTCATATAGAATACATGAACGGCTCCTTGCAGCCGGGCATTTCAAATGATCAACTGAAGGATGCATAACTGGCGATTGGTGCATAGTTATACTATGTGACCATGATCAAGGTGAAGAGAACTGCTGTTGTAACAGTAATCTCAGGCGCCGAGGTTAAGCATCTGACACTCGATCTGGCGAAGTGCCCGGTTTGCGGGGAGCTTATCTTAATGAAAAGAGGAATTGCACATGATTGATCCAAGCGTGAAGCAGGACCTGCGTGAAATAGGCAAGAAACTAACAAACCTTAGGGGGTCTCTTTGACTTAGATCTCAAGCAGGAAATGATTGAGAACTTTGAAGAGAAGATGTCCGCTCCGGATTTCTGGGACGATAATGAGAAAGCACAATCGGTCATTGCCGAGATGAACGCGGTTAAGGGATCTGTTGATCAATACGCGAAGCTGCAGCAAGATTATGACGATGCCCTGATGATGGTTGAACTGGCTGATGAAGAAGGCGACGAAGATCTGGCAGCCGAGGTTGGCAGCAGCGTCACAGCGATTGTAAGCAAGCTTGAGGAATTTGAACTTCAGCTCCTTCTAAACCAGCCGTACGATAAAATGAACGCCATTCTCGAGCTTCACCCGGGTGCAGGCGGTACCGAGTCACAGGACTGGGGACAGATGCTTCTGCGGATGTACACCCGCTGGGCCGAGAAGCGAGGCTTCAAGGTGGAGGTTCTGGATTATCTGCCTGGTGATGAAGCAGGGATCAAGAGTGTCACGCTATCCATCAAGGGACATAATGCTTACGGTTACCTGAAAGCGGAGAAGGGTGTTCATCGATTGGTGCGGATCTCTCCTTTTGACTCTTCGGGCCGTAGACATACGTCCTTCGTATCCTGTGATGTTGTTCCAGAGATCGATGACACGGTTGAAGTAGACATTCGGACAGAGGATCTCAAGATTGACACGTATCGTGCGAGTGGTGCGGGTGGACAGCATATCAATACCACCGACTCTGCGGTGCGGATTACACACATCCCAACAGGGGTCGTGGTAACGTGTCAGAATGAACGTTCACAGATCAAGAACCGTGAGCGTGCGATGACGATGCTACGTTCCAAATTATATGAGCGTAAAATTGAAGAGCAAAAACAACAGCTGGATGAAATCCGAGGCGATCAGTCGGATATTTCATGGGGAAGCCAGATTCGCTCCTATGTATTCCATCCCTATAGTATGGTAAAGGATCACCGTACGAGCGTAGAGACAGGAAATACAGGTGCAGTGATGGACGGCGACCTCGATGCATTCATCGACGGTTATTTGCGCAGCCAGATTAAAGTAGAGACCGAGTAATCAAAGTTCCTGTATGGACCGGATACGTGTAGGCGTATGCTGGTGTATACAGGGGCTTTTTTTTGAGCCCAAATAGGGTAGAGAAATCAGCAACTTATCAGTCACATAAAAGGAGAGCACGACGACATGCAGCAGCAACAGCATTTAATTCCTAACCGCAAAAAGAGGGTAACCTCCCTCATCCCCCTGAACGGGCCTTGGAGAAACGTAGTGGATACCGTCTCCATTATTCTGGGTTCGTTTCTGATCGCGGTCGCCTTTAACTTATTTTTATTACCTAATCAGATTGCTTCAGGCGGGGTATCCGGGCTGTCTATTCTTGGAAAAGAGTGGCTGGGGCTAGAACCCGCATATACGCAGTGGGCCATTAACATTCCGCTTCTTATCGCAGGCTTTCTACTCATCGGTAAACAGTATGGCATCCGTTCAGTGCTAGGCAGTATTGTGCTGCCCCTGTTTGTTTATCTGACGAAAGACTGGGCTATTCCAACGACGAATCCATTGCTCGGATCCCTGTATGGAGGTATAGGCGTGGGTCTGGGGATTGGGATTGTATACCGGGGAAGAGGTTCAACCGGGGGGATGAGTATTCTCGCCAGAATCGTACAGAAATACAGTGGACTGAGCTACTCGCTTTGCGTCGTGATTATGGATGCTACCGTTATTATTATGGCTGCTTTTGTATTGTCATTGGAACAGTCACTTTATGCACTGATTGGATTGTACGTTACCGGGAAAGTGATCGATGCCGTAGAGATGGGACTTGGCTACTCCAAGGTTGCATACATTATCTCCAACAAGACGGAGCCGATCACCAAAGTCATTCTTGCGGATCTGGATCGTGGATTAACGAAGCTGGAGGCAAAGGGTGGCTACACGGACGACCAGCGTACCGTATTGATGGTGGTTGTTGGGCAAAATGAAGTGCCCAGACTGAAAGCACTGATCCGGTCCGTGGACCCGGGTGCTTTTGTCATTATCAGTAATGCGCACGAAGTGCTCGGCGAAGGTTTTAAACGAGAAGAGGTCTAATCACGTTTTTCCTAAGGGCCATCTATAATTAAAAAAGCAGGGATATCTATTCCAGCCAAATCTGGCGGAGGATGTCCCTGCTTTTTCTTTTGAAGTTGCAACTATTTGGAGTTTCCCTATTACAAAATCGGAGACAGCAAGCGGGAGATCGCTTCTTTGAAACGAATCTTCAGGCTGCGCTTGTTGTATTCCTCCTGCGTCATCTCTCGGGAAACCTTAAGGTCATGCTCGAACGTATTGACCAATGCCGTGGCAATTTCCTCATCATACATAAAGGCATTCACCTCAAAATTCAGGCGGAAGCTGCGGTAATCAATATTGGCAGTACCCACCGATGCAACCATGCTGTCAATGATAAGCGTTTTGGCATGAATAAAGCCATTATCGTATATAAATACTTTCGCGCCGACTTTTAACAACTCACCAATGTAAGACAGCGTAGCCCAGTATACGAAGGCGTGATCCGGTTTATTTGGAATCATGATACGCACATCTATACCTGACAGGCACGCGAGACGTATGGCTTCGAATACACTAGCATCCGGGATAAAGTAAGGCGTCTGAATCATGATGGAATGTTTGGCTCCATTAATCATCTTCAGATAACTGTTCTTGATGTGTTCCGTCTCTGCATCCGGTCCGCTGGAGACAATCTGCATCGCCGTCGTACCTGTACCCTCAATATGCGGGAAATGCTCAGGGACATAAGGGGTATCATGCTGCTTGGAAGCTTCATTCCAGTCCAGCAGAAAACGGGTTTGGAGAGCATGAACCGCATTTCCCTGAATACGCAGATGGGTATCGCGCCAATAACCGAACTTGGAATTCAAACCGAGATACTCATCACCCACGTTAAAGCCGCCAGTATAACCCAGATTACCATCAATGATGACGATCTTACGGTGGTTGCGGTAGTTCATGCGCAGGTTAATCAGACTGAATTTGGATGGGAAAAAGATTTCAACCAAACCGCCTGCTTCGCGCAATTCTTTGAAAAAGCGTTTCGATACCCGCCGCGATCCAAGCGCGTCGTAGAGCAGACGAACTTTGATGCCTTCCCGCGCTTTGCGGATCAGGGCGTCCCGAATTTTTTTACCCAGTCGGTCGCCTCGGTAAATGTAGTATTGCACGTGAACATGATCCTGTGCTGCTTCGATATCATCAAGTAACCGCTGGAATTTGTCCGTTCCATCCGTGATGATCTCTACCGCATTATCTTCCGTCAGGAGAGCGCCGTTCTGCTTCAGGTTCATGTAGATCATGTCCTGACTGCTTTCGGTCGCTTGGTTGCGGAATGGTGTTCGATTGTCATGCAGCTGTTCCAACTGGGCCGCTATGCGTTCTTCCAAACCGAGTTTCTTTCTCTCTTTCCATTGGAACAGCCGGTAGCGGGTTAGATTCTGACCTGTTAGTAGATAAAGTACGAACCCAAGCACAGGAATAAAGTTCAAGACGAGCAGCCAAGCCCAGGATGCGCTGGCATCCTTGCGTTCGAAGAACACGACTGCCGCAGCGAAGATGATATTCAGGCCCAGGAGTACCATAAGTAAAATGGATTCGATATGCACTGTAGTCCCCCATGTCTCATAATGACCATCGTGAACCCATTCATAAACCCTTCCTCGTGTAGAATTGTTATGAATAAGACCTTGGTATGTAATGTTTCCTATAAAACGTATTTTAGCAGAAGTATTCGGGTTCGTCCGCAGATATTGGAAAAGATATGTTCGGAATTGCCAAGAATCCATGTGAAATTGATGGTAGAGTGTTGTATTTATATAACTAGAGTCGTATAATAATACACAAATATGCATAGAAGCGACGGAATTACCGTGTGAAGGCCGTTTGAAGGCATGAGCATCGTATAAGCAGCGCATACAACAGGATTGGGGGAGCGAGAGTGAGTAACAAATTAAAAGTGGCAATTGTCGGTTCCACCGGCTATGGCGGGGTGGAGCTGATTCGTTTTTTTCAGAACCATCCGCAGGTTGAAATCACTTCGGTGATCTCTTCATCCAGCAGCGGCGAGTCCATCGCAGATGGATTCCCGCATTTGACGGATGTGATTCACAGGCCACTGGATGGCGTAGTTCCAGCGGAGATTGCAGAGCGTGCAGATTTGGTATTCACAGCTACCCCATCCGGAGTAAGCGCCAAGCTTGTTCCCAGCCTGCTCGAAGCAGGACTTAAGGTGATTGACCTGTCTGGTGACTTCAGACTGAAGGATGGAACGGTGTATGAAGAGTGGTATAAACACCCGGCTCCACCGAGTGAGCTGCTGGAACAAGCGGTGTATGGCATGGCTGAGGTATACGGAGATGAAGTGAAGGGCAAAAACTTTATTTCCAATCCAGGCTGTTACCCGACAGCTACGCTTCTCGGACTTGTTCCTGCGGTAGAAGCGGGATGGATTGATCCATCCACCATTATTATTGATGCCAAATCTGGCGTATCGGGTGCAGGTCGGGGAACCAGTCTGACGAATCATTATGCAGAGATGAACGAGAACTTCAAAGCCTATAAACTCAACAAACATCAGCATATACCTGAGATTGAGCAAGTACTCGGCAATATTACCGGCAGTCCGGTAACGGTGACGTTCACTACACACCTTGTGCCAATGACACGTGGGATCATGAGTACGATGTATGCAAGTCTTGTAGGGGATCATAGTGATCGTGACTTGGTGGATCTGTATCGTAAGTATTATGAGAATCGGCCTTTTGTGAGAGTACGTGAACCGGGAATTTGGCCTTCTACCAAAGAAGTGCAAGGATCGAACTATTGTGATATCGGATTTGCGGTTGATCCCAGAACAGGACGTTTAACCATTATTTCAGTCATCGACAACCTGGTGAAGGGTGCTTCCGGGCAAGCGATTCAAAATATGAACCTGATGATGGGATGGGAGGAGAACCTCGGGCTGAACATGACGCCGGTATATCCGTAAGGAATGGCGATCGGAGGAGCGTGCAGACGCGAGTCCGGAACCATTGCGGGGATCATCGGATTCAGGATAAGCAGGCGGTCAATCGGCATGCAGCCGAACGCACACGGGGGATAACATATGGGAACAAATGTGAAGCAACAGGCTTACACCGTAGTGAAAAACGGAACGATTGTAACCCCGCGCGGGTTCGCGGCTGGCGGACTTCATTGTGGGTTGAAAAAAACATCACGCAACGA
This sequence comes from Paenibacillus sp. MABNR03, assembly GCF_050455445.1. Taxonomy (NCBI): domain Bacteria; kingdom Bacillati; phylum Bacillota; class Bacilli; order Caryophanales; family Paenibacillaceae; genus Paenibacillus; species Paenibacillus sp. MABNR03. The sequence goes on from NZ_JBCIYR010000004.1 coordinate 652,504, forward strand.
TATCGGAGCAATCCGTTGTGAAGTACCAGCTGCGGCAGCAGCCGTATATACGACGAACGTATTTCAGGCAGCGCCATTGAAAGTCACTCGCGAGAGCTTGAGCAATGGACGCCTTCAGGCAGTCGTCGTAAACAGCGGTAACGCAAATGCCTGTACCGGCCAGCAGGGCGAAAAAGATGCATATGCCATGCGTTCGGCCGCTGCACGTGAACTTGGGGTGGCTGAAGAGGACGTTGCTGTGGCATCGACAGGTGTGATCGGTGAGTTATTGAAAATGGATGCAGTACACTCGGGCATCAGCGCATTACCGGCAAGTTTGGGCCAGGATGCAAATGAAGCGGAGCAATTTTCCCAGGCGATCCTGACGACCGATTTGGTGAAAAAGGAAGCCTGCGTATCTGTCGTTGTAAACGGCAAGACGGTCACTATTGCTGGTGCAGCCAAGGGATCAGGCATGATTCATCCCAATATGGCAACCATGCTCGCATTTATGACGAGTGATGCGGTCATTGGGGCAGAGGCGTTGCAGCGCCTGCTGCGTCAGGCGACCAACCATACATTTAACATGATTACCGTGGATGGAGATACCAGCACGAACGACATGCTCGTGGCGATGTCCAGTGGATTGGCGGGGAATGAAGAACTGACCGTGGAGCATCCGGACTGGGAAGCTTTTGCAGCAGGATTCACCTATGTGTGCGAAGTGCTGGCCAAAGCAATTGCACGTGATGGTGAAGGGGCAACCAAGCTGGTCGAGGTGCACGTTACGGGTGGGGTGAGTGATGAATCGGCGCAGGCGATTGCCAAAACGGTTATCGGCTCCAGCCTGGTAAAATCAGCGATGTTTGGCGCTGACGCGAACTGGGGACGGATCATTGCAGCTGTAGGGCGTGCAGGACAGCCATTGAATCCGGACACCGTTGATATTCGACTGGGAGACATCTCCGTACTTGCGCAGTCCCGTCCGGTGGCATTTGACGAAGAAGCAGCTCTGGCGTATCTGCAGACGGATACTGTTCGCATTGTGGTGGATCTGCACCACGGCGAAGGAACGGCTACAGCCTGGGGCTGTGACCTGACGTATGACTATGTACGAATCAACGCGGCATACCGCACTTAATGAACTATCTTGTTTTATTCAATGTTAAATATTGTAATTTTACATGTAACGGAGAGGGCAGGACCAATCTGTAGAAGCGAAGCGTTCGCGTTTATCCCCGGATTTTACCCTTTAAAAAGGGATCAAAAAATCTGGGGATAACAGCGATCGGAAGATGGTGCTGCAATCGGAGTGGCAAATGTAAAAGGTTTGATTTTATATAGAATAAAAATACGAAAGGAGTGCTCCTCATGAATTCAACATTGCAGAATGAGAGTGCCGGAGTGGAAAAAGGTGCGGAGAAGCAGACGTTTGTAATGAAATGCGGAGGCAGCACGCTTGCGGCATTGCCTGAATCCTTTTTTGCGGATTTGCGTGACCTGCAGTCCCAGGGAACTCAGCCAGTCATCGTGCATGGTGGAGGCCCGGCAATATCGGACAATCTGGCGAAACTGGGCATCGAAACCGAGTTTGTGAATGGATTGCGCAAAACGACGGAACCCGTGCTGGATGTTGTGGAGATGGTACTGGCTGGAAGCATCAACAAACAGATCGTCCGTTTGATCCAAAGTGTTGGTGGACGTGCGCTGGGCTTGTCCGGTGTGGACGGTGGCCTGATCAAGGCCAAGCCTGCAGCTAATCATGCAGAGATCGGCTGGGTTGGCGATGTAACGGGTGTCCAAGCGGAAATTATTCAAGGCATTGTGAATATGGGATATATGCCTGTAATCGCTCCGGTAGGCGTGGATGCTTCCGGACAACGGTATAACATCAACGCAGATACAGCCGCAGGAGCGGTAGCTTCCCATCTCGGCGTGAGTCGGATGATTGTCGTGACCGATGTGCCTGGAATCATGAAAACCGTGAACGGCCAGAAAAAAGTGTTGCCATCCGTCTCCGTTCAGGAGATCGAGGACATGATCCAGACCGGCGAAATCTACGGCGGCATGATCCCAAAAGTACGCGCAGCCATTGCGTGTATTCATGGTAAAGTACGCGAAGTGATCATCGTAGACGGCAGCGAACCACAGATCCTGAGCCGCGTCCTGAATGGCGAAACAATCGGAACCCGAATTATCCGCATGCAATAAAAAGTGGATTCTAATACCAGACAAATTAATATTCTGTACGGAGTTATATATAAGTAGATTTGAGCGTTACACGGAAACGGAGAGTGCAGAACCAATCTGTAGAAGCGCAAGCGTTCGCGTTTATCCCCGGATTTTAACCTTTGAAAAAGGGAGTCAAAAAATCTGGGGATAACAGCGATCGGAAGATGGTACTGCAATCGGAGTGGCCTCGTGTTAAGTAGGATTGCTTATATAGGAGTACCAGTGTACTTACAAAAAGGAACAGGAGCGTGAAAGGTGATGGCAAAAGGCATTGAACAGCCAGGTTCTGGCACAGCAGTAGCGGGGGCAGCAGCAACGGGTGCAGCGGCACAGACGGAGAGCTCTCTTTTCCAAACGTATGCACGATATCCAATCAGTCTGGTCAAGGGTAAAGGCAGCTGGTTGTGGGATGATCAGGGCAACCGTTATCTCGACTTCATGTGCGGACTCGCTGTGACGAGCCTAGGCCATGCACCGGAGAAAGTCGGAGCCAAGCTGAAAGCTCAGATTGATGAGCTGTGGCATGTCTCCAACCTGTTCCAGATTCCGGGTCAGGAGAAAGCAGCCGCTTTGCTGACAGCCAATACGTGCGCTGATGCCGTGTTCTTCTGCAACAGTGGCGCGGAAGCCAATGAGGCAGCCATTAAGGTAGCCCGCCGTTATCACCAGAAGGTGAAGGGGACAGACCGTTATGAAGTGATTACGTTTGCCCAGTCCTTCCATGGACGGACACTTGCTACGCTGACAGCGACAGGGCAGGCTAAGGTAAAAGAAGGATTTTTGCCACTCCCAGCCGGATTCGTGACGGTTCCCTTGCATGATACAGCAGCGCTGGAAGCGGCAATCGGTCCCAATACAGCTGCAATCATGCTGGAAATGGTTCAGGCCGAGGGCGGTGTATATCCGGTCAAACCGGAATTCGTTAAGCATGTACGGAAATTGTGTGACGAGCATGGCCTCTTGTTGATCGTGGACGAAGTACAGACCGGAATGGGACGTACAGGTAAACTGTTTGCCCATGAACACTATGGCATCGAGCCAGACGTTTTCACGGTAGCCAAAGGGATCGGCAGTGGCTTCCCGGTAGGAGCGATGCTGGGTAAAGGTTTCCTGCGGGATGCATTTACGCCAGGCAGCCATGCAACGACATTCGGGGGTACGCCGCTTGCTTCTTCCGTGGTGATTGCCACGATTGAAACGATGCTGGAAGATCGCCTGCCTGAGCGCGCTGCTGAGATGGGTGATTATCTGATGAGCTCCCTGCGGAACCGTTTGGCAGGCAATTCGTTTGTGAAGGAAGTTCGTGGATTGGGACTCCTGGTCGGAATCGAATGTGCAGAACCGGTGGGTGACATCGTACTGGCTGGACAGAAACGTGGCATCTTGTTCGTTAACGCAGGGCCGAATGTTATTCGTCTGCTTCCGAATCTGTATGTGAGCAAGGAAGAGATCGACGAGGCTGTATCCCTGGTGGCGGCGCTGATTGAAGAGCACGTAGCAGCTAAGAAGGCCTAATACGTTCTGACAAATAAAAAACATGCTGCTCTTGGGGCCTTTCATGGCCCCGGGGCGGAACAAGATAATGAATCCCTGCAGCCGCGCGGAGAACCAACGGAAGAATAGCCTGGTGAGCATGCGCTCCCGCTGCTCTCTTCTGCCCGAGCGGGTGCAGGGAACCGGAAATAAGGAGGACTACATTCACATGACAGCACAACAAACGGAGAAAATCCGGAAGGTCGATCTTAGAGGCCGCGATTTTATTGAGTTTACGGACTACACAGCCGAAGAGATCCGCTACTTGCTGGACTTGGCGATTGAGATCAAAGGAAAGCAAAAAAGTGGCGTACCTTACCAGCCGCTGAAGGGCAAAACGATCGGACTGATTTTCGAAAAATCATCCACACGCACGCGTGTATCCTTTGAAGTGGGCATGTTCCAGCTGGGTGGGCACGCGCTCTTCCTAAGCAAGAACGATATCCAGCTTGGACGCGGGGAAACGACTCATGATACGGCCAAAGTATTGTCCCGCTACCTGGATGGCATCATGATCCGTACCTTTGGGCACCATAATGTGACTGAATTGGCGGAGCATGCCGATATCCCGGTGATTAACGGTCTTAGCGATGCTGCTCATCCGTGTCAGGTGCTGGCAGACTTCCAAACGGTATTGGAGCACAAAGGCAAGCTGGCTGGCCTGAAAATGGCTTATGTCGGAGACGGGAACAACATGGCACACTCTCTTATGCTGGGTGCAGCGAAGATGGGCATGCACGTTGCTGTAGCAACGCCAGAAGGCTATGAGCCGGACAGCGCCGTGGTAGAGCAGGCACGCAGCATTGCGAAGGAAAGCGGTTCTGAGGTGACTGTAACGTACAGTGCGCAGGAAGCTGTGAAGGATGCAGATATTGTCTATACCGATGTATGGGCAAGCATGGGCTTTGAAGAGGAACAGAAGATTCGTGAGCAGGCATTTGCTGCTTATCAGGTAGATGAGGAACTGATGAAGGGCGCTAAGCCGGATTACATGTTCCTGCATTGCCTCCCGGCACACCGTGGAGAAGAAGTAAGCGCGGGTGTGATCGATGGACCAAACTCCCTGATCTTTGATCAGGCGGAGAACAGGCTGCATGCACAAAAGGCCTTGATGGCTGCGTTAATGAGCGAATAGCCGCTGTTTGCCTAAATAAGTTGATTTTAGGCGCAGGGTTAGCGATGATAGATTCATCTATTTATAATCTAAAATAAGATAAATTGGAGCATTCGCAAAAACGGAGAGACAGAAAAGACCTGAAGAAGTGAACCGTGCGTATCTATCCTTGGACGTCTTTCGAGTTTATATATGTTGAACCTGAATAAAACACGATAACGGAGAGTGCAGAACCAATCTGAAGAAGCGGAGCTAAAAGCTTTCTGAAAGAAAGCTACTTCGTAAGCATAATCTCGCCTTTATCCCCGGATTTTTCCCCTTTAGAGGGGAATCAAGAAAATCTGGGGATAAGAGCGATCGGAAGATGGTACTGCAATCGGAGTGTTGAAGTGTAACATTCTAAAAGGTTACTTATATAAAAGGGGAACGATGGATACGGGAATAACAGCGATCGGAAGGTTTTCTGGCTCGTAGTTTTAAGTGGATGGATAGCTTGTTTAACTTATTGGCAATTGAAACTGGGGAGGACCAACGAACATGGCTAAGGAAAAAATCGTACTCGCGTATTCCGGCGGGTTGGACACATCTGTAATTTTGAAATGGTTGAAAGAAACTTATGATGCAGACATTATCGCATTTACTGCGGATATCGGACAAAAGGATGAGCTGGACGGCTTGGAAGAAAAAGCACTCGCTACGGGCGCTTCCAAAGTGTACATCGACGATCTGCGCGATGAGTTCGCGAAAGATTTCATCTACCCGATGTTCCAAGCGGGAGCTCTGTATGAAGGACAATACCTGCTCGGTACAAGTATCGCTCGTCCATTGATCGCTAAACGCATGGTTGATATCGCTCGTGCAGAAGGCGCTACTGCGATTGCTCACGGCGCTACGGGTAAAGGAAACGACCAAGTTCGTTTCGAATTGAACGCAGCTGCACTGACACCGGACATTCAAGTGATTGCGCCTTGGCGTTTGGAAGAATTCCGTAACCAGTTCCCGGGACGTGCAGAGATGATTGCATACGCGGAGAAACATGGTATTCCGGTAACTGCATCGGCAGCCAAACCGTACTCGACTGACCGTAACCTGCTGCATATCAGCTATGAGAGCGGCGTGCTCGAAGATCCTTGGTTCGATCCAAGTACGGACGAGAACAAAGACATGTTCCTGCTGAGCAATGCACCGGAAGATGCACCGGATCAAGCGGAATATGTTGAACTGGAATTCGAACAAGGTAACTGCGTAGCACTGAATGGCGAGCGTTTGAGCCCGCTTCAAGTGATGGAGCAGCTGAACGAGCTGGGTGGTAAACACGGCATTGGCCGTGTCGACATGGTCGAGAACCGTTTTGTTGGCATGAAGAGCCGCGGGGTATACGAGACACCAGGTGGAACGATCCTGTTTACGGCACATCGTAAAATGGAGTCCATCACGATGGACCGTGAAGTCATGAACCTGCGTGATAGCCTTATTACGCGTTACAGCACACTCGTTTACAACGGCTTCTGGTTCGCACCGGAACGTCTGGCACTACAAGCGCTGGTGAGCGAAAGCCAGAAAAACGTAACAGGTACCGTACGTGTGAAACTGTACAAAGGCAACATCATTGGCGCAGGCGTGAAAAGCCCTGTCAGCCTTTACAACCCGGACATTGCTACCATGGAAGCTGACCCAACGCAAGCGTATGATCAAGGGGATGCAACTGGCTTTATCCGCCTGAATGCCCTGCGTCTGAAAGTTAATTCCGGCGTTGAACAAAACAAGAAATAATACTTTAAAATAGCGTCATATCATGACCAATATCACTTTACAGGGCAGGCCGTTCTTGCACATCGGGCAGGGGCGGCTTTGTCCATGAGCGAAAGGGGAGAACTCACCGTGAGCAAGCTGTGGGGAGGACGTTTTACGAAACAAACCAATCATCTGGTTGAGGAATATACGGCGTCAATCAACTTTGACAAGGCTTTGGCAGAGGAAGACATTCAGGGCAGTCTCGCCCATGTAACGATGCTGGGCAAATGCGGCATTCTGCCTGCAGAAGATGTGGAGACGATCAAGGAAGGCCTGATTACGGTACTGCACAAAATCCGTGCGGGCGAAGTGGAATTCTCCGTTTCGGATGAAGACATCCACATGAACATCGAGAAGAACCTGATTGAAACGATTGGCCCTGTCGGCGGCAAATTACATACAGGCCGCAGCCGGAATGACCAGGTGGCAACGGACATGCACTTGTACCTGCGTGAGCGTGTGGTTGGCTTTGTAGGCATGCTGCATGCGCTGCAGGAAGCTTTGATCGGACAGGCAAAAGACAACCTTGATACGATTGTACCAGGGTATACCCATCTTCAGCGTGCACAACCCATTCTGTTCGCCCATCACCTGATGGCGTATGTCTCCATGTTCCAACGGGATGCTGAGCGTCTGATGGACAGCTACAAACGCATTAACGTTCTTCCGTTGGGTGCAGGCGCACTCGCGGGCACCACGTTCCCGATTGACCGTCATTTCGTGGCAGAGCAGCTCGGCTTCGACGGCGTATACGAAAACAGTCTGGATGCGGTTAGTGACCGTGACTTCATCGTTGAATTTCTGGCAGCAGCTTCCCTGATCATGACTCACTTGTCCCGTCTGAGTGAAGAGCTGGTGCTGTGGAGCAGTACGGAGTTTGGTTTCGTTGAATTGGACGATGCGTTCTGCACAGGCAGCAGCATTATGCCGCAGAAGAAAAACCCGGACGTTCCTGAGCTGGTTCGTGGTAAAACCGGACGTGTATATGGCAACCTGATCGGTTTGCTGACTGTACTGAAGTCTCTGCCACTGGCCTACAACAAAGACATGCAAGAAGACAAGGAAGGCATGTTCGATACGGTGGCTACGCTGGAAGGTGCATTGCAGTTGTTCGCTCCGATGATCGCGACGATGAAAGTAAACAAGGATCGGATGCGTCAAGCGGTGAACCAGGACTTCTCCAATGCTACGGATATTGCCGATTTCCTTGTAGGCGAAGGTTTGCCTTTCCGTCAGGCGCATGAAGTGATCGGTAAAACGGTGCTGTACTGTATCCAGAACGGCAAGTATTTGCTGGATCTGACGATCGATGAGTTCCGTCAGTTCTCTCCGCTGTTCGATGAGCGCATCTATGACGTGCTGCAGCCGGAAGCGGTTGTGAACGCGCGTAATGTATATGGCGGCACAGCTTCCGGTCAAGTGGCTGAAGCCATCGGACGCAGTGAAAAGGTGCTGGAGATTACGGAGCAGTGGATAACAAACCGTGGCTAATGCCACGGCTACTATATGAGACAATGCGATACAATGCAAAAGCAGACCAGAGAGGACTTCCTCTGTGGTCTGCTTTTTTGCTGTTTCTTCATCAAATTGAAATTGAACTTATCCATTACTCAATTCGAAATAAGTCATAGCTAATTTATAAGGCGTTCATCTTTATTTCCGTTCAGGCAGAGGCAACCAATTCAATACGTTCTGAATCTTCGTATCCCAATAGGCCCAGTCATGGCCACCCGGTTCCTCTTCATACGTCAGCTGGAAATCGGTCTTTGCGCAAGCCTGGCGGAAGGACTGATTATCCTCATAGAGGAAATCTTCCGTCCCGCAACATTGGTAGAGCAGAGGCCGTTGACCTTGACTTTCTTTTAACAAGTGAATCAGATCGTTCTCAGTGCCTGCTACCTGTGGTCCGAAAATTCGCTGCAGCTCGGCCTGCTGCAGCGCTGATGATGCGTTTCTGTCCATATGTGCAGCTATATCGAGCGCCCCCGACAAACTTGCTACTGCGGCATATTGTTCCGGTTTGCGCAGAGCCAATTTGAAAGCCCCATAACCACCCATGGACAAGCCGGCAACATAGTTGTCTTCGCGTTTGGGAGACAGCGGGAAGAAGGAACGCGCCAGCGCAGGCAGCTCTTCACTGATGAATGTCCAGTAACGTCCGCCCTCAGCCATATCCGTATAGAAGCTGCGGTGCACCTGAGGCATGACAACAGCAATTCCGAGGTTGGCTACATATCGTTCAATGGAGGTCCGGCGCAGCCAGATGGAATCATCATCGGATAAACCATGCAGCAAATACAGCGTAGGATGCAGTCCCTTACCCGAGACGTTGTCCATTCCGATCTGAGTATGGGTCTGTTGTGGCAGAATAACATGCATGCTCGTGCTGAGTCCAAGCGCGTCGGAATAAAAATCACATTTAATCAGTGCCATATCTCAAAAGTAACCCCTTTCATAATTCCATTCGCAAAAACGTTCATACCCGGTCTGAAATGAAAGGTTATGAACCTGCAATGGTTCCTTAGTGTCTATCACACAGGTTATACCCAAAACCCGTTCATTGCAATAACAACATCCATTGGAGGAAAACTAAAGGATCCATAATTCAGGTTGCTGCTACACAGGGATTTATTTTGGAATGGATCGGAATAAAAGCCCGAAATTCATCCCATACTTCACAACGTAACAATGTTATGTTACACTGTTTTCAACGTAAAGGGGGACCATATATGACAGAAGACTTGATCTCCAAGAAAGCCTTGCTGGACCTTACCGGTATTTCCTACGGCCAGTTATACCGCTGGAAGCGGAAAAACCTCATTCCGGAAGAATGGTTTATTCGGAAGTCTTCGTACACAGGGCAGGAAACCTTTTTTCCAAAACAGCAGATCCTGACGCGAATTGACAAGATCCTCAACATGAAGGATGGATTGTCTCTGGATGAGCTGGCAGACGTATTTTCGCCTACATTGGGTGAAGTGGAAATGTCGGCTCAGCAATTAATAGACCGAGACATTGTTTCATTGTCTTCGCTTGAACTAGTTAGAGAGGCGGGACGGGAACAGCCCGTGTACGCATTGGAGCAAATCATGATGCTTTATGTACTTGAAAAGCTGCTAATGAGCGGGGATATCACCCGCCAGGAGGGCTCCTTGCTGATTGATGTCATGTCTGAGCATTACTACCGTTTCGCGAGCAGAGCAAGTGAACTGTTGCTTATTCGCAAGATGGGTGTGCCGACATTCATGCTGGTAACGGCAGGAACGGAGCTTTATTTTGACAACGGTGTGAAGGTGGTTCTCAGGCAGTCGATGGGGACGTATATGGAAGAGTTAAAACTCAAATTGGGATAAGGAGAGGATCATAGATGGAGGAACGGAATTTGCGCAATGATCTGAACGTAGCAGGTATGAGCCAAACGGCAGGCGGGAATTTTCACCGGGTATCCATTGATGGCATGGCCAAGGTAAACGGTAACCTGGATTGTACCTCCCTGAATGTGAATGGCACATTGAAGATGCAAGGAGCTTTAAGCGCAGAAAGTGCAACGATTAACGGCATGTGTACGCTGAACGGCCCCTTGAGCAGCTCCCGTGTTCGTGTGGATGGCATGTCAACCATTAACGGAAACCTCAGTAGCCCAGAACTCGAAGTTAACGGGAAGTGTACCGTACGTGGACGGGTGGATGGGGAACGAATCGATATCGGCGGCATGATCGATATTGAAGGCGATGTTCAATGTGAGTCCCTGAACGTACAGGGCAATATTAGAATCAGTGGCTTTTTGAATGCAGGAACGGTAGAAATCAGGCTTCATACTTCTTCTTCGGCCAAAGAGATTGGCGGGGAACGCATTGATATTCGCCGCAGGGAACAAAGCGGTTTTTGGAAAAGCATTGGTCTGGGCGGAACACCCTCATTTAAGACATCCTTGATCGAAGGAGATGAAATTGTGCTGGAAGATACTCAGGCGGATATTGTTCGCGGCAGCAAGGTGCATATCGGTCGTGGTTGTAATATCAGGCTGGTCGAATATTCGGGTGAACTTGAAGTGGATCAGGATGCGAAGGTGGGCAGCAGTCAGCGAATATAGACTTGATAGGGTGAGAAAGGGATGTGACCGACGTGAATAGCCATTTTGGTAGTCCATTGGATAAGAAAAACGACATCAGCATTATCGGTGAGGGTAGCTCCGCTGGTGGCGCGTACGGCAAGATCAAGGTCGTGGGGGATTCCACATTTAATGACAATCTGTTTTGTGATCAATTCAAATGTACGGGGACATCGGTCATTTACGGGTCGCTTGAATCAACAGATATTAAAATTACGGGTACCCTTACCCTGACAGAGCGAGCTGCCGGCTATGAAAGTGAGGGTGGAAACCCTGTATCTGGCCTGCATGCAAAAGCTGAAAAAATGAAAGTAGTAGGTGAGATTCATCTATCAGGTGATTGTCAGGCAGAAAATTTCAAGCTGAATGGTCGTTTTACGATTGCGGGTATGCTCAGCGCAGAGCAAATGACCATTAAAGTCATGGGTCCATCCGAGGTCAGGGAAATAGGTGGTTCGATCATCTCGGTGAAGAGTGGCCGGGGAAAACTGCTTGAAGGTTTGTTTACTGGTAACCAATCCATTCTCATGGCAAACCTGATTGAAGGTGACGAAATAGAATTGGAGAACACGGTAGCCGAGGTCGTCCGGGGGGATAAAATAAAAATTGGCCCAGGCTGCCGGATTGGTACAGTGGAATACAACTCTTCCTTGCAAATCCATTCACAATCGGAAGTTTTGGTCCAGCGCAATCGGTCCTTGGACTGATTAATGACCGCAGCTTTTCGGATATACTATTTCAGTCATATGAATAGAGCGTGAATGGAGAGATTGAGTACAATGGTTGCACGTAAAAACAATATTGGATTGGTGCTGGCAGGGCTGCTGCTCAGCATACTGATGGCTTCGATGGATAACACCATCGTGGCCACGGCGATGGGGGATATCGTCGGCAAGTTGGGTGGCCTCGACAAGTTTGTATGGGTTACCTCAGCGTACATGGTAGCCGAGATGGCAGGTATGCCGATCTTCGGTAAATTATCCGACATGTACGGACGAAAGAAGTTTTTTGTATTCGGTATTATCGTGTTTATGCTTGGATCGGCGTTATGTGGAACAGCTACATCCATTGTGGAATTGACCATGTACAGAGCGATCCAGGGGATTGGTGCAGGTGCATTGGTACCGATTGCCTTTACCATCATGTTTGACGTGGTTGCACCAGAGGCACGGGGGAAATTGGGCGGATTGTTTGGAGCCGTGTTTGGATTGTCCAGCGTATTTGGACCGCTGCTGGGTGCTTACATTACGCAGTACGCCACGTGGGAATGGGTCTTTTATATCAACCTGCCGCTTGGTCTGATTGCATTTGTATTTATTGCGTTTTTCTACAAGGAATCTCATCAGCACCAATCTCAACAAATCGACTGGCTGGGCGCAGTGGCGCTGATTGGTGCGGTGGTCTGTCTCATCTTCGGACTTGAACTGGGCGGCAAAACATATGCCTGGAGCTCGTGGCAGATCCTCGGTTTGTTTGCCGGATTTGTAGTGCTGGCGCTGCTGTTCCTGTGGGCAGAATCGAGAGCGAAGGAACCGATCATCTCTTTCAGCATGTTCCGTAACCGGGTGTACTGGTCCAGTAATGTCATTGCCATGTTCAGTGGTGCGGCATTTATTACGGCATCGGTATACATTCCGATCTTCATTCAGGGCGTGCTCGGCGGCAAGGCAACCAATTCAGGTCTCGTTTTGCTGCCCATGATGCTGGGGTCAGTCGTAACCGCCTCGATGGGTGGGGTGCTGATGACCAAGATTAAATATCGCAACATTATGATCCCGACGCTGGCGCTGCTGGTTCTCGGTCTTGGGTTATTAACCACACTGGATGAAGGTTCATCTCTTTGGACGATTCGTGTATTTATGGTGTTGGTCGGTCTGGGTGTCGGAGCTTCGTTTTCCGTGCTCAGCAATGCTGCCATGAATGCGTTTGAACCGCAAAGACGCGGAGCTGCGAGCTCCACACTTAACTTTTTGCGGTCACTCGGGATGACCATGGGGATTACGATCTTTGGGATTGTACAGAGCCAGGTATTTACGCGCAAAATGAACGATGCCCTCGCCGGATCCGCTGCTGAAGCAGGCGGGGCGGGAGCTGGAGCTCCAGCCGGCGGTATGCCTGAGGGCTTGAACCTGAGCGATCCGCATGCCTTGCTTTCACCAGAGCTTAGACAGGCGATTCCGCCCCAGGTGCTGGAGGCGATCACTCAGGCGTTGTCTTCCTCTATTGTGCAGCTGTTTGCCTGGGCTGCCATACCGGCCGCGCTGGCCCTGATTGCTGCCTTCTTTATGGGAAAAGACAAGATGGTAATAGGTGAGGAACAGGGAGAGTATACGGCAGGGCACTAAATGAAAAACCAAAGACACACTGTTCTGTTTCCTTTATGGATAACAGAGGTGTGTCTTTTTATTTCTATCGATCATTATGGCTGCTTGGTATCACTTACGCCGTCCTCTACAACAGAAGGCTCCTGCGGATCTGGCAGACTGCTGTGTCCAGAGCGGGCAATAAGTCGATTCTGAGCTTTGTACGTATCCCGCGTAATGGTTTTGGACTCTACCACTTTGCCGTCCACCTTTTTGATGCGTACGGTTTCCACAATATAACCGGGCTGCCCGTTCTGCAAAACCTGCTGGGCACCATCCGGCAGCACATTGCTGGATACATATTTCACGGGGGCACTTAACGTTTCGATCGTATGGGATTCCAGCGCGTAACTGACGTTCTCGGGAAAGGTGCCAAAAAATTTGACGGTCAACTGCTTGTTCTTCACTTCGGCATGGATGAGCAATGATTTGCCTGTATTGTTCTTGAACCGGAAATTGATCGCGCCGGAGGCAAAGGTGGCATCCAGCCCTTTCGGCAAATATTTGACGGGAATGGAATGATTGCGCCGCTCGACAATATCGAGTCCGGTTAACAAGGCTGCATTATAGACGGTACTGGACACCTGGCATATGCCTCCGCCAATCCCAGGGGTGAGCCGGCCGTTGACAATGACCGGGGCTTCTCGGAAGCCATATTCCTTCTCGGCGTGGCGAATGACTTTTTCGTAATCGAACATGCCTCCAGGCTCCAAAATCATGCCATTCACGGATTGTGCTGCTGCACTGACATTATGTATGCGCCCTTCCGTGCTGCTGCCTAGCCCTGTGGAGAATTGGATGATCTTCCGCTCGATGCCTTCCTTGCGCAGAGACTCTACCGTTACTTCAGGCTGCTCAGTGTACAGCGGCAGCTGGATTATTAGCGAGGCAGGCTTGGCATCAAGATCAAGCATGGTGAAGTCATGCTGAAGCTTCGCCAGCATCTGGTTTGCAAGTTCATCCCAGGCGATCCGCCGGGCGCCCTTCTCGGGGATGTACTGGATCTTGTCGTTTGCGGTGATTCGCCGGACAGCGTCCGCGGGTGTACCGAAGGTTTCTTTTTCCCAGGAAGGACTCAGTCTTGTTCTTAGGGGTTGGGTGTCATACAGCTGCTCGAGAGACCATTCCTCACCAAAATGATAACGGGCATACGCGCGTTCCCACACGTTTCCTTCCTCCAACTGATGTACCGCGGACCGAAAGGCATTGGCACTGTAACCTGCACCGGCTTCGCTGGCTGTCATGTTCAGCGTCAGGGATACAGGTTCTTTCACCTCCAGCGTGACAGGCCAGTCCTCCAGCTTTTTCAAACGTTCATCCAGTCCCATCAGCACTTCGCTCCGATTCATTCCTCCAACCTGCCAGCCGCCAACCTGTACCTTCCCGGGCAAAGCGGGTTGATTCACATACATATACAGCAATCCATAGGAGGCGGAGCCGATGAAGAGGATCGAGAACACCATAATGATGGCCAAATGTATTTTTTTCATATCCGTACGCTCCTTTATACTTCTGATGTTCCGCATTTCGTAACACTTTATATATATATGATCCAATGGAGGAAAACTTTCGGGTACTCAATAGGTAACAAATTTGTTACAATATATTTGTTATGCGTCCATTCCTGAGGATCGAAATAAGGGTGAAATGGATTGCTCCTGATGAAATTCAGGTCTTTTTAAAGGAATTGCCGGGATTGTGTCGAAATGATAATGGCTAACTATGTGAGCAGGAAGTGATGATGTGATAGAAATGCAGGACGTGTGGAAGACCTACGCCAATGGGACCCACGCATTACAAGGGGTGTCGGTGAAGATCGACCGCAATGAATTTGTGTATATCGTCGGTCCGTCCGGCGCTGGTAAATCAACATTTATGAAATTGATGTACAGGGAAGAGGTTCCGACCAAAGGACAAATATCCATCAATGGATTTAATATCGGTAAATTGAAACCACGTAAAATTCCTTATGTGCGCCGTAACATCGGCGTTGTGTTTCAGGATTTCCGCCTTTTGCCCAAGATGACGGCTTTTGAGAACGTGGCTTTTGCCATGGAGGTTATTGAGGCGCCGAAGCGTCACATCAAGAAACGGGTAATGGAAGTGCTCGATCTGGTAGGACTACGTAGTAAGGCGAATCGTGAACCTTCGCAATTGTCAGGCGGGGAACAGCAGCGTATAGCCATCGCACGGGCGATTGTGAACAATCCGTCGGTTATTATCGCGGACGAGCCTACAGGAAACCTCGATCCGGAGACATCATGGGGCATTATGCAGCTGCTGGACGAGATTAATTTTCGGGGAACGACGATTGTCATGGCGACCCATAACAAGGATATCGTAAATACGATGCGTAAACGGGTTATCGCCATTGAACGTGGACAGATTGTACGGGATCAGATGAGAGGGGAATACGGTTATGAATTTTAGTACTCTCTTGCGCCATATGCGGGAGGGCTTCAAAAACGTATTCCGCAACGGCTGGATGTCCGTGGCATCCATCATGTCGATCATCGTGTCACTGCTGATCCTTGGCGTATTCATGCTGCTGGTGCTGAATGTGAATTCCATGGCCAATCAGGTGGACAGTCAGGTAGAGATCAGTACGTTTCTGGAGCTGAATGTGGATGAGAGCCTGCGCAATACGCTGCAGCAGGAGATCAGCGCAATGCCGGAAGTGAGTGAGATTCGCTTTGTTTCCAAGGAAGAGGGACTCAAGGAGTTCCGTGAACGTCTTGGCGACAGTGCCAATAACGTGCTTGACGGTTTCGATGTGGATAATAATCCGCTGCCGGAGACCATTGAAGTTGAGGTCATTGAACCGGAAACCGTCACTTTTGTGGCGCAAAAAATTGAAGCATTGAACGAAAAACACCCGGAGAAGCCGATCATGAAAGTGAACTACGGCAAGGAAACGGTGGATGTACTGTTCAAATTTACACGACTTGTCCGGAATATCGGATTTATTTTTGTGGGGGGACTGGCACTGATGTCTATGTTCCTGATCTCGAATACGATTCGCGTAACGATTCTAGCCCGTCGCCGGGAGATCGGCATTATGAAGCTGGTCGGTGCAACCAACACATTCATTCGCTGGCCTTTCTTTATTGAAGGTGCACTCATTGGATTTATCGGTTCTGTGATTACGGTAGCGGTACTGTTCTTCGGTTACAGCCGCCTGCTGGCAACCATTGGTCAGGATGTATTCATGCAAATGCTTAATTTGATTCCGCTCAGCGACATTTGGCTGCTGTTTGGTATCCTCTTGATCGGACTCGGTGTGCTGGTTGGTATTTTGGGAAGTACACTGTCCATTCGCAAATCGCTTAATGTTTAATAATTTCATCCATGGAAATGCAAAAATTGTCGAATTAGAATGGCAAAGCAGGTTCACAATTGGACTCTGTTTGACGATATGTAGGGAAGACGCACTCTTTATACGATTGAAGAAAGCATAGAACATGATGTTCACCACCTGTGCAGGTTGCTTTCTTGTGAATTCATAGGATGGGGGATCACCATTTTGAAAAAAACAGCTTCGCTGCTGGCCTTTACATTATTGGCCGGTTTGACGCTTCAACCTTCGGACGGATATGCCAAGAGCAGCATTAGCGATATAGATCAACAGATTCAACAGCTGGAGAGCAAGGCGGCTGCGGCCAAACAGGAACAGAAAAAGGCCGCTGCCAACAAGAAGCAAGCTCAGCACTACAAGAACAAAACCAATGCTTACCTGAAGGTTGTCATGGAGCAGATCAATGTTGTCAGCGATGAGCTGGCGAACGTTTCCTTGGAAATCGAGAATACGGAAGAGAATCTGCGCACAACGAAAAAAGATTTGCAGGCCGCAGAGGAGCGTATCGTTGCAAGGGAGAAACTGCTTGAATCCCGTGTACGCCTGATGTATACGGATGGCGCGGTATCCTATCTGGATGTGTTATTGTCATCAACAAGCTTCTCGGATTTCCTGACGCGTGCGGATTCGCTGAAAACCATTGTGGATCAGGACCAGCATCTGCTGGATGAGCACAAAAAGGACAAGCAGCTGGTTGTCGATAAAAAGGCTGAACTGGACAAGCAGTATGCTGAAGCCAAGAGCCTGTATGCACAAAAGAAACAACGCAAGGCACAGTTAAATGAAAAGGAACAGGAGAAGCAAGTGCTTCTGGCTTCCTATGATGCTAAAATTGAAGAGTCCGAAGAGCTGACGCAGGAGCAGGAAGATGTGTTGATTCAGATCGCCAGCAAGCGTTCAAATCTGCTGCAGGAGAAAAACAAACTGCGTGAGCAGCAGGCGGCAGCCGCTGCCAAAGCCAAAGCAGCCGCTGCAGCTAAGGCAGCAGCAGCTGCGAAGGCGCCGACCAAAGTCAGCACAGGCAGCAGTGAGACTGCGTATACAGCGGGTAACGGGATTTTCTCCAAACCGGTATCCGGTGGACGTATTTCTTCTCCATTCGGTCGCCGTACACACCCTATTACGGGGGAAGTAGGAAAAATGCATAATGGTACCGACTTCGCTGTTCCTGTGGGAACCTCGGTTCATGCTGCATCAGGCGGTATCGTAATCATGGCTGAGTGGTACAGTGGATATGGCTACACCGTTATCGTAGACCATGGCGGCGGTCTTTGGACATTGTATGGTCATCTGCGTGAAGGCGGATTTAAGGTAAGCAAGGGAGATACGGTTAGCAAAGGCGATTTAATTGCCGAATCTGGCAATACAGGCAATTCAACAGGACCTCACTTGCACTTTGAAGTTCGGGAGAATGGTACGGCAGTGAACCCGATGAATTATCTATAATAGATAAACCGCAAGGGAATGGAATAAACATATTCCGTACAAGCTAGACATATACTAAGCTGGCATGTTCAGGGAATGGATTCAGGAAAGCAATGGAATCTGACACGCTTCAAAACTAAAGGCGGTGAGCAAACGGATGATGAAGAAGAGATCGGCGCTGCTGCTTGCCATTGTAGCCCTTCTTGGAGGGAGCCTGCTTACGCTGGTACTGATGAGTTATCCCGGCATGGCCAATCAGACCACTTCGGGTGAAGGCCTGCTGGCCAGTGTAACGGGCAATACGCAGCAGAAGAACGATTTGAAGAAGATTGAAACCGCAATGGATTTGATCTCAAGCAACTACTATAAAGATGTGGACCAGACCAAACTGATCGATGGTGCGATCAACGGTATGATGGAATCCCTTGGAGATCCGTACTCCAACTACATGGGACAGGAAACAGCTGCCCAGTTCGAGGAGTCCATTGAAGGTTCCTTTACCGGAATTGGGGCCGAGGTATCCTCACAGGATGGAAACGTCGTTGTCGTTTCCCCGATCAAAGGATCACCTGCCGAGAAAGCGGGTATTCGTGCCAAAGATATGATCATGTCTGTAAATGGTGAATCCCTGCAAGGCTTGGAATTAAACAAGGCTGTCAACAAAATCAGAGGTCCAAAAGGCAGTGAAGCCAAGGTACAGGTGAAACGTGCCGGATCCACTGAATTGATTGAATTTACCATTGTGCGTGATGATATTGATCTGGAGACCGTATACGCCCATATGGAGGATAACGGTGTAGGTGTCATTACCATCACCCAATTCTCACTGAACACCGGCGATCGCTTCAAGGAAGAGCTGGCGAATCTGGAGAAGCAGAACATGAAGGGGTTGGTCATTGATGTGCGTAATGACCCGGGCGGCGTGCTGCAAGTGGTTATCGATATTGCCGAGCAGTTTGTTCCAAAAGGCAAAGTAATCGTGCAGGTCGAGGACAAAAATGGCAAACGTGAGCAGAGCAAATCGAATGGTTCCAGCAAGTCTTACCCTATCACTGTACTGATGAACAAAGGAAGCGCGAGTGCGTCGGAAATTTTGGCTGGTGCATTGCAGCAGTCTGCAGGCGCAACGCTGGTTGGTGAAAACTCCTTCGGTAAAGGTACTGTACAGACGAGTTATGACAAGCAAATGGGTGACGGCAGTCTGCTGAAAATCACCATTGCCAAATGGCTGACTCCGAATGGAGACTGGATTCATGAAAAAGGCATCAAACCGGATATTGCGGTAAACCAGCCGGATTACTTCTCGGTGGCACCGATCAATAAAGAGAAATTACCTTTGAAATATGACAGTAATAGCACGGATGTGAAAAGTGCGCAGACGATGCTGAGAGGACTCGAATTTGAGCCGGATCGTGTAGATGGATACTATGACCAGAAGACGGAAGAGGCGGTCAAGGCATTCCAGAAGCAGAAAGGCATTGAGGCAACAGGCCAGATTGACGAGAAAACCGCTGAATCATTGGAAGCGGCTCTGATTGAACGCATTGCCAATCCTCAATATGATGCACAGCTGAAGCGCGCGATCGAAAATGTCTCGAAGGATATATCGACTGCCGTGTCGAAGCCATAAAGAAGGCTGATATCAGCCTTCTTTTTTTCTGAACCGGCTGAAGGAGAGGAGTGACGCCACAATGGAATGGGCTTGGCCGTGGTTAACGACATTAGGGGAAGCATTGCTGCAGTTGTTTACTCAGCCGTTTTATTATATTGCGGTAATTCTGATTGCACTTATCTATCATCGTCAATTATTACAGGAACGCAGGTTATTCCATGTTCGTCTGCAGAGTTCAATTACTCAGACCATTCGTGCTTTACTGGGCGGAATAGTCATTGGTGTGATCGCCTCGGTGGTATCCATTTTTCTCGGGGCACATCTAACACTCGGCAGCGTGATCTGCATATGGGCCGCGACATTATTTCTGTCATTGTTCCGTATTCGATATCTGTGTTTTGCATACGCGGCAGGGCTGCTTGGTGTATTGCAGTTCGGGCTGAATCTGGCCTCAGGGTGGCAGCCGACCGGATGGCTTGGCAGCGTGACGGAGGCTTTGCGTGCGCTGGACATACCTGCCTTGCTGGTACTGGCTGCATTGCTGCACCTCGGTGAGGCTATGCTGGTTCGCTTGCAAGGGGTAACCATGGCTTCGCCATTGCTCTTCGAAGGCAAGCGGGGCAAACTGGTCGGAGGATACCAGCTCCAGCATTTCTGGCCCATCCCGCTGCTGATTCTGGTCCCGGTAACGGGGAGCGGAGCGGAGCTGGCCTGGAGTCCGCTTTTGAGCGCAGGCAATGGTTACATGCTGTTTGCACTTCCAATCATGCTTGGATTTGGTGAAGTTACACAGAGTATGCTTCCGGGGCAGAAAGTACAGATCTCGGCAAAACGGTTACTGCTTTACGGGACTAGCCTCCTTGTGCTCAGTCTCCTGGCAGCTTGGTGGTCCCCGCTTATGGTGGTTGCTGCTCTGGCAGCATTTATCGGACATGAATTCCTGGTGTGGTACAGCGGCTTTGAGGAACAGCATCGCAGTCCGGTGTTTGTTCATCCGGCACACGGCTTGAAAGTGCTTGGAATCATTCCGGACAGCCCTGCGGCAGAACTGGGAATTGAAGCAGGAGAGACGCTGTACAAGGTGAATGGCGTGTTGGTTCATTCCCCTGAAGAGCTGCATCGTGCCCTGCGGATGAATCCGGCCTTTTGCAAACTGGAGGTACGCAATCATCAGGGTGAGAGCAAGTTTATGCAGCGGGCCATCTATGAAGGTGAGCATCATCAGCTCGGTGTCATTATGGCTCCGGATAATCATGAAGTTTGGGCGGTGCAGCTGCGTCCGTTATCCCTGGTTCATCTCATCACGCTCAAGTTGTTTGCCCGTCGAAAAAATAATCGCAATGACGAGGCTCCACTGGCTCTGCCAGCTCCTGCGGTGAATGAACAAGGATCGGTAGAAATGTAATAAGTAAAGGGTACTCCACCGCTTGAACAAGCGAGGGCGTACCCTTTTTGTTATTTTTTCAACATAAAGATGGCAATTTGCGTTCGATCACGCAAGTGTAGTTTACCGAGAATTTCGGTGACATAGTTTTTGACTGTACCCTCGCTCAGGAATAGTTTAGCGGCAATCTCCTTGTTGGACAGCCCCTCGGATATTGCCTCTGCAACAGCAAGTTCCATTCGGGTTAGCCCATAGGACTCAAGGGATTCATGCGCCTGGGGAGCTGCAGCAGGACGAAGCAGACCCGCCAGCTTGCGGGCAATATCAGGGTGAATCAACATATCACCGTTATGTACCGTCTTGATCCCCTGAATGATCCGGTCCGGGGGCACATTTTTGAGCAAATAACCGCTGGCCCCGTTTTGCAGAGCCTGGACAATATACTCGTCATCGTCAAACGTCGTCAGCATCAGCACCTGCACGTTAGGGAAGTGGGATTTAATGAGCCGAGTGCCTTCGACACCATCACAGTCCGGCATCCGGATATCCATCAGTACAACGTCGGCTGTGGTTCCTGCCTCGAGCAGTTCGAGTGCCTCACGTCCATTTGAAGCTGTACCTACAACGTTAATGCCGGGATCAAGCCCAATCAGTACCTTGAGACTCTCGCGGATAAAGAAGTCATCATCTGCGAGGATCAACCCGATGGACTGGGCCTGATCTGAATCCTTGTTGTTACTTGGTCCATTTTGTTCTGACATTAGCACAATCACTTCCTTTTTCAGATCAAATCCACTTTATTCGTAATCGGCAGACGTGTGATGACTGTGTAGGGATAAACGGATCGGATCTCCAGCTGACCTCCAATGGACTCTGTACGCAAACGCATCCCTTCGTGTCCCATACCCAGTTTGCTTGACTCTGCTGCTGAGCTCCGGCTAACCTGTTTTCCTGCGTGCTGTCCCTTGGTGGACGGTTGACTCCGGATCTCCCCATCATTGCTGACGGTCATGCAAACTTCGCGCTCCCCAAATGCCATTTCTACTGTAATCGTACTGGCGTTTCCATGTCTCAGGGCATTCGTCAGCGCTTCCTTTGCATTTTTGTATAATACGATCTGCATGCTCGGATACAGCAAACGGGATGGACCGTGAATTTCATAACTGGTCTTCACACCGGTTTCCCTGCCCACTTCCTCCAGGAGATGATCCAGTGCATAGGCATCGGATACATACGAATTAGGCCGCAACTTGTGAAGAGTGGCGCGCATATCATCCATACTTGCCGCCAATTGATCGCGGATCTGTCTTACCAGTTCCGTACCCTGTTCGTTGTCCATAGGAAGGGTCAGCAGGGCAGCCTCGGACATCATTTTGGTGCGAATCAGGCGGTGTCCGATCTCGTCGTGAAGCTGCCTTGAAATTCGGGTACGTTCTTCCGCCTGAGCGACTCCTTCAAGCTGCTTGGTAAACAGCAGCAGCTGTGCACGTGCTTCCTGAAGCTCGTAATGTTTACTGCGAAGCTCGTCATATACCTGTTCCAGCTGTCCGCGGCTGCTTGCTGTTCTGGAACCTTGCCAGGAAAGTGCGGCGGTGAGGGTCAGGATCAGGTTACCGACGATCCTTCCGGCGGCCTCTTCAATGAATGGAGCTCCAGACTGTGTTCCAATGGGTTGAATTGCGGTAAGCCACGGAACCACCTCCTGGGGTGGAGCAAAATGCCAATGTAACGCGAAATTGCTGGCAGTAAGCTGAACTCCAAGCATCAGCCAGCGCAAGTTTCCTTCTAATCTATACATATACACATAGAGCAAGGATGAGGAGAGAAACAACATAAAGGGACCGTATAAGGCAATCAGCCAACAGCTCCAGAGTATTTCGATCAAAACGAGCATCAAATGCCCAGCACCAGGACGGGCGAAGTCTTTGCAGACGGCCAGTCCGAGAGCAATAATGACATACAGAGTATATAGATCATCGCGATCCAAAGGTACCATCAACAGGTACAGAACAGCTGGAACGAGAATCAAACCGTATTGCAGTAAACGCATCGGCATGGGTAAGAACATCCTTTTATTTTGAAGTGGATTGGAAAATTCCCGGTAATGCATCCCTGATTATATCACAGCCTGCTTTCCGAGCAGGAGATGACTAAAGTCACCTTCATCTTATGACCTTTCGTACCTTCGTAAAATGATTTGATTCGTTACAATACAGATATGAAATCCGGCGTCACACCGCTGGAGTGGAAGAGGAGCGTATAATTGATGGCTATTCTTGAAATGGATCATGTCGTAAAACGGTACGGCAGCAAGCTTTCGGTGGATCATTTGAACCTGAGTGTGGAGAAAGGCGAAATTTTTGGACTGCTGGGACCGAATGGAGCAGGCAAAAGCACAACCATCAGCATGATTGCTGGTCTTCTCAGCATCGACCAGGGTGAGATTTTGCTACATGGCATCTCGGTCAAGGATCGGCCCCTTGAAGTCAAACGCAGGATTGGATTGGTACCGCAGGATCTGGCTCTCTATGAAACGATGACCGCTGCGGAGAATGTCACTTTTTTTGCCCGGCTGTACGGACTGCGCGGTAAACTGCTGAAGGAAAGGGTGCAGGAGTCGCTCGAATTTGTAGGATTGCAGGACAAAGCGAAAGATGCCCCTTCTACCTTTTCCGGCGGAATGAAACGCAGGCTGAACATTGCGTGTGCCATTATGCATCGGCCGGATCTGATCATTATGGACGAACCAACGGTGGGTATTGACCCCCAGTCGCGGAATCACATCCTGGAATCGGTACGTACACTCAATAAAATGGGATCAACCATCATCTATACAAGCCATTACATGGAGGAAGTTGCGGCGATCAGTAACCGGGTAGCGATTATGGATCAGGGCCACATTATTGCCTGTGGTACCGAAGCGGAGCTGAGAGAGCGGGTCGCATCCGAAGAAAAAATCGTGCTTACCACTTCGGGAATCGGACCCGGTGCCGTGGAGGAATTGAAGCTCCATCCTCGTGTACATGCGGTAGAAGTGACAGGAGATATATTAACCGTTACGCTGCCTTCGGCACAGCAGGATCTGCAGGATATCCTCTTCATATGCAGCAAACATGAAATGGCCATTCAGTCGCTCAAGGTCGAAGAGCCGGATCTGGAAACCCTGTTCCTCAATCTGACCGGGCGCACGCTGCGGGACTAGGGGGTGGCTTTGATGAAGATTTGGCATATTTGCATCTTTGAACTAAGGCGGATATTGAAAATTCGATCCGTTCTGCTGAACCTGTTTATTCTGCCGTTACTGTTGATCTTTATATTGGGCACTGCGTTATCGAGTGCGATGGGGACGGGGAAGGACAATGTTCCCGACCAGGTGAGAGTGGGCGTTATCCAGACGGGTTCGGACTCGGTTTCAGATTCTGATTCAGATTCGATCAGTGAAGCCTTGAATACATTTGTGAAGACCCCGGCAGTAGCCGAAATGATGAAGGTGCAGCACATGTCTACAGAGGATGAGGCCGTACGTGCGCTAAGGCAAGGTGAACTTGATTTTGCAGTCTTGGTCCCATCGGACCTAGAACAGCGGATGATGCAGGGGGAAGAGGCCAAACTGCAGTGGATTCTGGGGAAAGATAGTACGTTGAATATTGTAGGAGAGACGCTATTTACGCGCTTCACGGATGAACTGAATAGGCATATTGCAGTAGCAGAGGTGCTGGGACCGAAAGCGAGTGCTGCCGTGGCGTCCAGCCCTGATGTGGGCTCGGGGAATATGTCTTATATTAACGTCAGTAATCCTGGAACAGCCGATACCTCCTACAGTGCCTCTCAATATTATGCGGCATCCATGTTGGCCATGTTCATGTTGTATTCAGGCATGACGACAAGCAATAGTCTGTTTAGTGAGCGGGACAAAAAAACCTTAATCCGCCTGCAGGCAGCTCCCCTGGGCAATGGTGCCATTTTTGCAGGGAAAATTGCAGGCAACAGCCTGCTTGCCTTCATACAGGCGATGATCATCGTTCTGATGACCTATTGGTTATACGGTGTGAATTGGGGGACACATCCCTGGCTGATCGTTCTGATCTGTGTGCTGATCACTATTGCCTCGATGACAATCGGCGTCATTGTGGCTCTTGTGAGCAAAAGTTCGAGCTCCGCAAGTGCGCTGATGCAAGGCATCATCATTGCCATGACGTTTATTAGCGGCGGGTTCACGCCGATTGCCATTGATTTTGTACAGCGGATTAGCGAATTTACGGTCAATCACTGGGCGCTGCAAAGTTTCCTGCGAATGATGCTGGACGCATCGATGAGCGAAATTATGCACAACATCGTCATGCTCGGTGTAGTGAGTGCCGTCTTGCTTGCTATCGCAGCTGTGATCTACAGGAAGGTGGGATACCGCTATGAATAGTCTGCATATTGCCTGGTTAATGATTAGACGCACTATTGGACGCAAACGGGGGTTCATCGCGTTCCTTCTGCTTCCCTGTCTTGTTGTCACGGGCGCGGTTGCGTTATTTGGGAGCGAGCAGGCCACACGGGCAGTCATCCCTTATGTAAACGAGGATCAAGGGGCGGCGGGAGCATGGATCGTGGATGAACTCGCCAATAAGGAAGAATATCTCCTCAAGCCCATGAACAGTGAGGCGGAACTGAGGGAAGCCATTACCCGGCAAAAGGGGAATTCAGGTATCATCATTCCAGCTCACTATACGGATGAGCTGCTGCAGGGCAAGCAGGTTCAAGTTGAGCTGGTTGAACTGCGTGTCAGTGAGAGTTCCTATACCCTGCGGGCTGCAGTTGAAGGAATGACTGCCGGACTGCATCAGTCGGCAAGGGTTGTGCTTGGGGCAACCAGCACTGCTTCAGATGAAGGGGGAGCGCCGGATCCCTTGGTGAAACAAGATAAATTCGAACAACTGCTGCAAAAAACGAGCGAACATCGAATCTCCGGTGAAGCTACCGATCTGCAGATGTATCCCAAACCGGGACTGAACAACGTGACCGGATTTACGATCATGTTCATGATGGGTTTGCTGACGAGCGCCGTAGCCGTCATTATGGAAGACCGCAGGCAGCGCACGATGGCCAGAGTGTACACGGCTCCAGTCCGGGCATATGAAATTGCCCTTGGCAATTTCCTGGGCAGTTTTGCAATCGGCATGATCCAGATTGTGCTTGTACTGGGGATTAGCCGCTGGCTGCTGCATTATGATGCAGGTATTCCGTTTGGTGTACACTTCCTCATCCTGGCTGCCTTTATGCTGGTTTCCATGGGGATCGCGAGTACCGTGGCCGGATTGATCCGCGAATCCAAAAATGCAAACATGTTGAACTCGCTTATTATCACACCAACCTGCATGATTGGAGGATGCTTCTGGCCGCTGTCGATTATGCCGGACTATATGCAAAAGCTGGCGAACTTTGTCCCGCAGAAATGGACGATCCAAGCTGTCGAAACGATCTCTGCAGGAGGCACGTTATCCGACATCAAGCTGCCGCTGCTTATTCTGTGTGGCATGGCTGCGATATTACTGACGGTCGGATCTGTTATTCTCCGTCCCAATCAGCCTGGTGTAGACGCATAATCTTTTTGGAAATGTGCTGCTTCAATTCAGGATCGGGTTCATTTAATTAATAGAAAGACTTCCAAAAATTCCGAACGGCCGGGTGCACATTTGTGTATCCGGTTTTAGGGCTGTTATCAGGTAAGGAAGGTGCCAAGGGTCTGATTCGTGATGCCTGCTTTTGGGTAAATCAGTGAAGTTATACCTATGTCCTCGGGTTGTTGATGTATGATAAATTGTTCGGTAAGGAGTTAATCAGACTGGGCCCACCTTTATGCCGGATTGGTATATGGCAGCATATAACAAGGCTTGTGGGACTGTCCTGCGCCATTATGGATGTTGAACAGAAAGAGGGTAATTACTTCATGACCATCATCGGTATTGATCTGGGAACAACGAACAGCCTGGTATCCTGCTGGGCTAACGGAGAATCCGTTATTATTCCAAATGCACTCGGCAACCGTCTGACGCCTTCGGTCGTCAGTGTCGACGACAACGGTGAGATGCTCGTGGGTGAAGTGGCCAAAGAACGGCTGATTACACACCCCGAGCGCACAGCTTCTGTCTTCAAAAGGTACATGGGAACCGGGCGAACGTTCCATTTGGGTACATATCATTTTTTGCCGGAAGAGTTGTCGGCCTTTATATTGAAATCGCTGAAGGCGGATGCTGAAGCCTACCTGGGGGAGTCCGTGACCGAAGCGGTTATTAGCGTGCCCGCGTACTTCAATGATGCCCAGCGCAAGGCTACACAGCGAGCAGGAGAATTGGCTGGCCTCAAGGTAGAGCGCTTGCTCAGCGAGCCAACAGCAGCGGCCATAGCGTACGGTCTGCATCAGCAGCAGCCGGAAACGAAATTTCTCGTATTTGATCTGGGTGGCGGTACATTTGATGTATCCGTCCTGGAACTGTTTGATCAAATTATGGAAGTGAAATCGGTCGCCGGAGATAACTTTTTGGGTGGCGAGGATTTTACGCGACTACTTGTGGACTTGTTTGCCGAACAGCATCAAATACAGCAAGATACGCTGTCAAGCAAGGCACAGTCAGCCCTTTGGAAGCAGGCGGAATCATGCAAACGCGCACTGGTCGATGGGCGTGAAGGAATGATGTCCCTAACACTGGAAGAAGGAGTACGGGAACTTCGCGTTGACCGCGCAAAATTCGATCAGGCGGCGAAGCCATTATTGGCACGATTGCAAAAACCGGTCGAGCGTGCACTGCGCGATGCTTCCGTCAAATTGAACGAGCTGGATGCCGTTATCCTTGTTGGCGGGGCTACGCGCATGCCGCTTATTTATTCGTTTACAGGCAAATTGTTTGGCAGACTGCCTGCGAATCATCTGCATCCGGATGAGGCTGTTGCCCTCGGTGTTGGTATCCAGGCAGCAATGAAGGAACGTCATGCCGATCTGGAGGAAGTAATCCTGACGGACGTGTGTCCGTACACGCTGGGGACGTCTGTATCGATGTCCCTTGGCAACGGACGATTCGAATCAGGGATGTTTGCTCCAATCATTGAACGGAACACGGTTATTCCCGTTAGTAAAGTGGAGCGATATTATACGATGCACAACAATCAGACATCGATTACTGCGGATATTTATCAGGGGGAGAGCCGTCTGGCGAAAAACAATGTAAAGCTGGGGGAACTGACGATCTCGGTACCGCCTGCACCGGCAGGGCAACAGGCCGTGGACATCCGTTTCACGTATGATATTAACGGCATCCTGGAAGTCGAAGTGACTTCCGTGGAGACAGGAGAGAAGAAGGTAGCGATTATTCAGGGCAAGGAAAGCGACCTGTCCAAAGAGGAAATTGCCGAGCGATTCAGAGCGCTGGAAGCCATCAAGATCCATCCGCGGGACAGGATGGAGAACCGTCTGCTATTGGCTCGCGGAGAACGGATGTATGAAGAATCACTCGCAGAGTACCGTACAATTATTGCCGAAGTCATGCTGCAGTTCGAGGAGACGCTCAAACGTCAGGATGACCGTGAAATCAGGAAAGAAGCAGAGAAGCTGAAGGAAGTGCTGGATCAAATTGAAAGAGTGCGGGAGTGATACGTGAATGGACATCTGGACAAGATTGGGACTTGAACCGACGCAGGATACAGGAGCCATCAGACGCGCGTATGCGAAGCAGCTCCGGAGTACACATCCGGAAGACGATCCGGAGGGATTCCAGCAATTGCGTTCGGCTTACGAGCAGGCCCTGAAGGCTGCGAAAGAACCGCTGCCGGATCAGGAGCTGCTTGCGGCACAGGAAGATCCGCACCCACAGAGACAGCTCGATCCGGAAACAGCCTCTGTTCAGATGGAGGGCCCTCTGCAGGAATCTGCTTCCGGGTCGGAAGATGGTCCCGTATACTTTACTGTTGATCACTGGGATACTCCTGTTGAGACGGCGGCAACTTCGCTTCAGGATACAGAAGCAGTGGATGATACCGCACGATTGCTGGAACGGGCAAGTAAAATTGTAGAGGATGTTTTCAAACGCTCCGATTCGGCGGTATGGGAGGACTGGCTGCAGAGCGAGGAACTGTGGCAGCTGGACGTGAAATTTCATGCGGGAACGGAACTGCTGCGTATGCTGTTTGAACGCCCTTTTTTACCGAAAACCATCTGGGGCCGGTTGGATGACTTTTTTGGCTGGACCGAACAGCGGGAAGAGTTGAAAGAGGTGCTTCCGGAGGAGATCGCAGAGTACCCTGGCCTGGAACTGGGCCGTCCGTGGGAGCTGCGTTATGATACGTTTGATCCGGGAAGGGACGTGGACTATGAGACCTTCATTCGCCTGCGGGATACGGCATTTCAGCTGATGCTGCAAGGAGACGTTGCCGATGCCGGAGTTCATATTGATGCAGGGATGGCACTGTATCCTGATGATCCGGATCTGATCCGTCTGGCAGCCAAATTCCGCTTGTGGAACAAGGAGGAAGACGCAGCTCTGCTATTGTTTGAACGTCTGGCTGCACTGGAGCCAGATGCAGTGGATGGACTGCTGCATAGCGCAAGATTGCTGCATGCCGCAGGACAAAAGGAGCAGGCAGAACAGCTGTACCGCAAGGTGCTGGAGCGCGAACCTCACCAACTGGATGCATTGAATGGATTGGCCTTGTTCTATCAGGAGCAGGGTGAACTGGATACAGCGCTGACCATGGTTGAGCAGATTGTAGTGCTGCATCCTCATGATGTGGAGATGCAGATTACGCTGCTGGAGCTGAAACAGAAACGGGTTGAGCAAAAGATCAGAGCGGCTGAGCAGGAAGCGGATGCGGTCATTCGTCGCAGCATGCAGCGTGAAGCTGCCCAAGGGTACGCCGAATTGTGGAACGACGAGCAGCTTGTTCAGTATCTCGGCGAAATTAATACGAATGAGGAGCTCGACGCGGCCTTATATCTGCTCTGGGCACAGGGCTTTGTTCGAATCGGCAAAGGCGAGGAAGGAATCGAGGCACTCCAGTATGCCGAAGCAGCTGCGAGCAGAGAAGGAATCAGCAGCTTTCCGATATTGCTTGAACGGGGACAACTGCATTTGCGCATGGATAATAATACGGCTGCCATACAGGATCTGGGCCGAGCAGTGGAACTGGAAGCGTCCCATGCCGAGGTCAGGCATTTGCTGGCGAGTGCTTACCAGAGAGAAGATCAGCTTGAGTCTGCCATTGAACTATCAGGTCAGGCGATTGAACTGAACTCTGAACCGTATGAATATTATTCGCTGCGGGCACTTTGCTATTTTAGAATGGGTCGTTATGAAGAAGCGCTCACCGACTATGAGATCGTTGTGGTTAAGGAGCCTGATTTTGCCAATGCCTGGTACCGGAAAGGGTTTGCGCATCTGAAACTGGGGCAGTATACCGAAGCTGTGCATTCCCTTGAAACCTCTGTGGCTTATGAGCATGAATCCGTCATTTATTATTATCTGGCCATTGCGCGAGCGAGGCTGGGTGAGATGGAACAGGCACTGGAGGACATTCGCCAGTTTCGCAGTGAGGACCCGGAGGATCAGGACGGTCCGTTAATTGAAGGAGATATACTGCGTTTACAAGGGCAGATGTTTCAGGCACACAATACATACGTCAATGGTCTACACGAACATCCCAACGTATATGAGCTTGCCAAAATGGCTGTCGTTTGCATTATGGAGTCTGATATCCAGGAGAAGGATACGCACTTGAACAAGCTGGCAGAGATGATGTCCAACATGGAGTCAGTCGAAACATGGGGTCTGCTGTTCATTGCAAGATATCTGGTGGAAATCAAAGATTGGGGGAGTGTCCGCGCTTATGTTGAAGCCTATGTGGACGGGGAAGAACCTGGGGATATCGATCCACACATTTGGCTGTATTCCGGGATTGCAGCCTATTATGCAGGGGATATGGATCTGGCTGTTCTTGAACTGGGCAAAGCCTATGGCGCAGGCCTGCGAGGGGATGTGTGCAGTGTGCTGAGCATGGTGTATTACGATAAGAATGAATGGGATCAGGCTCTTGCCTATGCTGAAGAGGCTCTTCACAGTCAGTCCAATCATCCGGATTATGTTGTTCGTCGTAATGCGATTGCAGCTCGTGCTGCAGAACGAGGATTTTCCTTTTTGAAAAAACTTCGCAAATCCAAGCCGGCGCATGAGCTGTGGCCTTCGACTGTACCCCTTCAGTATCTGATGCCAGACGACGTTATCGACTTACACTTTATATAGGGAGGAGGGCGAGAACATGGGAGAGGACAGAGGAGCGGCCCGGACTGTGCGGGGGATTACGGATAAACAGTTGTGGTTTCGGGGCATGAGCGCCATCATGGACGAGATGAATGGACTGGATATGCGCAACAATTATGAGCATGATGAGGACGAGGAAGAAAGGAATCGATTCCGTACTTCTCTGGAAGAAGAATGGCGTATTCATAACAGGGAAGAGCTCCTGTCGGCTTTGGAATGGATCCGGGAAGGCGGACATCGGATTGCGTTTGAACGAATGAGAACTTTTATGAATGCCTTGTCGGAAGCCGATCAATGGAAGTGCATTCACTCCCTTAATCCGGAAACTGGCCGATATCATGAGTATCTGGTGGTCAAAACGTACATGTACAAACTGCCTCCTGCCGGCATCGCAGCCTGGGATTGGGGAAGATACGCGAACTTGTGCCGCAAAAGTGCTTATGTCGGTTTTATCACTGAGGTGGAAGCTGAACAATTGATGTTGCAGGCTGCCCTTGAAGCGCAATCGGCTTATTCTTCGTGGAAAGAGTACGCGGTCGCCTTCTTGGCAGGCAGGCTGTACTGGTTGGAACAAACGGCCGAGCCGCTGGTTCAGCGCCAGGTGAATTATGTGCGTAATTTGTTTGCTCAATCGAACAGCATCTATAACAAGGTAGACTGGTATCTGCCGCTGCAGTAAAATAGAAACACAAAAGCACGTTCTACTGAATTCGGTTCAGCAGGAACGTGCTTTTTTTGCGAGGAAACAGGATACCTCATCGTTTGAAGAATAGGATGTTTAGGGTTGCAGTTGACGCAGGACGGTAATTTCCACCCGGCGGTTTTTTTGCCTTCCGGCTGCGGTCGTATTATCTCCGGTAGGACGGGTGTCCGCATACCCGGCATACTGAAAGCCGTCAGGGTCCAGGTTCTCTTTGTCCAGAAAAAAGCGCAATACAGACAGTGCACGTTCGCCGGAAAGCTCCCAGTTGTCTTTATATGAAGAGTTGGCCCCGACAGGTACGTTATCGGTATGACCTTCGATACTGACAATAGTGCTCAGATCACGGAACAGACTCGCTAGTTTGCTCAGTGTGGGTGCAGCGTCGCTTTTGAGGGCAGCCTGTCCTTGATCAAACAGAAAGCGATCACTCAGTGTGATGGAAATTCCCTGCGGATTGTCTGCCACGAAAATCTGATTTTCCAGGTTATTATCCTCGATATACCGGGTAATCACATTGAACAGATTCTGCAGCTCTTCCTCCTGGGATCGAAACTGCTCTTCCCGCTCCGTCAGTGGCTGATCTTCCTGTTCGGGAGTGGTTGGATCTTCGCCCTGAACCTCGGTTGGAGGAACCTCAGTAATCGTTTCTCCTGCGGTTTCATCCAGCCCATTGCCAAGATCGAGAATAGAGTCGGATTGATTAAATGTATTTTGGAGCGATTGGGTCACCACGTCGTACTTACCGGAGTCCAGATTGCTCATCGCGTACATGATGACAAAAAAGATCAGCAGCAACGTAATGAGATCGGCATAGGTAATCATCCAGCGATCCCGATGATCGCCAGGTTCACGTTTTCCGCGCCTTCTACTGCGCCGACTCATCCAATCCCTCCTTCGCTACGGGACGTGAGATTTGACGATGGGTGAGTGTGAAGGACTCCAGTCGTTTGCGTACGAGATGAGGGTTCTCTCCATTCTGGATGGCGAGCACACCTTCAAGCAGCATCTCCATCATCTGGATGTCTTCGGCACTCCGTGATTTAATTTTGGATGCAATGGGCAAAAAGATAAGATTGGCACTGGCTACCCCGTATAAGGTTGCAGTAAAAGCTACAGCGATGGCTGGGCCGAGTCCGGTAGGATCTGTAAGGCTGCCTAGAACCTGAATAAGTCCCATGACCGTACCGATGATACCCATCGTTGGAGCGTAACCTCCAGCGGATTCAAAAATTTTGGCATAACCTTCATGCTTTTGTTCCACCGAATCGATCTCCAGCTCCATGATCTGACGAATCACATCCTGATCGGTGCCATCGACAACCATCTGGATACCGTCTTTCAGAAAAGGATGCGGATGATCCATCACCTGGCGTTCCAGTGCAAGCACGCCTGAGCGGCGGGCAATTGAAGACATGTCGACTAATTCTTTCATCCACTTGTTTGGATCATTGTCATTACGTCCAAAGGCCATGCGTAGTGCAGCCGGAATGGTACGCAGCCGATGAGCCGGGAAACTGGCCACCACTGCAGCAATGGTTCCACCAAATACAATCAGAGCAGCCGTTTTTTGCAGCAGGCCGGACAATTGGCCGCCTTCCCACAAAAAACCGCTGATCACTGCGGCAATCCCGGCTATGATGCCGATAAGTGTCGCAATATCCATAAATTAACCCACTCCTGTCTTTACTTCACGTTTGCATCACATGTACGAACGAGGTATAATTATACGGGAACAAATATTCCTATTACTATAAGTTTTCCCATATTAAAATTCGGGGAACTTCGACAATATATAGTGACTATTATTTTAGACGATAGGGTGAGATACGGCAATGAGCGATATTATAATGAGCGACAAAACGTTCGAGATCGAGTCCGAGTTTTCTCCCCAAGGTGACCAGCCTGCTGCCATAGAAGAACTGGTGCAGGGTGTTCAGGAAGGGAAAAGATATCAGACACTGCTGGGTGCAACAGGAACAGGTAAGACGTTCACAATTGCGCAGACGATTGCCAAGCTGCAACGTCCCACGCTGATTATTGCCCACAATAAAACGCTGGCAGCACAACTTGCGAGTGAGTTCAAGGAATTCTTTCCAAACAACATGGTTGAGTATTTTGTCAGTTACTACGATTACTATCAGCCAGAAGCATATATTCCGTCTTCCGATACGTACATCGAGAAGGACTCAAGCATCAACGAGGAAATTGACAAGCTGCGTCACGCTGCAACCAGTTCATTGTTTGAACGCCGTGATGTCATTATTGTAGCGAGTGTATCCTGTATCTACGGTTTGGGATCGCCGCATGATTACTCCAGCATGCTATTGTCACTGCGCGTTGGAATGGAGAAACCGCGCAATCAGATTTTGTCCCGTCTGGTAGAGATTCAATATCAGCGGAATGATATCAACTTTGTGCGGGGCACGTTCCGTGTACGTGGCGACGTTGTTGAGATTTTCCCGGCATCCAAGGGTGAACATGCGATTCGGGTGGAGCTTTTTGGAGACGAGATCGAGAAGATTACGGAAATTGATGTGTTAACCGGAGAACTGATCGGTGAGCGCGATCATATTGCCATCTTCCCGGCATCTCACTTCGTAACCCAGGAAGAAACGATGCGGGTCGCACTCGTAAACATTGAGCGTGAACTGGAAGAGCGGCTTGAAGTGCTGCGCGAACAGGGTAAACTGCTGGAGGCACAGCGACTGGAGCAGCGTACGCGGTATGATATCGAGATGATGAAGGAAGTTGGATTTTGTTCAGGGATTGAGAACTATTCCGGACCGCTGACATTCCGTGAACGTGGCGATACACCGTATACCCTGCTGGATTACTTCCCGGATGATATGTTGATCGTGGTCGATGAGTCCCATGTGACCTTGCCACAGATCCGAGCGATGTATAACGGTGACCAGGCGCGGAAGACGGTTCTGGTTGATCACGGTTTCCGTCTGCCATCTGCACTGGATAACCGTCCGCTGAAGTTCGAAGAGTTCGAAGAGAAGATGAATCAGATTATCTATGTATCGGCGACACCTGGACCTTACGAGATTGAGCATACGGATACGATGGTGCAGCAGATCATTCGTCCAACCGGTCTCCTTGATCCGATTATTGAGCTTCGTCCAACGAAGGGACAGATTGATGATCTGATTGGTGAGATTAACGACCGGATTGCCAAGGACGAACGTGTACTCATTACAACGCTGACGAAGAAAATGTCCGAGGATCTGACCGATTACCTGAAGGAAATCGGAATCAAGGTGCGTTATCTGCACTCCGAGATCAAGACATTGGAACGTATGGCGATCCTGCGTGATCTGAGGCTGGGGACATTCCATGTGCTGATCGGAATCAACTTGCTAAGAGAAGGTTTGGATTTGCCGGAAGTTTCGCTTGTTGCGATTCTGGATGCCGATAAGGAAGGATTCCTTCGCTCTGAACGGTCACTGATCCAAACGATCGGTCGGGCAGCGCGGAACAGCGATGGTCGAGTTATTCTGTACGGCGACAAAGTGACCGATTCGATGGACAAAGCGATGAAGGAAACGGAACGCCGTCGTGAGATTCAAATTGCATATAACGAGAAGCATGGAATTACTCCACAGACGATTCGCAAAAAAGTGCGTGATGTGATTGAGGCTACCAAGGTTGCCGAATCCAAAAACGAGTATCTTACAGGCGCTGCCGAGAAGATGTCGAAGAAGGAACGCCAGTCGCTTATTCAGCGTCTTGAGGCTGAGATGAAAGATGCCGCCAAGAACCTGCAGTTTGAGCGTGCGGCTGAACTTCGCGATGCTTTGCTGGAGTTACGCGCAGAGTAAGTTGATAAATAGATATGCAACAAGAGAACGGCCAGACGGCCGTTCTCTTGTTGAGTAAAGAACCAGCAATCATTGACCGATAATTAGACATGTTGAAAAACTGGAATCAGGTCTATACTGGTAGAAAAGTTGAAATTGGTTAAAAGGTTTATAGGGAAAGTATTTGGAAGTCGTGTACTCGGGAGCCGAGCCAAAGGCAATGGCGACCTATCGCGAGCGAGGCGAAGCCGTGAGCGCCCCGGTGTTCAAGGGGAGCCGAGCCAAAGGCAATGGCGACCTACCGCGAGCGAGGCGAAGCCGTGAGCGTCCCGGTGTTCAAGGGGAGCCGAGCCAAAGGCAATGGCGACCTATCGCGAGCGAGGCGAAGCCGTGAGCGTTCCGGTGTTCAAGGGGAGCCGAGCCAAGGGCAATGGCGACCATCGCGAACGAGGCGAAGCCGTGAGCGTTCCGGTGTTTAGGGGAGCCGAGCCAAAGGCAATGGCGACCTACCGCGAACGAGGCGAAGCCGTGAGCGTCTTCTCGCAGTAGAGCAGCCTTCTAAGAGACCGGCAGCAGGCCGGGATCTTAGAAGAAGCTGCGGGCACACGACAAACCTTCACATAGCAAGACCCGACCCCTCACCAAGCACCGCCTGTTTCGGGTGTCCAGAGGGCTGCGCCCTTTGGGGCCCTCCCTTGGAAGGGAGGGTTTGGGTGGGATCGAAAAGCCTTAAAAAAGGGTTAGATTAGGTTGGAATCACAACATTGAGAGGATGGATACACATTGGCGAGCGAGAACATTGTCATTAAAGGTGCGCGAGCGCACAACCTAAAGAACATTGATATCACCATCCCGCGCGACCGTTTTGTCGTACTGACCGGTCTGAGTGGCTCAGGCAAGTCCTCGCTGGCTTTTGACACGATTTATGCCGAAGGACAGCGGCGTTATGTGGAATCATTATCTGCTTACGCACGTCAGTTTCTCGGGCAAATGGAGAAACCGGATGTCGATTCAATCGAGGGTCTGTCACCGGCCATTTCCATAGACCAAAAAACAACAAGTCGCAACCCGCGTTCCACGGTAGGAACGGTTACGGAAATCTATGACTACCTGCGTCTGTTATTTGCACGTGTGGGACATCCTCATTGCCCGGATCATGGAGTGGAGATCACTTCCCAGACGGTAGAGCAGATGGTAGACCGCGTGATGCAGTATCCGGAACGTACCCGGTTGCAGATTCTCGCACCAATTATCTCCGGCCGCAAGGGCGAGCACAAAGGTGTGTTTGCGGATGTATCCAAGCAGGGCTTCGTCCGTGTGCGGGTAAACGGGGAATTGCGTGATTTGTCCGAAGATATTCAGCTGGAAAAAAATAAAAAGCATACCATTGAAGTGGTCGTCGACAGGATCGTAGTCAAGGAAGATGTACAGGCCCGTCTGGCCGATTCCATTGAAACGGCACTTAATCTGTCCGGAGGACAACTGCTGGTTGATATTATGGGTGAAGAAGAGCTGCGCTTTAGTTCCAATTTTGCCTGCCCGGTGTGCGGATTCAGTATTGAAGAGCTGGCGCCACGGATGTTTTCCTTCAACAGTCCGTTCGGAGCCTGCCCGGATTGTGATGGACTGGGTGTAAAAATGATCGTAGACCCGGATTTGCTCGTTCCCGATCGCAGCAAAACGATTGAGGAAGGCGCATTTGATGCTTGGACAGGCGGTACGTCCACTTACTATCCGCAGTTCCTGAAATCGGTATGCGAACATTTCAACATTCCACAGGATGTACCAGTTGAGGATCTTCCAGCTGATCAGATGAACAAGTTGTTGATGGGTACAGGTTCGGAGAAAGTCCGTTTCCGGTATGAGAATGATTTTGGACAGCGCAAGGAAGCCATGGTTACCTTTGAAGGGATCGTTAACAATCTGGAACGGCGTTATCGGGAGACGGCATCCGAAGGGATTCGGGAGTTTATTGAAGGTTACATGAGTGCGAAGCCTTGTGGTACCTGCAAAGGGCACCGATTGAAACGGGAAAGCTTGGCGGTAACTATTAACGATCACAACATGGCGTATGTAACCAGCCTGTCCATCGGGGAAGCAGGTCGCTTCTTCGAATCTCTGCAGCTTAGCGAGAAGGAACAAGCTATTGCCAAACTGATTCTGAAAGAAATCAACAGCCGTCTCGGCTTCCTGGTGAATGTCGGTCTCGATTACCTGACCCTGAGCCGGGCTGCCGGAACGCTGTCCGGTGGTGAAGCTCAGCGTATTCGTCTGGCTACACAGATTGGTTCCAGCCTGATGGGCGTACTGTACATTCTCGACGAGCCGAGCATCGGTCTGCATCAACGGGATAATGATCGTCTGATCGCGACACTTGCTCATATGCGGGATATCGGTAACACCCTGATCGTCGTTGAGCATGATGAAGATACGATGCTGGCAGCCGACTATATTATCGACATCGGTCCGGGTGCAGGGATTCATGGTGGTACCATCATGTCACAAGGTACGCCGGAAGAGATTATGAATGACGAAAACTCATTGACAGGCCAGTACTTAAGTGGACGCAAGTTTATCCCGGTACGAACTGAACGCCGCAGCGTGGGAGACCGCTGGCTGGAAGTGCGCGGTGCCAAAGAGAATAACCTGAAGAACCTGAATGTGAAAATTCCGGTAGGTGTATTTACGGCGGTCACGGGTGTATCCGGCTCAGGTAAATCAACACTGATTAATGAAATTCTGTACAAAACACTCGCACGCGATCTGAACCGTGCACGTGTGCGTCCTGGACAGCATAAAGAGATCCGGGGTCTCGAACATATCGATAAGGTCATCGATATTGACCAGTCGCCAATTGGCCGCACACCGCGTTCCAACCCGGCTACGTACACAGGTGTCTTTGATGATATCCGTGATCTGTTTGCCCAGACGAATGAAGCGAAAGTGCGTGGCTATAAAAAAGGCCGGTTCAGCTTCAACATCAAAGGCGGACGCTGTGAGGCTTGCCGCGGGGATGGAATCATCAAGATTGAGATGCACTTCCTGCCCGATGTCTATGTCCCTTGTGAAGTCTGCAAAGGCAAACGGTACAACCGGGAAACGCTTGAAGTGAAATATAAAAACAAAAATATTGCCGATGTACTCGAAATGACCGTTGAGGATGCCACGCATTTCTTCGAGAACATTCCAAAAATTCATCGCAAATTGCAAACACTGCTTGATGTAGGCCTTGGCTATATTAACTTGGGTCAACCTGCAACGACATTGTCCGGTGGTGAAGCCCAGCGTGTGAAGCTTGCTTCCGAGTTGTACCGCCGCAGTACAGGCAAAACCATTTATATTCTGGACGAGCCTACAACGGGTCTTCATGTCGATGATATCGACCGTTTGCTGAATGTACTTCATCGTCTGGTGGATTCGGGTGAATCGGTTTTGGTGATTGAGCATAACCTGGACGTTATCAAAACAGCCGATTATATCGTGGATCTGGGTCCTGAAGGTGGTAGTGGTGGCGGAACCATCGTTGCGACGGGTACGCCGGAGGATATTATTAAGGTGGAAGCCTCTTATACAGGCAAGTACCTAAAACCAGTATTGGAACGCGACACGGAACGAAGCAAGACGCTGCAATTGACAGAGTAGGCAGTATGAATGTATGGAAACCATGATGTATATCCTGACAACCTGCTCATGGCAGATCAGGGTAGATCATATTTATATTCAATGACCCTTCTTTTTGTTGAAGGGCGAGGCATTGATTTTCCGATGAATGCCCTGCTCTTCCGAAAAGAGGGGTCATTTAATTATGCCACCTTAGTGAGCATTATGGTGGTGTTATTGAAAGTGTTTACATATCAGATGGGACAAGCATTACAGGGATCAAAGTCCGAACTGGATTTTTTTCATTTTTCTGGATGATAGGGCTTGCATTACTAGCGGGGGACAGATAACATAGAGGAAGATATTAGGGTATACGTTAGCTGTTCAACTATGGTGAGGAGGTCTGTCTATCCATGCTGTTTGCGGAAGCTGCCACGGCGAGTACATCCAATTTTAATGCATTTGATATTTTTGTCCTCTTATTTACGATCATTATTTTCATTGGCGTGGTTCGCCTGCTTCGAGCACCGAAGAAAAATCTGTTTGCAATCGGATTTGCAGTGGTTAGTTTGCTTGTCTTTCTTATGACGGATTATGCGATGATTAAGAACTGGTTCAGTTAGGGAGATCCTTCTAAGGCATTTGAAAATAGCAAAGGGAACAGACAAAACACTTTCCAGAGAAATAGCGGAGGGTGTTTTTTGTGTTGGTGGGCAACGTGCGAAGCAAACATTGTACAAGTAATAGTAGGACTGAAAACATTTGTACAGGAAGAATATGTATGTTAAATTGGAGGATACCGGTATAGCAGATGATAGAGAAAAGAAATCCATAGATTTGGATGGTAGGATGGTTGCATAACGGAGGATATATGGAGAGGGTTTGGTGAAAAGATGAGATCGTTGGGGAAAAAGTGCATGGCGATGTGCATAGCTGCTGTACTCTCGTTTAGTGCTGTGGCTACGGCTGGTGCGGCAGAGTCGACAGGTGGCATGAAAGCAAAAGTAGTCGATGGACAAGTGTATGTTAGTGCTGTTGACTTGGTTAAGGCCATTGGTGGAGACGGACAATATGATGCCAAAACCGGAACCTATCAGTACAAGGGCAATGAAGCTATTCCTAAAGTGATTGAGAAGGTGTCGCCATCCGTAGTTGGCATCATCGGCAAAGCGGACGAGGGACAAGAAGGAAGCACAACCGACCGTTATAACCTGGCTCATGGTACAGGCGTCATTATACGCTCCAATGGCTGGATTGTGACCAACGCACACGTG
Organism: Paenibacillus sp. MABNR03; assembly: GCF_050455445.1. Lineage (NCBI taxonomy): Bacteria > Bacillati > Bacillota > Bacilli > Caryophanales > Paenibacillaceae > Paenibacillus > Paenibacillus sp. MABNR03. The sequence continues at coordinate 693,081 of NZ_JBCIYR010000004.1, forward strand.
GTGGATGGATTAAGCAATGCCGTTGTCGTGACGACCGATGGCAATACATATAAAATTACAAAAACATATAGTGATCCTCTGAGTGATCTGGCTCTGATCAAAATTAATGCCAAATCGCTCAAACCGGCGACATTCGCCAAAGCTTCCCAGACCTCGGTCGGTGAGACGGTTATCGCTATTGGAACACCCATTTCCTTTTCTCTGCGAAATTCGGCAACGGTAGGTGTCATTAGTGGTCTGAACCGCGGGGTTGAAGCAACCTATCGCTTGATTCAGACAGACACAGCCATTAATCCGGGGAACAGCGGGGGACCTCTGGTTAACCTCAAGGGGGAGGTCGTCGGCATTAATTCAATGAAATTTTCAGCGGTGGGTGTTGAGAATATGGGATTCTCGATTCCTGTGGATACCGTTCAATATATCATTAATCAGTTTTTTGAATACGGCAAAATAAAACGTGCAAGTCTCGGTTTGCAGCTGGAAGAGAGTTGGTCTGCGATTGTGGGTCTGCCTACAGAAGATCCATTAACGATCACGGGTGTACTGTCCAATGAAGCGAAGAAAGCCAAGATTAAGGAAGGGGACGTCTTATACAGCGTGGGGGGCACGCGTGTTTCTTCCGTAGTGGATATTAATGAACTGCTCAAGAAGTATACCCCAGGGCAAAAGGTGAAGCTGTTGATGCAGACCGACGGAGATATCGTCACACGTACTTTGGTACTTGCGGATCGCGCGGATATTCAGGACGTGGAAGATGAGCCGTTTCCGGTAGAGGAAGAACAATAAATCCCGGTGAGCGACCCGGAATCAGAGAGGACGATTGAACGGAATGAAGAAGTCATTTTTACGTGTGCTCAGCACAGGGATGTTGACCGGGATGCTGACCATCGGTGCTGTTATGCCTGTATGGGCAGCCGAGTATACAACGAGTGAACTGCGGATTCAAGCGGGAAGCTCAAGTGCCTACATTAACGGCAGCAAGCAGGCTATCGCCAAACCGTATAAGGTCAAGGGCGTGACGATGGTACCCGTGGGTGTGTTCAAAAAGGCGTTTGGCAGCGAAATTCGGCTGGAGAAAAATGATGTCGTCAAAATCAAGGAAGGTCCCCATACCGTTACCTTAACCATTGGCAGTTCCATTGGCTGGGTGGACGGAGTCAAAAAAGAGATGGGCACTGCTCCCAAAATGGTGAATGGTGTGCTGATGGTTCCACTTCGTCCGGTAGCTGCGGGCATTGGAGCAACAATCGCTCCAAGCAGTTCGGGGGAAGTAGTCATCCGGTTATTGCAGACCGATGATTCCGTGGATGAGGATGAGGACGGTATTAACCTCGATGCAGGCAAAACAAGAATCGGCAACAGTTATTACGGCTGGTCCATTAATTACCCGGCGGACCTGATGGTCTTACAGACGGGTGAGCAGGAACGCATGATGACTTTTGGCTCCGCGGACAGCAGCTATTATCTCGAAGTGTACGTCAGTGATCAGGATGTGGCGCTGGATTCGGATGACATGCTGCAGCAGTTGGTGCAGGAAGCAAAACAGTCGGGAGATACGGTGCTGGACCGGGAATCGGTTTCCAAAGGCAAGACACCTTATGCTCGAATTGTAGTAAAAGATGTGGATGGCATGTTATGGGAGATGCGTCAGTACATTAATGATGGGCGTCAATATGACGTTTACCTGGCGGATTATGATGCACTGAACTACAAGGATCTGAACAAACGTGCCGCGCTCCTCAACTCATTCCAGCCTACTTATGTTCAGTCGGATCGGACCATTAAGGATCTATCCACCGTAGATAATGGCATGCGTTCCGCATGGAATGACGACTACGGCATCGAACTGAATGTCCCAGCTGGCTGGTCCATGGATAATACACAGATGACTTATGAGTCCAAAGATGGTGCGTTTCTGCAATTGCGCGTGACCTCAGCGCCAACTGGGGCAACCGTAAAAGACTGGAGCGGCCAACTGGACAAATGGATGCGAGAAACGTTCACACCCGAAAGTTATGAACCGATTCGTTCGTATACCATAGATGTTTCTGGCGAAACGGCGGAAGTTAATGAGTTCCGTTATAACTTCGGTGATGGATGGCAGACAGAGTTCGATGTTCTTTTGCAGAAGAACGGTTATCGCTATTACGCGGAGTACACATTCCCTGAAGAGCAGACTCAGGATCGGGAATGGTTTGAGCGGATCATGAAGAGCATTGTAATTGATTTTGATACGGTATCCGATAACTTCGGTCAGCTGGATGAAGATCCGTATTTGACGGATAAAACGAAGACGATAACACGCACGTCCAAACGGTACCAGTACAGTGTGGATATTCCGCGCTACTGGACGGCGTATAATGACAGATTTGAGTATTCTCCAGTCGTATACACCTTCACAGGTGGACAATTCTCCATCAACGTGACTGAAGAGCAATCGGTTGAAATGACCGTCAGTCAACTGAGAGAGGCCTATGAGGAAGCTGCGAAAACGCGGAAAAACTTCAAGCTGCTGAACAGTGGAGAGATGACCATTGCAGGCGTGCCAGCGTTTTCCTTTACGTATCATGAACTGGACAATGGTGTGCCGTATACCGGGCAGCAAATTGTTTTTGAACAGAATGGAACGACGTATACGATTACGACGGGGCTGAATGATGCCAATAAAACCGATGTTCAGACTGCAGCGCTGGAAAAAGCGGTGAATTCATTTACTTTTACGAAATAATGAAGTTATGCCGGAGGGTCAGAGACCATCCGGTTTTTTCGTTGTAAGATGGAAATGAAAATGGTAAACGGTTTTTTCAGGAAAGCGTAGAAGAGTGAGTGCAGAAGTGTTACAATATATTAGTTCAGGAGTTATGACTGCTGATCTGATAAATAAAGATGACTGTAGGCTTGAGAATCAGGCAATACAGACATAATGTATAGATATAGCGATACAGTGACAATGAAGACGTACAGAATGAAGGTACAAGCTAAGCGTATGAGGATACAGGGATGAAATCCGGCCACGGCCGGTTATGGGGAGGATCTACATGAAAACAGCAACATTACGAAGAGAAGACGTCGAGCTTCTGGCACCCGCAGGTGACTGGGATTGTATGCGTTCGGCGGTAGCCAATGGCGCGGATGCGATTTTCTTCGGAGTCGAAAAGTTTAATGCACGGGCACGCGCGAACAATTTCCGCATGGAAGAGCTGCCGGAGATTATGGCGTTTTTGCACAGTTATGGCGTAAAAGGGTTTTTGACCTTTAATATATTGATTTTTGAAAATGAATTGACGGATGCCAAGGAACTGATCGACGCATGTGTCGATGCAGGCGTGGACGCCGTGATTGTACAGGATTTGGGCTTGGTCAAATTGATTCGCGAAATCTCACCGGATTTCCCGATTCACGGTTCCACTCAGATGACGATTACATCACCGGAAGCGGTCGAGTTTACGAAGCCGTTTGATATGGAACGTGTCGTTCTTGGACGGGAGAACAATCTGAAGCAGATTCAGAAGATTGGGGAACAGGCGAAGCTTCCGATGGAAGTTTTCGTGCATGGTGCGCTGTGTGTGTCGTATTCAGGACAATGTCTGACCTCCGAAATGTGGGGCGGACGTTCTGCGAACCGCGGGGAATGTGCTCAGGCTTGCCGTTTGCCATATGACTTGATGATCGACGGAGAGCATAAGCCGATGGGTGATGTGGCATATCTGCTGTCTCCGAAGGATCTGGCGGCAATTGACCTGATGCCGGAACTGATCGAGGCAGGCGTAACTTCCTTCAAAATCGAAGGACGTCTCAAAACGCCTGAATACGTGGCGAACGTAGTCAGCAAATATCGCAAAGCAATCGACCGTTACTTCGACGGTGACAATACGCCACCAAGCAAGGAAGAAATCCGTGAGCTGCAGCAAAGCTTCTCTCGTGGATTCACGCACGGTTTCCTGGATGGTACGAACAACAAACAGCTGGTTGACGGTACGTTCCCGAAAAGTCGTGGTGTCTACCTTGGTCGCGTGGATCAAGTCCTGCGTGATGGTGTGGTCCTCAAACTGGATGCCCCCGTTAAACGTGGAGACGGTATTGTATTCGACGCTGGCGATCCAACGCAGAAGGAAGAAGGCGGACGCGTATACGATGTACGTCGCAAGGGCGTGAAAATCGAAGGCGAAGCTGGTGAAGGCTGGATCGTGGACATCGTGCCAGGCCGCAGTGACGTGGACCTGCGCCGCGTGAAGGTTGGCGACAAAGTATGGAAAACGAATGACCCTGCGCTGGACAAACGTCTGCGTCAAAGCTTTGAAACCGAGAAGCCGTACCGCGTATTCCCGGTAAAAGTAAAAGTGATCGGCAGCCCAGGGCAGCCGCTGAGCACTTGGTGGACAGACGTGCAGAAAGGCACGACCGTCCGGATCGATTCCGAGATGGAACTGGATATTGCCCAGAAGCGTCCGATGACTTATGAATTGCTCGAGGAGCAATTCGGACGTCTGGGCGGAACGGTGTTCCAACTGGAGGAACTGGACGTCAACCTGCACGGTGACGTCATCATCCCGATGCGCGAGCTGAATAACATTCGCCGTCAGGCGGTGGAACAGCTCGCGGGCGAGCGCCCTAAACCGCCCGTCTACGTGAAACGGGCGGTAGAGGTTTACGGCGATGCGGTTAAACCGGCATCGCCAGTGGCTCGCGGTCAAGCGGAGCTGACCGCGCTCTGCCGCAGCCTGCCTCAAGTAGAGGCAGCGCTGGAAGCGGGTGTCGGCATGATCTATGCCGACTTCGAGTTTATCAAGCAGTTCCCGGCAGCCGTGGAAGCCGTACATGCTGCTGGCCGCAAGATTGCCTTGGCAACGCCGCGTATTCACATGCCTGGCGAGAACGGATACCACAACAATATCCTGCGTTTGAAGCCGGATGCCGTGCTGGTACGTAATACAGGTGCATTGTACTTCTACCTGCGCCACCGGATGGAGAACCCGGATGCGAAGCACCCGGAACTGATCGGTGACTTCTCATTGAACATCGCCAATCACAAAGCGGTGGAACTGTTCCTGGAAGCAGGATGTGACTGGATCACACCATCTTATGACCTGAACATTCAACAAATGGTCGATCTCCTGGGTAATTCCCGTACAAGCCAGACCGAAGTGGTTATTCATCAGCATCTGCCGATGTTCCATACGGAGCACTGCGTGTACTGTACGTTTATGAGTGAAGGAACGGATTACACCAACTGTGGACGTCCTTGTGAGGAACAGCGGGCATCCCTGCAAGACCGGATTGGCATGTCCCACCCGGTACGTGTGGATGAAGGCTGCCGCAATACCGTTTATAACGCAGTGGAACAGTCGGGTGCCGAGTATCTGACCAACTTTATGGACCTGGGTGTATCCCGTTACCGTGTGGAGTTCCTGGAAGAGACACCGGAGCAGGTTATGGAAGTTATTGACCTGTACAACCGTGCACTTCGCGGCGAGATCAGCGGTACACAAGTTTGGAAAACATTGAAAGCAACCAACCAACTGGGCGTTACACGCGGTCAATTGGTGAAATAAATGGATCGTAGGCTATAACAACAGGTTTCAAGCATGAAGCAACCCCAAACTCTGCGTTACGGAGCTCTTGGGGTTTTTTCTGTAAAAGGGACAGGTGGATTGAGAGTTACTCTTAACAAGCCAGAACGCATAAGGAGGCGAAACACGTGGCGCCATTCACCATGATGGATATCAAATTGCTGTGCGGGGTCACGGCATTCAAACGAGGGGAAGCCTATAACCAATCCGGCAGGGTAACCAATCTGGTTGTCAGTGATGATCAGCGTCATTATGAAGCACTGGTGCGTGGTACGGAGCGATATCAGGTGAAGGTGGATTTGGACGAAAAAGGGGAGATTGCGGCGGAATGCAGTTGTCCAGGCGACGGCCGATATTATGACTATTGCAAACATGTCGCTGCAGTCCTGCTGGCGATTCACGAATGGGGTGAGCAGCAGGAGCTTAACGCTGCGGGTAGATCTCAGACATCATCCAAACCTTCCTCAGGAAATTCTCCTAGCTCTGGTATAGGCTCCAACTCCAGAGTAGGTACGCTGGTGGAAGAGAAAGATTGGGAGCGTCCGAACTCTTCTTCAATCATAGACTCGGCTAGGAATGACAGCCCGGAGAGGCACGAAATATCAAATTCAAAACCGTATACGGAGTCTAACACGAGTACGTCTTCGCACGCTTTTGCACAAAAGGATGTATCCTTGGCTTCCGAGTTCAATCTTCGTGCTGATGCGGATCAGCAAGCGATTCCCCATTTTGCTCAGGCAGGTCGTCCAAGTTCCGCCCCTGGCTGGGGACGCTCGGCAGACAAACCTTCATATCGTACAGCTGACCAGATTCTGTCCATGTTTACCAAGGAACGCGGTCCCATGCATGCGGGTGAACGTAAATATACGGCGCCTGTCACCCGCTCATCGCTGCGGGAAGAGCTGCAGGTACAGTTTATATGCAAGCTTGTACAGGTTCATAAAGGGGGAGCCAAGCTCGCGCTGGAACTCAAGGTCGGAAGCAAGCGGCTGTACGTGGTGCAAAAGGTGAAGCAATTCCTGAACTGCGTCGAGAAGGGCGAGCCGATGTCGTTTACCAAATTATTTTTCTATGACCCTTCGATGCATTATTTCAGCCCTCAGGATCAGGCAATTCTGTCCATGCTGATTCGAATGAGACAGAGTGAGGAAGCGTATCGTGAATCGATCTCCGGTTATTTGGGCGCTTCGGATGGCCGGGATATATTGATTGCGCCGTTGGTGTGGAAACCGCTGCTGGAATTGCTGCTTCAGGCCGATAGCCGGATGGAAGGTACGGGACTCGCAAACGGACCGCTCACATTGGGAGAGGGTGCGCTGCCTCTGTTTTACCGGATTGCTCAGGGGGCGAATGAAGGGTACCAGCTCGAAATCTCTGGTTTACGTGAGCTGATTCTTCTTCCTGCCTATGATGCTGCCGTGGTGGAAGGGCAACTGCACATGTTGGAGCCGGCGCAGATGCGAAGTCTGGAGGATTTGAGCAGAGCGCTCACCTCGTATGGGATCAAGGAAAGCATCGATATTTCGTCTCAGCAAGTCGATGAGTTTGTGCAGCATGTGGTGCCGGAACTGCGTACGCTTGGACATCTATCGATCGATGCCCAGGTGAGAGAACGAATCGCAGAGCCGGAGCTCGTGCCGAAGCTCTATATTGATTTTTATCGGGAACGAATCACTGCACGTCTGGAGTTTGATTATGGTGTGATGGTCATTAACCCGCTGGCTGAGTATCTGATCGATGAAGAAGAGAAAAAGGTTATTTTGGTGCGTGACCGCCATGCCGAGCGAAATCTGATTGATCGACTCGATCGATCCTTTCTGGAACGGGAAGGCAGCGTGTGGGCGAGTGAACGTGAAGATGCCATCTATGATGTGATGTATCATTTGGTGCCTGAATTGGAGCATCAGGTGGACATCTATGTGCCAAATGCGGTGAAGGCCATGATGCAATCCTATCAGACACCTCCCAAAGTCCGGGCAGATCTGGGGAAAGGATTGGACTGGCTGGAGATTTCGTTTGAAATCGAAGGCGTGAACGAACAGGAACTTCAGGAAATCATGCGCAGCATTGTGGAAAAGAAACCTTATTTCCGCTTGCGTAGCGGTGTCTTTCTTTCGCTTGAAAATGAAGGAGCAGACAGCTTCGCCCACATGGCGGATTCGCTGGGACTGGGAGCGGGCGATATCAAAGGCAGCCATATTCGCCTGCCTGCTGTACGAGCGCTGCAGCTTCCTGGCCGAGATGAGGTTTCCGGACATGTGAAATGGGGCGGTTCCCTCAAGCGCTTCTTGGATGATCTTCGTGATCCTGAGCGGATGGATTTTGCGCTGCCGAATGCGCTCGCTCCCGTGTTGCGGGATTATCAGGCCAGTGGATATCAGTGGCTGCGTACACTCGCTTTTTATCGTTTTGGCGGTATTCTGGCCGATGATATGGGGCTCGGCAAAACGTTGCAAAGCATCGCCTATATTACGGCAGAGCTGAGAGAAAAGCGGATTTTAAACGGAGATATCGGGGGACTCGATAGTTACGGGAAGAACGGGATATTGGGAGAGGGCGCTTCAGAGGCTGCTCATTCAGGGATTGATCCTATAACGGGATTGCCATGGAATGAGGCGTCTGTGGTAGGGCTAGGTGACAATTATGATGCATCGGGAACATCGCAGGGTGGATTAACCATCCGAAGCCAGGCAGCACATCCTCCCGTGCTTGTGGTTGCGCCCGCATCATTGACCTATAACTGGGCTAATGAGTTTGCACGTTTTGCCCCGCATTTACGCTTTCTTATCGCTGCAGGACAAAAAGAAGAACGAGCCACCATGTTGGCAGGTATGGATCAGGCGGATGTAATTGTAACATCCTATCCGCTGCTGCGTCGGGATCTGGACACCTATCTGGGCAGAACGTTTCACACGCTTATTCTGGACGAGGCTCAGGCGATCAAGAATGCCTCCTCACAGACGGCCCAGGCGGTTAAACAGATCCAAGCGCCTCGCCGTTTTGCGCTTACAGGAACGCCTGTTGAGAACTCGCTGGATGAGCTGTGGTCAATCTTCGAAGCGGTATTCCCTGGACTGTTTCCAAGCTATCGCAGATTCCGCGATCTGCCTCCTGAACGCATTGCCCGGATGGTCCGTCCGTTCATTCTCCGCCGCCTGAAAAAGGACGTGCTGGAAGAACTGCCGGATCGTATTGAGACGGTACAGCGCTCCGAGCTGACGGTTGAGCAGAAGAAGCTGTATGCCGCCTATCTCTCACAGCTTCAGGATGAGACATCCAAAGATATGGAGGAGAACGGTTTCCAGAAGAATCGGATCAAAATACTCGCCGGCATCACCCGCTTACGCCAGTTGTGCTGTCACCCGGCCCTGTTTGTTGAAGGCTATCAAGGAGACTCAGGCAAGATGGAGCAGCTGCTGGAGACAGTTCAGGATTGTCTCGCAGCAGGCAAGCGGATTCTGATCTTCTCCCAATTTGCAAGCATGCTGAACCTGATCCGGCAGACGCTCGCCGCGCAGGGAAGGAATCTGTTTTATCTGGATGGACAGACACCATCTCAGAGTCGCGTCGACATGTGCCGCAGATTCAATGAGGGGGAAGGTGAGCTGTTCCTGATCTCAATGAAAGCTGGCGGTACCGGATTGAACTTAACGGGTGCCGACACCGTCATTTTATATGACCTGTGGTGGAATCCCGCAGTGGAGGAACAGGCCATTGGACGAGCTCATCGGATGGGGCAGAAGCAAGTCGTGCAGGTCATCCGACTGATTACGGAAGGCACGATTGAAGAGAAGATTCTGGAACTCCAGCAGCGGAAGAAGGATCTGATTGCCGAAGTAATCGAACCTGGAGATGGGGGATCGACGACTTTATCCGAGCAGGATATCCGGGAGCTGTTGATGGTATAATGAAGTCCAATCATATTGGAGCTTGCCATCATTAAATATATTAAAATATGACTCTATCTAGCAAAGGAGTGGGTTCAGCTGCGAATCCGCAAAGCCATTATTCCGGCTGCCGGGCTGGGTACCCGGTTTCTGCCTGCAACCAAGGCCATGCCGAAGGAAATGCTGCCCATCGTTGATAAGCCGACAATTCAGTACATTATCGAAGAAGCAGTAGCTTCGGGTATTGAAGATATCATTATCGTTACAGGTAAAGGGAAGCGGGCCATCGAGGACCACTTCGACTATTCATTCGAACTGGAGCAGAATCTGGCAGGTAAACAGAAGTGGGACTTGCTGAATGAAGTTCGCAAACCTTCCGAGATGGCAGATATTCATTATATCCGTCAAAAGGAACCCAAGGGCCTCGGCCATGCCATATGGTGCGCCCGTAAGTTCATCGGAAACGAACCGTTTGCTGTCCTTCTCGGGGATGACATTGTGGAATCGGAAGATCCTTGTCTGGGGCAGATGATCGAAGTCTATGACGAATTGCAATCCCCGATCGTAGGAGTACAGCCTGTCGATTGGAGCGAAGTATCTCGTTACGGAATTGTGGACGGAGAGCTAGTTTCGCCAACCGATGATCGTGTATTCCGTGCACGCCGTTTAATTGAGAAACCGAAGACGGAAGACGCACCTTCAAATCTTGCCATCATGGGACGTTATATTCTTACTCCAGATATTTTTGATATTTTAGGTCAGCAGTCTGCCGGTGTCGGAGGAGAGATTCAGTTAACGGATGCCTTATCCCGTCTGAACGACCAGCGGCAGATTCTTGCCTATCATTTTGACGGCCTGCGTCATGACGTGGGGGAGAAGCTAGGCTTTATTGAAACGACGATTCATTATGCCCTTCAGCGCCCGGATCTTAGGGATGATCTGCTAGACTACTTAAAGAAGATCGTGGCGTCGAACTAGTGAATTTTCTATGGAATAGATCAAAAAAAGGTTTGCCCTTGGTAGGGCAAACCTTTTTTTGATGTGAAATTAATATTAATAGAGTCGTTAGAACATTCTTTTAATTAGAAGTTCAGTTCAGCAATCTGTTTAATCTCGTCTGCTTCGTTCGGTGCGACAGCAATCAACTTATCATATACTGCTTGATCCTGTTCTCCATCCTTAGTCAGAGCAGCAAGGTACCAACGGACAATTTCACGGTTAGTAGCATCGGACAGATCCTCTGCAATTCCACCCTTAAGAATAGTAGCAGCTCCGGCAGAATCGTTTGACATATATTTCATTTTACCTGCATTTAGAATCATTGTTGGAGTGAGCTCAAATGGCTGTCCTTGAAGCTGCCCTTCAGGGAGAGTCTTCAGATGCTCTACGCCATCAACAACGTGCTGGTAAGCATCCAGACCTGAAGTGAAGTAAGATTCCTTCTTAGCCGTATCGCCTTGTCCGAGTGCCTGATATCCGAGATCGAACGAACGGCTAATCAGCGTCTCGTACCAATCCATATCCCAGATATAGTTGTTGGCATATTCTTTTTGGAGAGTATAGGCTTGGTCTGATTCACCTTTAAGCTCATAAAATTGGATTAGCTGTTTAACCATACTTTTGTTATACGGCTCTGCTTGTAGTCCCTTTTGAAGGAGATCTATGCCAGCCATATAGAACTGATCATCTTGCGTCTGTTCGAAACCTTGCTGATAGAGAGCAGATAGCGTCAAGAGAGAGTCAGAGTGTGTACTACGTATGGTCAGGTCTTTATCCAAAGCAGCTTTAATCTCTTCAAAAGATTGGCTGGTTTGTGCAACCTCCTTGGCTGCATTCGCATATTGATTTGCTTGCAAAAAGCGCACAGATACAATCAAAAGTATGATGATCGATACTCCGGCGATTGCAGTATAGATACCTCGTGCAGCCGATGGGCTTACTTTCAAACGTTGTACGGGCCGTGGTTCGATCGCTGCCGCCATTCCCCCAAACCCGATAAACACCAGCATGCCGATGAAGACGTAACTCATGTTGAAATCGAGAAGACTCAGTACCAGAATGGTCATGGACAAAATGAAAAATACAAAATGCGACTCTCTTTCGCTTTCATCTCTTCGCAAGTAGCTGCGAACGAATTGATAGAAGATATACAGAATAAATGCCATGAAAATGATAAATCCGATGATTCCGACTTCTACGAGATACTGCATGAAGAAGTTATGTGCCTGTGCACTTACATAAGGATTGTTTTGATATTTTTCGTACAGTGCAGTCCAAGCGCCACCGCCTGCACCAATCAAAGGATAGTCAGCTATGACCTTGACGGCATCTTTGTAGAAGGTTAGCCTTTCCAGGACACTGTGCTGCTGGAAGTTGATGTTTTCTAGACGCGTACTGATACTATCAGGCAGAATGTTTCGAAGACTGGTACCCAACAGAAGCACTGCCGCAATAATGGCGAAGAGTGCTGAGCCAAGCGGGATCCAGAGGCTTGCGCCTTTGCGATTCCCCCAGGATTGGAGCTTTGCTTCCAACTTGGGAGCGATCCAGTGTTGAAGAGCCCAAATAATGACTGCAACAACGATGGAAGCGGCAATCAAGTAGATCCAGCCTTTGGATGCAAGTCCGGCAGTGAATTGCTGCTGTAATTCGAGTCCAGCGTTATTGACCGGATTCAGGATGAGAATTGTACCTATTCCTGATATGGCAAGATAAATGAACCATAAGATCTGTTTTGCTGGTTTAAGAAACAACAGGATGATCACGAACACGATTGGCATCATTACAAGTCCTGTCCGTGACAGTGTAAGCAACAGGGACAGCAAGATGGGAACAAGCATGAATCCGTGGACCAACTGCATATATACCTTTTTGGTGCGGATCAGGCTAAAGATGCTAATAAACAAAAAAGCCATCAGAAATGCTGCGTATGTATTTGGGTACTGGAATATGGAAGCTAGCCGTGGACCATTGGCATCATTCCAAATCGCTTGGTTATATACCCCGTTGACTACGCCTGAAGAGAACCAGCCAACCAGCTTGCCCGCAAAACTGAAGGCTCCCAGCCAGTTCAACAATCCAAAACCTACAATTACATATGCAATTCCTATTAAGGAAGATTGTATGATATGATTGATTTGTTTGTTCTGGAGCAAGTACATCGTCATGATGAACAACATGGTATAGATGCACTGAATTAGAATCATGTTGACTGCCAAGTATTTCGAAGCTGCACTGATCAGTGATAGGATGTAGGTAAGTGGCAGCAGGAGGACGGCTAATTTTAGCCAATCTCGTTGGGAGTCTAGTGAGATGTTTTTGTAGTAGACTACAGCCCAGACAATAAAGAGGAGGCTTGTAATTACTAGTGCCCAATAAATGGGGCCTTCAAATTGAAGCAATTGTCCGTTAAATAACGCAACTTGAAATGAAGACCAGAGTAAAAATAAGATAAGTCCTACAGACAATGTCCATAAAAGCGGTGATGCCGAACTTGAACTGGCCTTGCTCGACGTCTTTTTTTGTTTACCGTATACTGGATTCGACAAGGTTTGATTCTCCTTTGCTTGTAGATACGACAGTAATTTTAGCATATAAATAAGAGTTAGAGCGAATGTTTGAGCAAGTAGTAACATTCTAATATAGAATAAGAGGAGAATTATGAGAGAACGATTGCATAACTTTGTGAAGTATAAGGATTTATTTATTGAGCTGGTACGTAAGGATATTAAGCTGAAATATAAAAATTCTTATCTAGGTGTCCTATGGAGTTTTCTAAATCCATTACTTATGATGATAGTTTTAACTATCATTTTCTCAGAGGTGTTTAAAAATAATATTGAGAACTTTCCTGTTTATGTACTAACGGGAAGATTAATATATAGCTTTTTCTCTGAAGCAACTAATTTTGCTATGAATTCTATACAGGTTAATAGCCAATTGATAAAAAAAATATACGTTCCAAAGTACTTTTTTCCACTATCAAAAATCTGTTCATCTTTCCTAACATCCTTGGTGTCATTAATACCAATTATGATTGTTATGATAATTACTAGGATGGAGTTCTCTATATATAACTTGCTTGTGTTTATTCCATTGATTCAAATTTTGTTGATCTCAGCAGGCATAGGATTGATTATAGCGACGATTGCTGTTTTCTTTAATGATCTAAAACACCTGTATTCTGTGTTATTAATGCTTTTGATGTATATGACACCTATTTTTTATCCTGAGGAGATAATACCAGAGCAATTTAAGTGGATTATCGAACTTAATCCGCTCTATTCAGTACTAGTTATTTTTAGGGATCTGCTGATGCATAATCAATTGTTCTCACTATTCGATTTTACAATTGCCACAGGATATTCAATACTCTATTTCATTATCGGTATTTTTATATTTTATAAAAAACAGGATAAGTTTATATTTCATCTCTAAAATGAGACTGCCCTAAAGGAGAAAAGATGAATTCAATCGAGGTTAATCAGGTGTCAATGTCTTATAGACTAACTAGCGAGAAAATTGATTCTATTAAGCATTTTTTCATAAAAAAAGTAAAAAAAGAGTTAACCTATAAAGAATTTAATGCATTGGATAATGTGAGTTTTTCGGTTCCAAAAGGAGAAGTGTATGGGATCATCGGTCTTAATGGAGCTGGTAAGAGTACTTTGCTCAAAATTATCTCTGGGATATTAAAGCCTACAAGTGGGTCTGTGAGTAAGAAGGGGACTCTTGCACCGCTTATAGAACTAGGAGCTGGATTCAATGGCGATTTATCCGGTATGGAAAATATATATTTGAATGGATTACTTCTTGGTTATTCAAAGAAAACAATTCAATCGAAGGTAGAAGAAATTATTGATTTTAGTGATCTTGAACAGTTTATCTATACTCCGCTAAAAAATTATTCATCTGGAATGAAAGCACGCTTAGGATTTTCAATAGCAACAGTAATTAAGCCAGACATCTTAATTGTAGATGAGGTTCTATCCGTAGGTGATATAAAATTTAAAGAAAAAAGTGAGAACAAGATTAAGAGCATGATGAATAATGGGACTACAATCCTATTTGTTTCTCATTCTTTAGGGCAAGTTGAAAAGCTTTGCCATAAGGTGTTATGGCTTGAAAAAGGAAAAGTTAAGGAAGAGGGTGATGCAAAACTGATTTGTGCTAATTTCAAAAAAAATTCTCTTGGGGGTTAGGAGGGAAGATGGACTCTTATCAAATTTCAGTAATTGTCCCGTCGTATAACGTAGAGGAGTATCTGGAGGATTGTGTAAACTCATTGATCAATCAGACACTTGGTATTAACAATATAGAAATTATAATTGTAGATGATTGCAGTACAGATCGTAGTCTACAAATAGCTAGAAGATATGAGGAGAATTATCCTTCTATTAAGGTTTTAAAACATCATATAAACTTGGGCTCTGCTGCTGCAAGAAACTCAGGGTTAGAATATGCGAGTGCTAAGTACATTACATTTGTGGATGCAGATGACTTTATTTCAGATAATGTATGTAAATATGCTGTGGAGAAACTTGAGAGAACTGAGTGTGACCTCTTTCTTTATGAGTATGATTATTATAGCGAGAGTGGGAAAAAATATGCCAGGAATCCTTCCGCCAAATTATTCAGTAGTGAATATGAAATTAGTAACATTGAATTTTTTCCTGAAATAATATTTGCCACATCCGTATGCAATAAAGTGTTCAAAAAAGAGAATGTTCAAACCTTAAGATTTGAAGCCTCAAGAATTGAAGATGTACTGTTCTCTACAGAGTCATTGTTCAATGCAAATAAAGTCTTCATTTCAAACAAATGCAAATACTTTTATCGTAAAAGGGAAGCTAGTGGAGCAATTTCAAAGACAGACACGTACTTCTCCGATAAGAGAAATTACCAGGACCATCTTATGGTGAATAGCAAAATGAATGATCTTAAATTAAAATACCCTCAGTATGCTGAAATGATTGATTGGTTTAATGCAAGATCGCTACAGCCATTTCTATATAACATTATGGGGAACTCACTTTTTTCGCACAACGAGAAAAAGGAGTTTTTTTATAAATCAAAACAGATTTTCAAAAGGATACAACTTGAAACGATTAATAAAATCGATAATCCCGTAGCTCGCTCTAACATACTAGCTGTTCAAAAGTCTGTATTTTTAAAGTTTTTCTCAAGAGTGATCATATTAAAGGTTAAGAATAAAATTCGTAGAGTGGGACAAAAAGTATGGAACGCAACTAAGAAATTGACCAAAGTTACTTCAATTATCTTTTTTGTAATGCTGTCACAGATCTTTCGACTACTTCCTAAATATCGTAATGTTTGGCTAGTGACTGAAAGAGGCGATGAGGCACAAGACAATGGATTTAGTTTTTATAAGTTTTTGAGAGAAAACCATCGTGAAATAAATGCGTATTTTCTCATTGATGGAGTAAGTACTGCCGAAAAAGATAGATTAAAGAATTATGATCATATCATCAAATATAAAGGAATAATGCACAAAATACTTTTCTGTGGAGCAGATCGACTAATTACTGCACACAGAGGGACAGTAGAGGCATGGAACTATCGACTATACAAAAAATATTTTGGTTGGTTAGCTCCACGGCAGAAATATGTTTTTTTGCAGCATGGGATAACTAAAGATGATGTAAGTGATGTACTGGGTAAAGAGAACACATCTTTTGATTTATTCATTACTGGTGCTAAGCCGGAGTACGAATATATAAAAAGTACATTTGGTTATAACGCTTCCGAGGTTGCATACACAGGTTTCGCTAGATTTGATGAGCTTCATAATGTGTTGAGTAATAGAACTATTTTACTTATGCCAACATGGAGAAAGGAATTGGCGTGGCATGCAAGCAAAGAAGAAAGAGAACGAATTTTTCAAACTTCTGAATATTATTTGAGGTATCAATCCATTCTTAATAATAAACAGCTGGATGAGTTACTTTCCCATCACAATTATAAACTGGTATTTCAACTTCATCATGAGATGCGTTGCTTTGCTGATCATTTTACTACTAGCAGCGACAATATAGTTGTTAATAAGGTAGAAGAGTCTGACATTCAGAATTTGATTAGAACGTCTTCGGTTTTAATTACGGACTATTCCAGTGTATTCTTTGATTTTGCATACATGGGGAAACCTGTCTTGTACTACCAATTCGATTATGATGTATTTCTAAGCAAACATTATCGTAAAGGCTACTTTGATTACAAAAGAGATGGATTCGGACCAGTTATAAGCAACGAAGATGCTCTTATAGAACATTTGCAAACTCTGTTAGAAAAACCGGAGTCCGAACGGCAATCTGATTATCAAAAGAGAGTAGATGACTTTTTTGTGTTAAGAGATCAAGATAATTGTGAGAGAATATACAATTCAATTTTACATTTGAAATGAGTGGCGATTATGTCTAGCCAGAATGATAGAGTATCGATAATCATTAGAACAAAAGCCCGTCCTACATTGTTAAATCGGGCTTTGTTAAGTATTCAGTCTCAAGATTACTCGAATATAGAAGTTGTCATTGTTGAGGATGGGCCAGCTGTCTCAGAGAGTATTGTGAATAAATATATTAACGATCTTCATATTGTTTATTTGCCAGTTAATCAATCAGTAGGACGATCCAAGGCCGCTAATATTGGACTTGAACATGCTACAGGTAAATATATTAATTTCCTGGATGATGATGATTTCTTTTTGCCCAACCATATATCGACATTACACCGTGAAATAGTTTCAAAACCTAATGTAAGTGTTGTTCACTCTGCATCAATTGAAAAAAAGGTGATTTATCACTCTTTAGAGCCGCTATGTATGGAAGTTACCAACGGGCAAGTGAGATACAATTATCCTGTCCATCATGAGCGTATATTTTTTGAGAATATGTTTCCCATTCAGGCAGCCATGTTCAAAAAAGAATTATACGAACAGGTGGGTGGTATAGATGAATCTCTTGAATGGCTTGAAGATTGGGACTTATGGATTAAATTTAGTATGATAAGTAAATTCATATTCTCAAACCAAGTTACCTCCGTCTACCATATACCAGGAGATAAAGAAACTAATACAAACCGAAGTAAAGTATTAAAAAGATATGAAAAACAAATATCAAATAAATATTTAAAATATATAGAATTGCATAACCTTAAACGACCAGGAATTCTTAATAAAATTTTAAGAAAATTTAAATGGAAAGTCTGGAATATGTTCTTAGTGTGAATTTCTGTTTCATTGAATATTGAGTGTGAAAGGAATATAAAAATGTTCTTATATGATGTTAGTATAATTGTACCTATATATAATGCAGAGCAATTTCTACATGAAACTATTCAATCAGTTTTAACTCAAGAAGTAGGTGAGCTGAGCTACGAACTATTGTTAGTAGATGATGGTTCCACAGATAAGAGTTCAGAGATATGTCTTTCCTATACCAAAAATCAAATTGAAGATAACATAAAATATTTTCGCCAAAATAATTTGGGGGTATCAGCGGCTCGGAATACAGGTATTACTCAAGCTACTGGGAAGTATATTTTGTTTCTTGACTCTGACGACTTACTCTCTCCTCAAACTATTTTACATGTTATTAATTGTTTTAATGAATTTGATGACCTAGTTGATATAATAGCGTATCCTTTATACAACTTAGATTCGGGAAAATTAACATCTCATCCAAGAAGTGTTAACTATCAAAAGAAAGGTGTTTTTGATGTTAACGTTTCTAAGTTTATGAATCAATGTACTATGAATGTAGTTGTGAAAAATTTAAAAAATGACAGGATATATTTTGATACTACCCTTAAGCAATCAGAGGATGCTTTATTTAACACGTTTTATGTAATGAGGAAAGAAAAAATAGGTATATGTAATGCAGGGGGATATATTTATAGAAGAGATAATAGCTCAGCTGTAGATAAATTCAAAAGTCCTGTTCATATTGGTAACCAATTACTTGAATTTTTTGAGAAAATGTTGGAAAATTTCAAAACGCCAAGCAAAAAAATTCCTGACTATGTCCAAAGTATGATTCTTTATGAAATAAACTGGAGATTTAAGGAGAACACTCTATTTCCCTACCATTTAACTGAGAATGATTTCAAATTATGGAAAGGGCGTTTTGATAAAGTATTAGATGAAATATCTAATTTTGTGATTATGAAACAGCCTTTTATAGATTATTATCATAGATTTTATTTTATACAATCAAAAAGTAACAGAGTTTTTAAAATACTTACTGATACTCGAGGCGTATATATTTATGATTCTAATGAATTATTAGTTACTATAGATAACTTCACTCTTGTTTTCACAAAAATGGATATAAGATCGGGGGTTCTAAGAATGGCTGGATATGTAAAAGCTCCTTTTCTTGATTTAATTAACCCTGACTTAGTGTTAATTTTCGATTCTCAAGAATATTCAGTTAATCTGAGTGATACTAACGCCGACTACTATAAATCAAAAATAAAAACTAATAAGTTTTTATTTTTTGAAGAGAATATTCCATTAGAATCTCTCTTAAATGGAAATTTAAGATTCGCTATAAAGGTTCAAAACTTTGAATATTCAACCTCTTACTATATGATGGATAGAGCTATTATAAAAAAATATTTACCTATTAAAAATGTAATTGTCGAGAATTTTAATATCAGACATTCTAATAACCCTGTGGAATTAAGAATTTCAAAAGCTACAAAAATTGATAAAAAAGAAATAAATAAATTATACAGAAAGCAATTAAAAAAAAGGAAATTAAAATTTCAATTACTATACCGACAATTTGAAAGTTTTCTTTCTATTAAAGATCCAGTTTGGATTTATAACGATAGGCCAGGTGTTTTTGATAATGGATATTATCAATTTAAACATGATTTTAACATCAATGATGGTGTAAGAAGATACTACATTACTTATGAAGGAGAAGATATTAGAAATAGGTTTACTCCTGATGAAGAAAAAAATATTCTTGTTTTTGGATCGAAAAAACATAAGTATTATTTTGTGAATGCGTCAAT
Organism: Paenibacillus sp. MABNR03; assembly: GCF_050455445.1. Lineage (NCBI taxonomy): Bacteria > Bacillati > Bacillota > Bacilli > Caryophanales > Paenibacillaceae > Paenibacillus > Paenibacillus sp. MABNR03. The sequence goes on from NZ_JBCIYR010000004.1 coordinate 712,576, forward strand.
GATATTAACATCTTTTCAAGACTCAAATGAATATTCTCCATTCGATTCTCGTAATCTAAATAATATATCTGATTTATTAAAGTACCAATTAATATATCTACAGCATGGTATATTGCATGCGCATACTCCTTGGATTTATAGCAGTGAGAAAACTGGAATTGATAAGTTTGTAGTTTCGAGTGATTATGAAAAGCAAAATTTAATAGAAAACTATAAATATAAATCTGATCAAATAATCGTTACTGGTATGCCTAGATTTGATGTTGAAAATATTAGCTTGGCAACAAAGAAGAAAATACTCTTTGCCCCTTCTTGGCGTAGATCACTTACGAGAGGGATAGTGAACAAAAAATGGATTTTAGACTTTGATTTATTCAAAAATTCAACATATTATAAAGGTATTGATAAATTATTATCTTCTGAAGAATTGAAAGTTTTTCTTCAAGAGAACGAATTACAACTTGATTTAAATTTGCATCCTATTTTTGCTGATTTCGCATCTGTTTTTAATCTTTCAGATAATATTAGTCTAGTGAACAGTGATGTAAAAAAAGAAGAGTATAGTATTTTTATAACCGATTTTTCATCTTATCTATTTGATTTTGTATATCGTAATACTCCAATAATATACTTTATCCCTGATTATAATGAGTTTCTAAGTGGAAATCATTTGTATAACAAGTTGGATTTGGAGTTTGAAGAGGGATTTGGACCCTTGTGTCTGGATTATAAAGATCTAGTGATTGAACTGGACAAACTTTGCAAAAGGGATTTTAAAGCTGACAATGAATACGATGAAAGATCATTGGGATTTTTCTCTCATAAGGAAAATCATAGAGAGAAACTATATCGTGAACTAATTAAGTTATAATAAAATCGGCTTAAGGAGAATGGTTTAAATGGCTATAGCAATTATATTGGCTGGTGGAAAAGGTACAAGAATGGGGAATGTAAGTGAACCTAAGCAATTTATTGATGTTTATGGAAAACCAATTCTTATTCATACTTTGGAGTTGTTCGATATCCATCCAGAAATAGAACATATTGCAGTTGTATGTGTAGATGAATGGCACGATGAATTAAGAAGATGGATACGGAAATACGATCTTAATAAAATAAAGTGGATTGTCAATTCTGGATCATCACGTCAACAATCGACTTATAATGCCTTAATAGCAATAGAGAACGATGTGTTAAAGAACGATATTGTTGTTATTCATGATTCAGCAAGGCCTTTAGTTACTCATCGAATTATTACTGATAACATAAAAGCTGCAAAACAATATGGTGCCGTGGATACTGTGATTCCTACAAGTGACACTATAGTAAATAGTGTTGATGCAAAAAAAATATCTAATATTCCCAATCGAAATCATTTATTTCTTGGTCAAACACCTCAAAGTTTTGAATATCAAAAAATAAGATCAGCACATGATAGAGCATTCCGCAATCAAATTAACAATGCATCAGATGATTGTCAACTCCTCCTAAATCAAGGGGATCAGGTTTTTTTAGTTTCAGGTGAGAAACTAAATTTTAAAATTACAACAATGGATGACTTGCTACTGCTTAAATCAGTTGTTAAGTTAGGCAAGACAGAGAGGATTTAGAGATGTTCTCACATGGCTTCAGAATTGTGGACAAGCAAAGATTTGAGTTATTTGTTGAAGATGTTCAATTAAATAAAGAAGAGGCAGTTGTGGAAATTACTAATGCTGCTATATGTAAAGCTGATCTTAGGTATTATGAGGGGTTGAGAGATGAAAAAACTCTTGGTTTAAAATACCCCATAAGTTTGATTCATGAAGCTGTAGGGGTAGTCGTTAAGGATCCTTCTGGGAGGTTGCATCCCGGTCAAAAAGTCGCTCTTTGTCCGAATATATTAATTTCTCAAGATAGGTTGTCAGATAAAGTTAGCTTTAAAAAGCATTTGGGAGAAAATTATTCTCCGTTGGCTTTATTTGCATCAAGTAGTATAGATGGATTCTCAAGAAATTTATTCTCATATCCGATGGAGAATTTAATACCATTACCCTCAGCTGTTAAAAATGAAGTTGCTGTTTTTTGTGAACTTATATCAGTCTGTTTGTCAATCTTAAGGCGAACGGACTTTTCAAAAACTGATACAGTAGCAATATGGGGAGACGGTATTTTAGGTTATATCCTTGCACAAGTGTTATCTACTTATCATGCTGGAAAAATAATAATAGTTGGTTCACATAAAGAAAAGATGGACATGTTCGATGTGCACTCTAGCTATTTACATTATGAAAATACTATAAATGAAGATATTGACGTAGCAATTGAGTGTATAGGTGGAAATAAAGCAGAACAAGGTATTAATCAAATGATAGATAGCATATTACCAGGTGGGAAAATTATACTTACGGGTGTTTCTGAAAACACAGTGAGTATAGCTACTCGTAAAATCCTTGAAAAAGGAATTAGTCTATATGGTGTTACTCGCAGTAATGTTGAGGATTTCGTTAATGCAGCTCAACTACTGTCAGATAACCTATTCTGTGAAAAATTAGAACGCTTGGTCCTTGGCCGATTTACTATAGACAATATAAATGATTACTATATTGCTTTTGAGAAGGAAAGGAAAAACAATAAGCTTGGTAAATATATTTTGGAATACAATTTCTGATTGTATTTTCACGGATTGATTAAAGTTTAGACACGCGATTGAATAAAGAATAAGAGTTAAGAAAGCAATATAACTTCAGTGTAAGTGGTGCCCATATTTACACTATCATGAGTCGGTTATATGAGGGGTTTAAAAGTGCTGGATTTTTGAGGAAACTTATAAATTGGTTAGGTAGGTTATGAACATGAAAGCAATCATCCTTGCAGGCGGGACCGGTTCCCGCCTTTTTCCTTTAACTAAAGTAACAAATAAGCACTTACTGCCTGTCGGGAAATATCCAATGGTTTTTTATCCTATATATAAACTCAAGCAAGCTGGATTAACCGATATCTTAATTATCACCGGTAAAGAACATATGGGGGATGTAGTTAACCTTCTTGGAAGTGGTATTGATATGGGTGTTTCTTTCACGTACCGAGTACAGGATGAAGCAGGGGGGATCGCCGAGGCGCTTGGACTTGCCGAACAGTTTGTCGGCCACAATCAGATGGTTGTCATATTGGGAGATAACGTATTTGCGGATGATATTACAGCTTATGTAGACAATTTTCGTGAACAACAGACTGGAGCAAAAATATTGATTCAGAAGGTTCCTGACCCTTCACGCTTTGGAGTTCCCGAAATTGAAGATAAGAAGATCATTTCAATTGAAGAAAAGCCACAGCAGCCTAAAAGCAATTACGCTGTGACTGGCATATATATGTTCGATAGTGAAGTCTTCAAGATCATCAAGACATTAAAGCCTTCTGCAAGAGGCGAATTGGAAATCACAGACGTAAACAATGCATATATTGAACGAGGAAATCTTACCTACGATATACTTAAGGGTTGGTGGACAGACGCAGGCACTCACGCGTCATTGGCACGGGCCAATGAATTGGCGCGAGATACTGCATTCGGTGACGAGTTCGGGAAGTTAAAGTTATAGAAGAGAAGGGATGGCGAAAACATTGAAAATCACTCCTTCCAAGCTGACAGGTGCCTGTTTGATTGAACCGGTGGTTCACGGAGATCACCGGGGTTTTTTTATGGAAAGTTACAATGATCAGCTCATGTATCAACAAGGAATCAACTACAAGTTTATCCAGGATAACCAATCCTTATCAGCTGATCCTGGTGTATTGCGCGGATTGCACTACCAACTTAACCCTAAAGCGCAAACCAAGCTGATCCGGGTTATTTCGGGTGTGATTTACGATGTTATCGTGGACATTCGTCAAGGATCACCCACCTTTGGACAGTGGGAGGGCTTCATCCTGAGTGAACATAATCACCGTCAGTTACTGGTCCCCAAAGGATTCGCTCATGGCTTTTGTACTTTGGTACCAAACACCCAAGTCTTGTACAAAGTGGACGAATACTATTCCCCGGAGAACGACCGTGGCATATTATGGAGTGACCCGGCACTTGGAATCGATTGGCCTACATTTAGTCCAATTTTGTCAGATAAGGACCAAAGGCATCCTTTACTTCAAGATGCGGAGATCAACTTCAATTTCGAAGTGAAGTAATTAGGAGGTTCCAACACTATGAAACTGCTCGTTACCGGCGGGGCCGGTTTTATTGGAAGTAATTTTGTGATGTATATGCTGGAGCAGCATCCTGATTACAAAATTATTAATGTAGATGCTTTGACGTATGCAGGTAATCTGGAAAACTTGAAATCACTTGAAGGCAACAAAAACCATACTTTTGTCAAAGCAGACATTACAGATGCTGCCGAGATGGATCGCCTGATTGGCCAAGGTGTGGACGTTGTCGTTAACTTTGCAGCCGAATCTCATGTAGATCGCAGCATTTTGGAACCGGATGTGTTTGTACGAACGAATGTGAATGGTACCCAAGCACTGCTTGAGGCAGCCAAAAAACACAATATCTCCAAATTCGTTCAAGTATCAACGGATGAGGTGTATGGCTCGCTTGGCCCAACAGGTCTCTTTACAGAAGAGACTCCATTACAACCGAACAGTCCTTATTCGGCATCCAAAGCTGGTGGAGACTTGCTTGTGCGCGCATATCATGAAACTTTTGGTTTGCCCGTAAATATCACACGTTGTTCCAACAACTACGGCCCGTACCAGTTTCCTGAGAAGCTAATCCCACTTATGATCTCCCGTGCCCTTGCTGATGAAGCCTTGCCTGTGTATGGAGATGGATTAAACATTAGAGATTGGCTCTATGTTGAAGACCACTGCAGTGCCATTGACTTGGTGATTCATCAAGGACGTAACGGTGAAGTATACAACATCGGTGGCAATAATGAACGAACTAATGTGCACATTGTGAAAACCATTTTGGAGCAACTTGGTAAGCCAGAATCCTTAATCAAATACGTGCAAGACCGGCCGGGGCATGACCGCAGATATGGCATCGATCCGACGAAGACAATGTCTGAACTAGGCTGGAAACCAAAGCATACGTTTGAAACCGGGATCAAGGAGACTATTCAATGGTATCTGGATAACAAAGAATGGTGGACCCGTATTCAGTCCGGCGTGTATCAACAGTATTATGCCAAGCAGTATGGCTCTCGATTGGGAGACGTGAAGTAATGAAGGTTCTGGTTACAGGAGCAAACGGACAACTGGGACGGGATGTCGTTCTTCTTTTGGAGAAGGAGGGGCATGCTGTTCTTGCTTGTGATCGGGATCGGATGGATATTACCAATCAGGCACAGTGTAACGAAGTCATCTCCTCCTATCATCCTGAAGCGGTCATTCATTGTGCAGCTTATACAGCTGTAGATGCAGCGGAGATGGATATCGATGGTGCATATAAGGTGAATGCGGTAGGAACACGCAATGTTGCTGTAGCGGCAGAAAGAGCAGGAGCTAAACTAATTTATATAAGTACGGACTATGTATTTGATGGCAACTCGTTAAATCCCTATCAGGAATACGATGATACGAATCCGCAAAGTGTGTATGGAAAGTCGAAACGAGCAGGAGAATTACTGGTACAGTCGTTGTCCTCCAAATGGTTTGTTGTGCGTACTTCTTGGGTTTACGGCCTTTACGGGAATAATTTTGTCAAAACGATGCTTAAACTGGGTCAGGAAAAACCTAAGCTTCAGGTTGTACATGACCAAAAAGGGTCACCTACGTATACCGTTGATTTGGCAGGATTTATCCTGGAGCTTATGCAAACGGAAATGTACGGGTTATATCATGCTTCCAATAGTGGTACTTGTACATGGTATGAATTCACTCAGGCCATCTTTGAGGAAGCACGGATTGTTGGGGGGGTACCCATTCAAGCGCAATTGGAGCCTTGTACAACAGACCAGTTCCCTAGACCAGCCCCTAGGCCGCGTAATTCGGTAATGGACCATCTATCTATTCGAACCAACGGTTTAGCAGATCTCCGCTCATGGCGGGAGGGATTGCACGATTTTATTAGCTTATCTTTAAAAAAGGAACAAACATAGCAGCACAATATGTAACTCTCGCTCTATTACTTATGGGCGGGAGTTTTCGTATATAATGGAGAAAAGTCAGATCTTGAGGTGACACGTGAATAAACCTAAAGTATGCATTATGCTTTCTACATATAACGGATCAAAGTACATTAATGAACAGATGGAAAGCCTTCTCGCACAGAGTAAGGTAGACGTTCAGATTATTATTAGGGATGATGGATCTTCTGACGAAACTGTTCAAAAGTTAAGCGAGTATGCCAAGTCTCGTCCGGACCAGATCCGAGTTATTGAAGGTAAAAACTTGGGCGTGATCGGGAGTTTTTTTGAACTGATGCGTCAAACGGAGCCTGTATACGATTTTTACGCATTTTGTGATCAGGATGATGTATGGAATTCGGACAAACTTAGTAGGGCAGTAACTAAACTACAATTGAGGCAATCGAACGTACCACTGATGTATTGTTCTTCTACACAAATGGTAGATCAGGATCTAAACAATTTGAATGTGTGGCCAACCCTCCCTCCTAAACCGCTAAGCATGTATAATGCCATGGTCGAAAACTGCTGTGTGGGCTGCACAATGGTCTTGAATCCAATCACGTTTGAGCGGGTTAGACGAAGTATTCCCATCGATTTGAAGCCGATTATTATGCATGATCGATGGATTTATCTGTATGTTAGTGCGTTTGGAGAAGTGATTTTTGATGAAGAGCCAATGATTTTGTATCGACAACACCAAGGGAACGTTCTTGGCGGGAGCAACGAAGGTTGGCTCATGAAATGGAAAAGTAGATTGAAGCGTTTCCTCAGTGAAGGAAGTTTTAGACTGAGTAGACAAGCGTCTTTTTTTCTTGAAACTTATAGAGAACAGTTGTCTGCACAACAACAAAGGGACATACAGAGGTTTTTAAACCACCTAGACAGATCTTGGGTTAAACGTATCAGATATGTGTCCAAAATGCCTTTTTACCGTCAAGCTTCACTTGATAATCTTGTTCTTAAGCTCGTATACATCTTGAAGAAGGTATAAGTTATAGATTGGCTTTGCTTTCTACACCTTCGTCCATAATATGCTATACTTTTGTTAACACAGCATTAAAAGTCAGGAGTTTTACAATATGGTTGAAACAGCAGATGTTCCCTTACGAGGGGGAGTGAAAAATAATAACACCTATGGTCCAGATGTCAGCATCATCATTGTAAACTATAATACACGCCAACTGACATTGGACTGTCTGGCCTCAGTATATAAATCCATTACTTCCTTTCAATATGAACTCATTGTTGTCGACAATGCATCGCATGATGGATCCGTGGAAGCCATTCGTGACGCATTTCCAGAGGTTCGGATAATTGCTAACAGGGACAATACGGGCTTCGCCGTTGCTAACAACCAGGCCATGGAAATCGCCAAAGGACGGTATATTCTACTGCTCAATTCGGACACGGTCGTACAGAAGGATACTTTGGAGATAATGATCGGGTTCATGGACCGTCATCCAGAGATGGGGGCATCCGGTTGTAAGGTGATCCTTCCTGATGGCTCCCTGGATAAAGCGTGCAAGAGGGGATTTCCTACGCCATCGGCATCATTTTATTATGCGTTCGGTATCTCACACATGTTCCCGGATCGTCCAAAGTTTAACCAGTACCAATTGGGACATCTTAGCCCGGATAACGAGTATCCGGTAGACTGTCTTGTCGGTGCGTTTATGCTCGTGCGTCGTGAAACCATCGACCAAGTGGGTGGCTTGGACGAAACTTTCTTCATGTACGGTGAAGATATCGACTGGTGTTATCGCATCAAAGAGGCGGGCTGGGGCATTTATTATTACCCACATACATATATTGTGCATTACAAAGGTGCAAGTGCCCGGCGTAAACCTATGAAAATCATTTATGAGTTTCATAGAGCGATGTGGGTTTTCCATCGTAAACACTATGCCAAACGTTATGGTATTTTGACCAACACAGCCGTATGGCTCGGTATCTCATTAAAATTCTCATTGTCTCTGATCCGCAATAAGCTGATTAGACCAGCTGCCCAAAAAGAATTATCATCCGGTGGTGCGGAAGTTCGTGAGACATCTTCCGAGGTGAAAGCATGATTCGGCGTAATCAGCAATTTCTGACCCAACTGTATATCGCGGCAGATTTCTTGGTGATACAGTTTTCCTTCATAATGGCTTGGTGGGTTAAGTTTGAAAGCGATCTTCTGACCAATCAGGGTGCATTGCCTATCGAGAAGTACTTTTTGTGGAGTATTGCATATGGAGGGTTGGCTCTCCTCATCGGCCTAATAGTTTCCTTGTACGTACCCAAACGAAAAAAACGTTTTGTAGATGAATTCATGAAACTGGTTCAGGTCCATGGGATCGCCTTCTTTATGCTGATGAGCTTAATGTTCTTCTTCAAGGAAGTCGACATCTCTCGTGCATATCTGGCCATGTACATGATCGGCAACGTTGCCTTCACCCTGATCTACCGTTATATCGTCAAACTTCAACTTAGAAGACTCCGCAAAAAAGGATTCAACCGTCAATTTGTATTAATTCTGGGAGCAGGTTCTCTTGGGAAAAGGTTCTATAATAACCTTCGAAGTTATCCGGAGCTTGGGTATGAGGTATATGGTTTTCTTGATGATTATCGGCATTGGGATCAAGAGGAGCAGCTGCACTACAAACCTATCTTGGGGTGCATTGATCAGTTGGAACAAATTTTGTCGTCTCATATGATCGACGAAGTGATCCTTGCTCTTCCGCTGGATGCTCACGATAAGTATCCACATATCATTGAGGTGTGCGAGAAGGCCGGTGTACGGACGCTGATTATTCCAGACTTCTTTGATTATCTTCCGGCCCGTCCGCATTTCGACAATTTTGCCGGTATGCCGATGATTAATGTGCGTGATATCCCGCTGGATATGGCGGTAAACCGACTGATGAAGCGTGTATTCGATATTCTGTTCTCTCTCGTCGCAATCATACTGACCTCCCCAGTAATGGTCATCGTTGCACTGGGCGTACGACTGACGTCGCCTGGACCAGTCATCTTCAAACAGGAACGTGTTGGTCTCAACAGACGAAACTTCATGATGTTTAAGTTCCGCTCCATGAAAGTCATTCCTGAAGGTGTAGTCGACACGGGGTGGTCCACGAAGGATGATCCGCGTCGAACGGCTTTTGGCACATTTATTAGACGCACCAGCCTGGATGAATTGCCTCAATTCTTCAACGTGCTGCTGGGTCATATGAGTGTAGTCGGCCCACGGCCGGAACGTCCGTACTACGTGAATCAATTCCGGGATGAAATTCCGAAGTATATGATTAAACATCATGTTCGCCCGGGAATTACGGGATTGGCGCAAAGTAAAGGTTTAAGAGGGGATACCTCCATCGAGGATCGGATTGAACAGGACATCTTTTATATTGAAAACTGGTCTTTATTATTTGATATCAAAATCATATGGGAAACCATTCGAAACGGTCTCAAGAATGCTTACTAACGTTCGACAAACTCAACAATACCACCATTTAACAGCTGCCTCCGGGCGGCTTTTTTGTTTTAGACCTCACCAATTAGGGTAGTTAGCTATCAAAAAGGAAATCCCGCACATACGCTGTCATATCTTATTAGCTACACACTTCCTCTCCCCAATCTCACTCCTAAAGGATGTGAACATCATATGAAACGAATCGCCGCCGTCATCACACTATTGATCGTTACCGTGGGCACCCTCTTTTTTGCCTATGAGAGTCAAAGTGAGGAACAACACGACGGATTTACAACCTATCGACTGATTGCCCACGCCATGGGCAGTATTCGTGATCAGCCTTATACCAATGCTTATGAAGCGATGATCGCCAATTATGAGAAGGGTACGCGAGTGTTTGAGATCGACTTCATGCTCACCTCGGATCGCGTAGCCGTAGCCAGACATGAATGGACTGCCAATATGAGCAAACTGCTGGGTCAGGAGGAGGAGCTTCCGGAAGACAAACAGGCAGGGGCGCTCACACATGATGAATTTATGAATACACCGATTTTGGGCATTTACCAACCCATGGACGCGGACGGCATCATTAATGTATTGTCGCAATATCCCGATATGTATATCGTAACGGATACCAAGGAGCAGAAGGATGAGGATATTCAGCAGGTGCTCTCTTCTCTCGTCAACGCTGCCCAAAAGAAGGATCCATCTGTACTGGATCGCATCGTCGTGCAGATTTATAATGAGCCAATGCTGGACACCGTGAAAGAAATCTATGCGTTCCCTTCTATTATCTATACCCTCTATGCCACGCAGGACACGGAAGCACAGGTCGTTGATTTTGTACAAAAGAATGACATTGATGCCGTAACTATGCCGGAATATAAAGTGAACCAGAATTTCGTTGCCAAGCTGAAGAAGGCGGGTGCCGTTACTTACGTGCATACGATCAATGATACCGAACAGGTAGCTAACTATGAGAAGTGGGGCGTTTATGGCGTCTATTCAGATGTGTTGACCGAAGAAGAGCTGGATCAGATGAATACTCGCTTTGCCTGGAGACCGTAACATTGGTATGTCGCAAATCAAAACTTTCACTCCACTTACCATGCATGCACATGTAGCCATCTTTGAAGGGTCATGGCACTAAATCCACCTCACCTTAAACCTGAACATCGTTAAGCGTCCCATTTCAATCACCTCAGAAATAGACCTTCATTACTCAATACTTGTTTGATTGATTCATAGCGCGATATAACAATCTTTTCTCCAAAATTACAGACTGATTCCTGCGTTTTATAGGGGAAAGTCTGTGATTTTTTGTTCCCCTTTTTATGCGAACATTGACACTCACTGCCTGCTGACTTAGACTTAGTTTACAAGCTTTTTAGGATGCAGAAGAACCTCTGGAGGAATGTTCGTTGATAGACATGATTAAGCAGTGGAGACACGTATTTAAGCTCGACCCGGACCGGGAAATCACGGATGAAGCACTCGACCTGGTATGTACGTCAGGGACCGACGCTATCATCGTTGGGGGGTCTTCGGGAATCACCTATGATAACACGGTAGACCTGATGTCCCGCGTGCGTCGCTACGAGCTGCCCTGTGTGCTGGAAGTATCCGATCTGGAGGCGGTTGTCCCTGGTTTTGACGGATATCTGATCCCGATGGTGCTGAATGCAACGGACAGCAAATGGATGATTGGGCATCACCAACAAGCCATCGAACGTTTTGGTTACCTTATCCCGTGGGACCTGTTGATTGCCGAGGGGTATATCGTACTTAATGCGGACTCCACCGTAGCGCGTTTGACTGGAGCCGACACGGAGCTGACTACAGGGGCTGCGGTGGCGTATGCCAAGGCTGCAGAGCGACTGCTCAATCTTCCTATTGTATATATGGAGTATAGCGGAACGTTTGGAGATATGGAGCTGGTTGGTGAGACGCATAGACAACTGGATCGCGCACATCTCATTTATGGCGGGGGAATCGACAACCCGGATAAAGCAGCACAAGCAGCTCAGGTGGCAGACACCGTCGTTGTGGGCAACATTGTTTACAGTGATTTGGATAAGGCGCTCCAGACGGTACAAGCCGTGAAAGGAACCATTTAATCGGTTTAGTTTACCATTCTCCCAATTTCCCCTTACGATCTGTTAAAATAGAACTTTGCCCTACTAAATAAGCAATTCGTATACAAGTTTATGTTTACACAGAACGGAGAGTGCAGAACCAATCTGAAGAAACGAAGTGTTCGTATTTATCACCGGATTTTCCCTTTCATAAAGGGAATCAAAAAAATCTGGGGATAACGACGATCGGAAGATGGTTTTGCAATCGAAGTCCAAGTGTAACTGATAGATCTGTTATATCGATCAACCAACGAAAGGAGCATGCATGCATGCAACCTGTAAATATACATGATGCCGTGGCACGGCTTAACACCCCTCAGCGGCAAGCCGTCGAGGCAACCGATGGACCGTTACTGATTATGGCCGGAGCGGGCAGTGGTAAAACCCGGGTGCTGACACACCGGATTGCTTACCTTATCGCAACACGCAAGACACCCCCTTGGGGCATTTTGGCGATTACGTTTACGAACAAAGCCGCTCGTGAGATGCAGGACCGGGTATCCCAGCTCGTTGGTGGCTCACAGGGCCGCGACATCTGGGTATCCACATTCCACTCCATGTGTGTGCGCATTCTGCGCCGCGACATTGAACGGATTGGTTTTACTTCTAACTTCAGTATCTTGGATTCATCCGACCAATTATCCGTCATCCGCAGCTGTATGAAAGACCAGAATATCGACACCAAGAAATTCGAACCAAAAGCCGTTCAGGCGATGATGAGTACCGCGAAAAATGAACTGATCGGTCCCGACCAGTATGAGAAGCAGGCTGGCGACTATTTTGAAGGCATTGTGGCGAAGGTATATAAAATGTACCAGAAACGTCTGAGAGCCAACAATTCGCTCGACTTTGACGATCTCATTATGGCGACCATTCAACTGTTCAAAGAAGTACCGGAAGTCCTCGACTTCTATCAAAAGAAATTCCAGTACATTCACGTCGATGAGTATCAGGATACGAACCGTGCGCAGTACATGCTGTGCCGCATGCTGGCTGACAGTCATCACCGGATCTGCGTCGTAGGGGATAGTGACCAATCGATCTATCGTTGGCGCGGGGCGGATATCAGCAACATCCTGAACTTTGAGAAAGACTATCCAGAGGCACAGACCATCATGCTGGAGCAGAATTACCGTTCGACGTCCAACATCCTGAATGCAGCGAATGAGGTTATCGGCCTCAATTCCGGTCGTAAGCCGAAGAAGCTGTGGACGGACAAGGAGGGTGGTTCGAAGATCAAGGTGTATCGTGCAGACTCCGAGCATGATGAGGGATACTTTGTTACCTCCGAGATTAGTAAAAATGTGAAGAACGGCAAATCCTATCAAAATCATGCCATTTTGTACCGTACCAACGCCCAGTCCCGGGTTATAGAGGAAATCCTGATCAAGTCTGATATTCCGTATCAGATTGTTGGCGGCATCAAGTTCTATGATCGAAAAGAGATCAAGGACATCCTGGCGTATCTGCGCCTGCTGTCCAACCCTGACGATGATATCAGCCTCACCCGGATCATTAATGTGCCTAAACGTAGCATCGGGGATACAACCGTAGCGAAGCTTGCAGCTGCAGCGGGAGAACGTGGAATCTCGATTTTCCGTGTGCTTCAGGTCGTGGACGATCTCGGTTTTGCGGGCCGTACGCGGAATGCGCTGGTCGAGTTCTATGACATGATTGCCGCGCTGCATCAGATGGTAGAGTATCTTTCCGTAACCGAACTGACCGAGAAGATTCTGGAGATGAGTCAATATCGTCTCGAGATGCAAAACGAAAATACACTCGAATCCCGTGCACGTTTGGAAAACATTGAAGAGTTCCTTTCCGTGACGATGGAATTCGAGAAAAATAATGAAGACAAAACGCTGGTCTCGTTCCTCACTGACCTGGCACTCATTGCAGATATCGACAGCATGAACGATGATGAAGAGGATCAGAGCGACGCGGTTACCCTGATGACGATGCACAGTGCCAAAGGTCTGGAGTTCCCGGTTGTCTTTATCGTGGGTATGGAGGAAGGTGTCTTCCCACACAGCCGGGCCTTTATGGATAATGAAGAGCTGGAGGAAGAGCGCAGACTTGCTTATGTAGGGATTACACGTGCAGAAGAACAGCTCTTCCTGTCGTGTGCCCAGATGCGTACGTTGTTCGGACGAACAACGGCGAACCCGCCTTCCCGCTTCCTGGATGAGATTCCGGATGAGCTAAAAGAAGATACTTCTATTGCCCGTGACCGTTACCGTCGCGGTGCTAATGCCGGAGGATCGTACGGTGGCCGTGGACTCGGCTCCAGTGGCGGAAGCAACTTTGGTGGCGGCAGTGCGGCCAAGCTCTTTGAACAGCAGAGCAGAAGTGGCTCCTCGGCTACCGCCTCCACGCCAACTTCGCGTGTGACCACAAGTACCTCCCGCTCCACTTATGCTGCGCCATCATCTGCCTCCAAGCCTGCAGCTTCGAATAGTGAAGCAGGCTTTAAAGCAGGAGATAAAGTACAGCATGGCAAATGGGGTACAGGTACCATTGTTGCGGTGAAAGGCACCGGCAATGACACGGAACTGCAGATTGCATTCCCGGCTCCGGTAGGTGTGAAACGCTTGCTCGCCGGATTTGCCCCTATCACCAAAGTAGAATAGATTAAGAACGAAACTTCAATATTGCACAATAACGAAGAGGGCAGAAATAACTTGAAGAAGTGAAGCTAAAAGCTTTCCTAAGGAAAGCTGCTTCGTAAGCATACTCTTCGCCTTTATCCCCGGTTTTCCCCCTTTAAAAGTAATTAACGAAATCTGGGGATAACAGCGATCGGAAAGTTGTTCTGTCAACTTAGTTCAAGTGCAATTTTGAGTGTTCGTTCTACATAGATTAAATTAACGGAGGGATGGCCCTGTATGGACCCGATGCACCGGATGGAGCAACTCGTGACCGAGCTGAACCAGCATAATTATCAGTACTACACGATGGATCAGCCGCAGATCAGTGACAAGGAATATGATCTCCTGTATGACGAACTGGTTACGCTTGAACAGGAGAGCGGGATGGTTTTGCCTGATTCTCCAACACAGCGTGTGGGTGGCGAGCTGCTGAAGGGGTTTACCCCGCATCGTCATCTTTCCCCGCTCTGGAGCTTGGACAAAGCCCAGAACATCGAGCAGCTGCGAAGCTGGAATACCCGTGTGCTGAAGCTGGTGAATGACTATAACAACAAAAACCCGGATAATCCGTTACCGGAACCTGGCTATGTCATCGAGTTAAAGTTCGATGGGCTGACCCTGAACCTGACATATACCAATGGTGAATTGGTACAGGCCTCTACACGCGGGAACGGAACCGTAGGCGAGGGGATTTTGGCACAAGTGAAAACGATCAAATCCGTCCCGCTCAAAATCCCGTATACCGACGGTACGATCGAAGTGCAGGGTGAAGGCATCATGAATCTGTCTGTCCTGAACCGATACAATGAAACGGCGGCAGAGCCGCTTAAGAATGCCCGTAACGCAGCAGCGGGAGCTTTGCGCAACCTGAATCCGAAGACGACAGCAGAGCGTCGACTTAATGCGTATTTTTACAACGTAGGGTACTCGGATGACATTCAGTTCGCCAATCATCAAGAGATGATGGATTTTCTCCGTGAGAACCGCTTCAAAGTTAATCCATCGATTACGTACTTCCGTGAATTCGATGATGTGATGGAACAGCTTGCCGCCATTCAGGAGAATCGGGGACAGCTCGACTACCTGATTGATGGAGCTGTTATCAAAATTACTGACATGCGCACACGTGAAGTGCTGGGTTATACCGACAAGTTCCCACGCTGGGCTGTGGCATACAAATTTGAGGCAGAAGAGACCACGACCGTCCTGAACTCCGTTGTGTGGAATGTGGGCCGTACCGGCAAAGTAACTCCGCTGGCACGCGTAGAACCGGTTGAACTCGCTGGAGTAACGGTTTCGAACTGCACGTTGAACAATGTGGGCGATATCGAGCGCAAAAACCTGAAGTTTGCCCTGGGCACTCGTGTCTTTATCCGCCGTTCCAATGACGTCATCCCTGAGATCCTGGGTAAAGTGACCGAAGAGAGCGATGGCGAAGAGATCATATATCCAGAGCAGTGCCCGGCTTGCGGATTCCCGCTCGAGCAGCGCGGTGCTCATCTGTTCTGTAATAACAAATTGGCTTGTAAACCGCAGACCGTGGCCCGAATTTCTCATTTTGCATCCCGTGATGCAATGGACATTGAGACATTCAGTGAGAAGACAGCGATTCAGTTGTACGATGAGTTGAATGTGCGTGAACCGGCTGATCTGTACACATTGCAGTTTGATGACCTGGTGAAGCTGGAGCGGTTTGGTGAAAAGAAAGCGAACAACCTTCTCGCTGCGCTGGAGCACAGTAAGGATCGTGACCTTGCATCATTCCTATACGCGCTGGGTATTCCGAATACCGGTAAATCAACGACACGCATGCTGGCTGATCATTATCGTGATCTGCATGCCATTATGAATGCAACCGTGGAAGAACTGGTTGAACTACCAGATGTAGGCGGCATCGTAGCGGAAAGTATCGTTACGTTCTTCGCAGATCCGTTTACTCAGGCTGCTATCGAGAAGATGCTGGATTTGGGCGTGAAAGCTCAGGCACCTGAGGCTCCAGCAGCCGTTGTGGAAGATTCCTTCTTCAGTGGCAAAACGGTCGTGTTGACCGGAACCCTGCATCAACTGACGCGAGACGAGGCGACGCAAAGACTGGAAGCTCTGGGAGCGAAGGTGACTGGCAGTGTCTCCAAAAAGACAGACCTCGTCATTGCCGGAGAGAAGGCAGGCAGTAAGCTGGCCAAAGCGCATGACCTGGGCATCCCAACCATTGAGGATGAGGATGAACTCGTTCGACTTTTGAATCAACAAGGCTAATCTGAGAGCCGATGAAATCACAAAGAACCCCCGACAGACCACAAATAGGTCAATCGGGGGTTTTGCTGTCTATCTGGATTTATTTTTCATAGTTAAAGTGCTCGACATTTGTTAACTCGGATTAACTGATATTGGGGATCCGCTGAGATGCGCCGGTAAGCCATGCATCCTTGTCATATCCTCGTTCTTCCCAGTAACCAATATGTTCACTGTCGATGAGTTCGATGCGATTCAACCATTTTACCGACTTATAGGCATACATCTGAGGAATAACAAGTCGAACCGGCCCGCCAAGATCTGCTGGAATGGGCTTGCCATCATGCATGACGGCCACCATGATATCGTCCATTTGTGCTTGATCCATCGTAATGGCATCCGTATAAACCCCATCTCCGGAATAGAACTTCACACTATGTGCTTCAGGTTTTACCCCGGCTTGAGTCAGAAGTTGTTTGAGTGAGATACCCTCCCAGGTATTCTTATACACAGACCAGCCAGTTACACAGTGGAAATCACTGACCTGCACGGTGCGCGCGAGCTTCACGAACTGTTCCCAGTTCCAAACCTGTGCCCGTTCAACAAGCCCATCGATCCGGAATGACCAGTTTTCATTCGAGAAGGAAGGGATGGGAGTTACCGTGTACACCCGGAAATGACCTTCTGCTCCTCCTCCAATGGGAGGTGAAGAGGCAGCTGCAGGTTGCGGTAAAGGATTCAACCGATTGGGGTCGTTCTCCAGCATGCTATCGATGCTGTTATCGATGCTAAGATTCCGTCCAACCCAGGATACAAAGGTAGGGCCGAGAGTTACGGCTAATCCCACACCTACTGCTGACCGGATAAACGCACGCCGTGTATAAACGGGTTGGGGTTTCTCAGGCTGATCAGGTGATTTTTCCCCGGAGGCACGCTCCGTTCCAGGAGATGAGAGTGCAGTGGCAGCTGCTGTTGCATTTTCGCCAGTAACCACTATGTCCGGTGTGTGACTGGTGCCTTCCATCGGTGAGGGTGCTTTCACCGCACGGCGCGAAGAATCTTTTAACCATTTGGTCCGGGTGATGGAGTGGTAGATAATATAGGGCAGACCCACCCAGGTCAGCAAATCATGAATAAGCAGCGCGGCATTGGACCACCGTGGTCCTGCAAGTTTGAACTGCCATAATACTATACCTGAGATTAGCCAGCCAACCAGGAGCGCAAGCACGATGATCGTGTTCACTTTTTGCCACGGCCTGTTCCGCAATTGTTTCCAGTGTTTACTTGCCAGAAGCAAGTAATACACAACGGGTACCAGCATTGCCAAGCCAACAACAATATGAAGCCATTTTAACCATACGCGTCCAATACCGAGTATTTCACGCCAGAAGCCACCGACTAACATAAGACCCGAGATGGCAAGGATGACGACGATCCAGGCGTTCCAAGTATGGATAGACAAAAGTTTCTTGCCGTACCCTTTGCGAATATTCTTCAGCCACTGTTTCACATGTAATCACCTCAAATGGAGTAATAGCAGTAAATCTTCCTATGTAATAAGCGGCCAAGATGAAGAACGGTATAAGATGATGTTATGTCATTGCTATCTCTTTATTGTATATACCTCATTATAGAAGTTTTGGATCACTCACATCAAACGGGTTCATTAGAGCAAGGGCCCAAATAGATAGGAAGCGCAGTTTAAAGAAACATTGAAAAAGTGCTTGCTAATTAAATTGGATCATGGTATATTATTTCTTGTCGCTTCAAACGAGTGATTGTCGAAAGAGTTTGAATGATGACGAAAAAGAGTGTTGACAGATAGTTGGTTAACATGATATAATAAATATCCTGTCCGGTTGACAAACGTCGACAGAAACGGACAACAAGTTCCTTGAAAACTGAACAAATGGAAAAGTAACTTATGATTTACAATGAATCGTCAGATTCAAAATGAGCTAATCGCTCTTTTCAATACCCCAGATGATTTTCATAGCGTTTAACCGCGCTGCTGAAATTCATCTTTATTGGAGAGTTTGATCCTGGCTCAGGACGAACGCTGGCGGCATGCCTAATACATGCAAGTCGAGCGGACTTGA